>CAVSJY010000001.1:0-38969 GCA_963728465.1 uncultured Solirubrobacteraceae bacterium
GGTACTGCCCAGCGCGACCACGAGGACGGCGCGACCGACTGGGACGGGACCGTGTTCGCCGTCCACGGCGTCAACGACAACGCGGCGCGCGTGCAGGCGCTCGACTGGTTCACGCGGCGCGGCGGCCGCGGCGGCGACAAGCTGTGGCTCGGCCAGTGGGACCACGGCTCGGGCTGCTGCCCGAACCGGCGCGGCATCCAGTGGACCTACGCGCTGCACGCGTGGTTCGACAGGCAGCTCGCGCAGCGCGAGGTCGACACGGGCCCGCCCGTGGAGCTGTTCATGTCCGACGGCACGTTCGAGGGCGCCCGCACGGGCGATCGCACCGAGGTGCTGACGACCACCGCGTGGCCCGGCAGCCCCGAGCGCGTGACGTTCCACCCGACCGCCAACGGCGGGCTCTCGACCGACGAGGCGTCCGGGCCCGGCTCGATGTCGTTCACCGGTGACCCGCAGGGCTTCGTGGCGCCGGAGGAGACCGACGGCGCGACGTTCCGCACGGACCCGCTCAGCGAGGACCTCGTGCTCGCCGGGCAGCCGGCGCTGGACCTCGCCGCGTCGGTGAGCACGCCGCGCGTGCACCTGATCACGAACCTGTTCGACGAGAGCCCGGACGGCTCGTGGCGCCGCATCTCGCAGTGCGCGATCAACCCGGAGCTGCGCGACGGCCTCGCCCAGCGCAAGCTCGTCGTGCCGGGCCAGCGCTACGACATGACGCCGTCGTGCTTCATGATGGCCCACCACCTGCGGGCGGGCCATCGCCTCGTCCTGCGCGTCTCGACGAGCGATCCGGACAAGGTCCCGATGTTCGCCGGCGACCCGCAGGTGACGGTGTTCACCGGGCCGGACGCGACCGCCGTCGAGGTGCCCGTCGCCCCGGCGCCGACGCTCTATCCCGACACCGTGCCGCTCGAGCAGGGCACGGCGCCGACCGGGCCCGCGCAGGCGCCGTTCGAGGGGACCGTCACGACCGGCGCGCCGGGCGCCGGCGTGCGCACGGACGCCACCAGCTCCTACCTCGAGTTCGAGGTGCCGGAGGGCGTCGACGACGCCAAGGCGGTGATCGAGGCGACGACGCCCGCGCCGGCCGACCTCGACCTCTACCTCCAGCGCAAGGCGGCCGACGGCAGCTGGGGCGCGGACATCGCGTCGGGCGGCTCGTCCGACCTCGGCGGCGAGACGATGACGACCGCGCGGCTGACGCCTGGCACCTACCGGATCGAGGTCCACAACTGGGCCGGCCCGCCCGGCAGCACCGTGCCGGTGAAGGCGACGTTCTTCAACACGGCCGGCGAGCCGGGCACGTAGGGGGGTGAGGCGAGCTCCGGCGCCCCGTGGCAGCATGCGCGGGGTGCCGGAGCTCGACGACCTCGCCGGAGACTCCCAGGCCCGCCGCGACCAGATCGTGAGCGTCCTCGTCGACGCGTTCGAGGATCTGATCGAGGCCGACCCGCGCGCGTTCCGGCGCAAGTTCCGCAAGATGGCGGCCGACCCGTTCGCCTTCTACCGCGGCAGCGCCTGCCTGTTCTACGCCGACGTCGCCGGACTGGAGGACCGCTGGGCCGACGAGCGCACGAGCCGCGTCTGGATCCAGGGCGACCTGCACGCGGAGAACTACGGCACCTACATGGACGCCGCCGGGGTGCTCGTGTTCGACGTCAACGACTTCGACGAGGCGTACGTCGGCCACTTCACGTGGGACCTGCGGCGGATGGCGGCCAGCCTGGCGCTGCTCGGCTTCGCGAAGGCGCTGTCGGACGAGACGATCCACGAGATCACGGTCAACTACGCGCGCGCCTACCTCGACCAGGTGCGCGCGTTCCACACGGGCGACCGCGACGACGAGTTCCGGCTCACGCTGGCCAACACGGACGGCGTGCTGCACGCGGTGCTGCTGGAGGCGCGCACGGCGACGCGGGTCGACATGCTCGAGGCGATGACGTCCGTGGAGGGCGGCGAGCGCCGGTTCACGGACGGCGCGGGCGTGCGGCGGCTCGAGGACGACGAGTACGCGGAGGTGCGCGAGGCCTACGACGCCTACCTCGAGACGATCCCCGAGCTCAAGCGCCAGCACAGCGTCTCCTACGAGGTCAAGGACATCGTCGGCCGCGCCGGCTTCGGGATCGGCAGCGCCGGGCTGCCGGCCTACAACCTGCTCGTCGAGGGCCGCAGCCAGGCGCTCGAGAACGACGTCGTGCTCTCGATGAAGCAGGGCAACGTGGCGGCGCCGAGCCGCGTCGTGAAGGACGAGGCGATCCGCGACTACTTCGAGCACCAGGGCCACCGCACCGCGGTCTCCCAGCGCGCGCTCCAGGCCCACGCCGACCCGTGGCTGGGCTGGTGCGAGCTGCACGGCGAGGGCCAGGTCGTGAAGGAGCTCTCGCCCTACGAGGCCGACCTCGGCTGGGACGAGGTCTCAGAGGTCGACGAGCTCGACCCGCTGCTGCGCTGCCTCGGGCAGGCGACGGCGAAGGTGCACTGCGTCTCGGACGCGGGGTCCGACCAGACGCTGGTCGAGTTCCAGACGGAGGAGGCGATCGCCGAGGCGGTGGGCGACGAGGACGAGGCGTTCGCGGAGGACATGGCCGACTTCGGCGCCGCCTACGGCGAGCTGGCCCGCGACGATCACCGCCGCTTCGTCGACGCGTTCCGCAACGGCGAGTTCCCCGGCTTGGAGCGGGTCAGGTCTTGCATCGGTCACCCGGGCGCTGCCGCGGACGCGCGATCGGCTTGCGTCGACCGAATGCAAGGCTTGGCCCCCTTCGGCTTGGCTTGGGCAGCACGACGCGGACGGTCTCGGCGCGGACGCCGCGCGGGCCGCTCGGCCCCTTGGCGGAGATCCGCACGCGGTAGGCGCCGCGGCGCGGCGGCACCCACGTCACCGCGTGGCTGCCGCGCGGCAGCTCGAGCCGGCGGCTGAGCGTCACCCCGCGGCGGCTGGACACCTGCACGGCGACGCTGGAGACCTTCGAGAGGCTGAAGCGCACGCTGGCCGCGCGCCGCGCGTGCAGCCCGCGCAGCCGCGCGAGCCCGATGCGCGGCGGCTCGCGCTCGTAGCGCGCGAAGCGGCGCTCGGCCGAGCAGTAGGTGCGCCCGCGCGTGCGCTCGCAGAGGTTGCCGAGGAACTGGCCGACCAGCTGGTGGTAGCCGAGCGTGGACTCGCGGCCCTGCTCGGAGTACAGCGACCACGCGCCCGTGTCGAAGTCGCCCACGGCCAGCCGCGCCGCGCGCTCGCCGCGGCGGTAGAGGGCCCGCGCGCGGCGGCTGCGGCCGAGCTCGGCGAGGTCGCGCAGGCCGGTGATCGCCTGGAGGTCGCCGTTGAGGATCCGCAGCCCCGGCGAGAACGAGTACATGAGGTAGTGGCGCCCGCCGGGCGACGTCGACGCCGACGCCGACCGGCGGCGGCGCGCGGAACGCGCCGAGCGCCCGCTCCGCGGTGCGCGCGTAGCGCATGCGGTAGAGGACCCGCGCCGCGCGGGCGAGCGCCTGGACGGCGGTGCCCTGCGTCATGCCGCTGATCCACGGCGGCGTGCCGCCGCCGAACGAGAAGTAGGACTCCCACGCGAGGAAGCGGTCGCGCCGCGCGCCGAGCCGCACGAGCCGCGCGACCGAGCTGCGCAGCTGCCGCCGCGGGCAGTACCGGCCGCGCATGCAGTTGCCGAGCCTGGCGTTCACCCTGCCCCAGCTCGCCAGCTGCTGGAGCTGCATGCCCTGGCCCGGGTAGTACTGGAAGACCGCGGGGTCGCGGCCGAAGCTCGTGCGGTAGGCGGCGGCGGGCAGGACGGGTGAGCGCGTCCAGAACTCGCGGTTGCGGCGCAGGACGAGGAACACGGGCTCGAAGCGACCGGCGGTGAGCCGGTGCGCGGCGGCGAGCGCGTCGACGTTCGCGACGACGGCGGCCAGCTCGCTCCGGCGCAGGCCCGTCAGCCGGCCCAGCGCGGCACGCGCCGCGCCGTACTGGCCCCGCAGCCGATCGTGCTCGCGGCGGGAGATGTGGCGCGCGAGCCATGCGCGGCGCAGGGCGCCCGCGACGGTCGGCGACCGCCTCGCCTTCGCCAGCTCGGCCAGGCGCCAGCGCTCGTACGCCTCGCGGCGCATCGTGTCGAGCCGCAGGTGGGCGATGGCCAGCGACGGCGCGAGCTCACGGCCCTCGCCCTCGATCAGCGGCTCCTCCATCGGCGGCGGGCTCGCGATCGGCTCTGCGACGCGCTTCGCGGGCGTCGGTTCGGCCCCGAACCCCTGCACGCCGCCCGCCTGTCCGCACCCGCAGAGCGCGACGGCGGCAGCGAGGACGGAGGCGACCCGGAGGTCCATGTGAAGGTGATCGTCTCCCGCGCACCCGGCCTTGACCACCGCCGTCCGGATAGGGACCGGTACGGTGCGGGGCGATGGCGAACGTCCCCGAGCGCTTCGACGTCCCCGTGCAGGGCGGCGACCTCGCCGCCTGGCGCTGGCCGGGCGAGGGCCCGCTCGTCGTCGCCGCTCACGGCATCACCTCGAACCACCGCTCGTGGGGCGTCGTCGCCGGCGCGCTCGAGCGGCCGCGTGCGGCTCGTCGCGCCCGACCAGCGCGGCCGCGGCCGCAGCAACGGCCTCCCCGGCCCGTACGCGATCGCGCAGCTGGCCGACGACCTCGCCGCGCTGCTCGACCACCTCGGCGAGGAGTCGGCCGTCGTCGCCGGCCACTCGATGGGCGGCTTCGTCGCGACCACGTTCGCCGTCCGCCACCCGGACAGAGCCCGGGCGCTGGTGCTCGTCGACGGCGGCGCGCCGTTCCAGATCCCGGCCGGGACCGACCTCGACGCGGCGCTCGCCGCCACGCTCGGACCGGCGCTCCAGCGGCTGGACATGACGTTCGAGGACCGCGGCGCCTACCGCGCGTTCTGGCAGCAGCACCCGGCGTTCGTCGGCATCTGGTCAGGCGAGGTCGACGCCCAGGCCCAGCACGACCTCGTGGGCGAGCCGCCCGAGCTGCGCTCGTCGTGCGTCAAGGACGCCGTGCGGGAGGCGGGCCACGACCTGCTGGCGGGCGAGGAGGTCCGCGCCGCGATCCGCGAGGCGCAGTGCCCGATGACGCTGCTGTGGGCGCCGCGCGGGATGCTCGACGAGCCCGGCGGCTTCTACGCCGAGCAGCGGCTGGACGGGCTCGCGCACGAGTGCGTGGCCGACACCAACCACTACTCGATCCTGCTGGGAGAGGCGGGCGCGAAGCGGGTGGCGGCGGCGATCAGGCGCGCTTCGACGCCCGCACCTGGAACACCGACGTGAAGCCGGTCTCGAAGCCGCGGCGCGCCGCCCGCAGGTAGATCCGCCACACCCGCACGCGCTCCGGCCCCGCCAGCCGGGTCGCCTCGTCGATCTTCTCGTCGAGCCGCCGCGCCCAGTGCCGCAGCGTCTCCGCGTAGTCGCCGGCGAGGCCCTCGATGTGGTCGGGCTCGAGGCCCGCCGCCTCGATCGCCGCCACCACGCGCGAGAGGTGCAGCGGCGCGGCGTCCGGGAACACGAACCGCTCGGAGAACGGCCCGGCCTCCGGGTCGGAGTGCCGCAGGCGCGCGATCCCGTGGTTGAGCAGCACGCCGCCGGGCTCCAGCGCGTCGGCCAGCCGCCGCGCGTACTCGTCGATGTTCACGGCGCCGACGTGCTCGACCATCCCGATCGAGGCGATGCGGTCGAACCGCTCCGCGCCCAGCTCGCGGTAGTCCTGCACGCGGATCTCGACGCGGTCCTCGACGCCCGGCCTCGCGCACGCGCTGCCGCGCGCCCGCCGCCTGCGGCTCGGACAGCGTGATGCCGACGACGTGCGCGCCGTGCTCGCGCGCGGCGTGCACGGCGAACGAGCCCCAGCCGCAGCCGACGTCCAGCACCCGCATGCCCGGCCGGAGCCCGAGCTTCGTGCACACGAGCTCGAGCTTCGCCTCCTGCGCCTCCTCCAGCGTCGTCGCGCCGCGCGAGAAGATCGCGCACGAGTACGTCATCGAGCCGCCGAGGAACAGCCGGAAGAAGTCGTTGGAGACGTCGTAGTGGTGGCGGACGGAGCGGCGGTCGCGGGCGATGCTGTGGCGCCGGCCGCGCGGTCGCAGCTCGGCATCGGGCACGCGCGGGACGGACCGCAGCGCCCCGACCCGCACGGCGGCGGCCGCGATCCGCGCGCGGCCCCGCGCGTCGATCGGCGGGGCGCTCCAGGAGTCGAGCAGCGCGAGCGCCGCGTCGACGGAGTCGACGTCGAGCGCGCCGCTCACGTACGCGCGGCCGACCCCGAGCTGCCCGGGCGCCCGCAGGACGTGGCCGAGCGCCTCCGGCGAGCGCAGCGAGAACGTCGGCCCGCCGTCCGCCGACGGCAGGCTCGTGCCGTCCCAGAACTCGATCGTGAACGGCCGCTCGGGGAGGGCAGCCGTGAGCGCCTCCCGCAGCGGAGCGGTCGCGCCGCCGTCGCTCATGCCGAGCGCTTGGCCTGCCGCTCGGGGCTGATCCGGACGACGTCCCACGCGAGCCCCGTCTTCTCGAGCGCCCAGATCACGGCCGCCGACACGTCGATCTGCCAG
The DNA here is from genome assembly GCA_963728465.1 of uncultured Solirubrobacteraceae bacterium. Lineage (GTDB taxonomy): Bacteria > Actinomycetota > Thermoleophilia > Solirubrobacterales > Solirubrobacteraceae > DATFQI01. The sequence continues at coordinate 6,543 of CAVSJY010000001.1, forward strand.
CGCCGCAGGCCGTGCGCGGCCGAGGTCGGGAACGCGTGGTGGTTGTTGTGCCATGACTCGCCGAACGTGGGAAGCGCAAGCCAGAACAGGTTGCGCGATTCGTCGTGCGTGTCGAAGTCGCGGCGCCCGAAGAAGTGGCAGAGCGAGTTGATCGAGTACGTCGCGTGGTGCAGCACCAGCATACGCACCGCGCCGCCCCACAGCAGGCCCGTGAGCGCCGTGTGCAGCGACCCGCCGATCAGCCACCCGAGCACGAACGCCAGCGCCAGGCCGCCGACCGCCCACGCGAAGAACCAGCGGCTCACCCAGCGGATCGTCGGGTCGGCCAGCAGGTCCGGCGCGTAGCGCTCGTGGCGGCCGCGCTGGGTGTGGATGAACAGCCAGCCGACGTGCGCGTGCAGCAGCCCGCGCAGCGCGCCCTTGAGGCCGTGGCCGTGGTCGACGTGCGGGCTGTGCGGATCGCCCGGGCGGTCGGAGAACGCGTGGTGCTTGCGGTGGTCGGCCACCCACGAGATCACGGGGCCCTCGATCGCCATCGAGCCGAGGATCGCGAAGGTGCCGCGGACCACCTTCCCGCACTTGAACGCGCGGTGGGTGAGCAGGCGGTGGAAGCCGACCGTCACGCCCAGCCCGGTGAGCACGTACATGATCCCGAACACGATCAGGTCGCTCCAGAACAGCAGGTCGGCCCACACCTGCCAGCCGACGAAGATCAGCGCGAGGAACGGGACGGCGGTGACGGTCCCGGTCAGGAAGCGGTCGAGCGCCTCGTTGGCGACCGGCTGGACGTCATCGGGGCCGGGTATCGGGAGGTCGGTTGCGGTCACGGTCGGGGAATATAAGCTCGCGAAGGCACTGCTCGCGGCGCGAACGGAGGAAGAGCCATGCAGGGGCTCATGCAGTCGTACCCGCTCACACTCGTCAATCCCTTCGAGCGCGCGGAGCGGCTGCACGCCGACAAGACGATCGCGACCGCGGGGCGCGGCGGCGTCGAGCGCACCACGTACGGCGAGTGGGCGGAGCGGACGCGGCGGCTGGCGGGCGTCCTCGACGCGCTCGGCGTGTCGGAGGACGGCCGCGTCGGCACGTTCGCGTGGAACACCGCGCGCCACCTGGAGCTCTACTTCGCCGCGCCCTGCTCCGGCCGCGTGCTCCACACGCTCAACATCCGCCTGTTCCCCGAGCAGCTCTCCTACGTCGCCAACCACGCGGAGGACGAGGTCATCTTCGCCGACCGCTCGCTGCTGAAGCTGCTGTGGCCGCTGATCGACGAGCTCGAGTCGGTGAAGCACGTCGTCGTGATGGACGACGGCGACGGCGACATCCCGGACGACGACCGGATCCGCGACTACGAGGAGCTGCTCGCCGACGCCGAGCCGCGCGAGTTCGGGGTCGACGACGAGAACCGCGCCGCCGCCATGTGCTACACGAGCGGCACCACCGGCAACCCCAAGGGGGTCGTCTACTCGCACCGCTCGTGCATCCTGCACGCGATGAGCGCGATGCTCGTCGACACGCTCGGCGTGTGCGAGGCCGACGTGATCCTGCCGGTGGTCCCGATGTTCCACGCCAACGCGTGGGGGCTCGCGCAGGCGGGCGTGTTCGCCGGCTCGGCGTTCGCGATGCCGGGCCCGGACCTCTCGCCGAAGGCGATCGCCGACCTGATGGAGCACGAGCACGTGACGCTGGCCGCCGGCGTGCCGACGATCTGGATGGGCGTGCTCGACGAGCTCGACGGCCGCGACCTGTCCTCGCTGAAGCGGATCCTGTGCGGCGGCTCGGCCGTCCCGAAGGCGCTCTCGGAGGCCTACCGCGAGAAGACCGGCATGCCGATCCTGCACGCCTGGGGCATGACGGAGACGAGCCCGCTCGGCTCGGTCTGCAACATCAAGAGCTCGCTCCGAGACCTCTCCGAGGAGGAGAAGGCGGACGTCCGCGCCACGCAGGGGATCGCCTCGCCGCTCGTCGAGTGCCGGATCGTCGCGCCCGAGAGCGACGACGAGCAGCCGTGGGACGGCGAGGCGCGCGGCGAGCTCCAGTGCGCCGGCCCGTGGGTCGCGGCCGCCTACTACGGCGACGAGGGCGAGTCGCAGTTCACCGACGACGGCTGGCTGCGCACGGGCGACGTCGCGGTGATCACGCCCGAGGGCTACATCAAGCTCGTCGACCGCACGAAGGACCTCGTCAAGTCCGGCGGCGAGTGGATCAGCTCGGTCGAGCTGGAGAACGAGATCATGGCCCACCCCAAGGTCAAGGAGGCCGCGGTGATCGGCATCCGCGACGAGAAGTGGGGCGAGCGGCCGCTCGCCTGCGTGGTGGCCGAGGACGGCGAGGACGTCGACGCCGACGACATCAGGACGTTCCTCGACGGCCGCGTGGCCAAGTGGTGGATCCCGGAGTCGTTCGAGTTCATCGACGAGGTCCCGAAGACGTCGGTCGGCAAGTTCTCCAAGAAGACGCTGCGCGAGCAGTTCGCCGAGGTGGCGACCTAGTGAGCGGCATCTCCCAGGACGAGCTCCAGCTCGCCGCGCGCAACCACGGGATGCCGCTGGAGGCCCTGCGCTGGCCGGTGACCCCGCTCGGCCTCCACTACCTGCTGATCCACTACGACATCCCGGTGGTCGACCCGGAGGCGTGGCGGCTGCGCGTCGGCGGGCGCGTGGAGCGCGAGCTGTCGCTGTCGCTCGCCGACCTGCGCGAGCGGCCCGCGGTCACCCGCCCGGTGACGATGGAGTGCGCCGGCAACGGTCGCGCGCGCTTCGAGCCGCACATCGTGAGCCAGCCGTGGCTGAGCGAGGCGGTCGGCAACGCGGAGTGGACCGGCGTGCCGGTGCGCGACCTGCTCGACGAGGCCGGCGTCGCCGACGGCGCCGTGGAGGTGCTCTTCACGGGGCTGGACCGCGGCGTCGAGGGCGGCGTGGAGCAGAGCTACCAGCGGAGCCTGCCGCTCGAGGAGGCGCTCGACGGGCCGCTGCTGGCCTACGCGGTCAACGGCGTCGACCTGCCGCCGCAGCACGGCTTCCCGCTGCGGCTGCTGGTGCCGGGCTGGTACGGGATGACGAGCGTGAAGTGGCTGGCGGGCGTCGACGTGCTCGACGAGCCGTTCGCGGGCTACCAGCAGGCGGTCGGCTACCGCATGCGCTCGCACGAGGACGACCCGGGGACGCCCGTCACGCGGATCATGCCGCGCTCGCTGATGGTCCCGCCGGGGATCCCGGACTTCATGACCCGGCTCCGCCACCTCGAGGCCGGCCCGTGCACGCTCGAGGGCCGCGCGTGGTCGGGCTGGGGGCCGATCGAGGCGGTCGACGTGTCGGTCGACGGCGGCGCCACCTGGGCGCCCGCCTCGCTCGGCGAGGCGCCGCCGGACGGCGCCTGGCGCGGCTGGACGTTCGCGTGGGACGCGACGCCCGGAGAGCACGAGCTGTGCTCCCGCGCGCGCGACGCCGCCGGGAACGAGCAGCCGGTCGAGGCGGACTGGAACGTGGGCGGCTACGCCAACACGTCGGTGCAGCGCGTGGCCGTCGTCGTGGCCTGACGGGTTCGCATGCGCGCGGTGGTCATGCGCGAGTTCGGGCCGCCCGAGGTGCTCGTGCCGGAGGACGACGTGCCCGACGCGGGGGCGGGCGCCGGCCAGGCGCTGGTGGCCGTGGAGGTCGCGAACATCACGTTCGTCGAGACGCAGGTCCGCGCGGGGCGGCCGCCGCACCCGTCGATGCTGCCGATCCTGCCGGCGATCCCGGGCAACGGGGTCGGCGGCGTGGCCGACGGCGCGCGGGTCATCGGGAGCACGGGCGGCGTGGGCGGCTACGCCGAGCGCGCCGTGGTCCCGCGGGCCGGTCTGATCGCGGTGCCGGACGGGCTCGGCATGCGCGAGGCGGTGGCGCTGATGGCCGACGGCCGGACGGCGATCGGGCTCATGCGCGGCGCGGCCGTGCGGCCGGGCGAGGCCGTGCTCGTGCCGGCCGCCGCGGGCGGGGTCGGCTCGCTGCTCGTCCAGCTCGCGCGCGCCGCGGGCGCCCGGGTCGTGGCCGCGGCGGGGGGAGAGCGCAAGCTCGAGGTCGCTCGCTCGCTCGGCGCGGACGTCGCCGTCGACTACGGCGAAGAGGGCTGGCCCGCGGCGGCCGGCGCGGTCGACGTCGCGTTCGACGGCGTCGGCGGCGAGATCGGCCGCGCCGCGTTCGAGGCCGTGCGCCCGGGCGGCCGCTTCCTGCCGTTCGGGATGGCCAGTGGCGCCTTCACGCGCGTGGAACCGGGCGAGGCCTCGGCGCGGGGCGTCGAGGTCGTGCGCGGCGAGCGACCCACGCCCGAGACGCTGCGCGAGCTCACGCTCGCCGCGCTCGAAGCGGCGGTCAGCCGGGCGCCTGGAGCCCGTGATCGGCCAGACCTTCCCGCTCGAGCGGGCCGCCGCCGCCCACGCCGCGATCGAGGCGCGGGCGACGGTGGGGAAGACCCTGCTGCTGGTCTAAGGCGACCGCGCGGATGCGCTAGCGTGGCGACCTCGATGGCCGTCCCCCGCCTGCGCGTACACACCGTCCAGCCGGGCGGGTCGCTGCGGCAGGCGGCCGGCCTGAGCTCCGACGAGGTCGAGCTCTACCACCGCACGTACACCACGCTGCTGCGCTCGTCGGGCGAGACGCACCTGCGCGTGCTGGAGCCGTCGCACGCCGCCATGAACTCCAGCCTGCACCCGCTGGCGGCGTCCAGCGAGCCCGATCTCGGCGCGTTCATGTACGCCATGCGCCGCCTGCCCGCGCAGATCTGGAGCGCGAGCGTGATCGTGATGGGCCAGGAGGCGGTCGTCTTCCGCCGCCACGGCTTCGGCAACCTCGAGGACTGGGACGCCGTCGAGGCGCCGGCCCGGCGGCGCTGGTGGTTCGACAACGGGACCGGCGTGCTGGCCGTGCTGCTCGCGTCGACCTCGGACCTCGACGACCTGATCCCGACGCTCGTCGCCTACCAGATGGAGTGGAACAAGCTCCACCAGGCGGTGCGCGGCGCCGAGCGGCCGGACGGCGCGGAGCCGGACCCGGCCGCCTGCGCCGACGCGTTCGGCGGCGCGGAGGACGACTGGGTGCGGATCCGCGACGCATGGCACGACTCGCTCAGCGACTTCCTCGACGAGGTCTCGAACCGCCGGCTGAACCTCCGGATCCGCATGCTCGGCGGCAGCCAGGTCGGCTACGCGCGGATGACGCGCCGCTGGTTCCTGCCGATCCGCCGCGAGATGGAGGACCAGGGCCTCGCCGACCGCCCGCTGTACTTCGTGTCCTCCAACACGCACTCGATGGTCAACCTGATCACGGAGACAGCGCGCGCGGGCGAGGACGAGATCGTCCGCCACATCGACGAGCAGGGGCCGGACTACCTGCGCGGGGAGCTCCAGCGCTTCCGCGAGGGCCGCGCGGAGGGCTCGTGGGAGAACTTCCTCTACTACGGCGCGCGGCTCTACTACGACTCCAAGCCCGAGGACGGCGAGGAGTGGCAGCGCCGGATGGAGCTGGAGCGGGCGATCGGCATCACGCACCTGTCCAGCCGCACGGCGCTGCGCGTGTCGGCGCAGGTGATGGCGCTCGACCGGCTCGACCCCGCCGGCCTGGACCCGCGGCTCGGCCCGATCGACGCCGAGCGCCTGGCCGCCTCGCAGGCGGTGATCGTCAACATCGAGTACCCGCTCGGGCTGGCCGCCTACAACATCCTGCGCGAGCTGACCGAGGGGTCGGATCAGCTTCGCGGCGCGTACGTGCTCGGCAAGGCGGCGACGCTCAACGCCGACGTCGGCGACGTCCTGATCTCCGGCGTCATCCACGACGAGCACTCGGGCTCGACGTACTGGCTGGACAACGCGTTCTCGTTCGACGACATCGCCCCGTTCCTGGTCTTCGGGTCCGGGCTCGACAACCAGCGCGCGGTCACGGTCAAGAGCACGTTCCTCCAGAACCGCAACTACCTCGACTTCTACTACCGCGAGGCCTACACGGTGGTGGAGATGGAGGCCGGGCCGTTCTGCAACGCGGTCTACGAGGTCTCCGACGCCGACCGCTACCCGACCGGCGAGGCCGTCTCGTTCGCGAAGCTGCCGATCGACTTCGGGATCATCCACTACGCCTCTGACACGCCGTACACGCAGGCGCGCACGCTCGGCGCCAGCGGCCTGTCCTACTACGGGATGGACTCCACGTACGCGTCGTCGGTGGCGATCCTGCGGCGCATCCTCACGCTCGAGGGCGTGCTGGACCCCGACTCGCGCCGGCGCTGACCTCCAGCGCGGCCCGGTCGCGCCGCCCGGTATCAGCGAGCTCGAGCCCCCGGTCATCAGGGGCGCATGCTCGCTCGTTCTCTCACCGCTGCATCCCCCGCCCGTGCGCGGCGCTGGCTGCATCACGGTCGCCGCCACGGCGATCTCCGCCTACGCGCTCGACGCCGTGGCGACGGCCGCGGGCATCCTGCTGGCCGGCGCCCAGGCTGCTCCAGGGCATGGGGCACGGGCCGCTGCTCGCCTTCCTCGCGCTCAGCTACGTCGCCTGGGCCGCCGGGCTGCGGGTGAACCTGCATGCGAACGCGGCGCTCCTGGAGTCCACCGGGATGAGCACCAACGCGCTCTCGAAGGCGGCGTTCGACATCGCCCGCCGGGCCTCGCGGAGCCCGCGGACGTGCCGGATCGCCGCCGCGGCCGGCTACGTGGTGACCGAGCTGGTGAAGGAGGCGCCCTATTACGTGGGCGCGTTCGGCGCCGCCGTCGTGAGCGACTCCCTCGGCGCCGCGGACGCGATCGTCTTCCTCGCCGGCGCCAACCTCGGCGCCGCGGTCTACGAGTACGCGCTGGCGCGCGGGACGCGGGTCGTGCTGCGCCGCGGCGCGGCGGCGGACGGCTACGCGTCGTTCGACGCCGACTGGACGCCGCGCGAGTACCTCGCGGACTACTACGCGCACGTCGAGCCGGACGAGATCGAGACGATCGCCTACTTCGTGGAGGCGATGAAGCCGGTGGAGCCGGGGCGGCCCGTCCTGCTGTTCGGCGTCGGCCCGACGCTGCACCACGTCTTCCTCGCCGCCGAGAAGGCGTCGGAGCTGCATCTCGCCGACTACCTGCCGGCCAACCTCGAGGAGATCCGGCGCTGGCTCGCCCGCGACCCGGCCGCGCACGACTGGCGCCCGTTCGTCCGCTACACGCTGCGCTGCGAGGGGATCGCGGAGCCGACCGACGCCGACGTCGAGCGGCGCGAGGAGCTGACGCGCGCGAAGATCACCAAGCTGCTGACGGCCGACGCGGGGCGCGCCGACCCGCTCGGCGCCCCGTGCGCGTACCCGACCGTGATCAGCGCGTACTGCGCGGACTCGGCGACGGCCGACCGGTCGACCTGGGCCACGTTCATGCGCCACATCGGCGGCCTCGTCGAGCCCGGCGGAACGTTCATCACCTCGGCGCTGCGCAACGCCCGGCACTACGTGGTGGGCGGCAAGCGGTTCCCGAGCGCCTGCGTCGACGAGCACGACCTCCGCCGGGTGCTCGACCCGTGCTTCGACGGCGTCGTCGAGAGCCGCGCGCTGGCGGAGCACGCGGCGCAGGGCTACGAGGGGATCGTGCTCGCCGCCGCCCGCCGCCGCTCAGCCGGCGACGCGCAGGACCTCGTCGCCGACGCGCACCTCGTCGCCCGGCCGCAGCTGGCGGCCGCGCCGGCTCTCGGGCTCGCCGTTGACGGCGACCGGCGCTGACGCCAGCAGCGCCTTCGCCTCCCCGCCCGTCCCCACCACGCCGGCGAGCTTGAGCAGCTCGCCGAGCCGGATCATGTCGCCGCGGATGCGCACCTCGCGCGGCTCGACGCCATTCCGCAACGGTAGCGTCCGGACTAGCGCGCGTTCAGCGTCAGCACGAGGATCTCCGGCGGCGCCAGCAGCCGCACCGGGGCGCCGCTCGTGCCGAGCCCCGAGCTCACGACGAGGTGGCGGTCGTGCTCGACGATCAGGCCGCGCGCGAACCGCTCGCCGTAGCGCGACGGGATGAACGGGCGGCGGACGTAGGGCACCGCGACCTGGCCGCCGTGGGTGTGCCCGGCGATCGTCGAGCGAGACCCGGGCGGGCACGCGGGGGAACATGTCCGGGTCGTGCGAGAGCAGCAGCACGGGCTCGCCGTCGGGCACGCCGGCCAGCGCCGTCACGACGTCCGGATGGCGTAGGCGGAAGTCGCCGAGCCCGGCCACGTGGAAGCGCGTGCCGCGCGCCTCGATCGCGTGCGAGGCGTTCTCCAGCACGACGATCCCGGCGCGCTCGAGCGCCAGCCACATCCGCGCGCCGGCCAGCTTCCAGTCGTGGTTGCCCAGCACGGCGACGGCGCCGAGCGGGGCGCGCAGCGCCGCCAGCCGCTCCCCGATGCGCTCGGGCGCGAGCCGGCCGCCGAACAGGAAGTGCGCGTCGAGGAAGTCGCCGGGCAGCGCGACGAGGTCGGGCGCCTCGGCGTTCATGCGCTCCACCCAGGTGCCGATGATGTCCGCGCTCGCGTGCGGCGAGCCGGCGTGGAGGTCGGACATCACGCCGACGCGCAGGCCCGCGAGCGCCTGCGGCCAGTGCGGGAGCGCCAGGTCCGCGCGACGCACGACGAGCCGGCGCGGCTCGTACAGCCCCGCGTAGGCGGCGAGCGCCGCGACCGCTCCCGCCGCTGCGAGCCGCTTCACCCGAGCGCGGCCTCGACCTCGCCGCGCCGAGGCATCCCCTCGCGCGCGCCCTCGGCGCGCGTGGACAGCGCCGCGGCCACGACCGCGAACCGCGCCGCCGCGCCGACGTCGCTCCCGCGCGGCCAGCTCGGTCGCCAGCGCGCCGTTGAACGCGTCGCCGGCGCCCGTGGTGTCGACCGCGTCGACCGCGCGGCGGCGGGGAGCACCTCGCCGCTGCCGTCGCTCCACAGCAGGACGCCGCGCCGGCCGAGCGTCACCAGGACGGGCGCGCCCGTCCGCGCGGCGAGCGCCGCGGCGGCCGCCTCGGGGTCGCCCTCGCCGCTCAGCTCGGACGCCTCGCTCGCGTTCGGCGTCAGGATCGGCCGCCGCGCGAGCAGCTCGTCCGGGAGCCGCCGCGCCGGCGCGGGGTTGAGCACGATCGCGGCGTCGCCGGCCGCGCGCACGCCCCCGAGCACGGCGGTCTCCGGCACCTCGTGACCGAGCAGCACGACCGGGCGCGGCGAGCCGGAGCCGGCGGCCGCCACCGCGGCCGCGACCATGCCCTCGACGGCCGTGCCGTCGAGCCGCGCGTTGGCTCCCGAGGCGACCGCGATCTGGTTCTCGCCCGTGGCGTCGACCGTGATCAGCGCGACCCCGGTCGCGGTCGCCCCGAGCCAGGTGACCGACTCGATGTCGACGCCGTCGTCGCGCAGCAGCGTGAGCGCCTCCTCGCCGAACGGGTCGTCGCCGACCGCGCCGACGATCGTCACCTGCGCGCCCAGGCGCGCGGCCGCGACCGCCTGGTTGGCGCCCTTGCCGCCGCCGTGGCGCGAGAACCGCCCGCCCGTGACGGTCTCGCCCGCGGCCGGCAGGCGCTCCACCGACACGACGAGGTCGGCGTTGATCGAGCCGACGACGATGACGCAGGGCGCGCTCACCGTCCGGAGACTACGCGCGCTTCTCGCTGTGTGAACCGCTGGCGTGTCAGCTGGGCCGCGAGGGCGCGCGCGGCGAGGAGCATCTCGACGCCGGCCTGGCGGGTGGGCAGCTCGAGCCGGGCCGTGGAGAACGAGATCGTGTCCGGCAGTCGCGAGCGCTGGAACGTCCCCACGAACGGCACCGACTCGTCGACCTGCATGAGGTCGAGCCGGATCCGGTGGCCGGGAGGCAGGCGCCAGTGGTTCCCGAACAGCGGCAGTCGCAGCGTGCCGGCGGGCGGGTCCGCATCGTCCTGCGCCAGCGTGTCGATCCGGTAGACCCCGCGGGTCATCAGCAGCGTCTCGCCGCCCGGGGCGACGTCCCAGACCCGTGCGGCCACGGCCGCCGCGCCGTCGCTCTCCGTGAGCTGGTAGGCCAGCGATACGGACCCCAGCCCGATGTAGGTGAGCGAGCGCGGCAGCGGCGCCGACACCGCGGTGTAGCGGCCGGGCCATGTCGCTGCGCCGCTCGATACGCACTCGCCGGGGAACGCCCCGTCGGCGATGACCCCGCCGACGACCGGATCGGACGCGATGCCGTCGGGATCGCCGGTCCCGCTGCCGGGCGGCAGCAGCCCGGGCGGCGCGGCGATCGTCAGGCGCCCGGCGGCCAGCCCCTCGGGGGTGCTGCCGGTCAGCCGCATCGCGAATGCGTCCTGCTCGCCGCACACCGTCGGCTCGCTGGTGACGTTGGTGGCGTGCCGCTGCGAGCCGTGGATCTGCGACTGGATGAAGCCGAAGGCCGACTGGTTGAGCCGCTGCCAGGTCTCCGGCCGGTTCTGCGCCCGGGGATGCCCGACGTCCGCCATCTCCACCTCGACCGGCCACAGCGGATCGAGCCGCTTGAGGTACTTGAACTGGCGGAACTGCTCGACGGCGGGGAACAGGTCGTCCGTCCAGCCGCCGATGGCGAAGATCGCCGTCTCCTCGCCCGTCGCGGCCTGGGCCTCCCACGCGTCGTCCTGGTAGTACGACGAGCGGAACTCCGTCAGGCCGCGGCGCGCCTCCCGGACGACCGGGTCCTCGGGCGAGAACGGATCGCCGGCGGTGACGCGGGCGTTCCACGCGACGATGTCGATCGGCCCCTCGCTGGATGTCGCCTGGCTCGGCCCGTTGGCGGCCTGCTGGAACGTGCCGCGCTGGTTGCCCGACAGGAAGAAGCCCCCGATGTAGGACGACTTGGGGACGCCGAACGGGAAGCCCTCACCGGTGTCGCTGCCCGCGTCGCCGGCCGAGGACTCGTAGATCGGATCGCCCTGCTCCGGGCCGAGCGCGCCGTCCGGGTTCGCGTGGCCATGCGGGGCCAGCGAGTAGCCGAGGTCCGTCCAGCCGTAGCGCGGCGCCGCGACCTGGAGCGTGACCGTCTCCAGCTCCTGGAACTCGTCGAGTGTGCGCCGGCTCGCCTGGAGCCAGCTCTCACCGGCGCCGTACGACAGCCCCGTGATCGCCGCCGAGCCGGCGTCGATGGTCGGGAACGCCGTGGCGGTGAGCTGCATCAGCAGCGCGGTGTCGCGGATCTCGAACTCGCGGCTCTTGAGCCGGATCTTGCTGTTCGTCGCGGGGTTCCGGTGGTCGGGCTCGAGCACCGCGGGCGGCGTCGCCGGCTGGTGAGGCTCGTCCGGCGACTCCGTGGTGTGGAAGCCGCGGGCCGTGTAGGTGATCACGTAGTAGCCGTGCTCGGCGAACCAGTGCGTGTTGTAGTGCCAGCCCTCGCCGCCGTCGGCCTCGTCGGTCGTCGACTCGTACTCGCGCTTGTCGCCGCCGAAGCCGTGCAGCATGGCGATCAGCTTGTGCGTGCCGGTCCCGGGTGACTGCGCGTCGCGCGTGATGTCGACGTCGAGCGGCGTGGCGTCGAAGCTGAGCAGCCGCACGGTGCACGTCTCCGTGTCACCGCCGTCGTAGCTGACGAAGCTGGAGGCGCATGCGGCGGCGAGCGCCTCGGCCGTCGGCGGCGTGTCGGGCACCTCCTGCGCCGCCGCGGTCCCGGGTAGGGCGAGCGCGGCGACCAGACCCACGGCGGTGGCGAGGCGAAAGCGCATGCCCGATGCGCCTGTTCCCGGTGCGAGCCGGGCCCAAACCCCGCCTATGGGGCCGGCAGGATCTCGCCGCGCACCTCGCCGAGCGAGACGCGGCCGTCGGGCGTGCGCCCGCGCAGGACGACGGTGTCGCCGTCGGCCAGGAACGTGCGCTGCTGCCCGCCGAGGTCGAGCGGGTCGCGGCCGCCCCACGTGAGCTCGATCAGGCTGCCGTAGCTGCCGGGCTCGCTGCCGGAGATGGTTCCCGAGGCGTACAGGTCGCCGGGGCGGACGTTGGTGCCGTTGACCGTCGCGTGGGCGAGCTGCTGGGCGGCGGTCCAGTAGAGGCCGCGGGCGTTCGTGCGCGAGACGACGGTCTCCTCGCCGCCGGCGGGGGCGACCGCGACCTCGAGCTCGAGGTCCAGCGCCCAGTCGCCGTCCGCGCGCAGGTACGGCAGCGGCTCGGGGTCCTGCTCCGGGGGCGCGACCAGGTACGGCTCCAGCGCCTCGAGCGGCACGATCCACGGCGAGATCGAGGTCGCGAACGACTTGCCGAGGAACGGGCCGAGCGGCACGTACTCCCAGCGCTGGATGTCGCGCGCGCTCCAGTCGTTGACGAGCACGAAGCCGAAGACGTGGTCGCGCGCGGCCGTGGCCGGGATCGGCTCGCCGAGCGCGTTCCCCGGCCCGGTGACGAACCCGAGCTCGAGCTCGATGTCGAGGCGCTCGCTGGGGCCGAAGCGCGGCGGCGCGCCGGGCTCGGGCGGCGGCAGCTGGCCGTGCGGGCGGCGGACCGGGGTGCCCGACACCACGACGGAGCTGGTGCGTCCGTGGTAGCCGACCGGCAGGTGGCGCCAGTTGGGCAGCAGCGGCTCGGCGTCGGGCCGGAACAGCCGCCCGAGGTTCGACGCGTGCTCGATCGACGAGTAGAAGTCGACGTAGTCGCCGATCGCCAGCGGCAGGCGGACCTCGACGTCGTCGAGCGGGACGAGGGCGTCCTCCGCCCGCTCGTCGCCGTCGCCCAGCAGCGCGCCGAGGCGCCCCCGCACCTCGCTCCAGGCGTCGCGGCCGAGCGCGAGGAACGGGTTCAGGTGCGGGCCGGCGAACGTGCCGGCGGGCAGGTCGCCGAGCAGGCCCGCGTCCGCGAGCGGCGCCAGGACCAGCGCGCGCTCGCCGACCCGGACCGCCGGCCGGCCCGGCTCGCCGGGCCGCGCGACGGCGCCGAACGGCAGGTTGTCGAGCCCGAAGCCGTCTGAAGCGCGCGCCGCCATCGCGGCGGCAGTCTAGGAGGGCTGGTCGTCGCGCCGCGGGTACAGCTCGCGCTCGGCGCCGTGGCGGTAGGCCCAGGCGGCGGCCTCGGCCTCCTCCTCGGTGTCGTGCCGCGAGACCGGCGCCTCGGCGCCGTCCATCTTCACGTAGTAGCCGCCGGCGGGGCTGGGCTCGACGGTGAACCGCATGCGGGCATAGTGCCCGCCTGGCTCAGCCGGCGAGCGCCGAGCGCGGCGTCGAGCGCGGCGCGGATCCGGTCCGCGACCCGCGCGGCGCGCGGGCGTAGGCCTCGATCGACGGCGGCGCGCATGCGCAGGTGGATGAGCAGCGCGGCTGTCGGGACGAACGGGTCGGCGATCGCGCGGCCGCTGTCGAGGTCGAGCGCGGCGGCGACGCGGCCTTCGATCTCGCCGACCAGGATCGGATGCTCGAGCGGCGCGGCCGAGTCGACCTCGGCGAGGCGGTCCAGGGCGGCCTCGTCGTGGTCGCCGGCGAGGCGGATGACGTACGCGTTGGCGGGGAACATTGAGATGGGGAGTCCTCTTGTGGGCTGGGGGTCACCAGGGGTGACGCCGCCGCGCCGGGAGTTATTCCGCCTGGCTGTCGTCGCGCCGCTCCGCGCCTCGTGCATGTGACGTTTTGGGGGCTATAGCGCCCACAACGTCACATGCTCCCGTCGCAGCCCCTCGACCGCCCCGCGCAGTTGTATCGGCGGGCGGCGCGAAGCGGCTACAGAGACGCGACCGCGTCGCGCACCGGCGTGTCGCCCTCGAGCACGTCGAACGCGACGCGGATCGTGTTGTCCGCGCCGAGCACCTCGACCAGCGTGTGCGCCGTGTCCTCGCGCGTGATGTCGCCGCGGCGGCCGAGCGCGGGGGCGGCGTCGACGCGGCCGGTGCCCGGCGTGTCGGTGAGCCGGCCCGGGCGCACGATCGTCCAGTCCAGCCCACTCGCGCGCAGCGCGTCGTCGGCGTCGCGCTTGGCCTCCAGGTACGGGCGCATGCCCTCCGCGGCGTGCTCGACGTCCTCCGTGCCCATCGAGGAGACCATCACGTAGCGGGCGACGCCGAGGTCGCGCGCGGCCTCGATCAGCTTCACCGCGCCGCCGTAGTCCACCGTGCGCTTGCGCTCGGGCCCGCTGCCCGGGCCCGCGCCGGCCGCGAACACGATGGCGTTGGCCGCGCCGAGGTGGGGGCGCGGGTCGTCGTGCTCGAGGTCGCAGAGCACCGCCTCCGCGCCGAGCGCCTCCAGGTCGGCGGCGTGGTCCGGGTTGCGGATGAGCCCGCGCGCCCGGTGACCCTCGCTCGCGAGCATGCGCAGCAGGTGGCGAGCGACCTGCCCGTGCCCTCCGGCGACGAGAACTTCCATGCGCGGTTCTTACCACGCTGGGCGGGGAAGGACCGGCTGCATGGCCGCGCTCGCCATGCTCGCCGCGTTCGTCCTCATCGTCGGCGGCGCGATCGGCTTCACGAACGCGGTCGAGTGGCTCGGCCAGCGGCTGAACCTGGGCGAGGGCGCGGTCGGCGCGCTGCTGGCGGCCGTCGGCACCGCGCTCCCGGAGTCGGTGATCCCGATCGTCGCGCTGGCCGGCGGCGGCGGCGCCGAGGCGGAGGAGATCGCGATCGGCGCGATCATCGGCGCCCCGTTCCTGCTCGGCACGCTGGCGATGCTGCTCGTCGTCGGCTCGGCGCACGCGTTCAAGGGGCGGCGGGAGCAGGGCGTCGAGGTGGCGGTCGAGGAGCGCGCCACCAAGCGCGACCTCACGTGGTTCCTCGTGCTCATGCCCGCCGGGCTGCTGCTCGGGGTCAGCGGCGCGCCCGACGCGCTCAAGTACGCGGGCGCCGTCGCGCTCGTCGTGGGCTACGGCGCGTACGTGCGCAGCACGGTCAAGCACGGCGGCGACGCCGGCGACGCCGACGAGCTCGAGGCGCTCTACTTCGACACCAGCAAGCAGGACCCGCCGAACACGCTCCAGATGGTCCTCCAGTTCGTCGTCTCGCTGGCCGCGATCATCATCGGCGCGGAGCTGTTCGTCGGGGCGGTGGAGGAGATCTCGAAGTCGGCGGGCCTCTCGCCGCTCGTGCTGGCGCTCGTGCTCGCGCCGCTCGCCACCGAGATGCCGGAGAAGGCCAACAGCGTGCTGTGGGTCCGGCGCGGCAAGGACGCGCTCGCGCTCGGCAACATCACCGGCGCGATGACGTTCCAGGCCACGCTGCCCGTCTCGCTCGGGCTCGTGTTCACGCACTGGGACCTGGACCGCCATGCCGCGCTGGCCGCCGGCATCGGCATCGCGGGCGGCGCGCTGGCCCGCTGGGCGCTGCCGCGCCGGCACGTCGGCATGCTCCCCGTGGTCGCCTGGGGAGCGATGTTCGCCGGCTTCGTCGCCTACGCCGGGCTGTCCTGAGCGGGGGAGGCGCTAGCCGACCGCGGTGACGGGCCCGCAGGCGAGGATGTCCTCGACCAGCTGGTCGGCGCGCTCGGACGACCAGCGGTCGCTGGCGACGAGGTGCTCCGCGAGCGCGTCGACGTCCTCGAGCGCGGCGCGGGCCTCGTCGAGGTCGGCGGCGAAGATGAGCGTGTCGGCCGCGTCGCGGACGCGGGCCTGCTCGGCGGGCTGGAGCTTCGTGGGGCCCAGGTCGTCGAGTGTCTTGACGACCCGCCCGTAAGCCTGTGTGCGTTCTGAGTTCATGGCTTGGAGTCCTTCTAGGTGGGTCATCGTCAGTGTAGGAGCGGACTTGATCGGACTTCCGCCGAGCGCCGTGATCTCGGTCACACGGTCGGGGTCCGACCCGGGGTGGCTAAGGGACTTCCCCAATAGGCACGGGGGCGCTCGGCGACGATGCTCCTGCCATGCCCGAGAACCCTCCCCAGAACGACCCCGATGAGACGCCGAAGGTGGATGGTGGTGAGGCGCCGCCGCCGCCCCCGCCGCCGCAGGAGGCGCCGTCGCCGCGCAAGCTGACCCGCAGCCGGTCCGACCGCGTCGTCGGCGGCGTGGCCGGCGGGCTCGGCCGCTACTTCGGCGTCGACCCGATCCTGTTCCGGATCGCGTTCGTCGTGCTCGTGTTCGCCGGCGGCATCGGCCTGCTCGCCTACCTCGGCCTGCTCGCGTTCGTGCCGGCCGACGACGGCGGCGAAGGCGGGCCGGCGCGCCGTGACGCGAACATGATCGCCGCGGTGCTGCTGGTGATCCTCGCGGTCATCGTGATCAGCCCGCCGGTGTTCATCCTCGGCCCGGTACTGCTCCCCGCCGCGCTGCTGATCGGCATCGGCCTGGTGCTGTGGCGCGCGGCCGGCGGCCGCACCCCGACGGGCGGCGACCCGGCCCGGCTCGTCGCGCGCGCCGCCGTCGCGTTCCTGATCGGCGTCGCCGCGGTCGGCGGCTTCGTGGGCGTCTTCCTGCTCGCCGCGATCGGCGGCGGCACGACGCTCGCGATCCTGGCGATCGTCGCCGGCGTCGCGCTCGTCGTCGCCGCGTTCGCCGGCGGCGCGCGCTGGCTGATCGTCCCCGCGCTCATCCTCGTGCTCCCGCTGGCGATCGTCGCGGCCGCCGACATCGAGATCGAGGGTGGCTTCGGCGAGCACCGCTACCGGCCCACGAGCGCCGTCGAGGTCCGGCCGGACTACCGTCTCGGCATGGGCGAGCTGATCGTCGACCTGCGCGACGCGGACCTGCCGCCGGGCCGCACCGACATGCGCGTGGACGTCGGCGTCGGCCACGCGGTCGTGCGCGTCGCCGAGGACGTGTGCGTGAGCTCCGACGTCGAGGTCGGCATCGGCCAGGCCTCAGTCCTCGACGACGGCAGCGGCGGCGTCGACGTCGCATACGCCCAGGCCGCGGCGCCGGCGGCCGGCGCGCCCGTGCTGCACCTCGAATCGGACGTCGGCATCGGCGCCATCCACGTCCGCCGCGGGGACGACCCGCTGTGGGACCGCGGGTTCGCCGACGAGGGGGTCGCCTGCCCGTGAGGCGGCGTCCCGACCGCGTCACGCTCGTCGCCGGGCTCGCGATCTGCGGGCTCGGCGTGCTGTTGCTGCTCGACCGCGAGGGCGTCATCGACCTGCGCTTCGCGTACGGGCTGCCGGCCGTGCTCGCGTGCGTCGGCGCGATCCTGCTGGCGGCCGGGCTGAACCCGCCGGAACAATGACCACCGTGGCCCCACTCCGCCGCGACACCGAGCACGGCATGGTCGCCGGCGTCTGCGCCGGCATCGCGCGCCGCGCCGGAATCGACCCGATCCTGCTGCGGGTCGGCTTCGGCGCCGCGTCGCTGGTCGGCGGCGCGGGCCTGTTCGTCTACGCCGTCGCCTGGCTGCTGATCCCGGAGGACGGCGGCGAGCGCACGCCGGTGGTCCGCTTCGCCGGCCGGCGCGAGGCGTGGCTCGTCGGCACGGGCAGCGGCATGCTGCTGCTCAGCCTGCTGCTCGTGCTGCGCGAGTGGGGCCTGTGGTTCAGCGACGCGATCGCCTGGCCGCTGCTGCTCGCCGGCGTCGGCGCCGCGATCATCTGGCGCCAGAGCGCCGCCTCCAACCCGGTCGAGCGGCCGCCGGCGCCCACGCCCGTCGCCGCCCGCCCGGACCGGCCGGTCGACCCGGTGCGCGCGCTGCGCCTCCCGACGCCCGCACTCGGGCCCGCGGCCGTCGGCGCCGCGCTGGTCGTCGCCGCCGGGCTCGTCTTCCTGTGGCTCAACGACGCGCTCGGCGCTGCGCGCGACGTGATCCTCGCCGTCGTCGTCGTGGTCGTCGTGCTGGTGCTGATCCTCGCGCCGTGGTGGCTGCGGCTCGTCCGCGGCCTCACGGCCGAGCGCGCCGAGCGGATCCGCTCGCAGGAGCGCTCGGAGGTCGCCGCGCACCTGCACGACTCCGTCCTCCAGACGCTCGCGCTGATGCAGAAGCGCGCCGGCGACCCGCGCGAGGTCGCGAACCTCGCCCGCCGCCAGGAGCGCGAGCTGCGCGCATGGCTCAACGGCCGCCGCGCCGAGCCGGGCGACTCGCTCGCCTCCTCGCTCGAGGCGGCGGCCGCCGAGGTGGAGGAGACGCACCGCGTGCCGATCGACGTGGTCGCCGTCGGCGACGCCCCGCTCGACGAGCGCGGCGCGGCGCTCGTCGCGGCCGCGCGCGAGGCGCTCGTGAACGCCGCGAAGTTCGGCGACGGCGCGCCCGTCTCGCTCTATGCCGAGGTCGGCGACGACCGCACGGAGGTGTTCGTGCGCGACCGCGGGCCCGGCTTCGAGCTGTCCCGCGTGCCCGAGGACCGGCGCGGCGTGCGCGAGTCGATCCTCGGCCGCATGCGCCGCCACGGCGGCCGGGCCGCGATCCACTCCTCGCCGGGCGAGGGCACGGAGGTCGAGCTGGTGATGGAGCGATGAGCATGCCCAGCGTCGTGATCGTCGACGACCACCACCTGTTCCGCGCGGGCGTGCGGGCCGAGCTCGACGGGCTCGTCGAGGTGCTCGGCGACGCCGCCACCGTCGAGGACGCCGTGCGCTGCGTCGTCGAGCGCGAGCCCGACGTCGTGCTGCTCGACGTGCAGATGCCCGGCGGCGGCGGGGTCGAGGTGATCCGCCAGGTCGCGCACAAGCGGCCGACCCAGCGCTTCCTCGCGCTGTCCGTGTCCGACGCCGCCGAGGACGTGATCGCGATCATCCGCGCCGGCGCGCGCGGCTACGTCACGAAGACGATCTCGGGGCCGGAGCTGGCCGACGCGGTCCGCCGGGTCGCCGAGGGGGACGCGGTGTTCTCCCCGGCTCGCCGGCTTCGTCCTCGACGCCTTCGCCGGCGCGGCGTCGCTGCCGCCGGCGGAGGTGGACCCCGAGCTCGACCAGCTCAGCCCGCGCGAGCGCGAGGTCCTGCGCCACATCGCCCGCGGCTACCTCTACAAGGAGATCGCGTTGAGACTCGGGATCTCGGCGAAGACCGTCGAGGCGCACGTGTCCGCGGTGCTGCGCAAGCTCCAGCTCTCCAACCGCCACGAGCTGAGCCGCTGGGCGGTGGAGCGCCGGCTGGTCGAGTAGGGCGTTACTTCTTCGGAACCCTCACCACGTCGTAGGAGTTGTCGGTGTTCGGACGGCCGAACTTGGCGTTGACCACGTACTGGCGGCCGTGCCAGCGGGCGATCGTCGTCGGCACCTCGAACAGCGCGCTGTCGATCTCGCGCACGATCCTGCCGCTGCTCAGGTTGCGGCGCAGCTTCACGACGGTGACGCGGTCGTCCTGGTTCTCCGCCACGTAGAGCTTGCGGCCCTTGCGCAGCAGGCCGTCGCCCTCGTCGATCTCGCCGTCGCCGCCGGTGACCGGGATCTTCGCCGTGGCGCCCGTCGCCGCGTCGGCGGTGAACAGCTCGCCGGTGTTGCTCTTGACGAGGATCAGCGTGCGGCCGCCGTGGGCCTTCTCGATGCCGTTGACGTTGAAGCCCGCGGTGTAGACGAGCGGCGGCTTGAGCTGGATCGTCTCGAGCGCGCCGAGGTCGCCGTTGCTGGCGATCGGGATCTTGTAGAGCACCGGCACCAGCGAGTCGGTGAAGTACGCGGCGCGCTTCGTGAGCACGACGTCGTTGATGAACCCGGCCGTGGTGATCGGGTAGCTCGCGACCTGCCCGCCCGTGCGCGAGTCGTAGACCCAGAGGCCCTTGACCTTGGTCGGGTCGTTGGCGCCGCCGGCCACGAAGATCCGGCCGCGCCGGTCGACCTTGATCCCGATCGCGGCGCGATCGGACGGCGCGTCGACGGCGATCTCGCCCTCGCCGGTGCGGAAGTCGCCGCGGTAGATGTCGCCGGTGGGGATCGAGCCGACGAAGAACGTCGAGCGCTTGCCCTTGGCGATCCCCTCCGGCTGGAAGCCGTCGGGAAGGGCGATCGACTCGGGCCCGTGGCCCTTGTGCTTGCCCTTCTTGCCGGCGTGCTCGGCGATGGCCGGCGCCGCGATCGCGGCGCACAGTACGAGTGAAAGTGCGATGAGAAGACGCTTCATGGTGTGCGACTACCCCCTGTCCGTCGGGATTCGGCATCGCCGCACCGGTAGGCGCGGCCGCGATGCCCGGGCTCGCTGCCCTCCAAGAACAGGTACGCACCCATCGGGGTTGCGGTTTCGAGATCTGCGCGAAGATCAGCGAGGTGTGGCGCGTTTGCCGCCGGCCCCGTGCGGCTAACCGGCAAGCATGGCCCGCGTCGAAGTGCCCCCGGGCGCCGAGGCCCACACGACGGACCTGCCGCCGCGCACCGAGGCCCAGAGGACGAACGGGCGCGCGCAGCGCGTTCCCGCTCCGACCTGGGCAGGGGACGACGCGGTGCCGCGCGGGTTGGCCGTCTCGTCCGCGGTCACGCTGCGCGTGCTGATCGTGGTCGGCGGCATCGTCGCCCTCGGGCTGTTCGCGAAGCTGATGATGGTCGTCGTCGTGCCGCTGATCATCGCGGTGCTGCTGGCCACGCTGCTCGCTCCGCTGGCCGACTGGCTGCGGCGCCACCGCGTTCGCCCCGGGCTCGCCGCGTTCCTTCCGGTCGTGCTGGCGTTCGTCGTGTTCGTGGGGCTCTGGGGGCTCGTGATCCCGCCGTTCGTCAGCCAGGTGCCCGACCTCGTCGACAACGTCCAGCAGGGCGCCGGGCAGGTCGCCGACTTCGCCAAGCCGCTCGGCATCTCCGCGCGGGACGTCGACAACGCCGTGCAGAAGGCGCGCGACCAGCTCCAGGGCCGGCAGGCGGCCGGCCAGGTGCTCAGCGGCGCGCTGCTGATCACGCAGTGGATGGCCGCGGTCGTGCTGATCGCGGTGCTGACGTTCTTCTTCCTCAAGGACGGCCGCGGGCTGCGTGACTGGGTGGTGTGCCTGTTCGCGCGCGAGCGGCGACCCGTGCTGACCGAGGTGCTGGACCGCGCGTGGAGCGCGCTCGCCACCTACGTCCAGGGCGTGTTCCTGGTGGCGACGATCGACGCGGTGCTGATCGGCATCGCGCTGCTCGCGGTCGGCGTGCCGATCGCGTTCCCGCTGATCGTCCTGACGTTCCTCGCCGCGTTCTTCCCGGTCGTGGGCTCGATCGTCGCGGGCGCGGCCTGCGTGCTCGTCGCGCTGGTCGGGAACGGCGCGCCCGCCGCGCTGATCGTCCTGATCGCGATCGTCGTCGTGCAGCAGCTCGAGGGCAACGTCTTCTACCCGGTCGTGGTCGGCAAGCGGCTGCGGCTGCACCCGGTCGCGATCCTGCTCGCGCTCACGGCGGGCGGCGTGCTGGCCGGCGTGGCCGGCGCGTTCCTCGCGATCCCCGTGGCCGCGGTCACCTCGGCCGTGCTCGACTACATGCGCGAGCGGCGGGCGGAGGAGCACAGCGGCGTCGCCATCGCCTCGGGCTAGGCGTGCGCCGTCATCCGGGCGTGCCGGGGTTAGGCCCCTCCTAGACTCAGGGCATGGCGTTGCAGCGAGGCATCGACGGCTCGGACCCGGTCCGGGCGGCGCTCGCGGGCACGGAGGAGATCCGCAAGCTCTCGCGCACGACGGTGCTCGCGACCGGCACGCTCGCGTGCCCGGACTGCGACGCGCCGGTGGCCCCGCCCCGAGGCGGGATGCGGCCGCACGAGCTGCTCGGCTGCCCCTACTGCGAGCACGTCGCGCCGGCGCGCGACTTCCTCTCGCTCGAAGCGCCCACGCGGCCGGCGCGGGTCGAGGTCCGCGTCAGTCCGCGACGCCGGATCCGGCCGTCCTGAACGAGCGGCCGGGCCGCCGGTCGCCGAGCCGGAAGTGGTCGGGCAGCGGCTCGCCGCGCTCGATCGCCGCGACGGCCAGCTCGGCGATCGCCGGCCCGTGCTTGAACCCGTGGCCCGAGCCGGCGCCGAGCAGCCAGGCGCCCTCGTGCTCCGGATGGGGCGCGGCGACGAAGTGCGAGTCGGGCGACAGCTCGTAGCGGCAGCAGCGGCCGTCCTTGAGCGGCGCGGACGCCAGCGCCGGGAAGCGGTCGGCGAGGTAGGCGCGCACGCGCGGCTCGGTGGCGCCGGCGGCCGGCAGGTCGGCGTCGGGGTCGAGCGCCGGCCCCTCCTCGTCGAGCGCGACCTTCACGCCGAGGCGGTCGACGTCGCCGGTGCCGTACATCGCGCGGTCGTAGTCGACCCAGCCGGGCGCCGTCTCCCACGCCGGGCCGCCGTCGAAGAACAGCAGCTCCTGGCAGGTGACGGTGAGCGAGAGGAGGTCGCCGAACAGCCCGCCCAGCCAGCCCCCGCAGGCCCACACCGTCGCGTCGCCCTCCAGCAGCTCGCCGCCGACGACGGCGCGGCCGCGGTCCGGCGCCGCGCGCCCGCGGACGAGCCGCGCGCCGTGCTCGCGCGCCTGTGACGCCAGCGCGCGCACGGCCCGCTGCGCGCGGACGATCCCGGCCTCGGGCTCGTACAGCACGAACGTGAGGTCGTCGATCCCGAGGCTCGGGAACAGCCGCGCCGCCTCCGACGGCTCCAGGCGCTGCGACGGGATGCCCTGGGCGGCCATCGTGCGCTCGGACGCCGCCTCCCAGCCGTCCTCGCGGTGCGCGAACCACGCCACGCCGCGCTCCTCCACGAGCGCCTCGCCGCTCTCGGCCTCCAGCTCGTGCCACAGCGTCCGGGCGCGGCGCGCGGTCGCCGTGTAGGCGGCGTCGGCGCCGTGGGAGGAGCGCATGAGGCGCGACTCGCCGCCGGACGACGCGCGCGCGTCACCGGGCTCGAACTGGTCCACGAGCGTCACCTCGCGCCCCGCCCGCGCGAGCGTCCAGGCCAGCGACGCGCCGAACGTCCCGGCGCCCACGATCACGACGTGCATGGGGGCGGAAGCTACCGTCTGACCGGTGCTCGCCGCGCTCGCCGCCGCGACCGTGCTGGCCACGCCCGCACCGCTCCCGCCCCGCATCGACGCCGGGCGGTCGGTGCAGGGACGCCGGATCGTGGCGGTGCGCCGGGGCCGCGCGGACGCGCCGGTCCGCGTGCTGGTCAGCGGCTCGATCCACGGCACCGAGCCGGCCGGGCACGCCGTCATCGCGCGGCTCCGCCGCATCCGCCCGCCGGCCGGCGTGCAGGTGTGGACCGTGCGCAGCTTCAACCCCGACGGCGCGGCGCGCGGCACGCGCCAGAACGCGCGCGGGGTGGACCTCAACCGCAACTTCCCGTCGCGCTGGCGCGGCGGCGGCCGGCCGTTCGACACCTACTACCCCGGGCCGCGCGTCGCCTCCGAGCCCGAGGCGCGCGCGCTGATGCGCCTCGTCCGCCGGATCCGCCCCGACGTCTCGATCCACTACCACCAGGCGCTGCGGCGTCGTGAACCTCACCGGCGGGCCGGATCCCGCGCTCGTGCGCGACTACGCGCGCCGCAGCGGCCTGCCCGCCGGCCGGCTGCCGCGGCTGCGCGGCACCGCCACGGGCTGGCAGAACCGCACGTTCCCGCGCGCCAGCGCGTTCGTGGTCGAGTTCGCCGGCGGCGCGCTCACCGCCCGCCAGGTGCGCCGCCACGCCCGCGCGGTCCACGGCGTCGCCGCGTCGCTGGTGCCCGCCGCGGCGACGGCCGCCGCCAGGCCGCGGATCCGCTGGCACCCGATCCCGTTCGGCGCGGACCGCCGGCGCCAGATGCGCGCGTACGCGCGCCGCCACTACGGGCTCGACCGCGCGCGGCTGCGCGAGCCGAACGTGATCGTCGAGCACTTCACCGCGTCGAGCACGTTCTCGTCCGCCTACGACACGTTCGCCGCCAACCAGCCCGACGTCGAGCTGCACGAGCGGCCGGGCGTCTGCGCGCACTTCATCGTCGACCGCGACGGAACGATCCACCAGCTCGTGAGCCTGAGGTGGATGTGCCGGCACACGATCGGCCTCAACCACGTCTCGATCGGCATCGAGCACGTCGGGGTGTCCGACGCCGACGTGATGGGCCGCCGCCGCCAGCGCGCCGCCTCGCTGGCGCTCACCGCCTGGCTGGGCGACCGCTTCGGCATCCGCACGCGCGACGTCATCGGCCACGCCGAGAGCCTGTCGAGCCCGTACCACTACGAGCGCGTGGCGGCGCTGCGCCGGCGCACGCACGGCGACTTCCGGCGCGCGACGATGCGGCGCTACAGGCGGCTGCTCTCGGAGGCGCGCGCCGGCGGCTGAGCCGGCTCGGTGCCCGGGGGCAGCGGCGCCTGCGTCACGATCCGCGGCGGGACGCCGGTGATGCGGCTCGCGGCGTACTGCGCGATCCCCATCACGGTCAGCTGCGGGTTGACCGCCACGCTCGACGGGAACACGCTCGCGTCGCAGACGTAGAGGTTGCGGAAGCCGTGGACGCGGAGGTCCTCGTCGACGACGCCGCCCTGGCTCTGCTCGCCGACCGGGTTGCCGCCCTGCGGATGCGCGCTGGTCAGCAGGATGTCGGCGTTGCTGTCGACGTAGGAGCTCAGCCCGTCGAGCGCGCCGGCCGAGGTGAACTCGTGCCAGGCGAAGGTGGCGGGCATCACGCGCTCCGCGCCCGCGGCGAAGAAGATGTGGCCGAGCGTCTCCAGGCCGAGGACGAGGTTGCGCAGGTCCTCGGACGACGGCGTGTACTCGATCTGCGGGCCCTGCTTCGTCGCCTTCACGCGCGCGGGCGAGGTCGTGCCGACCAGCGAGCCGCCGCACGCCATGTGCGCGTAGCGGCGCATGTTGCGGTAGTGCTCGTCGAACCAGCCCGGCATCGCGAGCGCCTGCGTGGCCGGCGGGTTGAACCACGTCTCGAGCAGGAACGGCGGGCGCTCGTCCGGCCCGGTCGGCCGGTACACGTGCGACATCTGGAGGCCGGCGTAGGAGTCGACCGGCTTCGGGAAGTCGGCGGTGAGCGGCGAGTTGATGTTGAAGTACAGCTCCGCGCCGGCGCGGTCGCCGCCGATCCCGCTGCGCTGGAGCAGCCAGCTCGACGCGACGGCGCCGGCCGCGACGACGACCTCGTCGGCCTCGAACGTCAGCGCCTCGCCGCGGCGCGTGCCGGCCACGCCGGTCGCGCGGCCGTCGCGGTGCAGGATCCGCTCGGCGCGGAAGTCCGCGAGCACGTCGAGCCGGTCCGGGAAGTCGCGCTGCGCCCACGGCAGGACGGTGTCGAGCATCGAGTGCTTGAAGCCGAAGCCGCAGCCCATGTTGCAGTAGCCGCAGCCGAGGCAGCCGGCGCTGATGTTCGCCTCGACCAGCTCGACGGTGCCGGGCAGCCCGGCGCGGCGCGCGCCCTTGGCGAACGCCAGCCCGCCCTTGCTGGCCACCTTGGCCTCCATCCGGCGCACCGGCAGCCAGCCCGCCACCTGGTCGATCGAGCGGCGCAGCCCGTCGGGGTCGATCCCGCGCTC
Organism: uncultured Solirubrobacteraceae bacterium; assembly: GCA_963728465.1. Lineage (GTDB taxonomy): Bacteria > Actinomycetota > Thermoleophilia > Solirubrobacterales > Solirubrobacteraceae > DATFQI01. Next base: position 31,742 of record CAVSJY010000001.1, read on the forward strand.
CGCCCAGCGCTCGAGCACCTCGCCCGGGGGCGCGATGCAGATCGCGTTGTTGACGGTCGTCCCGCCGCCGACGCACATGCCCTGGAGCACCTGGAGGCGGAAGTCCGTGGCGAGCTGGAGCGCGCCCTCGTTGTAGAGCCGCAGCAGCTGGCCGACCTCGTCCTCGCCGAAGCCGGCGGGATCGGCGTGCGGGCCACGCTCGACGACCAGCACGCGGCGCCCGGCCTCGGCCAGCCGGTAGGCGACGATCGCGCCGCCGGCGCCCGAGCCGATCACGATCGCGTCGTAGCGGTCCTTCGGCGGCGACTGGAGGGAGCGCAGCGCGGGGCCCGGGCGGTCCTCGGGGCGGGGGAGCCGGCCGCCCGCGCGCTTGGAGTACGGCTTGAAGCCGATCCCGTCCCACGAGCGCTGGTCGCCGTAGTAGCCGAGGTAGGACATCTGCGCCGCGACGCGGATCATCCCCTGCACCGTCGGCCGCAGCGGGGCGAGCACGCGGCGGCGCGCGACGTCGGCGATGAAGCGCTGCTGGAGGTAGCGCTTGCGCGACTCGGGGGCCATCGCGGCGAGCGGCATCCGCAGCGTGAGCAGCGGGAACACCGCGAGCACCGTGAGCGCGAGCCGCACGCGCCCCTTGCCGGTGGACTCCAGCTCGGCGAGGTAGCGGTCCACGTTGCGGGCGATGTCCTCGGGCGGGACGTCCTCCACCGGCCCCTCGATCATGACCTCCGACAGCGCGACCAGCGCGCGGAACGCGAGCGGGTTCAGGTAGCGGAGGCCGTGGCGCTCCTTCACGGCCAGCCACCAGCAGGCGACGAGCGCCGCCGCGAGCACGATGTCGACCGCCATCCAGCTGACGAGGTAGGGGACCGCGTCGATCGTCGTGCCGAACGACGTCACGGCGTCCTGGCCGCCGACCGCCAGCATCACGATCTCCGTGAGGACCAGGCAGGCGTAGCCGAACGCGACGAGCAGCGCCATCCACCCGTGGCGGCGGACGTGCGCGGCGCCGAGCAGGCTGATCGCCGCGAACAGCCCGTCCTTGGCGACCGAGTTCACGACGAAGCGGAACTGCTCGCCGTCCCAGATCGCGCCGGCGAGGTAGATCGCGACGAAGGCGAGAGCGATCGACCGCGTTGACGAGCAGCAGCACCCGCAGCCGCTGCTCGGCGCGCGTGAGCGGTGCGTCCGTTGCTCCCGTCACGGCTGGTGACGCTAGTGACGCGGCGGGGGCGTGTCGAGGGCCCTAATCTGACCGCGTGCCCGGCGACGGTCCCACCATCGTGCTCGCGCGGCACGGGGAGACCGAGTGGAGCGCGGCCCGCAAGCACACGGGCCGCACCGACGTCCCGCTCAACGACGCCGGCCGCCGCGAGGCCGAGCGGCTGCGGGAGCGGCTGGCGGGCTACGACTTCGCGCTCGTGCTCGTGAGCCCGCTCGCGCGTGCGCGCGCGACGGCCGAGGCCGCGGGGCTCGGCGATCGCGCCGTGGTCGACGAGGACCTGCGCGAGTTCGACTACGGGGACTACGAGGGGCTGACGTCGGACGAGATCCGCGTCGACCGCCCGGGCTGGAGCGTGTGGCGCGACGGCTCGCCGGGCGGCGAGCACCCCGACGACGTCGGCGTGCGCGCCGACCGCGTCATCGCGCGCGCGCTGGAGGCGGACGGCGACGTCGCGTTGTTCGCACACGGACACCTGCTGCGCGTGCTGGGCGCGCGCTGGATCGAGCTCCCGCCGGCCTACGGCGGTCACCTCGCGCTCAGCACCGCGGCGCTGTGCGAGCTCGGCTACGAGCGCGAGCGCCGCGCGATCTGGGGCTGGAACCTGCGGTGAGCGTCGTCGTCGAGACCGAGCGGCTGCGCGGCGAGCCGATCGGCGACGCCCACAACCAGGCGCTGTCCGCGCTGCTCGGCGACCCCCGCGTGGGCGCCACGCTCGGCGGCGTCCTCTCCCCGCGGCAGGTCGCCGCCCTCACGGACACGATGGCCCAGCACTGGGGGCGCCACGGGTTCGGCTACTGGGTCTGGCGCGAGAAGGCCACCGGCGCGGTGATCGGGCGCGGCGGGCTCTCGCGCACGCGCGTCGGCGGCCGCGACGAGGTCGAGGTCGGCTGGGCGGTGGTGCCGGCGCGCTGGGGCGAGGGCTTCGCGAGCGAGCTCGGCGGCGCCTCGGTCGACCACGCCTTCACCGCGCTCGGCCTCGACGAGCTCGTCGCGTTCACGCTGCCGGCCAACCACGGCTCCCGCCGCGTGATGGACAAGCTCGGCTTCGAGTACGAGCGCGACATCGAGCACGCCGGCCTCCCGCACGTCCTGTACCGGCTCCGCGTCGGCGGATTGGCCGCGCCGGCGTCTTGAACGGCGGGGGTGCATTTCGTCACGCTGAGTCACGTCGCTCTGACGAGCGTGACGAAATGCACGCCAGAGGAGCCAAACGTCACGCTCATCGAGGCGGCGGGCGCGGGCGTGACGAAATGCACCCTCGCCGCCCCACCCAGCCGCCGTTCACGACGTATCGCGCGGACGGCGCGGCGTCGCCGCCTAGCTCTGCCCGGTTGGCCCTGGCCAGGCGCGCCCGCCGGGCGTTACCGTCGTCGTCGTGAGCCGGCAGCGCGAGGCTCCCGTCACGCAGGAGGCGCCCGCCACCGCCCGTGAGGCCCCGAGGGCGGTGCCCGGCGCGGCCGCGGCCGTGCTCGCGCTCCAGCGCAGCGCCGGCAACCAGGCGACCGTGCGGGCCCTGATGCGCGCGGACGCGTCGGTCTCGGTGGAGACGGTCGAGCTCAGCTCGCCACGAGCCTCGATCCCGGCCGACGGCCCGGTCAAGGCGAAGGTCACTCCGGACAACGCGACCGGCGTGACGTTCACGCTCAAGAAGGACACCGTCGAGCCCACCGGGTCGGTCGTCGACAAGGATGGCGTCGTGACGGTCTCCGAGACGCAGGAGGGCGGCACGATCACCATCGAGGCGATGTCGGACGACGGCGTGTCCAAGCTCGCCTACCTCGTCGTCGCCGAGAAGCCCACGACGCTGGAGGCGACCGACGGGACCGTCGGGTCGCAGGAGGGCCGGTACGTGGCCGACTTCGTGCATACCTTCTCGGGCAAGAGCGGCGACCGGACGAAGCTCGAGAACACGAACATCAACGAGCGGTTCGACACGAAGAGCGTGGACACGCCGTTCGGGACGACGTTCACCCCGCGCGTCAACCCCGTGGGCGCCGAGGGCTGGTTCCTCGGGTCATCCGGCCAGATGGTGAAGCCGGACAGCCTGTCGATCGACAAGTGGATGATCGACGTCCGCCCGTTCGTCAAGAGCACGTCGAACCGGTCGCCGGAGAAGCAGCTGCCGCAGGGCTTCACGATGCCGCAGCGACTGCACGCGAAGAGCTACCCGTCGGGGAACTACGAGCCCACCCCGTTCACGACGGTCGACCACGTACGGACGCTGGAGGAGCAGACGTTCAACGTCTTCTTCACGACGACCGCCGGCAAGGACTCCGTGTCGCTCAACTACGAGGGACCGCCGGCCTATCGCGGCATCACCGCCTCGCCCGCGAAGGTCGAGGCCTCACCGCCGAAGCCGGCGGATACGAACGCTGCCTGGGAGCGCACGACGGTGCACGTGATGGCCGAGGTGCTGCCCATGAGCGCAGAACGCAAGTACTCGATCGAGGGCGAAGCGCTGGGCTGCGAGATCGACACCTATGGCGACGTCGCGATCGGCTCGACCCCGGGCACGATCACCGTACGGGCCTCAGACGGCAAGGCGGAGCACTACGACGAGGTGACGATCGAGATCACGCCGCGGCCCGCCGAGCCGGCGCCCGCGGAGTGACGGTCCGCGTCAGCCCTCCGGGCGCCAGACGTGGATGATGTCGCGCATCGAGATGATGCCCGCCAGCTCGCCGGCGTGCACGACGACGAGGTGACGGAAGCCGCCGCGCGCCATCGCGTCCGCGGCCTCTTGCAGCGACCACTCGGCGTCCGCGAACGTCGCGTTGGACGTCAGGTGGTCGCGGATCAGCTCGCTGTCGGGGTCCTCGCCCGCGCCGAGCGACCTGACGATGTCGCGCTCCGTGACGATCCCCGGCCCCGGCTCCTCCGGGTCCATGATGACGGCGGCCCCGATGTTGTGCTGGTTCATGAACTGCGCCGCCTCTCGAAGCGACAGACCGGGCGTGATCGTGAACACCTTCTCGGTCATTGCGTCCCGCACCTTCACGCCGGATTTCACCACGGTTGCCTCGCTCGTCTCTCGCTTCGGGTTCCCCAGTCCTCGTGCGCGAAGATACAAGAGCCGACGCCCGGATGGGCGTCGGCTCTTTTCCCGTGACCCCGGTGTGCCGGCGCTACTCGTAGGCGAGCGCCGAGAGCGGGTCCAGCCGCGAGGCGCGGCGGGCCGGCAGGATCGCGGCGAGGACGCCGGCGATCCCCGCGACCACGACGAGCGTGACCAGCGCGCCCACGGGCACCGCGAACGTCAGGCCCTCGTCGGCGAACAGCGACGTGACCACCGCCGCGAGCCCGAGGCCGGCCGCGATGCCCATCCCCGCGCCGATCAGCGCGGTGATGATGCTCTCGTGCCGGACCATGCGGCGGACCTGGCGCCGGCTCATGCCGACGGCCCGCAGCATGCCGAGCTCCCGCGTGCGCTCGAACGTGGAGAGCACGAGCGTGTTGACGATCCCGAACAGGCTCACGATCACGGCCAGCGCGAGCAGGACGTAGAAGATCGCCAGCAGGGAGTCGATGTCGCCGGTGAGCTGGTCGACGTACTCGCCCTTGGTCAGCGCCTTCGCGTCCGGGAAGGCCGCCAGCGCCGCGTCGATGTCGGCGCCACCGGACGCCTGCATGAACGTCAGGACGTTGCGGTCGCTCTCGAAGGCCCGGTCGAACGCGGCCTGCGAGACCGTGATCGGCCCCAGCGCGACCGGGTCGATCACCGGCGACTCCTCGATCGCGCGCACCGTCAGCGGCAGCTTGGTGCCGTTGGCGGACGTGACCGAGAACGAGTCGCCGACCTCGAGCGAGTGCTCGGAGGCCCAGCCCTCGTCGACGATCGCGCCGTCGGAGCCGAGCGAGGTGAGCACCTTGTCGGAGCCGTCGGCCCAGTCGAACGTGAACAGGCCGCCGACCGTCTTCGGGTCGATCGAGTTCACGGTCTCCTTGTCGCCGAACGCCAGCGCGCCGTCCTGGCGCAGGGCGGTCACGCCGTCCACGCCCGGGGTCGAGGCCAGCGTCTTGGCGATCGCCGGGTCGGTGGGCGACCAGCCGTCGGCGCCCGTCACCACGTGCGTGGCGTCGATCCGGCGCTCCATCGAGCCGGTCGTGGTGTCGCGCAGGCCCTGCGCGACGACGGTCACCAGCGTGACCAGGGCGACGCCGATCATCAGCGCCGAGGCGGTCACGGCCGTGCGGCCGGGGTTGCGCATCGCGTTGCGGCGCGCGAGCCGGCCGGCCGAGCCGCCGATCCGCTCGGCCGGGCGGCCCACGATCGAGGCCATCAGCCGCACCGCGCGGGCGGGGAGGCGGACCTTGTGGGAGCCCGTGGCCGCCTCGCGCAGCGCCGCGACCGGCGGGACCCGCATGGCGCGCCACGCCGGCAGCAGGCCGGCCGCGAGCGTCACCAGCGTGCCGACGAGCATGGCGACGATCACCGTGCGGGCGCTGAACACGAGGCCCGCGTCGGGGAGGTCGATCTGCATCGAGCTGAGCACCGCGTCGAGCCCCACGGCGATGCCGAAGCCGGCGCCGATCCCGATGATCGAGGCCAGCAGGCCGATGCTCAGCGCCTCGAGCATCACCGAGCCGAGCACCTGGCGGCGGCCGGCGCCGACCATCCGCAGCAGCCCGAACTCGCGCGAGCGCTGGGCGACCGTGATCGACAGGGTGTTGAAGATCGTGAACGCCCCGACGAGCACGGCCACGAAGCCGAACACGACGAGCACGACCTGGATGATCGAGATGAACTGCTTCAGGCCGTCGAGCGTGAAGCGGTCCTGGGCGGTGGCGGTTGGACCTGAGCCCGCCGAGCCGATCCGTCGCCGACGGCGGCGCGGACGTCCGCGGGAGCGGCGCCGTCACGACCGGCCACGAGGATCGAGTCGTAGCGGCCGCTGCTTGTGGAACATCTCCTGCGCGGCGCGCAGGTCGAACACGGAGGTGGTGGCGACGCCGAGCGACTTCACGGAGCCGAAGCGGGAGACGCCGACGACCTCGTACTCCCGCGCCTCGCCGCGCGTGGTGATCTGCGCTCGAGCCGATCGCGTAGTCTCGTTCTCGGCGGTGGCGGCGTCGATCACGACCTCGCCCGGGCCCGTGGCCCAGCGGCCCTCGTCGAGCCGAACGGCGTGGTCTGCTCCGCGCCATGCGTGCGGCTGTCGAAGCCGACGCCGAAGTACGGGCCGTCGCCGACCGGCTTGCCGTCGCGGCCGATGATCTTCGCCTCGTCGGAGATGTCGCCGGCGGCGACGCCGACCTGCGGCACGTCGCGGACCTTCGCGAGCACGCCCTGGTACACGGTCGGGCGGCGGACCGTCCAGTCGTCGGACTCGACCTCGAACACCGTCTTGGCGGTGACGACGGCGTCCGTGCCGTCGTAGGCCGAGGCGGACAGCGAGTCCGCGCCGGTGAGCATGGTGTCGGTCAGCGTGAACGCGCCGCTCACCATGGCGACGCCGAGCACGATCGCCAGGGTCGTCAGGACCGTCCGCACCGGCGCGCGCCCAGGCCCTTGAGAGCGACGCGCTTCATCGGGCGTACACCTCCTTGACCGCCTCGAGGACTTCGTCCTCGGACGGCTCTGTGATCTCCGTCACGATCTCGCCGTCGGCCGAGGAACACGACGCGGTCGGCGAAGGCGGCCGCCTGGCGTCGTGGGTGACCATCAGCGTGGTCTGGCCGTCGAGCTCGGCCGCCTCGCGGAGCAGCTAGAGGATCTCGTCGCCCGACGCGGAGTCGAGGTTGCCGGTGGGCTCGTCGGCGAACACCATCGTCGGCCGCGTGATCAGCGCGCGGGCGATCGCGACACGCTGCTGCTGGCCGCCGGACAGCTCCGACGGCCGGTGGCGGCGGCGGTCGGTGAGGCCGACGCGTCGATCAGCGCGTCCAGGTCGCCGCGCTCGGGCTTCCGGCCGCCGATCGTCAGCGGCAGGAGGATGTTCTCCTCCGCGGTCAGCTTCGGCATCAGGTTGAACGCCTGGAAGACGAAGCCGATGTGCTTGCGGCGCA
>CAVSJY010000002.1:0-94330 GCA_963728465.1 uncultured Solirubrobacteraceae bacterium
ACGGTGGTGTGCGGCACCGTCTGGCGCCAGTGCCAGCGGAGATCGTTGTGCTTGCGGGTCACCTTGTAGGTCGGCTTGCGGTGCCGGCCGCTCAGCGATCGCCAGGATCGTCGGGCCTTGGCGAACACCGGCGCCAGGCCGGTCCACATGGATCCGCACTCGCCACAGGGCGAGGTACGGCCGAGGCTGGGGTTTGCGCCGGTCGTTGTAGGGATGGTTGGCCACCAGCAGCCACAGCTCGTTGCCGGCCATGATCGGCACGAGGTGCATCAGCGGAGCGACGTGCCGCTTGCATCGAGGGGCGGCCAACCCAGCAGCGAGAACAATGAGGCACGGGAGGTAGATCATCACCGCGAACGGGTTCACGTAGTACCCGAGACCGTCGAACTGCGCTCGTTGACGAATGTTCATGCCCGCAAGTTGCCCCACACCATCAGCCGCACGGTGTCGATGGCCCACGTGCCACGTTGCTTGTAGACGTTGGGGACGTCCTCGGGCGAATGCTGTCCGACCGCGCCCACGATGGGCAGGTACTGCCCGCGCCAGCCGCGACGGAGTGCCTCGACGCCTGAGTGCAGGTCCTCGACCAGGTTCCAGGTCGGGAAGCCGCCGATGTCGCGCAGTGCAGTGCGTCGCCACACAGACCCGAGCCGCACGGGAAGACCGCGTTGACCGAGTTCCGCGCCACCATCTGGCCTCGATAGAACACCGACTCGCGGTTGTTGAACGGGTCGCCGGCGCTGACCTGGGTCTCTTTGATGGTCTGCACGAAGCCCAACCCGGGGTCGGCTTCCAACTGACCGATCGTCTCGCGCACGAACGCGACGGAGCCGACCTCGTCGTCGGCATCGCGGGTCTCGATGTAGGCGATGTCCGGGGAACCGGCTGTCCAGCATCTCCACCGCACAGTTCAGGTTGCCGGCCTTCGCTGCGCCGTCACGCCCGGGCGCGCCATCGATCTACTGGCTCGAAGTAGATGATGCCGAGGTCCAACGCTTCCAACTCCCGGCGCAGATCGGCGTCGTGGCCGTCGTCGGACACGATCACGGTCAGCAGTTCGGTGGGATAGTCCTGCTCGAACACCGAGATCACGGTGCGCAGGATCATCGGGATCGGCTCGCCGCACGTCGGGATGATCACGCGCAACGGCCTGCTCGGCGCCCGCGGGGAGCGGTCGGCGCTCGGGCGCGTGCCGTCGCCAGGCGTTGAAGACCGACAGCGCCCCATAGGCCAGCGAGAACACGTTGGCCGCCGCGAACGGCCACGCCAGCCACGCCGCCTCCTCGTTGAGGGAGGTGAGCATCCACGGCAGGTACAGCAGGGTCGTCGCGAGCAGCAGCAGCCCGCGGCGCGGACCCGCCATTGGTCACGCACCGGCGGGTAGTCGTCACCGAACGCTCGCGCGGCCTTCGCGATCGGCGACGAAGGCGCAGGAGCGGGCCGGGACGCGAGATCCTCGGCGGACGGGGCGATCCATTGTCCCGGCATGACGGGCTCCAATCCCTGTCATCGGCCCGCTGGAGCCCTCAGTGCTCGGGTGGACGAATGGGCTAGGCGCCGCCAGAGTGGACGAGCGGCCTACGCTTGCGGGCGATGCGCCGCCTGCTCGCGCTGCTCGCTCCGCTCGCCGGCATCTACGTCCTGGTCGTGCGCGGCGCGCTGACACTCGATCTCGGCATCGGCCGCCGCACGCGTCCGCTGGGTCCGCTCACGCGCACGATCGCCGCCCCGCCGGAGACCGTCTTCGACGTGATCGCGGGGCCGTACCTCGGGCGCACGCCCCGCGCGATGCAGGACAAGCTCCAGGTCTGGGAGCGCAGCAGCGACATGGCGCTCGCGGCGCACTTCACGACCGCCGGCCGGCTCACCACGACCACGGTCGAGACCGTGCGCTTCGAGCGTCCGCACCGGATCTCGTTCCGCCTGCTGCGCGGGCCCGTTCCGCACGTCGCTGAGACATATGAGCTGCGTGAACTGCCGGAGGGCACGCGGTTCGTCTATTCCGGGGAGCTGGGAACGGACTTCTGGGCGCTGGGCGCGTGGTGGGGCAACCGGGTGGCCGCGCCGTGGGAGCGGGCGGTGGCGGCCTCGCTCGACGCGATCCAGGCCGAGAGCGAGCGCCGTTCACGCTGAGCGGCCCCGGGCGGCCTGCGGCGTGCCGGCCCCTCGCGTGACGTCAGAGCTCGCGCTCGGGTGCGGGCCTCCGGCCGCCGGCGTCGCCGGTGTTCGGCGTGCCGCGCGGCTCGATCAGCAGCACGTGTGCCTCCTCGTCGGCCCGCGGGCAGTGCTCGACGCCGCGCGGGACGACGAACACCTCGCCGGGCGACAGCTCGACGTCGCGGTCGCGGAGCTGGATGGTGAGGCGGCCGTGCAGGACCAGGAAGAAGTCGTCGGTCTCGTCGTGCTTGTGCCAGACGAACTCCTCGCGGGCCTTGACCACCGCGAGCTTGTAGTCGTTGAGGTAGCCGACGATGCGCGGGCTGTAGGCGTCGTCGAACGTGTCCAGGGCCGCTGACAAGTTGACTTTGTCGTCCATGCGGCAATTGTCCAATCTCGAGGAGCCGGGGAATCCGATGACGATGGAGGTCGGCCCGGCGCTACGCGGCCTGGCTTCAAGGGCGTCGATGCGGCGTCGCGAGGATGTGATCGCGCCGCGCGGAAGATGCGCGACCGGGAGGCTGCGAGTCCTCGTCGGACCGGACGACTGCGCGCCCGCGGTCGCGGACGCGCAGTTCACTGGTAGACACTGATCGAAGTCAAGCGAAGTAGCACCACTGGCTGGCCGACGTGTAGTTCGTCGGCACGAAGTTCCAGTCGAATCCGTAGATCTGAATCGCCGCGGTTGCCCAGGTTTCGGGCGCCACTGTCCACGTGTCCGTCTGTGCGGACGAGTACGTGCCGGAGATCCGGGCAAACCACGTCGATCCGTCTGTCCACTCGAATGTCTTGGTGCGTGGTGTGTAGAGCTGGAGCATCGACTTCCACGAGAAGGCCTGTGCGAACGGCACGCCGAAGCGCGACTGGTATTTCGCCGTGACCGACAGCTGCCGGTTGGTCCAGCAGACCGCCATCGCATCGAGGTAGTCCCACGTGCCCCAAGCCGCAGCGCGCGCGACCGGACGCCGCGACGGACGTGGAAGGTCGAGTGTCGCTGATACGGGCGCCGTTCCCGATTCACGAATGCGAAGGCGCACCTCGTCCCCGAGCCGGCCGGAACGGATCGGCCGCCTCGACAGGCGCCGGATCACGGTTGCGCGCCCTTCACGGCAGCGGTAGCGACGCGCGGTGCCCGTCCGGCGCGCGCCGCGGCGAGTGACGTCGATGAGGCCGTTCGCGCTGCAGGAGAAGCTCGCCTCCAGCGTTCGCGCGTGCACCTTGACGGAGGAGAGCTCGGGCCGCCCATCGCGAGGCTCGCTGGCGGGCGCCGAGCGCGCGCTCATACAGAGTGCAATCAGACCTGCGAGAGTCCCAGTGCATCGGCGATGCTTGAGCCCGCATGGACAAATCGGCGGAGGCTGGCCGCCAGTGTGTGGGTGTGGATCCGTGTGTCGCCCATGGCCGCAGGCCCCCTTTCTGGCTCACGTTGAGGCCCAGTCGGTGACGCAGCGAGCCTCCGCCCCGCGGACTCGTGGGCCTAGGCACCCTTGGTTTGGTGTGAGATGACCCCCACGTGCGAGGCCGCCGTCGGATTCGAGGCCAGTGGGAGCGCCGGGGTTCGGGCCGGGTCACTCGACTCTCTGGAAGAGTCCCGCTGATGCTTCGTCTGACGCTCTTCCTCGCCGCTCTGCTCACCGCCGTCCTGCCCGCCACCGCACAGGCGGGCTTCCAGATCAACCGCAGCATGGAGGGCGTCCGCATCGGGATGACGCGGGAAGCGGTGCGCGAGCGGCTCGGTGCGCCGGCGCGGCGCGAGCTCGGGCCGACTTCGTCAACTGGCGCTACCGCCGGCCGGCGATGGAGGTCACGTTCAAGCCGCGGGTCATACACGCTCTTCACCCGCTCGGCGTTCGTCCGCGGGCCCCGCGACATCGGCGTGGGGACGAGCGAGCGCAGGCTGAAGAGGGTGGTCGACGGCTTGCGCTGCGAGTCCGCCGAAGGCCAGCGGTTCTGCTTCCTCGGGAGCTTCGACACCGGGAGGCGCAGCACGGTCTTCGTCATGCGTCGCCGCCAGGTGACGTCCGTCACGATCTCGCTCAGCACGCCGTAGCGCTCGGCGTTTGATGCGGGCGGCTTGTTGGCGGCGGCCGGTTCTGGGACGCTCGGCGCACGTCAAGCGCCCGCCGCCGAGCGGTCCCAGCCGCACGAAGCTCCCGCGCGCCAGCCGGAGCAGGCGCCGGCCGAGCACGCGCTGCTGACGCTCCAGCGCAGCGCGGGCAACGCGGCGGTGCGCGCGCGCCGTCGCTCGCCCGCGACGACCCGCCGCGCCGAGAAGGACCCCGAAGCCGAGGCGCTCGAGAAGGTCGACGATGCTGCCCGAAGGGCGTGCTGTCGGGCAACGGCGTCGAGCCGCTCGCCAACGAGGAGCAGAAGAAGCACTTCCTGCGCGCGGGCAAGGCGCTCTGGGGCGACTACGACAAGGCGCTCGCGTGGTTCGGCGCGATCCGCAACGTCAAGATCCCCGGCGGCGCGATGCTGCACGAGTCCGCCGCCGAAGCGGATCGAGAAGCGCGTAGCGGCGGCGATGGGCGCGGAGATGCCGCAGGGCTTCGGCGGCTTCCAGTTCCGCAACGAGTTCGACGCGAGCAGTCGAAGTTCAAGAGCCTCTCGCACCACACGCTCGGGCTGGCGATCGACTACGACACCGCGGACATCGTGCGGATCGGCCAGAACCCTGGCGGCGAAGGACGTATACTCGTCGAGCGCCGACCTGATCCAGATCATCACCGGCAAGCGAGCCCACGAGGACCTCGGCGAGTACGGGACGCGGCGCGCGACGATCCGCAAGCTCGGCGACGCGACCGCGGCGGGCAAGGAGGCCAAGACCGTCGCCGGCGGCGAAGGCGCTGCTGGAGAAGATCGCCTCCGAGACCGAGCGGATGGGCAAGGCGTCGGCCGAGTTCCAGACCAGCCTCGGCGCAGACGCGTGACACGTTCCTCCAGCTGCGCAAGGACTATCTCGCCGCCAAGGACAGCAAGGCCCGCAAGGAGCTGATGGCCAAGGTGCCGGACGCGATCGCGCCGTGGCTCGACGCGCGTCGAGAAGACGGCTAAGAAGCTCGCGCGACGAGGCCACGGCGTCGGGCCTGGACCAGGACAAGCTGGACGCCGGAAGCGATCAAGCAAGCAGATCGGCGAGCTCGACGCGATCCACAAGGCCGCGGTCAAGCTGCGAGCGACGTCTACGCCGACGACCCGACGAAGACGATCGAGGCCAAGCACGAGGCGAAGGTCGCCGGCTGGGAGGCCAAGCTCGGCATGACCGACCGACGCCATGCGGGCGGCTACACGCGGCTCGACATGGTGGCGCAAGATGGCCGCAGGAAAGTCAGGCCAGCTCGCGGCCGCTGCTCGGCGCATGGCCCGCGGCTGAAGCAGCTCGCGGAGCTCAAGACGCGCCTGACCACCGACGCGGCGTTCCTGTTCGGCTACACGGCAAAGACAAGGTCGACTGCGACCGCCGCTCGCGCAGCTGGTCGAGTCCGGCTTCTTCTCGCCCGGGACAGCCCGGCGCGCGGCGCCGACGATCGCGGCGACTACGACGCGAAATTCATCCAGGAGATGGCCGACCACGGCTTCGACACCGGCACAGCATGGAGCGGCGCCTTCACCGACTCGATGCACTTCGAGCTTGTGACGGGGCTGTTTTGAGGGCGCGGATCGAGGACCTTCCGCAACGGGCCGAGCGCGAGCGCGCAAGATCCGGGCGGGGGCCGACCTCGACCACGCCAGAGCGGGCGAGAGCCGTCACTCGGTTGGCGGTAATCCGCACCGCTCGCGGCGGCCCCTCCCACAGACGGCGACGGCGCAGGTTGGGACTGTAAGTCCAGCCCGCCCGCCGACTCAGAGGAGCAGCAATACTCAAACCGAAGGCCTACACCATCCCCCGCGCCAAAGGGAGGCAGCCTCCGACGGCGGACGCTGATCGGGCTGCTCGTCCTGCCGGCATCGTCTTGCCGATGCAGGCGGGCGCAAACGACAAGCTCCCGCTCAAGGGATCGGAGACGGGGACGTTCCAGCTCCTCGGTCCGTGCGAGGTGAGCGGCATCATCGTCGACGTGAGCGGCACCGGCCAGAGCACCCAGCTCGGCCACTACAGCGGCCACTATCGCGAGTGCCTCGACCCCGCAACAGGTGCCGTCACGGCGGGCACGTTCACGCTGACGGCCGCGAACGGCGACAAGGTCTTCGGCACGTACAGCGGCCAGGCCTTCCCCACGGACGCCCCCGGCGTCGTCAACTTCGCGGATACCGGTGTGATCACCGGCGGAACCGGTCGCTTTCGCGGGCGCCGACGGCACGCTGACCACGAGCGGCCTGGCGAACCTGGCGACCGGGAATACACGGGGACCATCACCGGCAGCGTGTCGAGACGAACCTCGGAATAACGGAGCCGTTAGGCTCGCCGCGGTGACGAGCAGGGGCAGGCCATGACCCGGGTCGCCGCGGCGGTCGTGCAGGCCGCGCCTGTCGCGTTCGACACCGCGGCGACGCTCGAGAAGGTCGAGCGCCTCACGCGGGCCGCTGCGACCGACGCCGACCTCGTGGTCTTCCCCGAGGCGTTCGTGTCGTGCTATCCGCGTGGGATGACGTTCGGCGCGACGATCGGCTCGCGCAGCGCGGAGGGCCGCGCGTGGTTCCGGCGGTACTGGGAGTCGTCGGTCGACGTCCCCGGGCCGGTGGTCGACCGGCTCGGCGCGATCGCGCGCGAGAGGCCGTCCATCTCGTGATCGGGGTGATCGAGCGCGACGGCGGCACGCTGTACTGCACGGCGCTGTTCCTCGGGCCGGACGGCGCCTCCTCGGCAAGCACCGCAAGCTGATGCCGACCGCGGCCGAGCGGCTCGTCTGGGGCTACGGCGACGGCTCGACGCTGCCCGTGCTGGACACCGCGGCCGGCCGGCTCGGCGCGGTGATCTGCTGGGAGAACTACATGCCGCTCCTGCGCATGGCGATGTACGCGAAGGGCGTCCAGGTCTGGTGCGCGCCGACGGCGGACGCGCGGGACTCGTGGATCGCGACGATGCGGCACATCGCCTGCGAGGGCCGCTGCTTCGTGCTGTCCGCCAACCAGTTCGCCACGCGCGCCGACTACCCCGACGACTACCCGATCGAGGAGGGCGGGAGGGACGAGGTCCTCTGCCGTGGCGGATCGGTGATGGTCTCGCCGCTCGGTGACGTCCTCGCCGGCCCGGCCTTCGGCGAGGAGACGATCCTGCGCGCCGACCTCGACCTCGACGCGATCGCCGAGGCGAAGTACGACTTCGACGTCGTCGGCCACTACGCCCGGCCCGACGTCTTCTCGCTCATTGTCGACGAGCGGCCGCGGCCGCCGGTCGATCAACTCAAGCCGCGCCCCGGCCCTCCGGGGTGAACGAGCTCCATACGTCGAGGCGGCGGCGCCGGGGTCGGGCCCGTCGGCGACCTCGATCCGCGTGACCCACTCGACCCACTGGAAGCCGCGCCGACCGGGTGCCACGAGGCGCGCGGGCGCGCCGTGGCCGTGGTTGAGCGGCGCGCCCTCGACGTGGGTCGCGAGCAGGAACCCGCGCGCCGCGTCCGTGGTGAAGCTCCAGCGATACCCGGTGTACGAGATCACGCGGACATGGTCGCCGGTCGCCCCCATGCGCTCGAGCAGCGTCGCGAGCGCGACGCCGCGCCACTCGGGCGTGACGTAGAACCCGCCGGTGCAATCGAGCGTGGCGGTGAACGGTGTCGCCCACGTCGAGCTCGGCCGCCGTCAGCGTCAGCGGGCGCGCCACCGCGCCGCTCACGGTCAGCCGGTAGGCGTCGCCCAGCGGACGCGGCCGATCGGCCACCCACGAGGTCTCGGGGAAGCCCTCCGCGGGATAGGAGCCGGTGAAGCGCCGCTTCGCCCCGCGCCACCCCAGCGCGCGCTGGACGGGGCGCTGGATCTGCCACGCCAGCAGCGACCGCCCGCGATCGCCGCGGCCACCAGGAACTGGCGGCGATCGGCGATGTCGGCACGGCGCGGCCTTCGCGCGCGAAGCAGCGCGTGGGCGAGGACGCCGAGCGCGAGCACGACGCCCAGCACGACGTGGAGGTTGAGCAGGTTGTAGCCCACCGCCCGCGGCGTCGCGCCCGACGCCCACGCCCAGCCGCTCGCAAGCGTCGCGGCCACGAGCGCGGCGGCCAGCACCCCGAGCGGGCCCGCCCGCGCCACCGCCGCGGGCTCCGCAGCCGGCGCCACACGCGCCGCCCCTTGAAGGCCAGCACGCCGGCGAGCGCGAACCCGCCGGCGCCGTGCAGCGCGAACACCCACTCCCTGCCGGGCGAGCCCGCCAGCGCCGTCAGCCCGCCGGTGACGGCGAGCAGCGCCACCAGCGCCGCAAGGCTCCAGTCGGTGCCCCGAGGGGTCACCGGCCGAGTCTACGCACGGCCAGGCGCCGCAGCGTGGACGCAGCGGCCTACGCTTGCGGGCGATGCGCCGCCTGCTCGCGCTGATCGCCCCGCTGGCCGGCATCTACGTCCTGGGCGGGCAGTGTTCGAGCGCAGCGGGACGACGAACCCTCGCAGGCCGACAGCTCGATGTCGCGGTCGCGGAGCTGGATGGTGAGGCGGATTGGCTAAGCTTGGGCCAAGGTGCTAGCCTCGCGTTATGCGCGTCAACGTCGGGCAAGCGAAGACGGATCTCTCGAAGCTGCTCGCACGCGTGGAAGCTGGTGAGGAGGTCGAGATCGCGCGTGACGGCGTCCCGGTCGCTCGGCTGGTGCGCGTGGAGCCGGCGACGCCGGGCTCGCGTTTCCTGGCGGCACACGGCGCTCTGGCGGGGTCGATCACGATCGGCGAGGACTTCGAGTTCTCCGACGAAGAGATCGACGCGATGCTCGATGAGCCGGAGTGAAGCTGCTGCTCGACACCCATGTCGTGCTCTGGCAGCTCTCGGGCGTGCAGCGGCTCGGCGTACGCGCCAGCGAGACGATCGCGGTCAGCCACGGAGCTTGCGTTCAGCGTCGTCTCGTTCGCTGAGATCGGAGTGAAGGCGGCCGTCGGAAAGCTCGCGGTGCCTGACGACCTTCACGCCACGTCGTCGGCACCGGTCTCCGCGTGCTCGGGCTGTCGCCCGACCATGGACTCGCC
The DNA here is from genome assembly GCA_963728465.1 of uncultured Solirubrobacteraceae bacterium. GTDB lineage: Bacteria > Actinomycetota > Thermoleophilia > Solirubrobacterales > Solirubrobacteraceae > DATFQI01. The sequence continues at coordinate 9,258 of CAVSJY010000002.1, forward strand.
GTCGCGAGCCTTCCGCTGCATCACCGTGATCCGTTCGACCGGCTACTCGTCGCCCAGGCGCGGCATGAAGGACTCACGCTGGTGACGGCCGACACCCGGCTTCATGCATATGGACGTCGCGGTGCTCGACCCGCGCAACTGAACGAGACTCTCCGCGAGCAGTCGCGACATCGGCGCGCCCGACTGGTCGCCGTGGGGTCGGCGGATCGTGGCCACGGGGCTACTGGGACACGCGGTCGGGTCAGTCCAGCGCCGTCTACGCGATGCGCCGGACGGCAAGGACATTCGGCACCTGTTCGACGACAGGGTCGAACGCGTCCAACGGCAGCGACCATCCCGAGGTCCACGGATCCTTCGACCGCGCTACTCACCGTCCGGACGGCGCGTCCTGTTCCTGCGCTTCCTCGGCTTCGACGGCGGCGTGGAGATGGACACGGTCAGGGCGGACGGCGGCGGGTTGGAAAGCGTCTTCGCCGCGCCGACCGACGTGCTGCTTCCCTCGTGGGGGACCGCTGCTCGGGTAGGCGCTCCGCGCTGGCCTGGCCCGGCATCCGCCGGGCGAGGCCTAACGCGGGCTCGCCATCGCCTCGGTGAAGGCCTCGCGGTCGAGCGGCTCGACCGGCATCGGCGTGGCGGCGGCCTGCGCGGAGATGCCGTCGATGACGATGGTCAGGATGCGCTCCCAGTAGTCCGGGGCGACGTCGCGCGTGCGGTCGGCGATGAGCCCGACGCACAGGTGCAGCATCGGCACGTCGAAGGGACCGAGGTCGGATCGAACGGCGCCCGCCTCCTGCGCTCGCGAGAACAGCCTCAGCGCGCGCGGCGCGATCCGCTCGCGCGCGGCTGCCATTCGCTCGCGCCCGCGGTCGCGCATCAGCAGCGCGTCCTTGAAGCCGCGGTCCTCCGCCTGCATGCGGCACATCCCCCGCATCCAGGTCACGAGCCCCTCCCACGGATCGTCGAGCTCGAGCGCATCGTCGGCGAGCGCGACGACGCGGTCGATCTTGGCCTCGAACAGCGCGTCGATCAGCGCGTCCTTGTCGGGGAACCGCCGGTACACCGTCCCCACGCCCACCCCGGCGGCGGCGGCGATGTCGTCGAGCGAGACATCGAGCCCGCGCTCGGCGTACAGCTCGGCCGCGGCGGCCAGGATCCGCTCGCGATTGCGCTCGGCGTCGGCGCGGAGAGGTCGGGTCGTGCTCATTCGTGCTGACCGTACCAACTAACGGGAGGTATCACCTCCACTTCGTTGCTACCGTCCAAGAGGAGACCATACCTCCGCTTCTGAACGGGAGATCGATGTCACCTACTTCACACCACGAGCGCCGCTGGCTGATCCTGGCGCTGATCGGCATCGCGCAGCTGATGATCGTGCTGGACCTGACGATCGTGAACATCGCCCTGCCCAGCGCGCAGCAGGACCTCGGCTTCTCCAACGACGCGCGCCAGTGGATCATCACCGCCTACGCGCTGGCGTTCGGCTCGCTGCTGCTGCTCGGCGGCCGGCTCGGCGACCTGTTCGGGCGCAAGTGGGCGTTCATCGGAGGTCTGCTCGGCTTCGCCGCCGCCTCCGCGGTGGGCGGCGCCGCCGGGTCGTTCGGCGTGCTCGTCGCCGCGCGCGCGGCGCAGGGCATCTTCGGCGCGCTGCTCGCGCCGTCCGCGCTCGCGCTGCTCGCCATCACGTTCACCGACCCCGCCGAGCGCGGCAAGGCGTTCGGCATCTTCGGCGCGATCGCCGGCGGCGGCTCGGCAATCGGCCTGCTCCTCGGCGGGATCCTCACCGAGGTGCTCGACTGGCGCTGGTGCCTGTACGTGAACCTGCTGATCGCCGTGCCCGCCGCGATCGCCGCGCTGCGGCTGATCGAGAACGTCGCGCACCCGGCGCGCCCGCGGCTCGACCTCGTCGGGACCGCGCTGGCCACCACCGGGCTGTTCACGCTGGTCTACGGCTTCTCGAACTCCGAGATGAACTCGTGGGGGCACCCGCTGACGATCATCTCCCTGGCGCTCGCCGTCGTGCTGCTCGGCACGTTCGCGTTCGTCGAATCGCGCGTCGAGCACCCGCTGCTGCCCCTGCGGGTGGTGGCGGACCGGGTCCGCGGCGGCTCGTACCTCGCCATCGGCATCTCGGGCACGGCCCTGTTCGCGGTCTTCCTGTTCCTGACCTACTACCTCCAGCAGACCAAGGGCTTCTCGCCGCTCGAGACCGGCGTCGCGTACCTGCCGATGACCGCGGCGATCATCATCACGGCGACCTCGGTGAACATCAAGTTCCTCGCGAAGGTCGGGCCGCGGCCGCTGCTCGTTCTCGGCATGACGCTCGGCGCGCTCGCGATGGTGTGGTTCGCCCAGCTGGACGCCACGTCGAGCTACGCCGGCCACGTCCTGCCCGGGCCTGGTCGTGATGGGCGTCGGGATGGGCAACATCTTCGCCCCGGCCATCTCGAGCGCCACCTACGGCGTCGATCCCGGCGACACCGGCGTCGCCTCGGCGATGGTCAACACGATGCAGCAGGTCGGCGGGTCGATCGGCACCGCGCTGCTCAGCTCGATCTTCGCCAGCGCGGCGAGCTCGTTCGCCGAGGGCAAGGCGCGGTCGCCGCAAGTCGCCGCCGACGCCGCCGTCCATGGCTACACCGTCGCCTTCTGGGTCGCCGCCGGCATCTTCGCCTTCGGGGCGGTGCTGATCGGCACGCTGATGCGCTCGGTCAAGCTCGCGCCGCACGCGCCGGGCGAGCCCACCGCGGAGCCCGCCGTGGCGACCTCGTAGCCCCGGCTGGCTAGACCTCCGCCTCGACCAGCATCCGCACGGCATCGAGCGTGGCCGCCACGTCGTGGTCGCGCTCGGTGCCGTGCCGCGTCTCGAGGAAGAGCGTGAGCCTGGACCCGTCGCCGTCCGGATCGACCTTCATCCAGCCGTGGTAGCCGCTCGGGGCGCTCCATTCGATCCGGCGCTCGGCGTCGTCGGCATGGAAGGTCGCCTCGCCGTGCTGCTCGCGTCCTTCGTAGCGGGCGTCGACCTCGATCTGATCGCCCTCGCCCTCGCGGACGGCGGTGAGCTGCGGCACGAACCGCGGCAGGTTGTTGAGGTCCGCGATCGCGGCGTAGACGGCGTCGGCGGGCGCGGCGACGTGCTCCGTGTGCTCGTGCTGCATGGCTCTCCCCCAGTCGATTGAGGCGAGCCTATCCGCGGGCGAGCCCTCACGCGGCGATGTCGAGCTCGCCGGCGGCGCCGTCGAGCATCGCCCCCGCCACGACGTCGAACGCGGCGGACCAGGCGCGCTCGTACTCGGGGCGCCAGGCGTCGCCGGCGATCTCGGCCATCGAAGCGATCAGCACCGCTCCGACGACCGGGTAGTGCTCGGGCCGGGCGCCGTAGTGGACGTGGCGCGCGCCGAGCTCGCGCAGCTTCGGCACGATCGCACCGAGGTCGCGGAGCGACTTGCGCAGCAGCACCAGCGTGGCGAGCAGCATCGCCTTCTGGCGGCGGAGGTCGGTGTGGGCGAACAGCGGGCGGACGGCCGGCGCGGCCTCGAACAGCCGCGCGTAGAAGACGTCCACAGCTCGTCGCCGCGTGGGGCGACGAGGTCGAAGCTGGTCTCGAGTGCTTCAAGGTCGAGGTTCATGGTGTGCAGCCTCGCGCCGTCGGCGTCCCGGCGGAAGGAGCCTGCCCGCCGAGACGCCGTGTCGGTTTTCCGCCGCCGCTCGCGTCGTGGCTCAGTGCCCGAGCAGCGCGAGGACGGCGAGGACGCGGCGGTTGTCGTCCTCGGTGTCGGGGAGGCGGAGCTTCTGGAAGATGGCCTGCACGTGCCGCTCGACGGCGCGCGGGCTGAGGTAGCAGCTGCTTCGCGATCGCGCGGTTGGAGCGGCCCTCGGCGAGCAGCGCGAGCACGTCGCGCTCGCGCTCGGTGAGCTCGTCGAGCAGCGACGCAGCGGCGGCCGCCGACGAGGCTCTTGACGACCGCCGGGATCGAAGGCCGTGCCGCCGCCGGCGACGCGCTCGACCGCGTCGACGAACTCGGCCACGTCGCGCACGCGGTCCTTGAGCAGGTAGCCGACGCCCGAGGCGTCGTCGCCGACCAGCTCGAGCATGTAGGTCGGCTCGAGGTGCTGGGAGAGGACGAGCACCGCGACGGTCGGGTGCGCGCGCCGGATCTCCGCGGCCGCGAGCAGCCCGTCGTCCGCGTTGCCGGGCGGCATCCGGACGTCGACGATCGCGATGTCGGGCACGTACGAGCGCACCTTGAGCAGCAGGTCGTGGGCGTCTCGCGCGCGGCCGACGACCGTCGTGGCCCGCGTCCTGGAGCAGCGAGGCGATGCCCTCGCGCAGCAGCGCGTCGTCGTCGGCCACGACGACCCGCAGCGGCTCGCGGCGCGGCGGCGTCTTTGCGCCGTTCGGCGGGTGTAAGGTCGCTTGAGGCCATGAGCGAGTCAGAGGCGAACCGCGGGCCGGTCGCCGATGCGCGCGACCTCCGGCGCGTTGAGCACGCCGTCGCTCGGATCCTCGCGGAAACCGAACGGCCTGTCGAGGTCTACGACGCGCACGCTGGAGGCGATCGGGCGGTCGCTCGGCTGGCGGCTCGGCGCCGTCTGGGAGGTCGGATCCCGAGGCCGGCGGCCTGCGCTGCGTCTGCACGTGGCACGCGGGTGAGCGCACGGACGAGTTCGAGGCGCTGAGCGAGTCGATCACGCTCGCGCCGGGCGAGGGGCTGCCCGGCCGGGTGCTCGCGAGCGGCGAGCCGGCGTGGATCGTCGACGCGCCCGACGGACGCGAACTTCCCGCGCGCGCACGCCGCCCGGCGCAGCGGGCTGCACGCCGGCTTCGGCTTCCCGCTGCGCAGCGCGCGCGGCGTCGTCGGCGTGATGGAGTTCTTCGCGGGCGAGCTGCGCGAGCCCGACGAGCGGCTGCTGGCCACGATGGCCACGCTCGGCAGCCAGGTCGGGCAGTTCGTCGCGCGGCGCCGGGCCGAGGAGGAGGTGCGAGCGCGCGAGTCGCGGCTGCGGGCGATGCTCGAGGCGCGCGCTCGACGCGGTCGTGACGATGGACGCCGACGGCCGCGTGATCGGCTGGAACCACGCGGCCGAGGCGATCTTCGGCTACCCGGCGAGCGAGGCCGTCGGCCGCGAGATGGCGGAGCTGATCGTGCCGCCCGGCGCTGCGCGACGCGCACCGGCGCGGGCTGGCGCGCTTCCTCGAGACCGAGCAGCGGCGTCGTCCTCGACCGCCGGCTCGAGCTGACCGGGCATGCGCCGCGACGGCACCGAGTTCCCGGTCGAGCTGACGATCACGCGGATCGCGCTGCCCGGGCCGCCGACGTTCACGGGCTACCTGCGCGACATCACCGACCGCGTGCCGGGCGGACCGGGAGCTGCGCGCGTCGCGCGCCCGCCTCGTCGAGGTCGCCGACGCGCGAGCGCCGGCGCATCCAGCGCAACCTCCACGACGGCGCGCAGCAGCGGCTGACCGTCCGTGCTGCTCTCGCCTCGGCCGCGCTGCGCGGCCAGTCGGACGAGCCCGCCGACGCTGCTCGACTTCGCGATCGACGAGCTCGCGGCCGGGCTCGAGGAGATCCGCGAGCTGGCCAGCGGGCTGCACCCGGCGCTGCTCACCGAGCGCGGCCTCGGCGACGGCGCTCGAGGCGCTCGCGCATGCGCGTCGCCGATCGCGGTCGAGCTCGAGGTCGTGCCCGGACCGGCGGCTGCCGGAGCAGATCGAGGCGGCGGCCTACTACGTCGTCGCCGAGGCGCTCGCCAACGTCCAGAAGCACGCCGGCGCCGCGCCGCGTCGTGGTACAGCGTCGCGGCCGACGCCGGGCAGGTCGACGTCAGCGTCGCCGACGACGGCGCGGGCGGAGCCGACGAGGAGGGCAGCGGCCTGCGCGGGCTCGCCGATCGCGTCGAGAGCCTCGGCGGCACGCTCGCCCTCGAGAGCCCGGCGGGCGGCGGGACGCGGCTTGCCGCGCAGCGTCCCGCTCGGCCCGACCACTCCCGTCCCGGCCGCGTCGCCGCCGCGCCGCGCGACGGCCTAGGCTCAGCACTCGGCGTTCAGCTTGCGGTCGAAGCAGCTCGCGGACCGGCTCGCCGCCGGGGACCGGGACCGTCGACTCGACCCGCGCGGCGTCGAGACCGAGCGCGCTCCAGCGGCCGGTCGTCGCCGACCACGCCGAACGAGGACACGACGACGTCCGCGCAGGACGTAGGTCGTGTGGACGGTCTCGGAGCCGGGCTGGAGCAGCTTGACCGTGACCTTCGGGATGTGCTGGCCGGAGGCGAAGCGGGCGAGCAGCCCCGACGAGGCGCCGTCGACGGGCTTGTGGACCACGAACGGCCCGAACAGGTCCGGGTCCGCGCGGTCGACGTTCCACGCGTCCCGCACCAGGGCGCTCTCACCGGCGATTCCCTCGACGGCCATGGTTCCCACGCGCGGCACGCCGAGCGCGGGGCGCGGCGCCGCAGGGTCGAACGCGAAGGCGGGGTTCGGCTGCGCCGCCGGATCGAAGCGCAGCGCCACCTCGTCGCCGGACTCGCGCGTGGCGAAGCCGCGACGCCGTGACGTCCTTGAGCGAGTAGGTCGCGTACGGGACGTCCTCGCCGGGCGCCAGCAGCTCGAGCTCGGCCGAGGGAAGGTGCTTGCCGGTCGCGGCCAGCTTCCAGAGCTGCGGAGAGCTGCGATCGGGCGCCTTCGCGACGACCACGTCGCCCCACTCCGGCTTCGGCGCCCGCCCCGCCGCCCGCGCCGCCGCCGCCTCGAGAGCTCGTTCGACCAGTCGATGCCGCGGACGGCGATCGCGCCATCCGGCCCGTCGCCGGTGACCCCCGGCAGGACCAGGCGCGCGACCGGGTGCCGGCTCTCGGCCTTCTTGGCGTCGCCCGCCGCGGTGGGCGGTCCCACCGCGGTGGCCGCGTAGGCGGATCCGCCGAGGACGATGAACAGGCACCCGGTCGATGCGAGGTGCCGCTTGAGTGTGCGCAGTTGCATGGGGGCAGCATCCGGGCCGCGGCGGGCAGCGCGCCATGTCGTGACCCGCCGCAGCTGCGGCGGTTTTCCGCCGTCAATGCGTCGGCGCGCGCCATGGGCGCGCCGCACGGCGTCGAGGAAGGTAGGCGCTCCCCTACCCCGACCCAGGAGGTCACTTCTCGATGTTCAACCATTCCCGCCGCCGTCTTGCGCTCGCGGGCGTCATCGCCGCCGTCGCGACCGGCGCGCTCGCCGGTCCCGCGATGGCCGCGGACGACGCGGGCTCAGCCAGTGAGTGCCGCAAGGCCGGCGGCATGACGACGGACGAACTGACGCCGCGCAAGGCCGGCGGCGACCCCGACACGGGGAGCATCATCGCGATCCTCTGATCGCGGAACGCTCAGCGGCGGCGGGCGCATCGGAGCGCCCGCCGCCGACTGCCGGGCTCAGGCCGAGCGGCCGGGCTGGGCGGTCTCCCTGACCGCGGCCTCGGCGTCGCGGTGGTCGTCGCGGTCCTGCTGGCGGGCGACGCGGTAGCGGAGGTGGACGACGCCGGTGCCCTGGATGACGTCCGGGCCCTCGAGCTCGACGGCGTTCACGATCCCGTCGAAGTACGGCCGCCCCTCGCCCATCACGACCGGGCACGAGGTTGACCTGGAGCGCGTCGAGCAGGCCGGCGTCGAGGCACTGGCGGACGGTGCTCGGCGTCGCGATCGCGACGTCCTTGCCGCCCGCGGCCTCCCGCGCCTGCGCGATCGCGCTCTCCACGCCGTCGGTGACGAACCGGATCGTGCTGTCCGCGGGCCAGTCGGCCGGCGGCTCGTGGGTGAGGATGTAGACGGGCACGCCCATCGGGTGCTGCCCGCCCCAGCCCTGGGCGGAATCGAAGTACTGCCGCCCGCCGACGATCGCGCCGACGCTCTCGAACGCGTCCTCGAGCAGCTCGGCGCTGGCCTGCGAGACGCGGAACGGGCCGACCTCGGTGTCGCCGTCGAAGTACCAGCGGACGAGGCGGCTGATGTCGTCGTCGCGCTTGGCGATCTTGCCGTCGAGCGACATGGACATGTCGGCGATGACCTGGCTCATGGTGGCCTCCGTAGCGGGGTTGGACGCTGCCCCGACAGACGGTGCCGGACATCGCCCGCCGGAACATCGGCCACCTGGCCATGATCGCGGGCGAGGGTGGCCGATCCGGCAGACTCCGGGGCGTGCAGCACCACGTGGCCACGCCGCACGCCGCGGCGGTCCCGGTCGGGACGACGTTCCTCGCCACGAACGGCGAGGTCACGGCCTTCCCGTCCGCCGCCGAGGCGCTCGCGGCGGCAGCAGACACGCCGGGCGGCGCACCCGGAAGCCCGCATCGCCGTCCACCTCGACGACGCCTACCTCGACGACGGCCGCCACGCCGGCGCCGGCGTCTCCCGCTGCCGCCGGCTGTGCGAGGTCGCGTGGCCCGGGCAGACGCTGGTCTCGGCCGCCGCCGCCGCGGCGGCGGGACCCGGCGCCGAGCTCCAGGACCTCGGCATCCACCGGCTGCGCGACCTGTCCCCGCCGCTGCGCGTCTTCACGCTCGAGGACCCGCGCCCACCGCAGTCGCTCGCCGGCCTCCCGAACAACCTCCCGAGCTTCGCGTCCACGTTCGTCGGCCGCGCCGCCGAGCTGGCCGAGCTCCAGCTCCAGCTCGCCGCCCAGCGGCTGCTGACGATCGTCGGGCCCGGCGGGAGCGGGAAGACCCGCCTGGCCGCCCAGCTCGCGGCGGAGCAGGCGGGCCGCTGGCCGGACGGCACGTGGTGGATCGAGCTGGCCGACGTCGCCGACCCGAAGCAGATCTCCGGCGCGATCGCGCGCGGCCTCGGCGCGCTCGTCGACCCCCAGCGGGGTGCGACCGCGTCGCTCTCAGCGCAGCTCGCCGGCCGCCGCCTGCTGATCTGCCTCGACAACTGCGAGCACGTGCTGGAGGCGGCCGCCGACGTCGCCGCCCGCCTCGCCCGCGACTGCCCGGAGGTGGCGATCGTCGCCACGAGCCGCGAGCCGCTCGGCCTGACCGGCGAGCTCGTCTGGCGCCTCCCGCCGCTGCCCGCCGCCGAGGCGAGGGCGCTGTTCATCGAGCGCGCCGCCCACGTGCAGCGCGACCTGGCGCTCGACGACGAGGCCGATGCCGCGATCGCCTCGATGTGCACGCGGCTGGACGGCTCGCCGCTCGCGCTGGAGCTGGCCGCCGCCTGGCTGCGCACGCTCACCCCGCGCCAGATCGAGCAGGGGCTCGACGACCGCTTCGCGCTGCTCGTGCGCAGCCCGCGCGACGCCGTCCCGCGGCAGACCAGCCTGCTGGCCTCGATGGCGTGGAGCCACGAGCTGCTCGACGAGCACGACCGCGCCGTGCTCCGCCGCCTCTCCGTGTTCGCCGGCGGCTTCGACCTCGAGGCGGCGCGCGAGGTGTGCGCCGGGGACCCGGTCGAGCCCGCGGCGGTGCTCGGCGCCGTCGCGCGGCTGGTCGACAAGTCGCTGGTGGTCGCGGAGGAGGCCCGCTACCGGCTGCCGGAGACCGTGCGGCAGTACGCGGCGAGCCGGCTCTCGGCCGCGGGCGAGCGGCGCGCGACGGCCGATCGCCACCTGGACCACATGCTCGCCCGGGCACAGGCCGCGGCGCCCGACCTCGACCGCGACCGGGACGCCTGGCGCGCCGCGCTCGCGCCCGACCACGAGAACCTCCGCGCGGCGATCGAGCACGGGCTCGCGGCGCCCGACCCCGAGCGCGGCCGCCGCCTCGCCGCCGAGCTGCCGTGGCTGTGGCACATGCACCGGCAGGGCGGGGAGGGGATCGACGTCCTTCGGCGCGCGATCGCCCGCGCGCCCGACGACCGGTCGGTCGTGCAGGCGCGGCTGCTGACCGGCATCGCGCTGGTCGCCGACACCGCCGGCCCGCTCGACGTCGAGGCCGACGCCGGCAGCCGGGCGGCCGAGCTGGCCGCCGAGGTCGGCGACGACCGGCTGCTCGCGCTCTGCCGCACGCTCACCGCCGTCGGCATGTTCTTCACCGATCTCGACGGCGCCTACGAGGAGTCGCTCGAGGCGGAGCGGCTGGCGGCGGCCGCGGGCGAGCCGTTCGTCACCGGCGCGGGCCTGGCGCTGCGCGGCATCGTCCGGCACCTGCGCGACGAGCACGCGGAGGCCGGCGCGCTGCTGGAGGAGGCCGCCGCCCGGCTGGCGGAGCTGGGCGAGCGCGGCGTCGCCTCCACGGCGCTGGCGTTCCTGTCCGGCGGCGCCCGGCTGACCGGCGACCTCGAGCGCGCCCGCGCGCTCGCCGAGCGGTCGGTCGCGACCGCGGCGCCGCTCGCCGACCACCTCCGGATCGGCATGGCCCGGAGCGCGCTGGCGCTCGCGCTCGGCGCCGGCGGCGAGGTGCGAGGCCGGGCTGGACGCGCTCGCGCCGATCCTCCCGCTCCTCGAGGGCGGCGAGACGTTCCTCCCCGAGGCCAACCGCGCGCTCGGCCTGCTCCACCTGTGGGCGGGCGACCCCGAGCGGGCCGCCGGGCCGCTGGCCGCCGAGGCGGCGTGGACCGACGGCGGGAAGCCGACGTACCTCGCCGTCCGCGCGCTGCCGGCGCTCGCCGCCGCGCAGCGGGAGCTGGGCAGCCCCGACGAGGCGATCGCCACGGCCGAGCGCGGCGCCGGCCCTGGCGCGCGAGCGGCGCATGCCCGCCGTGCTGGCCGACTGCCTGTCCGAGCAGGGCCGCCTGAGCGATGACCCCGGGCCGCATCACGAGGCGCTGGCGATCCGCGCCGAGCACGGGCTGCGACCGGGCGCGATCGAGAGCCTCGAGGCGCTCGCCACCCTCGGGACGGGCGACCCGGCGCAGGACGCGCGGCTGCTCGCGGCCGCCGACGCCGCCCGCGCGGAGCTGGCGCTCCCGCGCGCGATCGTGACGGGGCGCGATGAGCCGCGCGACGAGCAGGCGACGAGGCCTGGGCGGAGGGCGCCGCGCTCAGCCTCGACGACGCGGTGGCGTACGCCCGCCGCGCGCGCGGCTCCCGCCGCCGCCCCGACCACGGCTGGGAGAGCCTGACCTCGACCGAGCTGGAGGTCGTCCGCCTGGCCGCCGACGGCCTCACGAACCCCGAGATCGGCGCCCGCCTGTTCATGAGCCGCAGCACGGTCAAGACGCACCTCTCGCACGTCTACGTGAAGCTCGGCGTGGCGAACCGCACCGAGCTGGCCGCGGTCAGCCGTCGAGAACCGTGAGGTCGACCCGTTCGAGGCGCTCAGGGTCGGCGAAGACGTTCATCTCGGCGATCAGCCCGCCACGGACGACGAGGCCCATGATCGCGAACGGCTTCCCGTCGCGGAACGCGACGCCGCCCGCGGCGCCGTTGACCAGCGCCGGCCGCATGTCGAGGCCGAGCCGGGCGTAGCTCAGCGCCTGGCGCGCGACGGCGGCGGCGCCCCGGGTCTCCTGCGGCACGCCGGGCAGCAGGGCGCCGCGGTCGGCGCGCACCACCACGTCCGGGTCGAGCAGCGCGAGGAGCGCGTCGAAGTCGCCGCCGCGAGAGGCCGCGATGAACGCGTCGACCACCTCGCGCTGTGCCGGCAGGGCGGCGTCGGGCGCCGGGGCGGCGCCGCGCACGCGGCGGCGGCCACGGCTCGCGAGCTGCCGTGTCGCCTCGGGCGAGCGGTCGACGATCGGGGCGATCTCGTCGAACGGCACGCCGAACATGTCGTGCAGCACGAACGCCAGCCGCTCGGCGGGCGCGAGCGTCTCCAGCACGACGTACAGCGCCAGGCCGACCGAGTCGGCCAGCAGCGCCTCGTGCTCGGGATCGGTCCCGTCGAAGCTGTCCACGATCGGCTCGGGCATCCGCAGCTCGAGCGGCTCCTCCCGCCGCGACCGGCGCGCGCGCAGGATGTTCAGCGACACGCGCGCGACCACCGTCGTCAGCCAGGCGCCCATGTTCTCGACCTCGCGCGCATCCGCGCGGTTGAGCCGCAGCCACGCCTCCTGGACGGCGTCGTCGGCCTCGCTCACCGAGCCGAGCATGCGATAGGCGACCGCGCGCAGCCGCGGCCGGTGGCGCTCGAATTCATCTACATGGTCCATCGGTCACATCCACGCTCGCAAAGGGGTCATGCGGTCATGACCCCTCCAACCCCGCGAGCGTGACAAGGAGCGCAACATGCGAGTGCTCGTCGTCGGAGCGAGCGGCGCCATCGGCAGCCGCCTCGTCCCGCAACTGATCGACCGAGGCCACGAGGTCATCGGCACCTTCCACTCCCCGAGCAACGCCGAGCGCGTCCGCGCGCTGGGCGCACGCGCCGTGGCGCTCGACCTGCTCGATCCGCGCGCCGTCCGCACGGCGGTGCTCGAAGCGGCGCCCGACGCGATCGTCCACGAGGCCACCGCGCTGGCGGACATGAACTTCTCCCGCAACTTCGACAAGGGCTTCAGGCTCACCAACCGCCTTCGCACCGAGGGTACCGACGCGCTGCTGGCCGCCGCGCGCGAGGCCGGCGTCACGCGCGTCGTGGCCCAGAGCTTCGCCTCGATGCGCAACGCCCGCGAGGGCGGGCCCGTCAAGACGGAGGACGACCCGCTCGACCCCGCGCCCGTGCCGTCGACGCGCGAGACGCACGCGGCGATGCGCCACCTGGACGAGAGCGTCACCGGAGCGGGCGGGATCGCGCTGCGCTACGGCGGCTTCTACGGCGCCGCCGAACGACGGCCTGATCGAGCCCGTGCGCAAGCGGCAGTTCCCGATCGTCGGCGACGGTGGCGGCGTCTTCTCGTTCATCCACCTCGACGACGCGGCGGCCGCCACCGTGCTCGCGCTCGAGCGCGGCGCCCCCGGCATCTACAACATCGTCGACGACGATCCCGCGCCGGCGCGCGAGTGGCTGCCGGTGCTCGCGCAGGCGCTCGGCGCGAAGCCGCCGCGCCACTTCCCGGCCTGGCTCGCGCGGCTGTTCGGGGGCGAGGCCGCCGTGATGCTCGGAACGGAGTCGCGCGGCGCGTCGAACGCGAAGGCGAAGCGCGAGCTGGGCTGGACGCCGCGGTTCCCCAGCTGGCGCGAGGGATTCCCGGCCGCGTATGCGTGAGCCGCGTTGCGCGGACGACGCTCGCGCGGTCGTCACGGCGCCGGCGAGGACGCCGCGATCGTCGCCCGCTCGATCGCGAGCGCCGGCTGATGGGAACCCGCCGGCCACGGCCGGTGTACCGGCCGCGAACACTCGAGGAAGGAGACGGGCGCATGTTCATCCGCACGATTCCGCTGGTGCTCGCCGCGGCGACCGCGATGGCGCTCGCCGCGCCGGCGACGGCGAAGGTCATCGAGGAGGCCGCCGTCTGCGGCGCCGACGGCTGCAAGGCGATCAGCACCAAGGGCGACGCGCACGTGCTGCTCGAGGGCGGCGCGATCACCGACGCGCCGAAGCAGTCGCCGTTCTACCGGCTCCGCTTCGCGGTCGGCGACGGCACCGGCAAGGTCTTCGAGCGCTTCACGATCGTGTACGTCCCGTCCGCGCACAAGATCCGCGCGATGGACGGCTCGTGGGTCGAGACCACGACGGCGGGCGACCGCGCGCTGCGGCGCGCCGTCCGGGGCCACGAGGCGCTCCCCGCGAGCAAGATGAAGACCGGGGTCAGCAGCGAGGCCGAGCGGTTCGGCACGTCGCTGCCGCCCGAGGTCGTCTCCCCGCCCACCGACCCTCCGGCGGCTCCCGCTGACGACGGCGGCCTGCCAGCGTGGCTGATCGTGCTCGCGGCGAGCTGCGGCCTGGCGCTGGCCGGCGGCGGCGCCGCGTGGGCGCTGCGGCGGCGGCCCGGCGGCGGGGAAGCCGCCGTGGCTCCGTAGGCCCTGCCTGCATCGGCCGGCCCACCGGGGAACCGCCATGACGCGGACGGTGTATGCACCGCAGTGGTGGGCCGGCCACAGGAAGACGACGCGACGCTCGTGCGGCGGGCGCAGCGCGGTGACCTCGCCGCGTACGAGGCCATCGTCCAGCGCCATCAGCAGACGGCGTTCCGGGCCGCGCACGTCGTCACCCGCAACGCCGCCGACGCGCAGGACGCGGCGCAGGAGGCGTTCGTGAAGGCGTACGCGGCACTCGGACGGTTCGACGCCGAGCGGCCCCTGCGCCCGTGGCTGCTGACGATCGTGGTCAACGAGGCGCGCAACCGGCGGCGCGCGGAGGGGCGCAGGGAGCACCTCGCCAACCGCGCCGCGGCGCAGGTCTCGGGGGAGGCGGCCCCCTCTCCCGAGGCCGCCGCCGTGCGCTCGGCCGAGGCGACCGCCCTGCGCGAGCTGGTGGCCGGCCTCCCGGAGCGCGACCGCACGCTGATCTACATGCGCTACTTCCTCGACCTCAGCGAGGAGGAGACCGCGACGGCGCTGGGCATCCGGCGCGGCACGGTGAAGTCGCGCACCTCGCGCGCGCTCGACCGGCTGCGCGCGGCGACGGAGGAGCGCAATGGCTGACCTCGAGCGCGCCCTGCGCGATCTCGCGGCCGCCGAGGAGTGGCCGCCGACGCCCGACATCGCGGCCGCGGTGACCGTCCGGCTGCGCCAGGCGCCGGCGCCCGCCGGGGCGCGCCCGGCGGCCGCGTGCGCGCCGGCGCTGGGCGCTGGCGATCGCCCTGGCGGCGCTGGTCGCGCTGCCGGGCGCCGCGGTCGCGTTCCCGGACGCGCGCGACGACGTGCTCGAGTGGCTCGGCCTCAAGAACGTCGAGGTGCGGCGCACGCCGCAGCCGCCGCCGGCGCGCGAGCTGCTGCCCCAGCCGGACCTCGGCCGCGTCGTGCCGCTCGACACGGCGGCGGCGCGGATCGGCTTCGAGCCGCTCGTGCCGACCACGCTCGGGAGCCCGGACGAGGCGCGCGTGCAGGACCGCAGGCTGTCGCTCGTCTACCGGCCGACCGCCGGGCGCCCGGCGACGCGCGCCGAGGGGATCGGCGTGCTGATCACGGAGCAGCGCGGTACGGCGTCATCGCCGAGAAGGCCGTCGGGCCGGGCACCGAGGTCCGAGCGGTCGACGTCGACGGCGCCCGCGGCGCGTGGCTCGACGGCGAGCCGCACGCGATCATCTTCCAGGACACGAGCGGCAACTACCGCGAGGACGTCCCGCGGCTCGCGGGCGACACGCTCGTGTGGGAGCGCGACGGGCTGGTGCTGCGCATCGAGGGCGCGAGGGACCTCGAGGACGCGCTCGCCATCGCGCGCTCACTGCGCTGACCGCGAGCGCAGGTACTCCTGCTCCGGGACGCTCAGCGTCAGCCGTGCTGCGCGCTCGTACTCCTCGCGCGCGGCGGCGTGGTCGCCGGCGAGGTCGAGCAGGTGCGCGCGGACGGCGGCGACGCGATGGTGGCCGGCGAGCTCCGGCTCGGCGTCGGCGAGCTCGGAGAGCGCCTGCCGCGCGCCGCGGACCATCGCCACCGCGACGATGCGGTTGAGCGTGACCATCGGGCCGGGCGCGAGCGCGCGCAGGTGGTCGTAGAGCGCGAGGATCTGCGGCCAGTCCGTGTCCTCGAAGCGCGCCGCCTCGGCGTGCACGGCCGCGATCGCGGCCTGGAGCTGGAACGGGCCCGGCGGCGCGCTCGCCAGCGCGGCGGTGACGAGCGCGGTGCCCTCGGCGATCGCGTCCGCGTCCCACAGCGAGCGGTCCTGCTCGGCGAGCGGGACGAGCGCGCCGTCGGCGCTCGTCCGCGCCCGCCGCCGGGCGTCGGTCAGCAGCATCAGCGCGAGCAGGCCCGCGGCCTCGCCCTCCGCCGGCAGCTGGCGCGCGATGCGGATCGCCTCGGCGGTGAGGTCCAGGCGCTGGAGCGCCGGTCCCGAGCTGGCCGTGTGGCCCTCGGTGAAGATCAGGTAGAGGACGTGCAGCACGGCCGCGACGCGGCGCGGGCGCTCGTCCTCCGGCGGCATGCGGAACTCGCCGCCGCTGTCGCGGATGCGCAGCTTGGCGCGGCTGATGCGCTGGGCGACGGTCGCCTCCGGGACGAGCAGCGCGCGGGCGATCTCCGCGGTGGTGAGGCCGCCGACCGCCCGCAACGTCAGCGCCACCTGCGAGACGCGGGTCAGCGACGGGTGGCAGCAGAGCAGCAGCAGCGCGAGCGTGTCGTCGTCGTCCGGCACCGGCGGCGCGCCGCGCGGCTCGAGCGCCGCCGCGGTCTCCTCGCGCCGGCGCCGCGCCGACTCGGCGCGCCAGGTCTCCGTCCGGCGGCGCAGCGCGACGGTGGCCAGCCAGCCCCGTGGGTTGTCCGGCACGCCGTCGCGCGGCCACTGGACGGAGGCGGCGAGCAGCGCCTCCTGCACCGCGTCCTCGCACGCGCCGAAGTCGCCGTAGCGGCGGACGAGCGCGGCGAGGACCTGCGGCGCCAGCTCGCGCAGCAGGTCCTCGGTCCCGCTCACATCTCGAAGTCGCTGAGGGCCATCACCGGCCGGACCTCGACGAGCCCGAGCCCGGCCTCCGGCACGCGGGCGGCGATCTCGACCGCGCGCTCGCCGCTCTCGCAGTCGACGAGGAAGAAGCCGGCCAGCAGCTCCTTGGCCTCCGCGTACGGGCCGTCGCTGGTCATCGTGCCGCTGTCGCCGGCCGTCACGCGCTTGGTGAGCGCCGGGTCGGCGAGCGCCTCGGTGACCACGAGCTCACCCGAGGCGCTGAGGTCCTCGACCAGCTCGGCGTACGCGGCCAGCCCCTGGCCGCGCTCCTCCTTGGAGAAGCTCACCCACAGCTCGCGCGAGCGCGGGTTGCTCCAGATCAGGATCACGTACTTCACGGGTGCCTCCTCGGGCAGGTGGGAATCGGTCACCCACGTGTCGAGACCGCCCGCCCATTCTCGACATTCCTCGGCAGCCATGTCGATCTCGCCGCGCGCCGTTCGTCGCTTGGATAGACATCACCCGACGGAAGGGAGTGCGCGATGCGTTTCATGCTCATGATCTATCCCGGCCCGCACGAGGGCGCGTGGGAGGTCACCGCCGAAGACGCGGCGGCGATGCAGCAGTACAACGAGGCGCTGACCCGCGCCGGCGTCCTGCTCGCCCTCGATGGCCTGCACGCGGACACCAAGGGCGCGCGCGTGCGGTTCTCGGGTGGCAGCAAGACGGTGACCGACGGCCCGTTCACCGAGGCCAAGGAGATCGTCGGCGGCTACTGGATCATCCAGGCGAAGTCCAAGGAGGAGGCCGTCGAGTGGGCGAAGCGCGTGCCGCTCGGCGAGGGCGACATGGTCGAGGTGCGCCAGCTCGCCGAGCTGTCCGACTTCGGCGAGGACGTGCAGGAGGCCGCCGTGCTGTCGCAGGAGCCGCCGGAGCAGACGAGCGCGCGGTGACCGGCGGCACGCCCACGCACCGGGCGATCGACGCGGTCTGGCGGATCGAGTCGCCGCGGCTGATCGCCGGCCTCGCGCGCATCGTGCGCGACGTCGGCGTCGCGGAGGACCTCGCCCAGGACGCGCTCGTGGCGGCGCTGGAGCGGTGGCCGCAGACGGGCGTCCCGGACAACCCGGGCGCCTGGCTGATGGCCACCGCCAAGCACCGCGGGATCGACCTGCTGCGCCGCCGCGCGCGGCTCGACGCCAAGCACGAGCAGATCGCGCGCGAGCTGGAGCAGCACGTCGAGCCGGACCTCGACGCCGCGCTCGACGACGTCGGCGACGACCTCCTGCGGCTGGTCTTCACGACCTGCCACCCCGTGCTCTCCACGGAGGCCCGCATCGCGCTCACGCTGCGGCTGCTCGGCGGCCTCACCACGCCGGAGATCGCGCGCGCGTTCCTCGTCCCCGAGGCGACCCTCGCCCAGCGGATCGTGCGCGCCAAGCGGACGCTCGCGGAGGCGCACGTCCCGTTCGAGGTGCCGGCGGGCGACGAGCTCGGCGCCCGCCTGGCGTCCGTGCTGGAGGTCGTGTACCTGATCTTCAACGAGGGCTACGCGGCCACCGCCGGCGACGACT
The DNA here is from genome assembly GCA_963728465.1 of uncultured Solirubrobacteraceae bacterium. GTDB lineage: Bacteria > Actinomycetota > Thermoleophilia > Solirubrobacterales > Solirubrobacteraceae > DATFQI01. The sequence continues at coordinate 27,154 of CAVSJY010000002.1, forward strand.
GGATGCGGCTGGACCTGTGCGAGGAGGCGCTGCGGCTCGGGCGCATCCTCGCCTCGCTGGCGCCGCGCGAGCCGGAGGTCCACGGCCTCGTCGCCCTGATGGAGCTCCAGGCGTCGCGCGCCCACGCCCGCACCGGGCCCTCCGGCGAGCCCGTGCTGCTCGACGACCAGGACCGCTCGCGCTGGGACCGGCTGCTGATCGGGCGCGGCCTGGCGGCGCTCGAGCGGGCCGAGCAGCTCCGCCGGCCGCTGGGGCCGTACACGCTCCAGGCCGCGATCGCCGCCTGCCACGCGCGGGCGCGCACGCCGGAGGAGACCGACTGGGAGAAGATCGCGGCGCTCTACGACGCGCTCGGCCAGCTCGCGCCGTCGCCGGTGGTCGAGCTCAACCGCGCGGTCGCCGTCTCGCGCGCGTTCGGGCCGGCGGAGGCGCTCGAGATCGTCGACGCGCTCGCCGAGGAGCCGGCGATGCGCGGCTACCACCTGCTCCCGAGCGTCCGCGCGGACCTGCTCGTCCGGCTCGGGCGCATCGGCGAGGCGCGCGCCGAGGTCGAGCGCGCCGCCGGCCTGGCGCGCAACGCCGCCGAGCGCAAGCTGCTCGAGCAGCGCGCCGCCGCGCTGAAGGGCGCGGCGTGAGCGCGCTCAGCCATCTCGAGGGCTCGCTCTCCGGCACGCGCTACCCCGCCGACGCGCTGATGGGCCTCGATCCGGCGGACGACCGGCCGCTGCTGGCGCGCTACGACCTGGAGCGGGCGGCACGCGGCCTGACGCGCGAGGCGCTCGCCGCGCGCCGGGCCGGCGGCCTCTGGCGCTGGCAGGAGATCCTGCCGGTGGCCGACCCGGCGCGCCGGCTGCACCTCGGGGAAGGCTCGACGCCGCTGCTGCCGGCGCCGCGGCTGGGGCTGGCGCTCGGCGTGCCGCGGCTGCTCGTGAAGGCGGAAGGGCTGAACCCGACGGGCTCGTTCAAGGCGCGCGGGATGGCCGTCGCGGTCAGCCGGGCGATCGAGCTCGGGGCGAGGGCGCTGATCGCGCCGTCGGCGGGCAACGCCGGCGGGGCGCTCGCCGCGTACGCGGCGGCGGGCGGCGTTCCGGCGACGGTCGTGATGCCCGACGACGTGCCGGCCGTCAACCGCGACGAGGCGCTCGCCGCGGGCGCGCGCGTGCTCCTGCACGACGGGCTGATCGACGCGTGCGGCGCGGTGGCGCGGCGGCTGGCCGCCGAGGAGGGCAGCTTCGACCTCTCGACGCTGCGCGAGCCCTACCGGGTCGAGGGCAAGAAGACGATGGGCCTGGAGCTGGCGGAGGACCTCGGCTGGCGGCTGCCCGACGCGATCGTCTACCCGACGGGCGGCGGCACCGGCCTGGTGGGGATGTGGAAGGCGTTCGACGAGCTCGAGCAGCTCGGGCTGATCGGCACGGCGCGGCCGCGGATGATCGCCGTGCAGGCCGAGGGCTGCGCGCCGATCGTGCGGGCGTTCGAGCGCGGCGACCGCACCGCCGAGCCGTGGGAGGGCGCGCAGACGCGCGCCGGCGGCCTGCGGGTGCCCGCGGCCGTGGGCGACATGCTGATCCTCGACGCGCTGCGCGCGTCCGGCGGCACGGCCGTGGCCGTCAGCGAGGAGGCGCTGACCGCCGCGCAGCTGTCGGCGGCGCGGCTGCTCGGGAGCTACGTCGCGCCGGAGTCGGGCGCCGCGTTCGCCGCGGTCGAGGTGCTGCGCTCCCGCGGCGATCTGGGCGAGCGCGACGAGGTCGTCGTGTTCGACTGCGGCATCGGCCAGAAGTACCCGCCGCCGCCCGGCCTGCCGGAGCCCGACCGGGTCTGACGCTCAGCCGCACGCGGCCGCGGCGGCCTCGCGGTCGTCGCGGGCGAGCACCCGCGGGCTGTCGACGATGATCCGGCGCCGGCGCAGGCCCGCGATCAGCGACTCCTGGTCGCCGAGCGAGACGAGCGTCGCGTAGTCCTCGCGGTAGCTCACCGTGAGCGAGATCGGCGCCTGGCGCGGCATCTCGTCGGCCACCTGGCCGTCCAGCTCCAGCCGCGCGCCGCCGTTGCCGGGGTCGAGCAGCAGGTCGATCCGGCTGCCGGGGCCGGCCACCAGCGGCGGGCAGACGCCGCCGTGGGGGGAGAGCGGCGTCAGCACCAGCGCGGAAAGCCCGGGCGCCAGCATCGGGCCGCCGGAGGCCAGCGTGTACGCGGTCGAGCCGAGCGGCGTCGCGGCGACCACGCCGTCGCCGGCGAAGCGGATGTACAGGTCGCCGTCGATCTCGATCTCGACCATGACCTGGCCGGCGCCGTCGCGCACGAACACGAGGTCGTTGAGCGCGTGCAGCGGTTCGCCGCCGTCGCGCTCGGCGACGAGCGCGGGCAGCGCGCGCGGCGTCCAGTCGCCGCGCGCGACGAGGCCCAGCGCCTCGTCGAGATCCTCGGCGGTCGTGGCGGTCAGCGCGCCGAGGCTCCCGCATGCGACGCCGAGCACCGGCCGCCCCACGGGCGCGGCGGCGCTCAGGGCGGCGAGCGCCGTGCCGTCGCCGCCGAGCGCGATCAGCAGGTCGCAGTCCGCGGCCTCGCCGGGCGGCGCGACCTGCTGCACCTCGCCGTGGCCCTGGACCTGCACGACGGCCGCGCCCTGGCGCTCGGCCCATTCGCGGATCGGTCGCGACGGCGCGGCCCAGCTCCCGCCGCGGGTGCACGACGAGCCCGATCCGGTCGAAGGCCTCCGTGTCCATGGGCGCGACTATGCCAGCGCCGCGCCCGGCGTATCGTCACACCCCGATGTCCGACACGCTCAGCCCGGCGCTGCGCGCCGTCAGCGACGCGGTCCTCGCGGTCGCCTCGCAGCAGTCGGTCGAGGACGTGCTCCAGCAGCTCGTCCACCGCGCGCGCGAGCTGGCGGGCGCGCGCTACGCGGCGCTCGGCACGCCGGACGGCGAGGGCGGCTTCACGCGCTTCCTCGTCTCCGGGATGAGCGACGCGCTGGTCGCCGCGGCTGGGGCCGCTCCCGCGCACGCACGGGATGCTCGGCGCGATGCTGGAGACGGCGGCGCCGTTCCGGACGACCGACATCCACGAGCACCCGCGCTTTCGCGGCTGGTGGCCCTCGGCGCATCCCGACATGCGCTCGTTCCTCGGCGTGCCGATCGTCGGCGGCGCGGGCGGCGACGTGATCGGCGCGTTCTACCTGACCGACAAGGAGGGCGCGGCGGAGTTCGGCGCAGAGCGACCAGGCGCTGATCGAGCTGCTCGCCGCGCACGCGGCGATCGCGATCACCAACGCCGGCCTGTACGAGCGCAGCCGCGAGCTGTCGATGCTCGCCGAGCGCAACCGCCTGGCGCTCGAGCTGCACGACGCGGTCAGCCAGAAGCTGTTCAGCCTCGTGCTGACGGCCGAGGCGGCCGGCACGCAGCTGGACCGCGACGGGGACGCGGCGCGGGCGCACGTGGCCCGGCTCCAGGAGCTGGCGCGCGAGGCGCTCGACGAGCTGCGCTCGCTGATCCTCGAGCTGCGCCCGCCGGAGCTGGAGCGCGACGGGCTGTGCGGCGCGCTGCGCAAGCACGTCGCCGTGCTCGGGCGGCTGCACCGGGTGCCGATCGAGGTGTCCGTGGACGACGCGGCGGGCGGCGGGGACGCGCGCCGCGACGGCGAGGTGCTGCGGGTCGCGCAGGAGGCGTTGCAGAACGCCGTCCGCCACGCCGGGCGCCACGCGGATCGTGGTGCGGCTGCGGCGCGAGGGCGAGCGGCGGGTGCTGGAGGTGTCCGACGACGGCGCGGGCTTCGATCCCGCGGATCCCGAGCTGCGCTCGCGCCGGCTCGGGCTGACGTCGATGGAGGAGCGGGCGCGGCGGCTCGGCGGGCGGCTGGAGATCCGCTCGGCGCCGGGCGCGGGCACGACGGTCCGCCTGGAGGCGGCGTGATCCGCGTCCTCGCTCGTCGACGACCACGCCGTCGTGCGCGAGGGGCTGCGGACGTTCCTCGAGCTCCAGGACGGCATCGAGGTGGTCGGCGAGGCGGGCGACGGGCTCGAGGGTGTCGCCGCGGCCGAGCGGCTGCGACCCGACGTCGTGCTGATGGACCTCGTGATGCCGCGGCTCGACGGGGTGGGCGCGATGCGCCTGCTGCGCGAGCGGCTGCCGGGCGTGCGCGTGATCGTGCTCACGAGCTTCGCCGACGACGAGCGGCTGCTGCCCGCCGTCCAGGCGGGCGCGGCGGGCTACCTGCTCAAGAACGCCCAGCCGCAGGAGCTCGCGCGCGCGATCCGCGCCGCCCACGCGGGCGAGGCGCTGCTCGATCCGTCGGTGGCCGCGCGGCTGCTCGAGTCGATCGCGCAGCCCGCCGCCCGCGCGCCCGACCCGCTGACCCGGCGCGAGCGCGAGGTGCTCGAGCTGATCGGCCGCGGGCTCTCGAACAAGCGCATCGCGCGCGAGCTGGGGATCGCCGAGAAGACCGTCAAGACCCACGTCGGGCACGTGCTGGCCAAGCTCGGCGTCACCGACCGCACGCAGGCGGCGCTGCACGCGGTGCGGGCCGGGTTGGTAGGGCCGCCGGCCGGCTCGTAGCGCCGGCGAACGTCAACGGCGGCTGGGTGGGTGGCTGGCGTCCCCGCCACCCCACCCAGCCGGTGTTCGAGCCCTGCACGCCGGGTCCTAGGACCAATGACCGCTGGGAACTGCGACCGCGACCGCGCCTAGCGTGGCCGGCATGTCCACCGCCATCGTCACCGGAGGCTCGCGCGGCCTCGGCTTCGCGCTCGCGTCGGCGCTGCTGCGCGGCGGCCGGCGCGTGATCGTCGACGCGCGCACCGCCCGCGAGCTGGAGGCCGCCGAGGAGCGCCTGGCCGCGCTCGGCGACGTCGTCGCGATCCGCGGCAACGTCATCGACCCGACGCACCGCGAGGCGCTGATCGACGCCGCCGGCCCGCGCATCGACCTGCTCGTCAACAACGCCAGCGTGCTCGGGCCGAGCCCGCAGCCCGCGCTCGCCGACTACCCGCTGCACGTGCTCGAGCACGTGTACCGCGTCAACGTCCTCGCGCCGCTCGCGCTCGCGCAGCTCGCGATCCCGCGCATGCCCGCCGGCGCCGCGCTGGTCAACGTCACCTCCGACGCCGCCGTCGAGCCGTACCCCGGCTGGGGCGGCTACGGCTCGAGCAAGGCGGCGCTCGAGCAGCTCACCGCGATCCTCGCCGCCGAGCGCCCGGACCTGCGCGTCTACGCCGTCGACCCCGGCGACATGCGCACCCGCATGCACCAGGACGCGTTCCCCGGCGAGGACATCTCGGACCGCCCGCCGCCCGAGGACAGCGTGCCCGGGCTGCTCGCGCTGATCGACGGCGGGCTGCCGAGCGGGCGCTACCGCGCCGCCGAGACGGTGGAGGCGGCCGCGGCGTGAGCGCCGTCGCGTTCGACCTCCCGCGCGGCCGCGAGGCCGGCGAGCCGCCCGAGGCCCGCGGCCTCGCCCGCGACGCCGTGCGCCTGATGGTCGCCGAGCGCGCCCGCGGGACGCTCCAGCACGGCCGCTTCCACGACCTGCCCGAGCACCTGCGGGCGGGCGACGTCCTCGTCGTGAACACGTCGCGCGACCGTCCCGGCGGCGGTGCCGGCCGTGCTCGGCGGCGGCGCACCCGTCGAGCTTCGCTTCGCCACGCCGGCGCCCGATCTCAAGGCCGGCGGCTGGTGGATCGTCGAGCTGCGCACGCCCGACGGGGCGAGCCCGTTCCGGGGCGGCGCGGCCGGCGAGGTGCTCGCGCTGCCGGGCGGCGCCACCGCGGAGCTCGTCGCGCCGTACGCGGGCGGCGTGCGGCTGTGGCTCGCCCGCGTCCACGCCGACGCGCCCGTGCCGGAGCTCCTCGCGCCGCCACGGGCATCCGATCCGGTACGGCTACGTCCCGCGCGAGTGGCCGCTCGACGCCTACCAGACCGCGTTCGCGACCGAGCCCGGCAGCGCCGAGATGCCGAGCGCCGGCCGCCCGTTCACGCCCGAGCTGATCGCCCGCCTCGCGGCCCGCGGCGTCCTGTTCGCGCCGCTCACCCTCCACACCGGCGTGTCCTCGCTCGAGCGCGGCGAGTCGCCCTATCCCGAGCGCTTCGCCGTCCCCGACACCACCGCCCGGCTCGTCAACGCCGTGCGCTGGTGGGGCGGCCGGGTCATCGCCGTCGGCACGACCGCCGTGCGCGCGCTCGAGACCGTCGCCCAGGAGGACGGCAGCGTCGCCGCCGGCGCCGGCTGGACGCGCCTCGTCGTCACGCCCGAGCGCGGGCTGCGCGCCGTCGACGGCCTGATCACCGGCTGGCACGAGCCCGCCGCCACGCACCTCCAGCTGCTCGAGGCGGTCGCCGGCCCGGAGCTGCTCGAGCGCAGCTACGCGGCCGCGCTCGAGCAGGGCTATCTGTGGCACGAGTTCGGCGACAGCCACCTGATCCTGCCGTGACCTCCTACGGCGCGCAGGACGGTTGGTAGGCCGGGTCGGCGGGCCCGCTGCGAGCGAGCGCGTGCTCGCGCGATCCGGGTGGCGGGGCCGCTGTAGATGATCGCAGTGTGCTCGGCGAAGTCGTTCGGGCACTTGGCCTGGAGCGTCACGTTGGTCACGCGCAGCGTCGGGCGCGAGGAAGCCGGAGGTGTACGGGATCACGACCTCGTCGTAGCGCGTCACGACCTGCGTGTAGGAGACGCCGCCCGGCGACTCGTCGCCGCTGTTGAGCTGCCGCAGGAGGTCCGAGCCGGCGGCCTGCTGGCGGCACGCCGGGCACAGGAAGCCGCTCGGGGCCGGCGAGCGGGTTGAGCGTGCCGTGGTTGGACGGCGCGAGCCCGACGAGGTCGTCCACCTTCGCTGGCGCCGCCCAGGAACTTGACGTAGTAGCGCGGCATCATCCCGCCCTGCGAGTGGCCGACGATGTCGACCTTCGCCGCGCCGGTCTGCGTGCCGGACGCGGTCGACGAAGCGCGGCCAGCTCCTGCGCCGAGCGCTCGATCGGCCCGACGCCGTACGACGCCCAGCAGGCCCGAGCCGTTGTAGGAGCCGTAGTCGAGCGCGTACACGCAGTAGCCCGCGGCCTTCAGGGTGGGCGACATCCGCTGCCAGCTGACGGTCCGGTTGCCGAAGGTGCCGTGGACGAGCACGACCGGGTTCGGCTTCGCGGCGCTCGGCGTGCAGGGCACGTTCGCTCCGGGCGGGGGCGGAGTGGCGGCGGACGCGGTGGCCGGGAAGACGAGGGCGGCCGCGCAGGCGGCGACGGTCAATGGGGCGCGCATGCCGCGAAGGTACGCCGCCGTCCGCGACGAGGCGTCAGTTCAGAACCATGACATCGATCGATGTTAAGGTTGCGGCCCGTGGCGGAGATCGGCGCTCGACCCAAGGTTCCGCGTCTACAGCGACGGCTGCTGAACGCGATCGGCGCGCTCACGACGCCGCTGCTGCCCGACGACTACCTCGAGCTGGTCAACCCGCTGTGGTCCACGCGCGAGCTGCGCGGCCGGATCGAGCGCATCGACCACGAGACGCCCGACGCGGCGACCGTGCTGATCAAGCCGGGCTACCGGTGGGAGGGCCACGAGCCCGGCCAGTACCTGCGCATCGGGCTCGACATCAAGGGCGTGCGCCACTGGCGCGCCTACTCGCTGACCTCGGACCCCGAACGCCCCGACGGCTGCATCTCGATCACCGTCAAGAACGTCGACGAGGGGACCGTCTCGCCGTACCTGGTCCGCCGCGGCCGGCCGGGGAGCATCGTGTCGCTGGGCGGCGTCGAGGGCGACTTCGTGCTCGAGGACGACGTGCCCGAGCGGCTGCTGTTCATCAGCGCGGGCAGCGGCATCACGCCGATCATGAGCATGCTCCGCAGCCTCGAGCACCGCGACAGCCTCGACGACGTCGTGCTGCTGCACTCGGCGCGCACGCCCGAGCACGTCATCTTCGGCGGAGAGCTGCGCGAGCTGGCCGACAAGCACGACGGCTTCCGGCTGCACGAGCAGCACACCGCCGAGCACGGTCGCATCGCGCCCTCCGACCTCGACCGGCTCTGCGGCGACTGGCGCGAGCGCGAGGCGTTCGTCTCCGGGCCCGCCGAGATGCTCGATGCGCTGGAGGAGCACTGGGAGCGCGAGGGTGTGCGCGAGCGCATGCACATGGAGCGCTTCCAGCCGAAGATCGGCGGCGGCGAGCCTGGCGAGGGCGGGACGATCAAGTTCCTCGAGAGCGGCTGCGAGACCGAGTGCGACGGCTCGACGCCGATCCTCGTCGCCGGCGAGGAGGCCGGCCTCGAGCTGCCGTTCGGCTGCCGCGAGGGCATCTGCCACACCTGCGTCGGGACGCTCCGCTCGGGGCGGATCCGCGACCTGCGCTCGGGCAAGGTCACCGGCAACGAGGGCGAGACCGTCCGCACGTGCATCAACGCCCCCGAGGGGCCGATCGAGATCGAACTCTGAGAGGAACACGCATGGTCAAGGTCGCCAACGAGCCGGAGAATCCCCTCCACAAGCTGACGCCGGAGCAGTTGGAGGCGATCGGGCGCGAGTTCGACGAGCTCCACGACCAGGTCAAGGACGACCTCGGCGAGCGCGACGCGCGGTACATCCGCAGCATCATCGAGCTGCACCGCCGGCTCGGCCTGATCGGGCGCGCGGAGCTCGTCGCTTCGAGCTTCTGGCCCGCGTGGATCCTCGGGACCGCGACGCTCTCACTGGCCAAGATCCTCGAGAACATGGAGATCGGCCACAACGTCCTGCACGGCCAGTGGGACTGGATGAACGATCCGGTGATCAACTCGCGGGCGTGGGACTGGGACACGGCCTCGACCGCGGAGGCGTGGCGGCACTCGCACAACTACGTGCACCACACGTACACCAACATCCGCGGCAAGGACAAGGACCTCGGCTACGAGATCATGCGGATCGACCCGCACCAGCCATGGCACCCGGTCTACCTGCTCCAGCCGCTCTACAACGTGCTCCTGATGGCGTTCTTCGAGTGGGGGGTCGCGTTCCACGACCTCGACCTCGATGCCCTGCGCGCGGGCGAGAAGTCCAAGGAGCAGCTGCGCAAGGAGCTCAAGGGCATCTGGGGCAAGGCGCGCGCGCAGATCACGAAGGACTACGTCGCGTGGCCGCTGATCAGCGCCGCCATCTCCGGCGCGGTCGCCTACGCGGCCGGCCCGCGCGACCGGCGCAGCCGGCTCGAGCGGCTGCGGCGCAAGAAGCTCCCGTCGCGCTCGGCGCACGCGCTCGACACCGCCCGCCGCGCCTACGTCCACACCGCGATCGCCGACGCCGCGGCGAACGTCGTACGCAACGTGTGGGCGCACAGCATCATCTTCTGCGGCCACTTCCCGGACCAGACATACACGTTCAGCGCGAGCGAGGTCGAGGACGAGACGCGCGGCGGCCGCTACGTCCGCCAGCTGATCGGGGCCGCGAACATCGACGGCAGCCCGCTCTTCCACGTGATCAGCGGCAACCTCGGCTACCAGGTCGAGCACCACCTGTATCCGGACATGCCGAGCACGCGCTACGGCGAGATCGCGCCGCGCGTGCGCGAGATCTGCGAGCGCTACGACCTGCCGTACAACACCGGCCCGCTGTCGAAGCAGCTCGGCATGGTGCACCGCACGATCATCCGGCTCGCGTTCCCGGGCGGGAAGGTGCGGCCGAAGCCCGGCCCGTACCGCGGCGAGAAGGTCCGCACGGAGGGCGAGCGCAGCTCGCAGATGGCCGCCGCGGCCTGACACGGCCGGCGCCGGCGGATACCGTCCGCCGATGCGCCGAACCCTGCTGCTCGCGCTGGTCGCCCTCGTCGCCCTGCCCGCCGCGGCGCCGGCGAAGGTCCGCAAGGGGCCGCCCGGGCTCGCGTTCTACGCGCCGCCGTCCACGCTCCCGGGCGCGCGCCACGGCGATCCCGTCTGGGCGCGCGCGCTGAAGGGCGGCGCGGCGCTCCGCGCGGCGCGGGCGAACACGCTGCTGCTGTACCGCTCCGTCGGCTCCGACGGGCGCGCGATCGCGGTGTCCGGCACCGTCGCGGTCCCGAAGGGGAGGGCGCCGCGCGGCGGCTGGCCCGTGGTGACCTGGGGCCACGGCACGACGGGCATCGCCGACCGCTGCGCGCCCTCGCGCGGCGACTTCCGGCATCCGCTGCACGAGCGCTGGCTGAAGGCCGGCTACGCCGTCGTGAGCACGGACTACCAGGGCCTCGGGACGCCGGGCGTGCACGAGTACCTCAACGGCCGCCAGGAGGGGCGGGCGATGCTGGACGCGGTGCGCGCCGCGCGCAAGGTCGCGCGCCTCAGCCGCCGGGTCGCGATCGCCGGCCACTCGCAGGGCGGCCATGCGGCGCTGTGGGCCGCCGCGCTGGCGCCGCGGTGGACGCCCGAGCTGAAGGTGCGCGGCACGCTGGCGTTCGCGCCGGCCTCGCATCTCGCCGAGCAGGCGGCGCTGCTGTCGTCGATCTCCACGCCGCTGGGCGGGATCGGCGGCATCGCCGCGCTCGTGATCCGAGCGGTCGACGCGCAGCACCCGGAGCTCGGCGTGCCGGCCGGCCTGAGCGACCGCGCCGCGGCGCTGTACCCGCGCACGCTCACCGACTGCGTCCGCGAGCTCGGCGCGCAGGACTCGTTCGGCGGCCTCGCCGGGAGCGAGTTCCTGCGCCAGGGCGTCGATCCCGCGCCCGTGCTCGCCGCGATCGAAGCCGGCGACCCGGACGACCTGCGCATCCGCACGCCGGTCCGGATCCTCCAGGGCACGGCCGACACCACCGTCCTGCCCGTGTTCAGCGAGCTGCTCCGCGACGACTACCGCGGCCGCGGCAACCCGGTCAGCTATCGCGCGTTCCCGGGTGCCGACCACGGGGCGATCGTCACCGCCGCCGCCCGCGACGCCACTCGCCGCCTGAGGGCATGGCTGAGGCGGTGATCGACCGCGAGGCGAAGACCGTCTCGCCGCTCGAGCTGTTCTTCGACCTCGTGTTCGTGTTCGCGATCACGCAGGTCACCGCGCTGCTCGCGGACGACCCGACGTGGAGCGGCCTCGGGCGCGGGCTGCTCGTGCTGGCGGCGATCTGGTGGGCGTGGGCCGCCTACGCGTGGCTCACGAACGAGGTCGACCCGGACCGCACCGACGTCCGCGTCGCCACCTTCGCGGCGATGGTGGCGATGCTGTGCGCCTCGCTCGCCCTGCCGGAGGCGTTCGGGGAGCACCCGCTGCTGTTCGCGCTCGCCTACCTCGCGATCCGGCTCCTCCACGTCGCCCTGTTCGCCGCCGGCACCGAGGACGTCGGCGTCCGCCAGGCGGCCCGCGCGCTGGCGCCGAGCGCGGTGTTCCTCCCGTCCGGCCTCGTCGCCGCGTCGTTCCTCGGCTCGCCCGCGCAGGAGCTGGCGTGGCTGGCGGTGCTCGCGCTCGACTACGTCACCGGCGGGCAGCGCGGGATCGCGGGCTGGCGGCTGTCGCCCGGGCACTTCGTCGAGCGCCACGGCCTGATCGTGATCATCGCGCTCGGCGAGTCGATCGTCGCGATCGGCGTCGGCGCCGAGGGCTCGGACCTCGGCGCGGGCGAGCTGGCCGCCGCGGCGCTCGGCGTCGTCGTCGCCGCCGCGCTGTGGTGGACGTACTTCGACCGCATCGCCGACATCGGCGAGCACGCGCTCGAGGCCCGCCCGCCGGGGCGCGAGCGCAACACGCTCGCGCGCGACTCGTTCAGCTACCTGCACCTGGGGATGGTGGCCGGGATCGTCCTGTTCGCGCTCGGGATGAAGAAGACGCTCGAGCACGTCGAGGACCCGCTGAAGACGATCCCTGCGCTCGGCGTCGGCGGCGGCGTCGCGCTCTACCTGCTGGCGCTGGTCGCGTTCGAGGCGCGCAACGGCGCGCCGCTCGACCGGCCCCGGCTGCTCGCCGCCGCGGCCTGCGCGGCGCTCGTCGCGCTCGCGCTCGAGGCGCCGGCGCTGGCCGCGCTCGCGGCGGTCACCGTCGGTGTGCGCCGCGCTCGTCGCCTACGAGCTGGTCACAGCCGCTGCGGGCCGAGCGGCTCCGGCGGCGGCACGCTCGGCCCCAGCAGCCGCAGCTGCCACCAGCCGACGTCGTGCCACGCCCCGCGCTTGAAGCCGATCGCGGGGTAGACGCCGATCCGCTCGAAGCCGAACGACTCGTGCAGGGCGACGCTCGCGTCGTTGGGCAGCGTGATGCCCGCGCACGCGATCTCGACCCGCTGGCGCTTCAGCAGCGAGAGGAGCGCGCCGTAGAGCTCGCGGCCGACGCCGCGCCGGAGGTGCCGCCGGTCGACGTAGACGGCGACGTCCGCCGACCAGCGGTAGGCGGCCCGCGACCCGTGCGGCGACGCGTAGGCGTAGCCGGCGGGCTCCCCGTCGCGCTCGGCGATCAGCCACGCGTGCGTGCGCGACGCGGCCGAGATCCGCGCCGCCATCTGGTCCGCGTCCGGCGGCTCGGCCTCGAACGACGCCACCCCCTCGGTCACGTACGGCGCGTAGATCGCGGCGCACGCGGCGGCGTCGCGCTCCGGGTCGGCGTGGCGGGGCATCCGCCGCCATGGTGCCACCGGTAGCGTCTCGGCGAAGATGAAGCTCTACGACCATCCCGCGTCGGCGAACTGCATGAAGCCGCGGATCCTGTTGCGGCAGCTCGGCATCGACTTCGAGCCCGTGCTCGTGGACCTGTTCCGCCGCGAGACCAGACAGCCCGAGCACCTGGCGCGCAACCCGGACGGCCGCGTGCCCGTGTTGGAGCTCGACGACGGCACGACGATCCCCGAGTCCGGCGCGATCCTGCTCTACCTGGCCGAGGGCACGGCGTTCCTGCCCGCCGATCGGCTGGACCGGGCGGTCGGTGCACCAGTGGATGTTCTTCGAGCAGAACCAGCTCGAGGCGCACATCGGCGCCGCGCGCTTCCTCGTCATGACCGGCCGCGCGCCGCGCTACCAGGCGTACGCCGACGCGGCGGTCGCGCGCGGCCGCGCCTCGCTGGAGTCGCTGGCGCGCGGGCTCGCGGACGGCCGCCCGTTCCTGGCCGGCGACGACTACACGGTGGCCGACATCGCGGTCTACGCCTACACGCACTGCGCGGGCGACGTCGGCGCGGACCCGCGCGAGCGGCCGGAGATCGCGGGCTGGCTGGACCGCGTGGAGGCGACGGACGCGTTCGTCAACGACCTCGCCCCGTTCCCCGAGCACGCGCTGGTGTCCGCATGACCCGCGTCGCCGTCGTCACCGGCGCCTCGAGCGGGATCGGCGAGGCCACCGCGCACCGGCTGGCCGCCGAGCCCGACCTGCACGTCGTGCTCGTCGCCCGCCGCGAGGACCGGCTGCGCGCGCTCGCCGACGCGCTCCCCGGCCCGGCCAGCCACGTCGCCGCCGACCTCACGGCGGACGACGCGCCGGCGCGCGTGCGCGAGCACGTCGAGGGGCTCGGCGAGCCGCTCGCGCTGCTCGTCAACAACGCGGGCGCGGGCTTCCGCGCGACGTTCGCCGAGGGCGGCTGGGAGAACATGCGGCGCACGATGGCCGTGAACTTCGACGCCGTCGTGCGCCTCACGGAGGCGCTGCTGCCGCTGCTGCGCGCCGGCGCGCCGAGCGCCATCGTCAACGTCTCGAGCACCTCGGGGCGCGTGGCGCGCGGCGGCTCGGGCGCCTACTCGGCGAGCAAGTTCGCGCTGGCCGGCTGGAGCGACTCGCTGTACGCGGAGGAGAAGGCCAACGGCGTGCACGTCGGCCTCGTGCTGCCGGGCTTCATCGCCACGGAGGGCTTCCCGCAGCGCGAGCTGGTCGGCAACCGCTGGACGCGCTGGGCGGTCTCGACGCCCGAGAAGGGGGCCGAGGCGATCGTCGACGGCCGGCCTCGGCCGCAAGCCGGAGCGCTACGTGCCGCGCGCCTACGGGATCGCCGCGGCGCTGCGCGTCGTCGCGCCGCCGCTGGTGCGGCGCGTGATGTCCGGCGGCGGGGCCGCGCGGATGACGACGAAGACCGGCAGCGACGACTGACTGCGGCGCACCATGCGGTATCAACTGGTGCGGGACCGCGGTCTCGGGGGTAATCCGGGCGAGAACATGGTCAACGCGCGCATAGACACCACCACCGCCGCCGACGGCGGCAAGGTCGTCCAGGCGATCTTCGACCTCACCGAGGCCGAGGTGTCCTGCTCGGCCCGCGCGGTCAACGCCGCCCGCACGGAGCAGTTCCGGCACGAGGACCTGTCCGCGGACGGCGTGCTGGCGATGCGCGAGCTGACCGCGCTGGCCGACGAGCTGACCGCGCTGGCCGCCCACGGCAGCGCCTGCACGCTGATCCTCAGCCCGGCGCGGCTGGTCGCGCTGCGCGACGCGCTCGACGCGTTCGTCGCCCACCGCGACGAGATCGGCTTCACGCGCGAGGAGGACCGCGACGCCTACACCTGCGCCATCGCGCTCTCCGGCCCGCTCGCCGACCTCAGCGCCGACGCCCTACGCGCCGCGCTCGACAGCGGCACTCACGCCGGCTGCTAGCCCGATCCGCCGATTCCCGCGGCGTCTCGCGTCGTGGCCGTTCGCCAGAGCCGATCGGCCGCGAACCAGGTGACCCGCCACATGCGTTGCGCGGCCGATCGTCTCTGACTCGGCCCACGACGCCGAGCCATCCACGGATGATCAGCGGATACGGGCCAGCGCGCCGAGCGAGCCTCCGGCACGCCGAAGCCGTCCACCAGCACCCGCGCGTGCGGCGCAGGTCGGCGCAGGCCGCGTTGACGGCCTTGATGATCGCCTTCGAGCGCGTGGAGGAGAAGCGGCCGTGCTCCTGGAACCAGCCGCGCTCGCGCTCGAACAGGTGCAGGGCGTGGAGGTCGCACAGGCGGTCCAGCAGCTCGCGCAGCTCGCCCTCGGGGGCGCGCTCGACGGCGTCGGCGAACGCCTCGAGCACCAGCCGGTCGACGTACGCGCGCGCCGCGAGCACGAGGTGGTCCTGGCAGTCGATCAGCAGCTCGAACGCGTCGCCGTCGCCGTCGAGGCCGCTGCGCAGCCGCCGGGCGAGGCTCTGCTTGACGTGCTCCTCGCGCCAGCGCGCGGTCTCCAGCTGGGTCTCGCGCTCGAGCAGGTCGCCCTCGTCGTCGCGGCCGGGGAGCAGGTCGTCGCCGAGCCGGCCGAGCAGCTCGCGCAGCGCGCTGCGCTCGGCGATCGTCTCGAAGACCTGGCCCGCGAAGAAGGCGGCGGTGCCGAGCGCGTCCAGCTCGCCGAACTCCGCCTTGAAGTCCGTCAGCAGGTTCTTCGCCACGAGCTGGAGCAGCACCGTGTTGTCGCCCTCGAAGGTCGTGAAGACGTCGGTGTCGGCCTTCAGCGCCGCGAACCGGCTCGCCCGCCGGTAGCCCGCGCCGCCGCAGGCCTCGCGGCACTCCTGGATCGTGGCCGTCGCGTGCCAGGTGCCGACCGCCTTGAGGCCCGCCGCCATCGTCTCCAGCTCGCGCAGCTTCTCGTCGTCGTCGTCGCCGAAGCGCTCGGCCAGCGTGGCCACCAGCCGCTCCTGCGCGAAGTGCAGCGCGTAGGTGTCGGCGAGGTGCGGGAGCAGCCGGCGCTGGTGCGTGCGGTAGGTCATCAGCACCACCTCGTCGCCGTCGGGCGGGCCGAACTGGCGGCGCGTGAGCGCGTGGCGGACGGCGATCGCGAGCGCGACCTTGGACGCGTTGATGGCGGCGCCGCAGACGCTGATGCGGCCCTGGATCAGCGTCCCCAGCATCTTGAAGAAGCGCTTGGTCGCGCTCTCGATGTCGCTGTGGTAGACGCCGTCCTCGGAGACCGTGGCGTAGCGGTCGAGCAGGTTCTCGCGCGGGATGCGCACGTGGTCGAAGCGGATCCGGCCGTTGTCGACCCCGTCGAGGCCGAGCTTCGGCCCGCAGTCCTCGATCTGGATGCCGTCGAGGACGTTGCCGTCGTCGTCGCGCAGCGGCACCAGCAGCGCGTGGACGCCGCGCTCCTCGCCGCCGACGATCAGCTGCGCGAACACCGCCGCCATGCGGCCGTCGCGCGCGGCGTTGCCGATCCACGTCTTGACGGCGCCGTCGTCGGGCGTGTGGACGACGAACTCGCCGTCCTCGTACGTGGCGGTCGTGCCCAGCGCCTGGACGTTGGAGCCGTGCGCCCTCCTCGGTCATCGCGAAGCAGCCCGGCAGCTCCAGCGACGCGATGTCGGCGAGGTGGCGCTCGTGGTGGCCCTCCGTGCCGAGGTGCAGCACGGCGCCGCCGAACAGGCCGAACTGGACGCCGACCTTGACGAGCAGCGACAGGTCGGCGAACGCGAGCGTCTCGAAGCCCGAGACGTAGCCGCCGAGGTCGTCGTGGCCGCCGTACTCCTCGGGGTAGCCGGCGACCGTCTCGTCCCGCTGGGCCAGCTCCTTCGCCCACTCCAGCACCTGCGCGCGATGCTCCTCGAGCGGCAGGTCGTCGCGGGGCGCGTTGCCGTCCCGCGAGATCCACTCGCGCACCCGCTCGCGGACCTCGCGGTGGGGCCCGTCGAGGAAGCGCTGGAGCTCGGCGGCGTCGACGCGAGGGGTGGTGGCGGCCATGGCGCTCTCGTACCCCGCAGGGGGTAGGAACGTGACATGCAGACCAGCCAGCGCGTCTCCGTCCCGCGGGACCCCTCGAACGACTACACCCCTGAAGCCGCCGCCGCCCGCCGCGAGTTCCTCCGGGAGCGCACGGGCGTGGCGCTGGAGCACGTCGGCGCGTACTCGTTCGACCCGGAGCTGGTGTCGGGCAACGTCGAGCACTTCACGGGCGTCGCGCAGGTGCCGATCGGCGTCGCCGGGCCGCTGCTCGTCGACGGGGAGCACGCGCAGGGCGAGTTCTACGTCCCGCTCGCGACCGCCGAGGGGACGCTGATCGCCTCCTACAACCGCGGGATGAAGCTGCTGTACGAGGCGGGCGGCGTGAAGACCACGGTCCTGGACGACCGGATGCAGCGCGCGCCGGCGTTCCTGTTCCCCAGCGCGCGGGAGGCGCGCGACTTCGGCGGCTGGCTGCGCGAGCACTTCGACGAGATCGCCGAGGCCGCCCAGGCGACCACGAAGACCGGCCGCCTGATCGAGATCGAGCAGTACGCGGCCTCGCGGATGCTCTACACGCGGTTCGACTACACGACGGGCGACGCGGCCGGCCAGAACCTCACCGGCAAGGCGACGGCGGCGGCCTGCGCGTGGATCGCCGCCAACTACGAGCCGGGGATCGAGCGGTTCTTCCTGGAGTCGAACTTCGCGACCGACAAGAAGTCCTCGCAGGTGAACATGCTCCGCACGCGCGGCAAGCGCGTGGTGGCCGAGGCGACGATCCCGGACGCGCTGTTCCGCGACGTCATGAACTCCAACACCGAGCTCATGTACCGGGCGCGGCAGGTGTCCAACCTCGGCGGCTTCATGTCGGGCGTCAACAACAACGGCGCCCACTCGGCCAACGGCATCACCGCGATGTTCATCGCCACGGGCCAGGACGCCGCCAACGTCGCCGAGTCCTCGGCCGCGCTCGTCTACGCGGAGCTGCGCGAGAACGGCGACTACTACTACTCGGTCACGATCCCGTCGCTGATCGTGGCCACCTACGGCGGCGGGACCGGCCTCGCCACCCAGCGCGAGTGCCTCGAGCTGCTCGGCTGCTACGGGACGGGGAAGGTGCTCAAGCTCACCGAGATCGTCGCGGCGACCGTGCTCTGCGGGGAGCTGTCGCTGGGCAGCGCGATCGTCGCGGAGGAGTGGGTGCGCGCGCACGATCTGCTGGGGCGCAACCGGCCTTCGTGAGGTTCCGTGTGGCCGGGGGAGTGCCGCCGGCGGACGTCAACGGCGGCTGGGTGGGGAGGTGGTGAGTGGGCTGTATTGCGTGGACCCGATCTGCCGCGGCGCACGGATCCTGTCCGCGAAACCCGGGTACGTCGCGGGTTTCGCGGATCGATCCTGCGCGGCCTCGCGGATCGGTCGACGAAACCGTCCGTCACCGCCCCCACCCAGCCGCAGTTGACGTCCGCCGCGGGCAACGCCCCCGGCTCAGCGGACAGGCCACAGACGCCGCACCAAAGGCAGCAGCACGAACCGCGGCAGGTGCTGGCCCCACAGCGCGGCGATCTGGTTGTGCGGCCCGGGCACGACCACGCGGTCGCCGCGCTCGATCGCGCGCAGCGCGTCCTCGGCCACGCGGTCGGCGTCGAGCCAGAGCGCGTCCGGGATGCGCTCGTCGGCGCCGCCGAAGCCGCCGGCCTCGCCGAACTCCGTCCGGACCGGGCCCGGGCAGACGGCCGTGAGGGTCACGCCGGTGCCGCGCATCTCCTCGTGCAGCGCGTCGGTGAACGAGAGCACGAACGCCTTGGTCGCGCCGTAGGTGGCCTGGAACGGCACGGGCTGGAACGCGATCAGCGAGGCGACGTTGAGCACCGCGCCGCGGCCGCGCTCGCGCATCTGCGGCAGGTAGTGGCGGGTGAGCGCCACGACGGCCTCGCAGTTGGTGCGGACCATCGACGCCTCCTTGTCGGCGTCCAGGCGCGTGAAGCGCCCGCCGCTGCCGAAGCCCGCGTTGTTGACCAGCACCTCGACGTCGAGCCCGCGCTCCTCCACCGCCGCGATCATGCGCCGCCGGCCGCGCTCGCCCGACACGTCGGCGGTGACGACCTCGGCCCGCACGCCGTGCGCCTCGGCGAGCTCATCGGCCAGCTCGCGCAGCCGCTCCTCGCGCCGCGCCACCAGCGTCACGCCGTGCCCGCGCGCCGCCAGGCCGCGCGCCAGCTCGGCGCCGATCCCGGACGAGGCGCCGGTGATCAGGCAGGTGTTGCCGTCCTCCGGCGGCGGGAGCGCCACGCTCAGACCCCGACGATGATGCGCCGGCCGGCCAGCCGCTGGCCGACCCGGATCGGATGCAGGAGTCCGAGCGAGCCGGCGCGGCCGACGACGTCGGCGATCGTCGCCATGCCCGAGCCCGAGGCGTCGTCGAAGACGCCCTGCTCGATCAGCTCGAGGTACCAGTCGACCGTGGCGCGGATCGTGTCGTCGATCGGGCGCGAGCTGTAGCCGAGCTCGCGCTTGGCCTTCTCCGACGAGAACCGCCAGTCCTTCGACATCAGCCCGAAGCCCTCGGCCGGCAGCGCGGATGGCAGCTTCATCGCCTCGCGGATCTGCGCCACGCGCGCCGTCTGCGGCGGGAACACGAGCACGGGGTGGCGGTGGCCGGAGACGTCGGCGACGTGCTGGATCAGCTCGGGCCAGCTCATGTTCTCGCCGCCGAGGATGTAGCGCTCGCCGGGCGTGCCCTTGTCCGCGGCGAGCAGGTGCCCGGCGGCGGCGTCCGCGACGTCGGCGAAGTTCATCGGCGCGTCGATGACGCCCGGCAGGCGCCGGCGCAGGTAGTTGCCGACGGTGCGGGTGGAGGTCTCGCCGGGCTGGTCGGGGTCCACCGGCACGCCGAGCAGGTACGCGGGGTTGACGACGACGACCTGGATGCCGTGGCGGTCGCCCGCCTCGAGCGCGGCCAGCTCGCCCTCGTGCTTGGAGTCCGGGTAGGCGAGCCCGAGCCAGTTTCGCGGGTACTCCGTCTGCTCGTTCGCGGGCCGGCCGTTCGTCGTGGGCCCGATCGCCGAGATCGTCGAGGTGATGACGACGCGCTTCAGGCCCTCGGCCGCCGCCGCCTCGACCGCCACCACCGGCGCGTGCGCGTTCATCCGCCAGACGAGCTCGGCCGGGTTGGAGCCGACGAAGCCGACGGTGTGGAAGAGCACGTCGGAGCCCTTCAGCGCGCGCCGCATCGCCTTGTAGTCGAGGACGTCGGCCTTGGCGCGCCGCACGTCGAGCCCCTTCAGGTGCTTGAGCCGGTCGGGGTTGCGGTAGGCGACGCGCACCTCGTCGCCCCGCTCGCAGAGCAGGCGGGTGACGTGGCCTCCGAGGAAGCCGGTGGCGCCGGTGACGACTGCCTTCATCCAAACGATCCCGTACCACGAACGCCCGATCCGCAAAAGTGCGGCGTGTTGCATCGGCCCCGCCGGGTACTCCTCGTGTGCGATGGGGGACGACAGCACGCTGCTTCGCCCGCTCGACCTTCTGGCGTCGGGCAAGGACCTTGTCGGCGACGGCATCCAGGCCGCCGCCGTGTTCAGCCGCGCGCGGCTGGTGCGCCCCGTTCGCCCGGACCGCCCCCCGCGCGCGCTCGCGGCCGTCTCGCGCTGGGGCTTCACGCCGGCCGGCGGCTACGCCGCGGCCGCCGCGCTGTACCCGGACGCCGAGGCCGTCGTCGACGAGACCGGCGGGATCACGTTCAAGGAGGTCGACGAGCGCAGCAACCGGCTCGCGAACGCGCTGGCCGACGCGGGGGTCAAGGAGGGCGACGGCGTCGGCGTGATGTGCCGCAACCACCGCGGCTTCGTCGAGACGATCGTCGCGCTCTCCAAGCTCGGCGCCGACGCGATGCTGCTCAACACCGCCTTCGCCGGCCCGCAGCTCACCGAGGTCGTCAAGCGCGAGAAGCCGCGCGCGATCATCTACGACGCCGAGTTCGCCGACCTCCTGAAGGACGCGCTGTACCGGCGCAAGGGGTTCGTGGCCTACGCCGGCGAGGAGGACGAGGTCGACGACCCCACGCTCGACGAGCTGATCGAGAAGGGCGACACGGAGACGCCGGTCCCGCCGGAGCGCGAGGGCCGCCAGACGATCCTCACCTCGGGCACGACCGGGACGCCGAAGGGCGCCTCGCGCGGCTCGCCGGGCATCGGCGCCGCCGTCGCCATCCTCTCCTCGATCCCGCTGCGCGGGCGCGAGAAGGTCCTGGTCGCCCCGCCGCTCTTCCACCAGTGGGGCTTCGCGCACCTGGCGCTCGGGATGCTCACGGCGAGCACGCTGTTCCTGCGCCGCAAGTTCGATCCCGAGGACGTCCTGAAGACGATCCAGCGCGAGCAGCTCGACAGCGTCCCGATGGTGCCGGTGATGCTCTCCCGCATCCTCGACCTCGACGACGAGACGCGCCGGGGCTACGACACCGGCTCGCTGCGCACGGTTCCGGTCAGCGGCAGCGCGCTGAGCGGCGACCTCGCCATGCGCTTCATGGACGAGTTCGGCGACGTCATCTACAACCTCTACGGCTCGACGGAGGTCGCCTGGGTGGCGATCGCGAGCCCGAAGGACCTGCGCGCGGCGCCGGGCACCGCGGGCCGCCCGCCGCGCGGCACCGAGGTCGAGATCCTCGGCGACGACGACCGGCCGGTGCCGACGGGCGAGACCGGCCGCATCTTCGTCCGCAACTCGATGCTGTTCGAGGGCTACACGGGCGGCGGCTCGAAGGACATGGTCGACGGCATGATGGCCACCGGCGACGTCGGCCACCTCGACGACGAGGGCCGCCTGTTCGTGGAGGGCCGCGACGACGACATGATCGTCTCCGGTGGCGAGAACGTGTTCCCGCAGGAGGTCGAGGAGACGCTGGCCAAGCACCCGAAGGTGTCCGACGCGGCGGTCGTCGGCGTCGAGCACGAGAAGTGGGGCCAGGCGCTGAAGGCGTTCGTCGTCAAGAGCGGCAGCGTCGACGAGAAGGCGCTCAAGAAGCACGTCAAGGACAACCTGGCCGGCTACAAGGTCCCGCAGGAGTTCGAGTTCGTCGACGAGCTGCCGCGCAACGCGGCCGGCAAGGTCCTCAAGCGGGAGCTCACCGAAGCGGACTCGTAGTGGAGCGGTACGACATCCCGCCGGCGCGGCTGGAGCGCTGGCTGGGGCGCTGGGCCGAGCGCCACGGCGGGGTGGTGAGGACGACGGTGCGCGCGGAGCGGGTGACGTTCGAGGGCGCCGACGGTGTGGTGCTCGACGCCGACCCGCCGTTCGCGCCGCTCGCGTCGGGGGTCCAGGGGCCGCGCGAGGGCTTCGACGCTGTCGCCGCTGCTGGACCACGTGGGGCGCGAGCGGGTCGTCGGCGTGCTGCTCGTGCGGCTCGGCGGGCACGCCGCCGGGGTGTTCGCCGGCAAGCGGCTGGTCGACTCGAAGGTCGGGCGGCGGCAGGTCCACGGGCGCCATCGCGCCGGTGGCCAGAGCCAGCGGCGGTTCGAGCGCCGTCGCGAGGGTCAGGCGCGCGTGGCGCTGGAGGCGGCCGCCGACGTCGCGGCGCGCGTCCTGCTCCCGCACCGGGCCGACCTCGAGGCGCTCGTCCTCGGCGGCGACCGCCGTGCGGTGGGCGAGGTGCTCGAGGATCGTGCGGCTGCGGCCGCTCGTGCCGCTCGTCGAGGAGGGCGTGCTCGACGTGCCGGACCCGCGGCTGGCGGTGCTGCGGGGGACGCCCGAGCTGTTCCTGGCGACGCGGTTGACGGTCAGGTGACGAGCAGCCGCACGGCGGCCGTGAGGCCGACCACGACGATGATCCCGCGCAGCATCGTGGGCGACAGCCGCCGGCCGTAGGAGCCGCCGAGGTGGCCGCCGATCGTCGCCCCGATCGCGATCATCGCGGCCGCGCCCCACGCGACGTCGCTGACGGCGATGAAGATCACCGCCGCGATCGCGTTGACGAGCCCCGCGAGCACGTTCTTCACCGCGTTGAGGCGCTGGAGGTCCTCGTCGATGAAGATCCCCAGCAGCGCCATCAAGAGGACGCCCTGGGCGGCGCCGAAGTAGCCGCCGTAGACGCCCGTCAGCCCGACGCCGGCCAGCACGACGGGCCCGCCGTGGGCGACCGGCTCGCGCCGCTTCGCCAGCCGCCCGCTCAGCCACGGCTGGAGCACCACGAGCACGCAGGCGAGCAGGATCAGCGCGGGGACGATCGCGTCGAACGCCGACTCGGGCAGCTCGAGCAGCGCGACGGCGCCGATCACGCCGCCGGTCAGCGACGCGCACGCCAGCCGCAGGACCCGCGAGCGCTGCCCCGCCAGCTCGCGCCGGTACGCCCACGCGCCGCTGACCGACCCGGGCACCAGCCCGATGTTGTTCGAGACGTTGGCGAGCACGGGCGCGTAGCCGAACGCGAGCAGCGTCGGGAACGTGATCAGCGTGCCGGAGCCGACGACGGCGTTGACCGCCCCCGCCGCCGTCCCGGCAGCCAGCAGCGCCAGCGCCTCCAGGAGGTCCATGGCGCTACATCTTGTCCGACGGGGCCTGGAGCCGCCGATCATCGGCGGCTCCAGGCCCGGTCAGGAGGCTCGGCGCAGCATGAGCTCGCGTGCGTCGTCGAGGCCGACGTTCGCGGGCTCGGTGGAGCCGGTGAACTCGCGCAGGAGCGCGGCGAACCGCGCGGGGTCCTCCAGGTGCGGGAAGTGCCCGGCGCCCTCGAACAGCTCGAGCCGGCTGCCCGGCATCAGCTTCTGGGCGCGGACGCCGTGGAGCGCGGGGATGATCGGGTCGCGCTCGCCCCAGACGAGCAGCGAGGGCATGGCCTCGGCGAGGTACAGGCGGTCGCGCGCGTCGACGCGCTGGCCGCCGGGATCGATCACCGCGCGCGCGGTGTGCACGAACGCGCGCCGCGCCCCGAGCTCGTTCAGCGAGGCGATGCCGACGCGCGATCTGGCCCAGGTCCGCGCCGGCCTGGAGCCCGAGGCGGCCGCCCGCGCGGGCGATCGCGGCGCCGGCCTTGATGACCGGCTGCGAGGCGACCAGCGGCAGCACCAGCTCGCTGCCGGGAAGCGTGACCGCGCGCAGGAACAGGCTCACCTCGCGGCCGAGACCGCCGCTGGAGACGAGCACCAGCCGGTCCACCATCTCCGGGAACTGGTAGGCGAGCTGCATCGCGATCCCGCCACCCAGCGAGTGACCGGCGATCGTGCCGGAGCGGTGGCCGAGCGCGAGCATCAGGTCGCGCACGAGGCAGGCGTGGGAGCCGAGCGAGTAGTCGCCGGCGGGCTTGTCCGACTGGCCGTGGCCGAGCAGGTCGGGGGCGATGATGGTGTAGCGCTCCGCCAGGAGGGGCAGGACTGTCTCCCAGCTCGCCGAGGAGCTGGTGATCCCGTGGATGAGGACCAGCAGCGGGCCCTCTCCGCCGGTGCGGTAGGTGACGCGGTTACCGTGGAGCGTGATCTCGTCGGTGGCCAATCGTGTCATCGCCGCTTGTTACACCGGATGATGTAACGAGTTACCGCCGCGCGCCGCGCGCCAGCTCCGGGAGCCGTTCGAGCTGGCGCCCGAACGCTCGCTCCGACGCGTCGTCCATGGCGAGCGCGAACACCGCGAGCAGCGACTCGGAGGCCAGGGGGCGCAGGCGCTCCGCGGCGTCGCTCACCTCGGGCCAGCGCTCCTCCGGGCGGCCCGCCTCCTCGAACGGCTTCCACACCAGGTCGACGAACAGGCGCATGAACGTGTCGGCGACGCTGTCGGCGTGGCGGCGCAGGCGGCCGGCGACCTCGAGCGCCTGGCGCGCCGACAGCCCCAGGCCCGCCAGCTCGGCGGCGGCGCGCACGAGGCGCGGCGACGGCTCCTCCCAGCGGTCCTCGCCGAGCGGCCGCAGCAGCCCGAGCTCCTGCGCGCGCTTGAGCAGCTTCGGGTCCGGCGTGCCCCAGCGCTCAGCCAGCTGCTCTGTCGTCACGACCTCGGGCGCCTCTTCGGCGAAGGGGGTGCGCAGGGCGCGGGTGAAGCGCAGCGCGGCAGCGCTCGAGCCGGTGTTGTCGAGCAGCCGCCCGATCAGCTCGAGGCTGAAGCCGTCGGCCTGGAGCTCGCGGATCAGCTCCAGCCGCGCGACGTGCTCCGGGCCGTAGTAGCCGGTCCGGCCCCGGACCTCGGGCGGCGGCAGCAGGCCGCGCGACTGGTGGGCGCGCACGTTGCGCACGGTCATCCCCGTGCGCTGGGCCAGTTGGTCGATCGTGAGCTCGGCGGTGGCCTCGGCGGCCATGGCGGGCAGGCTAGCCGTGTGCGGGTCTGAGTGTCCTCAACGTCCCACGAGCCGAGTGACGTTGAGGACACCTCGGACCCACCCCCTCAATGCCCGCCGTTGACGCGGTCGAGGGACCGCCGGAAACCGCCCGCGCCCTGTACCTCCGCGCCAAGCGCCCGCACGCGCGCGGCGAGGTCCGCGTCCGACGTCACGACGCGATGCGCCGAGGGATCGGGCGCGGCCTCGAGGAGGGCGACGATCTCGTCGTCGGCCGCGTCGCGGCCGCGGCGGCGGGCGAAGACGACGTCGATCCCGTCCGCGTCGGCCAGGTCGGGCGGGCCGGCGTCGAGCACGACCGTGACCGGCTCGCCGGTCTCGGCGGCGAAGCGCGCGAGGTCCGCGACGAGGCGGCGGGTGGCGCCGTCGCGGTCGCGCCACCAGCCGTCGGGGCGGGAGCCGATGACGTTCGAGGCGTCGACGACCCAGCGCACGCGAGACACGGTAGCCCGGATCCGGGCTAGCCGAACCGATCCGCCGCCAGCTCGCGCGGGATCGCCCCGTCGCGGCCGAGCAGCCGATCCGCCACCAGCCGCGCCGAGCCCGGCCCCAGCGAGATGCCCCACGGCCCGTGGCCGGCGGCGACGTGGAGCCCCTCGACGCCCGGCAGCGGGCCGAGCAGCGGCCGCCCGTCGAGCGACAGCGGCCGCGCGCACGCCCGCGTGCCGACCACCCGCGCGCCGGCCAGCGCCGGGACGAACCGCGCCCCGCGCTCGATCAGCGCCGGCGCCAGCGCCGCGGCGTCCGGCTCGGTCTCCTGGAAGGTGGACCCGACGGCGGAGATGCCTCGCACCGTGACCGTGCTGAAGATGGATCCCACGCCGCCGCCGCCCGGCCGCGTGAGCGCCTTGACGCCCACCTGCTCGAGCACGTGTCGCGGCGGCGCCGCCAGCCGCACCTCGGCCACCGCGCCCCAGACCGCGACGATCGGTCGCCACCCGCCGCCCGGATCCACGACCGCCGGCGTCCACGGCCCCGCCGCGACCACCACCGCCGCGGCCGGCTCCAAGGCCCCGCCCGCGATCACGCCCGCCGCCCGGCCCTCGCGCACGTCGACGCGATCGACGGCGGCGCCCACGCGCACCTCCGCGCCCGCCTCGCGAGCCCGCTCCGCCCACGCGCGCGCCGCGGCCGCCGGCGGGACGGGCCGGCCCGTGGCCAGCCGGTAGGCCGCCAGGCCCTCGCCCAGCGCCGGCTCCGCGTCCGCGAGCGCCTCGCCCTCCAGCGACTCGGGCGCGAGCTCGGGGAAGCGAGCGGCGATGCTCCGCGCGGTCCGCCTCCAGCGCCGCCGCGTCCTCGGAGACCACCAGCACGCCGGTCGCCTGCTCCGGGTACTCGAAGCCGTGCCCGAGCTGCCGGTACATCGCGAGCGAATCCTCGTGGAGCGCGACGAGCGCCTCGTCCATCGGGTGCTGGAGGACGCCCGAGTTGCGCCCGGACGCCCCGGCGGCGATCTCCGCGCGCTCGTACAAGCGCACGCTCGCGCCGCCCTCCGCCAGCAGCGCGGCCAGCGAGCAGCCGACGATGCCGCCGCCGACGACCGCGACGTCGGGCGCGCTCACCCCGACAGCTCTTGGGCCAGCACGATCGCCTCGTCGAGGCTCACGCCGGACTGGGCGGCCAGCCAGCAGGCGATCGGCGCCGCCCTCCGCTCCGAGGCGTGGGCGGCGAGCGACGCCAGCTTCAGCACCGCCTCGCGGTCTGCCTCCGTCGGCGCCGGCAGGCCCAGCGCCGCGGCGTACGACTCGATCCACTGCTCGGCGGAGGGCATCGGCCGGTCACCCTAACCGCCGCCCGGCGTCCGCGAGGTCGTCCGGCGTGTTGACGCTCCGGACCATCAGCACGGGATCGCCGAACGCGCGCAGCTCGTCCTCGCCGAGCTCGGCCGGCGCCAGCTCCTCCAGCGCCGCGCGCAGCGGCGCCTCCCGCTCCAGCGCCGCCCGCAGCCGCGGCAGCGCCGCCGGCTCGTAGCGGGCCGGGAACGGCTCCAGCCGCCCGTCCACGCGCGGTGCCGCCGCGCCGCGCAGCGCCGCCAGCCGCGCGAGCAGCGCCGGCGCGACGAACGGCATGTCGCAGCCGACCGCGATGACCGGCCGGCCCGCCTCCAGCGCCCGCACCAGTCCCGCGAGCGGGTGCGCGGGCTCGTCCGGCTCCAGCCACACCGGCACGTCGAGCGGCGGCAGCGCCGTCGCGCGCTTGGCCACCACCACCGCCTCCAGCCCCGCCGCGGCCGCCGCCGCCAGCGGCCACGTCACGAGCGGCCGCCCGGCGAGCGAGGCCGTGGCCTTGGCGCCGCCCAGCCGCCGCGCCCGGCCGCCGGCCAGGACGGCGACGAGCGCGTCGCTCACGTGCCGACGGCTTCCGGCCCCAGCAGCTTGCGCAGCTTCACCTGGAGCTGGAGCGGCGAGAACGGCATCGCCAGCCGCTCGTCGGCGCCCGTGGCCGCCACCTCGCGGTCGGCGGCCTGCGCGAAGTCGACCAGCAGCAGCACCTTCGCGTCCCGCGTCAGCGCGTCGCCGCGCAGCGAGCCGACCACGGTCGAGGCGGGCTGGCCGACACCGCCGTAGTCGAGGATCACGAGGTCCGGCCGCGCCTCGCGCGCCTGCTCGACCAGCGCCCCGCCCTCCGCCGCCTCGACGACGTCGACGCGGTCGCCGAGCGCGAGCCGGGTCACCGCGCGCGTGTTCGCGTCGATGCCGCCGAGCAGCACGCGCGGCCGCCGCGCCGCGGCCGCCACGTCGCGCATCCCGGCGATCGCCGCGCGGTCGGCCACCTCGAGCCCGCTCTCGTCGCGCGCGGACCGCGGCGGCGAGGTCTCCGACAGCGGTCCCACCGAGTCGAGCACGGCGCGCGCCGCGTTGATCAGGTCGGCGCACGACTTGAAGCGGCGCTCGGCCGACTTGTCCAGCGCCTTGGCGATCACCGCGTCGAGCCCCACGGCCAGCTCCGGCCGCAGGCTCGTGAGCTTCGGCGGCTCCTCGGACAGGTGGGCGTAGATGACGGCGACGTCGGTGTCGCGCGCGAACGGCACCTGGCCGGTGAGGCAGTGGTAGAGCAGGCAGCCGAGCGAGTAGACGTCGCTGCGCGCGGTCACCGGGTGGCCCTCGATCTGCTCGGGGGCGACGTAGTGGATCGTGCCGACGACGTCGCCCGCGCGGGTGAGCTCCGTGTGGGTGCCGTCGAGCCGCTTCGTGAGCCCGAAGTCGGTGAGGAAGGCCGTGCGCCCCTCGATCAGGACGTTCGCGGGCTTGACGTCGCGGTGGATGAGCCCGAGCGCGTGGGCGGCGTCGAGCGCGGCGGCCACCTGGCGGCAGACGTCGACGGCGCGGAACGGGCGCAGGCGGCCCTCCTTGCGGAGCATCGCCGCCAGGTCCGAGCCCTCGATGTACTGCATCGCCAGGTACAGCAGGCCGTCGACCTCGCCGGCGTCGTAGACCGTGACGATGTTCGGGTGCTGGAGGGCGGCGGCGATCCGCGCCTCGCGCGTGAAGCGCTCGCGGAAGCCCTCCGACTCGGCGAGATCGGGCGCGATGATCTTGATCGCGGCGCGGCGGCGCAGGTTGAGGTGCTCGGCGCGATAGACGACGCCCATGCCGCCGCGGCCGATCCGCTCCTCGATCCGGTAGCCCGCGATGACCTTGCCGATGCGCGGGTCGTCGGTCCTGTCCGCCATGATCCCTCAGTATGGACGCCCTGAACGGGCTGAGGGTCCTCGTCGCCGGCGACGACCCCACGACGATCGAGGCCGCGCGCTCCGGCCTCGCGGCGCAGGGCGCGCTCGTTGAGGTGTGCAGCGCCGAGCCGGCCACGGTCGTCGCGCGCGCCGCGAAGGGGGAGGTCCCCGCCGCGGTGGTCGCGCTCGACGCCAGCGAGGCCGCGCTGCGCGCGGCGCTCGACCCGCTCGGCCTCGAGGGCGGCCCGCCGGTGGTGCCGGTGCTCGACCTCGTCGGCCCGCGCGAGCCGTTCGACGCGATCGCCGCCCGGCGGCTGCGGGCGCTGGTCCAGATGAGCAGCGCGCGCGCCCGCAGCCGGGAGCTGGAGGGGGTCGTCGCGGCGCAGGCGGTGTCGCGGCGCCGGGAGCTCGAGCACGCCCAGCTCGACGGCCTGCGCCGGCTCGCGCTCGCCGCCGAGTACCGCGACGACAACACGCACGAGCACACGCAGCGCGTCGGCCACCTGGCGGCGCTGCTCGCCCGCCACGCCGGCCTCGGCGACCGCATGGTCTGGCTCGTGCGCCAGGCCGCGCCGCTGCACGACATCGGCAAGATCGCGATCCCGGACTCGATCCTCCTCAAGCCCGGCCGGCTGTCCGACGAGGAGTACGAGGTCGTCAAGACGCACGCGCTGCTCGGCGCGCGCGTGCTGGCCGGCGGCGAGTCCGAGCTCCTGGAGATCGCCGAGCGGATCGTCCGCCACCATCACGAGCGCTGGGACGGCGGCGGCTATCCGGACGGCCTGGCGGGCGAGGCGATCCCCGCGGTGGCGCGGATCACCGCCGTCGCCGACGTGTTCGACGTGCTCGTCCACGAGCGCCCGTACAAGGACTCCTGGAGCGTCGAGGACGCGGCCGAGGAGATCCGCAAGGGCGCCGGGACGCAGTTCGACCCGCAGATCGTCGAGGCGTTCGACGAGCTGGGTCCGGCGGCGTGGGAGATGGAGGCGCAACCGGCGTAGAATCCGGTCAGTTCGCCGAAGGGAGTTCCGCATGGAGTCCTCCACGCCCGCCCGGGTCCTCGTCGTCGCCAACCGAACGGCCGCCACGCCGGCTCTCGTCGAGGCGGTCCGGGAGCGTGCCGCCCGCGGCGCGTGCAGCTTCACGCTGCTGGTGCCGCACACCGCGCACGGCCTGCACCGCGTCGTCGACCCCGAGGACCAGGGGATGTCCGAGGCCGAAGAGGTTCTGGAGATGGCGATCCCGCTGCTGGAGGGAGCGGCCGGGAGCCCGGTCAAGGGGGTGGTGGGGGACGCCGAGCCGCTCGCCGCGATCCAGGACGAGGTGAACCTCAACGGGTACGACGAGATCATCATCTCGACGCTGCCGAAGCGGTTCTCGCGCTGGCTGAAGCTCGACCTTCCCTCGAAGGCCACCGGGCTCGGCCTGCCGGTCACCACCGTGACCGCCAAGGGCCGGGAGGAGGCCGCCGTCTAGTCTCGTGGGCGGATGTCGCCCTTCTGGATCTGGGTCCAGGTGCTGATCGTGATCTTCGTCGTGGCGGGGATGGTGATCGCCGCGATCAAGCTCTGAAGCGCTCGCGCGGCGTGGGGAGATCGCGCGGGCGCTCGTTCGCGAGCAGGGCCGCCGGGGCGTCGGACGCCATCCACTCGAACCGCGCGTCGGCGTCCGCGTAGCGGCGGCGCATCGGCTCGAGCGCCGAGGTCAGCTCGGGCGGCCGCTGCGTGGCGTGGTGGCCGTCGGAGGCGATGACGTGCACGTGGCCGCGCTCGATCATCGCGAACGCGGCGTCGCGGACGTGCCCGCCGAAGCGGCCGGCGATCGAGCCCGACGTCACCTGGCCCAGCGCGCCCATCGACACCAGCCGGTCGAGCGCGGCGGGCGAGCGGATGATCGTGGGGGAGCGCTCGGGGTGCGCGAGCAGGATCTCGAAGCCGGCCGCCTGGAGCCGGGCGACCATCGGCTCCATCGACGGCGCCAGCGGCGACAGCGGGCACTCGAGCAGCAGCCAGCGCGTGCCGCCGAGCGTCACGCCGCGGAGATCGGCGTCCTCGAGGTCGGCGGCGCGGCTGACCGCGACCTCGCCGCCCTGCACCACCTCGAGCGGCATCCCCAGCTCCTCCAGCCGCTCGTTCAGCCGCTCCCGCGCCGCCCGCAGCTCGCCGGCGGTCAGGCCGAAGCCGCGGTTGATGTGCGACGTCGCCGCGATCGTCCTCGTGCCCGCCTCGAGCGCGGTGGACGCCATCGCCACGCTCTCCTCGATCGTCGCCGGCCCGTCGTCGAGGCCCGGGAGCACGTGGGCGTGGAGGTCGATCACGCCTCGTATCATCGCGCGGCATGTTCCGGTCGATCGTCGTGGGCACCGACGGCTCGGACACCGCGGGCAAGGCCGTCGAGGAGGCGATCGCCCTGGCGAAGGCGCTCGGGGCGTCGATCGAGCTGGTCTCGGCATACGAGCCCGTCCCGAACCAGCGGCTGCGAGAGGAGGCGCGCGCGGCGCCCGCCGACATGCAGTGGATGGTCAACCCGCGCGAGGAGGTCGACGCGACGCTGCGGGCGGCGTGCGAGCGGATCCGCGCGGCCGGCGTCGAGGTGACGCCCTACGCGCGTGAGGGCGATCCCGCGGACGCGATCCTCGACGTCGCCGAGGAGCGCGGCGCCGACCTGGTCGTGGTCGGCAACAAGGGCATGACCGGCGCGAAGCGGTTCCTGCTCGGCTCCGTGCCGAACAAGGTGTCCCACCACGCGCCGTGCTCGGTCCTGATCATCCGAACGACGTAGCGGCCGCGGCGTCGAGCAGCCCGGCGCCGTAGCGCGAGTCCGGCCCGCCGAGGCCGAGGTCGCGCGCGGTCGCCTTCAGGCGCTCCTCGACGGCGGCCGGCGACGGGTTGCGGCCGAGCACGCCGGAGGCGATCACCAGCGCGGCGGCGGCGGAGACGTGCGGCGCGGCCATCGACGTCCCCATGTAGTCGCCGGGGAGCCCGAAGCGCCGCGTGGAGCCTTCGAACGTCATCTGGAGGATGTTCCGGCCCGGCGGCTCGCCCGGCCGGCAGTTCGGATCGCCGACGACGTCGGCGTCCTCGCCGCCGCCGGGGGCCGCGATGTCCAGGTTCGCGCCGTTGTTGGAGTAGTCGGCGACGCACCCGTGCTCGGTCGTGGCGCCGACGGACAGCACCTGCGCGGCGCGCGCCGGGTAGGCGACCATCCGGGCGCCGGCGTTGCCGGACGCGCCGACGACGAGCACGCCCTTGCGGCGGGCGTAGCGCAGCGCGGCGAGGATGTCCGGGATCTCGCCGCGCGTCACCTGGGTGCCGAACTCGAACGAGAGGTTGATGATGTCGGCGCGGCGGCGGGCGGCGAAGCGGATGCCCGACGAGATCGAGGCGCTGTCGCCCTCGCCGGCGCGGTCGAGCACGCGCACGGGCATGATCCGCGCGCCGTAGGCGAGGCCGGTGACGGCGACCCCGTCGCCCGTCCCCTCGCCGATCGTGCCGGCCACGTGCGTGCCGTGCCCGTTCTCGTCGTGCGGCCGGGCGTCGTCGTCGACGAAGTCGTAGCCCGCGACGAAGTCGCCGTCGTGGAAGTCGGGCGAGCGCTTGCAGCGGACCGTGCGGCGCGAGGAGCCGGTCGAGCGCGGGCAGCGGCCCTTGCTGCTGTACGCGACGCCGGTGTCGAGCACGGCGACCACCACGCCCTGGCCGCCAGGGCGGCCGGCGTTGATCATGTTCTGCCACGCGTCGGGGGCGTTGACGCCGGTGGGCTGGAGGAAGTTCCACTGGAGCTGCTGCCAGCCGCCTGGCGTGCTGCTCGCGCCGGGGTCGGAGGGCACGTAGGCGCTGGTGCGGGCGACGGGATTCGGGGCGGCGGTCGCGACCTCCGGGCGGGCGCGGAGCTCGGCGACGGTCTCCGGCACGGTCTGGCCGTCGCGGATGGTGAGGACCCGGGTCCGGGGCGCGAACACCTCGGGACCGCCGACGCCGGTCTCGCGCTGGACCTCGGCGCGGGCGGAGCGGTCCGCTTCGCGCTCGTAGCGCACCACGACCTCGCCGGGGCGGTAGTCGTCGGCCGCGGCCGGCTTCGGGTGCAGCGCGACGGTCGTCGCGGCGAGCGCGAGGGCCAGCGGGAGTCGCGTGCGGATGGGCGGCGTCATGAGGGAGGCGGGGGCGTGACGCCGGCGGAGCGGGTACGCGTCCGTAGAACATTGTCGAGGCCCGGAAGTTGCACCACAACCCCCCGACGTGCCCGGACTGACATCTTCGTGACGATGGCCGATCGTTTCTTCCCGCGTGACGAGTACTTCATGCGGCTCGCGATCCGCGAGGCGGAGCGGGCGCTGGAGCACGACGACGTGCCGGTCGGCGCGCTCATGGTGTTCGGCGGCGAGGTGGTCGGCGCGGGGCACAACGAGCGCGAGCTGCGCCAGGACCCGACGGCGCACGCCGAGATGCTCGCGCTGCGCGAGGCGGCCCGCGCGCTGCGGTCCTGGCGGCTGCTCGACACCGTGCTCTACGTGACGCTGGAGCCCTGCGCGATGTGCGCGGGCGCGATCGTGCTCGGCCGCGTGCCGCGCGTGGTCTACGGCACCGCCGACCCGAAGGCCGGCGCGGCCGGCAGCGTCCTCGACATCCTCGCCGAGCCCAGGCTCAACCACCGCCCGGAGGTCGCCGGAGGCCTGCTCGCGCCCGAGTGCGCGGCGCTGCTCACGGCGTTCTTCTCGTCGCGGCGCTGAGCCACGCGCCGTTCATCGTCGTCCGCCGGCCGGGGGAGTCGTGCGGCGCGTTGGAACGGCGGCTGGGTGGGGGTGGTGGGCGGTGTCCCCAACGTCACTCCACCGCATGGTGCATCGGGCGCGTGTGACGTTGGGGGTCATATATATGGGCACAACGTCACACGACGGCCTCGCGCCATGACGCCGTGTGACGTTGAGGACACCGCCGGCGTCGCCACCACCCCCACCCAGCCGCCGTCAGGACTGCGGCCCTCGCCGCCGCCCGCGGGCGCCGTAATCGCCGGCGCGGCCGACAGCCCCCGCCGCGCCCGCGCTAGCCTTTCCGTCCGCGCCCTGAGCGCGCCCGCGGAGGGGTGCCGGAGTGGTTGAACGGGGCGGTCTCGAAAACCGTTGTGTGGGTAACCCCTGCACCGAGGGTTCGAATCCCTCCCCCTCCGCTTCAGGCCTGGCCTCACCGAGGCCGCTTGCCGCCGCGGCGCACGATCCTGAGCCGCTTGACGAGCGCGCGCCGTGTGTCGCCCGCCAGGGTGGCGCGGAGCGTGTAGCGGCCCGCGGGCAGGCCCCTCAGCGAGACCCTGAGCGTGCCCGTGCCCACGACCATCCTGCTGCCCGGCGCAGCGGCCTGCGGCTCCTCGGGGTTCGGTAGACCCGGACCGTCACGCGAGCCTTGCCACACGTCCGGAAGCGCACGACAAGTCGCCGAGCGACGACGACGCGGCGCGGAGCCGCGACCCTCGGGCGACAGCCGGCTCGACGCCGTCCCGGTCGTCCGCCGACCGCGTCCTCACGCCGGCTCGTGGTGAAGCTCCACTGATGAGTGACGACCTCGTCCGGGAAGGTGTAGATGTACAGGTACGGCGTCTCACCGGGCTCGCAGATGCGCGCGTCCGCTGGGAATGGGTCGGTGGCGGGCACGCAGTAGGTCGGTATCTCCGGAGGGCACGGCGGGATCGCGGCGGACCAGCTGCCGGACCCGACCGGGATGCACTCCTCGCCGCTGAACCGAACGGCGACCGCCGCGGTGTACTGAGTGCTCGGCGCGAGCGGGCGGCGAGGAATCACGAACCGGTCGTCCGCGACGGCGACGTCCACGGGCCCGGCCGGGCCGGCGAGCGACGCCGATTCGAGTCGCGTAGCCGAGGCCCGCGTCCAGTCGCCGGTGTACACCATGATGTACGGGCCGGTCGCCGTGCCACCGGGCAAGCCGACGCCGTCTCCCGGAACACGGGGGTTGCCCGATGAATCGTTCTCGAAAGCCGTAACGGCCGGCGGTATCGCGCTCGCCCCTGGTCCCGGGAAGGTGTAGATGGCGTGCCGGGGCAGTTGCCGACGTGGCCCCTGGAGCGTCTGGAAGCACACGTACCCGCGCTCCTCGCCGTAGCCGGTCCGGGTGAGCCACGGATCGAGGACCTGCCACAGGTGATACGGCGCCGAGAACCAGGGATTGGGATCCGTCCAGCCACGGCCGGAGGACAGAACCGAGTGCTGCGCAGCGTCGGCGCCTGCGGGCGAGTAGCCGGCCTTGGTCGGCTTCTCGTCGTGCGGTGCGCCCGCATCGAAGCCGTCGTTGAGGACCCCGTAGTGGGCGTGGGCCTGGCAGCCGGCAGACAACGCGGGATCGTCGATCAGGTCCGCCGGAATGCCGTTCGCGGCGCGCAAGGCGTTCGTCCGCGCGACGCCATCCGCGGACGTGATCGCCCACGCGTCCGGCGCCGTGAGGAGCGATGCCGCGCAGGCGGCCACCAGCAGGCAGAGCGCGGCGAAACGCACCGCGCGATTAGACAGTCATCGCCGCTGCCAGGTCAACTGGGCGAACGCATAGTCGCCCCGGGTCGTGGCCGCAGTGAGGAACACCCCCCATGACCGGGCGCCGCCTTCCCGGTAGATTGGCGCGCTCATGGACGAAGCCACCATCACGCGACTCGCCGACCTCGCGATCGGGTTCGGCGCCAACGTGCAGAAGGGGCAGATCGTCGCGATCGGCGGGGAGCCGGGCAAGGAGTACCTCGTCCGGGCGATCGCCGAGAGCGCGTACCGGCACGGCGCGAAGTTCGTCGACGTCGCCTGGTTCGACCCGTGGGTCAAGCGCGCCCGCATCGAGCACGCGGACGAGGACACGCTGGACTTCGTGCCGCCGTGGTACGGCGAGCGGGTGCTGGCGCTCGGCGACAACCGGGCCGCGCGCATCGCGCTGTCGGGGCCTTCGGCGCCCGGCCTGCTCGAGGACCTCGACCCGGTGCGCGCCGGCAGGGACCGGCTCCCGTCGGTCAAGGAGGCCGGCAAGGTCGTCAACGACCGCACGACCAACTGGTCGATCGTCCCGTGCCCGACGCCGGCGTGGGCGAAGCTCGTCCATCCCGACCTGCCCGAGGAGGAGGCGCTCCCGCGCCTGGAGGAGCAGATCATCCACGTCCTCCGCCTCGACGAGGAGGACCCGATCGCGGCCTGGCGGGCGCGCGCCGACACGCTGATCGCGGTCTCGGAGCGGATGACCGAGCGCCGCTTCGACGCCCTCCACTACGAGGGCCCGGGCACCGACCTCACGATCGGCCTGCTGCCGGAGGCCAGCTGGCAGGCGGCGCGGTTCGAGACCGTCGAGGGGATCGAGCACATGCCGAACCTCCCGACGGAGGAGGTCTTCACGACCCCAGACGCCCGCCGCACGGAGGGCCACGTCACCGCCACCAAGCCGCTCGTGCTGATCGACGGGACGGTGGTGCGCAACCTCCGCATCCGCTTCGAGGGCGGCCGCGCGGTGCAGGTCGACGCCGACAGCGCGCAGGACACCATGCGCACGATCGTGGAGCGCGACGAGGGCGCCGCCCGCCTCGGCGAGGTCGCGCTCGTGGACCGCGAGGGCCGCATCGGCAAGCTCGACACTGTCTTCTACGACACGCTGCTGGACGAGAACGCGTCGAGCCACATCGCGCTCGGGCAGGGCTTCCCGTTCCTGCTCGACGGCGCCGACAGCTCGGCCGTCAACGAGAGCCAGCTGCACATCGACTTCATGATCGGCTCCAACGACCTGCGGGTCACCGGCATCACCGCCGGCGGCGAGCGCGTGCCCGTCCTCGTCGACGGCAACTGGCAGATCTAGCCGCGTCGGCCGCTGCGGTCGGCTACCGCCGAGCGGCGTCGGGCTGACAGAGCTCCCATACGGAGCCCTCTGTCGATGACCCGACCGCCAGGCGGTCGAGCCCCGGCCCGAACGCGAGCTCCGTGACTTTGCTCGGCAGCGGTACGGACAGGACCTCACGGCGGCTGCGGAGGCCCCACAGCCGGAGCCGGTCGGCGGCCGTGGCCAGATACGCGCCGTCCGTGCTGAACGCCAGGGCGGTGACCGGTAGGGAATGCGGCAGCCGCAGTACCTCGTGGCCGTTGCGCACGTCCCACAGCCGTGGGTCGGAGCGGCCCGCGGCCGCGACGCGCCGGCCGTCGGGGCTGAACGCCACGACGTCGACCGAGCCGTCCCCGGGCGACGCGTCCCAGGCGAGCTCGAAGTCGTCGGTGGACCAGACGCGCAGGAGGAGCCCGCCGCAGGTGGCGATGCGGCGCCCGTCGCCGCTCCACGCCACGCTCGCCACACCGCGCTCGTGGCTCAAGCGATGTCGGGGATCCCCATTGACGGTGGAGCGGACGCTGGCGCTCTTTCCGAAGCCGACGACGAGCTGTGTTCCCGCGGGATCGAACGCCAGCGCGGTGACGCTGCCTCCCAGCGTGCTGGTGAACATCACCTTGCGGCGTGCGATGTCGACGCTCAGCACCGAGTCGTACGAACCGGCGACGAGCTGGGTTCCGCTCGGGCTGAACGCCAGTGCGAACGCGCTCGACGCCGACGGCACGCGGCAGAGAGTGGCGAGCCTGCGCCCGTCGTCGGCCCATAGCATGACCGCGTCGCCGACGAACGTCGCCAGCTGCGTGCCGTCAGCGCTCATGGCGAGGCGACGGCCCTCGAGCCGCAGGAGCTCCCTGCCGTAGATCGCGGTGGCCCGCCGGCGCGCGGGACGCCGCCGCTCCGGCGGCGCCGTCTCCGGCGCCGGGGCGCTGACCGGCGCCGGCGCCACGGAGGCGGGTTCGCGCCCGAGCGCGGCGGCGGCCGCCGCGGAGACCCGCTGTCGTCCTCGACCCGGCGTAGGGCGTGCTTGGCGGCCCCGGAGAGCGGCGTCGCGGAGCTGCCGAGTCCGGCGCCTCGCCGGCGGGTCTGTCCAAGCGCTCCAGCCGGCCGCGCTGCGCGCCGGCGCGGGTGCCGCCCGAGGTCGGCGAGCTGGCTGCTGAGCTGCGTGATGCGCGCCGGCTCGAGCCCGCGCCGGCTGGCCGATGAGCCCGAGATCCGCCCGTCGAAATCGATCGGCGTCACCGGTGTACTCGAGCGCGCGGACTGCTCGCGCTGAGCGTGACATGCCCCTTCCTCGAAGCGGCCGTCGACTTGGTCGGCGCTCGCGGCGCGAGTCCCTTGGCGAATGCGCCGCTGTGACAGCAGTCCAGCACGAGCACGATCGACCGCGCGCGGCTCTCGGTCAGCTGGTCGTGCACGAACCGGTCCGACACCGCGGTGGCGGCGACGACGTCGAGAGACGTGTCCTTGGTGGCGAAGAACAGCCGCTGGTTGCGCGCGAAGACGCCGTGACCGGCGATGTAGAGCAGCAGCAGGTCGCTCGGGCGGCCGGCGGCGAAGAACTCCACGATCCGGCGCGCCACGTCCGCGTGCCGGCAGTCGACCAGCGGCGGCTCCACCTCGAACTCGCCGATCTCCGGCTCCGACAGCACGGCGGCGAGCGCCTCGACGTCCGCGCCGGGCGAGCGCAGCTCCCGCAACCCCGGGTCCTCGTACTGCGCGGTCGCCACGAGCAGGGCACGGCGGCGTCCGCCTGCCGTGCGCTCAGCCGCGCTCATCGTGCCGCTCGAGCCATGCAGCGAGCAGCT
The DNA here is from genome assembly GCA_963728465.1 of uncultured Solirubrobacteraceae bacterium. Taxonomy (GTDB): domain Bacteria; phylum Actinomycetota; class Thermoleophilia; order Solirubrobacterales; family Solirubrobacteraceae; genus DATFQI01. The sequence goes on from CAVSJY010000002.1 coordinate 65,290, forward strand.
CGCGCTGCTCCTCGGGCGCGCCCGCGCGCAGCGTGACGGTCTCACCGTCCTTCTCCACCGTGAGCGTGGCCCCGTGGCGTCTCTGCCAGGCATGCACCGCCGCGAGCAGCCCCGGCAGACCGCCCGAGACCGCCACGACAAGCTCCGCCCAGGCGACGGCGTCGCCCCGCGCTCCCGGCGGCGCTGCCCGCTCGGGACGCCGGACGTCGTCGACGAAGTCGAGCTGCCGCAGGGACCGCTCGAGGTTGGACGCGAGCTCGGCACGCTCCCGGGCGTCGCTGTCGTCGTATCCCTCGATGACAAGCCGAATGTCTTGCATCTGCACGGACTCCGCGATGGCGACGCTACCTCCGCCGTCGCCGTGGCGCAACGCTCGCGACCGCCGGGCGGCAACCCCGGCGATCCTCCTGGATCAGCGGAGAGGGAGGGATTCGAACCCTCGGACGAGGTCGACCCCCGTCACACGATTTCCAGTCGTGCCCGTTCAGCCGCTCCGGCACCTCTCCTGGAGTCGCGAAAGGGTAACGCGGCCCTGCCGCCCGGCGCGCGCGGCGGGCGCCGCCGATCCGCCTAGTCCAGCGGGGGCGGCTGCGAGGCGACGATCGGCACGGGGTGGGGCTCCGCGCCCGCCTCGTCGAACACGCCGAGCGTCTCGAGCTCGACCACCAGCACCACGTGGCGCACGGCGAGCGCGAGGTACTCGTGGTGCTCGCCCTCGCGGCTGCCGTCGAGCCACGTCAGCTCGGCGTCCGTGAGCGCGAGGAAGTCGCGCTCGTGGGCGTTGAGGAAGTCCGTGGTGCGGGAGCGGAAGCCCTCGTTGGGGAGCTGGAGCGTCCCCTCGATCTCGTGGCGCTGGGTCTCGATGCGAACGCGCTCGCGGCGGAAATGCATGCCGCCAGTATCGGTCCTGCGGCGGGGCGGCTGTAGCCTGCGCGCCTCATGCTCGACGTCGAAGCGCTCCTGCGTCCGTATTACGACACCCTCGCCGCGGACCTCGGCGGGCTCGCGCTGTTCGACGCGCACACCCACATCGGCGCCAACGACCCGGACGGCTTCAGCCAGACGCCGGAGCAGCTGCTCGAGGGGCTGGAGCGCGCCGGCGCGCGCGGCGTCGTCTTCCCGATGCACGAGCCGGACGGCTACCCGGCGGCCAACGACGCGGTGCTCCAGGCGGCCGCCGCGTCGAACGGCCGCGTCGTGGCGTTCTGCCGCGTCGACCCGCGCGACGACGCGCTGGCCGAGGCCACACGGGCGATGGACGCCGGCGCGCGCGGGATCAAGCTCCACCCGCGCGCCGAGCAGTTCACGCTGTCCGAGCCTGCGGTCCGCGACCTGGTCGCCCTCGCCCACGAGCGGCGGGCGCCCGTGCTGATCCACGCAGGGCGCGGGATCCCCGCGCTCGGGCAGGACACCGTCCGGCTCAGCGGCGAGTTCCCCGACGCCAAGCTGATCCTCGCCCACGCCGCGATCTCCGACCTGGCCTGGCTCTGGCGCGTCATGCCCGAGCACCCGAACCTGTTCGTCGACACCGCGTGGTGGAACCCGGCCGACCTGCTCGCGCTGTTCACGCTCGCGCCGCCCTCGCAGATCCTGTGGGCGAGCGACTCGCCGTACGGGCTGCCGCTGATGTCGGCGGTGATGGCGCTGCGCTGCGCCCGCCAGGCCGGTCTCGGCGCTGACGCGCTGCGCGTGATCGCGGGCGGGCAGATCGAGCGGCTGCTGGCCGGCGAGCCGGCCGCCGACGCCGGTCCGCGCCCGAGCGGATCCGCGCCGCTGAGCCCGCTGCTCGAGCGCGTCATGACCCATCTGGTCGCCGCGATGGCCCGCGGCTTCGCCCGCACGGACCCGACGGAGTCCGTCGGCGCTCGCCCGCCTCGGCTGCGCGGTCGGCGAGGAGGCGGAGGAGGCCGCCGTGTTCTCCGCCGTCCTCCAGCTGCTCGACAGCTTCGACGCCCACCGCCACGAGCCGCCGAGCGGCGGCCGCCCGTTCCCGCCCGCCGGCCGGATGCTCGCGATGGCGCTGATCGTCGCCCGCACGCCCGACGTCGCGCTCCCGCCCAGCCCGGAGGCCCCGGCGCCGACGCGCGCCGAGGCCGAGGCCGCGAGCGGCGCCTGACGCTAGCCTTCGCCGCCGCCGGGGGCAGGCTCCGCGTCGGGCGGCCGCGTGCAGTCGCCGTAGACGCGTGTCGCGTTCAGCCGCTGCCCGCCGAGCGTCTCGCTCGTCACGGTCATCCGCGCGCCCGAGAGCGGAACGCGCACCGTCGCGCTCGCGGCGCGCGGCACGCCCGTCAGCCGCGCGGCCGTGCGGTTGTCGACCGTGATGCGCACGAAGCCGAGGATCGCGCCCGGCGGCGGGTTGACCCGCACCGTCGCCCGTCGCGTGGCGTCACAGCGTCCGGTGCGGTTCGGGAGCCGGAGGACCTGGGCCGAGGTCACGTTGGGCTCGGCCTGGAAGTAGGGGTTCTGGTCCGGTGCCTGGGCGTAGGCGATCGCCGCCACCCCCAGCCCCGCGATCACCGCCAGAGGGACGACTCGTCTCATCCGGGCGACGCTAGCCGACCGGCCGGCTGCCGTGGGAAGAAATCTGCGCGCCGGGCGGCTGTTACCTCGACCGGCCGCCATGGGGAAGTTCGTCGTGCGGAAGCTGCTGTCGGTGGTCGCGGTCGTGTTCATGGTCACGGCGGTGACCTGGCTGGACCCGCGACGCGGGCGGCGGCTACGCCCTGACGCGCGCCGGCCGCCGGTCGACAGCTCGTAGTTCGAGGCGTCGAAGCGCGCCGCCCGCCTGCGGAAGCGGAACGTCCAGTCGGGCCACAGCGTCGCGTTGCGCCCGGTGTCGTCGAGGTACCAGCTCGAGCAGCCCGTGCTCCAGACCGTGCCCTTCATCCGCTCGTCCAGCTCGCGGTTGGAGCGCTCGGCGGCCTCGGGCGTGACCTCGGCGATGTCCGCGCCCTGCGCTCGCATCGCCCGCAGCGCGCCGGTGACGTAGGCCACCTGCGACTCGATCATGTAGACCATCGAGCTGTGGCCGAGGCCGGTGTTCGGACCGAGCAGCATGAACAGGTTCGGGAAGCCCGGCACGGTCGTCCCGAGGTGGGCGCGCGGGCTGCCCTCCCAGCTCTCCTCGAGCGTCCGGCCGCCGCGGCCGCGGACGTAGCGCGCGACCGGCATGTCGACGACGTTGAAGCCGGTGCCGAAGACGATCGCGTCGACCTCGCGCTCCGCGCCGTCCTCGGTGACGATCGAGCGCTCGCGGACCTCGGCGACCGGGCTCGTGACGAGCTCGACGTCGTCGCGGCCGAGCGCCCGGTACCAGTGGTTGGAGGGCAGGATCCGCTTGCAGCCGATCGTGTAGCCGGGCTCGACCTGCTCCAGCAGCTCCGGGTCGGAGATCTGGCGCCGCATGTGCCGCCGCGCGATCTGCTCGGCCACCTTCATCACCTTCGGGTTCTTGACGAAGCCCAGCACGAACAGCTCGCGGCCCGCGTAGACGCCGCCGCGGACGAGCTTCTGGAGCAGCGGGAAGCGCCGGTACAGGCGCCGCTCCCACGGCCGGATCGGCCGGTCCGTGTGGGGCATGATCCACGGCGCGGTGCGCTGGAAGACGTGCAGCTGCTCCGTCTCGGGCGCGATCGCGGGCACGAACTGGATCGCCGAAGCGCCGGTGCCGATGGCGGCGATCCGCTTGCCGGTGACGTCGTAGTCGTGGTCCCAGCGGGCGGAGTGGAACGTCTTGCCGCGGAAGCGCTCGATGCCCTCGATGTCCGGCGTCTTCGGGTCGCTGAGCGCGCCGGCGGCGGAGACCAGCACGCGCGCGCGGACGGTGCCGCGGTCGCTGTCGACGACCCACCGCTGGTCGTCCTCGTCCCACTCCGCGCCGGTGACGGTCGTCTGCGTGCGCACGTGGGGCGTGACGCCGAAGTCGTCGGCGACCCGCTGGAGGTAGGCCTCGATCTCGCCCTGCTTGGAGTACGTGCGGGTCCACTCCGGGTTGGGGGCGAAGGAGAACGAGTAGAGGTGCGAGGGGACGTCGCAGCCGCAGCCGGGGTAGGTGTTGAACCACCACGTGCCGCCGACCTTGGCGCCGCGCTCGAGCACCACGAAGTCCTTGACGCCCTCCTCGAGCAGGCGCACCGCCATCCCGAGCCCGGAGAAGCCCGCGCCGACGATCGCGATGTCGACCTCGGCGGGCAGCGTCTCGGTCCGGATCTCGGTGGTGAGCGTCGTCATGTGACCTACATAACCGTAACTTACAGCTCTGTAACATGGGCGTGACGATGGGCACACGCGCACCCGCCCGCATGCCGGCCGAAGCGCGCCGCGAGCAGCTGCTGGACGTCGCCAAGGCGCTGGTGGTGCGCCGCGGCTTCCACGCGGTCTCGATCGAGGCGGTGGCGCGCGACGCCGGCATCAGCCGGCCGATCGTCTACGGGCACTTCCACGACCTCCCCGGGCTGCTGGAGGCGCTGGTCAAGCGCGAGGGGCTACGCGCGCTCGGCCAGCTGGGCGAGGTGCTGCCCGGCGCGTTCCGCGAGCCCGACCCGCGCGAGCGGCTCGTGCTGGCGCTCGGCGGCTATCTCGAGGCGGTCCGCGCGGACCCCGACACCTGGCGGCTCGTGCTGATGCCGCCCGAGGGCGCGCCGCGGGTGCTGCACGACGAGATCGCGCGCGGGCGCGCGGCGGTGGTCGCCCAGCTGGCGGCCGCGCTCGGCCCCGGCGCGGCCGCGGCCCGCGCCCGACCCGGAGCTCACCGCCCGGCTGCTCTCGGCGCTCGCCGACGAGGCCGCCCGGCTCCTGCTCGCCGAGCCCGAGCGCTATCCCGCGGACAGGATCCTGCGGCTCGCGCGATGGTTCGTCGAGAGGCTGTGAGTCGACGAGCCGCGAAGAGGCCGTAGGTGATCGCGTACCTGGTCCGCAGGCTGCTGATCGCCGCGGGCACGGTCGTGCTCACCGCGTTCTTCGCCTACGGCACGATCCGGCTGCTCCGGCCCGAGCGGTATCCGGGCGAGTCGCTCGTGCCCGGCATCTGGTCGGACGTGGAGCGCGCGCTGCTGCACCTCGATCTCGGCGAGTCGTGCATGTTCACCGGCTGCCCGCCGCTGAAGCGGATGTGGCTGGACGGGGTGTGGGCGGACCTGTTCCTGCTCGCCGGCGGCGTCGTAGTGGCGGTCGTGCTCGGCGTCGCGGGCGGCGTCTGGTGTGCCGCGCGCCCGCGTGCGCGCTCGTCGCGCGCGCTCGAGGCGACCGCCACGCTGTTCCTGTGCGCGCCGGTCTACGTCGTCGGCTTCGGCCTGCTGCTGCTGTTCGCGCCGCCGTTCGGGCTGCTGCCGCTGCCGGCCTTCTTCGACCCGCACTCCTACGCGCCGCCGCTGGAGGACCCGTGGGACTTCCTGCGCTCGATGCTGCTGCCGTGGCTGGTGGTCGGCGCGCCGCTGGCGGCGGTCATCCTGCGGCTGACGCTGGCGCTCTGCGTCGAGGCGATGGGCGAGGACTTCGTGCGGACGGCGCGCGCCAAGGGCGTCGCGGGCACCGCCGTCGTGCGCCGCCACGCGGCCCCGACGACGTACGTCTCCGTGGCGTCGGTGTTCGGCGCCTCGGCGCCGTTCATGGTCACGAACATGGTCTTCGTGGAGTACGTGTTCGCGGTTCCCGGCTTCTTCCGGCACACGCGCCGGGCGCTGGGCCAGGCGCCGGGCTGGCCGCCGATCGATCGACTACCCCACGCTCCAGGCGCTCGCGATCTGGGCGGCGGTGCTGATCGTCGCGCTCAGCCTGCTCGCCGACCTCGCGATCGTGCGGCTGGATCCGCGCATCCGCGCGCGCGGCAGCACGCTGGGATGAGGGCGGTTCCCGCGATGTGACCATCGGACCGCGCGGTTCGTCCGGGACGTGATCCGGCGGCCGCGCACCGGCAAGATGGCGCGCGATGGTCGCGTTCTTGGTGCGCAGGGGGCTCTTCGGCGTGCTCACGGTCGGCCTGACGGCGTTCTTCGCCTACGGGATGATCCGGGTCCTGCGGCCCGAGCTGTACGTCGGGCCCAGGCAGCCGCTGCTCTCGGCGACGTGGCAGGACGTCGACCGCCAGCTGCTGCACCTGGAGCTCGGCGGGCCCGACATCAAGCCGCTGTGGCTGGACGGCGTCTGGGCGGACATCTTCCTGCTGATCGGCGGCGATCCTGATCGCGGTCGTGCTCGGCGTCGCCGGCGGGGTCTGGTGCGCCGCGCGGCCGCGGACGCGTTCCTCGCGCGCGCTCGAGGCCGTCGCGATGCTCTTCCTGTGCGCGCCCGTCTACTGCGTCGCCATGGCCGTCCTGCTGCTGTTCGCGCCGCCGTTCGGGCTGATCGAGCTCCCGTACTTCTTCGACCCGCACTCCTACGCGCCGCCGCTCGAGGACCCGTGGGACTTCATCCGCTCGATGCTCGTGCCCTGGTTCGTGGTGGCGATGCCGCTGGCGGCGGCGATCCTGCGGCTGACGCTCGCGCTCACGATCGAGGCGATGGGTGAGGAATGGGTGCGCACCGCGCAGGCCAAGGGCGTCCCGCATGCGCGTGTCGTCCGCCGCCACGCCGCGCCGCCGACCTACGCGACCGTCGCGGCGCTGTTCGGCGCGTCGGCGCCGATCATGGTCACGAACATGGTGCTCGTCGAGTGGGTCTTCGCGATCCCGGGCTTCTTCCGCCACCTGCGGCGGGCGCTGGGCCAGAACTACGGCGCGCCGGACCAGTGCATCGACATCCCGATGATCCAGACGCAGGCGATGTGGGCGGCGGTGCTGATCGTCGTGCTCGGCGCTGCTCGGCGACCTCGCGATCGTGAAGCTGGACCCGCGGATCCGCGCCTCCGGGCGCACGGTCGGCTAGTCGAGCTGCTCGTGCAGCAACCGGCGGCGCAGGCGCTCGCGCGTCTCGCCGAAGCGGATCGACTCGTAGGCGACGAGCGCGATCAGCACGGCGGCGAGGATCGCGATGCTCGCCAGCGCGGGCAGCTCGACGGCGAGCGGGATGAGCGCGGGGAGCGCGATGCCGACGACGAGGCGCTGGCGGTTGAGCGTGTGGATGTTGCGCCAGCGGAACGCGACGTGGGCGAGCAGGTAGAGGCTCGTGCCGCCGAGCAGCGCGACCGCGGGCACGAGCTTGAGCGGGTCGTCCGTGTGCTCGAGCGTCTTCTTCATCCCGAGTGCGACGAGCACGATGCCGGCGATCATCGGGAAGTGCAGGTAGGAGAAGGAGTCGCGCGCGAGCTCGTTGCGCTCCTTGCCGGGCTCCGCGTTGTGGAGCCGGCGCGCGGCGACCAGCGCGACGACGTCGAAGTAGAGCCACCACTGGGCCGCGGCGACCGCGATCCCGAGCACCGCCGCGAGCGCGATCCGGCCGTCGACGTCGAGCGCCTCGGCGCCGACGCCGATCGCGACGATCGACTCGCCGAGCGCGATGATCACGATCAGCCCGTGGCGCTCGGCGAAGTGCTCCGGCATCAGCCTCCAGCCGCTCGAGTCGATCAGCAGCGGGCCGCCGACGTCGAGCAGCAGCGCGAGCGCCCACAGGCCGCCCTGGAGCGCGCCGTCCGTGAACGACGCGGCGAGCAGCAGGCCGGTGCCGACGGCGGTGCTGACGACGAGCCCGTTCGTCGAGTGCCGCAGGCCCGGGTCGTCGCGCGCGGCGAGCTCGAGCAGCACCACCTGCATCCCGCGCACCACGCCGTAGGCGATGGCGAACAGCAGCGCCTCGTCGTCGAACGCCTCCGGCACGCAGAGGGCGACCACGAGCAGGCCCGCCATCGCCGCGAAGATCGCGATCCGGACCGCGCCCTCCTCGGGGTCGACGGTGCTCGTGAGCCACGCGTAGCCGACCCACGACCACCACAGCACGCCCAGCACGAGCACGCCCTTGGCGACGCCCTCCCACGTCGGCTCGTCCGCCATCAGCGCCGTGCACTGGGTGAGCGCCAGGACGAAGACGAGGTCGAAGAACAGCTCGAGGGGGCTGACGCGCTCCTCCTCGCGCAGCACCGGGGCGAGCCGCGAGCGGCGGGTGCGAGCCGTGGCCTCCACGGCCCGCATCCTCCCAGGTCACCGGTGCCGGGTCCGCGCGCGGACCTCCTTGCGGTGCTTGCGGGCGAACTCGCGCGCGCGGGCCCGGCGCTCCGCCGCGGTGCGGCCCTCGCGCTCCAGCTTGCGCATGGCGGGCAACCGGTCGGGGGCGAGGTCGCCGGCTGCGACGGCCGCCTGGACCGCGCAGCCGGGCTCGCCGTCGTGGCGGCAGTCGGCGAAGCGGCAACGCGCGGCCAGCTCCGTCGACGTCGGCGAACGCGCCGGCGACGCCCTCCGTGGAGGCCATGCGCGGGAGCCGGAGGCCGGGCGTGTCGACGAGCAGCGCGCCGCTGTCGAGCGCGAACAGCTCCCGATGGGTCGTGGCGTGGCGGCCGCGGGCGTCGCGCTCGCGGACCGCGAGCGTGCGCTGGCGCTCCTCGCCCAGCAGCAGGTTCACCAGCGTGCTCTTGCCCACCCCGGACATGCCGACGAAGGCGGCCGTCCGGCGGGGCTCGAGCCTGCTCCGCAGCGCCGGGATGCCCCAGCCGTCGTGCGCGCTGAGCACGATCGCCTCGGTGTTCGTGCGCTCGCTCACCTCGGCCGCGGCGGCGATCGGGTCGCGGGCGAGGTCGCCCTTGGTCGCGACGATCAGCGGGGTGATCCCGCCGGCCCTGGCGAGCGCGACGAAGCGCTCGAGGCGGCGGAGGTTGAGGTCCATGTCGAGCGACGTGGTGACGAGCGCGAGGTCGACGTTGGCGGCCAGCGCCTCCTCGCGCGCATCGTCGTCCGCGCGGGAGAGCAGCGTCCGGCGCGGCAGCACGTGGCGGATCGCCTCGCCCTGCCTGAGCGCGACCCAGTCGCCCACGGCGGGGAGGTCGGCCGGCGCCGTCGCGGCGCGTTCGAGCGCTCCCGCTGCCGGGAGCAGGGCGTCGAGGCCGTCGCCGCGGACGGCGTAGCGGCCGCGGTGGACGGCGATCACGCGCGCGGGGACGAGCGCGTCGTCTTCTTCGAGATCGGCGAGGGCGTTCGCCCACTCGCCGTCCCACCCGAGGGTGGTGAGGTTCACTTCGGGACTCCTTCGGAGCGTTTGACGGGCGGCGTTGGAAGGCCGCGCGGCTCAGCGCCGCGCGGCGACCTCAGGAGGCCGCGGCGAAGGAGTGGTGCTGTCGGTGGTTCGAGAGCACGGGCGAGAAGGTACGGCCTCGCCGCCTCGCCGTCCAGTGGGGGTAGCTCCCGTTCGCTCCGCCTGAGAGGATCGGCCGGTCATGGAGGCCGGAACGGCGACGAGCCCCTCGGCGGGCGGGACGCGGCTGCTGGTCGCCGGCGCGCTCGGCGCGCTGGTCGCGCTCAGCCTCGGCATCTACGGCAACGTCCACGACCCGGCGAGCGACCTGCTCATCACGCTCGGGTTCAAGGACACGATCACGATGAAGGTCTGGCTGGCCAGCGCGTCGCTCCTGTTCGCGCTCTTCCAGCTGTTCTCGGCGCTGTGGATGTACGGCCGGCTGCCGCTGCGCGACGCGCCGGCGTGGATCGGCAGCGCGCACCGGATCTCGGGCCGGCTCGCGTTCCTCGCCAGCCTCCCGGTCGCCTACCACTGCCTCTACCAGCTGGCGTTCCAGGACACCACGACGCGCGTGCTCGTGCACTCCCTGCTCGGCTGCCTGTTCTACGGCGCGTTCGCGACGAAGATCGTCGTCGTGCGATCGCACAACCTGCCGGGGATCGCGCTCCCGATCGCCGGCGGGCTCGTGTTCTCCACGCTCGTGGGCGTCTGGCTCACCAGCGGGCTGTGGTTCATCAGCGAGAACGGCTGGCCGTCGCCGTAGCCCAGGCGTCTTGAACGGCGGCTGGGTGGGGGTGGCGGTGTCCCCAACGTCACACGGCGACACGGTCCACGCGGTGAAAGTGACGTTGGGGGCCTATACGACCCCTTTCGTCACTCGGGCCCAACGCACCGTGCACCGGAGTGACGTTGGGGACACCCGCCACCCACCCCCACCCAGCCGCAGTTGACGTTCCCGCGCCTCAGGCGGCGCGCGGCCGCCGGCGGGCCGCTGAGCGGCCGCGCAGGAGCGCCTGCCACGCCGCCTCGTCCAGCCGGGCGGGCTCGGTCGTGGCGATGAACTCGTGCAGCGCCTCGGCGAGCGCGGCGGGCTGCTCGAGGTGCGGGAAGTGGGCGGCGCCCGGCAGCGTGACGAAGCGGCTGTGCGGCACCGCCTCGTGCGCGGCGAGCCCGTGCGAGATCGGGATCGTGCGGTCGCGCTCGCCCCACGCGATCAGCGTCGGCACGGAGTCGAGCAGGTACAGCCGGTCGGTCGCGCTCACCCGCTGCCCGCGCGGGTCGATCACCGCGCGCAGGGAGTGCGCGAACGCGGCGCGGGCGCCGTGGGTCCCGAGCGGTCGCAGCGCTCGCGCGATCGCCTGGAGCTGCACGCCCAGCCCGGAGCCGCGGCGGTGCAGCTCGGTGCCGGCGCGCTCGAGGCCGTCCGTGATCCGCGGGTGGGCGGCGGCCCACACCAGCGCGGACGCGCCGGGCAGCGCCGCGGAGCGCAGCAGCGGGCTCACCTCGCGCCCGAGCCCGCCGCTGGAGACCAGCGCGAGCCGCTCGACGCGGTGCGGGAACTGCCAGAAGAAGACCATCGCGATCCCGCCGCCGAGCGAGTGGCCGACCATCGTCGCGCGCTCGACCTCGAGCGCCGAGAGCAGGTCGCGGATCACGGCCGCGTGCGCGCCGAGCGAGTAGTCGCCGCGCGGCGTCGCCGAGTCGCCGTGGCCGACCAGGTCGGGGGCGATCACGGTGTAGCGGTCGGCCAGCCGCTTCGCGACCGCCTCCCAGTGCCGCGACGAGTTCACCATGCCGTGCACGAGCACCACGGGCGGGCCGCTGCCGGCGATCCGGTACACGACCTGGTGGCCGTGGAGGTCGATCTCCCAGGCGTCGAAGGCGGCGTTGCGGCCGACTCGGCGGAGATCTCCCATCGGGCCGACCATACCGGGTGTCGATTTCCGGGCGGCCCGTTCGTCTATGGGCGACCATTCCGACAAGGAGGACCCCATGAAGTACATGCTGCTGATCCACCAGGGCACCACCCCGACGCCGCGCGACCCGGAGGCGTGGGCCGCGCTGTCGCCCGAGCAGCAGGGCGAGGTCTTCGCCGCCTACAAGGCGATCAACGAGACGCCGGGCGTCACGCCCGGCGAGCAGATGCAGGCGCCCGAGACCGCGACCACCGTCCGCGTGCAGGACGGCAGGACGCTCACCACCGACGGCCCGTTCGCGGAGACCAAGGAGGCGCTCGGCGGCTACCTGTTCTTCGAGGCCGACGACCTCGACGCCGCGATCGAGCTCGCGTCCCGGATCCCCGCGGCGTCGATGGGCGGCGCGATCGAGGTCCGGCCGATCGCCCAGTGGTGACCGGCGGCCTCGAGCAGACCTTCCGCGACCGATGGGGCTACGTCCTCGCGGCGCTGATCGGCTTCCTCGGCGACTTCGACCTCGCCGAGGAGGCCGCGCAGGACGCCTTCGCGATCGCCGCCGAGCGGTGGCCGCGCGACGGCGTGCCGTCGAACCCGGGCGCGTGGCTGATCAGCACCGCGCGCAACCGGGCGATCGATCGGCTGCGGCGCGAGCGCACGCTGGCCGAGAAGACCCGCCTGCTCGAGCTGCCGACGGTCGCGGAGGACACCGTGGACGACACCGCCTTCCCCGATGAACGCCTCGAGCTCCTCTTCACGTGCTGCCATCCGGCGCTCGCGACCGACGCCCAGGTCGCGCTCACCTTGCGGACCCTCGGTGGCCTCGCCACCCCGGAGATCGCGCGCGCGTTCCTCGTGCCGGAGGCGACGATGGCCCAGCGGCTGGTGCGGGCCAAGCGCAAGATCAAGGCCGCCGGGATCCCGTTCCGGGTGCCGCCAGACCACCTGCTGCCGGACCGTCTCGCCGCGGTGCTCGCGGTGGTGTACCTGATCTTCAACGAGGGCTACGGCGGGCGCGGCGACCTCGCCGCGGAGGCGATCCGGCTCGGGCGGTCGCTGGTGGAGCTGATGCCGGACGAGCCGGAGGTCCACGGACTGCTCGCGCTGATGCTCCTGCACGACGCCCGCCGCGCGGCGCGGTTCCGGGACGGCGACCTGGTCCTGCTCGCCGACCAGGACCGCTCGCTGTGGGACGTCGATCAGATCGCCGCGGGGCGCTCGGCGCTCGATCGCGCGCTGGCCCTGCGCGGGCGCGGGCCGTACGTGGTCCAGGCGGCGATCGCGGCGCTGCACGCCGAAGAGCCGCGCGACTGGGCGCAGATCGCGGCGCTGTACGGGGAGCTGTCGCGGCTGACGGGCTCGGCGGTCGTGGAGCTCAACCGGGCGGTCGCGGTCGCGGAGGCTCATGGCGCCGACGCCGGGCTCGCGATCGCCGACGGCCTCTCGCTGGACGGCTACCTGTACTTCCACTCCACCCGCGCCGACCTCCTGCGCCGGCTCGGCCGCGCGGACGAGGCGCGAGCGGCCTACGAGCGGGCGCTGGAGCTGGTCCACGACGACGCCGAGCGCCGCCTGCTCGAGCGCCGCCTCGCCGAGCTCGGCGGCGCCTGATCGGGCTCACCGTCCTACGCCGGTACCTGGCGCATGACGGTGAGCGTCACGCTGTTCCCTCGATAGGAGACCCTGAAGAGGTGGCCGTCGGCCAGCACGACGCGCCCTTCGGGAAGCCTTGTGGAAACGGCCCGTGATCGACCTGCCGCTCATGATCGTCAGCACGGTGCCCGGGGTCAGGGCTCCGTCGACATCCAGGGCCAGCTCTCCGTCCAGCGTGAGATCCCCGGCGGCCCGGACGCTCGTGTAGTCGTCGTCGCCCCTGATCGCGACGGCGACGCGACCGTCGCGGCCGACGCTCACGTCCGCGCCGGCGTTCAGGACGTTGCCCGGCGCGACGCCGCTCCGCGCCGCTTCCTCGGCGGTGAGACCCGGCTCCAGCACGCCGCCTTCGACGTCGATGCTCCGCTCCACGGTTCCGTTGCCGCCCAGGGTCCCGCCCGCGACGTCGACCGAGCTGGCGTGCGAGCCGGCGACCGAGAGCTTGCCGGCGCGGACCGTGCTGTCACCGTGCCACGTGTCATCGCCGGTGAGGAACAGGGTTCCCTCGCCGCGCTTCGTGAGGCTGCCGTCGTAGATGCGCTGCTCACGCGCCTCCTCGCGGCGCGTGCCGATGGCGAAGTCCGACCGGTCGATGTCGCTCGCGCCGGGCGGCAGGCCGTTGGTCCAGCCCTTGGCGGCCTTGGTCTGCTCCCACGCGGCGTCCTCGTCGGCATCCTCCTGCCGGCGCGCGCGGATGGCGACGTCGGAGATGTCGTTCGACCACGCGTCGCTGTAGCCGTGCGTGTCGACCGTGAACGGCCCGAGCAGCTGGCCCGGGCCCTTGAAGGCGTCCCGCAGGTTGGGTGTGTGCCAGCCGTTGCGCCGGTCGGGAACCTGCACCATCTCGCCGCGGCCGGGGTTCGGCACGGCCGCGCCCGACGCGTCGTTGATCGTGTTGTTCTGGCGGCCCGTGCTGAACATCGTGTAGAGGGCCTGCTCGTTGGTCAGGTACGGGAAGCGCTGCATGACCAGCGCCAGCGCCGCGGCCGAGTGCGGGCCCGCCATCGACGTGCCCGAGGAGCTCCCGTACCGAGCCTGCGGCACGCCGTCGACCACCTGCACGGTGGTGCTGTTGATCGCCCTGCTCGGGGCGGTGACGCACGACCACTTCGCGACACCGCACTGGTTGAACTCCTGCTGCCCGGGAACCAGGACCGAGCCGTCGGCGTTGAACGTCCGCCCGACCCCGGGGTTGATCCCGGACGTCGTGTAGTAGCTGCCCTCCAGGTCGGGCAGGAAGTACGGCGCGGCGCCGCGCGGCGTCGGGTTCGCGTAGCCGCCGTTGCCGGCGGTGAACTGGATGATCGTGCCGGTGCGCGCGACCTCGATGGCGCCGTTGAGCCAGTGCACGGTCTTGCCGTCCGCGTCGGCGACGCCGTCCGGCGTGGAAAGGTGCCGCCACGCCGCGTTCAGGCCGAAGCTCGGCGGGGCGCCGGGCGGCGTCTCGTAGGTGTTGTAGTTCTCCGTGCTGGGCTGGCTGCCCCAGCTGCTGGTGATGATCCTGATCGGCCTGCCGTTCGCCGTGCGGGCGGTGTTCACCGCGCGGTAGACGTTGGCGAGGTAGGCGTTGTCCGGCGTCTGCGCGGGGGTCGCGCTCGTCCGGCAGGTCGCCGTAGAACACGCCGTCCGTCTTGTGCGTGTTGCCCACGTACACGTCGCTGTTGAACGCGACGCCGTGCATGTTGGCTGCGGGGCCGTCGGGGGTCGTCTCGCCGACACCGTCGCGGCTTGCTCCGACGGTCCCGCTCACGTGCGTCCCGTGGCTGTCGTTGAACGCCGGGTCGTAGAACCCGGGGGTCGGACCGGTGTCGCCGCCCTGGGCTTCGACCGAGAAGTAGCGATCTCCGACCGCGTAGTTCGTATCGAGGCTCCCGTGCTCGCGCATGTGGCCGGCGAAGAAGCCCGAGTCCACGATGCCGATGTTCTCGCCGCCGCCCGCGAAGCCGCCTGCGTAGGCGAACTCGGCGCTGATCGACAGCATGCCGTTGTCTCGGAGGAACTCGGCGGTGCGCCAGCTCGCCGGGTCGCCGAGCGTGCCGGGATCTCCCGCGTAGGACTCGATCGGCGGCGGCGGTTCGGACAGCTGCGCAGCCGCGGGTTGCGCGGCAACGCAGGCCAAGACCATCGTCCCCAGCGCAGCAATCGGCGCCGACTTCAAGCGCTTCGCGAACACACCGGCCTCCCCCGAGGATGTTCGCTTGGAACTCTACCCCGCGGCGGGGGATCAGGGGCGGCAAGACCTGGAGCGCCGAGCCGGACCGCCACCAGCGCGGCGACGGCGTCGGGGACCTCCTCAGCGTCGGGCGCTGAGGACGTCCGCCACGACGCGCCGCCCGCGGCACGCGCCCCCGCGCACCACGACCCGCTCGCCGCCGGTGAGGTAGGGAAGGCCCGCCCGGCGCGGGCCGCGGTAGCGGGTCCGCCCGTCGAAGAGCACGATCCTGCGCCCGACGAGCAGCCGGCCGGACCCGATCGGCGGCCGGATACGTCCGCCGATGCGGATCGGGCGCCGGCAGGGATCGCCCAGGTCCAGCGTCCACCTGCGCCGCACGCCGAACATCTCGCGGTGCAGCGGATGCGATGCCATCGCCGGCACGAACCCCGGAGCGAGGAAGACCGCGTCGGTCTTCGTCTCGCCGAACGCCACCACCGCGACGGCGACCGCGGGCGGAACACCCGCGATCGCCCGCACGGTCACGTCCGGGTCGCACGGGCCGGAGCCCTGCCCCACCGCTCGGGCGACGCTCACGGAACGCCCCTCCGCCAGCGCGCGGCCCCTGTACACGACGCCGTCGAACCGGACCGTCGCCGCGAAGTCCCCGCAGTCGTCGCGGGCCCGGCCACAGCCGGCGAGCGCGAACGCCGCGGCCACCATGAGCGACGAGCCGAAGAAGCGCGTCCGGCGCACAGCCGATGCGTAGTGGCGAAGACCCCCCACTACCGCGACTACGCATGCGGCGGCATGTCGTCACAGCGGTGCTTGATCGAGCGGCAGACCCGAGGTTCAGTGGACGATCGTGAGCGGCAGCGTGGCGGCGACGCGCGTGCCGTCACCGGCGGGACTCTCGATCTCGAAGCGTCCGCCGAGCGCGGTCACGCGATCGCCCATCCCGAGGAGGCCGTGACCATCGCGATTCGCGCCGCCGCGCCCGTCGTCGCCGACCTCGACGCGCAGCATCCCGTCTTCGACGGACGGCCGTGACGTCGGCGCGCGCCGCCTGCGCGTGCTTGACGACGTTGGTGAGCGCCTCAGCCACGATGAAGTACGCGCTGGCCTCGACCTCCGCGGGGAACCGGTCCGCCGGGACATTGACGCCGACCGGCAGGTCCAGGCGCATCGACGAGCGCGTTGACGCCGGCCCGCAGGCCGCCGTGCGTGAGGACCGACGGCAGGATCCCGTGGGCGAGCTCGCGCAGCTCCTCGTTTCCCCGCTGCACCTGGTCGAGCGCCTCGTCGGCGAGCGACTCGGCCCGCCCGTCGTCCTCGCGCAGCGACGTGCGCAGGAGCTTCAGCGTGATGATCGCGTGCACCAGCCGCTGCTGCGCACCGTCGTGCAGGTCGCGCACCACGCGGCGGCGGGCCTCGTCTCCGGCGGTGATGAGACGGACCCGCGAGGCCGTGAGCTGGTCGCGGCTGTCGGCGTTCGCGATCGCGGTCTTGAGCAACTCGGCGAACTGCGCCATCCGCTCCTCGGCGCCGGCCGGCGGCTCGTCGTTGATCCAGCTCGCGATGACGACGCCCCAGAGCCCGCCGGCGACGACGATCGGCGCTCCGACCGACGCGCGCACGCCCAGGCTCTCGACGAGCTGGGCGATGGGGCCGTCCGCGGCCTCGTAGCGCTCGATCCGCGCCGGGCGCCCGGTGCGCCGCACGACCGACGTGACGTTCTCGCCCTCGTGGTCCCAGCGCATGCCCGGCGGCAGGTTCCACGCATCCGACCCGCTGTGCGCGACCACCGTCACCTCGCGACCGGGCTCGTACCGGCTCACCGTGACGCCGTCGGCATCGAGCAGCGCCTGCATCTCGGCGGCCACGGCTTCGAAGACCTCGGCGGGCTCGGCGCCTTCGCGCGACCAACGTCGCCACCCGCCGGAGCGCCGCCTGCTCGTCGGCGAGCCGCCTGACCTGCACGCGCACACCCGCGTTCTGGATCGCCGTCGCGACCAGATCGCCGAACTGCGCGAGACGGGCCTGGCTGCCCCGCGGGAGCGGCTCGTGGCCGAACGTTCCCACGCACAGCACGCCCCAGACACGCTCGCCGACGACGATCGGACATCCGACCGCGGAGCGCATCCGGTGCTCGCCGCCGCTCTGCGCGATCGCGTCGGTGGTGGCCGAGTCGTCGTCGATCCGGCAGGGACGGCCCGTGCGCAACACGGACGCGACGACGCCGCGCCGCTCGACGGGGAATCGAGTGCCGACCGGGAAGGTGGCCGACATCTCCGCTCCCGAGGCGGCGACGCTGATCGCGGTTCCTTCGGCCTCGGCGCGGAACAGCGCGCAGTCGACCTCACCCAGCACGTGACCGACCTCGCTCGCGAGCGTCGCGAAGATCTCGTCCGGCGGCGACTCCTTCGCGACGAGCGTCGCGACGCGCCGGAGGGCGGCCTGCGCGTCCACGAGCCGTTCGCCTCGGGCCGAGGACTCGGCGTCGGCGATGGCCGTTCCCATCAGCGCGATGATGTCGGCCAAGCGGGCCTCGGTTTCCGAGGCCGGCGGCTCGTCCCGAGCCGTCCCGGCGACCATCGCTCCCCACAGCCGGCCCTTGACCACGATCGGCGCGGCCCACGGTGTGCCCGGTCGCCTGACCGCGCGTCCCGTCTCGAAGACGCGCGCGAGCGGGCTCCCATCACCCACGGGAACGCGGGTGCCGATCGGGCTGGACGTCCTCGCGCTCGCCCCAGCGCCCCGCCACGACCCCGGAGGGACCGTGCTCGTAGCGCCACAGCCGAACGTCCTCCAGGCCGAGAAGCCGCCCGATCTCCTCGGCGATCGCCGTGAAGACCTCCGCCCGCGACGCCTCGCCCGCGACGAGCGCCGCCACGCGCCGCAGCGCGGCCTGCTCCTGCGCCAGCCGTGCCGCCTCGGCGCGCGCGTCGGCGAGCTGCTGGCGCAGGGATCCGTCGGCGGAGCGCTCGCCCACGACTACGCCGCGCTGTGCTCGGCCGCGAGGGCGCCGGCGAGCTGCTCGCGCGAGCGATACCGCAGCTTGGCGTAGACCCGGCGCAGGTGGTGCTCGACGGTGCGCGGGCTCATGAACAGCTGGCTGCCGATCTCCGCATCGGCAAGCCCTGCACCGGCGAGCCGTGCGACCTGAGCCTCGTCGGCGGTGAGCTCGACGCGGGTCTCGGGCGCGCGCCGGCGCACAGCCTCGCCGACGGCGCCGCAGCTCGCGCGCGGCGCGCTCGGCGAACGGTCCGGCGCCCATCGCCGTGAAGCTGTCGTATGCGGCGCGCAGCTGCTCGCGCGCCGCGCGCCGGCGGCGCTCGCGGCTCAGCCACTCGCCGTAGAGGAGCTGGGCACGCGCGCGCTCGATGCCCAGGCGGCTGCTCGTCGAGCTGCGCGATCGCCTCCCGGTAGAGCTGCTCGGCCGCGTCGCCCTCGCTGACGAGCGCGCGCGAGCGCGTCTCGATGCCGCGCGCCCACGCCGTCCCTGCCGCCTGCGTCTTGGCGCTGAGCGCGTCGAGGGCGCTCCGGGCCGCCTCGGGCTCGTCGCAGCGGACCGCGGCCTCGACGAGCTCGGGAAGCGCGGTCATGTAGAAGGCGTGCGGGCTGTGCTCGTGCTCCTGCCGCGCCCACCGCAGCGCGTCGTCGTAGCGGCCGAGCCCGTTGTACAGCCACGCCGCAGCGTGCTCGGCGTGGCGCACGAGGACTCCCTCGCCGCGTGCGGTCGCGTCACTGATGCTGGCGTCGATCAGCGTCTGCGCGTCGCCGTCGCGCAGCGCCATCAGCATCACACGGGCATGGCTCATCGGGGCGTCGCCGGTCGCCTCCATGATCGAGTCGGCCTCGTCGAGCTGCGTCTCGGCGAGCCGGAGGTCGCCGGCGAAGACGTGCCAGGCCGCGAGCGTGTGCAGGGCGACCGGGAGCACCGTCAGCGCGCCGGTGTCGCGGGCGACCTGCACCTGCTGTGCCGCGAGATCGTGCCACGTGTCGGCATCCCAGAGCTCGACCGCGAGCCACACCCACGGCGAGGTGGCCGACGCCCGGCGGGGCGGCGACCAGGAACTCGTGCAGCGCGCGCTGGAGCGTCGGCGCGCCGGCCGGGTAGCCGTCGATGAAGCGGGTGGCGAGCCCGTCGAGCATCAGATCGCCCATGTGGCGCGGCTCGGGGGCGGGCGGCGCGGCCCGGGCGGCGATCGCGACGTCGAGCGGGCCGCTGGGGCTGGCGAGATGGCAGCCGATGCAGGCGGCCCACATCGCTTCGAGATGGCTCGCGCGTGCCAGCGCCGCGTCGAGCGGCTCCAGGCGCTGCGCGGCGGCGACGAGCAGCGCCGCCGCGTCGCCACCGCGGCGGGAGCTGAACGCGATCTGCGCGTCCAGGAGCTGGGCCCGGGCGTCGTGCAGCTCGCCGAATGGTCCCTCGCGTGCCGTCGCCAGCAGCTCGAGCGCCGCATCGGCGGCTCCCGCGGTATGCGCGGCTCCGGCGGCGGCGAGCGCGCGCTGCGCCCGACGCTGGGGATCCGGCGTCAGCTCCACGGAGCGCTCCAGGAATGCCGCGGCCGCCGCGAGGCCGCCGCGGGCCTGCGCGCGGCCCGCCGACGGCCTCCAGCTCGGCCGCGACGGCTTCGTCGGGCGCGGTCGCGGCGTGGGCCCGGTGCCATGCGCGTCGATCAAGGTCCTGCGTCAGGGACGATGCTCTCGGCCAGCGCCGCATGCACCCGCTGGCGCTCCTCCGTCGGCGCGAGCTCGTAGACCGCGGAGCGGATGAGCGGATGCCGGAAGCGCACGCGGGCATCGACCTCGATCAGGTCCTCGGCGCCGGCCAGCGCCGCGTCGACGTCCAGGTGCAATCGCTCGGCGGCCCTCCGGAGCAGCGTGGGATCGCCGATCGGATCGGAGGCCGCGATCAGCAGCAGCCGCTGCGTGTCGGCCGGCATCCGCTGGACGCGGCGCGCGAAGCTGCGCTCGATGCGGATCAGGCACCGACGCCGCGTCCGCCGGGCCGAAGCCGCCCGCGGCCTCCGCTGGCCCCGGTCCCTGCGGGAGCTCGAGCAGCGCCAGCGGGTTGCCGCGCGTCTCGGCCACGATGCGGTCGCGCACCCGCTCGTCGAGCGGCCCGGCGATCGCCGAGTCCAGCAGCGCCCGCGCGGCGTCGTGGTCGAGGCCCTCGACCACGAGCTCCGGCAGCCCTGTCAGCTCCTGCCGGTCGCCGGCCGGCCGCGTCCCGAACACCACGGCGATCGACTCGGCGAGCAGCCGGCGCGCGACGAACGCGAGCACCTGCGCCGAGGTGCGGTCGAGCCACTGCGCGTCGTCGATCAGGCAGATCAGCGGCTGCTCCTCGGCGGCCTCGCCCAGCAGGCTCAGCACCGCGAGGCCGACGAGGTAGCGATCCGGCGGCTCGCCGGTGCTCAGGCCGAACGCGGTCTCCAAGGCCTCGCGTTGCGGACCTCGCAGCCGCTCGAGCCGATCCAGCAGCGGCGTGCAGAGCTGCTGCACCCCGGCGAACGCCAGCTCCATCTCCGACTCGACGGCCACGGCGCGCAGGACGGTGCACCCGGTCGCGCGCCCGGCGACGTACTCGAGCAAGGCCGTCTTGCCGATGCCGGCCTCGCCGCGCACCGCCAGCGAGCGGCTGTCGCCGGCGCGGACCGCCGCGAGCAGCCGATCGAGCAGCGCGCACTCCCGCTCCCGGCCGCGTAGCACGCCCGGCGAGTCACCGACGCGACTTCCCGGCCAAGCGGCCATGGACCGTCCGAGGCTATTCCCGCGGCGGAACGCCGTCAACCGGGCGGCGGAGTAGGACGTCGGCGTTATGGGTTGTGGTAGCGGACCGCCCAGACGCGGTGGTTGAAGTAGTCGGTGATGTAGAGCAGGCCCCGGTTGTCGACGGTCAGGTGCCCGGGGTCGTGCAGTTTCATCTTCGTGGCGCGTCCGCTGTTGCCGGAGAACCCCCGTACGCCTGTGCCGGCGACGGTCGTGATCGTGCCGTCCGGATCCACCTTGCGGATGCGTTCTCCGTGATGCTCGGCGACGAAGACGTTGCCCTTGTCATCGACCGTGAGGCCCCAGGGGTCGACCAGCTTCGCGGCAAGCGTCCGGATGGTGCCGTTGCGGGCGACCTTGTGGATGCGGCCGGTGTGGTAGTCGGAGATGAACAGCGCTCCGGAGCGGCCGACGGCAACGTCGATCGGAGTGCAGTCTCGCCTTGGTCGCCGGGCCGCCATCGCCTGCCGAGCGCAGTCGCAGCGGCACGTCGTCGGCCGTGCTGTAGCCGGCGAACTTCCCCGTGCCCGCGACGGTGGTGATGGTCCCGGAGCGATCGATCTTGCGCACGGCGGCGAACTCGGCGACATAGAGGTTGCCGCGCGCGTCGAACGCCAGCCCGCCGACCTCGGCCAGCCGCGCGGCGCGCGCCGGGCCGCCGTCGCCGGAATGCCCCTGCTCGCCGGTGCCCACGACGGTGCTGATGATGCCGTCGGCGTCGACCTTGCGAATGCGGAAGTTGCCCTGGTCGGCGATGTAGAGCTCGCCCTCTGGGCTGACGGCGATCGCGCTCGGGGAGCTCAGCAGCGCCTTCGTCGCCGGACCGCCGTCGCCCGCGAACCCCAGCACGCCCGTTCCGCCGGCGAAGGTGGTGATGATCCCGCGCGTGTCGACCTTGCGCACGCTGTCGGCTCCGGGCCCCTCGCACTCCACGCCGAAGTCCGAGATGTAGAGGTTGCCGCGCTCGTCGAGCGCGACGTCGCCGGCTCCGCAGAAGCCCGCGGAGGTCGCCGGACCGCCGTCGCCCAGCTCGGCGCCGCCGCCCGCGACGCTCGTCATCCGTCCCACCGTCAGCTCGCTCGCCGGCGTCTCCGCCCCGGCCACCCGGTGCGCACCGCTCGGGCTCGCCGGCGTCGTCGCCGCGCGCTGCTTGTCCTCGTCCCCGCACGCCAGCACGCCGATCACCAACAGCAGCGCCGAGCCGCGCACGGCGGCGGGGCCTACGGCCGGCATTCGGGTGGGGCGGTCGCGTCGATCAGGTGCGTCGCGCTGGACTTGGGGAGGACGTAGACGGGGTAGAAGTCGGCTCCCGACGGGCCGGCGACCGCGCGATGCACGTGGCCGAAGCCTGGGTCGGTGAAGCCTTCGCCGGCGGTGTAGGTGGTCCGCCTGCACTCGTTCGCGTGCGCGTCCTCGTAGGTGAGCGAGCCCGAGACGACCGCGACGAGCACCGGTCCGGGATGGGTGTGCCAGGCCGTCGCCTGGTTGGCTGACAGGCGTACGTGCTGGACGGAGAGCTCGGCTCCGTCGGGCTTGACGGCACGCGCGAGGTTGTTGACGCCGACGGCGTCGATGCGCGTGTGGGCAGCCAGGAAGCCGGTCGGCACGGCCCCGGGGTCGACCTGCGTTACGTGGTTGGCGAGCGCCAGGCTCCCGCCTCCGACGATCACGGCCGTCAGCGCGAGCGGCAGCAGCGGCTTCGTTGTTCTCATGACGCTCACTCACTCGGCGGAGCGCCGCGGTTTGTATCGAGCGACCCTCGCCGTTACAGATCGAGCCCGATCTGCGAGTAGGGGAGTGACGCGTCGCGAAAGGAGAGCCCAACGATGCGGCAGGCGGTGCGCCCGCTCGTTACGTGAGATCGTCGACCAGCGGAGATGCACCCGGGCTGCCGGCCGACCGACGAGGACCTGCTGACCAGCGGCGATCCTGCCGCGTTCGGCCAGTTCTACGAGCGCCGCGTGCGTGAGGTCGCTCGGGTACATGATGCGGCGGACGGGCGATCCGGAGGTGGCCGCCGACCTGACGGCGGAGACGTTCGCGGCGGCGATCGTCGCCCGGCGCCGATTCCGCCCCGGTGGCGCGCCCGCGGGCGCGTGGCTGTTCGTGATCGCGCACCGCAGGCTCGTCGACTACCAGCGCCGCGGCTATGCGGATGAGCGGGTGCGTCGACGGCTGGGAATGGAGCGCCGCACGCCCGGCGAGGAGGACAGCGCGCTGATCCGCCTGCTCGGCGAGGAGGTCACCCTCGGCTGGCTCGAGCGCGCTCCCGGCCGAGCAGCGCGCGGCGATCGAGGCGCACGTGCTCGAGGAGCGTCCCTACGCGGACATCGCCGGCGAGCTCGGCACGTCCGAGGCCGCCGTTCGCATGCGCGTGAGCCGCGGCCTGGCGGCGCTGCGAGGAAGGCTGCGGAGCGCGCGATGAGCGACGACTTCATCCGCGCCCTCCAAGGCGACCTCGTCGAGGCGATGGAGCGCTATGAGCGCCGCGGCTTCACGACAGGACGGCGCCCGCGGTCGCCGCGCCCGGCGAGCTTCGCCCGGCTCGCGGCGCTGGCCGCGGTGCTCGTCGCGGTCGTGCTCGCGGTGCGGACTCTGGCCCCGGAGCCGCAGCCGGTCCGGCCGCGCGTGGTCGCGACGCTGGCGATCGGTGGAAGCCCGGTCGATGCCGTTCTCGCCGACGGGTCGCTGTGGGCGAGCGACTTCACCGGCTCGGTCGTCCAGGTGGACCCGGGTGCGCGGCGGCTGACCGCGCGGGTCCCGGTGACCGGAGCGCCGCAGCCGATCACGACTGACGCCGGCAGCGTCTGGGTGCAGACCGCCGGCGCGCACTGCGAGGGCTTCCTGCTCCGCATCGACGCGGTCAGCCGCAGGATCGCCGACCGCACCGCGCTGCCGTATCCCAGCGAGCAGGACGGTGCGCTCGCGCCCGCCGCCGGCGGCGGCGTCTGGGTCAAGCGCGGATGCGCGTCACGCGAAGGTCTCGACCGCCTCGACGGCGACGGCGCGGTGAAGACGGGCGTCGCGCTCCCGAGGGTCGACGGCCTCGCCGCGGCGGCAGGCAACCTGTGGGCGATCGGCCACGACGGCACGCTCACGCAGATCGATCGCGGCACTGGACGCGTCCGCCGGCGCTGGCCCGGGCTCGCGCCGCTCGCCGACCCGAACACGAGCGCCACCAAGGCACTGGTCGCCGACGGCACCGGCGTCTGGGTCCTCAGCACGGGCCGCGCCGTCATCCTCCGCGTCGAGGACGGCCGCGTCGCGCGGCGCATCGCCGTCGACGAATCCGCCCGGCCGCTCATGGCCGTGGCACCGGACGGCCTCTGGATCGCCTCCGCCGATCGCCTCGGGCGCGCCAACCGCCTGACCAGGATCGATCCCGAGACCGGCCGGCCGACCGCAACGCTCGCATTGGGCGGTCAGCGGCCGGTCGCGATCGTCCCGGCCGGCGACGAGCTCTGCGTCCTCACCGCCGACGGCGAGGTCCTCTTCGTCCGCTCTTGATCGACTCGGGCGGCTGGCCCCGACGGAGATCATTCGGGCACGATGTCGAGAAGCGCCGGCCGGCTCCGCTCACCAGGTGAAGGGCCTCGATAGGCGCGGCCCACGACACCAGGAGATCACGATGCCGAAGTACCTGCTGCTCAAGCACTACCGCGGCGGCCCGGAGCCGCACCGTCCCGTGCCCCCGATCGACCAGTGGGCGCCCGAGGACGTGGAGGCGCATATGGCCTTCCAGCATCACGTCAGCGAGCTGCTCGAGGAGAACGGCGAGTACGTCGACGCGCAGGCACTCGCGCCGGCGCAGACCTGGGTGCGCTACGGCGGCCCGGACGCGGCGCCCGTCACGACGGACGGCCCGCACCCCGAGACCAGCGACCTGATCGCCGGGCTGGTGGATCATCGACGTCGATTCGCGCGAGCGTGCGGTCGAGCTCGCGGCCTACGTCTCCTCCGAGCCCGGCCCGGGCGGGGAGCCGCTGTACGAGTGGATCGACGTCCGGGAGGTCATGTGGGAGCGTCCTCGGACGACTGACGCGGCGTGATCGACGAGCCGACGCGACGGCTGGACGAGGGCGCGCTGCGCGCTCTCGTCCCGCGGGTGCTCGCGGGCCTGGTCCGCCGGGGCGAGGACTTCGACGCCGCCGAGGACGCGCTCCAGGAGGCGCTGCTGGAGGCGCTGCGGGTGTGGCCCGAGCACCCGCCGCGCGACCCGCGCGCGTGGCTGGCGACGGTCGCGACGCGGCGGCTCGTCGACGCCCGCCGCAGCGAGGCCGCCCGCCACCGCCGCGAGGAGGCGACGCACGCCGAGCCGCGGCGGGCGGGCCTTCTACCCGAGGAGGGCGACGACACCCTCTTCCTGCTCTTCTGCTGCTGCCACCCCGACCTCGCGCCCGCCTCCCAGGTGGCGCTGACCCTGCGCGCCGTCGGCGGCCTCACCACCCGGGAGATCGCCGACGCCTTCTACGTCCCCGAGGCGACGATGGCGCAGCGGATCAGCCGCGCCAAGCGCACGTTGCACGGGCGCCGCCTGGACCAGCCCGGCGACCTCGCCGTCGTGCTGCGCGTGCTCTACCTCGTCTACACGGCCGGGCATATTGGCCGGCCCACCCGGGTGGACCTGGCCGGCGAGGCGATCCGGCTCGCCCGCCAGCTCACCCTCGCCACGGAGGAGCCCGAGGCGCGCGGGCTGCTCGCGCTGATGCTCCTCAACCACGCCCGCCTGCGAGGCGCGGCTCGACTCAGAGGGTCGCATCGTCACGCTCGACCGGCAGGACCGCGGCCTGTGGGACACCCGCGCGATCGCCGAGGGCGTGCGCGTCCTGCAATCGGCGCTCGCCATGCAGCGCCCCGGGCGCTACCAGATCGAGGCCGCCATCGCCGCCCTGCACGACGACGCGGCGAGCGCCGAGGAGACCGACTGGCCGCAGATCCTCGCCTGGTACGACGACCTCGTCGCGCTGACCGAGGACCCGGTGCGCCAGGACCCCGCCGCGGTGCTCGGCCGCGCGGTCGCGGTCGGCCACGTCCTCGGTCCCGCCGCCGGGCTGCGCGAGACCGATCGGCTGCGCGAGGTGATCGGCGAGCGCCACCGGTGGCACGCCGTCCGCGGCCACCTGCACGAGCTCGACGGCGACCTGCCCGCCGCCGCCACGGCGTACGCCGAGGCCGCCCGCCGCGCGACGAACGTCGCCGAGCGCGACCACCTGGTCCGCCAGGCCGCCCGCGCTCGGGCCTTACCATCGAGCCCATGACGATCCAGCGCATGGACCACGTCGGCATCATCGTCGACGACCTCGACGGCCGCGATCGACTTCTTCGTCGAGCTCGGGCTCGAGGTGCAGGGCCGGTTCTCGGTCGAGGGCCCCTCGGTGGATCGCATCGTGGGGCTCGAGGGCGTACGGAACGACGCCGCGATGTTGCAGACCCCGGACGGCAACGGACGACTCGAGCTGATCAAGTTCCACTCGCCGCCGGCCGAGGGCGACGACGGGCACGCGCCGGCCAACACCCTGGGCATCCGCCACATCGCGTTCGCCGTCGACGACATCGACGCCGTCCTCGCCCGCCTGCGAGCCCGCGGCGCGGAGCTCGTCGGCGAGCTGGTGCGCTACGAGAACAGCTACGGCTCTGCTACGTCCGCGGCCCGGAGGGGATCATCGTCGAGCTGGCCGAGAAGATCCCGCAAGCCCCACGACGAGCTCGTCGAACTGCCGCGTGACCACGTCCCAGGAGTACGCAGGGTTCTGCGCGACGGAAACGGCGGCACGCGCCAGCTCCTGTCGACGTCCCGGATCGCGGTAGAGGGCTTCCAGCGCCTGCGCGACGCCCTCCGGAGACACCTCTCCCATCTCGAGCGGCGAGAACTCCGGCACGTAGCTCCTCGCCGGCGGAACCAGCTCGGCACAGCCACGCCACAGCTCGGCACACGCCGTGTGGTCAGGGACGATCTGTGCGGCGCCCGCCGCGCCGTGCTCGAAGCTGACGAGCCCCCAGCCTTCGCCCATCGCCGTATTGATCCCGACGTCACAGGCGTTGTAGAGCAGGTTGAGCTCGTCGTCGCCGACGATCTGGCTACCGAGCGGGTTCACGACAGCCGCTCGCCGAGCCCGCACTCCCGAATCACCGGCCCGAGCTCTCGTTCGGCTGCATCGCCCATGACGGCGTGGTGGAGGCACAACCTGACGTTCGCCGGCTTGCCGGCGACGAACATGGCGAACCCGCGGACGGTGAGGTCGACGCGTTTGCGCTTGTCGGGCCGGCTCGCATTGAGGACGACAAACGACTCGTCGGCGTCGGGGAGGTCGCCGAACACGCGTCTCTTCGCCTGCGCGCGGCCCCTCGATGCGAACGAGGCCTGCTCCAACTCCGTGTGGGGATAGAAGCGATCCCGATCGACGCCGTGCGGAATGACGTCGACCGCCGGGAAGTCGCGATCGGCGTGCTTCTCACGCAGTCTGCGGAAGGCTCCTTCGAACTCCGCGCGGGCGAAGTGGGTGTAGGCGACGATTCGGTCCGCCTGCGCGAGCGGCGCAGCGTCCTCTTCGTTCGCGATCCGGCCGTCCAGAGGAATGCAGGCGACGATCTTCAGGCGGTCCCGATACGGGCCGAAGAGGCGCAAGTAGTAGTCGAACATCCAGATGTCGTGCATGACGAGGATCAGCGCCGGTCGAATCTCCTCGATCAACCTCTTGGCCTGGAACGCCGCGAAGACGTCGCCGCCCTTCGGATTGGTGGGATAGATGGTCAGGCCGCGGTCGCGGACGATCTCGCCGGAGTAGCCGATGCCGAGGAAGTGGATCTCGTGCCTGTCCGCCAGCCGGCGCATGACGCTCGACATCACCCGCGTCAAGCCTGTTCCGGCGACGTTGAAGCCGATCGCGATGAGCCTCACGCGAGGCGGTGCTTCATGCAAGCCGCTAGCTCGCGCCGTGGTCTCGCGTCGCGAAGAACAAGCCGAGCCCCTCGAGCGCGCCGTTGGGCCGCATATGCCTGTCGTACGTCACGCAGAAGCCCGCGTCGCATAGGAAGCGGACGAGCTCCTCGATCGTGAACCCCGCGACACGAGCGGAGTGGAAGACGTGCGCGTTCGACGGCCGATTCTCGCCGATCTCCGGGAACGGCCCGCCGAGCTCGTGAAACTCCCCGACGATCTCGTCGATCAGGTGGAGCCTCCGCGATGTCAGCACGATCGGCCATTCGGCGCCTTCGCAATCCAGCTTGAGCAGCCGGACGCGGCGCTCTCCGCCGTTCGTGGCCAGGTCGACGACGTCGTCGAAGGCGATCTTCGCGACCGGCTCGCCGAGACCCCAGACGACCGAGCCGTTTCCCGTGTTGACGATCCCTTCCATGCCTGGATAGGACTGCGGGAAGGCGTGGTAGCCGTCGAAGCGCAGCTCGTCGTCATTCGGATCGGAGCGCCAGACGGCAGCGTGCATCAGCCGCACATAGCCCTGGTCGACGTACGGCCTCAGGTGCTCGGCCGCGAACGCGCAGTTCGTACGGTCCGGCTCGATGCTCCAGACGTGCTTGCCGCCTCTCAGGACGACGGCGTACGCAAACGAGCCTATGTGTGCCCCGACGTCGACGACGACGTCGTCGGGCTCGAAACGTTCCGGCAGCCGGTACTCGTCAAGCGCGACGACGCCGTCGAAGATCATCCGATCGAGCGTGCCGGGTCGGAAGCTCCACGCCTCGGTCACAGATCAGCTGGACCCGCCCGCGCCGAGCCGCGGTAGCGCTAGCTCGTGACGAACGTGTTGCTGTCGCAGATCGAGTACGGCGGCTGGCCGTTGGGCAGGGGCATCAGCGACATCAAGAGCAGCGCTGCGTCCGTGAACGAGCTGCGCTCGTACGCGACGCTGCTCGTCGGGCCGCATTGACCGGTGAGGATGTAGCTCACGCGGGTGTACAAGCCGTAGCCCGTCTGCGTGTGCGAGCTGATCTGCTCCAACTTCTGCAGCTCGCGCCCGGCGCCGTGCGCCGCCAGGTAGTTGTAGAAGGCCCCTTGTGGCACCGAGGAGTTGGCAAGGACCTGCGTCACCACGGCGAAGAGATAGCCCGGGTTGCTCATGTACTGATCGAGATTGCCGGGGACCGTCGGTGTTGTTCATACCTGGGACGACCCAGTCCTGCACCTTGGTCGCCGGCTTGTTCGCGTCCAGGATGACGATCCAGTAGCTGTTGTCAGCGGGGATCTGGTTGGGTGTGACGACCTGCGCGCTATTGCCTTGTCCGACCCTGATCCACGGCTGCGAGCTGGTCTGGAGAGGGGCTGCGGATCGTGTAGGCGAGCATCGGAGGCATGCCCGTCATCTGCGCTGCTTCCGCCGTTTGCGCTTCTCCCGCCGCCATGTGCGGCTCCTTTCACGAATGCGCCGCGAACCCCGGCTGCCGCAAGGCAGAAGCCCTTGGGTCAAAGGATGCGAGCGAACGTACTGCGGCT
>CAVSJY010000003.1:0-532155 GCA_963728465.1 uncultured Solirubrobacteraceae bacterium
ACGTCGCGGTGGCCGCGCAACCCGTCCCCTACCGGACCTCGCCCGCCACGCCCGCGTTCGAGTCGTTGCGGTCCGCTGACGGGCGGGCCTCGTTCCCGATCGCGCTCGAGTCCTTCCAGTGCACGCGGTTCGAGATGGCGGACTTCGCGCGCCGGGCCCGCGACGTCGGCGTCGACTACGTCGGCATCTGCTGCGGCGGGGGCCCCCACCACGTCCGCGCGATGGCCGAGGCACTGGGACGGGAGACGCCTGCCAGCCGGTACTCGCCCGTCATGGAGCTGCACCCCGTCCTGGGCGCCCGAGGCGCAGACGCGGACCACGAGCTGATGGGAGGGTGGCGCGCCGGCGAAGACGGGGCGTGACGGCATCACTCAGACCCGCGAAGCTGCGCGGCGACCCGCGCAGCCAGCCTGACGCTGCCCGCGTCCCCGGCTCAGGCGAGCAGGACGACGAGGGGCGCTCCCCCCGCGGCGCAGTAGACGAGCGTGCGGAGCCACAGCGGCCCCCACGTGATCTTGAACTCGCGCCCGAGGCGCCGCAGCGCGATCGCGCGTGCGTCGTCGCCCTCGGGCAGTGGGCGTGGGAACGCGTCGCCGAACCTGCTCCGGAAGGCGTCGTAGCGCTCCTGGCGTGACGGGTCCTTGCGCGCGCCGAACAGCGGCAGCGGCCCGCCGGAGCGGGCCCTCGGAGGGACGACCTGGTGGGGTGAACTGGAAGGAAACGGCCCCGGCGCCGCAGCGCCGGGGCCGTCAGAGCGCTAGCGGAGCCGGACGAACGCGTCGACGTCGACCTTCGGGCGCCCGGCGGTGCCCACGACCTCGACCGTGATCCTGTGCGGTCCCGACCGCCGACCACGACCTGCTGAACGCGATCGACTGCGCGGAGGTGGTCGCCGAGTAGAGGTCGACGGTCCCGGCGAGCAGGCCGTCGACGTACACGCGCGCCTGCCCGCGGTTCGTCGCCCGGGTCGCGATCCAGGCGACGCTGCTGCCGGTGAACGTGAACGACGCGCGGCTGCCGGCGGTGCTCGACACGCTCAGGAAGCCGTCGGAGGCCGGGGCCCACGCGGCGCGGGTCCAGGTCCCGCTGTACGCGGGGTTGCCGACGGCGTAGTTCTCCTGGTACTGGCCGAGCTGGAACGTCGTGCCGTACGCGAACGCGCTCCAGGCGCCGGCGGCGTTCATCGCGCGCGCCGCGAACCGGTAGCTGTGATTGCGCTGGAGGTTGAACGTGCCCGCCGAGGCGGTCGTCGCCTGCTTGACCCAGGCGCCGCCGTCGGTGCTGAGCCAGACCTCGTAGGCCACCGCCGCGCCGCCGCTGTTCGACCAGCTCTGGCGCACCTGCACGGTGCTGCCGGCCACGATGCTGCCGCTGATCACGTGCGACGCCTCGGCCGGCTGCGGGAGCGACGCGCCGAGCGTGCCGATCGCCGCGCGCAGGTTCGGCAGCGGCCCGATGGCGCCCGCGTTGCCGTACGTCTGCGGCTGGCCCGTCGCCCGGAGCGTCGAGCGGACCGACGCGGGGCTCAGCAGCATGCCGCGCGCCTTCGCCACGCTGGACAGCGCGGCGGCGCTCGCGGCGACGATCGGCGACGCGCTCGAGGTGCCGCCGAAGGTCTTCGTGTAGGCGTTATTGCCGTCGGGGCCGCCCTGGAGCCCGCCGTAGCCGGTGGTCGTCACGCACGCGCCCCAGCCCTGGACGTTCAGGCGAGCGCCGTAGTTGGAGAACGACAGCCGGCTGCGGGCGATCATCGGATCGCTGCCGTACTGGCAGCCGGGGGCGTTGCCGGCGCCGACCATGATCGCGCCGGAGTCGACCGAGAAGTAGCCCCCGTAGAACGGGTCGTCGAGGTTCTGGGAGCCGTTGCCGGCCGCCTCGACCACGATCCGGCCGCGCGCGGTGGCGTTCTGGATCGCGGCGCGCACCGCCGTCACCCACTCGATCGGCAGGTAGCCGAACTGGGTGTCGCCGCCGGGGAAGCGGGGGCCGCCGATCTGCTGCTCGAGCAGGATGACGTCGCCGGGCGCCGTGTTGTCGGCGGCGATCAGGATGGCGTTCGCCGGGTTCCAGACGCACGCGCCGGCGGAGTTCCGGCTCGCCGCGTTGACCGTACGCACGCGCGCGCCCGGGACCAGCCCGGTCACGCCGAGGCCGTTGGGGTCGCCGGACAGCTCGCCGAGCACGGCCGTGCCGTGGTCGGTGTTGAACTGCGTGCACGCCGTGCCGTTGGGGAGCGAGAAGCCGGCCGCGCGCGCCTTCGCGAGGTCCTCGTGCGAGCGGTTCCAGCTGTACTCGACGTCCACGACGGTGACGTTCTCGCCCTTGCCGCCGGCGACGGTCTGGGCGAAGTCCGCGTCGATCCCGCCGTAGGCCGCCGCCGTGCGGTAGCCCTGGCGTGCCTCGTAGCTCGGCGTGACCGGCGGCGGGGCCGGCTTGGCGACCGGGGTCGCCGACTCGACGATGTCGAGCTTCTGGAGCGCGTTGAGCAGCGCGAGGCTGTCGGCGGCGCTGCGCGTCCGGATCCGGAAGTAGAGGTTCAGGTCGGCGTGCGTGCGGCCGGACCGGGCACGCGCCTCACGGCGCACGGCCGCCAGCCGCTCCACGCTCGCCGACGCGAACAGCCGGCTGAACTGGAGGCCCTCGAAGCGGCCGAGCGCCTGGTCGAGCGCGGCGATCCGTCCCTTGCCCGCCGACAGGAGCCGGTCGCCTTGCAGGCGCACGTCGGAGCCGTCGGTGAACTTGACGTCGATCGCGGTGCGCTCGTCGGTGGCGGCGAGCTTCGTGTACGCGTGCTTCGCGTGCGGGTTGACGGTCGCGGCGTCGGCCGCCGCCGTGGAACACAGCAGCGCGGCGACGGCGGCCGCAACGAGCGCGGCGCGCCGTCGGTCGCGCGAGTCGATGATGGGAAGGAACATGCGAGCCTCCGGTGGGGGGTTGGAGTGGCGCTCGCGAGCCTCCCTCCGCGCATTCCGCGCGTTGAGAGACCCATGGGATGGTGTGCGCCGACCCTCAGGTGAGGTCGCGGTCGGTGACCAGACCGCTCGCCAAGGCCATGGCCACGAGCCGGTGGCGCTTCTCCTGCTGCGGCAGGTCCTCGATGTCGAAGGCGCGGAACAGCGCGCGCAGGTGCGTCTTCACGGCCGCCACCGTGAGGAACAGCTCCTCGGCGATCTGCGGGTTGGTGGCCGGCGTCGCGTACGCGGACCCGCCGGCGAACGGGCGGCAGAGCGCGATCAGCACGCGACGCTGCGCCGCGGTGATCGAAGCGGCGAGCGCGGCGCCCTCCCCGAGCAGGGTCGACGGCTCGCCTCTCGGGCTGGGCTCGCGGAACAGCAGCGACGTCAGGCCGATCCGCAGGACGTCGTGGTCGGAGAGGGTGCGGCGGCCCGTGATCCGCGCCTCGTTGAGGTAGGTCCCGTTGCGCGACAGCCCCTCGTCGGCGACGACCCAGTGGTCGCCTACGCGCTCGAGCTCGGCGTGCACGCGCGAGACCTGGCTGTCCCACGACAGGCAGATCGCGGCGTCGTCCGCCCGCCCGATCGCGAGCCGCGTCCACTCGGCGTCCAGCTGCACGACGTGCTGCGCGTGCCCCTCGTCGAAGTAGACGAGGAACGGCATGCCGGCGCGCTCCGCCGCGATGCGCGACTTCAGCTCCGCCGCCGTCGCCTGGTGGGGCCCGAACACGGCGCGACGCTATCCGACAACCAGCTGTGCATCTCCTGGCCTAATGGCGAGTTGACCAGCCGGGCGGACATAGAGAGGATCGCGGGGTGGTGGACGGATGCGGCAGGCCGCGTCCCCTGCGATTGAGCGCGCTGGTCCTCGTGGTCTCAGTGTGGCTCGCATGCGCCGGTAGCGCCGCAGCGGAGACGAAGACCTGGGACGGGGGCTCGGGCGACTGGAACGACGGGGCGAACTGGAGCCCCGCCGGCGTGCCGTCGTCGACGGACGACGTGGTCGTCGACACCGGCACCCCGAGCATCGAGACGGTGAGCGCGGCCGTCGGGAGCATCGACCTCAGCACCGGGCTCACCGTGAGCAGCGACCTGACCTTGACCGTCGGGAACACCGCGCCGTCGACGATCGCGGGCACGGTCCTGCTGTCGCACGGCGACCTCCAGCTCAACGGCACGACGACCTGGTCCGCGGGCGACCTCCAGATCCTCGACGCCGGGGTCGTCGACAACGCGGGCACGCTGTCGGTCACCGGCGCGGGGGTCAACGTCGCGATCTTCAGCGGCCTCGGCGTCCCAGGGCGGCGGGCGTTCACGGTGGCGACCGGTGGCGTGACCGAGGTGTCGGGATCGCTGAACGGTCGCCTCGGAGATCGAGAACGACGGCACGCTGCGCGCCGTGGCCGGCGGCTCGCTGACGCAGTTCAACTCGGTCGCCACGCCCGGGGACTCCTCGGGCGCCTTCGTCGCGCAGGGCAGCGGCGTGCTGTCGCTGAGCAACGTGCTGATGGGCGCCGCGTCCAGCGCGACCGGGACCGGCACGATCGGCTTCG
Organism: uncultured Solirubrobacteraceae bacterium; assembly: GCA_963728465.1. Lineage (GTDB taxonomy): Bacteria > Actinomycetota > Thermoleophilia > Solirubrobacterales > Solirubrobacteraceae > DATFQI01. The sequence continues at coordinate 4,508 of CAVSJY010000003.1, forward strand.
CCGGCGGGCCGAGCCGCGTCGCGCCCGGCGCGGGCTACGCGGCCGGGATCACCGAGATCGACTCCAGCGGCGTCCTGGACTTCGACGACACCGGCACCACCGGCGCACTAAGACTGCTCAACGGCGGCCGCCGGCATGGTGACGGCACCCTCACCGTCGGCGCCGGCACCTCGACGCTGGCGCAGGGCAGCTTCACGGAGGCCGGGGTGACGGCGTTCTCGGCGACCTCGCAGACCACGATCACCGGCACGATCCTGCTCGACGCCCCGACCGCCGGCCACACGCTGCGGCTCAACGGCGCGACGACCTGGTCGGCCGGCGAATTCCAGATCCTCGACGCCGGCGTCGTCGAGAACGCCGGCACCCTCAACATCACCGGCGACCCGGTCAACGTCGCCGTCTTCGACGGCCCCGCGACCAACGGACGGCGGGCGTTCAACGTCGCGACCGGCGGCGTGACCGAGGTGTCGGGGTCGCTGACGGTGGCGTCGGAGATCGAGAACGATGGGACGCTGCGCGCGGTGGCCGGCGGCTCGCTGACGCAGTTCAACTCGGTCGCCACGCCCGGGGACTCCGCCGGCTCGTTCGTCGCGCAGGGCAGCGGCGTGCTGTCGCTGAGCAACGTGTTGATGGGCGTCGCGTCCAGCGCCTCCGGCACAGGCACGATCGGCTTCGCCGGCGGGCCGAGTCGCGTCGCGCCAGGGGCCGGCTACGCGGCCGGGATCACCGAGGTCGGCGCCGGCGGCGTCCTGGACTTCGACGACACCGGCACCACCGGCGCCCTGAGAATGGTCGGCGGCGGCCGTCGGCACGGCGACGGCACCCTCACCGTCGGCAGCGGCACCTCCAGCCTCGCCCTAGGGAGCTTCACCGAGGCCGGGGTGACGGCGTTCTCGGCGACGTCGCAGACCACGATCACCGGCACGATCCTGCTCGACGCCCCGATCGCCGGCCACCGGCTGCGGCTCAACGGCGCGACGACCTGGTCGGCGGGCGATCTCCAGATCGTGGACGCCGGCGTCGTCGAGAACGCCGGCACGCTCTCGGTCACCGGCAGCGCGGTCAACGTCGCGCTGTTCAACGGCGGCGGCGTCGACGGCCGGATGGCGTTCACCGTGGCGGCGGGCGGGACCACCTCGGTCTCGGGATCGCTGAACGTCGCCTCGGAGATCGAGAACGACGGCACGCTGCGCGCGGTCGCCGGCGGCTCGCTGACGCAGTTCAACTCGGTGGCCACGCCAGGGGACTCCTCGGGCGCCTTCGTCGCGCAGGGCAGCGGCGTGCTGTCGCTGAGCAACGTGCTGATGGGCGCCGCGTCCAGCGCCTCCGGGACCGGCACGATCGGCTTCGCCGGCGGGCCGAGCCGCGTCGCGCCCGGCGCGGGCTACGCGGCCGGGATCACCGAGATCGGCGCCGGCGGCGTCCTGGACTTCGACGACACCGGCACCACCGGCGCCCTGAGAATGGTCAACGGCGGCCGCCGGCACGGCGACGGCACCCTCACCGTCGGCAGCGGCACCTCCAGCCTCGCCCTGGGCAGCTTCACCGACGCCGGCCTGACCACCTTCTCCGCCGGCTCGCAGACCACCATCACCGGCACGATCCTGCTCGACGCCCCCACCGCCGCCCACACGCTCCGGCTCAACGGGACGACGACCTGGTCGGCGGGCGACTTCCAGATCGTGGACGCGGGCACCATCGACAACGCGGGCGCGCTGACGATCACCGGCGCCTCGGTGAACCTGGCCCTGTTCGACGGCCCCGCGCTCAACGGTCCGCGCGAGCTGCGCAACGTCTCCGGGACGCTCACGGTGCAGCCCGGCGCCTCGCTCGGCCTTCCGTTCTCGCAGCCGCTGCTCCTCGACGGAGGCGTGCTGCGGGGCGGCGGGACCGTGAACGGCGACGTCGAGAGCACCGGCGGCACCGTCTCGCCCGGCAGCTCCCCCGGCACGCTCGCGATCGCCGGCGACTACACCCAGGAGGCCGGCGGGACGCTCCGGGTCGAGATCGCCGGCACCGACGCGTCCCAGTACGACCTGCTCGACGTCGGCGGGACCGCGACCATCGACGGCGTACTGGAGATCGTCAACGCGCCGGGCTTCGACCCGGCGCCGTCGGCGACGTTCCGCATCCTGGACGCCGCGACCCGCACGGGCACGTTCGAGACCGTCTCGGGCTCGCAGATCACGCCGGGCAAGTCGTACGTCCCCTCCTACGCCGACGCGACCGCCGTCGTCCTCAGCGTCGGCCTCGGCCCGGGCAACACCACTCGGCCGTCGATCCCGGCGACGGGCGACCCCGGCGACGCCGTCTCCTGCACCCCCGGCACGTGGACGAACAGCCCTTCCACGTTCGCGTACGCGTGGCTGCGCAACGGCACGCAGATCGCGACCGGGCCGACGTACACGCTCACGAACGCGGACGGCGGGCGGGCGATCGTGTGCCGCGTCACCGCCACCAACGACAACGGCAGCGGCCAGGCGGACTCGAACACCCTCACGCCAACCGCGCCCGTGGAGCCGCCGCCGCCCCCGGTCACGGCTCCCCCACCCGTGGCTCCGCCACCGCCACCGCCCGGCCCGACGGAGCCTCCGACGCCGACCACCGGCGAGACCGTCAACGTCTCGGCCGAGCGCGGGCGCGTGACCGTCCGCCTCCCCGACGGCAGGACGATCCCGATCGAGGAGGCTGCGCAGATCGAGACCGGCTCCGTGGTGGACACGCGCCAGGGCGCCGTGCGGCTCGTCGCGCGAGGGGCCGGCGGCCGGATCGAGAGCGGCGTCTTCTCCGAGGGGCTGTTCCGCGTGACGCAGACCACCGGCCGGCGCCCGGTCACCGACCTCAGGCTCGTCGAGAAGCTCTCGTGCCCGAAGGGCAAGCGCGCGGACGCCGCACGGCGCCGGAAGAAGCGCAAGCGGCGTCTGTGGGGCGACGCGAGCGGCACCTATAGGACGCGCGGGCTGTACGGCAGCGCCGTCAACACCGGCACGAAGTGGATGACCGAGGATCGCTGCGACGGCACGCTGTTCCGCGTCCAGCGCGGGACGATCCGGGTGAAGCGGAACGGCGCGCGGCGGGCCGTGCGCGTCCGCGCCGGCCGCCAGCTCCTGATCCGCCGGCCGCGATGACACGCCGGCGCCTGCTGGTCCTGCTGTCGGTCGCTGCCCTGGCCGCGGTGACGGCCGGCGCGATGAAGGAGATCGGCGTCGGGCGCAACCTCGAGCTGGAGACCGTCGACGCGCGGTTCAGGATCCGCGGCCCGATCGAGCCGCCGAAGGACGTCGTGATCGTGCACGTCGACGAGCGGACGCTCAGCGACCTCCAGGTGCGCTGGCCGTTCCCGCGCTCGCGGCACGCGCGCGTGATCGACCGGGTCGCGGCGGGTGGGCCGCGCGCGATCGCGGTCGACCTCCAGTTCACCGAGCCGACCGACATCGACGAGGACAACGCGCTCATCACGTCGATCAAGCGCGCAGGCAAGGTCGTGCTCGCGACCACCGTGGTCGACGACCAGGGCGCCACGAACGTGCTGGGCGGCGACGAGGTCATCAGCGACATCGGCGCGCGCGTCGGCAGCGCGCTGCTGCCGCTCGACCCGGACGGCGCGCTCCGGCGCATGGCGTACGAGGTCGAGGGTCTCCAGACGTTCGCCGTCGTGGCGGCCGAGGTGAGCACGAACCGCCAGATCGCGCCGTTCGACGAGCGGCGCAAGTGGATCCGCTTCGCGGGGCCGCCGCGGACGCTGCGCTCGTACTCCTACTCGCAGGTGCTGCACGGGAAGGTGCCGCCGGAGACGTTCCGCGACAAGGTCGTCGTGATCGGGACCGAGGCGCTGCGGCTCAAGGACGCTTCGAGCACCTCGACGACGGACGGGTCGGTCATGTCGGGGCCGGAGATCCAGGCCAACGCGATCGCGACGGTCCTCGCCGGTCTCCCGCTGTCCTCGCCCGGCGGCCTCGTCGAGGGGCTGCTGATCGTGCTGATGGCCGCGGTCGCGCCGCTGGCGGCGGCGCGGCTCGGCCCGCTCGGCGCCACGATCGCGGCGGCGGTGCTCGCGCTCGCCTTCCTCACCGCCGCGCAGCTCCTGTTCGGCGCCGACCTGATCCTCCCGGTCGTGTATCCGCTGGCCGCGTGGGCGGTCGGGCTGATCGGCGTCCTCGCCGTCGCCCGGGCGCGCCCCGCCGCCGCGCCGCTGCCGGCGCCCACCCCCACCCCGGCCCCCGATCTCGCCCCGGACCTCGCGCCCGACCTCGCGGCGTTCGAGGCCGCGACCGAGCCGGCGACCGCGCCGCCCGCGCCGGTGGCCACGTTCGCCGACGAGATCGCGGGCTTCCGGCTCGAGGAGCTGATCGGCCGCGGCGGCATGGGCGTCGTCTACCGCGCCGAGCAGCCCGGCCTCGGCCGCAAGGTGGCGATCAAGGTCATCGCCCCCGCGCACGCCGCCGACCCGCGCTTCCGCGAGCGGTTCGCGCGCGAGGCGCGGCTCGCGGCCTCGATCGACCACCCGAACATCGTGCCCGTCTACACGACCGGCGACGACCGCGGCCAGCTGTACCTCGTCATGCGCTTCATCGACGGCGTGACGCTCGCGGAGCGCCTGCGCGACGGCCCGCTCCCGCCCCCGGCCGTTGCCGACATCGTCGGGCAGATCGCGTCGGCGCTGGACGCCGCGCACGAGCACGGCGTGATCCATCGCGACGTCAAGCCCGCCAACATCCTGCTCGTCGAGCGCGACGGCCTCGCGGCGCACGCCTTCCTGACGGACTTCGGCATCACGCGCGAGCTCACCGGCACCGCCGGCCTCACCCAGGCCGGCGTCTTCATGGGCAGCGTCGACTACGCCGCCCCCGAGCAGGCCACCGGCGCCGGCCCCGCCGCCGATCAGTACGCGCTCGGCTGCGTCGCGTACGAGTGCCTCCTCGGCCGGCCGCCGTTCGGGCGCCGGGGGGACGCCGCGGTCCTGTGGGCGCACGGGCACGAGCAGCCCAATGCGCCCTCCGAGGTGCTCCCCGAGCTTCCCGCCGAGGTCGACCGCGCCGTGCTGCGCGCGCTCGCCGAAGGATCCCGACGAGCGCTGGCCGACGTGCACGAGCTTCGCCCGGCACCTGGCGAGCGCGCTCCAGCCGGTCCGCTAGGGGCCGGCCCCCACGCGCCGCATCAGCACGCAGCTCTGCTTCCAGCGCAGCGCCGGGACCCGCAGCCGGGCCTGCTCGCTGACGCCCGGCAGCGGGAGCCAGGCGCGCCCGCCGCGCACGGGCACCCAGGACGGGCGCGAGACCAGCCCGCGGTAGTAGCGCGGATCGTCGATGCGCACCGAGTCCGCGCGGAGGCGCTCGAACCCGTGGCGCTCGAACAGGGCAGCGAGCTCGGGCGGGGTCATGCGCAGCCCGCGGTCGAGCGGGTCGTAGCTGCGCCGGGCCGACTGCGGGTGCTGCGCCACGAGCCAGCCGCCGGGCGCCAGCGCGCTCCTCGCCAGCTCGGCGACCCGCGCCGGCTCCACGCAGGCACTGCATGACGCTGGCCACGACCGCGAGGGTGAACTCGCCCAGCGGCGCCGCGTCTCCCGGCGAGTCGAGGTCCCACACGACGTCCACGCCTGGCGCCCGCTTGGCGTCGAGGTGCACGACCTCCACGCCGCGCGCGCGGACGGGCGCCCACACCTCCGACTCGATGTGCGGCTGCTCCCGCGTGCGGTAGTCCAGCGTCGAGGAGCCGATGTCGAGCGCGCGGCTGCCGGCCGGGAGCGCGAGACCGGCCAGCACCTCGCGCGTCCAGGCCGCCGTCTCGACGTGCACGCCGGGGAAATCTAACGACCAAAACGTCCGAAACGACCGATGCGACCGCAAGCGTGACGGCGCGATCGCCGCTCCGTACGGTCGCCTGCCAGCGCCGTGCCAAGGGAGCGCGGCCGGGATCCTTCCACCGAGGGAGAGGAGCAGGTCATGCATGGGGTCGCATCGAGCCGCCGTCGTCGCGTGGTGACGCAGCTGTGGTTCTGGGTCGTAGTCGCGATCGGGGCCGGTGCCCTGTTCGGGTTCGTCGCGCCCGCCGCCGCGGCGGAGGCCAAGTGGCTGGCCGACGCCTTCCTTCAGCTCGTCAAGACGATCACCGCGCCGGTGATCTTCCTCACCGTCGTCATGGGCATCGCATCGCTGGGGAACATGGCCAAGGCCGGCGGGCTGGCGGCTCGCGCGCTCGGCTACTTCCTGGTCGCGACCGTCGTCGCCCTCGGCCTGGGCCTGCTGGCCGGCAACCTGATCCAGCCCGGGTCGGGCTTCAGCGGCGGGCCGACGGCCGACGCGACAGCGGCGGCGCAGGAGAAGATCGGCGAGGCCGGCGCGGCGGGACACGGGCTGGTCGGGTTCATCACCGAGGATCTGCTGCCGACGAGCTTCGTGCAGCCGTTCGTCGAGAACGAGGTCCTGAAGGTCCTCGTCCTCGCGATCCTGGTCGCCGCGGCGATCTCGGCGCTCGCGGCGCCGGTGCGCTCGCGCGTGCTCGCAGGGTTCGAGACCGCCTCGCAGATCGTCTTCGGGGTCATCCGCCTGATCATGTGGGCGGCGCCGCTGGGCGCGTTCGGCGGCATGGCCTTCACGGTCGCGCAGTTCGGCGGCGGCGCCCTCCAGAACCTGGCCCTGCTGCTCGCCACCTTCTGGGGCACGGCGGCCGTCTTCGTCTTCGTCGTTCTGGGACTCGTCGCCCGCCTGAGCGGCTTCTCGATCCTGAAGTTCATCCGGATGCTCAAGGACGAGCTGCTGATCATCCTCGGCACCTCCTCCTCGGAGACCGTGCTGCCGCGGCTGCTCGTGAAGCTCCAGCGGGCGGGGGCCTCGCGGCGCAGCGTCGGCGTCGTGCTGCCGACGGGCTACTCGTTCAACCTCGACGGCACGTGCATCTACCTGACGCTCGGCGCGCTGTTCATCGTCCAGGCGTCCGGGCAGGACATGGCCATCGGCGAGCAGCTCGCGCTGGCCGCGCTGATGGTCCTGACGTCCAAGGGCGCGGCCGGCATCACGGGCGCGGGCCTGGTGACGCTCACCGCGTCGCTCCAGGCGTTCGGCGGCACGTTCTTCTCGCCGGAGTCGATCGCGATCGGCATCGCCCTCGTCGTCGGCATCGATCGGGTCATGTCCGAGGGCCGGGCCCTGACGAACTGCATCGGGAACGGCGTCGCGACCATGGTCATCGCGAAGTGGCAGGGCGAGCTGGACGAGGAGCGCTTCCACGCCGCGCTCGAGGACCCGTCGCTGGCGGATCCGGAGCTCGAGCCCGCGCCCCGCGCCGGCGTCCGAGCCCGCGGCCGAGCCGGTGTTCAAGGGCAGGAGCGCCGAACCGGTGCCGGCACTGACCTGAGCTCGCAAGCGGCCACGATGCTCCGCAGGAGCGGCATCATTAGGCCCGTGCGACGGATGAGCCTCGCGCGCCAGCTCCTGCTGCTCCAGCTCGTCGTCGTGGCGGTCGTCGTGAGCGTGGCCGGCTTCATCGCCGTCCGCGCCGCGGACGACCGCGCGACGGAGCAGCAGCGGGAGCGGGCGCTGTCGCTCGCGAAGGCGCTGTCCGTGTCCGGCGAGGTCCGTGCCGCGCTGCGCCGGGACGATCCCTCCACGGTGCTCCAGCCGCTCGCCGAGCGCGTGCGGCGCGGGTCGGAGCTCGGCTTCGTCGTGTTCATGAGCCCGGACGGCGTGCGTTACTCGCATCCGGACCCGGCGCGGATCGGCGGCCGCTTCATCGGGACGATCGGCCCCGCGCAGGAGGGGCGCGCCGTCACCGAGAGCGCCACGGGCACGCTCGGCCCCTCCGAGCGTGCGGTCGTGCCGATCCGCGACGGGACCCGCATCGCCGGGCTCGTCGCCGTCGGAGTCCTCCAGGAGACGATCGCCGACCAGGTCCGGCATCAGCTGCCCGGGCTCCTGGCGCTGCTGGCGATCGCGCTGCTGATCGGCGGGGCGCTGTCCCTGCTGGTCGCGCGACGGGTCCGCCGCCAGACGCGCGGCCTCGACCCGGACGAGCTCGCGACGCTCTACGACCACCACGACGCGGTCCTGCACGCGATCCGGGAGGGCGTCGTCGTCGTCGGAGAGGACGGGACGCTGCTGCTCGCGAACGTGGAGGCGCGCCGGCTGCTGGGGCTCGAAGAGGACGCGGTCGGGCGGCCGATCGGCGAGCTGGTCGAGGACCCCGCCCTGCTCGAAGCCATGCGCGGGCGCTCACCGGCGGGCGACGGGCTCCACGTCGTCGGTGGGCGCGTGCTCGTCACCGGCCAGCGGCCGGCCGAGCGCGAGGGCCGGCAGATCGCGACGGTGACCACGCTGCGCGACCGCACCGAGCTCGAGGGCCTCGTCCGGGAGCTCGCGACCGTGCGCGGCATGGCGGACGCGCTGCGCGCCCAGGCGCACGAGTCCGCGAACGAGCTGCACACGGTCGTCGGGCTTGTCGAGCTCGGGCGTCACGACGATGCGATCGCCTTCGCCACGCGCCGGATCGGCGTGACGCAGGACGAGGTCGATCTCGTCCAGCTGTGCGTCGGCGACCCGGCGCTCGCGGCCCTGCTGCTGGCCAAGGCGGCGGCCTGCCGTGAGCGCGGCGTGCTGCTCGCGATCGACCCGGCCAGCCGCCTGCCGGCCGACCTGCTCCCGTCCGAGGACCTCGTGACGATCGTCGGCAACCTCATCGACAACGCGCTCGACGCGCTGTCCGGTGGGACCGGTGGACGGATCGACGTGCGGCTCGCGACCGAGCACGACCGAGTCCGGCTGGAGGTGCGCGACGACGGCCCCGGCATCCCGGCCGCCGCGCTCGACCACGTCTTCGACGCCGGCTGGACCACCAAGCCCGGCACGGCGGCCGGCCGGCGGGGACTGGGCCTCGCGCTCGTCGCGACCGCGGCGACCCGCCTCGGCGGCACGGTGCGGGCGGCCAACGACGGCGGGGCGGTCCTGACCGTGGAGGTCCCGGTGCGCGAGCGGGTGGGCGCGCCGTGATCCGCACGCTGGTGGTCGAGGACGACGCGCTCGTCGCGGAGGTCCACGCCTCCTATGTCGAGCGGGTTCCCGGCTTCGCCGTCGCGGGCGTCGCGCACCGTGCGACCGAGGCGCTCGAGCTGCTCGGCTCCCAGCCGATCGACCTCGTGCTGCTCGACTTCCACCTCCCCGACGTCAAGGGCCTGGACATGCTCCGGGTCATGCACGCGCGCTCGGCGGCCCCTGTCGACGTGATCGCGATCACCGCGGCCCGGGATCCCGAGACCATCCGCCAGGCGATCGCGCACGGCGTGAGCCAGTACCTCGTCAAGCCGTTCGCGTTCGCGACGTTCGCCGACAAGCTGGAGCGCTACGCCCGCTACCGCGCGCAGGTGGAGGACGCCACGGAGCCCGACCAGGCCGAGGTGGACGCGCTGATCGGCACGCTGCGCGGCCCGACCGCGCGTGCGCTGCCCAAGGGCCTCAACGTCACGACGCTCGAGCACGTGCGCGACGCGGTGCGAGGAGCCGAGGCGCCGCTCACGGCATCGGAGGTCGCCGGCCGCTGCGGCTTGTCACGCGTGACCGCTCGCCGCTACCTGGAGCACCTCGCCGTCGAGGGCGTCGTCACCCTCTCGATGCGCTACGGCGGCACCGGGCGCCCCGAGCACCTCTACGCCTGGCCGAGATAGCTCCCGCGGCGGTAGGAAAGCGGTAACCGGGCGGTATCGCGGCCCCGGCACAGTCGTCGCTCCTCCCCACCTCCCCGAAGGAGCATCCGCTTGCCCCGCCTTCTCCTCACCGCCGCCATAGGCCTCGCGGCGGCCGTCGCCCTGCCCTCGATGGCGGAGGGCGCAACGCTGTACCAGGACGGCCGCGCCTCCAAGAGGGTGCTGTTCCAGGCCGATCCCGGCGAGACGAACCTCGTCTCGGTCGAAGGCTCGAAGCACGTCGTGATCCGCGACCTCAACGCGCCGATCAAGGTCGCCGGCGTGCCGGGGTGCATGCCGATCGACGAGCGCGCCGTGCGCTGCTCCTCCCTGCGCCAGCTCGAGCTCGACCTGGGCGACGCGCCCGACCACGCGAGCATCTACACGACGATCCCGGTGGAGCTCGAGGGCGGCCCCGGCAGGGACCGCTACAACTCGCTCACGACCGGCGGCCCCTCGCGCGTCGACTTCGACGGCGGCATCGGCCTGGACAGCGTGAGCTACTTCTACGCGGACACCGGCGTGAACGTCTCCGTGGACCTCGAGGCCGGCGACGGGCGTCCGGGCGACGACGACCAGATCCGCCGTGACGTCGAGTCCGTGATCGGCTCCACGTTCGACGACGTGCTCACCGGCAGCCCGTACACGCTGGAGCTGCACGGCGTCGACGGGAACGACCGCATCACGGGCGGCGCCGGCGCCGAGCTCCTCTCCGGCGGGCCCGGCAGCGACCGCATCGAGGCCCGCGACGGCGCGGCTGACGCCGTCGACTGCGGCGGGCAGGCGCTGGACTGGGCCGCGGTCGACCTCGTCGAGGCGTCGATCACCGGCTGCGCCGAGATCGCAGTGACTGAGCAGCCGCTGGAGGCCGGCGACCCCGTCGCCGGCCTCCTCTGGCTAGCTTCACCACGGGAGCCCTGCCCGCCGCACTGTCGCGCCGCGGAGGCGCGAGTACGGTGCCGACGTGCAGCTCTCCATCCTCGGGCCGGTCCTGGTGGACGGAAGCCCGCCGCGGGGAGCGAAGGAGCGCGCGCTGCTCGCGCGGCTGCTCGTCACGCCCGGCATGCCCGTCGCGGCGGAGACGCTGATCGAGGCGGCGTGGCCCACCGATCGCCCTGAGGGCGTGACCCGGTCCCTGCACGTGCGGCTCGCCGGGCTCCGCGCCCTGCTCGACCCCGCGCGGGAGCCCGGGTGCGCCGCGCGCGTGCTCGTCCGCGACCCCGCCGGCTACCGGCTCGCCGTCGCACCCGAGTCCGTCGACGCGCACCGCTTCGAGTGCCTGGCCGGCGAGGCGGCCCGCCTTCCGCCGCTCGACGCGCTGCCCGCCTGCGACGAGGCGCTCGCGCTGTGGCGCGGCGAGCCGTTCGCCGACCTCGCGCTGGCCGACGATGCCGCCGCGGTCGAGGCGCGCCGGCTGCACGCGATCCGCGACCGGCTCCGCCGGACGCGCGCGACCGCGCTCGGCGCGCTCGGCCGCGCCGACGAGGCGTGCGCCGAGCTCGCCGCGCTCGTGGCCGAGGACCCGCTGCGCGAGGAGCTGGTCGCCGAGCTGATGAGCTGCCGCTACGCCGCGGGCCGCCACGCCGAGGCGCTCGACGCGTACCGCGAGCTGGCCGCCCGCCTCGCCGAGGTCGGCCTCCGGCCGGGCCCGCAGGTCCGCGAGCTGGAGGCGATGATCCTGCGCCACGCCGACGGGCTGCCCCGCACCGGCGGCACCCCGCCGTCGCCGACGAACGTCGGCGCCCGGGTCGCGAGCGTGGTCGGCCGCGACGGCGACCTCGCGGCGCTCGCCGCCGTCCTGCGCGAGCATCGGATCGTCACCCTGGTCGGCCCGGCCGGCGTCGGGAAGACGACGCTCGCCGCGGAGACGGCCCGCGCCCTGCTCGACCGCACGCCCGACGGCACGTGGCTCGTCGATCTCGGGCCGCTGCGCGCCGCGGACGAGGTGCTGCCCGCGGTCGGCACCGCGCTCGGCATCCGCCGCGTCGGCACCGGCGGCGACGACGGCGACCGCGACGCCCTCGGGGTCCTCCGCGAGCGGCTCCGCGGCGCACGGCTGCTCGTGGTCCTCGACGGCGCCGAGCACCTCGTGCCCGAGCTCGGGCCGATCGCGCACGACCTCGCGGCGACCGGCCCCGGCGTCGGCGTGCTCGTGACCAGCCGCCGGCCGCTCGGCGTCGCGGGCGAGGCCGTCGTGCCCGTCCGCCCGCTCGACGCCGGGACCGCCGCCGCGCTGTTCATGGAGCGCGCCCGCGCGGCGCGGCCCGACTGGGTCGCCGACCCGGCCGAGAGCGACGCCGTCACCCACATCTGCCGGCGGATCGACGGGCTGCCGCTGGCGGTCGAGCTCGCCGCCGCCCGGCTGCGCGCGCTGTCGGCCGCCGCGATCGCCGAGCGGCTCGAGCGCGGCCTCGGCGTGCTCGGCCGCGGCGGGACGCTGGAGGCGTCGATCGAGGCGAGCCACGCGCTGCTGACCCCCGACGAGCAGGAGCTGTTCCGGCGGCTCTCGGTCTTCGCCGGGCCGTTCCACCTCGACGACGCCGAGCAGGTCGGCGGCGGCGACGGGCTCGACCGCGATGCCGTGCTCGACCTGCTGGTCGCGCTTGACCGAGCACTCGATGGTCCAGGCCGAGGGCGGGTCGCCGCGGCGCTACCGGATGCTCGAGGCGCTGCGCGACCACGGCCGCGCGCGCCTCGACGACGGCGCGCGGGCCGCCGCCGCGCGCCGCCACGCCACCCACTTCGCGCGGCTCTCCGTCGCGATCGCCTCCGAGGTCGATCGCGTGGGGGCCGAGGCGGTCGGCGACCCGCTGGTGCCGTTCCACTGGGACATCGACGCGGCGTCCGGATGGGCGGTCGAGCACGGCGAGACGGACCTCGCGCTCGACCTCGCGACGGGCCAGGGCGCCTTCCATCACCTCGTCGGGACGGTGACGCTCGGCCGCGAGCGGATCGAGGAGGCGCTCGCGCTTGGAGGCGGGGACCCGGCCCGGCGGATCCAGGCGATGCGGTGGCAGATCGCGCTGCTGCTGTGCGAGCTGCACCTCCCGGCGGCCGCGGCGGCGATCGAGCGGGCGCGCGAGCTGATCGAGTGCCACGGGACCCGCCGCGAGCGGAACGAGCTGCGCGCGTTCGCGGCCCAGCTCGCGCTCTGCCAGGGCGACCTCGACGCCGCCGCACAGGCGAACGAGGGCGTGTACGAGCAGGCCCTCCTGCACGGCGAGCGCCTCACCGCGGCCTACGCGGCGTGGACGCAGGGCACGGTCGAGCGCATGCGCGGCCGTCCGGGCGCCGCGGTCGAGCACTTCGCCGCCGCGTGCGAGCTCGTGACCGCCCTGGTCGACATCTGCGCGCTCGACAACCTGGCGGCGGCGCTCGCCGAGGCCGCCGTTCGCCGCCGGGCGCGAGGACGAGGCGGCGGCGGCATGCGCCCGGACGCTGGCGACGGCTCCCGAGCGCCCGCTCGGCGAGCGCAACACGTTCCTGCTGCACGAGGCGGCGCTCGTGGCCGCGCGCGGCGGCGACCTCGAGCGCGCGGCCGTGCTCGCCGGCGCCGCGCTGACCGGCGCGCGCCGCGACCCGATTCGCATCGGCCCCTGGCACGCGCCGGCGGCGCGCGGCGACGTCGCGCTGGCGGCCGGCGACCTCGCGACGGCCCGGGCGGAGTACGAGCAGGCGCTCGACCTCGCGCGGCGGGTGCGCGCGGACGCCGGCCCGTCGCTGCCCGTCGACGCCCGCATCGCGCTCACCCATCTCCGCCTGGCGCGCGTCGCCCCCGGGCCCGCCGCGGCGCGGGAGCACGTCACGCTGGCCGTCCGCCACGCGCGCGCCAGCCGCGCGCCCGCGGTCATCGCGGCCGCGGAGGAGGCCGCGGCGCCCGCGCGGGCGGCGGCCTGACCGCGCGCCGCGGGCTGGGCTCGCTCACGTCCGTCCCGCCTCACTCCCCCGGCCGCGTCAGGCGCGCTCAGGCGCGCTCGGCGGCCTCCATCCTGCGGGCGACGTCGGTGCGCGACGAGACGTCGAGCTTGCGGAAGAGGTTGCGGATGTGGCTCTCGACGGTCTTCTGGCTGAGGAACAGCTCCGCCGCGATCTCCGGGTTCGTGCGGCGATCGACGACCAGCAGCGCGACCTGCCGCTCGCGCTCGGTGAGCGACTCGATGCCCGCGGCGTCGGCCACGCCGGGCCGGCTGCGCCGGTGACGGGCGCGGCCCAGCCCGCGCAGCTCGCGCTCGGCCTCGGCGCGGTGGCGCTCGACACCGCACGCGTCGAGGTCCGCGGCGGCGCGCTCGAGCTCGGCGACGGCGCGCTCGCGATCGCCGGCCTCGCGCAGCGCGCGGCCGGCGAGCAGCCGTGACAGGCCGGCCTCGACGACCGCGCCGGCGTCGTCGGCGGCCGCCGCCGACGCGAGCGCGTGATCGGCCGCCGCTTGTGCGTCCCCGGCGGCGAGCGCGACCCGCGCCCGCGCGCGCCGCGCCGCTGCGGTCCCGAACTCGCGCCCGGTGGCGGCGGCGGCGGACTCGGCGTCGGCGGCCGCCTGCTCCGCCTCGGCGGTGCGGCCGAGCGCGAGCCAGCCGCCGGCGAGCCGGTCGAGGTCCCACGGGCGCCATGCCCCCGGGCTGCGCGGCAGCGACGGCCCGCCGCCGCCCTCGATCAGGGTGGCGACGCCGCGTTCGGCGTCGCCGGCCTCGATCTGCACGAGCCCATGGATCTCGCCGGCGTAGGACGACATGAGGTCGATGCGGAGCTCCCGGCTCAGCGCGACGCTCTCGTGCGCGCTGCGCAGCGCCCCGTCGAGGTCGCCGGACAGCATCTGCACGGACGCGTAGCTGAGGAGGTACCAGGCGAGCGGCTGCGTGTTGCCGGCGAGCCGGGCGCCCTCGATCGCGCCGTCGAGCAGCTCGGTGGCCTCCGCGAGCCGGCCGAGCATGAACAGCGCCCCGATCACGGCCGGGATCAGCACGGGGAACATGTCGCCCTGCCCGGTCGCGCGCGCCACCGCGATCCCCCGCTGCGCGTGGGCGAGCCCGTCGGCGCCGCGGCCGAGGTAGACCTCGGCGCCGGCGAGCTGGGCCACCGCGTCGAGCCGCGAGGCGAGCTGCTCGTCGTCCATCGCGTCGACGATGGCCGCGGCCTCGCCGCGGTACTCCTCGGCGCGCGCGCCGGCGCCGCCGTAGGCCAGCGAGCTCGCCGCCGTCGCCGCTGCGGCGGCGGTGAGCGCGGGGTCGCCGAGCGGCCGGGCGATCTCCAGCGCGCGGTCGCTCCACTCCTGCGAGCGCTCCCAGTCCTCGCGGTAGAAGGCCTCGACCCCGAGGCCGATCATGAGCGAAGCGGCCTCGGGCCCCTCCGCCTCCCCGAGCGCCGACTCGAGCCGGGCGCGGGCCTCGCCGGGGCGGCCGAGCACCTGCTCCAGCGCGGCGCACGCCTCGACCAGCTGCACCCGCCGCGCCGCGGGCTCCGTCGCCGCGATGCCGATCGCCTCCTGGAGCGACGAGTGCGCGGCCGCGAACTCGCCGGTCGCGGAGCGCGCGCCGGCGAGCGCGGTCAGCAGGCCGATCCGCTCGGCGGCCGGCGCCGCCTCGGGGAGGATCCGCAGCGCGGCGGCGAACCAGCGCGCGGCGGTGGCGGGCGTCCGCGGCGCGGTCGCCTCGCCGGCCTCGCGCAGGATCGCCACGGCCGCCGTGTCACCGTGCCCGGCGGCGTGCTCGACGTGGTGCGCGCGCAGCGCGGCCTGCGCCCCGCGCTGCGCCAGCGCCACGGCGCAGCGCTCGTGCGAGCGCAGGCGCCAGCCGCCGGGGATGCTCTCGTAGACCGCGGACCGCACCAGCGGGTGCCGGAAGCGGAACCGGCGCGGCACGTCCGTGGGGCGGACGAGGTCGCGCCGCAGCAGCTCGTTCAGCGCCTCGATGCCGAGCGCCTCGGGCAGCCCGGCGGCGGCCGCCGCGAGCTCCGGCTCGAACGGGTCGCCGGCCACCGCGGCGCCCTGGAGCACCTCGCGCGTGTCCGGCTCGAGCAGCGCGAGCTCGTACCCGACCGCGGCCACGACCGAGCGCGGGAGCCCCTCCGCCGCCACCCGGCCGGCGTGCCGGGCGAGCTCCTCGAGGTAGAACGGGTTCCCTCCCGCCTCCGCGTACAGCGCGTCCGCGTCCGCGCCCGAGACCGTCTGGCCGAGCAGCGCCCGCGCCTCGTCGGCCGCCAGCGGCTCGAGCTCGAGACGGGTGAGCCACCTGGCCCGCCGCCCGCGCTCGAGCGCGACGGCCAGGCGCTCGGGCCGCTGGTGCTGGCGGACCGCCAGCGCCAGCAGCACCGGCGAGGCGAGCGGGCGGCGGAGCAGCACCTCGAGCAGCTCGAACGATCCGGCGTCGGCCCACTGGAGGTCGTCGAGGCACAGCACCAGCGGCGTGTCCTCCGCGAGCGCCTCCAGCAGCCGGCGCACCGCGCGGTGGGAGCGGTAGCGCTCGATCTGGAGGCCGGTCTCGGGCCGCGGCGGGGCGGGCAGCGAGGGCAGCACGCGGGGCAGCTCCGCGCGGACGTCGTCCCCCAGGTCGGCGAGGCGGGACGGGTGGAGGTCGCGGACGTGGTCGTCGAGCGCCTCCACGAAGACGCCGAACGGGAGGTCGTCCTCCAGCTCGGACGCGCTGCCCGACAGGACGAGCCACCTGTTCGCCTCCGCGCGGGCCGCGAGCTCGGCGAGCAGCCGGGTCTTGCCGATCCCCGGCTCGCCGACGATCTCCAGCGCGCTCCCCCGGCCGGTCCGGAGCTCCGCAAGCACGGCGTCGAGCCGCTCGAGCTCGGCGGCGCGCCCGACGAGCTGGGCGACAGGCTCGGCCATGGTGGCTGGATCCGAGCTTACGCGATCGGTAACCCCCGGCCCGGCATCATTGGGCCGTGGTGCGGAGCGCGCTCGTGCTCGCCGTCCTCGCGGCCGTCGTCGCGCTGGCGCACGCCGACACGCGCGAGAGCGGGCGTCGCGCGAACCTCGTGATCCGGCTCCAGGCCGGCGAGGGCGTCGCCGCCCTGACCAGCGCGCAGGGAGCCGTCTGGGCGAACGACTACGGGCGCGAGGAGCTGCTCCGGCTCGACGGCCGCAGCGGCCGCGTCGTCGCCCGGCTGCCGCTGGGCCGCCGGCTGCTGATCGCCGCGCACCGGGAGAGCGTGTGGGCGCTGCGCTGGGGCGGCCGGTTCTGGCGCCGGCCGAACGGCCCGCTGTACCGGATCGATCCGGCGACGAACCGCGTCGCCGCGCGCATCCCGCTGCCCATGGTCGCGTTCGGGCTCGAGGCGTGCGACAGCGGTCTGTGGGTGTGGGGGCCGAGCCGGGTCCTCCGGCTGGATCCGGGCTCGGGCCGCGTCCTCGAGGAGTTCGCCGTCCCGGAGCGCTACGGCGAGGTGACCGGCGCCGTCCGCGCTCGCGGCGGGCTGCTCGCCACCACCGCCGACGGCCATCTCGTCTCCTTCGCCCCCGGGCGCGGCAGGTCGGTGCAGCCGCGCGAGGCGGCCCTGGCGGGCGCGGAGCTGATCGCGGCGGCGGACGGCCGCGCGTTCGCCGCCGCGAGCGGCGGCGGGCTGGTGGCCGTCGACGCGCGGAGCGGCCGCGTCCTGTGGCGCCGCTCGCTCGGCTTCCGGACCTCCACGCTGCTCGACTCCGGCGGCGTCCTGCTCGCGCAGGGCGCCGCGTTCCGCGACCCGGGCGACCGGGTGTGGGCGCTCGACCCGGCGACGGGGCGCGTCCTGGCCAGCGCGACGCTGCCGAGCTTCGGCACGACGAGCATGACGGCCGCCGGCGGCGCGCTCTGGATCGGGACCGGCGCCGGCGAGGTCATCGTCGTCCCGCCGCTGCTCACCCGCCTGTTCCTGGAGCGCGCCCGCTCTGCCCGCTGACGCCACGGTTGCCAAGCGGCGCCGCGATGCAGCAGGATCGGCGCGATGACCGACGCACGCACACGCGCCATCGTCGTCGCGGCACTGGCGGCCGCCGCGTGCTGTACCGCGTTCGTCGTGACGAGCGACCATCTCGAGGGCCAGGTGGTGTGGACGGTGTTCGGGCCCGCCGTCGGCCTGAGCTTCGTCGGCACCGGGCTCTACGCGCAGCGCCGGCGGCCGGAGAGCCGGGTGGGCACGCTGATGGTGCTGTTCGGCTTCGCGTGGCTGGCGAACGCGGCCGGCGCGTCGAACTCGCCGCTTCGTGTACACGGTCGGCCTCATCACCGGCGGGCTGTGGGGCGGGGTGTTCCTCCACCTCGTCCTGAGCTTCCCGTCCGGCCGCCTCGCGCGTGGCTGGGACCGGCGGCTCGTGATCGCCGGCTACCTGATCTTCACGGTGGCCAGCATCCCGGCGCAGTTCTTCGCCGGGCCCGAGGACTTCGACTGCGAGGACTGCCCCGAGAACCTGCTGCTGATCGGGCGCGACGAGCAGCTCGCGAACGTCGCGTTCGGCCTCCAGACGGCGCTCTACGCGGTGCTGTTCGTGATCGTGCTCGTCCGGCTCGGCCTGCGCTGGCGCCGCACGCCGGCGCTCGAGCGCCTCCAGCTCACGCCGGTCTACGCGTCCGGCATGCTCGCGTTCCTGCTCGTGACCGTCGGCCTCGGCGGCGGTGGCGACGCCGCGCTGTGGCCGGCGTTCATCGCCACCGCGCTGCTCCCGGCCGCGTTCCTGGGCGGCCTGCTGCGCAGCCACGTGGCGCGGCTGGACGCCGAGCTGCGCGCGTCGCGCCTGCGGATCGTGGAGGCGAGCGACACGGAGCGCCGGCGGCTCGAGCGCAACCTCCACGACGGCGCGCAGGCGCGCCTCGTCGGGCTCGCGCTCCTGCTCGGCCACGCCCGCCGGACCGCCGACAGCCGATCCGGAGGCGGTCCCCGCGCTCCTCGACAGCGCGCTCGCCGAGCTGCGGACGAGCCTCTCGGAGCTGCGCGAGCTCGCGCGCGGCATCCACCCCGCGGTGCTGACGGAGAAGGGCCTGGACGCGGCGCTCTACGCGCTCGCCTCGCGCGCGCCCGTGCCCGTGAAGCTCGACAGCGACGCCGACGGGCGCCTGCCCGAGCCGGTGGAGGTGGCGGCGTACTTCGTGGTCTCTGAGGCGCTCGCGAACGTCGCCAAGTACGCCCGCGCCACCGAGGCGAGCGTCGCGGTCCGCCGCGAGAACGGCCGCGTCACCGTGGTCGTCACCGACGACGGGGTCGGCGGCGCCGACCTCGCGCGCGGCTCCGGGCTGCGCGGGCTCGCCGACCGCATCGCGGCGCTCGACGGCACGCTGTCGGTCGAGAGCCCGCCCGGCCGCGGTACGCGCCTGCACGCCGAGATCCCCTGCGCGAGGATGTAGGGCGATGGAACCGGACTACGTCGTCATCGGCGACAAGGTCGCGCTCGGGCCGCTCCGCCGCGACCTCGCCGACCTGTACGCGCGCTGGAACAACCAGCTCGAGGTGCGCCGCGGCCTCGACCACCTCGGCGTCGCCAATGCCGAGAGCGAGGAGAAGTGGGTCGAGGAGAACCTCAAGGCGGGCGCGGAGCGGGAGCCGAAGGCCGTGGAGTTCACGATCTACGACCGCGGCGACGGAGCGCCGGTCGGCACCGTGGGGCTGTTCGGGATCGACCACTCGCACGGGGGCGCGAAGCTCGGCATCGCGCTCGGCGAGCGCCGCGGGCAGGGCCTCGGGACCGAGGCGACGCGGCTCGCGCTCGACTTCGCGTTCAACGTGCTGAACCTGCGCAACGTGATGCTCGAGACGCTCGCGTGGAACGCCGCCGGTCTCGCCGCCTACGAGCGCGCCGGCTTCCGCCGCATCGGCGTGCGGCGCGCCGCGCGGATCAGCCGCGGCCGGCCCACGGACCTCGTGCTGATGGACGCCGTGCCCGACGATTTCGGCGACTCCGTACTGGGCTGACTAGCATCCCGCGCCGTGCGCCGGCCTCCCGTCGTCCTGGGCTACCACGGGATCGCCGACGTCGACCCGCGGCACGACCCGATCCGGCTGTTCGTCCGCCCGGACTCGCTCCGCCGCCAGGTCACGCGGATGCAGGGGCGCGGCTACCGGTTCCTGGCGATGGCGGACTTCGCGGCGGACCTGGCCGGCGGCGCCGACCTCGACGGCACGTGCGCGCTGACCTTCGACGACGGCACGGAGGACCACCTCACCGTGCTCGCGCCGCTGCTGGCCGAGCTCGGCGTGCCGGGCACCGTCTACGTCTGCCCCGGGCTGTTCGGCAAGCCCTATCCGTGGTCGGACCCGGCCGCCGGGCGCAGGCTGATGACCGAGGAGGAGGTCGTGGAGCTGGCCGGCCACCCGCTCGTGGAGATCGGCTCCCACACGGTCGACCACACGGTCCTCGGCGAGGCGACGGCCGAGCAGGCGCACGCGGTGATGGCCGAGTGCAAGGACCGGCTGGAGCAGCTCCTCCAGCAGCCCGTGCCGAGCTTCTGCTACCCGCGCTGCGTCTACTCACCCGCCTGCCCGGACGCCGCCCGCCGCGCCGGCTACACGAGCGCCGTGACGTGCGGGGAGCGCGGCGGCTGGGACCCGTTCGAGCTCAAGCGCGAGAGCCTGCACACGCCGGACGGGCCGCTGACGTTCGAGCTCAAGGCGCGCGGCCACTACTACCGCCTCAAGGGCACGCCGCCGGCCCGCCTCGCCCGCTGGGCGACGCGCCGCTACCGCCACCGGGCCGAGCGCGGCTAGGGCTCCTGGGTGACGCCCGGCACGGGGCCGACGAGCTGCTCGAGCCGCGCGACGTCGGGCGCGTAGTGCTCGCGCAGCCGCGCGATCAGCGCGGGATCGGGCCGCTCGTCCATCCGCTCGTCACGCGCGGGGCTCCCGCGCTGGTCGAGGCGGTGCGCGACCTTGCGCATCCGGGCGCGCGCGGCCGCCCGCACCCCGTCGGGGAGCGCGTTCCAGACGTGCCGCAGCCCCGGCGTGCCCTTCACCACGCGCGGCGCGGCGCCGAGGGCCGGAATGCGCCGCCCCGTGCCGCGCACCTGGTAGCGCACGCCGAGGTTGGGCGGCACGTGCGAGTCGTCGACGCCGAGGAAACGCCACACGGCGCCGAGCAGCTCCATCGGCTCGCGCGCGAGCACGTCCGTGGACCCGACGAACAGCTGCTCGCGCGGGAAGAAGCGCAGGTAGGCGTCGAGCAGCCGCCCGTACTCGCCGGCCACGACGTGGAGGTGGCCGTCGGCCGGCCGCGCCCGCGCCGCCTCCAGCGCCTCGTCCTCGAGCTCGGCGGACAGCGCCTCGTCGAGCGCGCGCGTCTCGTCGCCGAGCACGGTGGCCTGCCAGTAGCTCGAGATCGCGCGCTCGACCGGGTCGCGCAGCATCGCGATCAGCTTCACGTCCGGGAACCGCTCGGCGATCCGCCGGGCGGTCACGACGACGGCGGGCTCCCCCGGAGCCGAGGCGCCGCTCCACGCCACCGGCCCGCCCATGTAGTGCGGCGTGATCTTGCCGTAGCGCCGTCCGGCCGGCGCGCCGTGGAAGGCGACCGCCGAGAACGCCTCCCAGCCCTCCGCGTACGCCGAGTCGACGGTGAAGAAGGGCTGCTCCTTCGCCTCCGGAAGAAACAGCGCGGGATGCGTGCGCATGTACTCGTGCAGCGACGTCGTGCCCGCCTTGGGGGCCCCGATCCCCAGGAAATCCAGGCCGATCGACACGCCGCGACCGTACTAGGGTGGCCCGTCCGATGAGCTCCGCGTCACGCCGCATCGCGTTCGGCACGCTCGCGCGGCTCGTGGGCGAGGCGGTCGGCAAGGCGGCCTCGCTCGTCTTCTTCATCGTCGTCGCCCGCGAGCTCGGCGAGGAGCAGTTCGGCGACTTCATGTTCGGCATGGCGCTGAGCTCGGTCCTGCTGATCGTCGCCGGGTTCGGCATGCAGGAGCTGGTCGGGCGGGAGGTCGCCAAGGACGCCCGCAACGCGGACGACCTGGTCTGGAACGTCATCGTCATCAAGGCGGTGACGATGGTCGCGGTGCTCGTCGTGATCGGCGGGATCGTGGCGGCGCAGGGCCGCTCGCTCGAGGCGGCCGCGGCGATCCTGATCGTCAGCGTCGGGATCGGGTTCGAGTACCAGGCCGGGACGCTGTACGCCGTCTTCAACGGGCGCGAGCGCCAGGAGTACGTCGCCACCACGCTGATCGTGAACCGGCTGTCGACCGCGCTGATGGGGATCGGCGCGGCGGTCGCGGGCGCGAGCCTGGTGACGATCGCGATCCTGTTCGCGGTCGGCTCGGCGCTCGGCGTCGTGACCGCGTACTGGCTCATGCACCGCTACGTGCTCCAGCCGGGCGTGCGGATCCGGCCGCGCGAGCTGGCGGGCGCTGATCGGCAGGAGCCTGCCGCTGGGGATCCAGGAGCTGCTCGGCACCGTCTCGTTCCGCACCAGCGTCGTCCTGCTCGGCCTGTTCGCCGCCGGCAGCGCCGACGTCGGCGAGTACGGCGCCGCCTACCGGCTGATCGAGGCGTCGATGTTCATCGCCACCGCCTTCAACGCCGCCATGCTCGCCTGGTTCTCGCGCCAGACCGGCGACGGCCCGATCGCCCGCGGCTTCGAGATGGCGATCAAGACCGTGCTGACGCTCATGCTCCCGGTGGGGCTCGGGCTGGCGCTGTTCGCCGGGCCGGTCATCGAGGTCCTCTACGGCCCGGAGTACGCGCGGCGCCGTCACGCCGCTGCGGCTGCTCGGCGCGATGGGGCTCGTGTGGGCCCTGAACACGACGATCCTGACGATCCTCGCCACCCGGAACCGCCCCGACCTCTACACGCGGCCCGCGCTGCTCGCGCTCGTCCCGAACGTCGTGCTCAGCATCCTGCTCATCCCGCCGCACGGAGCGCAGGGCGCCGCGATCGCCGCGCTGGCCGCCAACACGCTGCTGGTGGCGATCATGGTGCCGCGGACCGCGCGGCTCGCCGGCTCGACCGCCTGGCCGCGCGCGCTGGCCGCGCCCGTCGCGGCGGGCCTGGCGATGGCCGCCGCCGCGGCCGCGCTCTCGGGCATCCCCTGGGTGCCGGCGGCGCTCGTCTCGCTGGCCGCCTACGCGGGCGCGTTCCTGCTGTTCGAGCGGGCGTTCTCGCCCGCCGACTTCGCCTTCTACGCGTCGGTCACCGCCACGCGGCGGTGAGCTCGCGCGCCGCGGCCCAGCGGCCGCGCGCCTCCTCGCGGTCGTCGCCCGCGAGCGCGGGCTCGGCGACGAGGTCGAGCGGGACCGGCGGCAGCGCGTCGGGGCCGTCCCACACGCCCGCGGCGAGGCCCGCCAGCGTCGCCGCGCCGAGCGCCGTGGAGTCGGCGCGGGCGGTCCGCTGGACGCGGACGCCGGTCAGGTCGGCGAGCCGCTGCACGACCCGGTCCGAGCGCGAGAGCCCGCCGTCGACCCACAGCTCGCGCAGCTCGACGGCCTCCGCCATCGCGTCGGCCGCGTCGGCGACCTGGTGCAGGACGCCGTCGACGACCGCCCGCGCGAGCTCCGCGCGCGTGGTCCCGAGCCCGAGGCCGAGCACGGCGCCGCGGGCGCCGGCGTCCCACGCCGGCGTGCCGGAGCCCTGGAGCACGGGCACGCAGACCACGCCGCCGCCGTCGCCGGCCTCGCGCAGCAGCGCGTCGAGCTCCGGGCCGGCGGGGAGCGCGCCGATCCGCGCGAACCAGTCCGTCGCGGCGCCCGCCGTCGGGACGAACCCCTCGAGCGCGTAGCTCGCGACGCCCCCGCGGCGCCACGCGCACGACGCGAGCACGCCGGCCGGCGGGCGCGGCGGCGCGTCGCCCGCGTGCGCGAGCAGGAACGCGCCCGTGCCGAGCGTGACCTTGGCCGCGCCGGGCCGCCAGCAGCGCAGCCCGAACAGCGACGCCTGCTGGTCCCCGATCGCGGCGCGGATGCGGATGCCGCCCGCGCGCGCGTCGATCGCGTCCGTGTCGACGACCGGCGGGAGCAGCTCGCGCGGCACGCCGAACAGCTCCAGCAGCTCGGCGTCCCAGTCCGAGCCGGCGAGCGGGAACAGCAGCGACCGCCCGGCGTTGCCCGCGTCCGTCACCCACACCCCGGCCAGCCGGTGCAGGAGCCAGCAGGCGACGTCGCCGTAGGCCAGCCCGTCCCCGCCGCCCGCGTCGTCGAGCAGCCGGCGCAGCTTCGTGGCCGGGAACGTGGCGTCGAGCTCGAGCCCGGTCCGCTCGCGCACGAGCTCCGCGTGGCCGTCCTCGCGCAGCCGCGCGCAGGCCGCGTCGGTCCGCCGGTCCTGCCAGACGATCGCCGGGTGGACGGCGCGGCCGCGTCGCGCGGTCCCAGAGCACGAACGTCTCCGTCTGGTTGGCGATGCCGAGCGCGGCGACGTCGCCCTCGGCGGCGCCGGCCGCGCGCCAGCGCCCCGGCGATCGCCTCCTCCGCCGAGGCGACGATCGCCTCCGGGTCCTGCTCCACCAGGCCCGGCGCGGGGAACGAGCACGCCACGGCGACCGACGCGGCGCCGCGCTCGCGCAGGTCGCGGTCGAGCACCACGCAGCGCGTGCTGGACGTCCCCTGGTCGAGCCCGAGGACGAGCGGCGCGGTCACCGCCGTACCGGCGCTCCGGCGGGCTCGGCCAGCGCGGCGCGGTACGCCGCCAGCGCGCGGCGGTCGTCGCGCTCGCCCTCGGCCGCGCGCGTCGCGGCGACGCGGGCGCCCCAGGCCTCGACCTCGCCGCGCGTGCGCGCGGCGCTCCAGCCCAGCTCGGCCGCCATCAGCGCCGCCGCGGGCTCGGCGGCGGCGAGCCCGCGGTCGCGCTGCGTGAGCGCCAGCCGCGTGCGCCGCTCGAGCACGTCCTCCAGGCGCAGCGCGCCCTCGTGCGTGCACGCGTGGACGACCTCGGCGCGCAGGTGCCCGCCGCCGCCCTCGAGCGGCTGCGCCAGGTCCGGGCGCTCCGCGATCAGCGCCCGCAGCTCGCGCGCGCAGCCGCCGTAGCGGGCCACCAGGTGGTCGCCGCGGTCGAGGCCGGCCACGTCGGCGCCCAGCAGCGGCAGGCCGGCGGTCACCGACGGCGCCCGCACGCCGAGCTGCCGCGCGACGGCGTCGATCAGGTCCTCCGCCATCACCCGGTAGGTCGTGTACTTGCCGCCGGCGATCGTCGTCAGCCCGGGCGCCGGCGTCTCGACGACGTGCTTGCGGCTGATCCGCGTGGTGTCGCTGCGCGCCGCGTCCGACACGAGCGGCCGCAGCCCGGCGGTCGTCCCGTGGACGTCGTCGCGGGTGAGCGGCACGGCCAGCAGCGCGTTCGTGCGCGCGAGCAGGTAGTCGACGTCGGCGCCCGTCGCCACGGGGTCGCCCGGCAGCGTCCACGGCGTGTCGGTGTCGCCGATCAGCCAGCCGCCCGCCCACGGGATCACGAACAGCACGCTCTTCTCCGTTCGCGCCAGCACGCCGGTCCGCATCGGGATGCGCTCGCGCGGCACCCAGACGTGGATGCCCTTGGAGCGAACGATCCGCGTCCGCGAGCGCCCGCCGGCCAGCCCCCGCAGCTCGTCCGTCCACGGCCCGGCGGCGGCGGCCACGTGCCGCGCGCGCAGCACGACCTCCTCGCCGCTCTCCTCGTCGACGGCGACCACCTCGCCGGGAGCGGAGAAGCCGGTGACGCGCACGCGCGTGGCGATCTGCGCGCCGTACGCGGCGGCGGTGCGCGCGACGACCGCGACCATCCGCGCGTCGTCCTCGGCCGCATCGTGGAACTGGACGGCGCCGACGAGCGCGTCGCGGCGCAGCGCCGGAGCGACCGCGAGCGCGGCGTCGCGGCCGAGGTGGCGGTGGCGCGGCACCGAGCGGGCGCCGCCGATCGTGTCGTAGAGGATCAGCCCGGCCCCGAGATACGCGCGCTCCCACGCGCGCCCGCGCAGCGGCCACAGGAACGGCACCGGCGAGACCAGATGCGGCGCGATCCGCGTGAGCAGCAGCTCGCGCTCGCGCAGCGACTCGCGGACGAGCCCGACGTCGCCCATCTCGAGGTAGCGCAGCCCGCCGTGGATCAGCTTGCTCGAGGCGCTGGAGGTGCCCGCGGCGAGGTCGCGCGCCTCGACCAGCCCGACGCGCAGCCCGCGCGTCGCGGCGTCGAGCGCCGCGCCGGCCCCGGTGATGCCGCCGCCGACGACGAGCACGTCGAGCTCGCCGGCGGCCATGGCCTCGAGCGCCCGGCGGCGCGCCCCGGGGTCGAGCCGCCCGGCCTCCATCTACGCCGGCACCTCGGAGTCGAACAGCGGGCGCAGCGCCTCGTAGAGGCGGCGGTGGCGCCGGTGCAGGTCGTCGTAGACCGCGCGCAGCTCCGGATCGGGCTGCACGGGCGCGTGGCGCGGGCACGCCATCGCGCGCCCGGCGGCCGCCACGGTGGGGTGCAGCCCGGCCCCGGCCGCGGCGATCATCGCCGCGCCGCGGGCGGTCGTCTCCACGTCGTCGGGCCGGCACACCGGCAGGCCGGTCACGTGCGCGCGCAGCTGGCACAGCAGCCGGCCCTTCGCGCCGCCGCCGACGCAGACCACCTCGCTCGGCGCGTGGCCGGCGCCCGCGATCGCCTCGATGACGTCGCGCAGCGCGAGCGCGTTGCCCTCCAGCAGCGCCCGCGCGAGGTGCGCGCGGCCGTGCGCGGCCGTCACGCCGAACCAGCCGGCGCGGGCGCGGGCGTTCCACTCGGGCGCCATCGCGCCGGCCAGCGCGGGGACCCAGGACACGCCCCCGGCCCCGGGCGGCGCGCGCTCGGCGAGCGCGTTGAGCAGCTCGTAGACGTCCGCGCCGCTCTCCTTCGCCTGGGCCGCCTCGGGACCCCCCAGCTCGTCGCGGAACCAGCGGTACGCGCCGCCGGAGAGCCAGCCGGGGTTCTCGAGCAGCCACGTCTGCGGGTCGGCGTGCGGGTGGAGCTCGACGAGGCCGGTCGGGTCGTGCGCCGGCGCGGCCACCACCGCGCACACCGGCTCGGCCGTGCCCATGACGTCGCAGACGACGCCGGGCTCCACGACGCCCGCGCCGAGCGTCGCGGCCATCTCGTCGCCCGCCCCGAGCACGACCACGGTCTCGCCGCCGAGGCCGGTCGCGTCGCGCACCCAGCCGAGCAGCGGCCCGAGCACGGTGTCGGAGCGGACGACCGGCGGCAGGCGCGCCGCGTCGAGGTCGAACGCCGCGCACGCCTCGGGGTTCCAGTCGCGGCCGCGCGGGTCGAGCACGCCCGTGGAGGAGGCGTTCGACGGGTCGACGGCGAGCGTGCCCGTCACCTGCCAGGCGACCCACGAGCCCGGCGGCGCGAACGCGGCGGCCGCCCGGTGCACGTCGGGCTCCCGGTTGGCGAGCCACGCGATCTTGGGCGCCACGTGTCCCGGGTCGAGGTTGCAGCCCGTCAGCTCGCGCAGGCGTTCCGGATCGATCCGCTCCGCCGCGGCCTCGCACTCTTCGCCCGCGCGGCGGTCGCACCAGATCAGCGCGGGGCGCAGCGGCGCGCCGCCGGCGTCCGCGGCGACCATCCCGTCGAGCTGCGAGCCGAACGAGAGCGCGGCGATCTCGCGGCCCGCGGTGGCCGCGCGGATCTCGCCCAGCGTCCGCACGAGCGCGGTGGTCCACTCGCGCGGGTCCTGCTCCGCCCAGCCCGCCTGGGGATAGCTGAGCGCGTGCGGCGCATAGGCCGTGGCGACGAGCGTCCCGTCCAGCTCGAGCGCCTGGGCGCACGTGCCCTGGGAGCCGACGTCGACGCCGACGACGAGCTGACCGTCGTGGATCAGCGCTCCTCCTCGCCCGGCCCCCGTCGCAGCAGCGTGAAGGTGAACGCGTCGGCGACGTAGTGCTCGGTGGAGACCAGCACGGCGACGCCCTCGGCGGTGCGGTCCACCTGCTCGATCGTGAGCAGGAGCGTGCCGCGCGGGACGCCGAGCCGCTCGGCGACGTCGCCGTCGGCGTTCCACGGCGCGAGGTGCGCGACGCCGTGGTCGACCGGCAGCCCGCGCTCGGCCAGCGCGGCGTACATCGAGCCCTCGCCGATGGCGTCGAGCTCGTCCGGCGCGAGATGGTCTCTGCGGCACCAGTCCGTCACGTCGACCACGCGGCGGCCGTCGGCCGTGCGCACGCGGCGCAGCGTGCTGACCGGCTCGCCCTCGGCGACGCCGAGCGCCTCGGCTACGGCGCCGGGCGCCGGCACGGCGCCCGACTCCTCCTCCTCCGAGCCGGGGTCGAGCCCGATCGACCGCAGCAGCGACGACACGCCGAAGTTGCGCCCGAGGTCGTTCGGCAGCGCCGGCCGGTGCGTGATGTACGTGCCCGAGCCGTGGCGGCGGTTGACGTAGCCCTCCTCCTCGAGCATCGTGATCGCGGCGCGCATCGAGGAGCGCGACACGGCGCGGCGGCGCGCGAGCTCCGGCTCGGAGGGCAGGCGCTCGCCGGGGCGCCACTCGCCGGAGCGGATGCGCGCGCGCAGCTCCTGGGCGAGGCCGTGGCGCAGCGAGCGGCGCGACGGGGTCACGGCGCGACGACGACCTTCAGCGCCTCGCCGGCGCGGATCCGCGGGAACGCGTCGGGCGTCTCGTCGAGCGCGATGACGTCGGAGACGACCGAGCAGATGCCGCCGGCGTCGCTCGCCAGCATGTCGAGGGCGCGGACCTGGTCGCGGTGACGCGAGGCGTAGGAGCCGTGGACCTGCACCTCGCGATAGTGCAGCACGTTGGACGGGAAGTCGATGTGCGTCGTGCCCTTGGGCAGGCCGCCGAAGAACAGCACGCGCCCGCGCGGGGCGGCCATCTGCATCGCTTCCTGCTGGGCGGCGTCGCTCGAGCACGCGACGATCACGACGTCGGCGCCGAAGCCCTCGGTCGCGCGCTTGACGGAGGCCTCGCCGTCCTCGCCCTCCGTGTCCACGTAGGCGACGCGCTCGTCGCCGAGGATCGCGCGCGCCAGCTCCAGCCGGCGCGCGGTGCGCTCGAGCAGCAGGACCTGGCCGGCGCCCTGGAGGCGGGCGAGCGCCACGTGCGCGGTGCCGACGGGCCCGGCGCCGATGACCACGACCACGTCGTCGAGCCCGATGGCGATGTCCTTGTGGCCGCAGATCACGTCGGAGAGCGGGTCGGCGAACGTGGCGTGCGCCGGCGACAGACCGTCCGGGATGCGGAACAGGTTCTTGAGCGCGATGTTCGGGATCGCGACCCGGTCGGCGTAGGCGCCGGGATGGTCGAAGCCCATCAGCTCGCCGTTGAGGCAGAGGTTCTCCGCGCCGCCGCGGCACATGCGGCAGCGGCCGCACCACAGCGTCGAGATGCAGTGCACCGCGTCGCCGAGGCGGACGCCGCTCGCGGCGGCCTCCTCCTCCGCACGCGGGCCGATCTCGACGACCTCGCCGGAGATCTCGTGGCCGAGCACCCACGGCGCCTCGATCCGGCGGTCGCCGTTGTAGAAGGACCGCACGTCGGTGCCGCAGACGCCGCACGCGAGCACGTGGAGCAGCACGCCGTCCTCGGGACACGTCGCGTCAGGGGCCGTTCCGACGTCCATGCTCCCAGGTCCCTTCCAGATCGCTGCTCGCACGCCCCTCGTCTCCTTCTCGGAACCGGTGGTAGCGTACCAGTTGTCCGACAACTCGTCCCGCGTCCGGAGGCCGAGAATGATCGAGTTCATCTTCATGCTCACGCGCGACGACGTCACGCTCGCCGACGCGCGCGAGGTCTACGCCTCGATCGCCGGCACGGGCGTGCGGCACGTCGGCTGCAAGGACGTGGGGCTGCCCGCCGAGGAGCTCGCCGCGCTGATGGACGACATCCGCTCCAACGGCCACCAGACCTACCTCGAGGTCGTCTCGGAGACCGAGGAGGCGACGCTCGCGTCGGCGCGGGCGGCGGCGGAGATGCGTCCCGACCACCTCATCGGCGGCACGCTGATCGAGCCCGTGCAGGAGATCCTGGAGGGCACCGGCGTGCGCTTCTGGCCCTACGTCGGGCGGATCGTCGGCCACCCCTGCCTGCTGCGCGGCTCGATCGAGGAGATCGTCGCCGACACGGAGCGCGCCGCGGCGCTCGGCGTAGACGGGATCAACCTGCTCGCCTACCGCTACGACGGCGATGTCGAGGCGCTCGTGCGCGCCGTCGCCGGCGCCACCGACCTGCCCGTGATCTGCGCCGGCTCCGTCGACTCCGCCGAGCGCATCCGCGCGCTCGACGCCTGCGGGGCGTGGGGCTTCACGATCGGCACCGCCGCGCTCGACGGCGTGCTCGTGGACGGGGCGCCGCTGAGCGGCCAGCTCGAGGCGGCGCTGGACGCCGCCGGGGCCAGCGCGGCGACGTCGTAGAGCGGCGCGGGCCCGATTGTCGCGCCGCCGAACGTCAACGGCGCTAGGTGGGGCTGGTGAGGGGCCCGCCGCCTTGCTTCGTTGTCGATTTGAGGTCGCCCAGCCGCCCTAACTCGACAACGAACCTCGCGCGGAGGCCTGCCCCTCGCTTCCCTACCCAGCGCAGTTGACGTTCGGCGGCGCGACGCGGCGACCCCAGTGCGAGGTCGCCGCGCGAGCCTCGGGGCCTCACGACCCCCTCGTCGATCATCCGGCCGATCATGTCGAACTTCTTGCGGTTGGTCCGCTTGAGCCAGAACGCGTAGCCGAGCGCGATCACCAAGCCCGCGACCGCGATCCACTCGATCAGGTCGGCGTAGCTGATCGTGCCGGCCAGGACGTCGATGTTCTTGAACAGCAGGTAGAGCGCGAACACCTGCCCGGCGATGGCGATGACCGGGGCAACGACCACGACCAAGAACGAATCGGGGTGCTTGTGGCGCCGGTGCCAGACGATCACGGCCAGCGCGCACACGGTCTGGATGGCCATGAGCCACACCACGCCCTGCACGGCCATCATCGTGTAGATGCGGACGTAGGCAGTGTCGAACCCGTCGCCGAACCCGAACCCGGACCCGATGCCCCAGGCCAGCACGAGCGCCACGGCGATCGCGGTCTGGAACACGCTCGCCACGTGCGGCGACTTGTGCGTCGCGTGCGTCCTTCCGAGCGCCTGCGGCAGGATCCCCTCCCGGCCCATCGCGTAGTAGTAGCGCATGGCCGCGTTGTGGAAGGCCATCGCGCACGCGAACGAGCCGGTGAGGATGAAGACCTCCATCACGTGCACGAAGAACTGGTTGCCGTAGTCGCCCATGGCGAGGAAGAACGGGCCGTCGGGGTTCTGCGCGTCCTCGACGAGCGACGACTCCGGGTAGGCGGAGACGAAGGCCAGCGACGTGACGACGTAGAGGATCCCGAGCGCCGACGACGGAGATCAACGTCGCGCTGACCACGATCCGCTTCGGGTCACGCGACTCCTCGGCGTAGTTCGGCACCGCCTCGAAGCCCACCCATGACCAGAAGGCGAGGAAGAGGCCGACCCCCGCCGCCAGGCCGACGCCCGGATCGGTGAGCTTGAAGACGTTGAGCGACTCGAACTGGATGCCATCGGCCTCGCCGCCACCGAGCCGAAGACGACGAGATCGAAGATCGCGAGGATGATGATCTCGCCGATCAGCGCGGTGCCGAGCACGCTTCACGGACAGCTCGACGTCGAACCAGCACAGGACGCTGATCAGCACGGCGGCGAACGAGCGCGAACAGCGATCCACGGGACCTCCCAGCCGAACCACGTCGTTGAAGTTCGTCGCGGCGAAGTAGGAGAACCCGCCGAGCAGCGAGACCTCGAACAGGCGTGTAGGCGAGCGCGCCGCAGATGCCGGTCGGCGAGCCCGAGCTCACGGCCGAGCCCGTGCGAGATGAGCGTGTAGAAACCGCCCGTGGCGCGGATCTTGCGCGCCATCGCGACATAGCCGATCGAGAAGATCGTGAGGATGATCGTCGCGAACAGGAATGCGGCCGGCGTGTAGAGCCCCGTGCCGAACCCCGTCGCGAACGGGACGTTGAACAGCATCGCGGAGATCGGCGCGGCGCCGGTCACCGCGATGAAGATCACTCCCAACAGGCCGATCGCCCCGGCTTGAGGCGATCGACGCCGGATCACCAGCGTAGACGGATTCGACGGTCCCCTCGTGGCGGACCTCGAGCCCCGGGTCCGGCTGGGTGGTGGCCATGCTCCCCCTTCTCCTCCTACGGCCCTCGCAAACGGCAAGTTGTCCGACAGCTTCGTGCGGATTGAAGCAGTTGGTGCCGACGCGTGACAAGGTGAGGGCGTCACCCTCCTCCGACTTGCACCGACGCGCCCACGAGCGTCGGCGCGGCGGGCGCGGAGCGGGCGCGCACCACGATGCGGGCGCGGTCGGCACGGAACAGGTCGTGCGAGCGCTCGAACGGCCGGCCGTCGGCGTCCCACGCCGTCCGGGCCACGGCGAGCAGCGGCGCCCCCCGGCGCAGCTCCAGCAGCCGCGCCTCGGCCGCGCCGGCGGCCACGACCTCGATGCGCTCCTCCGCCTCGCCCGGCGCGATCCCGTAGTGCGTCTCGAGCAGCTCGTAGAGCGAGCCGCCGAGCGAGCGGTCGAGCATGTCGGGGAAGCGCTCGGCCGGGAACAGCGCGCGCTCGAGCGAGATCGGCTCGCCGTCGGCGAGCCGCACGCGCACGACCTCGAGCACGAGCGATCCTGGCGCGAGCTCCAGCGCCGCGGCGGTGTCCGCGTCGGCCTCCATGGTCGTCGTCGACAGCACCCGCGCGGCGGCCTGGAAGCCCTGGCGGCGCAGGTAGGCGGGCAGCCCGGCGAGGCTCGTCAGGTCGCGCTCCACCTTGCGCTCGGCGACGAAGATCCCGCCCGCGCGGCCGCGCGTGCGCCGGATGACGCCGTTGCGCTCGAGGTCCGCGAGCGCGGCGCGGATCGTCGAGCGCGACACGCCAAGGCGCTCGGCCAGCTCCCGCTCCGCCCCGAGCCGCTCGCCGGGGCCCGGCCGGCCGTCGGCGATCTCGGCGAGCAGCGCGTCGCGCGCCGCGCGCGCCGTCGGCCCGAGCGAGACGGCCGAGCGCTCCACCCGCTATTGCGCCTCGAGCGCCATCATCGACTCCGGCAGCACCTGCCCGCCGTCGACGACGATCGTCTGGCCCGTGATGTACGCCGCCTCGTCGGTGGCGAAGAAGAGCGCCGCGTAGCCGATGTCCTCGACCGTCCCGAGCTTGCGCTGCGGGATCGAGGACTCCATCTTGCTGCGGTACTCCGGCCCCAGCTCCTCCAGCCCCTCCGTCTCGATGTTGCCGGGCATGACCGCGTTGATGGTGATGCCCTGGGCGGCGAGCTCGATCGCCGCCGTGCGCAGGAAGCCGAGCTGCGCGGCCTTGGTCGCGCCGTAGTGCGACCAGCCGGGGTAGCCCGTGATCGGGCCGGTGATCGAGGAGGTGAGGATCACGCGCCCGTGGCCGCTGCTTTCCAGCGCCGCGAGGCAGGCCTTGACCGACAGCATCGTGCCCTTGACGTTGGTGGCGAAGATCTCGTCGATGTCGCCGCCGGTCATGTCGGCGAGCTTGACGTCCGGGAACACGCCGGCGTTCGCGCACAGCACGTCGATGCCGCCGAAGCGCTCGGCCGCCTCGGCCGCCATCCGCTCGCAGTCCTCGTCGCGCCCGACGTCCGCCGCCACGAAGGCCGTGCCGTCGCCCAGCTCGCTCGCCGCCGCCTCGCCCCGCTCGCGGTCGCGGCCGACCAGTACGACGTTCGCCCCCGCCTTCTTGAACACGCGCGCGATGCCCTTGCCGATGCCCTTGGTGCCGCCCGTGACGATGACTGTGCGGCCGGTGAGCGGGGTGAACACGGTGGTCGGCCTCCGGATCTACGTGTGGGTTGACAGGTAGCGCTCGGCCAGCTCGCAGGTGCCGGCGGTGAAGCCGGCGCCGAGCTCGGCGGCCTCGGTCGCGAACGTGTGGTGCGAGCCGATCCAGGCGACGAGCAGCAGCCGGCGGAGCATCACGAACGTGTCGAGCTCCGCCTCCTCCTCGGCGGCCAACGGCGCGACCGTGCGATAGCCCTCGAGCCACGCTTCGCGCAGCTCGGGGACCCGCGGGTGGTCCTCCATGAACGAGACGGTGGTCGCGAAGTCGTACATGAACCACGCGAACCCGCTGTCGTCGAAGTCGATCACGCGCACGTGGCCGTCGTCGTCGACGAGCAGGTTGGCGAGCCGGATGTCGGCGTGGATCAGGCCGAAGCGGTCGTCGCCCTGGCCGTACGCGGCGAGCCGCCGGGCGACGGCGCCGTCGAGGCGGCCGAGCAGCGCGAGCTCCTCCGCGCCCATGCCGAGCCCGTCCTGCCAGCGGCCCCAGTGGCCGCCGGCGCCGAGCGTGCGCTCGTAGTCCCAGGCCGGGCGGTCGAAGCCCGCCGGCAGCCGCCATGCGCGCGCGTGCGCGTGCATGCGCGCCGACACCGCTCCGAGCGTCCGGAAGCCGGCGATCACCGCCTCGCCCTCGAGGTCGGGCTCGCTGCCGTCCAGCCATTCGAAGAGCACGACGTTGCGCGGCTGCGTGCCGTCGACGGCGACCTCGACGACGAACTCGCCGCCGGGCGCGGGCACGGGGACGCACGTGTCGACCGCACCGTCGGCGCGCAGGGCGTCGAGCCACTCCAGCTCGGACTCGATCTGCACCGCCGTCCGGTAGCCGGGGCGGTGGAGGCGCAGCGCGTAGCGGCGCCCGCTCTCCGGGTCCTCCACCCGGTACGTGTGGTTCTCGGAGACGTTGCACAGTGCCGCCGTCGCGTCCTGCGACAGTCCGAAGCGGCCGAGCGCCGCGGCCGCCAGCTCGTCGATGCTCATGCTGTCCTTCCTCTCACACCCTCGAGCGCGCGCGTGATCTCGTCGCGCGCGAGGACGATATCCGGCGTCGCGCCCGCGAGATAGACGCGGCCCGCGACGCCGATCATCGACACGGTCACCAGCGTGAGCCCGGGCACCGCGCGCTCGGCCGCGTTGGCGGCGAAGGCGGCGAACAGCGCCGGCGTGACCTCCACGACCAGCAGCGTCTGCCCGGGCAGCAGCATCGACGCCTCGCGGTTGCGGTTGACGATCACCGCGTGCTGGTCCGTCACCTCCTCGATGACGTCCACGTAGGAGACGCGCGGCCGCAGCGCGTCCTCGGGGCGGGCGCCGATGCCCGCGAGGATCGCCTCGCCGGCCCGCTCCACCAGCGCGGGGTCCCTGGCGTGCACCTCGAGCACGCCGAACTGCCGCTCGACGAAGTGGATGCCGGGCTCGACCTCGGGCACCTCCTTCAGCGCGAGGTCGATGATGCGCTCGATCGCCAGGCCGGGCGCGACCTCGACGATCAGCGCGTGGTCGCCCTCGACCGGCGGGTAGCCGCGCGCCCGCAGCGGCGTGCCGAGGTACGCCGCGAACTGCCGCCCGAGGTCGGGCAGCGGCAGGTAGACCCGCAGCTCGACTTCGCCGGCCACCTAGCGGCCGGCGGTCGCGGAGTGCTGGCGGGCCCGGCTACGCTGCCGCGGCCGTCTCGAAGTACTTCCCGAGCTCGTTGTGGGGACGCGGGATGACGTGGACCGAGACGAGCTCGCCGACCGTCGACGCCGTCTCGGACCCGGCCTCGGTCGCCGCCTTGACGGCGCCGACATCGCCGCGCACCACCACGGAGACGAGGCCGTCGCCGACCTCCTCGCGGGACACGATCGTCACGTTGGCCGCCTTGACCATCGCGTCGGCCGCGGCCAGCGCCGCGACGTATCCCTTGGTCTCGATCATGCCGAGCGCCTCGCTCATGACTGCTCCTCCTTCGTTTCGTCGAGTGATCCGATGATCAGCGCGTCCAGCGGTGGGTGGTCGGGGCTGAAGTAGCCCGATGCCACCGATCCGGTGGCGACGAGGACGCGCTCTCCCTCGCCGCTCCCGAGCACGTCGAAGGCGATCAGCGTCGCACCGTCGTCGGTGCGCACCTCCAGCAGCGCGCCGCCGGGCAGGGCCTCGAGCCGCCGCGTCGCCCATACCGATCCAGTGACCGTCGCTCTCAGCATCTACCGCTCCCGTTCGAACTCGATCCCCAGCGCGCGCGCCCGCTCGCGCGCCAGCGGCGTCGGCACCGCCTTCGCGCCCAGCACCAGGCGGGCGCCGGCCTTCGCGGCCTTCTCCACCGTGCGCTCCGTGACCGCGCCGCGCTCGACGAGGACCGTCCCTCCGGAGTCGGGCGCGCCCGGCGCGCCGGCGCGGCGGAGGGCGAAGCGCAGCCGCCCCGCGCGGATCGCCTCGCGGTCGCCCGGGTGCTCGAAGCGGGCGAGCAGCGCGTGGACGAAGCGCTCGAGGTCGGCGTCCGAGTCGATCGCGACGTACTCCGTGTCCGAGGCCCGGGCGCCCGCGCCGATCACCTCGCCGCCTACGGGCGCGGCGGTCCAGGTCGAGGGCCGCAGCACGGCCGCGACCGGCGGCGGCGGGACCATCGCGCCCGCGTCGCCGGCACCGGCGCGCACCGGGCCCATCGGCCCGCGGCGCCTTCCCCGCGCCGTTGCCGTTGCCGAGCGCCTCGTGCAGCAGCTCGCGGAGGAGCTCGCGCGCTTCGTCGCGGCCGCTCATCCCACGCCCTCCAGCGCCTCGGTCGCGGCCTCGGACGCCGCGCGCACGTCGGACTCCTCGCCGGTCAGGTAGACGCGGCCGGTCGCGCCGATCATCCGGTAGTCGACGACCTTGATCCGCGCCGCCTTCTCCGCCTCGTTCACGGCCAGGATCGCGTACGACGCCGGCTGCATCTCGAGCACGAACAGCGACTCGCCCGCGAGCGCCATCGAGCCCAGCTTGTTGCGGTTGATGAGGAACGCGTGCTGGTGGTCGATGCGCGAGACCAGCGTCGAGGCGAGCACCTTCGGCCGCGTGGCCTCCGAGGGCGAGGCGCCGAGCGCGTCGAGCACCGCCGCGCTCGCCGACCGCACGGCCGCGGTCGAGCGCGAGTGGAACTCCAGGTAGCCGAACTGCCGCTCCACCACGAGGATCCCGGCCTCCAGCCGCGTGTGCTTGACCGCGACGTCGGTCAGCGGCTCGATGTCGAGGCCGGGCGCCACCTCGATCACCGCCGCCGCCATCCCGCTGCGCGGCAGCCGGCCCCGGATCCACGTGCCGAGGTAGCACATGGTCTGCGGCTGGAGCTGGTCGATGAAGATCGCGGATCGCAGCTCGGCGGCCATCAGCGACCTCCGCCGCAGCTCTCCGCGGAGCTCGTCGAGGATCAGCCGGCGGAGGTCGTCGCGCGTGAGCGTCGGCGGCCTCCGACCGCACCGGCGAGCTCACCGGAGCGGCCTCCAGACCGACCGACCACGGCTCGAGGCCGGCGAAGTCGCCGAACGGCTCGGACGGGTCGGCGTGGTAGGCCAGGCGCGTCCACTGGGTCAGGTGGTCCGGGCGGAGGTTCTCGGTCAGCGCGGAGCGGCCGAAGAACCCCGTGCCCACGGTCATCGTCGGCGCGAGGTTCGTGTCGAGACCTGCCGACCCGGTGCTCCCGGGCGCGTTGACGGCGACGCGCAGGACACGGACCGCGGCGCCGTAGGCGAGGATCGTGCGCGGGTCGCGCGAGTGGATCACCGCGGAGTGGCCGGCGCCGCCGATCCGCAGCAGGGCGCGGGCGGCGTCGATCCCCCGCGCCGCGTCCGGCACGCGCACGAGCCCGAGCAGCGGGAACAGCTTCTCCAGCGCGAGCGGCTCCTCGGGGACGATCAGCGCGAACGGGGCGACGAGCACGCGCGTCCCGGCCGGCACGCGGATGTCCGCGGCCTCCGCCAGCGTCGCCGCGTCCTTGCCGGCCAGCTCCGTCCGGATCCGGCCCTCGGGATAGAACGCGTCGCGCGCCCGCTGCGCCTCCGCCTCGTCGAGCACGTGCGCCCCGTGGCGCGCCAGCTCGCGCTCGAGCGCGCCGGCGACCCGCTCCTCCACGATCGCCACGGACTCGTTCGTGCACAGGATCGAGTTGTCGAACGCCTTCGAGTCGGCGAGGCACGCGGCGGCCTTGGCGACGTCGGCCGTCGCGTCGACGAACGCCGGGACGTTGCCCGGGCCGACGCCGAGCGACGGGTTGCCCGAGCGATAGGCGGCGCGCACGACCGCGGTCCCGCCGGTGGCCACGATCACGTCCACGCCGCGATCGGCCATCAGCGCCTCGATCAGCGGGATCGTCGGCTCCTCGACGACCTGGAGGCAGCCGTCGGGCGCGCCGGCGGCGACCGCCGCGTCGGCGAGCACGCGGACGGCGTCGGTCGACGTCCTGCGCGCGAGCGGGTGCGGCGAGACGACCACCGCGTTGCGCGTCATCAGCGCGAGGATGACCTTGAAGTAGACGGTGGCGATCGGGTTCGTCGACGGCGTGAGCGCCAGCACGACCCCCGCCGGCTTCGGCACCGCCACGATCTTCGCGTCCGCGTCGAACTTCGCGTCGACGTAGTCGGCGACGTCGTAGCGCTCGGCGATCCCGCGCGAGCACGCCTCGTTCTTGCGCCGCTTGTGCTCCGCGACGCCCATGCCGGTCTCCTCGACCGCCGCGACGGCGAACCTTTCGGCGTTTTGGTACGCCGCCTCGGCCACAGCATGGACCACGCGGCGCGTGCGCTCGGCGTCGAACGCGGCGAACGCCGTGGCCGCCCAGCGCGCGCGGGCGAGCATCATGCGGGCACGCGGCGCGCCCGGCGCGTCGGCCGGCGCGGCTTCGAGGCGGGCCCCCGCGGCGCTCATCGCAGCGCTGCCTCCCGGGGCGCGGCCGCCACGTCACCGAGCGCCAGCCCGATCGCCACCGCCGTCCGGTCCAGGATCTCGTCGACCAGGTCGGGCCCCAGCAGCAGGCCGGGCTTGAACTGGAGCACGCGCGGGTCGAGCGTCGAGAAGATCGCCCACACGCCGTTCTCGTACAGCCGCCGCATGACGAGCTTCGCGCCCTGCGGGTGGTCGAACTCCAGCCCCATGACCACGCCGTCCTGGCGGATCCCGACCAGCCAGTCGGGGTACAGCTCCTGGATCGCACGCAGCCCCTGCCGGAAGCGGTCGGCGATGTAGTGGACCATCGAGCGCACCTCGGGCCGCCCGCAGATCTCCAGCACCTTGAGCGCGACGATGCAGCCGAGCTCGGCGCCGCCGCCGGTGGAGATGTGGCCGAAGCCGTCCTCCTTCAGCCACGCGGAGCACTCCTCGGAGACCACCGTGCAGGCGATCGGGTACATCCCGCCGGTGATCCCCTTGCCGACGATCATGATGTCCGGCTCGATGCCGGCCTTGGCGACGCCCCACATCTCGCCCGTCCGCATCAGGCCGGTCTGCACCTCGTCCGCGATGTAGAGCGCCCCGTAGCGCTCGCACAGCCGCTTCACCGCCTGGAGGTAGCCGGGCTCGGGGAGCGGGAAGCCGTACGTCGCCGGGATCGTCTCGATCACCACGCCCGCCACGTCGCCGGGGCGCAGCGCCTCCTCCATCGCGCCGAGGTCGTTGAACGGGACCTGGGCGAACTCGTCCGGGCGGTCGGACAGGAACAGCGTCGAGAAGCGGTCGTCGCCCGTCGCCACCGCGAGGCCGGTGTGCCCGTGGTAGCCCTTGCGGATCGACACGATCTTGCGCTTCTGGCGCGTGTGGCGCGCGGTCTTGATCGCGATGTCGGTCGCCTCGCCCCCGCCCGACCCGTAGATCACGCGGCGCATGTTCGGCGGGCACGTCGCCACCAGCGCCTCGGCGAGCGCCGTGCGGGCGAGCGCCGGGAAGTGGTGGTTGCCGATGTCGAAGCGGCCCATCGCCTGCTCGAGCGTCGCGATCAGCTCCGGGTTGCGGTGGCCGAGGTTGTACGTCCCGCCGTTGAGGTGCAGGTCGATCAGCCGCCGGCCCGCCATGTCCCAGAAGCAGTAGCCCTCGCGGCGGTCGATCACGAGGTCGACGCCGGCGTCCTGCCAGAAGCGCGTCTTGTCGGGATTCCAGAACTCGTCCGAGCGGCGCAGGAAGTCCGCCTTCGATTCGAACGAGAAGAAGCCGTAGTCGTACACGCGCCTTCTGACTCGCGAACGTACCATATGACGGACCAAACGCAACTCTTTTCTCGCTTTGGTCCGTTCAAGGTGCTCGCGCGCGGGAGCCGCCACCATGTGAGCGAGTGTCCGAGCTCTCGACGCCCGCCCTGCCGCGCCGCCGCACGCCCGTCATGCGCGACACGGACATGCTGTCGCGCGCGCTCGCGCGCGTGCTCGCCGAGCAGCGCGGGCCGGAGTTCGCCGAGCGGCTGAAGTGGCTGCACCGCGCCGCGGCCGACCTGCGCGCCGGCGACCCGCGCGCCGCCGAGGAGCTGGCCACCCGGCTGAGCACGCTGCCCGACGACGAGGTCGAGCCGTACATCCGCGCCTGCTCGCTCCAGCTCCAGCTCGCGAACATCGCCGAGGAGCGCGAGCGCATCCGCCGCCGGCGCGAGTACGACGCCGCCGGCGACCTCCAGCGCGAGTCGCTCGCCGAGACCGCGCAGATGCTCGAGCGCGCCGGCGTGACCGCCGCGGACGCGCTGCGCGACCTCCAGGTGGAGCTGGTGCTGACGGCGCACCCGACGGAGGCGACCCGCCGCTCGGTGCTCGACCACCAGGAGGACCTGATGGTGCTCCTGGACCGGCTCGACGACCCGCGCACGGGCCACGGCCGCCGCCGCGCGCTGCTGGCCGAGGTCCAGGAGATCCTCACGATCTGGTGGCAGACCGACGTCGTCCGGCGCGCGCGCCCGCGGGTGGACGACGAGGTCCGCCGCAACCTGTTCGTCTTCGAGTCGACGCTGTTCGACGCGGTGCCCGAGGTCCTCGGCGAGGTCGAGCGCGCGTTCGGCCGGCGCGTCGAGCGGCCGGTCGTCGCCTTCGGCTCCTGGGCCGGCTCGGACATGGACGGCCATCCCGAGGTCGGCGCGGAGACGCTGGCGCGGACGCTGCGCCAGCACCGGGTGACCGCGCTCCAGCTGCTGCGCGACCGCGTCCGCGAGCTCGCCCGCCGCTACTCGCACGCCGACCGCCGGCTCGCGGTCTCCCCCGCGCTCGAGGCCTCGCTCGAGCGCGACGCGCGCGAGCTGCCGTCGGCGGCCGTCCTGCGCCGCGCGCACCAGCAGTGGGAGCCGCTGCGGACCAAGCTCGGCTTCGTCGAGCACCGGCTCGACAACACGCTGCGCCCGCAGGGCGGCGAGCCCGGCTACGCCAACCCGGACGAGCTGCGGCGCGACCTCGCGCTCGTGCGCGACTGCCTGGGCTCCGCGCACGTCGGCGCGGGGGCGATCAGGCGGCTGCTGTGGCAGGTCGACGTGTTCGGCTTCCACCTCGCGAGCCTGGACATCCGCCAGTCCTCCAACGTGGTCCGCGAGGCGGCCGGCGGCCTGCTGCCCGGCTTCGCCTCGGCGGCCGGCGAGGAGCAGCGGATCGCCGTGCTCGAGGACGCGATCGCCGGCGGCCGGCGCGGGCTCGAGCGCCAGCTCGACGGCCCGGCGGGCGAGCTCGTCCGCGTGCTCGACACGGTCGCGCTGGCCGGCGACGCCTACGGCCGCGAGGCGGTGCCGACCATGGTGATCTCGATGGTCGAGCACGCCTCCGACGTGCTCGCCGCGCTGTGGCTCGCCCGCCGCGCCGGGCTGGAGACCGGCCGCGGCGCGCCGCGCCTGCGCTTCGTCCCGCTGTTCGAGACGCTCGCCGACCTCGAGCGGGCGCCGGAGACGATGGAGACGCTGTACCGCTGCGCGCCGTACCGGGACGCGCTGAGCTGGCACGGCGAGCGCCAGTGCGTGATGCTCGGCTACTCCGACTCCGGCAAGGACTCCGGGTTCGTGGCCAGCCAGTGGGCGCTCCACCGCGCGCAGGAGCGGCTCGCGTGGCAGGCCGGCGAGCAGGGCATCGCGCTCGAGCTGTTCCACGGCCGCGGCGGCTCGACCTCGCGCGGCGGCGGCCGCACCTACCACGCGATCCTCGCCCAGCCGGCCGGCACCGTGCACGGGCGGATGCGGCTCACCGAGCAGGGCGAGACGGTGTCCGCGCGCTACGGCCACCCGGAGCTCGCGGTCCGCTCGCTCGAGCAGACCGTGTCCGCCGTGATGCTGGCCGCGCACGGCCGCCGCCCGGAGCTCCCGGACCGGTGGCGCGGCGCGCTCGACGCGCTGGCCGCCCGCTCGCGCGAGGTCTACCGCGGCCTCGTCTACGAGGACCCGGACTTCGTGCGCTTCTTCGAGCAGTTCACGCCGATCGCCGAGCTGCCGCGGCTCAACATCGGCTCCCGGCCGCCGTCGCGCGCCGGGACCAGCGCGGGCGTGCAGGCGCTGCGCGCGATCCCGTGGGTGTTCGCGTGGACGCAGAACCGCGTGCTGCTGCCGTCCTGGTACGGCGCGGGCAGCGCGCTGGCCGAGGCGCCGCTCGACGAGCTGCGCGAGATGCACGCCGACTGGCCGTTCTTCAACATGCTCGTCTCGACGCTCGAGATGGCGCTGTTCAAGACCGACCTCGACGTCGCCGCCCAGTACCTGCGGCTCGTCGACGAGCCGCTGCGCGACCGCTTCTGGCCGCAGGTCTGCGACGAGGCGGACCGCCTGCGGTCGCGCATCCTCGAGATCACCGGCGCGCCGCGGCTGCTCGA
Source organism: uncultured Solirubrobacteraceae bacterium (assembly GCA_963728465.1). Classification (GTDB taxonomy): domain Bacteria; phylum Actinomycetota; class Thermoleophilia; order Solirubrobacterales; family Solirubrobacteraceae; genus DATFQI01. Next base: position 46,633 of record CAVSJY010000003.1, read on the forward strand.
CGACACGCCCGCCCTGCTGGAGCGGCTGTCGCACCGCAACCCGTGGGTCGACCCGCTCAACCACCTCCAGGTCGAGCTGCTCGAGCGCGTGCGCGCGGGCGCGGAGCACGACCGCGAGGCGCTGCTCGCGACGATCTCCGGGATCGCCGCGGGCCTGCGCAACACGGGCTGATCAGAGCAGCTCGGCGATGTGGGCGGCGGCGCGCGCCGCGCCGCCCGCGTCCACCGGCGCGTAGTCCACGTCGCGGCCGATCTCGTCGGCGATCGCGGCGGCGATGATCTCGGGGGTCGCGGTGGCGAAGTCCATCCGGCGGCCCGCGCGGTAGCGCTCCAGCCGGTGGCGCACGTGGAAGTTCTGCTCGAAGTGGTGGCCGAGCGGGAAGTAGAGGAACGGCCGCTTGTTCGCCGTCAGCTCCATCGCGGTCGTGAGGCCGCCCTGGACCACGGCCAGGTCGCACGCCGCGAGATGCCGGTAGAGGTCGCTGACGTAGCCGCGCACCTCGAGCCCGTCGTGCTCGCCGAACTGCGCCGGGTCGATCCGCGGCCCCGCGACGACGACCATCCGCAGCTCCGGCACGAGCGCGCGCGCCGCCGGGAACGCCGCGATCACGCGCTCGAGCAGCGTGCGGCCGACGCCCGAGCCGCCGACGCTGACGATGCACACCTGCTCGCGCTCGCCGTAGCCGAGCTCCGCGCGCAGCCGCTCGCGGTCGGCCAGCTCGCGCGGGTCGAAGCCCGTCACGTAGCCGGCGAAGTCGTAGTGCTCCCGCGTCCACTGCCCGATCAGCGGCAGGCCGGGGCCGAACGAGTCCGGCACGACGTCGTGCGGCTCGCCGACGAAGATCGCGCGGTCGCGCACCCGCGGGTAGCGGGCGATGTGCTCGATCATCTCCGCGTTGTAGTCCGCGGTGATCCGCGCCTCCTCCTCGCCGCCGTCGGCCATCGGCAGCCAGCCGACGAAGTCCGTGAGCCACACGTAGGCGGCCCGCTTCTCCTCCGGGTTCTCGTGCAGGAAGTAGTCGATCTCCCAGCCCTCGTCGGCGATCCAGACGTCGTAGTCCTGCTCCTCGACGAGGTCGTGGAAGACCATGTAGTTGGCGACCAGGATCTCGTCCATGCGGCGCCAGGCCTGGAAGCAGTGCAGGTCGTGCTCGGCGGACTCCGACTCGATGTGCACGGACTCGTTGGCGAGCAGGCGGCTGGCGGGATGGACGCGCTCGCCGGCGCTCTCGAGCGCGGCGGTGACGGGATGCTGGGCGAGCCAGTCCACCTCCAGCTCCGGCTCCAGCCGGCGCAGCTCGCGCGCGATCGCGATGTCGCGCCGCGCGTGGCCGAGCCCGATCGGCGAGGAGAGGTAGAGCGCGCGCTTGCGCCGCGAGCGGCCGCGCACCCACGTCCGCGGCGGGCGCGCCGGCGCGAGGAAGTCGCGCAGCAGCCGGTTCACGCGCACCGGGTCGCGTGCGTGCGGGAGGTGCCCGGAGCCCTCCATCACCACCAGCTCGCCGCCGGTCGCCTCGGCCACCGCGCGGCCGCTCGCGAGCGGCCGGATGCGGTCGTCGTCGCCATGCAGGACGAGCACCGGGCAGGCGACGCGCTCGCAGAGCGCGGCGAACCGAGGCCGTGTCGTGCATCAGCTCCCAGCCGAGATGCGTCAGGGCGAGCGTGTCGGGCGTCGTGTCGAGGCCCCAGCCGACGCAGTCCTCGATCTGCTTCGTCGAGTGCGGCTCGCTGAACGCCTCGCCGAAGAAGAACTCGAGGAACTCGCGGTAGTGCTCGAGCCAGAACGCCCGGTTCCACTTCGCCCAGCCCTCGTGGGCGTCGAGGCGCGCGTCGAAGTCCGGCACGACGCGCGCGCCGTGCTGCGCGAACGGCGTCGCAGGGCCGATCAGGGCGACGCCCTCGACGCGCTCGGGGTGCTCGGAGGCGAGCAGCGTCGCCCACAGCGCGCCGGCGGACAGCGCCACCAGGAACGCTCGGTCCGTGCCCGTGGCGTCCAGCACCGCGATCGCGTCGGCGGCGAACTCGCGCTCGGCGTACGCCTCGACGGCTTCCGGGCGGTCGGAGCGCCCGTTGCCGCGGCCGTCGAACGTCACCACGCGGGCGTGCCGCGCGAGGTACGGGATCTGCGCCTTCCAGTGGCGCGAGTGGACGATCGACCACGTCGGCAGCAGCAGGACGGTCGGCTCGCCGGAGCCGTAGACCTCGTAGGCGACGCGGACGCCGTCGCGCTCGATCTCGCCCTCTTCGTCCGGGTAGACGGCGCGGGTCTGCTCCCGGCGGCGGGTGGGCACGTCCGTGGCGGTCATGGTCGCTCCTTTGCCTCGAGCCAGCGCTCGATCCACTCGAGCAGCGCCCCCTGCCCCGTCTCCACCCCGGACAGCCGCTCGAGGATGATGCCCTCGTTGAACGTGGCGACCAGCGAGACCAGTGCGTCGAGCGGGAGGTCGATCCCGTAGCGCTCGCGCGGCTCGGCCAGCGCCTCGCTCAGCACGGCGCGCCACTCCGCGTTGACGTGCGCGACCCGCTCGCGCAGTCCCGGCCGGTTCCAGGCCAGCGCCTGGAGCTCGTACCAGACCTTCTGGTAGGAGCGGTCGGCGTCGAGGTAGCGCATCGCCGTGCGCCACTTGTCGGCGAAGGACACGTCCGGCGCCGCGTACATCGCGCGCTGGCGCTCGATCAGCCGGTCGGTGAACCGCTCGAGCACGCGCGCGAGCAGGTTCTCCATCGAGCCGAAGTAGTAGTGGACGAGGCCGTGGTTGGCGCCCGCCTCCTCCGCGAGGCGGCGCGTGGTGATGCCGGCGTGTCCGACCGTGACGAGCAGGCGCTCGGCGGCGTCGAGGAACGCCTCCTCCGTGCCCTTCCGCGTCACCTGCGTGGTCGCCACCGGCCCGGTCTCCTTGGTCGATTGACTAAGGCATTTGACTAAGAGTTGCGCCGCTTGTCAAGCTTCACGCTCATGGACCACGCAGCGATGCTCTCCGTGGCGCTCGGCGAGGCGCGGGCCGGCCGCGAGGAGGGCGGGATCCCGATCGGCGCCGCGCTGTTCGCGGCGGACGGCACGCTGCTCGGCAGCGGGCACAACCGGCGCGTCCAGAGCGGCGATCCGTCGGCGCACGCCGAGGTCGACGCGTTCCGCGCCGCGGGGCGGCGGCGCTCCTACCGCGACACCGTCATGGTCACCACGCTCGCGCCGTGCTGGTACTGCTCCGGGCTGATCCGGCAGTTCGGCATCCCGACCGTCGTCGTCGGCGAGTCGCGCACCTTCCAGGGCGGCGCGGACTGGCTGCGCGAGGCCGGCGTCGAGGTCGTCGACCTCGGCAGCGACGAGTGCGAGCGGCTCCTGAACGACTTCATCGCCGAGCGCCCCGAGGTCTGGGACGAGGACATCGGCGAGTAGGGGCCTCGTCCGTTTCGGCAGGGCTCGGGAACGGCGGCTGGGTGGGGGTGGTGGCGGGGGTGTCCCCAGACCCACACCCCTCAACGCGAGCCGTTGACGTCCGCCCGGGCCACGCCCCCGGCCCGCTACCGAGTCACACCGGGCCCGCGCCACCAGCCGGGGCGGCCCCAGGGCGTCATCGGGCGCTCTTGGCGCTCCCCGTCCACGTCGAGGTCGACGGCCTCGTTGAAGAAGCACACGAGGTCGCGGACCGCGGCGGCGTCGTGGCGCGGCTCGGGGTAGGTCCACGCCACGTTCTCGTGCAGCGCGCCGCCGGCGCGGACGGAGAAGTACGACGCCACGCCCTTGTAGGCGCACTCCGTCCTCAGGTCGCTCGGCTCCAGGTCGGCGGTGACGTCCTCGCGCGGCAGGTACCAGCGGATCGGGAGGCCGGTCTCGAACAGCGCGACCGCGCGCGTCGTGTCGGCGATCGGCTCGCCGCCGAGCCCGGTGACGACATGCCGCGACGTGCGGCGCGTGTCGACGCGGTGGTACGGGTCGATCGCGTGCGAGATGAGCTGCTCGTCCTCCTCGAACCAGGCGTCGAACGCGTCCCACGGGAAGGCGACGTAGCCCTCCATCCCCGGCGCGCCCTCCGGCGGCTCGACCGGCTCGACGTCGCCCAGCGCCTCCCAGCGCACGTCCTCGCGCGGCACGAAGTAGCGCGCGAGCACGCCGTGCTGGTGGAGCATCCTCACGCGCCGGCTGTCGATCACCGTCTCGCCGCCGCGGACGGCGCGGACCCAGCGCGGCGACGGATCGGCGAACAGCACCTCGCCGACCGGGATGTCGAGGTTGAAGCGCCCGGCGGGCCGGTGCCCGAACGGGCCGGTGCCCATCGTGAGGGACATGGCGGCGGAGCGACTCTACCGCCTGCGTCCGGCCGCGCTCACGGCGCGGCCGGACGCGACGGGCAGGACTACTCGTCGCCGTAGATCTTCGTGACGACGTTGCCGTCGCGGGTCACGTAGCCGCGGTACATGCCCTCGGTGTTGAACGGCATCGCGAGCGTGCCGCGGCCGTCGAGCGCGATCACGCCGCCGTCACCGCCGAGGTCCTCGACCTTGCCGAGCGCCGCCCGGGCCGCCCGGTCGACGCGCATGCCGCCGTACTCCATCGCCGCCGACAGCTCGTGGCCGACGACCTGGCGGATGAAGAACTCGCCGGTGCCGGTGGCCGACACCGCCGCCGTCTCGTTGTTCGCGTAGGTGCCCGCGCCGATGATCGGCGAGTCGCCGATGCGGCCGACCGGCTTGTTCGTCAGCCCGCCGGTGGAGGTGCCGGCCGCGAGGTCGCCCTCGCGGTCGATCGCCACCGCGCCGACCGTCCCGAACTCGAACTCGGGCTTGCCCGCCAGCGTGTCGGCGACGCGCTCGGAGGCCACGCGCAGGCGGCGGAAGTAGCTCGAGCGGCTGAGGTGGAGCTCGGCCGCGGCCCGCTCGTGGCTGGGCGCCGGGTCGAGGTAGCCGCGGACGAGCACGCGGCGCAGCAGCAGCTCGTCGTGGGTGTCGCCGAACGCGTCGTCGACGGCGGCGCGGATCAGCGCCCGCACGGACTCCGCGCGCTGCGCGATCCCCTCGCCGGCGGCCAGCGGGCTGCGAGCCAGCAGGTGCGGGAGCCGCAGCGACCGCAGCGCCTCGCGGACCGCGCTCGCATCGGCCGCCTCGTGCGCCGGCGCGGGAGCGCCGGGCCGCCAGGCCGGTTCGGCGCGGGCGGCGTCGGCCGCCTCGCGGAGCGCCAGCGGCACCCCGCCGGCCGCGCGGGCGATCGCGGGGCCGCGCGGGTCGCCGCACAGGCCGCGGCCGGCCAGCAGGGCCATCGCCTCGAAGGCCGGCAGCGGCCCGAGCGCGAGCGCGGCGCACAGCGCCTCCCAGCCCTCCTCGAACCAGCCGTCGTCGGGGCGTCCGCGACTCGCCAGCACCACGACGGCCGGCTCGGGCAGGGTCGGAAGCAGCTCGCGGCGCAGCGCGAGCACGCACGCGGGCGCCCAGTCGACGCCATCGAGGAGCACGAGCGGGCGCGCGGCGTGCCATGCGCCGGCGAGCGCCTCGCGCAGCGCCGAGGGGGCGGCGCCGATCACGCGGCCGTCGGCGGCGAACGGCGTCCAGCCGGCGCGCCGGCCGCGACGCTGGACCTCGCGCAGCAGCGCGCTCTTGCCGATCCCCGCCGGGCCGTGGACGAGCAGCACGCTCGGCCCGCTCTCGTTGCGGAACAGCGCGTCGACGACGCGCAGCTCCGCCTCCCGCCCGACGAATGCGGCGCCGTCGCGGCGTGCGATGTGCTCCGCCAGCGTGGTGGGGGCAGGGACGGCGTCGGTGAGAGCGGGCATCGGGCGAGTACCTCCGGGTGGTTCGTGCTCTCGGGATGAACCACCGTGAGAGGCGCCTGATACGGGACTGAGACGGAGCCGGGACCCACGCGGCACTGACACGGCGTCCGCTGGGCGTGACACTCGCCGCCGACGGACGGCACTCGCGAGGCCAAAGCCCCATCCGCCCCAAGGTAAGGAGACCACCCATGACCAAGCGAATCCCCAAGCGCGTCGCTCTCGCCCTCGGCGCCGTGCTCGCCACCGGCGCCCTCACCGGCACGGCGGCAGCGGTGCTGACCGGCGACGTCGGCGGCGCCGAGCTCCGCGTCGACAAGCGGCAGGAGACGACACTGCGCCAGACCAGCTCGCTCGCGTGGCAGGATCTGCCCGGCGCCAACGTCCTGGTGTCGGTGCCCGCGAACTCGTCGCGCCTCTACGACGTCCCGTTCTTCGCCGAGTCGCGCTGCTTCGGCCCGCAGGGCGGGCTCTGCAACGTCCGCATCATCGCGACCAACGTCGCGACCGGCGGCTCGATCGAGCTGAAGCCGCAGTCCGGCGTGGACTACGGGTTCGACACCGACATCCCCGGCGCCCCCGACGACTTCTACGAGGGCCACGGGATGGAGCGCTCGCACCGCCTGCCGGGCGGCCACAACGGCACCCAGTACCGGATCCGCGTGCAGTGGCGGGTCGCCAACCCGACGAGCGTCTTCCAGCTCGACGACTGGCACCTGGCCGTCCACACGAACGTGTGACGCAACCGCGGCGGCGCCCCGGAGACGGGGCGCCGCCGGCGGTCACCAGTAGTGGCGTCTGCCGCCGACCGAGCGGTTGGTGGAGCCCAGGATCCAGAGAACGGCGCCCACGACGATCAGCACGATGCCGATCGTGTAGAGGATCCCGATTCCGAGCAGCAGGCCGAGCAGCAGCAGGATGAGGCCGAGGATGATCACGGTGCGGGTATCCCCGGGAACCGCTTAGCGCGAACGCCTCCGGGTATGCGGGGCGGAGACGCAGGGACTCGGGAGGTCACCAATGAGGGGTACGTGGGTATCGATCGTCGCCGTGCTCGCGGCGGCCGTGGGAGCGGCGCCGGCCGCGGCGAAGGAGCCCGCGCCGGGCGCGCCGGGCGCGATCCACACGTGGGCGCCGGCCGACAAGCAGGGCTTCGGCACCTCGCACGAGGGCAGCCCCGCGTACTTCACGCTCCGCAAGGCTTCGCTGAGCGAGGTCTACTTCCCCGACCTGAGCACGCCCGCGTTCCGCGGCCTCCAGTTCGCCGTCACCGACGGCAAGAAGGTGCTCGACCGCGAGACCGTCGACGACGACGAACGCCACATCGAGCCCGTCGCGCCAGGGGTGAGCGCGCGCGTCGAGCCGATCGCCGGCTCGCTCGCGTTCCGGCAGGTCACCTCGACGTCGCGCTGGCGCCTCACGAAGACCTGGATCACCGACCCGTCGCGCGCGACCGTGCTCGCGCAGGTGCGCTTCGAGTCGCTGACGAGCAAGCCGCTCCAGCTCTACGTGCTCGCCGACCCGGCGCCCGGTGACGACGGGAACGACGACCGCGGCACGAGCGCCCCGGACCGGCTGATCGCCTTCGACGACGTGGCGGCGAGCGCCGTGGCGGCGTCGCCGGCGCTGAGCGAGACCTCGAGCGGCTACCGCGGCACGGCCAGCGACCCGTGGAACGACCTCCAGGCCGACCGGCGCCTGAGCGAGTACGACGCGACGCAGCCCGGCAACGTCGTCCAGGGCGCCCGCACGGCGCTCACCGGCATGCCCGGCAGCCAGACGATGACGCTCGCGATCGGCTTCGGCGACGACGCCGCCGAGGCGAACGCCTCCGCGAGCGGCTCGCTCGCCACCGGGTACGACGCCGCCGAGTCCGCCTACCGCTCCGGCTGGGCGCGCTACCGCGCGACGCTGAAGCCGCCGCCCGCCAGCGTCGCCGGCAACGCGGCGCTGCTGCGCGTCTACGAGCAGTCGCTGCTCGTGCTCGCCGCGTCCGAGGACAAGGTCCACCGCGGCGCGGGGATCGCCGCGCCGAACATGCCCTGGATCTGGGGCACGCTGACGCTCGAGCCCGAGCGCCGGTTCTCCGGGCCGTATCACCTCGTCTGGCCGCGCGACCTCTACCACGCGGGCACGGCGCTCCAGGCGGCCGGCGACACCGCCGCCGCCAACCGCGCCGTCGACTACCTGTGGCAGGTGCAGAAGCCCGACGGATCGTGGTGGCAGAACACGCGCGTCAACGGCATGAAGAAGTGGGAGACCGAGCAGCTCGACCAGGTCTCGCTGCCGATCGTGCTCGCGTGGTGGCTCGGCAGGACGGGCGCGACGGACTGGGCGCACGTCGAGCGCGCCGCCGATTACGTCGTCAGCCAGGGCCCGTTCTCGGACAACGAGCGCTGGGAGAACCAGAACGGCTACTCGCCGAACACGATCGCGACCGAGATCGCCGGCCTGATCTGCGCCGCCGACATCGCGCGCCGCAACGGCCGGCCCAACAAGGCCAACGCCTATGAGCGGCTCGCGGACTCGTTCCAGGAGAAGGTCGAGAGCTGGACGGCCACCGACAACGGCCCGTACGCGCCGCGCCCGTACTACCTGCGCGTGACCAAGGACGGGAACCCGAACGCGGGCACCACGTACGCGCTGGGCGACAACTACAACGAGAAGGTCGACCAGCGCAAGATCGTCGACAACTCGTTCCTCGGGCTCGTCCTGTTCGGCGTCAAGCGGTGGGACGACCCGACGGTGCTGAACTCGCTCCAGGTCGGCGACCGCACGAGCGCGTACCCGCTCGCCGTGAACACGCCGAGCGGGACGATCTGGCACCGGTTCACGTTCGACGGCTACGGCGAGCAGGCCAACGGGGGCGACTGGGACCTGTTCTTCAACGAGCCCGACAACCGCCGGACGCGCGGCCGCCTGTGGCCGCTGCTGAGCGGCGAGCGCGGCGAGTACGAGCTGATCGCGGGCGGCGACGCCCGCCCGCGGCTGCGGACGATCGCCAACACGGCCAACGAGGGCCTGATGCTGCCCGAGCAGGTGTGGGACGACGTGCCGCCGCCCGGCGAGACGCCCGGCAGGCCGACCCGGGCCGCCACGCCGCTCGCCTGGACGCACGGCCAGTTCGTGCGCCTCGCCTGGTCGATCGACGCCGGCGAGCCGATCGAGCGGCCCTCGATCGTGGCCTGCCGGTACACGGGCGAGGAGTGCTGAGCTAGCGGAGCGGGTTCGCCAGGAAGAACTCCCAGTACTCGCGGGCGGCCTCGAAGTGCGCGGCGTTGTTGCGCACGTGCGGATAGGCGTGCCCGAGCCCGGCCAGGGCGGTGAAGCGGAACAGCGGGTGTGTCCGAGGGCGGCCAGGCGAAGCTGGTCGCGTTCGGGCGCGTTTGGGTCGAGTACACGAGCGGGTCGACGCCCGCGGTCTCCAGGTGCGCGTCGATCGCGGCGTCGACGATCGGGACGGAGGAGCAGCCTCGCCGGTTCGAGCGGCAGCTCGGGGAGGCCGGCCTGCGCCAGGATCCGGTCGTCGAGCGTGCCGACCGTCATCCACATCGGAACGGGGCGCGCGACCCGCACCGCGAACGGCAGGCTCTCGGCCGAGAACGCGGCGGCGGCGATGACCGTCGACCGGTCGGCGGCGAGCCGGGCCGCGAAGCCGGCGCCGTTGGAGAAGCCCGACGCGTAGACGCGGCTGGAATCGATCGGGAGGCCGCGCTCGAGGTCGGCGAGGACCTGGTCCATGAACCCGACGTCGTCGGCGGGCCAGTCCGCGCCTTCGGGATAGCCCGGCGGCTTGTCGCTGAAGTCGGCGACGAGTCCGTACTCGTTCCACTTGGTGACCCGCCGGCCGGTGTCCGGCATGCGGTAGCGCAGGCCGGTCGGGAACACGGCGACGAGCCCGCTGGCATCGGCCTGCTCCCGCCAGCCGGAGACGTTGAGGAACTGCGCGCCGTTGCCCGAGCTGCCGTGGAACATGAACACCACGGGCCGCAGCCGGCCGGTGACGGGCGCCGTGTGCGGCACGTAGACGATGTACTCGCGCGGGTAGCCCTCGACGAGCACGGTGCGGCAGTTGACGCCCTCGAGGTACGGCAGTCCGGCTTCCCCGTCGGTAGCGCAATTGACCTGCGGTTCGCTCGCGTGGGCGCTGCCGCCGCCGGCCGCGACGGCGGCGACGGCAAGGAGCGTGGCCATCCCGGCGTGTCGGATCTTCATCGTTCCCCCTTCCGTGGGGAGTGGTCGGTACGAAGTGAAGGACTCCGGAGACGCGCCGGCTATTCCCTCGCGCTTGACATATTCCTATATGGGAATACTATGCGGCCATGGCACGAGCAGCGACGACCGCCGATGCGTTCAACGCGGTGGCCGAGCCCCGGCGGCGGCAGATCCTGGACGTCCTCGCCGCCGGGGAGCGCCCCGTCAACGACCTCGTCAGCGTGCTCGGCCTGGCCCAGCCGCAGGTGTCCAAGCACCTCCGCGTCCTCCGCGAGGTGGGCGCGGTCGAGGTGCGTGACGACGGGCGCCGGCGGCTCTACCGCGTCAACGGCCGCGCGCTGAAGCCGATCCACGACTGGGTGAGCCGCTACGAGCGGACCTGGTCGGAGCGCTTCGAGCGGCTGGACGACGTGCTGAGCGAACTCGAGGAAAAGGAGCAAGGAGATGGCGACGGTGCCGACCAGCAGTAGCGCGAAGGTGACGACCCCCTCGGACACGGAGATCCTGATCACGCGGGAGTTCGCCGCGCCCAGGCGGCTGGTGTTCAAGGCGTGGACGACGCCCGAGCTCGTCATGCAGTACTGGAGCGGCCATCGCGGGCAGATGACGGTCGCGGAGATCGACCTCCGCGTCGGCGGCCGCTGGCGCTACGCGATGATCGCCAACGGCGGCCACGAGGTCGCGTTCAACGGCGAGTACCGCGAGATCGTCCCGGACGAGCGGATCGTCTACACGGAGGTCTACGAGGCGATGCCCGACGGCGAGCCGGCCGTGAACACCGCCACGTTCAGCGAGCAGGACGGCCGCACGACGCTCGAGCTGCTGACGCGGGTCGAGAGCCGCGAGGTCCGCGACATGATCCTCGCCAGCGGCATGGAGGGCGGCATGCAGGAGCAGATGGACCTGCTCGAGCAGCTCGCCATGTCGATGGGCGAGAACTAGGCGACCGCCGCGCGCGCCGCCGGCCGGCCGGCGGCGCGCAGCACGGCCCGGCGCTGGTGGATCAGCAGCGCCAGCGCGCCGTTGATCGCGCAGTAGTACGCGGGATAGAGCAGCAGCGAGACATCGAGCGCGCCGACCGACCCCGCCGCGAGCGCGCCGCCGAGGCTCGCGAACGCGAACGTCACGAGCGTCTCCGACTCCGGGTCGCGGTAGGTCTTCGGCACCATCAGCGCGGCGCCGACGATGTCCGCGGCGACGACGCAGGCGGTCGCGACCAGCGGCTCGTCGGCGAGGATCCAGCCCACCACGCCGGCCGCGGCGATCGAGAACATCACCAGCTCGCCGCGGCTCAGCCCGCCCTCGCCGCGCCGGATCGACAGGCCGAAGATCAGCATCGGTCAGGACGGCCTGCGTCCCCGCCATGACAAGGCTCCACGAGGCGCCGTCGGCGTACTGCGACCCGCAGACGACCACGGCCAGCACGCCCCAGATCAGCCACGTGCCGCGGTGCGGACGCGTCGCCCCGCGCAGCGTGTCGCGGACGTACGGGACGGTGTCGGCGACGCCGATGAAGCCGGCGAGCAGACCGAGGACGGGGGCGAGCTCGACCATCTCGCCGCAAGCGTTCCGGCCGCCCCTTTCGGATCGCTTTCATCCGGCGCACATGCGCGGATAGGCTCGCGCGAGACGGTGGACGGCGAGTTCAGGATCCTCGGGCCGATCGAGGTCGACCTGGCTGGACGGGACGCCAAGGTCCCACGCGGACGGGCGCTCGCGCTGCTGGCGTTGCTGCTCGTCCACCGCGGCGCGATCGTCCCGCTCGACCGGATCGTGGACGAGCTGTGGGAGGGCGAGGGGCCGCGCAACGCGCGCAACGCGGTCCACGTCGTCGCCTCGCGCCTGCGCGCCGCGCTCGGCGACGGGCTGATCGCCTCCGAGGGCGCCGGCTACGCGCTGCGCCTGAGGGGTGCCGCGCTCGACGCGGATGGCTTCGAGGAGCTGTTCCGCCAGGGCCGCGACGAGCTGGCCGGCGGCGACCCGCGCGCGGCGGCGGCCACGCTGCGCCGCGCACTCGCGCTGTGGCGCGGCCCGGCGCTGGCCGACGTCGCCGACGAGGGCTTCGCGCAGCCCGAGATCGCCCGGCTCGAGGACCTCCGCCTGTCCTGCGTCAGCGAGCGCCTGGACGCCGACCTCGCGTGCGGCCGCCACGCCGAGGTCGCCGGCGAGCTGGAGGCGCTCGTGCGCGAGCACCCGCTGCGCGAGCGCCTGCGCGCCCAGCGCATGCTCGCCCTCTACCGCTGCGGCCGGCAGGCGGACGCGCTGGCCGAGTACCGCAGCGCGCACCGCGCGCTGGTCGAGGGCCTGGGCATCGAGCCGTCGCCCGACCTGCGCGCGCTCGAGACGGCGATCCTGCGCCACGACGTCCCCGCACCCGCGCCGACCGCCGCCGTGCGCGAGCCCGTGGCCTCCGAGGCGCGGCGCTGGGTGACGTGCCTGTTCGTGCAGCTGGCCGCGCCGGACGCGCTGGCCGGGCTCGATCCCGAGCCGCTGCGCGCGGCGCTGGCGCGCTTCCACGGGACGTTCCAGGCCGTGTGCGACCACCACGGCGGCGTCGTGACCGAGCTGCGCGGCGACGCCGTCGCGGCGGTGTTCGGCGCGCCCGTCGCCCATGAGGACGACGCGCAGCGCGCCCTGCGCGCCGCTTCGCAGCTGCGGGAGCGCGGCGCCGAGCTGCCGTTCGGGATGCGCCCGGGCGCGGGCGTGAGCTCGGGCGTCGTGGTCGCGCCGGCCGGCGGCGGTGGTGCCGGTGGTCGGCGAGGCGGTGAGCACGGCGGAGCGCCTCGCGCGGGCGGCCCATGCGGGCGAGATCCGGCTCGCGGCGTCCACGTGGCGGGTCGTCCGCCATGCGGCCCATGCCACCGAGCTCGACGGCGGCGCGTTCGTGCTCGACCGCATCGACGAGGAGGCGCCGGCCATCGGCCGCCGCTTCGACCGGCCGCTGATCGGGCGCGAGGCCGAGCTCGACCGGCTGCGCGAGACGTTCGCGCACGTCGCCGGGGAGCGCTCGCCGGAGCTGCTCGCCGTGCTCGGCGAGCCCGGCATCGGCAAGTCGCGCCTCGTCGCCGAGCTGAAGGGGATCGCCGGCGACGACGGGCGCGTCGTGATCGGCCGCTGCCGCCCGTACGGCGACGGCATCACCTACTGGCCGCTGCGCGAGATCGTCGTGCAGCTGAAGGGCGCGCTGTCGTTCGACGAGCTCGCCGCGGCGCTGGCGATCCCGCCCGCGGTGACGCGGCGCGTGGCGGCGGCCGTCGGGCTCGCCGGCGGCGAGGCGGACGAGCCCGAGGGGGCGTTCCTGGCGCTGCTCTACGGCGCTGGCCCGCGACCGGCCGCTCGTGCTCGTCATCGACGACGCGCACTGGTCGGAGCCGGCGCTGCTCGACCTGCTGCTCGACATCGTCGCCCGGCTGCGCGACGTGCCGCTGCTCGTCGTCTGGGTCGCGCGGCCCGACACGGAGCACGAGCGCCTCCGCGAGCTCGGCGAGCTGACGCTCGGCCCGCTGTCGGACACCGCCAGCGAGGCGCTGCTCGCGGACATCGCCGGCAACCGGCTGGCGCCCGGCGACGAGCGGCGGATCGCCGAGGCGGCCGGCGGCAACCCGCTGTTCCTGGAGCAGCTGGTGGCGTATGTCGGCGAGCGCCAGCGGGCCGACGCGCTGCCGCCTGCGATCCACGCGCTGCTCGAGGCGCGCCTGGACCGGCTCGGCGCGACCGAGCGCTCGGCGCTGGCGCTCGGCGCCGTGGCGGGCGACACGTTCAGCGTCGCTTCCGTGCACGCGCTCGCCGTCGGCGTGACGCGCGCCGAGGTGGCGCAGGCATGCGACCGGCTGGTGGAGCGCGACCTGCTGATCCGCGTCGCGCCGGGCCGGCAGCCCGCAAGCGGGGAGCTGCTGCGCTTCCGGCACGCGCTGATCCGCGAGGCCGCGTACGCGTCGCTGGCGAAGTCCGCCCGCGCGCGGCTGCACGAGCGCCACGCCGAATGGCTCGAGCTGCTCGCCGGCGAGCTGCCGGAGGCCGACGCGCGGATCGGCTTCCACCTCGAAACGGCCTGCCGGTTCGAGCAGGAGGTCTCCGGCGCCGCGCAGCCCGAGCTCGGCGTCCGCGCGGGCCGGCGGCTGGCGGCGGCCGCGCGCGTGGCCCGCGGGCGCGGCGACCTGCCGGGCGAGATCGGCTTCCTGGACCGGGCGATCACGCTGCTGGGCAGCGACCGGGAGGAGGGCGCGACGCTGCTGCCGGCGCTGGCGGCGCTCGTGTCGGCGCTGTTCGAGACGGGCGCCTCGCACCGCGCCGAGGCGCTGGCCGACCGCGCGGTGACGGCGAGCGCCGCGCTGGACCTCCCGGACGTCCACGCGCGGGCGATGATCGAGCGCGAGCGGATCCGGCTGTCCTGCCACCCGGAGACGTTCGACGTCGCGGGCGCGATCGACGTCGCCGAGCGGGCGGCGGCGACGCTGCTGCGCCACGGCGACGAGCTGGGCCTGGCCCGGACCGCCTACCTCGTCAGCGACCTGTGCTGGCTGCGCGGCGACGTGCGCGGCTCGTACGCGCAGGCCGAGGCGATGCTCGCGCACGCCCGCCGCGCCGGCAGCCGGTTCGACGCCGCGACCGCGCTCACGTTCATGGCCTGGGGCCTCGTCGAGGGGCCGTGGCCGGTGGCCGAGGGGCTCGAGCGTTGCAACGCGCTCGCCGGCGAGGCGGCCGGCGAAGCCGCCGCGGAGTTCACGCTGCTCGGCTGTCGCGCCGTGCTGGTGGCGATGACGACGGGCTACGACGGCGTGCGCGACGACATGGTGCGCGCGCGCCGCGGGCTCGCCGACCTGCGGCTGGACGAGATGGGCGCCTTCCTCGCGCTCCTCGACGCCGTCGCCGAGACCCTGTCCGGCCGGGCGGCGGCCGCGGAGCGGGCGGCGCGGGAGGCCGAGCGGATCGTGGCCGGCTCCGGCGACCGCTGGTACGCGGCGTTCATCGGGGTCGACGTGGCGCTCGCGATCCTGGCGCAGGGGCGCACGGCGGAGGGCGCCGCGGCCGTGGCGCGGATCGAGACCGCCGCGGCGCCGTGCGACATGGAGTGGGTGATCAAGCGGCACATGGCGCGGGCGATGCTCGCC
Organism: uncultured Solirubrobacteraceae bacterium; assembly: GCA_963728465.1. Lineage (GTDB taxonomy): Bacteria > Actinomycetota > Thermoleophilia > Solirubrobacterales > Solirubrobacteraceae > DATFQI01. Next base: position 61,721 of record CAVSJY010000003.1, read on the forward strand.
GAGCAGGAGGGCGACGGCGCGGGCGCGCTGGCGGAGGCGCAGGCCGCGGTCGCCGCCGCCGACGAAACGGATCTCGTCGTCATCGCCGCCAACGCGTACCGCACGCTCGCCGCCGTGGAGCGAGCGGCCGGCCGGGCGCCGGAGGCCGCCGCGGCGCTCACGCGCGCGCTGGAGCTCGACGAGGCGAAGGGCAACGCGGTCGCCGCCGCGACGACGCGCCGCCTGCTCGCCGCCCTGTCAGCGGTCGCCTGACGCCCGCCGCAGCGCGACGCCCGCGGCGAGCAGCAGCGCGAGCGCCGCCACGTAGCCGGGCCGGGCGGTTCGGCGCCATGTCGCCGTACGTGCGAGCCGCGGCGACCAGCGCGCCGGCCGGCAGCGCGACGAGCGCCAGCGCCGGCAGGCGCGCCTCCTCGCGGCGGCCCGCCGCGGCGGCCCAGCCGGCCAGGACCGCGAGCATCACGATCCACGAGCCGGCGAACCGGCCGCCGAGCGGCGGCAGCTCGAACGGCCCGGCGGCCGCCACCGCCGCCGGGTCGATCCAGAGCGCGAGCCCGAGCGCCCGAGCGCGGCGGCGAGCGCCGCGAAGAGGCCGCGCGCCCAGCCGGCGAGCGCCCCTCGCCCCCGTCACCCCACCGCGCGTCACCGCGCCCGGTCACCGCCAACCAACTCGTCGCGGCGGCGAACCCGGCGAACAGGACGAGCCAGGCCCACGCCTGGAGGCGGTCGAGGTCGAAGACGTCGAGGTGGATGATCGTGATCGCGAGCACGGACACCGACAGCACCGCGGCGGCGACGACGAGGCTCCGGGCGGGCCCGCGCAGGCCGGCGGCGTAGACCGCGGCCGAGCCGACGTAGACGCCGCCGGCGAACGCGGCCAGCGGCGAGGGCTTCAGGCTCCAGGCGAAGAACGAGCCGGTCGCCTCCGGCACGACCAGCAGCGCGAGGCCGACCGCGCCCGCCGCGACGACGAGCATCAGGAACGCTGCCCGGCGCACGAGATCGCGCCCGCCGACGGCGAGCCACAGCGAGGCGGCCCAGATCCACAGCGCGTGGCCGCCGAACGCGACCACGACGGCGACGTCGAGCGCGTGGACGTCCGCCACCGCGGCGACCGGGCCGAGCGCGAGCGGCACGGCGGCCGCGACCGCGAGCCGGGAGAGCGCCCGCGGCAGCCCGCCGGCCGATGCCGAGCGCGAGCAGGAACGTGGCCATCAGGCCGCCCGCGACCATCCGCGCGCCCTGCTCGAGCTCGAACAGGTCGCGCGTCGCCCCGTCGGACGCCCCGCCGATCAGCGCCACGTGCGCGGCGACGCCGACCGCCGCCAGCAGCGGCCCGCCGACGCCCGCGGCGAGCGCGACCGCGCCGCCACCGCTCCCCGATCGCCGGCCGCGCGGCCATCGCCGACGGCGAACACGGCGTAGAGCAGCAGCGACAGCGCCCCGGCGACCGTCGTGACGACCTGCACGGCGCCGTCCTCGTAGGCGGCGCGGATCTCGGGCACCGGCGCGCCGGACAGCGGCGCGCCGAGGATGCCCATGTTCTCGACGCCCGCGAGCACGACGTAGCCGAGGCCCGCGGCGCCGGTCAGCCGGCGCAGCGCGACCGGCGAGAGCCGGCGCGGACGGGTCACGGTGAGTGTCGAGGTCTGCACGCCGGGCTCCCCCACCATGACGCCCGCCGGGCCAACTTATTCCGGGGTCCTCGGTACGGTTCACGGGTGCGACAACGGCTGCTCGCCGGCTGCGCCGCTTCCGCGTGCCTCTCCGCCGCGATCCTCGTGGCCGCGACGGGCGACGCGCGCGTGGACGTTCCCCTGCCCCCCGAGCCGGGCATCGAGCCGCGGCCGCCGGGCGCGTATCCGCTGCCGGATCGCGCGGTCCACGTCGACAGCGCCCGCGCGCTGCGCGCGGCGCTCCGTCACCGGCGCGCGCGGGCGATCGTCCTCGCCCCCGGCACGTACGGCGGCGCCCGGCCGTTCCTCAACCCCCACGGGCACCGGCTGTACGCCGCCGAGCCCGGGGCCGCCCGGCTCACCACGGGCCTCAGCCTCGGCAGCAACGCCAGGATCCACGGCGCGCTCGTGCAGGGGCTGGTGTTCGACATCGCAAGCGCGCGGCGGGCGTTCGACAACGCCGCGATCACCGTCTGGGGCCGGAGCCGGCACGCGCGCATCCTCGACACCGTCATCCGCGGCCACCGCGCCGTCGACAGCGGGATCCGCATCCGCCAGCCCGCCGGCGCCGTCGTCCAGCGGGTCGTCGCGAGCGGCTTCACGAGCTACGGCATCCTCGTCGACGCCAACCAGCCCCGGCGCGGCGTCCTCGCCCACCCGTTCCTCCTCGAGGACGTCGACGTCAGCGACGTCTCACGCCCGCGCGCGGGCGCCTCCAACGGCCGCGCGGAGGCGTGCATCTGGGTCGGCAACACCGGCGTCGTCCGCCGCGCCCGCATGCGCTCGTGCGGCGTGAGCGGCCTCTGGACGGGCACGGCGACCAAGCGCGCGACGTTCGACGGCATCGACGTCGACGGCGCGCCCACCGGCGTCTACCTCGAGCACTTCACGCACCACAGCACCTTCCGCCACCTGCGGATCGGGCGCAACGTCCGCATCGGGCTGAACGCCGAGTGGGCCGATCCCAGCTGGGGCCACCGCCCGGCGAGCGTCGGCAACGTGATCGAGCACAGCCACTTCGAGTCCTCGTTCGCCGGCGTCTACCTCGACGAGGGCACGCGGCGCACCACCGTGCGCCACAGCCACTTCACGGGCCAGAGGTGGACGGCGATCGGCAACTACCGCGGCGTCGGCAACGCGCAGTACGGCAACGAGATCGGCCCGCTCCCCGCCGGCGCCAAGGCGTACGTCGAGGCGCACCCCAGCTCGTACACGCCCGGCGGCTGACCCGCCGCCCCTGGCAGGGTGTCGGGACCGCAGGTGAGGTTCCTCCCCGGTGGCGCGTGTCGACGCGCCAAGCGCCACACGGCGCGGCGCAGCCGCGCTACGTTGACCGCGTGCGAGATTGGCTGCTCGCAGGATGCGCAGCAGTTGCGTGCCTGGTGGCCGTGATCCTGGCGGTCGGCGACGGCGACGCGCGCATGGAGCGCCCGGCGCCGGGCGCCTCGCAGAACCTCGCGGCCGCCGGCCCCGCCGTGCATCCGCGCAGGCCGCGCCGCTACCGCGCGCCCCGCCGTGACGTGATCCGGGTCGCCGGCTCGAGCGCCCTGCGCGCCGCACTCGCGCGCCACACCGCCCGGACGATCGTGCTCGCGCCCGGGCACCTACGGCGGGCGCAGGCCGTTCGTCAACGCGCACGGCCACCGCCTGTACGCGGCGCGCCGCGGCACCGCGCGCCTCACCGCGGGGATCAGCCTCGGCAGCAACGCGCCCGTCCGCGGCGCGCTCGTCCGCGGTCTCGTGGTCGACGTCGACCGTGCCGGCGGCGCCTTCGACGGCGCGGCGATCTCCGTCTGGGGCGAGAGCCGCGCGCGCGCGCATCCTCGACACCGTGGTGCGCGGCAACGGCGTGCTCCGCAGCGGGATCAGCGTCCACCAGCCGGAGGGGCTGGTCGTCAAGCGGGTCGTCGCCCGCGGCTTCACCGGCTACGGCGTGTTCGTCGACGCCAACGACACCCGCCGCGGCGTGCTCGCCGACCCGTTCAGGATCGAGGACGTCGACGTCAGCGACGTGGTCGCCCAGCCGCCGGGCTCCTCGAACGGCCGCGCCGAGGCGTGCATCTGGATCGGCAACACCGGCACCGTCCGCCGCGCGCGCGTGCGCCGGTGCGGGTGGAGCGGGCTGTGGACGGGCACGGCCACGCATCGGGCGACGTTCGACCGCATCGACGTCGACGACGTGCGCACCGGCGTCTACGTCGAGCACTTCACCCACGACAGCCGGTTCCGGCGCCTGCGGATCGGCCGCGACGTGCGCTTCGGGCTGTCGGCCGAGTGGGCGTCGCCCGACTGGGACGGGCGGCCGGCGAGCGTCGGCAACGTGATCGAGGACAGCCGCTTCGAGTCCTCGTTCGTGGGCGTCTACCTCGACGAGGGCACGACGCGCACGACCGTCCGCCGCAGCCGCTTCAGCGGCCAGGAGTGGGCCGCGATCGGGATCTACCGCGGCGTCGGGAACGCGCACTACGGCAACGCGGTGTCCGGGCTCGCACCCGGCGCCCGCGCCTTCACGGAGGAGCACCCGAGCTCGGTCCCGGGGGAGGCTGAGACGGCGGCCGACGACACGGCGCCCGTCTCGGTCGCCCACGGCTCCGTCCTCTACTTCGCCGCGAACGTCGTCGGCGCGACGGGGTTCTTCGCGGCGGCGCTGCTGCTCGCGCGGGCGCTCGGCCCGTCGGGACGCGGCAGCGTGGCGTTCATCACCGTGACCGCCGCCGTGGCGCCCGGGTCGCGAAGGCCGGGATCGGCCACGCGACCGTCGTCTACGCCGCGCAGCGCCCGCGGGCGCGGCCGGACTGCTCGGGAACCTGGTGGCGTTCTCGCTGGCGACGTCGCTGCTGGCGGCGACGCTGGTGGCGGGCGGCGTGTGGCTCACCGGCTCCGAGCCCGCCGGGATCGAGCAGCGAGCACCTCCCGATCCTCGCCGCCGCGATCGTCGCCGCGTCGCTCGTCGACGACAACTTCCTGATCGGCTGCCGCCGCCTGCGCGAGGCGGCGGCGATCGCCGCGGCCGGCGGCTGGCTGTACGCGGGCGCGCTCGCCGTCGCGCTCGTCAGCGTCGATCTCACGGTGGAGTCGGCGGCGCTCGCCTGGGTGGCCGCGCACGTCACCTGGGGGGCGCTGCTGGCCGCGACCGGCGCGCGGACGGATGGCCTCCGGCTCCCCGACCTGCGGCTGCTGGCCGAGTCCGTCCGCTTCGGCGCGCGGGCCTGGCTCGGCAGCGTGTCGCTGTTCCTCAACGCGCGTCTCGACCAGATCCTCGTCGGGCTGATCGCGTCGGAGGCGGCGCTCGGGCTCTACGCGGTGGCCGTCAACGCCGGCGAGATCCTCCTGTTCCTGCCGACGGCGATCGCGACGTCGCTGCTGCCGGTGGTGGCCGGCGAGGACGCGCCGGCCGGGCGGGAGCGGACGCTGCGCTCGTTCCGCGCCGCGGCCATCCTGACCCTCGGCAGCATCCTCGCCGCCGCGCTGCTCGGGCCGCTGCTGATCCCGCCGGTGTTCGGCTCGAGCTTCGACGGAGCGGTGGAGCCGTTCCTGCTGCTGCTCCCCGGCGCGCTCGGCTACGCGGCGCTCAGCGTGTTCTCCAACGCGCTGCTCGCCTCCCGCGCGCCCGGGTTCTCCTCGTTCGGCAGCGTCGCCGCGCTCGGCGCCGGCTTCGTCCTCGACATCGCCCTGATCCCCGCCTTCGGGGCCTCGGGAGCGGCGGCCGCGGCGAGCGCGGCGTTCCTGGCCGGCGGCGCGGTCGCGGCGACCCTGTACCGGCGCGTCGCCGGCTTCGGTTGGCGCGAGCTCCTGCCCGGCCGGGGAGACGTCGCGTTCCTGCGCGCCGCGCTGCGCCGCGTCGCGGGCCGCGCCTAGGCGCCTAGGGCCAGAGCCAGCGGCGACGCACGACCGGCCGGACCGTGTCGTAGAGGACGCGGACGGGCGCGCTGCGGCGCAGGCCGGCGTAGCGCCCGCTGAGCTTGAGCGCGAACAGCGGCCCGCGATCGGCGGGGACGATCGAGATCCGCGTCATGGCGAAGCGCGGCTCGACGGCCTGCGGCACGTCGAGGGTGAACCCGGCGCGCAGCCCGAGCCGCTTCGCCGCGGCGACGGCGGCGGGCGTGGCGCGCCCGTACGGGTACGCCAGGTAGCGCGGGGCGCGGCCGAGCAGCGCGGTGAGGCGCTCGACCGACGCGCGCGAGGTCCTCCTCCACCGCGCCGGGGGCCGCGCGCGCGTAGTCGATGTGCGCGTGCCCGTGGCTCTCGATCGCGAAGCCCTGCTCGGCCAGCGCGCCGAGCTCGGCCGAATCCATGATGTCGACCGGCAGCCCGTCGCTGCGGTCCCACGTGTTGCGCTCGCCGATCCAGCGCGTCGGCACGAAGAACGTCGCCGGCAGCCCCAGCTCGCGCAGCACCGGCACGGCATGCACCAGCGCGGTCCGGTAGGCGTCGTCGAACGTGATCGCGACCCGCCCGCGACCCGCGGCGCCTTCGGCGATCGCGTCAAGGCCGACGACCCGGCGCTCGCGCGCCAGCCGCGCCATCTGCGCGGCGAACCGCTCCGGGCGGACGAAGCCGTTCCACAGCGGCGCGCCGCGCGCCACCGAGCCGATCCCGTGGTAGACGAGCACCACGTCTCGGCCGGCCCTCATGAAATAACGTTATCCGCGTGCCCGGGGAGCAGCCCGCGCCGGGGCGGCTGCCGTACTCCGGCGTGATCCCGACCAAGGACCGGCCGGACCACGCCGCCGAGGCGGTCGGCGTGCTCCTCGACCAGACGCGGGCGCCGGAGCGGATCGTCGTCGTCGACGCGGGCGACGACCCGTACCGGCCCGGCGACGCGCACAGACGATCGCGCCCGCGAGCTCGGCGTCGAGCTCCTCGTGCTCACCAGCCGGCCGTCGACATCCGCCCAGCGCAACCTCGGCGCCCGCAGCGTCGACACCCCGATCGTCCTGTTCCTCGACGACGACGTGCGGGTCCCGCCGGACTACGCGGAGGCGCTGCTCGGCCACTGGGAGGCGGCCGGGCTGAACGCCTTCGGCGGGATGTGCGGGACGCCCGCCGAGCTGCCCGCCCACGGGCGGATCGCGACGCTGGTCCGGCGGCTGGCGATGCTCAACTACGTCGACCCGGCGGCGGAGGGCTCGCGGCTGCGGCGCGGCGGCAAGGTCCGCTATGCCGCGAACCCGCCCCGGCCGGTCCGCGTGTCCGTGCTCGGCGCCGGGGCGACGGCCTACCGCACCGACCTCGTGCGCGCGCACCCGTTCGACGAGGCGTTCGGAGGCTACGCCCTCGGCGAGGACCTCGAGCTCGCCTCGCGCGTGGCCGCCCAGGCACCGCTGCTCCAGGTCCCGGAGGTCCGGTGGACGCACCTCTGGCATCCGCGCGAGCGCGTGTCCGCGAGCCGCTGGTACGTCCGCGGCCGCGCCGAGACCTACTTCCGGCTGAAGCGCATCGACCGCGCACCGCTCACGCTCGCCGCATTCGCCGTCTCGCTCGCCGCCGACGCGGCGATCGCGCTCGGCGCTTCGCTGCGCGCCCGCGACGCGGCGCCGATCCGCGGCTTCGTTGGCAGGCGCGCGCGACGGCCTCCGCGCGCTCAGGGACGGCTCGCGTCGACGAGCGCCGTGAGGCGCTCGAGCGTCTCGAACGCCTCGGCGGTCACGTCCTCGTCCTCGACCGTGATGCCGAAGTGCTCCTCGAGCGCCAGGATCAGCTGAAGGACGGCCATCGAGTCGAGCTCCGGCAGCGCGCCGAGCAACGGCGTCGCCGGCCCGATCTGGTCGGCGCGGTCGGTGATGCCGAGCGTCTCGACCACCACGCCCTTCACCTCGTCGACGGTCGTCGTCTCGCTCACACCAGCACCTCCAGCGGCGGGGGATGGCTGAGGAAGGCGGTCGGGCTCGCCGTCAGCCCGTACGCGCCGGCCTGGAAGACCACGACCAGGTCGCCGATGCCCACGGCGGGCAGCTGGACGCCGTCGGCCAGCAGGTCGAGCGGCGTGCAGAGGCAGCCCACGACGCTGACGCGTCTCGTTCTGGCCGTCGTCGCCGCGGCCGGCGACGGCGACCGGGTAGTTGCGGCGGATCACCTGGCCGAAGTTGCCGCTCGCCGCGAGCTGGTGGTGCAGCCCGCCGTCGACGACGAGGAACGTCCTGCCTCGCGACTGCTTGCGGTCCAGCACCCGGGTGACGTAGAAGCCGGCCTCGCCGACGATGTAGCGCCCGAGCTCGACGACCACGCGGGCGTCCGGCAGCGCCGGACCGATCACGCCCGTGACCAGCCGCTCGAGGTTCTCGCCGATCGCCGCCAGGTCGAGCGGCCGGTCGCGCTCGAAGTACGGGATCCCGAAGCCGCCGCCGATGTTGAGGTAGCGCACCGGCGCGGCCGCGGCGTCCGCGAGGCGCAGCGCCAGCTCGACCGTGTTGCGCTGGGCCTCGCACAGGATCTCCGCGTTGAGGTTCTGCGAGCCCGCGAAGATGTGGAATCCGAGCACGTCGAGGTCCGCTCCCGCCAGCTCGGCGAGCAGCGCCGGCACGCGCTCCGAGTCGACGCCGAACTGCTGCGGGCCGCCGCCCAGCCGCATCCCGGAGCCCTTGACCTGGAAATCCGGGTTCACGCGCACGGCGACCTGCGGGCGGAGGCCGAGCCGCTCGCCGGCGGCGGCGACACGCGCCGCCTCGGTCTCCGATTCGAGCTCGACCGTCACCCCGGCCGCGACCGCCTGCGCGAGCTCGTCGGGCGTCTTGCCGGGCCCCGCGAACGAGATCCGGTCCGGTGGCGTGGGCGTGTCCAGCGCGACGCGCATCTCGCCGGCGGACGCGACGTCGAGCGAGTCGACGAGCCCGCTGAGGTGCTGGACGACCGCCGGCATCGGGTTGGCCTTGACCGCATAGCCGAGCTCGACGGCGGCCGGAAGCGTGGCGCGCAGCAGCGCGACGCGCTCGCTGATGAGCCGCGCGGTCGTAGGCGAAGAACGGCGTGCTGCCGACGCGCTCCGCCAGCCGGTCGAGCGGGATGCCGCCGATCGCCTCGATCGAGACCGGTCGCGCGGGCGTCGCGATCGCGTCGCTCATGACGCCGTCAGCTCCTGTCGTAGCCGGACGCGGTCGAACTTGTCGTTCGGCGACCGCGGCAGCTCCGGCAGCACGACGACGCTCCCCGGGACCATGTACAGCGGCAGCTGCTTTCGGAGCTCGCCGAGCAGGCCGTCCGCGTCCAGCTCGCGCCCGTCCGGCGGGCTGACGGCGAGCACGATCTTCTGGCCGAGCCGCGGGTCCTCCACGCCGAGCGCCACGGCGTCGCGAACGAGCCCGGTCCCGTAGACGACCTCCTCGATCTCGGTCGGGCTCACGCGGTAGCCGGACGTCTTGATCATCTCGTCGCGGCGGCTGACGAAGTACAGGAAGCCCTCCTCGTCGCGGACCACGACGTCGCCCGACCAGACGGCGAGCTCGTCCGTCGGGATCGCGGGGTCGCGGCCGGGCGCGGGCTTGAACCGCTCGGCGGTGCGCACGGGGTCGTTCCAGTAGCCCATGGCCACGAGCGCGCCGCGATGGACCAGCTCGCCCTCCTCCCCCGGCTCGCACGGGGTGCCGTCGGGACGGACGACCATGATCTCGGCGTTCGGGATCGCCTTGCCGATCGAGTCGGGCCGGCGGTCGACCTCTGCCGGGTCGAGGTAGGTCGAGCGGAAGGCCTCGGTGAGCCCGTACATCAGGAACGGCTGCGCGCCCGGGAAGATCTGCCGCAGCCGGTCGAGCGTGGCGCGCGGCATCCGCCCGCCGGTGTTGGCGAAGTAGCGCATGCTCGCGGTGGCCTCCGCCGGCCACTGGAGGCCGGCGAGCTGGATCCACAGCGGCGGGACGCACGTCAGCCCGGTCACGCCGTGCTTGGCGCACAGGTTCACGACGTCGCGCGGCAGGAGGTAGTTCACGAGCACGACGTGCGCGCCGACGGTGAAGGCGGTCGTGAGCTGGCTGAAGCCGGCGTCGAAGCTCAGCGGCAGCGCGGCGAGGATGACGTCGCCCGCGTGGTTGCCGAGGTAGGTGCTGACGCTCTCGCCGCCGCCCAGCAGGTTGCGGTGCGAGAGCACGACGCCCTTCGGCATCCCGGTGCTGCCCGAGGTGTAGAGGATCGCCCCCATGTCGACGTCGATGCCGCGGGTGTCGGGCGGGCCGCCGTCGCGGTCGAGCCCGTCCCACGCGACCAGCTCGCACGGCAGGCCGTCGGCAGCGGCGTCGCCGATCACGACGGCGTGCGTGAGCGACGGGCAGTCGCGCAGCTCGTCGCGCAGCAGCTCGAGGCGCTCGGCGCTGGTCACGAGCACGCGCACCTCGCAGTCGCCGAGGATGTAGGCGACCTGGCGCGGGCGCAGCAGCGGGTTGACCGGCACGAAGACGCCGCCGGCGGCCGACGTCCCGAAGATCGCGGCGACCGCCTCGATGCGCTTGTCGAGGTAGACCGCCACGCGCTCCCCGCGCCGCAGGCCGAGTCGCGCAAGCCCCGCGCCGATGCCGGCGACCTGCTCCCACAGCGCCGAGTACGTGGCCGTCTCGTGCTTGTAGGTCAGGGCAGGCGCGTCGGGCCGGCGCGGCGGCCATCGTCTCCAGCAGGTGATGGAGCTGGGTGCGCATCACCACGGCATGCAGGTCAGCTCGCTGTACAGGTAGTCGATCTGCGACGGCTTCAGCGTCGCGCTGCGGAACATCCGCGCGCGCGGCCTGCGCACGCGGAACGAGAGCCGTGGGCGGTGGTCGACGACGTGACGCTCCACCAGCGTGGCGACGGCGCCGTGGCGCAGGAGGAGGTGGCGTGCGAGCGGGCGGGCCAGCGCGCGGAACGCCTCGGGATCGCTCACGTAGAGCAGCGTGGCGAACAGCGAGAGGCGCTTGCGGCGGTCCTTGCGGAACACGACGTAGCACCTGCGGTCGCCGCGGGTGAGCACCACGTGCCTGGCCACGCCGCCGCGCGAATGGTCGCGGTGGATCTGCAGCTCGCGGCCGCTCAGCGCCGCCTCGATGCCCGCCGGGTCGGCGATCACGCGGGCGCGCGACGGCCACGGCAGGTTCGGGACCAGCCGCGTCGAGCTGTCCAGGTGCTCGAAGCCGAGCCGCTCGTTGATCTCGGCGACCCTCGGGCTCGGCGACAGGTCGGTGAAGTGGTGGCCGCGCTGGCGCGAGCAGCGCGCGCAGCAGCCGCACGCCCTGGACGCGGTACTCGGGCAGCACGGACCAGGCGCCGAGGCAGCAGAAGCGCTCGAGCGCGCCGTCGATCTCGCGCTCGGCGTAGAACGCGAGGTGGACGCCGACGACGCGCTCGCCGTCGAGCAGCATGAAGCCGTGGTTGGGCTGCTCCGTTCCCCACGGCACGTCGAGCGAGGCGGCCCAGTCGGCGGCGGGCACGCGCGCGTTGAGGGTCGCGTGGAGGAACTCCGCCGCGCGCATCACGTCGGCATCGCCGATCGGGCGCGTCCGTACGCCGGTCTGGGACCCGGTCAAGGCCATCGACCCGGCCAGCTTCGCGCGGGGTCGCCGGTTGCGCAAGGCGAGATTTCTGCCGATGCTGTCCGGCCGTGACGGCCGATCGGGCGATCAAGGCGGCGCTGACCAGGTCGCGGACGCTGCTGTGGCGGGCGCGTGGCGGCGACCGCGACGGCGGCGCGGGCCTGCGGATCCTGCTCTATCACCGGGTCAGCGACGACGGCGACCCGCTGTCCGTGCCGCCGCGGCGCTTCCGCGAGCAGATGGACCACCTGGCGGCCGAGGGCTACCGGGCCGTCGCGCTCGACGAGGCCGTGGCGCTGCTCGACGGCGGCGCCGTGCCGCCGCGGACCGTCGGCCTGACGTTCGACGACGCCTTCGCGGACGTGGGCGACGCGGCGCTCGGCGCGCTGGAGCGCCACGGCTTCAGCGCGACGGTGTTCGTCACCACCGGCGTCACCGACGGCCGCCACCGCTTCCCGTGGTACTCGGGCGCCCAGCCTCCGGTGATGGGGTGGGACGACGTCGTCTCGCTCGATCGCGCGGGCACGCTGCGCTTCGAGGCGCACACGGTCTCGCACCCGGACCTGACCGCCCTCGACGAGGCCGCGGCGCGCGAGGAGATCGCCGCGAGCCGGGTGGAGCTGGCGGAGCGGCTCGGGCGTCCCGTGACGGCGTTCGCGTACCCGTCCGGGCTGTTCGGCGAGCGCGAGCGGAGGCTGGTCGCCGCCGCCGGCTACGCGACGGCCGTGTCGTGCGAGCCCGGCGTGAACCTCCCCGATACGGACCGGCTCACGCTGCGGCGGCGCCAGATCGATCCGCGCGACAGCCTGCTCGACTTCCGCGCGAAGATCGGCGGCGGGCACGACACGCCGCTGCCGCTGCGCGGAGTCTGGCGCCGCTATGGCATGCGGCGCGCGAGCTCCCGCTCGTAGAGGGCGACGTGCGCGCGGCGCCACGCGCGCACGTCGAACCGTTGCAGGGCGCGGTCGCGGCCGGCCGCGCCGAGCCGGCGGCGCAGGTCGGCGTCGGCGAGCAGCCGCTCGAGCGCGCGCGTGAGCGCGGCGGCGTCGCCGGCCGGCACGAGCAGACCCGTCTCGCCGTCGGCGACCTGCTCGCGGACGCCGCCGACGTCGGACGCGACGACCGGCAGGCCCGCCGCCATCGCCTCGAGGATCGAGACCGGCGCGCCCTCCGACCGGCTCGACAGCACGAACGCGTCGGCGCCGGCCAGCAGCTCGGCGACGTCGCCGCGCGTGCCGGTCAGCTCCACGCCCGGGGCGAGCTCGGCCTCGACGGCGGCGCGCTCCGGACCGTCGCCGACCAGCAGCGCGCGGAACGGCGTCCGGACCGCGGCGAGCGCGCGCACGAGCGTGAGCGGGTCCTTGGGCGCCGCCAGGCGGCCGACGGCGACCACGACGGGCGGCGCTCCGGCGAGCGCCGCGCGCGGCGCGGACTCGACGTCGACGGCGTTCGGGATCACCACGGTGGCGCCCGCCCGGCAGGTCCGGGCCGCCAGTCCCGCGGCGCGGCTGTGGTCGGAGACGCAGATCGTCGCGGTGGTCACCGGGGACATCAGGCGATCGGCCCACAGGTAGAGCCTCGACGACGCCCCGGCCGCGGCCGCGAACGCCCAGCCGTGGACCGTGAAGACGCGGACCGGCGCGCGGACGATCGCCGCGGCGAGCCGGCCGAGCACGCCCGCCTTCGAGCTGTTCGTGTGCACGACGTCCGGGCCGCGAGCGGCGCATCAGGACGATCAGCTCGAGCAGGCCGAGCACGTCGCGCGGCCCGATCGAGCGACGGACGTGACGCAGCGGCACGAACCGCACGCCGGCCGCGCGCGCGGCGTCGCGCAGCGGCCCGTCGCCATGCGCCGCGACCGTGACCTGGAAGCGCTCGGCGAGCGCCGGCAGCAGCTGCGCGACGTACGTCTGCGCGCCGCCCGCCTCGGCGAGCGTGATCACGATCAGCACCTTCCGCATCGCGAGCCGATCGAGCTTATGCTGGGCCGATGACCGGCGCGCCGTACGCCGGAAGGATGCCGCTCATCGGCTCCCGTCCCGGGCGCCTCGGCGATGGCGCGCTCACCGCGCTGGCGTTCCTCGCGGCGGTGCCGGCGGGTTGCGCGCTCGGCCTCGCGCTCTACCGGTTCCCGCTGCCCGCGGCGCTCGCCATCGCCGGCGGCGTCGGGCTGGTCGCGGTGCTCGCGCTGGCGCTGGCCAGCTACCACGCCGCGGTGGCGCTCGGGTTCCTGCTGCTCGGCGTCGCGATCTTCGAGCCGGCGCCGGCCGACGGCGTGTTCCTCGTCGCGATCGCGGTCGCGGCGGCCTCGGGCCGGTTCCACCTCAGCTGGGTCCCGCGGTCGGTCGTCGCGATCCTGGCGGTGTTCGGCGCGCTGAGCCTGATGTCGGCCGTCGACGTCGCCGACGTCGGCCGCGCGGCCACGTACTTCGGCGTGACGCTCTACCTCGCGCTGCTCGCGCTGTGGCTGCCCGGCTACGTCGTGTCGTCGGGCAGGGCGCGGCTGGTCGTCCACTGCTACCTCGCCGCGGCGGTCGCGTCGACGATCGTCGGCGTGCTCGCGCTCGTCGCGCCCATGCCGGGCGCGGACCTGTTCACGATGGGCGGCCGCGCGCGTGCGCTCTTCCAGGATCCGAACGTCTTCGGGCCCTTCCTCGTGCCCGCCGCGGTGATCCTCGGCGAGGAGATCGTGCGCCCGCGGCTGCTCGGCATGCGGCTGCTCACCAAGGCGCTCCTGCTCGCGGTGCTGCTGCTCGGGGTGCTGTTCTCGTTCTCGCGCGGCGCGTGGCTGAACCTCGCGATCGCGTTCGCCGTCCTCGGCGCCGTGCTGGCGTTGCGCGGCGGCGCGCGCCAGGTGCTGGCGCTCGTCGCCGTGGGACTCGCGGGGGCCGCGGTGCTCGCGGGCGCCGTCGTCGTCACCGGCAGCGGCGAGTTCCTCGTCGAGCGTGCGAAGCCGCAGACCTACGACACGGAGCGCTTCAGCGGACAGCGCGCGGGCCTCGGCTCGGCGCAGGCGTACCCGCTCGGCGCCGGCCCGGGCCAGTTCGAGAGCGTCGCGTCGATCTCCGCTCACAGCACGTACGCGCGCGCGCTCGGCGAGCAGGGCTTCCCCGGCCTGCTGCTGATCTTCGCGCTGCTCGGCGGCACGCTCGCGATCGCGCTGTCCAACGCCGCGGCGGGTCGCGACACGCACGGCATCGGCTCGGCGGCGCTGCTCGCCGCCTGGTGCGGGCTGCTGGCCAACAGCGCGTTCATCGACACGCTGCACTGGCGCCACCTGTGGATCGTGGCGGCGCTGATCTGGGCGGCCGGCGCCGTCGCCTATACCTCGTCGGGCACCTCGGCCGGCGCGCGCACCGGCGTCCACGCCGGCAGCGCGTAGCGGACGCGCGTACCGCCGATCACGACGGACCCGAGCACCGGCGCGCGCAGGCGCGCGAGCGCCTCGCCGAGCTCGACGGCGTCGCCGGGCGACAGGCTGTCGAGCCGGCAGACGACCATCACCGCGTCGGCCCAGCGGGCGACGAGCTGTCCGTCGATCGGGCCGAGCATCGCGGGGCCCTCCACGATCACGTAGCGGTACTCGGAACGGCTGAGCTCCTCGAACAGCACGCCGAGCGACTCGCCGGAGAGCAGCGCCGCCGGGTGCTGCGACGTGTCGCCGCTCGGCAGCGCGCGCAGCTCGCCGCGCGACGGGCGCTCGTGCGCGCGGGTCGCGGCCGCGATCACCTCGCCGGGGCGTTCGGCGGGCCGGCGCTCGAGCGTGCTGAGCACCTCGCCCACGCCGGGCGCCTGCGGCACCCCGAGCAGCTTGTGGAGCACCGGTCGCCGCAGGTCCGCCGAGACGACCAGCGCGGGAACGCCGCTGGCCGACAGCGCGCGCCCGAGGCCGACGGCGACGGCCGCCCGCTCCTCTCCCCGGTGGGCGCTCGTGACCAGCACGATCCGCTGCGAGTCCGACAGCTGGAGCTTGAGCGACGCCGCGAGCGCCTGGTACGCCTCGGCCGCCTGGGCTGCCCGCCGGCGCCCGCGCGCCGGCGGCATGACGACGAGCGACGGGAGTCCGGTGAGTGCGGTGAGCTGGCGCGGGCCGCTCACGCGCGGGGCGATGACGTCGCGGGCGAGCGCGGCGAGGACCGCGAGGAAGACCGCCGCGAAGAACGCGAACAGCGTGTTCTGCGCCGGCTTCGGCGACACCGGGTCGTCGGGCGGCCGCGCCGGCTCGGACACCTGAAGCTCCTGGCCGGCGGCCGCCTCGCTGACGCTCAGCTCGCTGAGCCGCTGGCGGATCGCCTGGATCTCCGCCGCCGAGCCGCCGGCGGCCTCGACCCGCCGCAGGGCGCGCTCGAGGTCGTCGCGCGCGGCCCGCAGTCTCGCCAGCTCGCCCTCGCGGCGGCCACGCAGGAACGAGCGCGTCACGCCGTTCGCGATCGCGGCCGCGCCGGCGGCGTCGCCATCGCGTGCCCGCACCTCGACGATGTCGGCGACGTCGTCGATGCGCACGCTCAGCTTGTCCTCGAGCGTGTCGGCCGTCTCTCCTGGCAGCTCGGCGGCAGCCTGCTCCAGCACGGTGCGCGACGTGAGAAGCCGCCGGATCGTCGCGAGCCGCCGGACCGACGTCTCGGCGCTCGGCGCCTCCAGCAGGCCGTCGCGCTCTTCGAGCACGAGGCTCGCCGTGGCCTCGTACGTCTTCGGCAGCGCGAGCGAGAGCACGAGCACCGTCGCGGTGAGCGGCACGACGATGAGCACCATCAGCCATACGCCGCGGCGCAGTGCGGCGAGGTGGCGCGGCGTGTCGGCCGACCGGTCGTCCGCGTCCGGCCGGGCGCCCGGCGAGAGGGTCCCTCCCATCCTGCCTTGCTCCGCCATCTGGAGCGAAGATACCCCGCCCGGTCTGCACCGATGACCGGTTACGGCTTTCCACCTAGGGGGTTCTGCCTACTGCAATCGGGTGAGCGCGGGAGCGTCGGTGCCCGACGGGACCGCCGGGCTGATGATCTCCTCGCGGAAGGCGACGACGATCGCCTCGGCGCTGCTTCGTGCGCCGAGCTTGCGGAGGATGTGCTCGACGTGGGTCGCGACGGTCTTCGGGCTGATGTACAGGCGTCGCGCGATGTCCTCCTGCCGCAGCCCCTCCCCCATCAGCTCGAGCACCTCGAGCTCGCGCGGGGTGAGATCACGGGCCACCCCGTTCGCCTGTGAGCGGCTGCGGCGCACGAGGTTCGCGACGCGGGCGAGCAGCTCGCCCGGCGCGTACGGCTTGGTGACGTAGTCGTCGGCCCCGAGCAGCAGGCCGGCGACGCGATCGCACGGCTCTGTGCGGCGTCCTGACAGGAAGAGCACCGGCAGGCTGTTGCCCATGTCGGCCCGCAGCATGTGGCAGACCTCGTAGCCGGACAGGCCGGGAAGCGGGACCTCCAGGATCACCGCGGCGAGTTGCGTGCTGCGTGCGAGCTTGAGCGCCTGGTCCCCCGTCTCGGCGTGCACGACCGAGTAGCCGGCCCCTCGCAGGAGCCGGGCGAGCGCCATCCGGGCGGACTCGTCTGGGTCGGCTATCAGAACCGCTTCGGCCTGTTGGCCCTCCACTACACCGAGTATCGCCTGCTTCTCGCGGGTGTGTGGTTGAAATTCCTGCCCCATGCGGGGTCATTTTCAGTACCCGCAGCTGTGGCGGGTGACGTCTCTGCCCCGGGTCCTTTCACCTAGGGATCGCCGGGAGAAAACGGGCGGTTCTACGGACAGTGGCCGACGCGATCGGTGGGTACGACTGTGGCGGGAAGGTAGCCGCCGGTAGAGCCGGCGGTGCTACCGGGCAGTTGGCAGTTCGACTGCAGGGGAAGGAAGACAATGAGCGACGTACTCGGGGCGGTGCCCACGGACGCGGCAACGGAGCTGACCGGAACGGCCAGTGCGACCACCGCGGCAGCCACGACGGCGGTTCCAACTCCGCCGGTTCCTGCACCAGCGCCCGCCGTACCCGAGCCGCCACAGCCGCCACCTGCACCCGAGCCGGTCGCACCACCGCCGGCGCCCGAGCCCGAGCCGGTGGTCGCCGCCCCCGCGCCCGCGCCGGAGCCCGACCCGCCGCCCGCGCCCGAACCACCGGCCGCCGCGCCCGAACCGCCGCAGGCCGACGCCGGCGATGCCTCCGCCGCGCCTGCCGCCACGGGCGGCGACTCCGGAGGCTCTCCCCCTGCCGACGCGCCCGAGCCCGTCGCAGCGGTCCAGAGTCGCGCCGGTCCCGGACGTCGAACCGGTCCACGCCGACGCACCGTCGGTCGACGTGCCCGACGAGGTCGTAGCGGCCACCGCACCCGCGGTCGACACCGCCGCCCAAACGGCGACCGCCCCCGCCGAGGTCAACACCATCGAGCTCCCCGGCCCGGTCGCAAGCGACACCAGCCCGGTGCCAGTGGCCGACACGGCCACCAGCACCACGACCGACGCCACCCCCACGATCGCGCCGCTCAGCGACACGGCCAGCAGCGCCACGGCCGACGCCGGCCCGACCATCGCGCCGCTCACCGACACGGCCAGCAGCGCCACGGCCGACACCACCCCCACGATCGCGCCACTCACCGACACGGCGAGCAGCGCCACCGCCGGGGTCGACGCCACCCCCACGATCGCGCCGCTCACCGACACGGTCAGCACCGCCACCGCGGCTACGGACGCGACCATCGCGCCGCCGGACGTCCCGGACACGATCGCCGCCGCCCCGGACACCTTCACGCCGTTCACCGACACCGGCGACGCGGCCGTCGGAAGCCCTCGACTCGACCACCGACGCCACGATCGGTTTCACGAGCGGCGCCGACGCCGCGACCGGGGGCGCCGACTCGGCCCTTGGCGCCGTGTCCGACGCGGCGACCACGATCACCGGTAGCGCCGCCTCGACCATCGGCGCGGCCTCCGACGCGGCGACCACGATCACCGGCAGCGCCGGCGATGCGACCGACGCGGTCACCGCCGTCGCCGACGGCGTCGACTCCGCCGCCGGCGTCTTGACGGACTTCACCACCAACGTGGCCGGCAGTGTCGAGCCGACCGCGAGCGCAGTCACCGACGCCACCGCCGGCATCACCGGAGGCGTCGACTCGACCGCCGGGGCGGTGGCCGACGCGACGAGCGCCGTCACGTCGACCACAGGGACGCTGGACGACGCCGTGAGCGCCACGACGGGCGGGCTGGGAGTGACCGCAGGCGCAGTTGGCGACACGACGGCCGCCGTCCCCGGCACGGTCGACTCGAGCCTGGACGCCGTATCCGACGCGACGTCCGCCGTGGCCGGTGGCATCGACTCGACTGGCGCGGCGGCCTGGACGCCGCGGTCGGCGGGGTTTCCGACGCGACGGCCGCCGTGGCCGGCGGCGTGGACTCGAGCGGCGGCGCGTTGACGGGCGCGACGAGCGACGTGACCGGCGGGCTGGACGCCGCCGTCGGCGGCGTCTCCGACGCGACCGCCGCCGTTGACTCGACGCCGGCGCGTTGACGGGCGCGACGAGCGACGTGACCGGCGGACTGGACGCCGCGGTCGGCGGCGTCTCCGACGCGACCGCCGCCGTTGACTCGACGCCGGGCGTTGACGGGCGCGACGAGCGACGTGACCGGCGGGCTCGACGCCGCGTGGCGGCGTCGACGCGACCGCCGACGTGACCGGCGGGCGACTCGGACGCGCGGCGCGTCTGCGGACGGCCGTGCTCGACGACGCTGACGCGCCGGCGCGTGACGCGGCGGCGTGGACTCGACCGCCGGCGCGTTGACGGGCGCGACGAGCGACGTGACCGGCGGACTGGACGCCGCGGTCGGCGGTGTCTCCGACGCGACCACCGCCGTTGACTCGACGCCGGCGCGTTGACGGGCGCGACGAGCGACGTGACCGGCGGGCTCGACTCCGCTCTCGGTGGCGTTTCCGACGCGACAGTCGCCGTGGCCGGCGGCGTCGACTCGACCGCCGGGGCGTTGACCGGCGCGACGAGCGACGTGACCGGCGGGCTGGACGCCGCGGTTGGCGGCGTCTCCGACGCGACCGCCGCCGTGGCCGGAGGCGTGGACTCGACCGCCGGGGCGTTGGGCGACGTGGCCGGCGGGCTCGACTCCGCTCTCGGTGGCGTCGGTGACGTGGCGGCCGGGCTGGATTCGGCGGCTGGGGCTGTGGACGCGGTCGTGAGCCCGGTCGTGATCACCGTGGATGCGCCGTTGTCGGATGGGCCGCTGGCGGATCTGGCGGCGCCGCTGGAAGACGCGGCGAGCGCCGCCGTGGCTTCGCCGTTCGTGTTCGCGGTGCCGGAGGACGAAGGACGCGAGGCGGTGGTCGAGCCGGCGACGATCGGCGACGACGGGCCGGCTCCCGCTCACGACGATGGCAGCGGGGCGGCGCCCGCGGCGCATCAGCTCGCGGACGGTGCCGCGGCGACGGCCGCGCCGGCTGCGGCGCACGGGCCGGAGGAGCTCGCGCAGTCGCTCGGGCCGGTGTTCGGCAGCGCGCCCGCCGTCCCCGGCGCCGAGGCGGCCCCGGCGTTCTCGGCGCCGTTCGCCGTCCAACCGGCCGGCGGCGCGGAAGGAGCCGCCGGCGAGGCAGCGGGCGACCTCGACGTCTTCGCGCCGTCGCCGCCCTTCTCCGACCCGTCAGGCGCGGCGCAGGACCCCGCCCCGCTGGTGGCGGCAAGCCCGCCCCCGGTTTCGACGACACCGCGATGGCGGTGCTCGGCCAGGTCGCCACCGACACCCGGTTCCTGGTGTCGGCCACGGTGATCGCGATGGCCGGCGCGGCCGTCATGGCGCCGCGCGCCAACGGCGCGGGCGCGGACGTCCGCATGGCGTTCAGCAACGTCCGGCTGCTGCCCTGCTACGCGAAGGCGAACCTGGAGCGCACGGTCACGCTGCTCGCCCACGTCGTCACCGGCAGCGGCGGCGGTGGCGCGGGCGCGATCGCCGCCGCCCCGCCGTTCGGATCCACCCTCGGCACATCGGCCCACGGCAACGCCACCGGCGGCGCAAGAGCAACGGCACCCAGCACAACATCGGGATGCCCGCCGTGATCGGCGGCATGATCGACTCGTTCCGCGACGGCTTCGAGGAGGCGATCCGCGGCGTCCCGCAGGAGATCGAGGACGGCCTCAGCGACAGCCGGCTGATGACGCAGATCGGCATGCTGCTCGGGTTCGTCTACCTCGGGTTCCTGACCGTCTGGTTCTGGGCGACCCGCGGCCGCTCGCAGCCGGGAACGTGACGAGCGTCTAGGTGACGTAGAGCACGACGCCGATGCCCACCCAGACGAGCATCAGCAGCACGAGGACCCACAGCAGGAAGGCGGGCTCGCTCACCGGGAGCCACGGAAGCTCCCGCTCGGTGAGGAAGAAGCGGGTGCGCCGCCGCTCGATCCCGTCCGCGTCGTACTCGACGAGCTCGCCACGGACGGCGGCGGCGGGATCGTCGGTCGCACGGCCCTCGGCGTCGGTGTACGCGACGGCGCTAACCGGGGCGGAAACCGGCACGAGCGGCTCACCATCGGCACGAGCCATGAATGGAGTCTAACCCGTGAACAGGCATTCCGAACCTGATTCTGGAGTGCGCCGGCTGGCGCTCGCCGCTGCCGCGCTCGCGGCCCTCGCTGCCGCCGTCACGCTGTTCGCACTCGCCCGCACGGACGGCGCCACCGCCCAGGTCCCGGTGCCGGTGCCCCCGCCCCCGCCGGGCGTCCCCCCGGTCCCGCCACCGCCCGGCACGCCGCTCCAGTACGTGCTCCAGGTGGGCGACACCCTCCGGATCGAGGGCGCCGGCATCGGCTGCCAGGTGACGCGGCGAGCCAACCGGCCCACGATCGAGTGCCGTCGCGACGGCCGGCTGAAGGGCACCTACGGGACGTTCCTCTCCGATCGCAAGGTGACCGTCGCGCGCTTCCGCTCGTCGACCACGGCCCAGCAGATCATGTCCGCGACCCACGGAGGCCGCTGGCGCGCCTGCTCGAGGACCGGCCCGGCCGGCAAGCTCGCCCGCGCCGCGGCAGGGAGCTGCCGGTGAGCGCGGCCGTCGCCGCCGATCCCTACGGACGCGCGCTCAGCCGACGCCTGATCGCGGTCTTCGGCCGCGCCGTGGTCGTGTGGCTTGCGGTCGCGATCGTCGCCGCCGCGGAGCGTCCGATCACCACGAGCGGAGTCCTCGCCGTCACGCTGGCGACAGCCGTCTGGCTCGCGACCCTGCGGATCGCGGCGGCGCAGGCGCCGTATGCCGTCGGCCCGTGGATGCCTGCGGCGATCGGCTCGGCGACCGGGCTGATCTGCGTCGCGGCGCTGAACCCGCACGCGCCAGGGCTCGAGGTCTCGCTTCCGTCGCTGCTCGGAATGGCCGCCGGGATCTCCGTCTCCAGCGCCGTCTGGGACACGGTGCTCGAGCGTACGGCGCCGCGCCGGGTCCTCGTGATCGGCGCGCCCGTCATGCAGGAGATCGCCGACGCCGCCCGGCGCTGCCGCGGCGTTCCGTTCGAGATCGTGGGAACGGACGCCGAGCCACCGCCCCCGAGCGCCGAGGAGACGCCGACCCTCGCCGCGCTCGACGACCTCGCCGCCGTCGTCGAAGCCCGGCGTCCGGACGTGATCGTGCTCGCCGACGAGCAGTCCTGCTCCGCGGCGCTCGAGCGGCTGCTCGACATGACCGACCGCCGCTTCCGCGTCGCCGGCCTCACGAGCTTCTACGAGTACGCATTCGGCTGGCTGCCGCTGAACCACCTCACGCCGATGTGGTTCCTGAGCCTGCTCCACCTTCGCCAGCGCCCGGGGAGCCCGCCGTCCAAGCGCCTCTTCGACATGACCGTCGCGGGCCTGGGGCTGCTGCTCACCGCACCGCTGCTGCCGCTGATCGTCCTGCTCGTGAAGAGCACGCCGGGCCCGCTGATCTACCGCCAGACGCGGGTGGGCGAGCGCGGCCGGCGCTTCACGATGTACAAGTTCCGCAGCCTGCCGCTGACCGCCGAGCAGCCGGGCGAGCCGCGGTTCGCCCAGGACAGCGATCCGCGCGCGTCGACGGCGGGCCGCATCCTGCGCAGGCTCCACCTCGACGAGCTGCCGCAGCTCTGGAACGTGCTGAAGGGCGACATGTCGATCGTCGGCCCGCGACCCGAGCGCCCTGAGTTCGTCGCGATGCTCGAGTCCGAGATCCCGTTCTGGAGTCGCCGGCTGCTGCTGAAGCCCGGCGTCACCGGGTGGGCGCAGGTGCGCTGCGGCTACGCGTCGGACGCGTCCACCTCCGCCGAGAAGCTGTCGTACGACTTCTGGTACATGCGCCACGGCTCGCTCGCGGTCGACCTCGCCGTGTGCGTGCGAACGCTGATCGTCGTGATCGCAGGCCTCGATCCGCGGGCGTTCCTCGAGCGCCGCAGGCGGGCGGCGGCCGGCGAAGCGGGCAGTTGATGGCGACTACGACGCCGCAGGGGCTCGCCACGATCGAGACGCATCTCGACGGCGGACGGCTTCGCCGCGCTCGCGGACGACTGGGACGACCTCGTCCGCGCGATGCCCCGCCCGAGCCCGTTCCTCCTCCACGGCTGGCTGGCGGAGTGGTGGCGCCACGACGGCGATGGCGCGAGGCCGGCCATCCACGTCGCTCGCTGCGACGGCCGGCTCGCCGGCGCGCTCCCGACGGTGGTCCGCCGCCGCGCCGGCATTCGCGTGGCGAGCTTCATGGGAGGGCCGGAAGCGGTGCTCGGCGACGTCCTGCTCGCGCCCGGCGCCGACCCCGGCCTCGCCCGCCGGCTGCTCGACCAGATCGACGCCGACGTCGCCGAGTTCCGGGGCCTGGCCGCCGGCAGCCGGGTCGCCGCCGCGCTGGGCGGCCGCATGACCGCGATGGAGCGCATCGAGGCGCCGGTGCTGGACCTCGCCCGCGGCTGGGACGTCGTGTACCGCGAGAAGGCGAACGCGAAGAAGCGCAACCTCCACCGGCGCCGCCGGCGGCAGCTCTCGGAGCTCGGCCGGCTCGAGGTCGCGCTCGCGCGCGACATCGGCGAGCTCGAGCCCGCGCTGGAGGACGCGTTCCGCCTGCACGCCCTGCGCTGGGACGGCCGCCCGGACGGCTCCGGCTTCGCGACCGAGGCCGGCAAGCGCTTCCACCGGGCCGCGCTCGCGCGCCTCGCGGAGATCGACGTGCCGCGGATCATCACGCTGCGCCTCGACGGCCGCGCGATCGCGTTCCACTACTACTTCGCGCTCGAGCGGCGCATGTACGTCCACCGGCTCGCGTTCGACCCGGCGCTCGCTCGCTGGTCGCCTGGTCTCGTCAACACGCTCGACGCGATCGAGGCCGCGAGCGACGAGGGCCTCGAGCGGGTCGAGTTCCTCGGCGGCGGCGAGCGCTACAAGCTCGAGCTCGCCGATCGCCTCGAGCCGCTCAGCGACGGGTTCAGCAGTGATGTCGAGCCTGCGCGGGCGCGCGTACGCCGCCTCGCGGCGGGCGAACGCGCAGGCGCGGCTGAGGCTCAAGCGCTCGCGCCGGCTCCACCGCCTGTACCTCGACGGGCTCGCGCCCGCCCGCCGGCTCGCGCAGCGCGCTAGCCGAGCGCCTCGCCCACCCGCTGGGCGGTGAAGCGGCTGCCCGAGACGAAGCGGACGCTCGGCCCGAAGCGGCGCTCGGCGGCGAAGCCGACGAACAGCAGGTCGGGATCGGTCGAGCGGAACTCGCGGTCCAGCACCGGCCAGCCGTCCTCCACCCTCACGGCCTCGCGCACCGGCGGCGCCAGGAACGCCATCCGCTCGAGCGCGAAGCGGAAGCCGGTGGAGAGGATCACGGCGTCGGCCTCGCGCGCCGACCCGTCGCTGAGCGTCAGCCGGATGCCGTCGCCGATCCGGTCGACGCGCTCGACCCCTGCGCCCTCCGTGACGGCGACCTTGCCCTCCACCTCGTCGCGGACCCACGGCGACCCGCCCGCGCGCAGGATCCGGCGCGCGACGCGCCGCCGGGCGCCGAGCGGCAGCGCCGCGAACAGGTCGGGGCGCTGCGCGAACCGGTTCAGCGGCGGCGGGCCGTAACCCACGACGGGATAGGCGAGCTTGTAGAGGCGCTGCTCGAGCGGCCCGCGCGGGTGGTAGGCCTCGCGGTCGGCGAACCAGCGCAGCGGCGACCGCACCACCACCTCGACCTCCGCGCCTGCCCGGCGGGCCAGCGCCGCCGACTCGAGACCGCCCTGGCCCCCGCCGACCACGATCACGCGCCGGCCGCGATAGCCGGCGTAGTCCTGCTGGTCGATCGCGAACGAGACACCGTCGCCCAGGGCGCCGTCGAAGGGCGGCGGCGCGTGCGGGAACGGCGTGACGCCGACCGCCACCACCACGCTGCGGGCGTCCGCCTCGGCGCCGGCGGCGGACGTGATCCGGAAGCGCCCGCCGGCGCGGTCGAGCGAGGCGACGTCGGACTCGTCGACCTCCGGCACGAACGTGCGCCGGAACCAGTCCGCGTACCGCAGGAACGTCGGCAGCGGGATCGGCTCCTCGCGCGGCTCGCCGGTGGCGCGCGACCAGACGTCGATGCTCCCGCGGTCGCCGGGGGCCGAGAGCGACGTGTGGTCCCAGTCCGAGCGCAGCCGCATGTCCGGCGGCATGCGCGTCCGCCACGTCTGCATCGGCCGCCCGAACACGCGGACCCGCCGATGCGCCAGATGGGCCGCGATGGAGAGACCGAACGGCCCGGCGCCGACCACGGCCACGTCCAGTTCATCGGCCATCCGGGCGCGACGTTACCTCAGTGCGGAGCGGCGCCGCACCGTACGAAAGTCGTGCGCCGCGAGCGCGTACACGCCGCGGCGCTTGTCCGCGGACCTCGCTTCCGGCACGATCGCCGCGATGGCCCTCGACCTGGTGGCAGGGACACTGCTGATCGCCGGATCCGCCGCATCCGCGGTCGCTGCTGCCGTTGGCCCGCACCGGATCGCGCGCGCGCTGGTCGCCGCCGCCCTCGCCTGCGCGGCCGCCGCCGTCATGGCGGGCGAGCCGGAGAGCCTGTGGATCGCCGCCTGTGCGCTCGCGGCCGCCGGCGCGGCCGGCCTCGTGCTGGACCGGTGCTCGCCGGTCACGCGGCTGTCGTGGCTCGACGCGGCGATGGCGGCCTCGTCCGCGGCGGCGCTCGCGCTCGCGCTCGGCGCACCGTCGCGCGCGGCGGCGGCCACGGCCGGCGTCGCGGGCGTCGTCGCCCTCTCCCGCTGGCGACCGGGCGCGACGACCGCGCTCGCGCTCGGCGGGCTCGCGGCGCTCGGCGCCGGCGAGGCGGGCGCGCTCGCCGCCGCCCCGCTGCTCGCCGCGGCCGCATGGCGGCCGGCGCCCGCCGCCGGCCCCGGCCCCGACTTCAACCCGGTCGTCCTGGTGGCGATCCTCGCCTTCGCGACGGCCGCGCTCGGCCTGCTCGCGACCGGGCAGTTCGTCGACGTCGCCGACGCCGCCGTGATCCTGGCCATGGTTACCGTCCTGACAGGAATGGCGCGGGCCGGCATCACGGTCGTCGAGCGCCTGCGCGCGAGCCGCCATCAGGCGCTGACGGACGACCTGACCGGCCTCGGGAACCGCCGGCAGCTGCTCGACCGCCTCGAGGGCGCGATCGCGGACAGCGGCGAGCCCGGCCGCGAGCTCGCGCTCCTGCTCATCGACCTCGACGGCTTCAAGGAGCTCAACGACACGCTCGGCCACCACGCCGGCGACGAGGTGCTCCGCCAGCTCGGGCCGCGGCTCCAGGGCCTCCTGCGCGCCGAGGACACGCTGGCGCGCCTCGGCGGCGACGAGTTCGCGGTCGTGCTGGTGCCGGGCGAGGAGGTATCGGCGAGCGCCGCCGGGCTGCGGCTGCGGGCGGCGCTCGAGCGGTCGTTCGAGGTCGGCGGCATCCGCGTCCACATCGACGCGAGCGTCGGCATCGCGATCTTCCCGCGCCACGCCCGGAGTGCCCTCGGCCTGCTCCAGCGCGCGGACGTCGCGATGTACGAGGCCAAGCGGATGCGCACCGGCCATGAGGTCTACGTGCCGGGCCGCGACCGCCACAGCCGTGAGCGGCTGGCGCTCGTCGGCGAGCTCCACGGCGCGCTCCAGGCCGGCCAGCTCGTCCTGCACTACCAGCCGAAGGCCGAGATCCGCACCGGCGCGGTCCGGGGCGTCGAGGCGCTGGTCCGGTGGGAGCACCCCGAGCGCGGCCTGCTCGGCCCGGGCCACTTCCTGCCGCTGGTCGAGCAGAGCGGGCTCACGCGCGCCCTCACGGCGTTCGTGCTCGACCGCGCGCTCGAGGAGATCGGCGCCCACCGGCGGGCGGGGTTCGATCTCAACGTCGCCGTCAACCTCGGGCCGGCCGACCTGCTGGACCTCGGGCTCCCGTCCGAGATCGAGCGCGTGCTCGCCGTCCACCGATTCGCCGCGGCGAACCTCCAGCTCGAGGTCTCCGAGGACGTCGTGATGGCGGACGTCGAGCGGACCGTCGACGTGCTCAACGGGCTCCGGCGCATCGGCGTCCGGACGGCGCTGGACGACTTCGGCGCGGGCCACTCGGCGCTCGCGCATCTGCGCGACCTGCACATCGACGAGCTCAAGGTCGACCGCTCGTTCGTGATGCGGCTGCTGGACGACCCCTGCGACGCGGCGATCGTGCAGTCGATCGTGGACCTCGGGCGGCGGCTCGGGCTGACGGTCGTGGCGGAGGGCGTCGAGCGCGAGGAGGCGTGGTCGCGGCTCGCCGAATGGGGCTGCGACGAGGCGCAGGGGCACCTGCTGGGACGCCCGATGACCGCCGCGGAGCTCACGCGCTGGCTGCGCGAGCTGGTGCGGCGGCCGCACGCGATCCCGAACCCGCGCCTGTGGGCCGCCGTGCGGGGGTGACTCAGTGCGCGGCGGCGACGGCGCCCGCGGGCGCGACCGCCGCCGAGTCGCCCTCCCGGTCCACGGTCAGCCGGTGCGCGAGGTACACGGGGACCGCCGACAGCGCGATCACGAGCACGCCGACGACGTTGACGATCGGCAGCTGGTTCGGCCGCGACAGGTTCGCGAGGATCCAGATCGGCAGCGTCTGCTGCTGGCCGGCGGTGAACGTCGTGACGATCACCTCGTCGAACGACAGGGCGAACGCGAGCAGCGCGCCCGCCACCATCGCCGACCGCAGCGCCGGCAGCGTGACGAGCCGGAACGTCGTCCACGTGTCCGCCCCGAGGTCGGCCGACGCCTCCTCGAACGACCGCGCGGTCCGCCGCAGCCGCGCGATGACGTTGTTGTAGATGACGACGATGCAGAACGTGGCATGGCCGACGACCACCGTGAACAGGCCGAGGCCGACGCCGAACGGCGTCAGCACCTCGCGGAACGTCGCGTTCAGCGCCATGCCGGTGACGATGCCCGGCAGCGCGATCGGCAGGATGACGAGGAACGAGATCGTCTCGCGCCCGAAGAAGCGGTAGCGCGACACGGCGAACGCCGCGAGCGTCCCGAGCAGCAGCGCGATCAGCGTCGCGCCGGTCGCGGCCTTCACGGACGTCCACAGCGCGTCGCGCACGCCCGGGTTGTCGAACGCGCGGCCGAACCAGTCGAGCGTCAGGCCGGGGATCGGCCACTTCAGCGTCCGCCGCGAGTTGAACGCGTACAGCGCGATCACGAGCAGCGGCACGTAGAGGAAGGCCAGCGTGACCGCCGTGCCGATGCGCAGGAACCAGCGCGCTCCCCGGGACAGCTCCATCACAGCGACTCGAAGGCGCCCATCCGCCGGGCCCCGAGCAGGTAGAGGACCATGATCACGACCGGCACCGTCGCGAACGCGGCGGCCAGCGGAAGGTTGTTCGCCACGCCCACGTTCGTGTAGACGACGTTGCCGATGAACTGCGTGCTCGACACGATCTGCGGCGTGATGTAGTCGCCGAGCGTGAGCGAGAAGGTGAAGATCGAGCCGGCCACCACGCCCGGCAGCGCCATCGGCAGGACGACGCGCCGGAACGTCAGCCCGGCGCCGCCGCCGAGGTCACCCGACGCGTCGAGCAGCGAGTTCGGGATCCGCTCGAGCGCCGCGTAGACCGGCAGGACCATGTACGGCAGCCACAGGTACGAGAAGACCAGCCACGTCGCCACGTTGCCGAAGCCCGGCCCGCTGAGCCCGAACGGGTCGAGCGTCCAGTTCAGGATCCCTTCCTCGGCGAGGATGATCCGCCACGCGTAGACCTTCACCAGGTACGACGACCACAGCGGCATCACGACCGCGATCACCAGCAGCGCGCGCGTGCGCGGCCGCGCGACCTTCGCCATGAAGAACGCGATCGGGAACGCGAGGATCGCGTCGGTGACCGTCACGGCGGCCGCGATCAGGACGGTGCGGACGACGATCGAGCGGTAGACCTCGTTCTCGACCAGCGTCTGGAAGTTCTGGAACCCGTACTCGTGGACGATCTCGCCCGAGAACGTGTCCAGCCGCCAGAACGCCGCCACGAACAGGACGGCGAGCGACCCCAGGTACGCGATGACGAGCCAGCCGATCGGGCCGGCCAGCAGCAGCGACAGCTGGAGCCGCGGGCGGTGCCACAGGAAGCCGGCCAGGGCGCGCCCGGCCGGCTTCCTGCCGTTCTCGGCTGCGGTGGCGGCGGCCACCTACCCCTTGATCTCGGTCCAGGCCTGGACCCACTCGGAGTAGTCCTTGCAGACCGCCCCGCGGTCGTCGCCGCAGTCCTTCGTCGGCGTCGTCCAGTAGGCCACGTTCGAGAAGTAGTCCTCGTCCTCGGCGTGGAAGATGTCGCAGTGGTCCTTCACCGCGGTCTCCGCGCACGACTTCTGGTTGGAGGGCGCCTCGCCGAACCACTCCGCCACGGCCGCGTTGGCCTTCGGCGAGATGATGTGGTCCATCCACATGTACATGCAGTTCGGGTTCGCGGCCTTGGAGGCGATCATCCAGGTGTCCGACCAGCCGGTCGCGCCCTCCTTCGGCAGGACGGTCTTGATCGGCACCTTGTCGGCCTCGAGCAGGTTCGCGATGACCTGCCACGTCGTGCCGATCACCGAGTCGCCGCTCGTGAACGCCGCCTGCTCCTTCGTGTAGTCGGACCAGTACTCGCCGATGACCCCGCGCTGCTGCTTGAGCAGATCGACCGACGCCTGGAACTGCTTGTCGTCGAGCTCGTACGGGTTGGTGATGTTGAGGTCCGGCTGCGTCGCCTTCAGGTACAGCGCCGCGTCGGCGATGTAGATCGGGTTGTCGTAGGCCGTCACCTTGCCCTTGTGCGGCGAGTCCGGGTCGAACACCGCGCCCCACGAGTCCGGCGCCGGCTTGACCTTGTCGTCGCGCCACATCAGCAGGTTCGCGCCGCGGCCGTGCGGGACGCCGTAGGCCTGCCCGTCCACGGTGTTCCAGGGCTGGTCCTTCAGCGCCGGGAAGACGTCGGCGTAGTTCGGGATCAGGTCGGTGTTGACGGGCGCGACGTCACCGCCGGCGATCAGCCGCAGCGTCGCGTCGCCGGACGCCGACACGCCGTCGTACTGGCCCGAGCGCATCAGCGTGACCATCTCGTCCGACGTGTTGCCGATCTTGACGTTGACCTGGCATCCCGTCTGCTTCTCGAAGTCCGACACCCAGTCGACCTTCGGGTCGGTCGACCCGTCCTCGACGTAGCCGGCCCAGGCGATCAGGTTCACCTTCCCCTCGCCCGCCCCGACCTCCGTCGCGGCCTTCGCGCCCTCGGGCGCCTTCACCTGGCTGCCCGAGTCGCTCGATTCGTCGTCGTCGCCGCCGCAGCCCACGA
Source organism: uncultured Solirubrobacteraceae bacterium (assembly GCA_963728465.1). Taxonomy (GTDB): domain Bacteria; phylum Actinomycetota; class Thermoleophilia; order Solirubrobacterales; family Solirubrobacteraceae; genus DATFQI01. The sequence continues at coordinate 91,615 of CAVSJY010000003.1, forward strand.
CCAGCGCGAGCGCGGCCGTGGCCAACAGCATGGCCACCCATCTTGCGTGTCTCACGTGCCCTCCTCGGGGATCGCGTACGTCTGCTCCTCGCTCCATCCGACGGTGACCCGCCGGCCCTGCTGGTCGAGCGCCTCCGAGGAGGACTGCTCGAGGTTCTGGCTGACGACCTGAAGCTCGCCGCCGCCCTCGAGGTCGACCAGGTACCGCGTGACCATCCCCGCGTAGGCCACGTCGCGCACGACGCCCGCCTCCGTGTGCAGCCCGTCGTGCGGCCCGTCGAGCAGCCGCACCTTCTCGGGCCGGATCGTGAACCGCCGCCCGCCGCGCTCGAGCACGTTCGAGACGCCGACGAAGCCGGCGATGAACTCGCTCCCCGGGCGCTCGTAGACCTCGGCGGGCGCGCCGACCTGCTCGATCCGGCCGTGGTTGAACACCGCCAGCCGGTCGCTCATCGTCAGCGCCTCCTCCTGGTCGTGCGTCACGTAGACGAACGTGATGCCGACCTCCTGCTGGATGCGCTTGAGCTCCACCTGCATCTCCTGGCGCAGCTTGAGGTCCAGCGCGCCGAGCGGCTCGTCCAGCAGCAGCACGCGCGGGCGGTTGACGATCGCGCGCGCGAGCGCGACGCGCTGGCGCTGCCCGCCCGACAGCTGGGCGGGCCGGCGCGCGCCGAGCCGGGGCAGGCGGACCATCTCCAGCGCCTCCTCGGTGCGGCGGAGCCGGTCGGCCTTGGGGACCTTGCGCACGCGCAGGCCGTACGCGACGTTCTCGGCCACGCTCAGGTGCGGGAACAGCGCGTAGTCCTGGAAGACGGTGTTGACGTCGCGCTCGAACGGCGGCCGCCGCGACACGTCGGCGCCCGCGAGCTCGACGGTCCCCTCGTCGGGCCGCTCGAACCCGGCGATCATCCGCAGCGTCGTCGTCTTGCCCGAGCCGGAGGGGCCGAGTAGCGTGAAGAACTCGCCGCGCACGATGTCGAGGTCGATTCCGTCGACCGCGGCGACATCGCCGTAGCGCTTGACCAGGTCGCGCAGGCGGATGTCCGGAGCGGTGTCCAAGCAACAACCGTAACGGCGCGCCGGACGGCTGAAGTGGAGTATCGGCGCACCGGCGCTACGCCGCCGCGGCGTGGGTTGTCCACGTGGCCCAACGGCGGGCCGGATCGTTGGCCCGCTGCACATCGGCTGCCGCCGGGGCGGCCGGTAGCGTCCGCCCCGTCCCCGATCGAGGAGAAGTGGACGTGATCCGGACGATGTTCGCCTGCACGGTGACCGGTGAGCCGCTCGTGACGCGCATGACCGCCGGCACGTGGCCGTCGCGCGACGAGACGACGCTCGTGTCCATCCACTGCCCGAAGTGCGGCCAGCTGCACCGGTTCGGGCGCTCGGAGGCGATCCTCGTGCTCGAGGGCGGCGAGCCCGCGCGCACCGTGCAAGCCTGACGTCCCGCCCGGGTCAGCCTCGTCGGCGCGCTGCGATCCCCGTGAGGCCCTCGCGCACGACCCGGTCCGCCACGAGCGCAGCGTAGTCGGCGCCGCCGATGCGCGCTCGGGATCACCTCGACGACGTCGAGCCCGACGATCTCGAGCTCGGTGGCGACGGTGCGCACGGCGAGCAGGAGGTCGACCGCGGTCATCCCGCCCGGCTCCGGCGTGCCGGTGCCGGGCACGAACGCCGGGTCGAGCACGTCGACGTCGACCGTCAGGTAGACCGGCCCGTCGCCGACCGCGGCCACGGCGCGGCCGACCACCTCGCGGATCCCCAGCTCGCGGACGTCGTGCATGAACAGGCTCGTGATCCCGCGCTCGCGCTGCCAGGCGAAGTCCTCCTCGCCGGGCCAGTAGCCGCGCAGCCCGATCTGGGCGTAGCGCTCGCCGGTGACGTGCCCGGCCTCGAGCAGGCGCCGCATGAACGTGCCGTGCGAGAGCTCGGCGCCGAAGACCGTCGCCGCCGTGTCCGTGTGGGTGTCGAAGTGGACCACGCCGACCGGCCCGTGGACCGCGGCGCACGCGCGGATCGCCGGCTCGGTGACGGAGTGGTCGCCGCCCAGCACCGCCGGGATCGCGCCGGCGCCGAGCACCTGCTCCCACCGTGGCCTCGATCGCCGCGTGCGAGCGGACGGCGTCGGCCGGCGATGACCGCCGCGTCGCCGTAGTCGACGACCTGCAGCTCGCCCAGCGCGTCGACGCCGGCCTCCAGGTGCGGCCCCGGCGGGCAGCCCGCGGCGCGGATCGCGCGCGGCGCGAACCGCGTCCCGGGCCGGTCGGACACCAGGTCGTCCATCGGCGCGCCGACGATCGCGACGTCGGCGCCCTCCAGGTCGGCGGCGTCCTCGGTGTAGGGCGCGCCGCCGAACGACAGCAGCCCCGCGTAGTCGGGCTTCTCGCCCAGGTACTGCGCCCAGCGCTTCGAGTGGATCGATCATCGCCCCGCGCAGCACGTTGATGGTCTGGAAGTCCGGGTCGCTCGCCCCGTGCAGGCGCGCGCCGCTGTCCGCCAGCTCGCGCAGGTAGGTGACGGTCTCGGCCGAGATCCGCTCGCCCGGCAGCAGCGCCGGGACGCCCGGCGGGTAGCTAGGCGATCGACTCGCACGAGATGCGCCCGACCGCCTCGTCGACCGCGACCACCTCGGTCTCGCCCAGGAACGCCTCGCGCGGCGGCACCGCGACCTCGTAGCCCAGCGAGGCGGCGGGCGGCACGATCGGCGCGGTCGCGCCGGGCTCGGAGAGCCGCTTGACGACCTCGTCGACGTCGCCCGCCAGCCGCCGCAGCGTCGCCGCGCGACTCGCCCAGCCCGACGATGAAGACGACCGTCGCCTGCATCGGCAGCTCGACGTGGACGTCGTAGGAGCGCCGCAGCGCGTCGGCGATCTCGTAGCCCGTGCGGCCCGTGCCGCGGACGTCGAGCACGATCCGCAGCGGGTCGTAGCCCGCCACGCCCATGCGGCCCGACCAGCGCGGCGTCGACGAGCGCGATGCCGGGGATCGTCTCGAGCTTCTCGCGCGCGACGCCGATCGCCTCGAGCGTCTCGCACAGCAGCTGCTCGCCGTGCAGGGCGAGCTGGCGGCGCGCGCCGTCGAGCGAGGCGAGCAGCAGCGACGACGGGCTCGTGGAGCGCAGCAGCCGCAGCGCGCGCGCCACCGCGCCGGCGTCGACGCGCCCGCTGTGGCCGACGTGCAGCATCGCGCTCTGGGTCAGCGAGCCGGCGATCTTGTGCGTGCTCGTGAGCATCGCGTCCGCGCCCTGCGACAGCGCGGTCGGCGGCAGCGTCGTCGTGGAAGCCGAAGTGCGGCCCCCACGCCTGGTCGACGACGAGCGGCACGCCGGCGGCGTGGGCGACCTCCGCGCAGGCCGGCGACGTCGGCCGCCATCCCGTAGTAGGTCGGCGAGACGATGAACGCCGCGCGCGCGTCCGGCGCGCGCGCGCAGCGCGCGCTCGAGCGCCTCGGGCGTGACGCAGTGGGTGATCCCGAGCTCGCCGTCGTACTCCGGCGCGACGAAGCCGGCAGCCCGCCGCTGAGCACGAGGCCGTCGACGATCGAGGCGTGCGAGTTGCGCTGGGCGACGATGCGGGGCCCGAGCGGGGCGAGCGCCAGGCAGAGCGTGTGGTTGCCCTGCGTGGCGCCGTTGGTGAGGAAGAACGTCCGCGCCGCGCCGAAGGCCTCCGCCGCGAGCTGCTCGGCGCGCTCGTACGGCGTCGGCGACGGCCCGAGGTCGATCCCGTGGATGTCCTGCGGCACGTCGGCGGCGAGGCCGTCGACGCCGATCGCCTTGCGCAGCCCGGGGTCGGCGCCCGGGCCCGCCCTTGTGGCCCGGGACGTGGTAGCGCGCGGGGCCGCGGAACGCGTACGCGACGACGGCGTCGAGGTACGGGGCGGTGGGCTGCTCGCTGACCTCCATCGCGCGGGCGATCCTACGGGTCGCGGCCTCGCCGCCGCCGGCAACGGTGGCGCGTCCAAAGTCACGCGTGCGGCCTTGCGGCCGCTGACCGGCTCGCCGTCGTCGCCGGCCGTCGGCGACCAGCGCGATGTAGACCGCGGCGATCGTCGCCGGCTGCTTGAGCGAGCGGCCCGAGCAGCTGCTCGGCGCGCGCGAGCCGGTAGCGCAGCGAGTTGCGGTGCATGTGCAGCGGCTGCCGCGGTCGCAGCGATGTCGAGGTCGTGGGCGAAGTACGGCGCTGAGCGCCTCGTGCAGCGGCGGGTTGGCGCGCAGCACGGACAGGATCTCGTCGACCTTCGGGCCGAGCCGCTCGGGCGCGATCTCGCTGACCACGAACGTGCCGAGGTCGAAGTCCTCGAAGCGCATGATGCGCCGCTCGGCCGTCGCGCCGCCGAGGTCGACGGCGAGCTCCGCGTCGCGCAGCGAGTGGTGGGCGTCGGCGATCGCCGTGACGGCGCGGCCGATCCCGATCGCCACGTCCGGCCGAGGCGCTCGCCAGCGCGGCGAGCGCCGTCGCCGACTCGCTCGTCCGCGCCCTGCACGAGCGCGGCGATCGCGCCGTCGCGCGGCGTGCGCGAGGTGCGGGACGCGCGCCTGCTCGAGCCGCGCGACGAGCTCGCGCCGACGCCGCCGAGGTCGAGCGTCGCCGGCGGCGCGCGCCGGACCGGAGGACCACCAGCCGCGCCGGGCCGGAGAAGTCGAGGCCGAACGCCGCGGCGCGGGCGGCCAGCGGGCAGCAGGTCGCGGCGGCTCGGCGGGCTCGAGCGCCTCCGCCAGCAGCGCGGCCTTGACCGCCTGCTCCTGGTCGCGCGCGACGTCGCCCAGCCGCGCCATCGCGGCGAGCAGCGGCGCCGTCGCCTCGGCGGCCGGCTTGGCGAGCTTGCCGACGAACCCGGCGCCGCCGGACTGGCCAGGACGAGCCGCCTCGGCGCCGGGTCGGCGCGCGGTCGCGACGGGCGCGGCGACCGCGTGCCAGCCGCCCGACGTCGAGCTCCACCAGCCCGGGCGGCTCCGCGCAGATCCGCCGCAGCACGGCCGCGGGCGGCGTCCGGCCGGCGAGCGACCTCCGGCGTCGCCGTCGGCGCTCGCCGAGCACCACGCCGGCGTCGAGGAACCGCGCCAGCCGCTCGACGATCGCGCGCTCGGGCTGGGGCGTCGCGCAGCGCGTCGACGAGGTAGCGCTGGAGCGCGGTGAGCCGGCGGAACACCTGCTCCTCGCGGCCCGTCAGCGCGCTGTCGACGAAGCGGACGATCTCCCGGAACGGGCGTCTCGTACGGCACCGTGAAGACGGGGAAGCCGCGCTCGCCGCGCGCGCCTCGACGCAGCGCCGGCGGCACGCGCTTGAAGCCAGGCCGACGCCGAAGCCGAGCGCGGTCACGCCGGCCGCCTCGAGCTGCGTCGACGAGCGCGCGCTGCGCGTCGGCCTTGCCGCGCAGCCGCACGCCGGTCGTGAGCATGATCCAGTCGCGCGCCGAGCCAGCGCGCCGGCGCGTCGACCTCGACGGCGTGCGCGCCGCGCACCTCGCGCGCGAGCCCGCCTCCGCCGCCGCTCAGCAGCATCGAGCCCGAACGACTCCTCGGCGAGCACGTCGGCGAGGCGCAGCCGGTGTCCGGTCGAGTCGGCCATGCGCGAGTTGCCGCGCCGCGGTCGCGGCGGGCGGCGCCGCCCCAGTCTACGCGTCCGGCCGCAGGGGCACCGGTAGGGTCGCGCCGCGTGGACGCCGAGATCCTGGCCGCCGTCGCGCCGAGGAGGCCGCGATGGTCGACGCTCTCGACGGAGCTCGTCGCCGCGCCGACCGTCCTCGGGGAGCGAGGCGCGCCGGCCAGGCGGTCATGCGCGCGGGCGTTCGCCGACGCTCGGGCTCGAGCCGTTCGACGTGCCGCTCGACCCGGCCGCGCTGGTCGGCGCATCCGGCGCGGCGCCCGTTCAGCTGGGACGTCGACGGCAAGGCCAACGTCCTCGCCACCTGGCAGCCCGCGGGCGCCCGCCGGCGGCCGCTCGCTGATCCTCAACGGGCACGTCGACGTCGTCAGCCCGGAGCCCGCGTCGCTGTGGACGCGGCGACCCGTTCGACGCCCGGCGCGACGGCGAGTGGCTCTACGGGCGCGGCGCCGGCGACATGAAGGCGGGCCTCGCCGCGATCGTCGGCGCGGTCGCCGGCCTGCGGCGGCTCGGCGTCGCGCCGCGCGCGCCGGTGCAGCTCCAGTCCGTCGTCGAGGAGGAGTGCACCGGCAACGGCGCGCTCGCGTGCGTGCTCGCGGGCCACACCGCCGACGCGGCGATCCTCACCGAGCCGACGCAGCGGCGCGCTGTGGAACGCGCAGGTCGGCGTCCTGTGGTTCCAGGTGCGCGTGCTCGGCGCGCCGGCCCACGCCGGCGAGACGGGCGCCGGCGCGAACGCGATCGAGGCGTCCTACGCGGTGATCGCGGCGCTGCGCGGGCTCGAGGCCGAGCTGAACGCCTCGCCGCCGCCGCCGTTCTCGGCCTATCCGCACCCGATCAACCTCAACGTCGGGCGTGGTCCGCGGCGGCGACTGGCCGTCCACCGTGGCCGGCGAGTGCGTGACGCACTTCCGCCTCGCCACGTATCCCGGGCGAGCCGATCGCCGGCCTCAAGGCCCGCGTCGAGCAGACGGTCGCCGCCGCCGCGGCCGCGCACGATCGGCGCTCGGCAGCTACCGCGTCGACGTGCTCTACGACGGCTTCCAGTGCGAGGGCTACGAGCTGGAGGCGGACGCGCCGCTGGTCACCGCGCTGCGGCAACGCCTGCGCGCGCGTGACCGGCGCACGCGCCGCCGCTGTTCGCGTCGACCGCGACGACCGACGCGCGGAGCTTCCATCTCTACGGCGAGACGCCCGCCGTCTGCTTCGGGCCGCTCGCCGAGCGCGAGCACGGGATCGACGAGCGCGTCCACCTGCCGTCGGTGACCACGACGGCGCAGGCGATCGCGCTGTTCATCGCCGACTGGTGCGGCCTGGCGGAGTGACGGCCGTCCTCGCTCCAAAGCGCGGCGGCGCCGTTCGTCGGCGCGACCGTTGCGCCGCGCGAGGAGATGGCAGAGCATGGCGGCCGTGAGCGCGCACCCGCTCGACCCGCTCGGCGCGGACGAGATCCGCGCGGCCGCGGCGATCCTGCGCCGCGACCATGACGTCGGCGACCGCTGGCGCATCGCCTCGATCGAGCTGCGCGAGCCGTCCAAGGACGTCGTCCGGGAGCACCGGGCGGGCGACCCGATCGCACGCGAGGCGACGGTGATCTGCTGGAACCGCGACGACGGCCGCGTCTACAAGGCGCGCGTGGACCTGGCGCGCGACCGCACGACGGCCTGGGACCACGTGCCGGACGGCCAGCCGAACATGACCGTCGACGAGTTCACGGAGTGCGACGCCGCACTCCGGCGCGACCCGCGCGTGATCAAGGCGCTCGCCGACCGCGGGATCACCGACATCGACCGCGTGCTCATCGACACCTGGGCCTACGGGGCGCACCTGGTCCCGGAGCAGCACCGCGGCGGCCGGATCGGCTGGGCGGACGTCTGGTACCGCAAGCAGCCGGGCTCCAGCCCCTACGCGAACCCCGTGACCGGCCTGCACTTCGTCGTCGACCTCAACCGCATGGAGCTGCTCGAGGTCGAGGACGACCACCGCGTCGAGGAGCCGGAGACGATGGGCGAGTACGTCCCCCATCTCGTCCCCGGTCTCCGGCTCCGCGACGACGTCGAGCGGCTCGAGATCACCCAGCCGGAGGGGCCCTCCTACACCGTCGACGGGCACCTCGTGCGGTGGCAGAAGTGGTCGGTGCGCGTCGGGTTCAACCACCGCGAGGGCATGGTCCTGCACACGCTCGCCTACGACGGCCGCCCGGTCGCGCACCGGCTGTCGTTCGCCGAGATGGTCGTGCCCTACCGCGACCCGACCACGGACCACTACCGCCGCACGGCGTTCGACGTCGGCGAGTGGGGCCTCGGCTTCATGACCACGTCGCTCGAGCTCGGCTGCGACTGCCTCGGCGAGATCGCCTACCTCGACGCGGTGATGCACGACACCAAGGGCGAGCCGTACACGATCCGCAACGCGATCTGCATCCACGAGGAGGACGACGCGATCCTGTGGAAGCACGTCGACGCCGTCACGGGCGCCGAGACGCGCCGCTCGCGCCGGCTCGTGCTGTCGTTCCACGTGACCGTCGCCAACTACGAGTACCTCGTCTACTGGCGGCTCTACCAGGACGGCAACGTCGAGTGCGAGGTGCGCGCCACCGGCATCATGGTCACGACGCACTTCGCCCCCGGCGAGCAGCCGCCGTACGGCACGCTGGTCGACCAGCGCACGTACGCGCCGTTCCACCAGCACTTCCTCGTCGCGCGCCTGGACCTCGACGTCGACGGCGAGGCGAACAGCGTCTACATGACGCGAGTCCGAGGCGCTGCCGGTCGGCCCCGACAACCCGCACGGGCTCGCGCTCGTCCAGCGCGAGACGCTGCTGGGCGACGGAGCGCGAGGGGATGCAGGACTACGACTGGAGCACGCAGCGCGCGTGGAAGGTCGTCAACGAGCGCGTCACCAACGAGCTCGGCACGCCGGTCGGCTACAAGCTCGTGCCCGGCGGCTGCTTCCCGCCGATGCTGGACCCCGGCTCGCCGGTGCTCGCCCGCGCGCAGGCGATCGGCCACACGCTGTGGGTCACGCCGTTCCACGAGGACGAGCGCTGGCCGTGCGGCGAGTTCGTCGTCCAGAGCCGCGACGACCGCGGCCTGCCCGCGTGGACGGCCGCCGACCGCCCGATCCATGACACCGACGTCGTGCTCTGGTACGTGTTCGGGATCCACCACATCACCCGCCCGGAGGAGTGGCCGGTGATGTCGGTGGACACCGTCTCGTTCTGGCTCAAGCCGACCGGGTTCTTCAGCCGCAACCCCGCGCTCGACGTGCCGCCGTCCGAGCCGCACTGCCACCCCCAGGAGGCCGCCCAATGACCGAGCTGACCAACTTCATCCACGGCGAGCGCGTCGCCGCCGCGAACGGCGAGACGACCGAGCTGATCGACCCCAGCACCGGCGAGGTCTTCGCCACCGCGCCGCTGTCGCGCGACGCCGACGTCGACGCCGCGTTCCAGGACAGCGCCCGCGCGTTCGAGAGCTGGCGCGACACGACGCCCAGCGAGCGCCAGCGCATGCTGCTGCGGATCGCCGACGCGATCGAGGAGCGCGCGTCCGAGCTGGTCGACGTCGAGTCGCAGAACACGGGCAAGCCGAAGGAGCTGACCGCGTCGGAGGAGGTACCCCCGATGTGCGACCAGATCCGCTTCTTCGCGGGCGCCGCGCGCGTGCTCGAGGGCAAGGCGGCCGGCGAGTACATGGCGGGCTACACGTCGTTCGTCCGCCGCGAGCCGGTCGGCGTCTGCGCGGCGGTGACGCCGTGGAACTACCCGGCGATGATGGCCGTCTGGAAGTGGGCGCCCGCGCTGGCCGCCGGCAACACGATGGTGCTCAAGCCGTCCGACACGACGCCCGCGAGCACCGTGTGGATGGCCGAGCTGATGGCCGAGTTCCTGCCGCCGGGCGTCCTCAACGTCGTGTGCGGCGACCGCGAGACCGGTGCGGCGCTCGTCAAGCACCCGACGCCCGCGATGGCGTCGATCACCGGCAGCGTCAACGCCGGCATCGCCGTCGCCAAGGCGGCGGCCGACGATGTCAAGCGCGTCCACCTCGAGCTGGGCGGCAAGGCGCCGGTCGTCGTGTTCGACGACGCCGACGTCGCGCTGGCGGCCGAGAACATCGCGATCGCGGGCTACTTCAACGCCGGCCAGGACTGCACGGCCGCCACGCGCGTGCTGGCCGGCCCGCGCGTGCACGACGACTTCGTCGCGGCGCTCGCCGAGCAGGCCCGCAACACCCGCACCGGGCCGCCGGACGACGGCGAGGTGCTCTACGGGCCGCTGAACAACGCCAACCAGCTCGCGCACGTCAGCGGCTTGGTCGAGCGCGCGCCGGACCACGCGACCGTCGTGGCCGGCGGCCACCAGCAGGGCGACCGCGGCTACTTCTTCGAGCCGACGATCGTCGACGGGTTGCGCCAGGACGACGAGATGATCCAGAACGAGATCTTCGGGCCGGTGATCTCCGTGCAGACGTTCGACGACGAGGACAAGGCGATCGAATGGGCCAACGGCGTCCCGTTCGCGCTCGCCTCCAGCGTTTGGACGCAGGACCACGGGCGCGCGATGCGGATGGCGCGGCGGCTCGACTTCGGCTGCGTGTGGATCAACTGCCACATCCCGCTGGTGGCGGAGATGCCGCACGGCGGCTTCAAGAAGTCGGGCTACGGCAAGGACCTCTCGATGTACGGGTTCGAGGACTACACGCGCATCAAGCACGTGATGAGCTACATCGAGCCCGGGGAGTAGCGCCCGCGCAGCCCCACCGTCTTCTCGCCCTCCTCGAAGGCGTCGAGCGACTGCCGCCAGGCGGCGCCGGGCCAGCAGGTACTCGACGCTCGCGTCGGCGGGCCGGTGGACCGCTGTGTACAGCGTCCCGAAGCCGGACGCGAAGGCGCGCGCGTGCAGCGGCGGCTCGAGGAACGGGGCGACGGGGTCGGCCCGTCCCCGAGCAGCTCGAGCAGCCGCTGCTCGCGCTCGACGCTGGCGAACGCGGTCGCGTGCTCGGGCCACTCGAGCCGGTCCTGGTGGTTCGTCGCGACGGCGACCGGCGCGACGTCCGGCGGGCGGTCCGGACGCGATCCGCACGGTGGCCGCGGCGCCGGCGCGGTCGACGAACGTCAGGTTGTAGGCGGCCTGCACGGGAAGCCGCTCGAGGGTCGCCAGCGCCCCGGCCGCCGTCTCGCAGACCTCGAGCAGGTAGCGCAGGATCAGCGGCACCGCGAAGCCCGGGCCGAGCGCGCGTCGCCCGCCGAACGCGAGCGACACGGCGAGCCCGGCGTCGTTGATCCCGTCGAGCAGGCCCCACAGGCAGTCGCGCATGCCGAGCACGCGCCGCCCGGTCAGCTCGGTGGCGTAGATCACGCCCTCGAGCTTCGCGGGATCGAAGTCGTAGTTGCGCACGAGCAGCGGCTCGGAGCGCGCGAACACCGCCTGCGAGCAGCCGGTCAGCAGCGGCGGCGGGTCGTACAGCGACAGCATCCGCGCGACTAGGTCGCCGCCGCCGGCCAGCTCGACCATGCGCTCCCACGCCGGCACCAGCTCGGGCATGTGCTCCTGGAGCATCCGCCGGGCGAGCGCGAACGACGGGCGCGCCGCGTCGCCGTCGCGCAGGTACCACGCGCGGAAGCCCGGCCACGTCTGCTCGAAGCGCGCCTGCCAGCGCGCACCCGGCTGCGGCTCGGCGACCGCGTGGAACGTGAGCGGGAGATCGGGCACCCGGGTGAGGGTATGAGGCGCTTCAGGCGCTCTTGAACGCGAGCGCGCCGGTGGGGGCCGCTTCCTCGCCCGCCCGGAGCGGCGTGCCGGCGAACTGCGCGTGGATCGCGCGGATCCAATCGCGCGCGCGCGGCGTGAGCTCGTTGTCCTCCGTCTGCATGCGCGAGCGGGCGACCAGCACGCCGAGGTCCGCGCCCGGGTAGCGGTAGTCGCCCGGCGCGAGCACGCGCAGGAAGAACGCCTCGTCCTCGTCGTGCAGGCGAGTGCCAGTCGTGGCCCCAGCGGGCGAAGGCGATCCCGCCCTCCGGGTCCATGCGGTAGATGCCGGTCCGCGGCGCGTGCGTGAGCAGCCCGACGTCGTCGCCGGTGTCCTTGAGGATGATCTGGCTCCAGACGTCCACGCTGGAGCCGGCGGCCCAGCGGCGGTTGATGTCGGCGACGTCGACCTCGTAGTCGACGTCGAGGTACTCGAGCAGGTGGAAGAGGAACAGCGGGATGTCGGCGTACGCGCCCGCCGTCACGTTGGTCATCGACGTCACGCCGCTGATGCGCGGGTTGATCTCGCCGAGGTACAGCTCGCCGCTGTCGACGTCGACGAGGTAGTCGATCTCCATGAAGCCGCGGTAGCCCTCGGCCGCCAGCCGGTCGCCGAGCTTCTGCGTCAGCACGCGCGCGCGCTCGAGGTGCTCGGGGGCGAGCGCGTCCGGGAAGATGTCGTTGCCGCACCAGCCGCCCTTGTGCGGCGTCAGCTCGGGGTGGCCCGTGAGGTCGGTCATCAGCGGGCCGACCACCGTGCCGTGGCGCGTGAGCACCGCCTCGACCGCCGCCGCGCGCGGGTTGATGCGGCGCATGACCTTCAGCTCCTGGCCGGTCATCTCGCCCGCGTAGCGGTCCCAGTCGCGCCGGCCGCGGATGAAGAACGTCGTCTTGCCCGAGTCGCCGTACGGGGTCTGGACGACGAGGTCGTCGCCCAGGTTGGCGGACTCCGCGAGCGCCGTCAGCTCCTCGAAGCTGTCCGCGCGGCCGAGCGTGTTCGGGGCGCTCGGCACCCCGGCCTCGTTGCCGAGCTGCGTGGTGACGATCTTGGAGTCCAGCCGGTGGCGCAGCTCGGCCGACGGGTGCGCGACCTCCAGGCCCGGCCGCTGCGGCGCACGCCTCGGTCTCGTCGTCGAACATGACGAACACGGCCCTTCCCGGCGTCCCGTCGACCGCGTCGCGCTCGATGCGGTCGAGCACCTCCTTGTGCGACAGGAGGTAGTTGCAGACGTCCTCCATCGAGGTGAACTCGCGGTACGGCCGCTCCTTCGGGACGAACACGCGCGGGTGGTTGCCCTCGAACGAGTCGAAGTAGTTGACGTAGAAGAAGCTCCGCAGCCAGCGGTCTATGCCGAGCAGGTTGAACGCGGTCGGCGAGACGAAGTAGATCGGCGTGCGGTTCGTGCGGAAGAACGCCCGGATCTCCGAGATCCCGTTCAACGGCGCCGCGCTCGGAGCCATGCGGGCATCCTCTCGCGCGGGGCCGGGCGCGTCCAGCGGTCGGGATTCCAAACGTGCGCGCCCCGGTTGGTGCGCCGGACGATTGCGCGCCCACGCGCGGGGCTGCGAGGGTGGCGGCGTGGACACGCTGCTGTCCCTGTTCCCGCCCGGCAGCGCCCAGGACGGCGACGGCATGCTCACGATCGGCGGCTGCCGCGCGGACGCGCTCGCGGACGAGTTCGGCACCCCGGTCCTCGTGGTCGCCGAGGACGCGCTGCGCGCGCGGGCGCGCGAGTACGTGTCCGAGCTCGCGAGCCGCTGGCCGCGCTCGCGACGGTGTTCGCCTCGAAGGCGTTCCCGTGCACCGCCGTCCAGCGCGTGATGCTCGACGGAGGGGCTCGGGCTCGACGTGGCGGGCGGCGGCGAGATCGTCACGGCGCTCGCGGCCGGCGCCGACCCGGCGCTGCTGGTGCTGCACGGCAACGCCAAGACCGACGAGGAGATCGCGATGGCGTGCGAGCACGGCGTCGGGCTCGTCGTCGTCGACAACGCCGACGACGTCGACCGGCTCGAGGCGACCGTGCCGGCCGGGCGCGCGCAGGACGTGCTCGTGCGCGTGATCCCGGGCGTCACCGCCGAGACCCACGCCCACGTGCTCACCGGCCACGAGGGCTCGAAGTTCGGGCTCGCGCCGCGCGCCGCCGCCGAGCTGATCGGCCGGATCGAGCGCAGCCCGCGGCTGGACATGCGCGGGCTGCACGTGCACGTCGGCTCCCAGATCCTCGACGTCGAGCCGTTCGCGGCGTCGGTCGCGCCCGTCGCCGCGCTCGGCGAGTTCCCGGTCTACGACCTGGGCGGCGGCCTCGGGGCGCGCTACACGTACGCCGACCGGCCGCCGTCCGTCGCCGCCTACCTCGACGCGCTGATCGGCGCGGCGCGCGAGCACCTGCCCGCGGAGGCGGAGCTGATCATCGAGCCGGGCCGCAGCGTGGTGGCTTCCGCGGCGGCGACGCTGTACCGCGTCGTCACCGTCAAGCGCGGCGCCGTCACGTTCGTCGCGGTCGACGGCGGCATGGGCGACAACCTCGAGGTCGCGCTGTTCGACCAGCGCTTCGAGGCCGGCATCGCCGGCCGCCTGAGCCCCGACGGCGCCGGCGAGACCGTGACGGTCGTCGGCCGGCACTGCGAGAGCGGCGACGTGCTGGTGGACGGCGTCCGGCTCGACGCGCCCCGGGTCGGCGACCTGCTGGCCGTCCCGGCCACCGGCGCGTACTGCTTCACGATGGCCAACAACTACAACGGCCATCGCCGGATCCCCGTCGTGTTCGCCGCCGGCGGGACCGCCCGCGCGGTCGTGCGGCGCGAGACCTGGGCGGACCTGCTCGCCCGCGACATCGACCAGAGCGCCTGAGGAGGAGCCGATGGCATCACTGAAGGAGGCGGTCCTGCGCCGCAAGCCGGTGGCGGCGATGACGGCGGAGACCGGTGCCGACACCGAGGGCGGCGAGCTGGCGCGCAGCATCAGCCTGTTCCAGCTCTCGACGTTCGGCATCGGCGCCACGATCGGCACCGGCATCTTCTTCGTGCTCAGCGAGGCGGCGCCGATCGCCGGCCCGTCCGTCATCCTGTCGTTCGTGTTCGCCGGCGTGGTCGCCGGCCTCACCGCGATCTGCTACGCCGAGCTGGCGAGCGCCGTGCCGGTCTCCGGCTCGTCCTACTCCTACGCGTACACGACGCTCGGCGAGGGCGTGGCGATGGTCGTGGCCGCGTGCCTGCTGCTCGAGTACGGCGTCTCGGCGGCCGCCGTGGCGGTCGGCTGGTCGCAGTACGTCAACGAGCTGCTCGACAACCTGTTCAGCTTCACGCTGCCCGAGTCGATCTCGAACGCGCCCGAGCAGGACGGCGTGCTGAACCTGCCCGCGGTCATCCTCGTCGTGCTGTGCGCGTCGCTGCTGATCCGCGGCGCCAGCGAGTCGGCGAAGGCGAACGCGGTGATGGTCGTGATCAAGATCGCCGTGCTGGTCATGTTCATCGCGATCGGCGTCACCGGCTGGGACTCGGACAACTTCTCCGACTTCGCCCCGGACGGCTTCGACGGGGTCTCGGCGGCCGCCGGCATCATCTTCTTCTCCTACATCGGCCTGGACGCCGTGTCGACCGCCGGCGAGGAGGTGCACAACCCGCGGCGCAACCTCCCGCTGGCGATCATCATCGCGCTCGTCGTCGTTACGACGCTGTACATCCTGGTGTCCGCGGTCGCGGTCGCCGCCCAGCCGATCTCGGCGTTCGAGGGCCAGGAGGCGGGCCTGTCGGCGATCCTCGAGGACATCACGGGGTCGTCGTGGCCCGGGACGGTGATCGCCGCCGGGGCCGTGATCTCGATCTTCAGCGTGACGCTGGTCGTCATCTACGGGCAGACGCGGATCCTGTTCGCGATGGCCCGCGACGGGATGATCCCGCCGATCTTCCACCGGCTGAACCCGCGCACGCTCACGCCGGTGCCGTCGACGATCGTCGTGGCCGTGCTGATCGCGCTGCTGGCCGGGCTGATCCCGATCAACTTCCTCGCCGAGATGACGAGCATCGGGACGCTGGTCGCGTTCCTGATCGTCTCGATCGGGGTGATGGTGCTGCGCCAGACGGCGCCCGACCTCGAGCGGGGCTTCCGCGTGCCGCTCTACCCGTTCGTCCCGCTCGCGTCGATCGCGGGCTGCATCTGGATCATCCAGGACCTGCGGGCGGTCACGATCTGGGTGTTCCTCGGCTGGTCGGCCGTCGCGCTCGTCTGGTACCTGTTCTACGGCGTTCGCCACTCGACGCTCGCCCGGCAGGGCGGTGAGACGCCATGACGATCGTCGTCGGCGTCGACCCCGACGGCCACAGCCGGGCTTCGCTGCACCTGTCGGCCATGTTCGCCCGCTCGGCCGGCGAGGACCTCGTCGTCTGCGCGGTGCTGCCGCAGCCGTGGCCGCCGAGCCCGGCGCGCGTGGACGCCGAGTACCGCGGTCACCTGGAGCGGATGGCCGACGAGGCGCTGGCGCTGGCGCGCGACCGGCTGCCGGACGACGTCCCCGCCGAGTACCTCCACGTGCACGCCCGGTCGGCGCCGGGCGCGCTGATCGACCTGGCCGAGCGCCGCGAGGCGCGCGTGATCGTGGTCGGCTCGTCGGCGAACGGGCCCATGGGGCGGGTGTCGCTCGGCAGCGTGGGCTCGCGCCTGATGCACAGCTCCCCGATCCCGGTCGGGATCGCCCCGCGCGGCTTCCGCACCCGGCCGGCCGCGCGGGTCGTGCGGGTGACCGCGGCCTACGGCGGCTCGGAGGGCGCCGGCGACCTGGTCGTCGCGGCCGGCGAGGTCGCGGCGCAGGTCGGTGCCTCGCTGCGGGTCGCCTCGTTCGCCGTGCGCCCCCGGGCGCCGTACACCGTGGCGGTCGGCACCGAAGCGGACCAGTCGATGGTCTCGGAGTGGGCCGAGCAGATCGAGGCGGCGGCGCGGGCGGCGCTCGACGAGGTCCGCGACCTGCCCGAGCCGCCGCGTGAGCTCGAGGCCGTGGTGGGCTACGGCGAGGACTGGGACGACGCGATCGAGGACGTCGACTGGCAGGAGGGCGACGTGCTCGTCGTCGGCTCCAGCTCGATCGGCCCGATCGCCCGCGTGTTCCTCGGCTCGCGCGCGGCGAAGATCGTCCGCCACTCCCCCGTTCCGGTGGTCATCGTGCCGCGGCGGAGCTGACGGGCGTCCCGAAGCGCGGCCGCCGCGTGCGGCCGCGTGCGCGCCGACGGCACCGGTCGCGTCCACGAACCAGTAGCTGACGCCCTAGTCGGTTCGCGGCGGTCAGCGGCCTGCCTCCGGATCAGCTTTCGCCTCGCGCCTCGACAGGGGCTGGGCTCAGCCCGCGTTCTCGCCTGGACGAGGCCTGAACCACCGGCGCGACCCGCTGCACCGGGCGACGCCGGATGTCTCGGGCGATCGTCTTGAGCGTCGCACCTCGCGCTCTCCCCGTGGCCCTGGCCTCCGTCTCACACCTCTATCAACTTCTAGGCGGCTATAACGAGATCGCATATAAGTCGCTATAACTCGATAGACGAATGGATCCCATTGCGAACCCCTACACGCCGAACGCCGGCTCTCGCCCACCCGAGCTCGCCGGCCGCGATCAGCAGCTTGAGCAGTTCCGCGTCCTGATCGGGCGGCTCAAGCGGGGCGCGTCCGAACAGAGCATGGTGATCCGCGGCCTGCGCGGAGTCGGCAAGACCGTGCTGCTCAACGCGTTCGAGGACCGCGCGGAGTCCGAGGGCTTCCTGAGCTACTACCACGAGCTCACGCCCGACAGCAGTCTGGTCGGCGAGATCGCACGCGACGCCCAGGCGGCGTTGGCGCGTCTGAGGCTCAGCGCCCGAGCAGTGCGGGCCGTACGGCAGGGGCTCGAGCATCTAGGGACGATTCGTCTCGTCGGGCCTGAGGGCATCGAGCTGGCCGTCGATCTACGCAAGGCCGACGAGGGGACCATCGCCCGCGACCTCTCAGAGCTGTTCCTACAGCTCGGCGCGGCGGCGGCGAGCAAGGGCTCGGGCATCGTGTTCCTGCTCGACGAGGTCCAGTTCGCGAAGGAGATCGAGTACCGCTCGGTGATCAGCGCCCTGCACCGAGCGACACAGAAGAACCTGCCACTTACCCTCGCTGCGGCGGGCCTGCCACAGATCCCGCGCCTCACCGGCGAAGCGCGATCCTACGCCGAGCGGCTGTTCAGCTTCCCGGTCATCGCCAGCCTCGACGAAGCCGGCGCTCGCGCCGCGCTCGTCGAGCCGGCGCATCAGCAGGACGTCGAGTATGAGCCGGAAGCGGTCGCGCTGGCGCTCGCGTGGACCGGCGGCTACCCCTTCTACATCCAGCAGTTGGGCAAGCACGCCTGGAACCTCGCGAGCCGCTCGCCGATCACCGTCGGCGACGTCGAGGCCGCGATGCCGGCGGCGCAGGCTGCGCTCGACACCAGCATCTACGAGGTGCGCATCCAGCGAGCCACCGACCAGGAGCGGCGCTATATGCGCGCGATGGCCGAGCTCGGCGAGGGGCCGTACCGATCGGGCGCCGTCGCGGCCAAGCTCGGCCGCAAGACCAGCGAGGTCTCGGTGATCCGCCAGCGGCTGCTCGACAAAGGCCTGATCTACGCAACCGAGGACTACGGACACGTCGACTTCACTGTGCCGCGCTTCTACGAGTTCATGGCCCGGTACATGCCCTATGGGGCGCCGCGGCCGCCGCGCACGCGCAGGAGCAATTGACGCCGCGACCGGCGGCGTGCGGCCGCGCGCGCCGATCAGCCGGCCGCCACCGGCGTCCCGAAGCGCGGCCGCGCGTACGGCAGGTGGCTGTCGCCGCGCGCGAGGACGTGGCGGCCGTTGCCGATCTCGCCGGGCTCGAGCGGGTCGTCGTCCCACGGCACCAGCGAGCGGGCGCCGGCGTAGTGGGCGACGAACGCGCGGCGGCTGCGCGTGGCGCTGCGGTTGGCGTGCGAGCGGTGCAGCACGTGGCCGCCGAAGAACACGACGTCGCCCGGGTCGAGCACCGCCGGCACCTCCCTCCCCCGGTACTTCGCCGCCACCGCCGCGAGGTCGTTGCGCGTCTCGTCGGGGTCGTCGGCGCCGCTCACCGACGGGATGTCCGCGAGCTGGAAGTCGCCCCCGTGGCCCTTCGTCTCGTCCACGTCGGGGTAGACCGGCTCGTTCTGGGAGCCCGGCGTCACCCACAGGCAGCCGTTCTCCTCGTCCGCGCGGTCGAGCGCCATCCAGGCGCCGATCAGCGTGTCCGGCTGGGTGATGATGTGGAAGGAGTCCTGGTGGTAGCCCTGGCCCTCGGCGCCCGGCCGCTTGACGAACAGCATCGTCTGGAGCGCGAGCACGTCCGGCCCGATCAGGCCCTCGACGACGTCGAGCACCCGCGGGTGGAGCAGGAAGCGCTCGTGGATCTCGTAGTGGCGGTGGAGCATGTGGACGCGCTCGACGTCGACGTCGCGCATGTGGTCGAGCAGCTCCTCGACCTCGTGCGGAGCGACCAGCCCGCGCACGATCAGGTGACCCTCGGCGCGGAACGAGACGTACTCGTCGACGGTCACCGGCCGCTGTGACGCGATTGATGCCATGGAACGGACGGTACGCCCGGCGGGCGGCCCCACGTGACGCCCCCGCACCTCGTGCGCAGCTTCCGCGCCGCCGAGGGGCGGCCGCCGATGGCGTACGTATGGGAGCGCCGGGTCGCGCTCGCGGCCGACCTGCTGGCCGGCACCGGCCTGCCGGTCGCGGCCGTGGCGGAGCGCTGCGGCTTCAAGACCGTGCACCACTTCTCGCGCCGCGTGAAGGCGGCCACCGGACTGCCGCCGGCGGCGCTCCGGCGGGCGCGCTGGCTGTCGTAGGCTCCCGGGCCATGAACCCGCAGGCCGCCGGCGAGCTCGTGCACCTGTGGGTCGTCGCCCACGACGACCCGACTACCGTCAACGCCCAGCGCGGCCCCGTGTCGCGCGCCGTCCGCGAGCTGGCGCCGGACGCGCAGTACACCGCCGTCGGCCACACGGCGAGCGGGCCGGCGATGGTCGTCCTGCTCGAGTCGGCGCTGATCGTGCTCCAGGTCAGGGCCGTGGAGGCCGCCGACGACGTCGCCACCCCGGTCCGCGCGCGGCTGGTCCAGATCGACCGCGACAGCGTCGACCTGGAGGTGACCGAGCACCAGCAGGAGGGCGCGCTCGTCCACACGTGGACGCTGCGCACGAAGGCGCTCGAGCTCGAGCTCAACGGGCGCGAAGCCGTCCACGGCGGCGTGGAGGCCGGTCCGGACTCCACGGAGGCGATGTGTCGCGCGATCGCCACGCGGCTCGGCTGGACGCTCCCCTAGAACGGGCCAGGACCAGCACATGGTCGTACCCTGGCCGCATGGACCCTGACGAGATCCTTGCCGGGCCGGCGATCGAGGCGGCCGTGGCCGCGCTCGCCGAGCGCAACCGCCACCACCTCGAGCAGATGGCGCCCGCCGAGCGCGACGACGCGATCGGCCACTGGCGCGAGCTGGCCATCACGGTGCTGACCGCCGCGCGCAGCGCGGCCGGCGGGCCGGAGGAGGAGCCCGGCGAGGAGATCCGCGGGCGCGCCACGATCGTGCTCGAGGACGCGGGCGACCACGAGGTCACCGTCCACGCCGCCTTCTGGCCGGAGATGGAGGACCTCGGCAACGGCGAGGTCGCCGCCACCCCGGCGCAGATCGCCGCGCTGGAGCTGCTCGAGCACATCACGGGCGAAGAGCCGCCCGAGTAGACGGCGGAACTGAGAGGATCGGTCACAACCGGGCCCGCCGCTCCGAAGGAGGCGGTGGATGCACACAGCGGACCGATCCGACGAGGACCTCCTCAGCGCGCGCGACGCCGCGTCGTTCGAGGCGTTCTACCTGCGCCACGCCGAGACGCTGCTCGGCTTCTTCCAGCGCCGCACGCGCGACCCGGAGATGGCGGCCGACCTCGTCTCGGAGACGTTCGCCGCCGCCCTGGCGGGCCGCCGGCGCTACCGGCGTGAGCGGGGCGCCGCGGGCGCGTGGCTGTTCGGCATCGCCGCCCGCAAACTCGCCGACGCGCAGCGCAAGGGCTACGCGGAGCGCCGGATGTGCAAGCGGCTGGGCCTCGAGCGGCCCGAGCTGACCGACGCGGACATCGAGCGCATCGAGTCGCTCGGCGCGGGCATCGCGCCCGCGCTGCTGGAAGAGCTGGCGCCGGTCCAGCGCGACGCGATCGTCGCGCACGTGATCGACGAGCGCCCGTACGGGGAGATCGCGATGGAGCTTCACACCTCGGAGGCCGTCGTCCGCAAGCGCGTGAGCCGCGGGCTGGCGACGGCGCGCGAGCGGATGCGGAGGCGGGCATGAGCACCGAGGACTTCGTCACCCGGCTGGGAGCCCAGCTGCACGCGGCCGCGCTGCGCGAGGAGCGCCGCGGCACGCTCGGCGGCCGGCTCGCCACCCTGCGCTACACGATGCCGCGCGGCGCCGCCGTCGCCGCGGGCGCGCTCGCCGCCCTGCTGGTCGCGGCCGTGATCGCGCTCGGAGGGCTGGACTGGGGCGCCAAGGAGACCGTGACGACGCCGAAGGTCATCCGCACGTTCACGCTCGCCGACGACCTCGGCTTCATGAGCACCGGCTTCGGCTCGGTCTGGGCCGTCGACGCCGCGAAGGGGCAGATCCTGCGCGTCGAGCCGGACAGCGGCCGCGTCCAGGAGCGGATCCCGGCCACGAACGACGCGGTGATCAACGTAGGGGCCGGCGCGGTCTGGATGCTCGACGCGAACGGCGCGCTCGGCGACCCGGCCCAGGGAGGCCGCCTGCTGCGGATCGACCCGTCGAGCGGGCGTGTCACGAGCCGCGTGCAGATGCGCACGCCGGACGGCGGCGCGTTCTCGCCCATCGACGTGGTGTTCGCCCGCGGTGCCCCGTGGGTGGTCGGCGGCGAGGGCGCGCTGCGCATCGACCCGGCGACCGGCCGCGTGGACGGCATCGTCGCGGTCCGGCCGGCCGACGGCGAGCCCTTCCCGATCTGGACGACCATCGACGAAGAGGGCCTGTGGGTCCTCACGCGCGACCAGAAGATCGTCCGTTACGACCTCGACAGCGGCCGTCGCGCCGACGTGATCCCGATGCGACTGCCGAGCCCGAGAAGCGTGACCCCGTCGCCGGAGGGGCCGGTCCTCGTCGGCGGTGGCGAGGTCGCACTCGCGTCACCCGAGGACGGGCGGCTGTCCTGGCGCACGACTGTCGGCAGCGGCTTCGTGTACCCGGCGGGGATCGAGGGTGACCTGGCGATCGTGCACGCGGCCGGCGGGCCGGGCGGCCGCGACCGGCTCCTCGGCCTCGACCTCGAGACGGGCAAGATCCGCTGGGCGGTGCCGCTGCCCGAGTTCGGCCTCGAAGGGGCGACGATGGTCGGCCGCCAGATCTGGCTCGCCACGCCGTCGGGCAAGGTCGTCGTCGTCGAGCGGTAACCGGCGCGCCGTGAGCGGGGCGTGAGTAGCATCGCGCCCCGCCGATGCACCGGTTTCTCATCCTCTGCGCGGTGCTGCTCGCCGCGGCGGTCGCCGCGCCGGCGGCCTCGGCCCAGGACGGGACCCGCCCGGTCCTGTTCGTCGCCAACAACTGGGACGGGACCGCCGACATCGTCGACCCGCAGACGTTCGTCAAGCTCGGCCGGCTGAACGTCATCCCGGACCTCGAGGAGCGCATGCGCGAGGTCATGCTGGACCCGCGCCGGCTCGCGTACTTCATCGCCATCCGCCAGCTCGTCGGCGAGGGCAACGACCAGTACGCGGACGACATGTTCTCCTCCAACGACGGCCGCTTCGTCTACATCTCGCGGCCGAGCCTCGCGGACGTGGTCGGGCTCGAGATCGCCACCGGCAAGATCGTCTGGCGCTTCCCGATGGAGGGCTACCGCGCCGACCACATGGCGATCTCGCCGGACGGGACGCGCCTGCTCGTGTCGGACTCGACGGCCCGCAAGGTGCACGCGCTCGACACGGCGACGGGCGCCAAGGTCGGCGAGTTCCCGTCGGGCGACTCGCCGCACGAGAACAACTACTCCGAGGACGGCTCGCGGATCTTCCACGCGAGCATCGGGATGGTCTACACGCCGGCCGACCAGCCGGTCGCGGACTCGACGAAGGGCGACCGCTGGTTCCAGGTCGTCGACGCCCGCAGCTACCAGGTGCTGAAGCGGCTGGACGTCGGGAAGATCCTCGAGGAGAACGGCCACCCGGGCTACAGCTCGGCCGTGCGCCCGATGGCGATCGCGCCCGGCGAGCGGACCGCCTACTTCCAGCTCTCGTTCCACCACGGCTTCGTCGAGTTCGACCTCGACACGGACAAGCCGCTGCGGATCGCGCACCTCCCGCTGAGCGAGGAGGCGCGCAACACGCCGCGCGAGCAGTACCTGCTCGACTCGGCCCACCACGGCCTGGCGATGAACCCCGAGGGCACGAAGCTGTGCGCGGCGGGGACGATGTCCGACTACGCCGCGATCGTGGACCGGGCGACGTTCTCCTACAGGATCTTCAACGTCGGCCACAAGCCGTACTGGTCCACCAACAGCGGCGACGGGCGCTACTGCTTCGTCTCCGTGTCGGGCGACGACAAGGTCGTGGTGCTCGACTACGCGAGCGAGCAGCAGGTCGCCGAGATCCCGGTCGGCGACCACCCGCAGCGGATGCGGATGGGGCGGATCCGCGGCGACGCGGCCGGCGGGCTGCCCGGCGCCGCGCCCGGCCCGGCGCGGGCGGCGCGCGGGCCGGCCAAGCTCCGGATCATGCGGGCGCGCGTGCGCGGCGGGCGGCTCGACA
The DNA here is from genome assembly GCA_963728465.1 of uncultured Solirubrobacteraceae bacterium. Classification (GTDB taxonomy): domain Bacteria; phylum Actinomycetota; class Thermoleophilia; order Solirubrobacterales; family Solirubrobacteraceae; genus DATFQI01. The sequence goes on from CAVSJY010000003.1 coordinate 114,770, forward strand.
TGCGGCTGCGGATGACCGCGCGGGCGACCGGGCGGCTGCGGGCCGTGTACGAGTCGAGCGGGCGCCGCACCCGCTTCCGCGTGCGGATCCCGAGGACGCGGCCGCGCGCGTGGACCGTGACGCGGCGCCTGCCGGCCGGCCAGCGGCGGCGCTCGACGGGGATCGTGACGCTCCGCTACGCCGGCAACCGTCGCGTGCGGGCGGACCGCCTGCGCTCGCGCGTGGCGGACGGCAAGGCGCGCCTGCGCCGCGCCCGCAGCGCGATCGAGGACGGCGGCGCGCTGCGCGTCGGCGGCACGATCAGCCGCCGCGCCCGCGGCATCGTGCGCGTGCGGATGGAGTACGGCGACGCCGGCGTCCTGCACTACCGCGCCCGCATCCGCCGCGGCCGCTGGGCGTTGAGCGAGCAGCTGCCGTCGAAGGCCGCCGCGGGCGGCGACCTCTCGATCCAGTACACCGGGCACTTCGGGCGCCGCATCCGCGGCGAGCAGGTGACCAAGCGGGTGGCCCGCTAGCCTGGATCCACCGATCATCCGTGGATGCCCCGGCGCCGTGGGCCGAGTCAGAGTCGATCGACCACGCATCCATGTGGTGACCCACCTGGGTCGTGGTCGATCGGCTCTGGCGAACGGCCACGGTGGCGGTGCGCCGCGGGAATCGGTGGATTCAGGCTAGAGCCGGTTCGCCTCGAGCAGCCGGCGCAGGAAGCGCTGCGTCTCGGGGTGCTCGGGCGCCGAGAACATCCGCTCCGGGTCGCCGCGCTCGAGGATGCGGCCGTCGTGCAGGAAGCAGACCTCGTCCGCGACCTCGCGGGCGAAGCTCATCTCGTGCGTGGCGATCAGCATCGTCATCCCGGTCGCCTTCAGGTCGCGCACGACGCCGAGCACCTCCCCCACCAGCTCCGGGTCGAGCGCGCTCGTGACCTCGTCGAGCAGCAGCGCGCGCGGGTCGGTGGCCAGCGCGCGGGCGATCGCGACGCGCTGCTGCTGGCCGCCGGACAGCCGGTCCGGGTAGTCGCGCGCGCGGTCGCCGAGGCCGAAGCGCTCCAGCAGCTCGCGGGCGCGCTCCTCGGCGGCGGCGCGGGCGGCGCCGTGCGCGCGCACGGGCGCGAGCACGACGTTGTCCAGCACGGTGAGGTGCGGGAAGAGGTTGAACGCCTGGAAGACGAGCCCGAGACGGCGGCGGACCTCGATCGGGTCGCGGTCCGGGTCGGTGATCACCTGGCCGTCGAGCAGCACGTCGCCGTCGTCGATGTCGTCGAGCAGGTCGATGCAGCGCAGGAGCGTCGACTTGCCCGAGCCGGACGCGCCGATCAGCGCGACCGCCTCGTGCTCGTCACGGACAGGTCGATCCCGCGCAGCACCTCGACGCGCCGTAGGCCTTGGTCACGCCCTGGACCTCGAGCACGGCGGTCACGCCGGCGCGACCTCCGCCCCGCCGCGCGCCCGGCGCGTGCCGGCCTGCATGCGGTCGACGATCCGCGCCAGCGGCACGGTCACGCACAGGTACAGCAGCGCCGCGGCCAGCAGCGGCGTGTAGTTGAAGTTCGACGACGCGTCGATCTGCGCGACCCGGAACGCCTCGATCGACGCCCAGGATGGAGACGAGCGCGACGTCCTTCTGGAGCGCGATGAAGTCGTTGAGCAGCGGCGGCACGACGCGGCGGACGGCCTGCGGGAGCACGACGAAGCGCATCGCCTGCCCGCGCGTCAGCCCGACGGCGAGCGCGGCGGCCTTCTGGCTCGGGTGCACGGAGTCGATGCCCGCGCGGTAGACCTCGGCGACGTAGGCCGAGTAGGAGAGCGCCAGCGCCGCGCCGCCGAGGATCACCGGGTCGGTCGGCAGGCCCGGTCAGCTCCAGCGCCGGGATCCCGAAGCCGACCAGGTAGACGAGCAGGATCGTCGGGATGCCGCGCATGACGTCCGTGTAGACCGCGGCCAGCAGCCGCACCGGGAACAGCGCGGCGGCGCGTCGAGGTGCGCGCGAGCGCCAGCGACGCAGGCCGAGCGCGAGCACCGACGACCTCGACGACCACGAACAGGCTGCACGTCGAGCCAGAAGCCGTCGAGCACGTCCGGGAACGCGCGCTCGAAGTCCTCCCACGAGAAGAACGTCTCGCGGACGGCGTCCCAGCCCGGGCTCGTGACGACGATCGCCGCCAGCCCGCCGAGCACCACGACGGTCGACAGCGCCGGCGATCGCCGCGCCGCGCCGCCCGCGCCGGCGGCGGGCGGCGGCGCGGACCTCGCGCCGGCTCAGCGGGCGCCGCCGCCACTCAGTTCAGCTCGGGCGCGCCCGCCGCGGAGCCCATCCAGCGCTTCTCGAGCTGCGTCGAGCGTGCCGTCCTCCTTGAGCGTCTTGACCGCCTGGCTGACGCACGGCGTGAGCGTGGAGTCCTTCTCCAGCAGCGCGCCCCACGCGTCGCCGCCCGGCGCCTCGAACTGGCCGACGATCTTCGCGCTCGGGACCTGGGCGGCGGTGAGGTAGAAGGCGGTCGGGAGGTCGATCACGACGGCGTCGACCTGGTTCTGCTTGAGCGCGGTCACGACGTCGTTGGAGTCGTTGAACACCTTCGGCTGCTTGCTCGGCTTGATCGAGGCGGTCACCGCGTCGAGGCTCGTGGTGCCGATCTGCACGCCGATCACGGCCTCCTGCGAGCGTCGGCCAGCGAGCTCGACGTCGGCGACGGGCGAGCCCTTCGGCGCGACGACCGCCTGCGGCGCCGTGTAGTAGGGCTCGGAGAAGTCGACCCGGCTGGCGCGCTGCGGGCGTGATCGAGATCTGGTTGACGTCGAAGTCGAACTTCTTCGGGCCCGGCGCGTAGGAGGAGTTGAACGGCACGACCGTCCACTTCACGTCGCGCCTTGTCGAAGCCCAGCTGCTCCGCGATCGCGTAGGCGACGGCGCTCTCGAAGCCCTTGCCGTTGCGTCGGGTCGTCGTCGTCGAAGTACGGCGGGATACGCCGGCTTGTCGGTGGCGACGGTCAGCTGCCCGGACTTCTTGAGTCTCGAGCTGGTCCTTGGAGCAGGCGTCGGCGGCCTTGGTGGCGGCCGGCTCCTGGGCGCCGGTGGACTCCGGCTCGTCCTTCTCGCCGCAGGCGGACAGGGGCACGATCAGCAGCAGCAGTGCGAGCAGCAGGCGGGTTCGGGGCATGCGGATGAGCCTATGCGACGGTGTGGATGGCCGTGGGGTGCAGCGCCGGCTCGTAGCCGGCCGCGATCGTCTCCACGGCCGCTCGCGGGGTCAGGACCGTCACGGTCGCCGCGCGCGCGGCCTCGCCGTATCCGGCGTGCGTCCAGCGCCGGAGCCCGCCGTCGAGCACGAGGTGCGGCGTGGCGTCGTGGAGCACCATCGTGCCGGTGGGAAGCTGGTCCAGCGGTGCGGTGAACGTGCGCTTCGCGCGGCCGTCGAGCGCGGTCGGCGTGCAGCCGCGCGTCCATCGCGTCGGCGTTCGTGGGCGCGCCGGGGTGCGCCTGCGCCCACGCCGCCTGCCAGCGCCGGTAGTCCGCGTTGCGGCACTCCGCGCACGGCCGGTGCCCGGCCGCGATCGCCGTCGCCTCGTCGAGGAAGAACAGCTCCGTCCAGCGGCGGGGCTGGAGGATCTCGCGGTGCCGGCCCTTGAACTCGAGCCGGCACGCGATCCAGCGCCTGACCTGGAACTCGCGCCGGAGCGTGCCCTCGTCGTCGTGGAGGACGCCGCGGTTGCCCATCAGCGTGCCGCGGTGCGGCGTGGCGACGATCTCGCCGGTCGGGCGTCACGCGGTTGCGGTGCGGCATCTCTTTCGACCGTACCGCCGGGCTCGGAAACTGCGGCGTGGTGAGGGTGCATTTCGTCACGCGGAGTCGGGCCGCTCCCGCGAGCGTGACGAAATGCACGCCAGAGGATCCAAACGTCACGTTCGCCGATGCGGCGGGCGCGAGCGTGACGAAATGCACCCTCGCTCCCCCACCCAGCGCCGTTGACGTTCGTACGCTCAGACAGCATGCGCCTTCGCGACCTCGTCGACGTCTCCACCGCGGTCGGGGCCACCTCGTCGCGGACCGCCAAGACCGAGGCGATCGCCGCGCTGCTCAGGACCGCCGGAGCCGGACGAGGTGGCGCCCGCGGTCGCGTTCCTGTCGGGCCGGCTGACCCAGCGACAGATCGGCGTCGGCTGGGCGCAGCTGCGCGACCGGCCGCCCGCCGCCGCGGAGCCGAGCCTGACGCGTCGCGGAGGTCGACGCCGCGTTCGCGCGCATCGGCGAGCATGCGCGGCGCCGGGCTCGCAGGCCGCTCGCCGCGACGCGCTGCACGACCTGCTGGGCCGGGCCGACGCCGCCGAGCAGGACTTCCTCACCCGGCTGCTGATCGGCGACCTCAGCCAGGGCGCGCTGGCCGGCGTGATGGAGGCGGCGGTCGCGAAGGCGGCGGGCGTGCCGGCCGCCGAGGTCCGGCGCGCGCTGATGCTGAGCGGCGACCTCGCCGCGACGGCCGCGCATCGCGCTCGCCGAGGGCCGCGAGGGGCTGCGCGCCGTGCGGCTCCAGGTCGGGCGGCCGCTCGCGCCGATGCTGGCCGGCACGGCGCCCGCGGTCGCCGACGCGCTCGAGAAGACCGGGCCGGCCGCGGTCGAGTGGAAGCTCGACGGCGCGCGCGTCCAGGTCCACCGCGACGGCGAGGACGTCGCCGTCTTCACCCGCACGCTGGACGACGTCACCGCGCGCGTTCCGGAGGTCGTCGGCCGCGGCGCGCGCACTCCCGGCGACCCGGCGTCGTGCTCGACGGCGAGGCGATCGCGCTCCAGCCGGACGGCCGCCCGCACCCGTTCCAGGTGACCGCCTCGCGCTTCGGCTCCCGCAGCAACTTCGAGCTCCCACTCAGCGCCTTCTTCTTCGACGTCCTGCACGCCGACGGCGAGGACCTGCTCGACGAGCCGCTCCACCGCCGCGCCGAGGCGCTCGCGGCGCTCGCCCCGCCCGACCTCCGCGTCCCGCGCACCGTCGCCGAGGACGCCGGCACCGCCCGGCGCGCCTTCGACGAGGCGATCGCGGCGGGCCACGAGGGCGTGATGGTGAAGGCGCTCGATTCCCCGTACGCCGCCGGCCGCCGCGGCGCCGCGTGGCTGAAGGTCAAGCCGGTCCACACGGTCGACCTCGTGGTCCTCGCCGCCGAGTGGGGCCACGGCCGCCGCCGCGGCACGCTCTCCAACCTCCACCTCGGCGCCCGCGACGGGCGACGGCTGGGCGATGCTCGGCAAGACCTTCAAGGGGCTGACCGACAAGATGCTCGCCTGGCAGACGGAGCGGCTGCTCGCGCTCGAGACCGGCCGCGAGGGGCACGTCGTGCACGTCCGCCCCGAGCTCGTCGTCGAGATCGCGTTCGACGGCGTGCAGGTCTCCCGCCGCTACCCGTCCGGGATGGCGCTGCGGTTCGCGCGCGTGAAGCGCTACCGCGACGACAAGCCGCCGGACCAGGCCGACACGGTGGAGACCGTGCGCGCCGTCGCCGGCCTCGGCTGAGCCACGCGGCCGTATGGGCCATTACACCCGGCGGCCGGCCTTCGGCGGCGAGTGGGTAGGCGAACGCGCAAGCGTCGCCAAGGGGGTACGTCGATGAGCACCGGAACCGTCGAGCGGACAGGCCGTCCGCTCACACGCCGCGAGGAGCCGCGCCACGCGGGCAGCTGGTACGCAGATCTGGGCGGGCGGGGGCGCCGCGCGTTCCGCGCCGCCTACGCGGGCTACATGCTCGACGCGTTCGACCTGATCGTCCTCACGCTCAGCCTCACCGCGATCGGAGCGACCTTCGACCTCGGCACGGGCGCCACCGGCGCGCTCTCCACCGTCACGCTGTCGGCCTCCGCGATCGGCGGCGTCCTCGGCGGCGTGCTCGCCGACCGCATCGGCCGCGCCCGGACGCTGATGCTGTCCGTCGGCGTCTACTCGCTGTTCACGTTCCTGTCCGGCATCGCGTCGAGCTACGAGATGCTGCTGGTCTTCCGCGTCTTCCAGGGCATCGGGTTCGGCGCCGAATGGGGCGTCGGGGCGGTGCTCGTCGCCGAGCTCGTCCGGCCGGAGGCGCGCGGCAAGGCGCTCGGCGTCATCCAGAGCGCGTGGGCCACGGGCTGGGCGCTCGCCGTCGTCGCCTACCTGATCACCTTCGGGCTGTTCGACGAGACGGCCGCCTGGCGCGTCCTGATGTGCCTCGGGATCCTGCCGGCGCTGCTGATCCTCTACATCCGCCGGCGCGTCGAGGACCCGAAGCTGTTCAAGGCCTCGAAGGACCGCACGGAGGCGGAGTTCCCGCTCAAGCGCATCTTCCGCCGCGACCTGCTCAAGACGACGATCGCCGCCTCCGTGCTGGCGACCGGCATCCAGGGCGGCTACTACGCGATGTTCACCTGGATCCCGACCTACCTCAAGGAGGAGCGGGACCTCACGATCATCGGCACGTCCGGGTACCTGTTCGTGGTCATCGCCGGCGCCTTCCTCGGCTACCTGAGCGCGGGCTTCGTCCACGACCGGCTCGGCCGGAAGCGGACGTTCGCGCTGTTCGCCTCCCTGGCCGGGCACGGCGCTCGTCCTGTACTTCCTGGTGCCCGCGGGCTCCAACGGCACGCTGCTGCTGGTCGGCTTCCCGCTCGGCTTCTTCGCGTCCGGGTGCTTCTCGGGCTTCGGCTCGTACCTGAGCGAGCTGTTCCCGACGCGGGCGCGCGGGACCGGCGGAGGCTTCTGTTACAACGTCGGCCGCGGCTTCGGAGCGCTGTTCCCGGGCATCATCGGGTTCCTGGCGGCGTCGATCGGGCTGGGAGGCGCCGTCGCTTTCGGCGTGTTCGGCTACGTGCTGGCGATCTGCGCGCTGACGCTGCTGCCGGAGACGCACGGGCGGAAGTTCGCGCCTGTGGAGTAGCTCATAGCGTCGCCTGCTGCGCGTCGGGCACGTCGGTGACGAACATGTGGCCCGGCGCGTGCGTGATCATCAGCTCCGGGCGGCTGGCCGCGGCCACCGCCTGGGGCGTGACCCCGCAGGCCCAGAACACCGGGATCTCGCCGTCGCGCAGCTCGACGGCGTCGCCGTAGTCGGGCGCGCCGAGGTCGGCGATCCCGAGGGCCGCCGGGTCGCCGGCGTGCACCGGCGCGCCGTGGACGGTGGGGTAGCGGGACGTGATCTGCGTGGCGCGGATCGCCTGCTCGGGCGTCATCGGCCGCATCGACACCACCAGCGGGCCGGCGAACGCGCCCGGCCGGCGTGCACTCGCGCGCGGTGCGGTACATCGGGACGTTGACGCCCATCTCGACGTGCCGGACCGGCAGCCCCTCCGCCAGCAGCGCGCGCTCGAACGTGAACGAGCAGCCGATCAGGAAGGCGACGAGGTCCTCGCGCCACTCGTCGCGCACGTCGAGCGGCTCGCTCGCCAGCTCGCCGCGCCGCCAGACGCGGTAGCGCGGGAGGTCCGTGCGCAGGTCGGCGCCGGGCGCGAGCTGCGCCGGCTCGGGGGAGCCCGGTGTCGGTGACGTCCAGGACCGGGCACGGCTTCGGGTTGCGCAGGCAGAAGCGCAGGAAGTCGAACGCCTCCGCCTCGGGCAGCACGACGAGGTTGGCCTGCGTGAAGCCGGCCGCCAGCCCGGCGGTCGGGCCGGCGTGCTCGCCGCGCCGGATCGCGGCGCGGACCTCGCCCGGCGGCGCGTCTCGCATCGCGGGCATCATTCCCGCGATGAGCGATCCCGACGCCCTGCGCCTGAACCGCGAGCACTGGGACGCGCTCGCCGCGGTCCACGGCCAGGACGCGTACTACGACACGGAGGCGCTCGTCGCCGGCGCCGACTTCCTGAACGAGTACGAGGACGCGGCGGTCGGCGACGTCGCGGGCCTCGACGTGCTGCACCTCCAGTGCCACATCGGCTTCGACAGCATCTCGCTGGCGCGCCGCGGGGCGCGGGTGGTCGGCGCCGACCTCTCCCCCGCGTCGCTCGCCAAGGCGCGGGCGCTGGCCGAGCGCTGCGGCGTCGCCGTGGACTTCGTGGAGGCCGACGCGCAGGCGCTCCCGGCCGCGCTGCACGGCCGCTTCGACGTCGTCTACTCGACGATCGGCGTGCTGTGCTGGATCGGCGACATCGACGCCTGGATGCGCTCGGCGTACGCCGCGCTGCGCCCGGGCGGCCGGCTGGTGCTGGTCGAGCTCCATCCGGTCTTCGACATGTTCAGCGGCACCGATCCGCCGGCGCTCGACTTCCCGTACGCGTACGACGGGCCGCGGCGCTTCGACGAGCCCGGCTCCTACGCCGACCCGGATGCCGTCGTCGCCGCCACGGAGCAGATCGTGTACGCGCACTCGCTGGGCGAGATCGTGACGGCCGCGATCCGGGTCGGCCTGCGCATCGACGCCCTGCACGAGCACATGGACACGGCGCGCGACCCGCGCGGCGACGTGCTGGCGCGCGAGGCCGACGGCCGGTTCAGGCTGCGGGTGGGCGGCGAGGCCCTGCCGGTGCTGTTCACGCTGACGGCGACGCGGGACGGCGGTCCCACACCGCCTGCTGCTCGGCAAGGCTGAGCAGCCGCCAGCGCCCGTCCTCGGGCTCCCACACCGAGATGTTGACGTCGAGGCGGTGCTTCACGCCGGCCAGGACGCCGAGCGTCGTGCGCAGGTCGGCGTCGTCGACGAGCACCTCGCGGGTCACCACGTCGACCACGCGGAACCGCCGCGGCGGGCGCGGCCTGGGCTCCTCCGGCTCGCGCTCGCGGCGCTTCGGCGGGACCCACACCTTCGCGGGGACAGGCGCGGGCTCCCGCTGGATCGCGTCCAGCGGGACCATCTCCGCCCCGGTGCCCTTGGTCTCGGTGTCGAGCACCCACACTCTGCGCTCTGCCATACCCCTGTAGGGTACCGCGAGCGCAACCGACATGGCTACGTCCTGCGCTCCATCTCCGCGACCTCGGCGGCCTTGCGCTCCGCCTCCTCCTCGGTCCTCGCGAGATCGTCGCGGGCCTCGGCCTCGCGCTGCTGGAGCCGGCCCTTGCGGCGCATCTCCGCGTCGTCGACGAGGTCGCCCGCCGCCTCCTTCGCCCGTCCCTTGAGCTTGTCGCCGATCGCCATTGAAGGCCTCCCGTCGTTGGCTGTCGTCTCATCCGCGTCGTACCCCGCCGCGAACCCGATCACGCCGCCGGCGCGTAGGGTCCTGTGGACATCTCCTAGGAGGGAGGGCTTCGATGGGACGGACGATGCTGGTGGCCGCGATGGTCGCGGCCGGATGCGCGCTGCTGCTCGGCGGCGGGCTCGCGAGCGGCGGCGGCGGCGGGCCGAGAGCCGATGACAGCTCGCTGCGCGACAGGGCGTTCTTCTCCGTACTGCGGGGCGCCAACGAGCCTGACGGCGGGGACCCGGACGGCCGCGGGTCGGCGTCCGTGACCTTCGACGGGACGAGCCTCTGCTGGGGCATCACCGTGGCCAACATCGACATGCCGATCGGCGCGCACATCCACGCGGGCCGCCGCGGCGTGAACGGCTCGATCGTGGTGCCGCTCGAGCAGCCCGCCGCCGGCGATCCCGGCGCCTCCAGCGGCTGCACGACGGTGACCGGCGCGCTCGCGCGGGCGATCCGCCGCCACCCGCGCCGCTACTACGTCAACGTCCACACGACGGAGTTCGGCGCCGGCGCGATCCGCGGGCAGCTGTTCGGCCGCCGCCGCTGAGAAGGGCACCCGCCGCCCCGCTCCGGCGGGGCGGCGGGTGTGGCATCGTCGCCGCATGGAGGCGATCGTCCTCTGCGGCGTCCAGGGCAGCGGGAAGACGACGCTGTACCGCGACCGCTGGCTCGAGACGCACGTCCGGATCTCGATGGACCTCCTGCGCACGCGCAACCGCGAGGCGGAGCTGCTGGAGCTGTGCCTGCGCACCCGGCAGCCGTTCGTGGTCGACAACACGAACCCGGCGCCGGCCGACCGCCGGCGCTACGTCGAGCCGGCCCGCGCCGCGGGGTTCCGCACCGCCGCGTACCTCGTCGAGGTCGACCCGGCCGACGCGCGCGGGCGCAACGCGGAGCGCGACGCGAAGCGCCGCGTGCCGGACGCCGGGCTGCGCGGCACCGCACGGCGCCTCATCCGCCCGGCGCCCGAGGAGGGCTTCGACGAGGTCTGGCACGCCACCGCCGCGCCCGAGGGCGGCTGGCGGATCGAGCCGCTGACCACGACGGAGCCGCTCTTCTAGCGGACCGCGACGCCCTCGAGCGCGGCGTCGACCGCCTCGACGACGTCGGGCGGGAGCTCGATCTCGGCGGCGCCGGCGTTCTCGTGCACCTGCTCGGGCCGCGTCGCGCCGACGATCGCCGCCGCCACGTTGGGCTGGCGGAGCACCCACCCGAGCGCCAGCTGGGACATCGTGAGCCCCGCGCCGTCGGCGATCGGCCGCAGCCGCTGGACCGCCTCGAGCAGGTCGTCGCGCATGAGGCGGCCGATGAAGCCGTTCATCTCCGGCGAGCCGGCGCGCGTGCCGGCCGGGGGCGGCTCGCCGGGCCGGTACTTGCCGGTCAGCACGCCCTGGGCGAGCGGGGACCACACGATCTGCGAGATCCCGTGCTGCTCGCACAGCGGGATGACCTCCGCCTCGGGCTGCCGCCACAGCGCGGAGTACTGGGGCTGGCTGGAGACGAACTTCGCCACGCCGGGCATCTCCAGCGCCTCCGCGATCCGGTCCACCGGCCACTCGCTGAAGCCGATGAAGCGCGCCTTGCCCGCCTCCACCACCTCGGTGAGCGCCTGCATCGTCTCGGCGAGCGGCGTGCGGTCGTCGTAGCGGTGGCACTGGTAGAGGTCGACGTAGTCCGTGCGCAACCGCCTCAGGGAGGCGTCGACCTGCTTGAGGATCTGCTTGCGCGAGAGCCCGCGGTCCTGCGAGGACATCGGGAAGAACACCTTCGTCGCGAGCACGTAAGCCGTCGCGCGGGTAGTCCGCGAGGATCTCGCCCCACGCGGTCTCGGCCGCCCCGCGCCCGTAGACGTTCGCGGTGTCGAAGAACGTGATGCCGGCGTCGAACGCAGCGCGCGTGCACGCCTCGGTCTGCTCGCGCCCGATCCCGCCCGAGTACGTCAGCCACGAGCCGAGCGCGATCGCGGAGACCTCGATGCCGGAGTCGCCGAGCGCGCGCCGCTGCATGGCGCGCGACGCTAGCGCGAATCAGCCGGCGAGCGCGGTCTCGCGCGTCTCGAGCCGCTCCGCGGCGTCGACCTCCGCGCGCGCCCGCGCCGACCACGACCGTCGCCGCGGACAGCACGGCGGCGACGATCACCGCCTCCAGCGCGAGCGAGAGCACGCGCCCCGGCGCGACCTGCGCGTTGGTGACCGCGGCGGCGACGAGACCGGCGACGCGCGCCCGCCGCGAGACCCTCGCGCCGGTGGAGCGAGTCGGTCGCGCCGGCGAACGCCCAGCCGATCAGCCCGGCGGCGATCGCGTAGGACAGGCCGCGCAGCAGGACGCCGTCGGGCAGGTGGATCGGGCTCCGGCGCGCGTCGTTGGCGAGGTACTTCACGCCCTGGTAGAGCGCGCCGCCGCAGAAGCCGCCGACCGCTCCCGCGAGCGCGCCCGGGAGCCAGCTGCCGATCGGGTGGCGGCCGGTGCGGGCGAGCAGCGTCCAGGCGGCGATCACCACGGCGCCGACGACCGCCCAGATCACCGCGCGCTCGAGCGCGTAGTAGGCCATCCGCTCGCGCGCCAGCACGAGGTCCGGCCTGCGAGTTCGCGCCGCCCGCCTCGGGCCGGTCCCGCAGCCCGGCGCTCAGCGCGAGCGCGAACGGGCCGGCGAGCAGCGCGAGCGCCGTCGACCCGCGCGGCGGTCCCCCAGCCCGCGAGCGCCGGATCGGGCGCCTCGGCGGGCGGCCGCTCGCGCTCCTGCCTGCGCGGCGGCCGCGGCCGCGGCGGGGGCGGCGGCGCCTCGAGCACCGGTGTCAGGACCGAGACCAGGCGGCCGAGGTCGTGCTCCCAGCTGGCGTCGCGCAGGTGGCAGGCGTTGAGCCGCGCCAGCTCGGCGAGGCTCCCGGGCAGCTCGGCGCGCGAGGGCATCGTCGCGTCCTCGACGAGCACGGGGATCACCGTGACGTCGTCGCGCGCCAGCGCGGTCTCGATCTCGAGCCGGACGTAGTCGTCGGGATCGTCGAGCCGGCGCGCGCCGTGCGCGTCCGTGATGCCGGCCCAGCGCGGGCCGATCACCGCCAGCAGCGCGTGGCACGAGCCCGCGGCCTTGGTGATCTCCTCGACGAAGTCGACGCCCGGCGTCATCGTCACGTCGCGGAACACCTGACGGGGGCCGAACCGGCGCGCCAGGTCGTCGTGCAGCCGCCCGGCCGAGCCGGGCGCGTCGCGCCGGCGGTAGTTGACGAACAGCTTCGCGTCGCTCATTCCGTGCTCCGGCCGGCGTCCCTGCCGGCGTCCTGCTGCGTGCTTGTCCATGCCGCGTGCTCCTGGGAGACGAGGCCCTCGACGCGCTCGGCGAGCCTGGCGTCGCGATCCGGTGCCTCGGCATAGGGACCCGCGCCCGCGCCGTACAGATACTTCTCGTGCTTGAGCGCCTCGCAGGTGGAGCGGTAGGTCGTCCAGCTCGAGTGGAACTGGAACAGCTGCTGGAACCCCTCGAGCACCACGATCAGCGAGCCGAGCACGGCGGCGACGATCGAGGGCGCGTCGGCGGCGGCCGACACCGGGATCGCCGCGGCGATGACGATCTGCGCGATCTTCAGGCGCAGGTACCAGGCCTTCGCCCGCGCGCTGCGGCGGTCGTACCAGCCGATCTGCTCGTCGAGCCGCTGCCAGGCCGGCATCAGCTCCGGCCGCGCCGGCTCGGCGCGGTCGTCTGGCTCGCCTTCGGCTGCGACTTCGAGGGCCATGGGTCGCGATCCGTCCGTGCGTGTCTACGCCCGGCGCGAAGTAGTGTCAAGTGCCGTGCCGGGCTACTGGCTGAAGGCGATCGGCCACGCGCGCGGCCCGCTCGCGGAGGATTGGATCGACAGCCGTGCCGCGCTGCTGCGGCGCACGGGCTTCCCGCGGCGGCCGCGGATCGAGCCCGGCGACCGGCTGGTCCTCTACGCCTCGGTGTGGCGGCGCGTGTTCGCCGCCGCCGAGGTCGACGGGCGAGCCGGAGGCGCGCGACCATCCGCGCTGGCCGTGGACGGTGGCGATCGAGACGCTCCTGCTCGTGCCCGTGCTCGACGCCGCGCCGCCGGTGGAGGCGATCGGCGTGGCGGCGCGCTCGATGAGCCAGCAGTCGCACATCCGCATCGGCCAGGGGCACTACGAGCGCGCGGTCGAGGCGATGGCCGGCGGTCGCCTACTCCCGGGCGGGTCGTAGGTCGCGCGCTCGTCGATCTCGCGGTAGAGCGGCATCCCGAGCGGGCGCTCCATCTCCTCGGCGAGGTGGCCGAGCAGGCCGGCGGTGCGCGCGAGCAGCGCGAAGCCGCGCAGCAGCTCGGCGCGGAAGCCGAGGTCGGCCAGCGCGGCGCCCGCCACGCCGGCGCCGTTGATCGGCAGCCGCGTCCCGACGCGGTGCGGTGGGCCTCGGCGACCTCGCGCAGCAGCCGCAGGTGCGGCCCGAGCAGGCCGGTCTCCTCCGCGATCGCGTAGAGGCGCGGCGTGCGCGGGTCCTGCGACCTTGTGGATCGGATGGCCGAGGCCGGGGACCCGCTTGCGCTCGGCGCACCGCCTCCGCGCCGCCGCCTCGAGGTCGGGCGGCTCGATCCGCGCAGGAGCTCCCCGAGGAAGCGCGCGGTGTCCTCGACCACGCCGAGGAACACCGAGCCCGCCGCCGAGCAGCCCGGCCGCGATCGCGCCCTGGAGCGACTCGGGCGCGCCCGTGTAGGTGAGCCGCGCGGCCAGCACGGTCGGCGTCAGGCCGTGGTCGGCGAGCGAGACGAGCACGGCGTCGAGCAGCCGCGTCTCCGCCGGCTCCGGCGGCCGCGCCGGACGAGCAGGAACGCCAGCTCCGTGAGCGTGACCTGGCCCATCAGCTCGTCGGCCACGTCGCGGCCCATCACCGTGATCGAGTCGGCGTCGCAGGTGCCGACGCTCGTGCGCAGCCAGTCGTCGCTCATGCCGCGAAGTCCACCTCGCCGGGGTGCGCTCGCGCGGTCAGCTCGTGCTTGGCGACGCGGCCCGTCGGCGTGTGCGGCAGCTCGTGCACCGCCTCGATGTAGCGCGGCACCTTGAAGCGCGTCAGGCGCTCGCGCCGCGTGGTCGCGGATGGCCGCGAGGTCGGCTTGCCGTCCAGCAGCACGACGAACGCCTTGACCTCCTCCTCGCTGAGCTCGGACGGCACGCCGACGACCGCGGCCTCGGCCACGTCGGGGTGCGAGACGAGCGCCTCCTCGACCTCGGCCGGCGCGAGGTTCTCGCCGCGGCGGCGGATGACCTCCTTCTCGCGCCCGACGTAGGTGTACGTGCCGTCGTCGTCGGCGCGCACGAGGTCGCCCGTCCGCAGCCAGCCGCCCGGCCGCAGCACCGCGCTCGGTCTCCTCCGGCATGCCGCAGTAGCCGAGCATCACCGTCGGGTTGCGCAGCTGCAGCTCCCCGACCTCGCCGGCGGGCGCCTCCTCGCCGCCGCGCATCACCCGCGCGTCGTTGACGTGCCCGAGCACCGGGTGCTGGCGGGGCTTGCCGAGCGTGCCGTAGGGCCGCGTGCCGCGCGGCCAGATCATGCCGTAGGGCGACTCGGACATCGCGTAGCCGCACACGATCCGCATCCCGAAGCGCGCCTCGATCTCGAGCTGGCGCTCGCGGGCGGCGACGGGCCCGTGTAGCAGAGCCGCAGCGGGTTGTCGGCGTCGTCGTCGCGCTCGGGGCGGCGCATGAGGATCTCGAGCATCGCCCCGATCGCGTTGAACTCGGTCGCGCCGTGGCGGCGGGCCGACTCGATGAACGTGCTCGCGGAGAAGCGCGGGAGCAGCACGAGGCCCGCCCGGGCGGCGACCGAGCCGAGCACGGAGTACGCCGGCGCGTTGACGTGGAACAGCGGCAGCGACGTCATCAGCCGGTCGTCGGCGGTCAGCTCCATCCAGTCCGGGAAGCCCTCGCCGGCCATCGCGTAGGCGCGGTGCGTCTGGGTGACGAGCTTGGAGCGGCCCGTCGTGCCGGACGTGGGGATCAGCACCGCCGGGTCGCCCGGCCCGGCGGGCCCGGGCCCGTCCGGCGCGACGGTGTGCTCGAACAGCGCGCCGACGTTGCCGTCGTCGATCACGAGCTCCGGCTCGACCTGCGCCACCAGGCCGGCCAGCTCGGCCTCCGTGCTCCTCGGGTTGACGGCGCAGTAGAGCGCGCCCAGGTACATCGCGGCGAGCCACGTGAGCACGTACTCCGGCGTGTTGCGGGCGACGGCCAGCACGCGGTCGCCCTGCCCGGCGCCGCGCTCGGCGAGCGCGGCGGCCGCGCCGCCGATGCGCCCGTGCGCCTGCGCGTAGGTCAGCTCGGCGTCATCGTGCGCAGCCACACGCGGTCCGGCGCGTCCTCGACGGCGCGCTCGAACAGCTCGGGGATGGTCCGCGCCGGCTCCCGCATCGTCACGCGCCGAGCAGCCCCGCCTCGGCGAGCTCGATCCCGCCCTGGAGGTCGCCGGCCGAGACGACGCGGCCGAGGTCGATGCCGACGGTCACGAGCGTCTGGGAGATCTCGGCCGACAGGCCGCTGATGATGACCTCGGCGCCCATCATGCGGGCGCTGTTGACGGAGCCGATCAGCTGGTTGGCGGCGACGGTGTCGATCTCCGGCACGCCCGTCACGTCCAGGACGACGGCGCGGGCGCGGCGCGAGCGGATCGCTTCGAGCAGCGCGGAGCGCATCTGGTCGAGCCGCTCGCGGTCCAGCGCGCCGACGATCGGCAGGATCAGCAGTCCCGAGCGCAGCTGGAGGACCGGCGTCGAGAGCTGCCGGATCGCGCGCTCCTGGTGGGCGATGACCTGCTCGTTGGCGGCCACGAACGCCTGCGCGAAGGCGGCGGTCGCGTCGTCGAGCCAGCGGTCCAGCGCCTGCACGGCCGGCAGGAGGTGCGGCGGCTCGACCGCCGCGAACACCCGCTCGAGCATGTCGTGGCGGAACAGGTTCACCAGCTCGACCCAGGACGCGAGCGGGATCTCCGCGTTCGCGTAGCCGGCCGCCTGCGCGCGCGTGCTGTCCCAGTACGCGTCCCACTCCCAGCCGCACATCGCCCCATGGAGCAACCGCCGGTTCGTGGCGTCCTGCCGCGGGTCCGGCGGCGTGTCGCGCAGGAGCGGGCCGAACGCCGGGTGGCTCGCGAGCCGCTCGCGGATCGCGGACTGGATCTCGTCGAACGCGCCCGAGTAGACGTCCCAGACGCGCTGCATCCCCGCCCGCATGTCGTCGGCCGGCGGGCTCGGCGCCGTGACGCGGCTCATGCGACGGCCGTCACGGGCTCGCGCTCGCGGATCAGGTCGGCGGCGCGCTCGCCGATCATGACCACCGGCGCGTTCGTGTTGCCGCCGGTGATCGCCGGCATGATCGAGGCGTCGGCCACGCGCAGGTTCTCGACGCCGCGCACGCGCAGCCGCTCGTCCACCACGGCGTCGTCGCCGGTCCCCATGCGGCAGGTCCCGACGGGGTGGTAGAGCAGCTCGATCCGGCGGCGCAGGTCGTCCTCGAGGTCCTCGTCGTCGGTGAACCCGGCGCCCGGGAACAGCTCGCGCCGGAAGACCTCGGCGAGCGGGCCCTCCGCGACGATCTCGCGAGCGATCCGCATGCCGGTGACCAGCGTGCGCACGTCCTCCGGGTCGCCCAGCGTGTTGGTGAGGATCCGCGGCTTGGCGCCCGGGTCGTCCGAGCGCAGCCAGACGCGGCCGCGGCTGCGCGGCTGGAGCAGGACGGGCCCGAGCGTGAGCGCGTGGCCCTCGAACTCGTCCGCGCCGTGATCGACGAAGTACGCGGGCGCGAAGTGGTACTGGAGGTCGGGAGCGGCCAGGCCGGGGCGGCTGCGCACGAACGCGAACGCCTCGGCCACGCTCGAGGTGAGCGGCCCGCTGCGGCGCAGCAGCCACTCGGCGAGGAAGCGCGGGTGCTCCGCGTCGACCAGCGAGCCTTCGGCGACCTCGCAGACGATCGTGTTGAACGGGTGGTCCTGGAGGTTCCGGCCGACGCCCGGCAGGTCCAGCAGCGGCTCGACGCCGACGCGGCGCAGCTCGCCGGCCTCGCCGATGCCGCTCAGGAGCAGCAGCTGCGGGGTGCCGATCGCGCCCGCGGCGAGGATGACCTCGCGCGTCGCGTGGGCGACGTGGCGGCGCCCGAAGCGGTCGCGGTAGGCGACGCCGGTGGCGCGGTCGCCGGCCAGGTGGACCCGCTCGGCGGCCGCGCCGGTGACGACCTTCAGGTTCGAGCGGTCGCGCACGGGCCGCAGGTAGGCGTCGTTCGTGCTCCAGCGCTTGCCGTTGCACTGCGTGACCTGGGCGAGCGCGGCGCCGTCCTGCTCCGGCCCGTTGTAGTCGTCGATCGGCGGGATGCCGGCGCGCTCGGCGGCGGCCAGGAAGCGGCCGGTGAGCGGGCGCGGCGAGCGCTCGTCGGCGACCTTCAGCGGCCCGCCGGTGGCGTGGTGCTCGGACGGGCCGCGGGCGTTGTCCTCGGCCTTGAGGAAGTACGGGCGGACGTCCTCCCAGCCCCAGCCCGGCACCTCCCAGGCGTCGTAGTCGAGCGGACGGCCGCGCACGTAGAGCATCGCGTTCATGCCGCTGGAGCCGCCGAGCCCCTTGCCGCGCGGGATGTAGAGCGAGCGGCCGTCGCAGTGCGGCTCGGGCTCGGTGGCGAAGTCCCAGTCGAGCTTGGTGTGGAACTGCTTCGCGAACGCGGCGGGGATCGCGATGTTCGGGTGCAGGCCGCGCCCGCCGGCCTCGAGCAGCAGCACGCTCGCGTCGCCGTCCTCGGACAGGCGGTTGGCGAGCACGCAGCCGGCCGAGCCGGCGCCCGACGATGACGTAGTCCGCTGACGGCATCTGGCGGCGAACGCTATCCGGAAGCGCTCGCCGCCACGCAGCTAGGCGGCCGCCGGGACGAGGATCCCGCGACCCTGGAGGCGGCCGTTGTCGAGGTCCGCCATCGCGTCGTTGATCGCGTCGAGCGGGTAGGTCGTGGTGTGCAGGGTGACCTTGCCCTGCGCGGTCAGCGTCATCAGGTCCTGGAGATCGACGTAGGTGCCGACGAGGTTGCCGATGAACGAGATCTCGCGCGAGATGACGTCGATCGTCGGCACGTTCAGGTTCTCGCCGTAGCCGATCACGTAGTAGAAGCCGCCGTCCTGGACCATCGCGATGCCGTCCTCGATCGCGCCCTTCTCGCCGACGAAGTCGATGATCGCCTCGGCGCCGAGCCCGTCCGTGAGCTCCTGGACGGCGTCGCGCTGCGACCCGTCGACCTGCACCGTGTGGTCCGCGCCGAGCTCGCGGGCCAGCTCGAGCGCCTTCTCCGACGGGTCGATCACGATGATCTCCGTCGGCGTGTAGGCCTTCAGGCACTGGATGCCGATGTGCCCGAGGCCGCCGGCGCCGATCACGACCGCCCTGGTCCCCGCGCCGAGGACGGGGATCGCCTTCTTGACCGCGTGGATGGCGGTGAGGCCCGCGTCGGCCAGCGCGGCGATGGCGGTCGGCTCCAGCGACGGGTCGAGCTTGACCACCGAGCGCGCGCTGGTCAGCAGGAAGTCGGCGAAGCCGCCGTCGCGGTTGATGCCCGGGAACGACCCGTTGACGCAGTGCATGTCGTCGCCGCGCCGGCACGGCCGGCACAGCCCGCAGGCGATGAACGGGTGCACGATCACGGTGTCGCCGACCTCGACGTTGGTGACGCCGGAGCCGACCTCGTGCACCCAGCCCGCGTTCTCGTGGCCGGGCGTGTAGGGCAGCTGGACCTGGGACTTCTCGGCCCACTGCCCCTCCTGGATGTGCAGGTCGGTGCGGCAGAGCCCGGCCGCGCCGATCTTCACGACGACGTCGAAGGGGCCGGTCGCCTTCGGCTCGTCGACCTGGTCGAGCTGGAGCGGCTGGTGGTACTCGTGCAGCCTGGCTGCCTTCACGCTGCGACCTCCTCGGTGCCGTATCGCACTTGCAGTAGGGACCGGCAGACGCCGCCGTTGGCCTCCAGCGAGACCGCCGTCAGCGCCGCCACGCGGCGGAACCGCGCCAGCTCCGGCGCGGTGACGGGCGTCCCGTCGCCGCGCACGAACGCCGGCGCGCCGTCGGACGCGTCGATCCCCAGCTCCCGCCGCAGCTCGCGGCAGCGCTCCGCGTCCGGCCCGGACAGGTCGCCCAGGCGCGCCGACGCGGGGTCGGCGACAGAGTCGAGCAGCCGCCCCTCGCGGGCGGTCAGCGCCTTGCGGCGGAACAGCGTCCGCAGGGCGTCGAGCCCGCCGTCCGTCTCGCCCGGGAAGGCGTCGGCGAACGCGCCGCCGCGGTTGACGGCCGCGTTGATCTCCTCGCCCGTGTAGTGGTCCTCGAGGACCACCGTGACCTCGCCCGCCCCGGGCAGCCGGCGCACGGCCTCGCGCGCGTCGGCCGCCATCAGGTAGGCGAAGTTGGGCGCGCACTGCGGGGTCGGGAGCCGCAGGCGGAGATCGACGTCGCCTCTGGGCGAGACCTCGCAGGCGCTCACGAACCGCAGGTCGGTGACCGGCTCGTCCAGCTCGGGGTCGTAGACGGCGCCGAGCGCGTCGAGTACGTCTCTCTCGTCACGGCCTCGACCGCTGCGCGTCCTCCTGCGCCGCGGGCTCGTCTTCGGCAGCCGGTACTCCTTCGGCACCTCGACGCCGTACAGCTTGGCGGCGTTGAGGCCGAGGATCTTCTTCTTCGCGGTCGTGGTGAACGCCGGGAAGTCGCTGAACGTGTCGTCGGGGTAGTCCCAGTCGACCAGGCCCTCGACCTGCCACTTCGGCTCCCAGATCGCGTAGTCGGCGCCGAACAGCATCTTGTCCTCGCCGACCCAGAACAGCAGCTCGCCCATGACCTTGGCGAAGAAGCGCGGGCGGGCGTGCATCAGCGCGCCGGTCACGACCGCCAGTCCGGCGTAGACGTTCGGCTCCTGCGTGGCCATGAAGCAGAAGTCCTCGATCCGCGGCAGGCCGACGTGCTCGACGATGAAGTTGAGCTCCTGGTAGTTCGTGGCCACGCGGTCGACGTCGGAGACGTCGAAGGCGTCCTTGTCCAGCGGCCAGATCGTCGGGCCCTTGTGGACGTGGATGTTGGTGATGCCCAGCTCGATGCACTTCTCGAAGAAGGGCTTCGCCGCGTCGTCCTTGAGCGTCCAGCCGCGCGAGCCGTCGCGCCACTCGGCCGTGTAGAGCTTCACGCCCTTGAGGTCGAAGCGCTTCGCGTCCTCCTCGAGCTGGCGGAGGCCGGCCTCGCCGTCACGCGCGTCCCAGCGGCCGTTGGTGATCAGCCGGTCGGGGTACTTCGCGGCCAGCGCGGCGTCGTTCTCCGTCGTGTTGAAGCCGTTCGTGTACCACTCCTTGAGGTACGTCGGCTGGAAGATGGCGACGTCGACGTGGCCGTCCTCGAAGACGTCGCGGACGAAGTCCTCCTCCGTGTACTTCTGGAACTTCTCGATCGGCCAGTGGGTCTCGGGCGGGCCGAGCCCCTGGTAGGCGTGGAAGCACTCGATCCAGCCCTTGGCGTACTGCTCGGCGCCGGGCTTCCAGTTCTCGGGGCTCGCGTCCCAGAAGTGGGAGTGGCTGTCGAGAACGAAGTACTTCTCGCCGTCCTTCTCGTACATCGGGTCTCCCTCCCTCTTGCCTCGGGCGGCACGATACGCCCGCGATGGCGGCGCTGCCAGAGTTACGGCGCGTGAGCGCCATCCCGCCCGACGAGCTGCGCGCCGCGGTCGCCCGGCAGGCGTGGTTCCACACGATCGACCTCGGCGGCGGCGTGGTGACCCCGGGCCGCGACGAGTCGGCGCGCAAGCTCGGCTGGATCGGGCTGCCGGAGGACCTGCGCGGGTCGTCGGTGCTGGACGTGGGCGCCTGGGACGGGTTCTTCTCGTTCGAGTGCGAGCGGCGGGGCGCGGCGCGGGTGGTGGCGCTCGACGGGCCGGCCTGGCGGGAGCCCGCGTGGGGCCCGGGCGGCTACGGGACCAAGGCGGGGTTCGAGCTGGCGCGGCGGGCGCTCGGCTCGGCGGTCGAGGACGTCGAGCTGGACCTGGAGGCGATCTCGCCCGAGACCGTCGGGCGCTTCGACGTCGTGCTGTTCCTCGGCGTGCTCTACCACCTCAAGCACCCGTGGGCGGTGCTCGAGCGCGTGGCGAGCGTGTGCGACGGGCTCCTGATCGTCGAGACCCACGCCGACCTCCTGGACGTGCGCCGGCCGGCGATGGCGCTCTACCCGGGCGACGAGATCGCCGGCGACGCGTCGAACTGGTGGGGGCCGAACGTGGCCGCCCTGCGCGCGATGCTGCGCGAGGAGGGCTTCGCGCGCGTGGAGGTCGTCCACCGCGAGCCGCTCCCCTACCGCCTCGCCCGCGCCGCCTACCGCCGCGTCCGCGGCCCGCGGTTCCGCGCCCAGCAGGGCCGCGTGGTGGTCCACGCGCACCGCCGCTGAGGGCGACCGGGCGACGTCAACGCGGCTGGGTGGGGTGGCTGAGGGTGCGTGGCGAGGCGGCGCTTCGCGAGATGCGAGTTAGTGCCGCTGAGCGACAGAAACTCGCATCTCGCGGTGGCCGCTCTTCGCGAGATGCGAGTTAGTGCGGCTCAGCGACAGAAACTCGCATCTCGCGTGACCGTAGCGCCACGGGGCCGAGCTGCGAGCGGCACCCTCACCACCCCACCCAGCCGATGTTGACTTGCGCGCCGCGGGCCCGCCGCGCTCAGCGCGCGGCGCCCGACCACCGCGCGCCCCTCGTCGATCACGAGCGCGGCGTGGCGGCCGGAGCGCAGCCAGCGCGGCAATGTCGGCCCGCGGGTCTCGAGCTCGACGGTCGCCGCCCTGGCACGGCCGCGCGCCCGCGTGTCGAACGCGATCTCGGCGCCGGACGCAGTGACCTGGCGGTTGCGGACCGGCGCGGCGACCGGGAAGCGCCGCGGCCGCGGGCGGACGCTCGCGAGCACGGACCAGCCGTCGCCCTCCGCGTCCACCTCGAAGCCACGCGCGGTGCCGGCCGGCCACTCGAAGCGCGCGAGCACCTTCGGCAGCGCCCAGTTCGCCCGGCCGCCGTGGACCGACGCGAGCGAGTCGACGGCGATGAACGGGACGACCACCGCGGGCAGCGGCGCCTCCGCGAGCAGCACCGGCGCGCCCACCACCTCGTGGTACGGCCCGACCGGCGTGTCGAGGTAGCGCACGAACGCGCCGACGGTCAGCGGCACCGTCCGCCGCCCGCGCAGCGCGGCCGGCAGGTACCGCTCGGCGCCCGGCGCGGCCCGGTGCCACCACACGACCGCCTCGAGCCGCACGTCCCACGGCGCCTCCGCCGACGCGGCGGGCACCCGCGCCGCGACCTCGCCGGCCAGCGCCGACTCCGGCACGCCCTCGATCGCTTCGAGCACAGACATCGCGCGCCACCCTAGCCGCGCGCGCCGGGACGGGCCATCGGCCGCAGACCCGATTCGCGCCTACGGCGGCGACCCTCGCAGGCCCTGCTCCGTTCGCGCCAGCCCTTGCCTGATCTCGGTCGCCCAGCCGGCGGTCTCCTCGGTGACCACGCCGTCGACCGCGAGCACGAGGTCGCGCGCCAGTCCGAGGAGGTCCTTCACGTCCGCGTCCGCGGGCGGGTCCGCGGCCGTCGCGCGGCGCGCGTTCCACGCGTACTCGAACTGGTGGCGCAGGCGCGTGATCGCGAGCTCGGCCGTCATGTACCGCATCCAGGCGCCGGAGAGGCCGAAGAAGTGGTCGAGCGTGACCAGCGTCGCGGCGCCGACCAGCGCGGCCGCCGCCCACCCGGGAGCGATCGCCGGCTCGCCGTCGTCGACGCTGATCTCGGCGAGGATCGGCAGGATCGCGGCCGCGGCGCCGAGCACGACCGCGAAGAAGCGCAGGGCACGGCCCGCGATCCGCTTCGGCGGCCGCTTGCGCGCGTACCAGCCCTCCGCCTCCCGGGCCAGCCCGGCGGCGTGCTCGAACACCTGGGTCAGCGACGCCGCGCGCTGCTCCGGGGCCCAGTCGAGCTGGGCGAGGTCGTCGCGCTTGAGGTCGTCGGGCACGGTGCGGGGAGTATGCGCCGCCGCGCCGGCGGCCGCCTGTCAGCGGCGGCGGTGCTTCTTCGTCGGCTTGCAGGTGCGGGCGCGGCGGTCGAGGCGGATCGTCCGCTTCTTCGTGGTCCGCGCGGTGACGCGGATCCGGTAGCGGCCCTTCGGGCGGCCGCGCAGTGAGACCCGCACGCCTCGGCGGCCGGCGCGCCGCACCTTCACGCGCTTGCCGTTGACCGTGACCCGCACGCGCCGGATCCGCTCGCCGCGGCGCAGCGGCAGCCGGTAGGTGATCGCGCGGCGACTCGTGCAGCGCCGCGTGCCGAGCTGGGTGATCGAGAGGTTGGGGTCGGCGAGGATCTCGCGCTCGCAGAAGCGCATGTCGACCCACCGCTTGCGGCTGAACAGCCGCGTCTGGTCGGCGAAGTACGGCGACGCGGGGTTCGTCGAGAGCGAGTAGGTGAGGATCGAGCGCGATTCGGGGCAGCGGCCGGCGAGCCGCGCCGCCATCACGAAGCTCGAGCCGTGCGGGACGTCGGGATAGCCCTCGCCCGGCACCCACTCGACGTTGATCGCGTTGAAGACGCCCTCCGGGTCGCCGGGGCCGCCGTGGATCGGGATCCGCTCGCTCCCCCGGCGCTCGTACTGCACCTGCCGGAGCGTCACGCCGAGCCCCTTGCCGAGGCCGCTCACGTCGTCCACCGCGCCGCGCAGCGCCTGCTCCACCAGCGGGTTCGCGGTGTTCAGCGACCGCGGCGTGTTCACGGGGTCGTCGGCGTCGAACGGCACGCGCCAGATCCCCGGCGGCGTCACGACCCCGGCGCCCGCGCCGCCCAGCAGCCGCGTGGCGAAGCGGCGGAACAGCACCGCGCCGCGCGAGTCGAGGTCGTCGCGGAGGTTCCAGCCGGCGAGCACGTCGCACGCCTCGGCGAGGTCCGGCCGCGTGCGGCAGAAGGCGACGAGGTCGTCGCGCATCAGCTCGCCCGCGAACTGGCGGTTGTTGAAGACCGCGCGCTGGAGCGCCCGCAGCGTGAACTTCCCGCGCGCCAGCCGGTCGCGCACGATCCGCAGCCCGAGCCGCGTCCGCAGCGTCCGCTCCGTGCGCTCGTCGCCGATGATCCGGTCGAAGCCCTCCAGCGGCTGCCCGGGGTTGGAGAGCCAGTACGAGTCGTTGGAGTTCGTGACGTAGTCGTCGCGGAACAGGAACGGCATCCGCCCCGGCCCGAGGATCCCCGGCGCGGCGGCGTCGGGGTCGCTCCCCCACGCGCACGAGGCGCGCGAGCCGTCGAGCACCGGCAGGCCGAGCGCGGCGAACGTCGCCGCCCCGATCCCCGTCGTGTTGCAGCGCTGCACGTGCTCGTCGGTCACGTGCGGGACCGTCCCGATGTCCGCGTAGTAGGCGCGGCCCGCGGAGTCGGCGGCGATCGTGTTCACCCACGGGATGCCCTGGTAGCGGCGCTCGATGGCGTCCAGCTCGCGCGTGTCCTGCGCGCGGTTGACCTCGAGGAAGTGGTTGAGGAGCCGGAAGTTGGCCGCGTTCGCGTCGCCCATCGCGTACGCGGTGGCCGGCGTCCACGGGAACAGCGGCTGGCCCAGCAGCGAGTCGAAGATCGGCCCGAAGTCGGACGAGTAGAGCGTGCGGCTGCGCGGCTCCAGCGTGCCGTCGGGCCGGCGCGCCTGCACGGTGACGGTCTGGCGGCGCATCTCGCGCGGCTGCCCGTCGACCAGGTACGTGGTGGGCGAGCCCGGCACGAGCTTCAGCTCGAACGGCGTGAAGCGGAACGCGGTCGACACCGTGTGGCTCCAGGCCAGGCCGCGCGTGTGGCCGATCAGCACGATCGGCACGCCGAACAGCGAGGCGCCCGACACGTTGGACACGCCGGGCAGCGTGAGCTGGGCCTGGTAGAAGCGCTCCGCCCCGTCCCACGGGAAGTGCGGGTTGCCGAGCAGCAGGCCCGCCGCGGGCGCTCGCGTCCTTGCCGAGCGCGATCGCGTTGGAGCCCAGGTCGCCGAGCAGCGGCAGGTCGGGGAGCGGCCCGCGCGTCCGCGGCGGCGTGGCGGCGATCGGACGCCGGGGCCGGGCGGCGTCGGGCGGCTGCGCCTCGGCGATGCCGTCGATCGCCACGCCCGAGCTGGCCAGCAGCGCGAGCTGGTAGAAGCGCCGGTAGACGTCCATCTCCGTGATCGGCCGCACCCACTCGCGGCCGCGGCAGCGCGGGTCGGGGAGCCGGTCGACGCCCGTCTCGCGGAGGTACGCGTTGTAGCCGGCCACGTAGCCGCGCACGCCACGGCGGATCTCAGGGAGCGGGCCCGCGGGCGGCGCCTGCGCCAGCAGGTTCTCGACCACCCGGTCGTCCTTGACCCGCTGGAAGAAGAAGTCCGAGTTGAGGTTGTTCGGGTTCGTCCCGTTGCCGCGGCTGGCGTACGTGCCGTCCGGCCCGAAGTACCGCGACCGCTGGGCGTCGACGGTGACGTACACCTCGGCGATCTCGCAGAGGTTGTCCTGCGCGAACGCGTAGCCGTAGCCGTAGCCGAGGCCGTTGTAGGACCGCGCCTTGATGTGCGGGATGCCGTGCGAGGTGCGCCGGATCTCGACGTTCGGCGCGGCCGCCGCGACGGGCGCGGCGACGAGCAGCAGCAGGAGCGCGACGGCGAGCCGCATCATCGGCGGGAGTCCTACTCCTCGCGGCGCGCCGATGCGCCGGTTAGGAGAGTGGCCCCCGTTTGACCTGCACGGCGATCGGAAACCCGTAGGGACATGCTCGAGCTCGTTCGACACACGCCCGATTGGCTCGCGGCGCTCGGCGTGGCGCTGACCCGCCCGCCCGGCGTGCCGGAGCGGCGCCGCGAGGAAGAGGACCCGTGGAAGCCGGAGGCCGACGCCCCGCGGCCGCGGCGGATCGCCGACGACCTGGCGTGGCTGCGCCAGGCGTTCGACGAGCCGGAGCCCAACGGGCTGCGCCCGCTCCACAATACGGCCGCGGTGGCGGCCTGGGAGCCCGACGCCGCCTGCTCCGACCGGCTGAACCGGCTGCGCGAGCGCCAGGTCCTGGACGCCGCCGGCTTCCTCCTGCACGAGGCCGAGGACCCGGCGCTCGTCTAGCGCTCGGGCCCGGCCAGCCGAGGGGGTCAGTGGAGGGGGTCTGACCCCTCAACAGTCAGGCCGGGTCTGACGGGATCGTTTGAGGGGTCAGACCCCCTTGACGACCCCCTTGTCCGCGCGAGAACCGGATCGCCAGCAGCACGGGCGCCAGCCCGACGGCGACGATCAGCAGCGCGGGGAACGCGGCGACGTCGAACCGCGAGTCGCGCGTGGCCTCCCACACCGCGACGGCCAGCGTGTCGCCGCCGAGCGGCCGCAGGAGCGCCGTCGCCGGCAGCTCCTTCATCACCTCGACGAAGACGAGCAGCGCGCCGGTGATGACCCCGGGCCACAGCAGCGGCAGGTGCACGTCGGCCAGGACGCGGTTGGCGTCGGCGCCGAGGCTGCGCGCGGCGTCGTCGAGCGCGGGGTCGACGCGGCGCATCCGCGCGTCGACCGCGAAGAACGCCAGCGCCAGGAAACGCACGACGTAGGCGAGCACGAGCCCGAGCAGCGTGCCGGTGAAGACGAGCCCGACGTCGGCGACCTCCACGATCCGCCGGTCCAGCCACGCCAGCGGCGTGTACACCGCCACGGCGACCACGGTGCCCGGCACGGCGTAGCCGAGCGTCCCCAGCCGCGCGGCGACCGCGCCGATCCGCGACGGCCGCGTGCGGCGGCCGTAGACGACGATCATCGCCGTGCCCGCGGCGATCACCGCGGCTGCGCCGGCCAGCGTGACGCTGGTCAGCGCGTCGCGCGCCACGTCGCCGGCCGTCGCGCCCTCGCCGATGGACTCGACCGCCCAGACGCCGAGCTGCACGACCGGCCCGACGAGCACCAGCAGGAGCAGCAGCGCCGGCAGGCCGGCGGCGGCCAGCGCGCGCGGGCCGTGCAGGCGCCTCGGCACCGCGGCCTCCCCGCGCGCCAGCGCCCCGTGGTAGCGCGCCCGCCCGCGCAGCAGCCGCTCCAGCGCGACCAGCGCCAGCGTCAGCGACAGCAGCAGCGTCGCCAGCTGGAGCGCCGCGGTCTGGTCGAACGCGCCGTACCAGACGCGGTAGATCGCGTCGGTCATCGCGCGGTAGTTGAGGAGGTTGACGGCGCCGAAGTCGGCCAGCGACTCCATCACCGCGAGCGCGGCGCCCGCCGCCAGCGCCGGCCGCGCGAGCGGCATCGCCACGCGCGCCACCGCGCGGCCGTGGCTGAGGCCGAGCGTGCGGGCCGCCTCCATCGTGTCGCGCGACTGCTCCAGGAACGCGGCGCGGCCGAGCACGTAGACGTACGGGTAGAGGACGAGCGTCAGCACGAGGATCGTGCCGACCGTCGAGCGCACCTCGGGCAGCTGGAAGCCGTCGCCGAACACGGAGCGCAGCGCGCGCTGGAGCGGGCTGGCCTCGTCGTACTGGCCGAGCAGCACGAACACCAGCACGTAGGCGGGCATCGCCAGCGGCAGGACCAGCGCCCAGTCGAGCCAGCGCCGGCCCGGGAAGTCGTAGAAGGAGACGAGCGCGGCGAGCGAGCCGCCGAGCAGCAGCGTCCCCGCCCCCACGCCGAGCGCCAGCACCACGCTCGCGCGCAGCGCCTCGCCCAGCAGCGAGTCGGCGATCTCCCCGAACGCGCCGGGGTCGAGGACGAAGGAGAGGGGCAGGGCCGCGAGCGGGCCCGCGACCAGCAGGGCGACGACCGCGGAGCCGAGCGCCCATCCCGGCGGGCGCCGGAGGCGGCGCCGCGGAGGAGCGGCAGCCGAAGCTACTTCCACCCCACCGCTTGCATCATCCGGATCGCGTCGGGCAGCAGCCGGCCGGCGGCCTCGACGTCGATCGGATCGCGCTTGACGTCCGCCCAGTCGCGGATGTGCGCGGGCGGCGGGACCTTGGGGTTGGCCGCCAGCTCGGAGTTCGCGACGATCTCCGTCTGCGCCTCGACGCCCGTGAGGTGCTCCAGCAGGGCGATCGCGTCCGCGCGGTGCTCGGTGCCCTTCACGAGGCCGGCGCCGGAGAGGTTCGTGTGCGCGCCGGCGCCGTCCTGGTCGGGCCAGGCGGGCGCGACCGGGAAGCCGGGGTCGTCCTTGAGGATGCGGCCGAGGTAGTAGTGGTTCGTGAGCCCGGCGTCGCAGCGGCCGGCGGCGATCGCCTCGAGCACGTCGACGTCCGAGCCGAGGATCTGCGGGTCGTTGGCCATCCACGAGCGCAGCATGCGCTCGGTCCGCGCCGCGCCGTGCTTGGCGATCGAGTCGGCGACGAACGACTGGTTGTACTCGTTGTTGGACGTCCGCAGGCAGAGCTTCCCGCGGAAGCGCTCGTCGCCCAGGTCCGCGTAGGTCTTGATGGCGTCCTCCGGCACGCGCTCGGTCGAGCGCATCGGCGTGCGGATCCGCAGGCTGAGCGCCCACCAGGCGTTGTCCGGGTCGCGCAGCTCCTTCGCCACGTTGCGCTCCAGCGCCGGCGTGCTGACCGGCTCCAGCAGCCCCGCCTCCTTGGCGCGCCACAGGTTCGCGAGGTCGGTCGTGACGAGCAGGTCCGCGGGCGTCTCGGAGCCCTCGCTCTTCAGGCGCTCGAACAGCTCGGGGGCGCTGCCGCCGCGGAGCTCGAGCTTCTTGCCGGTCTCCTTCTCCCAGGCGGTGAAGGCGGCCTCGTCGCCATACTGCGAGCGGCCGTTGTAGACGACGACGTCGGCGGAGCCGCCGAGCGCGACGACGGCGGTGACGAGCCCGACGGCGAGCAGCAGGACGAGCCCGATCGCGAGGCGCACACGGCGCGGTAGAGCGGTCAGCATCGCGAGTTAGGGTAGCCTAACCCGACCGCAGCCGTCAGGATTGAGGACGTGACCGACTTCCCGGCCATCGAGGCTACCGGCCTGACCAAGGCCTTCGGCGCGCTGCGCGCGGTCGACGGCGCCAACGTGCACGTCGACCACGGGCAGATCGTCGCGCTGCTCGGGCCGAGCGGCTCGGGCAAGACGACGCTGCTGCGCATGATCGCGGGCTTCGAGCGCCCCGACGCCGGGACGGTGGCCGTCGGCGGGCGCGCGGTCGCGGGCGCCGGCGACTGGGTGGAGCCCGAGCGCCGCCGGATCGGCATGGTGTTCCAGCAGGGCGCGCTGTTCCCGCACCTCACCGTGGCGGGCAACGTCGGCTTCGGCGCCGCGCGCGACGGGCGCGTCGGCGAGACGCTCGAGCTGGTCGGCCTCGCCGGCCGCGCCAAGGCCTACCCGCACGAGCTGTCGGGCGGGGAGCGCCAGCGGGTCGCGCTCGCCCGCGCGCTGGCGGCGGACCCGGAGGTGATCCTGCTCGACGAGCCGTTCGCGGCGCTCGACGCGGGGCTGCGCGAGAGCCTGCGCGCAGGAGGTCGCGGCGATCCTGCGCAGCGCGGGCGCCAGCGCGCTGCTGGTCACCCACGACCAGGCCGAGGCGCTCTCGCTCGCCGACGCCGTCGTGGTGCTGCGTGAGGGCCGGGTGGAGCAGGTCGGCTCGCCCGAGGAGGTCTACGACCGCCCGTCGCTCGCGCTGGGTGGCCGAGTTCCTCGGCGAGGCCGACGTGCTGCCGGGCACCGCGGAGCGCGGGCTCGTGTCGTGCGAGCTGGGGCGCTTCTCGACGGGCCGCGACCTCGACGGCGAGGTCCAGGTCGTCATCCGGCCGGAGTCGGTGGCGATCGGCCACACGCCCGCGGCGCGCGAGGCGGCCGAGGCGATCGTGCTCGAGCGCTCGTTCTACGGCCACGACCAGCTCGTCCACCTCGAGCTGCGCAGCGGGCTCAAGCTGCGCAGCCGCCGGCTCGGCTTCCCGGCCTGGCACCCCGGCGACCGCGTGCGGGTGTGGCTCGACGGGCCGGTCAACGCGCTGGAGCCCGAGCGGGCGGCTCACGAGCCCGCCGGCACCGCGCGGTAGATCGCCCCGGTCCCGGACGCGAACAGCAGCTCGCCGCGCTCGTCCGTGCCGATGTGGGTGAGGCCCGGAACCTTGGCCTGCTCGCGGCGGACGTCGGTCGCGCGGCCGTCCGGCGTGCCCGCGAGCGTCCACAGCGCGCCGGAGCAGAAGTCGCCGTAGACGTAGCGCCGGCCGAGGTCGCGCTCGAGCCGCGATCCCGAGTAGACGACGCCGCCGGTGACCGAGCAGCCGTCGTCGTGGCTGTAGGTGGCGACGGGCCAGATCAGCTCGCCGGTCTCGTCGAGCTCGTGGCCGCCGAGCCGCTCCGTGCCCTCGAACGCGCTCCAGCCGAGGTTCTTCACCGGCTCGTCGGGCTCGAGGAGCACGCGGTCGATCTCCTCCACGTCGTCCTGGCCGACGTCGCCGATCCACAGCTCGCCGAGCGCGGGGTCGAACGCGAACCGCCAGGGGTTGCGAAGGCCCGTGAGCACGACGCTCCATCGCGGCTTCTCCGCGTCGACGTCGGTGGCGACGATCTTGCCGAGCAGGTTGTCCTGGTCCTGCGCGGTCCGGCGGGGGTCGAACGCGCCGCCGCCGTCGCCGAGCCCGAGGTAGAGGCGGCCGTCGGGCCCGAACAGCAGCTGGCCGCCGTTGTGGTTCTCCTCCGGCTGCTCGACGAACAGCAGCTGCCGCAGCGGCTTCGGCTCGATCGTGCCGTCGGGGCGGGCCTCGAACTCGGCCACTCGCGTGTCCCCGCGGCGGTCGCTCCAGTGGAGGTAGAGGCGCCGGTCGTGCGCGAAGTCGGGGTGGAAGGCGATGCCGAGCAGGCCCTGCTCCGCGCCCAGACGGACGTCGGCGCCGAGGTCCAGGGCGGTGGTGCGATCGCCGTCTTCGAGGCGGACGACGCGGCCGGGCTGCTCCAGCACCCACAGCGCGGGGTCGCCGGGCGCCTGGCCGACCCAGGTCGGCCGGTTCAGGCCGGTGGCGATCCGCTCGACGTCGAAGTGGTGCCCGGAGCCCTCCTCGGTGGCCGGCTCGAGCGGCTCGATGTCGTCGAGCGGGTCGCCGCCGAGGGCGACGTAGCCGACGGCCAGGCCGGCCGCGACGACGGCGGCGATGAGGATGGCGACGCGCACGGCGCCGCATATTAGGGCACCCTAACTCTGCGGGCAGGCAGCCCGGACCTGCCACGCCCCGGCGGTGGCCACGGCCGCAAAGCCGGGCCCGGCGGCCGGCGCGGGCGCGCTGGCGCGGGTGAGCCGGGCGGTGAAGACCACCCCTGGAGGATGCGGCGGAGCGTCGGGCTCCACCGTGCGCTTGGTCACGCGGAGCGTGTAGGCCATGAGCGGCCCGCGCAGCGGCCCGACGTACGGCGTGCCGCAGGCCAGCACCGCCTCGCGCCCGCCGGCGGCGGCGACGGCCGCGCGCAGGTCGTCCGCCAGCGCGGCCTGGTGCGCCTGGGCGCCGCGAAGCGCCGCCACGTCCGAGATGCGAGGCGCCGCGGCAAGCACCAACACCATCACTAAGAGGGCGACGGAGAGCAAGTGGAGTCGATTGACCGCCCTATAGCCCGCAAAGTGACTCCACCCCGCCCCCCGCGCTCCCCTCAATGCGCCGTTGACGTTGGCCAGACCCACTCCCCCGGCCACACAGATCAGCGCGACGCCCGGCAGGGCATACCGCGGCTCGCCGCTGAACCCGGCCTGGGCCATCGCGGCAACTACAGCCACCCAGGCAACGCCGGCCCCGGCGACCACCAGCGCGCCACGCCGACCGCGCAGGAACAGCAGCCCCGCGAGCAGCGGCCAGAGCGCGACGCGAGCCGCGGCGTCGAGCGAGGCGAGCGCGGGCACGTCGGCCAGAGCGGGCTGGCCTGGCATCGGGACCCGCGCGCGGGCGCCGGAGCGCAGCGGATCGCCCGAGCCGAGCCACTCCGGGACGAACCACGCTGCCGGGACCGCGATCGCGAGCCCCGCCACCCACCCGCGCTCGCCGCGGCGCCAGGCGAGCGCGCATGCGACGGCGAGGAACGGCCACGCCTCCACGCGCAGCAGCGCGCAGGCGGCGCCGCAGGCGAGCGCGAGCGGCAGCCGCCCGCGCCGCCACGCCTCCACCCCCGCGAGGCCGAACGCGATGACGAGCGGCGCCTCCGCGCCCGTCGCCGCCGCGAACGCGAACCCGCCGCACAGCGCGACGCCGACCGCCGCGAGGGCGCCTCCGGCTATGGGCGCGAGGGCGCCTCCGGCGATGGGTGTGAGGGCGCCTCCGGCGATGGGCGCGCCCGCGCCGCTCGGCGCGCCCCACCCGCGCGCGAGGTCGCGCCCGAGCCGGAAGGCGAGCCAGATCGCGGCGACGGCGGCCACGCGCACGATCGCCACCCACGCCCACGGCGCCGCGCCGCCGAGCGGCGCGAGCAGCGCGCAGACGGCCACGGGCAGGGGCTTGAACGCCGGCCCGTCCGCGGTGCTCAGCCCGCCCCCCACCACCTCGCGGCCCCACAGCAGCCACATCCACGCGTCGTAGCCGGGCGCGGGCCTCACCACGAGCAGCGAGACGGCGGCTCCCGCCAGGATCAGCACTCCCGCGCGTTTGGACCTGTATCTGCCGATCATCCGTGGATGGCTCGGCGTCGTGGGCCGAGTCAGAGTCGATTGACCGCGTTTCCTCGTGGTGGGCCCACTTGGATCGCGGTCAATCGGCTCTGGCGAACGGTCACGACGGCGAGACGCCGCGGGAATCGGTAGATGCAGGCCCAAAATCATCGCGAGGCTACAAGCCTCGCCCCGAACGTCACGGGGTACCAGAATGTACCGGCAGACCCGTTGAATCCCTGGAGGCTGAACCCGTGTCGACCCAAGTCAGCGAGCAGCAGGCCCGAGAAGTCGCGGAGGCCGCCCGCGAGCAGGAGTGGAAGCTCCCGAGCTTCGGCAAGGAGCTGTTCCTCGGCAACTTCCGCCTCGACCTCATCCACCCGCAGCCCAAGCTGGAGCCCGAGCGGGTCGAGACGGGCGAGCGCTTCCTCGAGCGCCTGCGCGCGTTCCTGACCGAGAACGTGGACCCGCTCCAGATCGAGCGGGACGCGAAGATCCCCGACGCGGTCGTCGACGGGCTCAAGCAGCTCGGCGCGCTGGGGATGAAGGTCCCCGAGGAGTACGGCGGCCTCGGCCTCAGCCAGGTCTACTACAACCGCGCGCTGGCCCTGGCCGGCACCTGGCACGCCTCGCTGGCCACGCTCCTGTCCGCCCACCAGTCGATCGGCGTCGCCCAGCCGCTGATGCTGTTCGGCTCGGAGGAGCAGAAGCAGAAGTGGCTGCCGCTCGTGTCCAAGGACCACATCTCGGCGTTCCTCCTCACCGAGCCCGACGTCGGCTCCGACCCCGCCCGCCTCGCCTCGACCGCCACGCCCACCGAGGACGGCACGGGCTACGTGCTCAACGGCCGCAAGCTGTGGGCGACCAACGGCGCCGTCGCCGACATCGTCGTCGTCATGGCCCAGGTCCCGAAGTCCGACGCCCACAAGGGCGGGATCAGCGCCTTCGTCCTGGACTACACGAGCGACGGCGTGACGGTCGAGAGCCGCAACGCGTTCATGGGCCTGCGCGGGATCGAGAACTCCGTCACCCGGCTCGAGAACGTCTTCGTGCCGAAGGAGAACCTGATCGGGCGCGAGGGCCAGGGCCTCAAGATCGCCCTCTCCACGCTCAACACCGGCCGCCTCGCGCTGCCCGCCATCTGCGCCGGCAACGCCAAGTGGGCGACGAAGATCGCGCGCGAGTGGGCGTCCGAGCGCGTCCAGTGGGGCCAGCCGGTCGGCAAGCACGACGCGGTGGCGCAGAAGATCGCGTTCATCGCGGCGAGCGCGTTCGGCCTCGAGGCGATGCTCGACGTCTCCTCGCCGGCTCGCCGACGACAAGAAGAACGACGTCCGCATCGAGGCGGCGATCGCCAAGCTCTACGCCTCCGAGAAGGGCTGGCAGATCCTCGACGAGCTGATGCAGGTCCGCGGCGGTCGCGGCTACGAGACCGCCCAGTCGCTCAAGGACCGCGGCGAGAAGCCCGTGCCGGTCGAGGCGATGCTGCGCGACATGCGGATCAACCGCATCTTCGAGGGCTCGACGGAGATCATGCACCTGGCGATCGCCCGCGAGGCGGTCGACCAGCACCTCCAGGTCGCCGGCGCGATCCTCGAGGGCAAGGGCGACCTCAAGGACAAGGCCCGCAGCGCGGTGCAGGCCGGCGCCTTCTACGCCAAGTGGCTGCCGCAGCTGGCCGTCGGCGAGGGCCAGAAGCCGGGCTCGTTCGACGAGTTCGGCCCGCTCGCGACCCACCTGCGGTTCGTCGAGCGCGGATCGCGCAAGCTCGCGCGCACGACGTTCTACGCGATGGGCCGCTGGCAGGCGAAGCTCGAGAAGAAGCAGGCGTTCCTCGGGCGGATCGTCGACATCGGCGCCGAGCTGTTCGCGATCGCCGCGGCGGCGACCTACGCCTCGACGATCAAGCGCGAGCACCCGGAGCGCGGCGAGGACGCCTACGCGCTCGCGGACCTGTTCTGCAAGCAGGCGCACGCCCGCGTCGACGCGCTGTTCAGCGAGCTCTGGTCGAACAACGACGACGCCAACTACAAGGCGGCGCAGGACGTGCTCGCCGGCCGCTTCACGTGGCTCGAGGAGGGCATCGCCGACCCGTCGGGCGACGGGCCGATGATCGCGCCGCAGCCCGGCGAGGTGGACGAGGCCGCGCAGCCGGAGCGCTTCAAGCGCGAGGAGGCGACCGCCGCCAGGGCGAGAGCCCGATGAGGCAGAAACTGGACAACAAGGTCGTGCTGATCACCGGGGCCGCGCGCGGGATCGGCGCGGCGACGGCGCGGCAGCTCGTCGCGCGCGGCGCGCGGGTCTCGCTTGTGGGTCTCGAGGCCGAGCGGCTCGCGGCGCTGGCCCGCGAGCTGGGCGAGCGGGCGGTGTGGTTCGAGGCCGACGTGACCGACCAGGAGGCGGTCGACGGCGCCGTCGCCGGCACCGTGGCGGCGCTCGGCGGCATCGACGTCGTCATCGCCAACGCCGGCGTCGCGAACAACGGCACCGTGGCGATCAACCCGCCGGACGCGCTCGTCCGCACCGTCGACGTCAACCTCAACGGCGTCATCCGCACGATCAGCGCGGCCCTCCCCCACGTCACCCAGCGGCGCGGCTACGTGCTCGTGATCGCCTCGGTGGCCTCGTTCACGATGATGCCGGGGATGGCCGCCTACATGGCGTCCAAGGCGGGCGCGGAGCACTTCGCGAACTCGCTGCGGCTCGAGGTCGCGCACAAGGGCGTCAAGGTCGGCACCGCCCACCCGTCGTGGATCGACACGGATCTCGTGCGCGACACGCAGGCCGACCTCAAGACGTTCTCGGACGCGCTCGAGCGCCTGCCGTGGCCGATGAAGTCGACCACCTCGGTCGAGGACTGCGCCACGGCGCTGGCCGACGGGATCGAGCGCCGCAAGCGCCGCATCTACATCCCGCGCTCGATCGCGCTGGTGCAGGCGCTGCGCACCGTCCTCACCAGCCCGCTCGCCGACCGCCTCATCGGGCGCGAGGCGAAGACGTTCATCCCGCAGCTCGAGGACGAGATCACCCGCCTCGGCCGCTGGTTCGGCGGCTCGAGCGTCGCGATGCCGCCCGAGGACGCCGACGTGCCGAAGCTGCCCACATGATCGTGGAGACGGGCACCCCGG
The DNA here is from genome assembly GCA_963728465.1 of uncultured Solirubrobacteraceae bacterium. Taxonomy (GTDB): domain Bacteria; phylum Actinomycetota; class Thermoleophilia; order Solirubrobacterales; family Solirubrobacteraceae; genus DATFQI01. The sequence goes on from CAVSJY010000003.1 coordinate 150,559, forward strand.
CCACGCGCCTGACCGACGGGCTCGCGGCGTCGATCGCCGAGAAGGGCTACGCGGCCACGACGATCGCCGACGTCGTCGCGCGGGCGCGCGTCTCCAAGCGCACGTTCTACGAGCAGTTCGCCGACAAGGAGTCGTGCTTCCTGGCCCTGTACTCGCGGACGAGCGACGAGCTGCTGGCGCTGATCGCCGACGCGGCCTCGGTCGCCGGGCCGTGGGACGAGCGCGTGGAGGCGGCGGCGCGCGCGTACTTCGAGCGGCTCGCGGCCGAGCCGGCGCTGCTGCGGGCCGGGCTGGTCGAGATCCAGGCCGCCGGGCCGCGCGCCCGGCGGCTGCGCCGCGACGTCCAGCGCCGCTACGCGGACCTGCTGCGCGCGCTGTCCGAGCAGGCCGCCGCCGAGGAGGCGGGCGTGCGGCCGCTCTCCCCCAGGCTCGCCACCGCGGTCGTCGGCGGCCTCAACGAGCTGATGCTCGAGGCCGTCGAAGCGGGTCAGGAGGAGCAGGTCGGCGAGCTGGCGGACGCCGCCACCGACCTGCTGCGGGCCGTCATGGCGCGCTGAGCTCGCCGGAGAGGTGCGGCTTGCCGCTGCTCGCGTCGCGCACCTCGAACGCGTCGTCGCGCGTCCCGAAGGCCACCTGGGCGGGCAGGAACAGCGGCAGCTTGAAGCGCACGGAGACCGTGAACGCGTCGGGCAGCGACGGCTCCAGCTCGCCCAGGCAGCGGGCCTTGAGCCACATGCCGTGGGCGATCGGCCGCGGCATCCCGAACAGCTTCGCGGTCAGCCCGTGGAGGTGGATCGGGTTGCGGTCGCCCGACACGCCCGCGTAGCGGCGGCCGATGTCGCCCGGGCACCTTCCAGTGCGCCCGCGCGGGCATCGGCGCGTCGCCGCCGTCCTTCTTGCCGTTCCCGCCGCCGCCGCTCTCGCGGTGCAGGTAGTGGCTCGCGCGACTCCCAGACGAGCTCGTCGCCCACGCGCGCCTCGGCGGCGAGCGTCGAACTGCGTCCCGCGGTCGTGCGGCTCCAGCCCCTCGGCGTGGACCCGCACCGCCAGCGCGCTCGTCCGGCGAGATCGGCCGGTGCTGGGTGATCTGGTTGCCGATGTGGACGAGCGCCGAGGACGCTGAACGGGAACGCCCGCTCGGTCATGATCCGCATCGCCAGCGGGAACGCCAGCACGTGCGGGTAGGTCGGCGGCAGCCGGTCCATCCGCTCGAAGCCGCAGACCTCGGTGTAGTCCGACAGGTGGTCGAGGTCGACCGCCTCGTCGCGCACCTCGAGCTCGCGTGTCGGGCAGCCCGTCGCCGCCGCCGAGGCCGGGCACCCTGCGCAGCAGCGGGACCGCCAGCGCGCGCGGGTACAGCGCGGTCATGCTCGGCGGGGAGGACAGCTCGCGGACGGTCATGCGCCGATCAGGCTCTGGCCGCAGACGCGGACGACGTTGCCGTTGACGCCGCCGGAGGCCGGGCTCGCGAGCCAGGCGACGGTCTCGGCCACGTCGACCGGCTGCCCGCCCTGGGCGACGCTGTTCATCCGCCGGCCCGCCTCGCGCGTGCCGACCGGCATCGCGGCGGTCATCTTCGTCTCGATGAAGCCGGGCGCGATCGCGTTGATCGTCCGCCCGCTCTCGGCGAGCACGGGCGCGAGCGTCTCGACGGTGCCGATCACGCCCGCCTTCGAGGCCGCGTAGTTGGCCTGCCCGCGGTTGCCGGCGATGCCGCTGACCGACGAGACCGACACGATGCGGCCGCCGCGGCGCAGCACGTCGCCGTCGATCAGCGCGTCGTTGATGCGCTCCTGGGCGGTGAGGTTGATGGCGATCACCATGTCCCACTCCTGCTCGGACATGCGGCCCAGCGTCCGGTCGCGCGTGACGCCGGCGTTGTGGACGACGACGTCCGCGCCGCCGTGGCGCTCGCGCAGGTGCTCGGCGAGCCGGTCCGGCGCGTCGTCGTCGGTGATGTCGAGCTGGAGCGCCGAGCCGCCGACCTCGTTGACCACCTCCGCGAGGTCTTCGCCCTGGGCGGGGACGTCGACGCCGACGATCGTGGCGCCGTCGCGGGCCAGCGTGCGCGCGATCGCCGCGCCGATGCCGCGCGAGGCGCCGGTGACGACCGCGACGCGCCCCGCCAGCGGCCGGTCCCAGTCCAGCGGGTCGGTCGACTCGCCGGCGCCGATCCGGATCACCTGCCCGGACACGTAGGCCGACCGGGCCGAGAGCAGGAAGCGCAGCGTGGACTCCGCGTTGGCCTCGGCGCCGGGCGCGACGAGCACGAGCTGGCCGGTGGCGCCGCCGCGCAGCTCCTTGGCGGCCGAGCGGACGAAGCCCTCGAGCGCGCGCTGGGCGACGCCCTGGCGGCGGTCGGCGGCGAGCTCCGGCGGCGTGCCGAGGACGACGAGCCGGCCGCTCGGCCCGAGCAGGCGGATCGCGGCGTGGAAGAACTCGTACAGCGGCTTGAGGCCCGCGGTGTCGGCGATCCCGGTCGCGTCGTAGACGAGCGCGCCGAGCCGCACGCCGTCGCCGTTCTCGCCCGGCGGGGCCTGGCGGATCTCGGCGCCGATGCCGGCGAGGACGGCCGCGAGGGTCTCGCCGAGGCGGCCCTCGCCGCCGATCAGCGCGGGCCCCGCGAGCGCGGGCTGCCCGGGCTCGTAGCGGCGCAGCGGCCTGGACTCGGGGAGGCCCAGGCGGCGCGCGATGAACTTGCCGGGCGGGGTAGCAGTCAGCTGTTGATAGCGATCCGAAGGCATTTCGACCTCAATCGAGGGTACATGAGATGATGCAAAGATGAGCTCCTCCCCCTCTCCTACCCGCAACGGCGCCCGCGCGGCGGCGATCGTGGGCGGCAACCGGATCCCGTTCGCCCGCGCCAACGGGCCGTACGCCACCGAGTCCAACCAGGCGATGCTGACCGCCGCGATCGACGGCCTGGCCGCACGCTTCTCGCTCCAGGGCGAGGAGATCGAGGAGGTCGTGGCCGGCGCGGTGCTCAAGCACGCGCGCGACTTCAACCTCACCCGCGAGGCCGTGCTCGGCAGCTCGCTGGCCTCCACCTCCCCCGCCTACGACATCCAGCAGGCGTGCGACACCGGCCTCGAGGCCGCGGTGCTGGTGGCCAACAAGATCGCGCTCGGGCAGATCGAGGTCGGCATCGCGGGCGGCACGGACACGGCCAGCGACGCGCCGGTGGGGATCAACGAGGACCTGCGGCGGGTGCTGATGGAGGCGCGGCGCACCAAGACCGCCACCGAACGGCTGAAGCTCGTCGGCAAGCTGCGCCCGAGCCAGATCGTGCCGGACATCCCGCGCAACGCCGAGCCCCGCACGGGGCTCTCGATGGGCGAGCACGCGGCGATCACCGCGAAGGAGTGGAAGGTCTCGCGCGAGGCGCAGGACGAGCTGGCGGCGGCCAGCCACCAGCGGCTGGCGGCCGCTTACGACCGCGGCTTCTTCGACGACCTGGTCACCCCGTACGCCGGCCTGGAGCGCGACCAGAACCTGCGCCCGGACTCCACGGCGGAGAAGCTCGCCAAGCTCAAGCCGGTGTTCGGCGAGGGCGAGGACGCGACGATGACCGCGGGCAACTCGACGCCGCTGTCGGACGGCGCCGCCGTCGTGCTGCTGGCCAGCGACGAATGGGCCGAGGCGCGTTCGCTCCCCGTGCTCGCGCACCTCACCCACGTGCAGACCGCGGCGGTCGACTACGTGAACGGCGGCGAGGGGCTGCTGATGGCGCCCGTCCACGCCGTGCCGAAGCTGCTCGACAAGGCCGGCCTGAAGCTCCAGGACTTCGACTTCTACGAGATCCACGAGGCGTTCGCCTCGCAGGTGCTCGCGACGCTGGCGGCGTGGGAGAAGAACGGCCTCGGGACGATCGACCGCGACAAGCTCAACGTGACCGGCAGCTCGCTGGCCGTCGGGCACCCGTTCGCGGCCACGGGCGGGCGGATCGTCGCCACGCTGGCCAAGCTGCTGGCGGCCGAGCGAAGCGGTGACGAGCGCGCAGCGCGAGGCGGACTCGGCCGCGGGCTGATCTCGATCTGCGCGGCCGGCGGCCAGGGCGTCGTGGCGATCCTCGAACGCTGATGGACTTCTCGCTCACACCCGCGCACCACGACCTGCTCGCGCGCACGCACGCGTTCGCCGAGGACGTCATGCGGCCCGTCGCCGCGCGCTACGACCGCGAGCAGGAGTTCCCGTGGGACGTGATCGAGGCCGCCGCCCAGGAGGGCTTCTACAACCCGCTCTTCTACCGCGACCTGATCGGCGACCCGGCGGGCATCTCGCTGCCGCTGTTCATGGAGGAGCTGTTCTGGGGCTGCGCCGGGATCGGGCTGGCCGTGGTCATGCCCGGGCTCGCGCTGTCGGCGATGGCGCAGGCGGCGACCCCGGAGCAGCTCCTGCGCTGGGCGCCCGAGTGCTTCGGCGAGCCCGGCGACCTCAAGCTCGCCGCGCTGTGCATCTCGGAGCCGCAGGGCGGCAGCGACGTGCGCAACCTCCGCACCCAGGCCCGGCGCGACGGCGACGAGTGGGTGATCGACGGCCACAAGATGTGGATCGGCAACGGCGGGATCGCGAACGTCCACGTCGTCAACGCGACGGTCGACCCGGAGCTGGGCCACCGCGGGCAGGCGCTGTTCATCGTGCCGGGCGGGACGCCGGGGCTGGAGCTGGTGCGCAAGCTCGACAAGCTCGGCTGCCGCGCCTCGCACACGGCGGAGCTGAAGTTCGACGGCGTGCGGATCCCCGCCGACCACCTCCTCGGCGGCGACGAGAAGCTCGAGGCGGGGCTCCAGCGTGCGCGCGAGAGCGGCAACGGCGACCGCGGCTCGGCGACGCTCGGCGCGTTCGAGCAGACGCGGCCGATGGTCGCCGCGCAGGCGCTCGGCATCGCCCGCGCCGCGCTCGAGTTCGCGGTCTCCTACGCCACCGAGCGCGAGGCGTTCGGCGGGCCGATCATCGACAAGCAGGGCATCTCGTTCCCGCTCGCAGACCTGGCGGCAGACCTCGACGCCGCCCGGCTGCTGACCTGGCGCGCGGCGTGGATGGCCGCCAACCGCGTGCCGTTCCAGCACGGCGAGGGCTCGATGAGCAAGCTGCGCGCCTCCGAGGTCGCGCAGCGGGCCACGGAGCAGGCGATCCAGGTCTGCGGTGGCTGGGGCTACATCTCCGACCTGCCCGTGGAGAAGTGGTACCGCGACGCCAAGCTCTACACGATCTTCGAGGGCACGAGCGAGATCCAGCGGATGGTGATCGGCCGTGCGCTCGGCGAGGCCGCCGGCGAGCTGCCGCTGCACCACGGCTTCCCGTCCGACGGCCCGCCGCTCAACCGCCAGTTCGGGCGCGGGACCGCGGTGCGATCCCGCGCCGGGATGGCCGCCCTGAAGCAGACGAAGCGCGTGCCGGAGCCGCTGCTGCGGGCGGCGATGAAGGTCCTCGGGCCGCCCGAGCGCGCGCCCCGCCGCTGAGCCGCGGCGGCGCCCCGGCCCTCGGGGCGCCGCCACGAACGCGCGGCTCAGCCGCGGATCTTCACGGCCCGGGCGTAGGTCTTCGTGGCCGCGCCGGCCTGGCGCACCTTGACCTTCAGCGCCAGCCTGCGGGCGCCGTGCTTCACCGCGCGGCGGCCGCGGCCCGTCAGGCGCACCTTGGCGCGCACGGTGCCGGTGCCCTTCGCGCGGCCGCGGGCGAGCCTGCGGGCGCGCGCGTCGACGCGGCACTCCGCGGCGCACTTCGCGCGGACCGTGATGCCGCGGCGGAGCAGGGCGCCGCGCCGCACCTTGGCCGCCACCGCGACCGTCGCGCCGGCCTGGCCGCCGTCATCGGCGCCCGGGCGCGGGCCGGGCCCGCCGCCGCCATGGTCGGCGGGGTGGGCGGGTCCCCAATCCGGCTCGCGCCCACCCGGGATCACGAGCTTCAACGTGGCCTCCTGGCAGGAGTTGCCGGTGCGGGCGATCCAGATGCCGTCGGGCGCGGAGTAGGCAAGCGCGCTGCCGTCCGGCGACCAGCTCGGCGGGGTCAGCTCGGAGCCGTGGTCGTCCTCGATCCAGCACCCCCACATCCGCGGCGCCTGGTCGAGCCCGTTGACGTCGTAGATCGTGATGCCGTTGTGGGTGCCGCGGGCCAGGTAGCCGTTGCCCAGCGTGCCGCCGCCGCGCAACGCCGCCAGCCGCGTGCCGGCGCGGTTCAGCTCACCGGCGCCGACCGGGTTCCACATCTCGTAGTCGTTCGTGTCGTCGTCCTGGAACCAGCCGGTGATGTGGTTGTGGTCGGCGCCCATGACGCCGGTCATGGCCTGGGCCGTGAGGGCGTTCATCGAGTCCCAGAGGAGCACGCGGTTGGAGTCGGCAAGCCACGACGGCTCCTCGTAGAACATCGTCTGGCCGAGCGGGGTGCCGTCGGTGGCCGACTGGTAGACGACGGCCGACTGCGGGTCGTTGTAGTAGGTGTGCGTCGCGTAGTCGTAGTAGCCGCCCATGATCCCGAGCCAGTAGGCGATCTTGCGGCCGTCGGGCGAGATCCGGGCGTCGAACGGGCCGACGGCGCAGATCGCCGCCGGGCTGCGGGTGAGCAGCGAGTCGAGCGGCGGCCCGAGCGAGCGTCCGTTGCGGTCGAACTTGTGGAAGCGCGACCCGCGGATCGCGACGATCGTGCCGTCGTCGGCCTGCGAGGGGGAGCTGTACGGGTCCTGCGGGGAGCCGTCCTGCGTGAGCTGTCGCTGCTCGGAGCCGTCGGGACGGGCGCTGAACAGGTTGCCGTCCTTGACGTAGACCAGCGAGTCGGCCGCCGCCGGCGCCGCCATCGCCAGCAGGAAGAGGAGGGAGAGGATGGGGAGACGCATGGCGCATGTTGGCCCGCGGCGGGCAGGCCGCGCCATGGGGCTCCCCGAACGTGTGAGCTATTTCACGCTCTGGATGAACTGCACCAGCCGGTCGACGTCCTCCGGCTTGGAGTCAAGGTCGAACTGGCCGGTCGTCGCGCTCATGATCCCCTCGGCGTAGCCGTCGACGATCTCGGCGTCGGGGTCGGTGATCGAGCGCTTCAGGTAGTCGGCGTCGGCCGTCACGGTCTTGCCGCCCTCGAGCTCCACGGTCGAGCCGGCGAGCCCCTTGAAGGTCGGGCCGGTGCCCTCGTCGCCGTCGAGCGAGTGGCAGCTCGCGCATGCGAACTCCCGGTACTGCTCCTCGCCCGGCGCGGACGATGCCGAGTCGCCGCCGGAGTCCGAGCCGCCGCAGCCGGCGGCCAGCGCGGCGCTGGTGAGCACGACGACCATGAGGAAGCGCATCCCCGCCGAACCCTAGTACCTGAACGGGGCGCCGCCGCGCCAGGGGATTGCGCGGCGGCCCCGTCAGGGTCGCTTCCGGCCGGCGGGCGCCGAAGGGAGGTAAGACGGTCCGGGGCCGGAGCCGAGGCGGTGCACCTCATCCATGAGGTTCGCCTCGTATGTGGGGGGAACGACGGCAATGCTGCCACCGCCCCGTGGCCCGCTCCGTACGGCCCCCATGTGGATGCGTGGTGCGGACAGCCGTACGAGACCGATACGGCTAGCCTCGAACGCTCATGTCACGCCCCGTCGTCGCCGTGCTGCACCACCTCGAGCGGGCCTTCCTCGGCCACGCCGGGCCGGCGCTGCGCGGCGCGGGAGTGGACCTCGACGAGCGCTTCCTGCGGCGCGGCGACCCGCTGCCGGCGCTCGGCGAGCTGGACGGGATCGTGTCGCTGGGCGGCGAGCAGAACGCGCTCGACCCCGCGCTCGCCGGCGAGGCGGAGCTGCTGCGCGAGGCCACGCGTGCGGGCGTCCCCGTGCTCGGCGTCTGCCTCGGCGCCCAGCTGCTCGCGCACGCGCTCGGCAGCGAGGTCCGGCGGCTGCCGCGGCGGATGGTGACGTGGACGCCGCTCGAGCCGCTGCCGCCGGCGGACGGCGATCCGGTGCTCGGGGCGCTCCCGCGCGGCGCGGCGGGCCTGCACTGGAACGAGGACGGGTTCGCGCTGCCCGCGGGCGCGACCGAGCTGCTGCGCTCCCCGGGCGGGACGGTCGAGGGGTTCCGGGCCGGTGAGCGCGCATGGGGCGTCCAGTTCCACGCCGAGGTCGACGAGGAGGCGCTCGAGGGCTGGTACGAGGACTGGTACGAGGCGCTCGCCCAGGCCGCCGTGGCCGAGGAGGCCGCCCGCGCCGCCGACGACGAGCACCTCGGCGGCCAGCGGGCGCTGTCGGAGGCGATCTTCGGCGGCTTCGGCCGCGTGGCGGCGGACGGCCGCGGGTAGGCTGGCCGACCATGCCAGAGCGCAGCTGCCGCGTCGGCGACGTCGACATCGCCTACGAGACCTTCGGCGACCCGGCCGATCCCGCCGTCCTGCTCGTGATGGGGCTCGGCACGCAGATGCTGGGCTGGCACGAGGACTTCTGCGAGCAGATCGCCGCCAACGGCTTCCACGTGATCCGCTACGACAACCGCGACGTCGGGCGCTCCACCGCCATGCGCGACCTCCCCGTGCCGACGCTCCGCCAGCTCCTCCTGCGCTCCAGGAAGGCGGCCGGCTACACGCTCGACGACATGGCGGCCGACGGCGTCGGCCTGCTGGACGAGCTGGGCATCGGGCGCGCGCACATCGTCGGCGCGTCGATGGGCGGGATGATCGCCCAGACGCTGGTGGCGCGCTTCCCCGATCGGGTGCTGTCGCTGGCGTCGATCATGTCCAACACGGGCGCGCGCTTCAGCGGCCAGCCGAAGCTCTCCACCTACGGCGTGCTGCTCGGGCGGCCGCCGCAGGAGCGCGACGCATACGTCGAGCACACCGTGAAGGTGTTCCGCAAGATCGGCTCCCCAGGCTTCGAGCGCGACGAGGACGACCTGCGCAGGACCGCCTCGCGCGCCTACGACCGCGGCCGCAACCCGGCCGGCGCCGGCCGGCAGCTCGCCGCGATCATCCACTCGGGCGACCGGACGGAGCTGCTGAAGACGATCCGCGTGCCGACGGTCGTCATCCACGGCACCGACGACCCGCTCGTGAGCCCGTCGGGCGGGCGCGCGACCGCGCGCGCCATCCCCGGCGCGCGGCTCGTGGAGATCGCGGGCCTTGGCCACGACCTCCCGCGCGCCGCCTGGCCCCGGCTCATCGGCCCGATCGTCGAGAACGCGGCGCGCGCGGCCGCGCCGAGCGCTGGTCTGGTGAGTTGAGCTCGGCGCCCGGCGGCGCCGGCACCGGCCCGTCCAGCAGCGGGTCGCCCGTCTCGCGCATCCACGTCTCGAGCCGCTCGCGCAGGCCGGCCTCCACGGTGGCGATCCGCGGCGAGCCGATCAGGTTCTCGCCCTCCTGCGGGTCGAGCAGCAGGTCGTAGAGCGCCTCGCGCGGCAGCTCCGTCTCCGCCCACCCGGCCGCCACGAGCAGCTCCTTGGTGGGGCTGTCGTCGACGTTGGCGAGCACGGGGCGCAGCCGGTCGCCGAAGCGGCGGACGTACTTGTGGCGGTGCGTCCGCACGGCCCGCTGCGGCTCGTAGGCGGCGTGGAACGTGAGCTCGGCGAAGACCGCGTCGTTGACCTGCGCCGTCTCGCGCCGCACCAGCGGCATCAGCGACGTCCCCTGGAGCCACGGCGGACGAGCGACCCCGGCCAGCTCGCACAGCGTCGGGTAGATGTCGACGTGCGAGACGAGCGCGTCGAGCACCCGGCCGCCGTGGAACCCGCCCGGGCCGCGCATGAGCAGCAGCACGCCGATCCCGCGGTCGAACAGCGTCGCCTTCGCGCCCGGGAACGCGAGCCCGTGATCGGTCGTGAGGATCACGAGCGTGCTGTCGCCGAGCTCCTGCTCGTCGAGCGCGCCCAGCACCGACCCGACGCCCTGGTCGAGCGACTGCGCGCTGGCCTTGTAGGACGCGACGTCGCGCCGCACCTCCGGCGTGTCGGGCAGGTTCGGCAGCGGCGCGGAGTACAGGCAGTCGCGCACGGACCTGGGCTCGAAGTACTCGCGGTGGGTCTCGAAGAAGCCGACGGACAGGAAGAACGGCTCGCGCACGCCGCCGCGGATCAGCTCCACCGCCGCGGGCGCGACCTGCTCGACGTGGTGGGTGTCGACGTCGACGACCTCGTCGTAGCCGAGCTCGGCGGGGTCCCGCGAGAGGTGCTGCTCGCCGACCAGCGCCGACCAGTAGCCGGCCTCGCGCAGGGTGTGGACGAGGTGGCGGGAGTAGTCGTTCAGGCGGAAGCCACGGTGGGCGAGGCCCATCATGCCGTTGCTGTGCGGGAACTCGCCGGTCAGCAGCGCCGCGCGGCTGCCGGAGCACGTCGGCGCGGCGCAGAACGCCTCGCGGAACAGCAGGCCCTGGTCGGCGAGGCGCTGGATGTTCGGAGTCGGGACCGGGAGCCCGTAGGGCTGTACGAACCGGCCGGTGTCGTGCGAGTGCAGGTAGACGACGTTCGGCCGGTCCACGTCAGAGCACGAGGACCAGCACGAGCGCGAGCACGAGGAAGAACAGGACCGAGCCCGCGGCGGCCGCCTGCCACTGGTTGTTCCAGAACCCCGGCTTCGCGCGGTCGCGCGAGTGGCGGCCCTCCGGGGGCTCGCCGACCCAGTCGTCGTCGTCTCGCGAGCTCATGCGCTCAGTCGATCACGAAGCCGACGGTCACGCGGTTCACGCGGCCGTTGCGGATCCGGAAGTCCGTCACGCGCTCGACCGGGCAGGAACTCGTTCGTGTGGCAGCTGCGGGTGCCGGAGATCGTGTCGCAGGTCACCCCCGGGACACGGTTGCGCACCGCGGCCTCCGTGGAGCCGACGCCGACGCCGCGGATCGTGCGATCGCTCCGGCCGGTCAGGAACACCGCGGTGACGTTGCGGCGGCCCTGGAAGAAGACGGAGAGGCCGCCCCGGTAGCGGAACGTGAGCGTCGGGCCGAAGATGTTGCTGTCGCGGATGACGCGCACGGGCTTGCCGAGCGCCGCGCGCACCTCGGCCTTCGTGTTGTTCAGCCGAGCGCCCGCGATCCCGCGGTCGATCTGGATCGCCGCGCTCGCGGACGCGGGCAGCGCGAGCGCCGCGACGGCGGTGGTCAGGGCGATGTGAAGTGGCCGCCTGCTCATGGCGGCGAAGCTACCACGCCGCAGTTAGGGTGGCTCGATGCGCGCCGAGCGGGACATCGAGCACGCGGCGGGGTCCGAGCTGTGGCTGCGCGGGACGCTGGAGGAGATCGTCGGGCAGATCCGCCGGCTGCTCGACGTGACCGGGATCTCGTTCCTCGTCGTCGACTGGACGCGGCGCCACATCGACCCGGCGGCCTCGTGGTTCGGGTCGGACGCGGTCCGCGAGGCGTTCGGGCCGGTGCTGAGCCGCCCCTACGAGCCGGAGCGGGCGGGCGTCACCGAGGCGGCGATCGAGGGTGGCGAGACGGTGCTGATCGAGGACATCTCGGACTGGCCGGGCGCCTCGGGCCTGCACGAGCGGCTGGAGGAGCGGCTGCCCGCGGAGGTCGCGCAGCGGCTGTGGGACTGGTACAGCTCGTCCTCGTTCCTGTCGGTCCCCGTGCGGACGCGCGACGGGCGCATCCTCGGCGTGCTGGCCATCGCCCGCTCCCTCCCGCACCCCGCGTTCAGCGCGGACGAGAAGCGCAGCGTCGAGGTGTTCGCGGACCTCGCGGCGTTCGCCCTCGAGCGCGCGGAGCTGCTGGACCGGGAGGAGCGGCGGGCGCGCGACGAGGAGCTGCTCAACCGCGCGTCGCGCGAGACCTCGCGCTCGCTGGACCTCGACGCGGTGTCGCGCGCGATCGCGGGGCAGGGGGCGATGCTGAGCGGCGCCGCGGTCGTGCGGCTGGCGCGGCTCGAGCCGGCGACCGCGACGCTGCGGGAAGTGGCGCGCGCCGGGCACGACGGCGAGGGGATCGACGACGCCGAGGCGGCGGGCGCGGCGCAGACCGGCTCGCCGGTGCTCGGGCCGCGCGCGGCGCACGTGCCGATCGTCCTCGGCCCGCGCGTGTACGGCGTGCTGTCCGTGGCCGCGGGCGAGGACGGCTTCGACGCCGGCGGGTTGGAGCGGCTGCGCGAGTTCGCGCCGGTCGCGGCCGCGGCGATCGCCAACGCGCTGGACTACGAGCGCGAGCGGCGGGTGGCGCGGGCGATGACCGCCGGCTTCGTCCCCCAGCGGCCGCCGCGGCTCGAGGACCACGAGGTCGGGTTCGTTTACGAGCCCGCGGGCCGCCAGGCGGGCGGCGGCGACGTGTTCGGGATCTGGACGCTGCCGGGCGGCGCGCTCGGGCTGCTGGTCGGCGACGTGAGCGGCAAGGGCCTGGAGGTCGCCGCCACGGCGGCGATGGTGCGGTTCTTCGTCGAGGCGCGGACGTTCGACTGCCCGCGGCCGGCCGAGGTGCTCGCGCAGACGAACGCGATCCTGCGCGGCCGGCTTCCGGACGACCTGTTCGTGCCGGCGTTCCTGGCGATCGTCGAAGGCCACCGGCTGCGGTGGTGCAACGCGGGCCATCCCCCGCCGCAGCTCCTGCGCGCCTCCGGCGGGACGGCCACGCCGCTGGGGACGACCGGCCTGCCGCTCGGGGTCCTCGACGACGGCGGGTACGTCGAGCGCGAGGCCGAGCTGGGCGCCGGCGACGTGCTCGTGGCGGCCACCGACGGGCTGTGGGAGGCGCGGCGCGAGGGGGTCCAGTTCGGCGACGCCCGGCTCCCGGCGCTGCTCGCGGAGCACGGCCGCTCGCTCGCGCCAGAGGCGCTGGTGCGGCTGCTGTACGAGGAGGCCGAGCGCTGGGCGCCGCGGCTCCAGGACGACATCGTCGTGCTGGCGATGCGGGTCCGGCGGTGATCGAGCTGCGCGACGAGCCGCCGGACGGGCCGGCCGCGCGGGCGCTGTTCGAGCAGTACATGGCGCTGCTGGCCGAGCGGCTCGGGCAGCGCTACGACACGCGGGACGACATCCTCGCCACGCCGGACGACTTCCTCGGGCCCGGAGCGGCCTGGCTGGTCGTCTACGAGGACGGCGAGCCCGTGGCGTGCGGCGGCCTGCGCCGGATGGACGGCGACATGGCCGAGATCAAGCGCATGTACGTCACGGCCGCCGCCCGCGGCCGCGGCCACGGCCGGCGCCTGCTCGCCGAGCTCGAGCGCCGCGCCCTGGCCTTCGGCTTCCGCCGCATCGGCCTGATCACCACGGAGGTCCTCACCGAGGCCCGCGCGCTCTACGCCGCCGCCGGCTACAGCGTCGTGCGCACGCCGGTCGAGGGCGACCGCCAGGACTTCTGGATGGAGAAGGAGCTGCACGGCTAGAGGATCGATGCCGCGGACGTCGCGGATCCTCGGTCCTGGATCGTGGATAGGCGAGTGCCCACCGAAGGGGAATAGTGGTTGACCCCACAGGCCCCTTCGGTGAGTGCGAGGCGAAGCCGGTGACGAGCCCCTGAGGGCGAGGCAGCACGCCGCGAGATGTTCGAGGAGCCGTGAGGGTAGTGGAATCACACCCCTTCCGCGTGCCCCGCAGCCTCGTCTGGAGCCTCTACGGCGTCCTCGTCGTCATCTGGTCGAGCACGTGGGTGGCGATCAAGATCGGGCTGGAGGACCTGCCGCCGCTGCTCGGCGCGGGGATCCGGTTCGCGCTGGCGGGCATCGGGCTGCTCGTCGTCGCGCGGGTGACCGGCGCCGCCGGTCGCTGCGCAGCGACCTGCGGCTGGTGGTCGTGCTGGGGGTGTTCCCCTTTGCGGCCGCCTACGGGCTGATCTACTGGGGTGAGCAGTACGTGCCGTCCGGGCTCGCCGCCGTGCTGTTCGGCGTGATGCCGGTCTACTCCGCGATCCTGGCCTCGGTCGCGCTGCACGACGAGCCGCTGCGGGCGCGGCTGCTGGCGGGCATCGCGATCGCGCTGGCGGGCCTGTCGCTGGCGTTCGGCGAGTCGCTCGAGCTGGGCGACAGCCGGTTCGCGCTGGCCGCCGCGTTCGCGTGCGCGGCGGCGCCGTTCGCGAGCGCGATCGGGAACGTCGCGATCAAGCGCCGCGGCGGCGCGCTCGACGCGATCGTGCTGAACGGCTGGGCGATGCTGGTCGGCGGCCTGCTGCTGCTCCTCGTGTCAGGCGCGTCGGAGGCATGGGTGGTGCGGTGGAGCGAGGAGTCCGTCGGCTCGATCGCCTACCTCGCGATCATGGGCTCCGCGGTGCCGTTCGTGACGCTCACGCTGCTCCTGCGCGAGCTGCCGGCCGTGACGGTCTCCTACATCACGCTCCTGCTGCCCGTTCGGCGCGCTCGTGTTCGGCGCGACGCTGTACGACGAGCGGATCACGCTGCCGGCGCTCGCCGGCGCCGCGCTCGTCGCCTCGGGGCTCCTCGTGGCCCAGTGGCCGGCCCGGAGGCGGGCGGCGGCGTAGGGACGAACTTCGGCATTGAGGGGGTGGGTCGGGCCGTGTAGGTGAGGGTGGAGTCGATTGACCCCCCTATAGCGTGCAAATCGACTCCACTTCCTCCAATCCGGTCAGTCAACCGCCACCCCACCCAGCCGCAGTTGACGTCCGGCGCGGCTGCCGCACCCCGGCGGCTCAGCCCCGCGGGTCGCGGACCACCAGCTCGACGTTGCGGTCCCCGTCTCCGCCGCGCGCGTCGGGGTGGCCGTCCTCGCCGTTCGAGGCGTCCGGGTCGTTGAACGAGAGCTCGCGGGAGATCGAGGCCAGGCGCGCCGGGTCGGCGGACGCCGCGCCGTCGCCGGCGTCCGGCGCGGCCGCGTGGTCGAGCAGCGTCCCCCACAGGGACAGCGTGCCGTCGCGGTTGTCGACGAGGTCGAGGATCCGCGACTGCTCCGGCCAGTCGATGTGCGCGGCGGTGACGACCTGCCAGAAGCCGCCGGCGGCCCGCCCGCTGGCCGTGTCGCCGTCGACGCCGGAGCGCGGCACCGGCCGGATCCGGTTCTGGTGCTCGTGGCCGACGACGAACCCGACCACGGAGCGGTGGCGGAGGAACAGGCACTTCACGGTCTCGTCCGGGCCGCCCGGCGCGCCGCCGGGGCACGGCTGCTCCGGCGACGCCTCGCCGAAGTGCACGTTCTCGTAGGGCGGCGGCGGGTTGTCGCCGGGCGGGAACGTGCTCGGCTGCGTCTGGTTCATCGTCTCGAGCGAGTGGTGCGCGAAGACGAGCGTGAGCTCGCCGCGCCGGTCCGCCCGCGCCAGCTCCTCGTCGAGCCAGCGGAACTGCGTCTCGTCGATGTTCCCGCCGTCCCCGCCGGCGTCGGCGACGCTGTCGAGCACCACGAACCGGACGCCCTTCCGCGGCGAGAACGCGTAGTAGCCCTGGCCCGCCGCCAGCGACTGCGAGGTGAAGCCGTGGCCGACGGGCCGCCCCGAGGTGACGAAGTGCTGCGCCATGTACTCGCGCTTGAACAGCAGGTGCCGGCGCGGGTCGGAGGGCACGATCGCCGCCAGCCCCGGCGACGCCGCCGGGTCGCGCGCGATCCGGCCCATCGCCTCGATCAGCAGCCCGTTCGCCGCGCCCCGGTCGGTCTGCGCGACCGCCGCGATCCGCGCCAGCTCGGCCGGCGGCAGCCCCGTCACCTTCACGCAGCCCATCGCGACCGAGTCGAACGCGGCGTTGCGGTTCTGGTTGCCCTGCACCAGCCCGTCGTGGTTGCCGAAGATCCCGTACCACGGGACGTCGCCGAAGCCGCCCGGCTGGAACGGCTCGTTCATCCGCTCGAACAGGCCGGGGAAGTCGCGCACGGTGCTGGAGCGGCCGGCCGTCGCCTCGTTCTCGGCGCGGTTGGGCGAGTAGCCCGGGCCGTCCTCGCCCGGCGCGCTGGAGTCGGGCTCGTAGTACTCCGCCGTGTCGCGGACGCCGTCGTAGCGGCGGCCGTCGCTCGGCTCGCAGCTGCCCTCCACGCCCGAGTCCGGGTTCACGGCGGTGCCGCTCGGCCGCAGCCCGGGAGGCACGCACGTGCTGCGGTCCCCGCGGCCCGCGGCGCCGTTCGCGGCGCCGTCGAGGATGTCGACCAGCCAGCGCGTCTCGTTGCACTGCGTGTTGTCCGTGTCGTCGCCGGTGGTCATGACGAGCTCCACGCCGCGGCCGCTCACCGGGCTCGTCGCGGAGCGCATCGCGCGCACCATCTGGTCGACGACCTGCGTGCTCATCCCCTCGTGCGGGCGGTAGGCGGAGGTGAACGGCGGCCCGACCTTGTCGAGGAACTCGACCCGCGCGGGCGACTCCTCGTCGACGATGTGGAGGTCGGTGAGCTGCCCGAACGGTGAGCAGCGGCGCGCCGGTGCCGCCGCCGGACCGCGTGCCGAGGTCGTCGCGGGTGAGGTACGCGTCGCCCGCCGCGTACTCGAGCCGGTCGTCGCCGTCCGTGTCGCCGATCGTCCGATCGGCGCGTGGTGGTCCCCGCGGCCACCGCGACCCCCGTGCCGCCCAGGGCCACCACGGCGGCCAGCATCAGTGCCTTCGCGCGCATCCCGACGGGCAGCGTAAGCAGCGCCCGGCGGCGATGCGCCGGTCAGAGGGCGTCCGGCGCGCTGATCAGCTCGAAGGACTCCTCGACGGCGGTGAGCTGGAGCAGCCGCTGGACGGCCGCCGGGCCGCGCACGAGCACGAGCCGCCGGCCCTGCTTCATCGACCGCCGCCGCGCCGCCACGAGCCGGCCGAGGCCGGACGAGTCCAGGAACGTGAGCTCGCGGAGGTCGATGCAGATGCAGTCGGGCTGCATCGCCTCGATCTGCCTGAGCTCCTCGTCGAACGTGTATGCGTGCTCGAGGTCGAGCTCCCCGCGCAGCGCGATCCTCATCGCGTTCCCTTCGAGCCGCTCGATGGTCAGCGCCAGGCCCTTCATGCCTCTCGAATTCCTCCCTTTTGGTTCGCGTCCTGACAATACCTGAGGCCGGCGCGAATACCCTCTCCGCCCATGGACGCGGGGCGCAGAGCAGTGGTGCGGCGCCGGCAGGCGGCAGTCCTCGCGGCCGCCGCGCTCGCGTTCCTGGTCGGGATCGCCGTCGGCGCGGGCGGTGGCGACGAGGACAGCGCCCCCGACTCGGCGACGACGCCGGAGCCGGCGCCGGCCGAGCGCCAGCGCGCCGCCCGCGCGGCCGTCGACCGGCTGCCGCTGACCCGCCAGGTCGGCCGGCTCGTGGTGCTGCGCTTCGCGGGCACGTCGGCGCCCGGCTACGTGCGCGAGGTGCTCGGCAAGGGCCGCGCGGCGGGCGCGATCCTGTTCCGCGACAACCTCACCGGACCCGAGCAGACCAAGGCGCTGACCGCCCAGCTCACGCGCGGATCGGATCCCACCCACCCGCCGCTGATCTGCGTCGACCAGGAGGGCGGCGAGATCCGCATCCTCCCCTGGCTCCCGCCCGAGCGCTCGGCCCCGCAGCAGGGCGCCGCCGGGACGGAGCGCACCGACGCCGCGGCCGCCGCCCGCGGGCTGCGCGACGCCGGCGTCAACGTCTCGCTCGCCCCGGTCGCCGACGTCGCCAGCGTCCCGGGCGCCGCACTCGCCGGCCGCGCGTTCTCGACCGACTTCGAGCAGGCGGCGGACTCCGTCGCGGACTCCGTCCGCGGCTGGCAGGACGGCCGCGTCGCCGCCACCGTCAAGCACTTCCCCGGCCTCGGCGGCGCCACCGTCAACACGGACGACGGCCCGGCGACGATCGCGCGCAGCGCCGCCGAGCTGCGAGCGCAGGACCTGCTCCCGTTCCGCTCGGCGATCGACGCCGGCGTCCCGCTCGTGATGGCCGGCCACGCCGTCTACCCGGCGATCGATCCCGACCGCATCGCCTCGCAGTCGCGGCCCGTCATCGAGGGCCTGCTGCGCGAGGAGCTCGGCTTCGAAGGCGTCGTGATCACGGACTCCACCGAGGCCGCCGCCGTCCAGGCCGTCACGCTGCCCGCCGAGGCGGCGGTCCGCAACATCCGCGCCGGCGTCGACATCGTCCTCACCACCGGCCGCGGCTCCTACATCCAGGTCTACCGCGCGCTGCTCGCCGAGGCGCGCCGCGACCCGGCGTTCCGCGAGCGCGTCCGCGAGTCCGCCGCCCGCGTGATCGCGCTGCAAGAATCGCTGCGCTGACCCGTGCTCGCGCCCGGCGACACCGTCCCGCCGTTCACGCTCCCCGACACGGAGGGCGAGCAGCACGCCGTGCCCGGCGACGAGCCCGCCGCCGCCACGGTGCTGATCGTCAGCTGCAACCACTGCCCGTACGTCGTCGCGTGGAACCCGCGCCTGCGCGCCGCCGCCGAGGACTACGCGCCGCGCGGCGTCCGCTTCCTCGCCATCCACCCCAACGACGCCGCCCGCTACCCGGCCGACTCGCTGGAGCGCATGCGCCGGTTCGTGCGCGAGAACGACTGGCCGATCCCGTACCTGCACGACGAGAGCCAGGACGTCGCCCGCGCGCTGGGCGCCCAGCGCACCCCCGAGCTGTTCGTCCTCGACGGCGAGCACCGGCTCGCCTACCACGGCGCCCCCGACGCCGATCACCAGGATCCGGAGCGCAACGCCGAGTGGCTGCGCGCCGCGCTCGACGCCGTCCTCGCCGGGAAACCGGTGCCACAGGCCGAAACGCCCGCCAAGGGGTTGCTCCGTCAAGTGGCGATGAGGCATAGACTCGGGCCAGGGTGGAGCACCGGCGTAGGGTCAACGAGCAGAGCCTCGCCCTCGCGCGCGAGTGGCAGCGGTTCGGCCGCGGCGCCACCGTGGTCGCGCTCCTCCTCGCGCCCGCCCTGTTCGTCGCGCTGCGCCGCTGGGAGTGGTCGATCCCGTGGGCGCTCGTCCTCACGCTGCTCGGCATCGCCGCGTTCCGCGGCCTCGTCGACGTGCTCGCCCACAAGCTGATCCCGGCCCCGTCGCTGTACGGCGCCGAGATGGAGCTGCGCGCGCAGGACGTCATCTGGCGGCGGCGGCTGTGGTACTGGCGCCGCCGCTACCGCCAGGTCGTGCGGCTCGCGGTCCTGTTCGTCTTCGCCGTGATCGCGACGATGTTCCTGTCGCTGATCTTCGGCGGCGACTCGTCGGTCGGCGGCAGCATCGACACGCTCGGCGACCTGCTCTCGGGCTTCGCGCCGATGATCCTCGGCTACCTGCCGATCATCACCGTGCTGTTCTTCGCGAACTTCCTGATCCTGTTCGGGCCGCTGCTGCTGCTCGGCGTCCAGCAGATCAAGGGCTACGAGCCGGGCGACGCGGACTGGGGCGTGAAGATGCAGGACGTCCGCGGGCAGGCCGAGGCCAAGGAGGAGATCACCCGCGTCGTGCAGCTGTGGCAGTCCGGCGAGGAGTTCGAGAAGGCCGGCGGCAAGCGCGAGCGCGGCGTGCTCTTCCTCGGCGCGCCCGGCACCGGCAAGACGATGCTCTCCAAGGGCATCGCGACCTCGTTCAACTGCCCGTTCGTCTCGATCCCCGGCTCCGGCTTCGCGCAGACGTTCATCGGCATGGACGCCGTGCTCGTCCGCTACCTCGCGCACAAGGCGAAGAAGCTGGCGGCCAAGTGGGGCGGCCAGTGCATCGTGTTCATCGACGAGATCGACGCCGTCGGCATGCGCCGCCAGTCGCTCGGCTCGGGCTACCAGCCCTACGTCACGGAGACGATCCACGACCGGCTCTTCTACGGGCCCGACGGCGCGCTGACCGGCGACGGCGACCTCGTGCTGGAGACCGCGGCCTGGCGCGAGCGGCTGTTCCGCCAGCGAGCCGAGCCGCCGGCGCTCGCGTATCCCGCGCCGGTGGTGCGGCTCGCGGACGCGATCAGGCGCTTCATGATCCCCGGCATGGGCGGGATGGGCGGCGGCCTCGCGCTCAACCAGCTGCTGGTGGTCATGGACGGCATCGACGACCCGCCGGCCACCAAGCGGTTCCTGACCCGCCGCTGGAACACGTTCCTCGACGCGCTGTACGTCGTCCCGCAGAGGATCGGCCCGGTCAAGCTGCGCCTGCGGCCGCCGCGGCCGCGCAAGGAGGAGATCTACTTCATCGGGGCCTGCAACGTGGCGCTCGAGCGGCTCGACCCGGCGCTGATCCGGCCCGGCCGGATGGGCCGCCACATCTACTTCCGCACGCCCGCGTGGGAGGACCGGCGCGACATCTTCGACCTCTACCTCGGCAAGGTCGCCCACGAGGAGGAGCTCGACGAGCCCGGCCGCCGCGACGAGCTGGCCCGCATCACCAACGGCTACTCGCCGGCGATGATCGACCAGGTCTGCTCGCTGGCGCTGACCTACGCGCACTCCGACGGCCGCGAGCGCTTCTCCCGCACCGACCTCGTCGAGGCGATGACCACCGTCGAGGCGGGCGTCGCCGTCGGCCAGCCGTATCCGAAGCACGAGGAGCGCGCGACCGCGATCCACGAGGCCGGCCACGCCGTCTGCGGCCACGTCTACATGGAGAACCGGCTGTCCACGCGGCTGTCGATCCGCAAGCGCGGCTCCTCGGGCGGCCATCACCAGGCGATGGAGATCGAGGACCGGTTCGGCCACTGGCGCTCCGAGCGCGTCGGCGACCTGATCTGGACGCTCGGCGCGATGGCCGCCGAGCACGTCTTCTACGGCCAGAACACGACCGGGGTCGGCGGCGACCTCGGCTCCGCCACCCACCAGGCCGCGCACATGGTCGGCTTCCACGGGATGGCGCCCGCGCCGATCGACCTGTCCGACCGCATCGACGACCCGGACGAGCGGCGCGAGGCCGAGGAGAAGGCGATGGAGCGCTTCGAGCGGCTCGGCTACCAGGTCATGCACCGGTCGGGCGGCGGCGTGATGGACGACAACCCGTACGCCGCCACGCTCGGCGACCGCGACAAGCGGCGGCTCGTCGCCGGCCTGCTCGGCCAGGCCTTCGCGGTCGCCTGGAACACGATCAAGCTCAACCGCGAGGGCACGCAGCACGTCGCCGAGCGGCTGATCTCCAAGCGCGAGCTCTACGGCGACGACGTCACCCGCCTGCTGGACGCGGCCCGTCTGCGCAAGCCCGTCATCGACGTCACGGACGAGGCGGCGTGGCCGGTGATCTGATCCCGCCGCCGTCGCCGGCCGGGCGGCCGTCGCCGGACCCCGAGCCGCACGGCGACCCGTTCGCCGCCGCATCCGAGCCCGAGCCCGCCGCGGCCGCGAGCGAGCCGCCCGTCGGCCCGTCGCAGTTCCGCGCGCGCTTCGGCTTCGTCACCGGCGCGCTGCTCGGCTGCGCGGTGGCCGCCGCCACGCTCGCGCTCACGCTCGCCGGCCCGGCCAAGGACCCGGACGACGGGCTGGCCCCGAACTGGTCGAAGTGGAAGCCGAGCACCCGCGACGCGTACCTCGGCGCGGAGGAGATCGCGGGCCACATCCAGGGCACGTACCGCAACGAGAAGCGCCGGCAGCTCGCGTCGGTGCGCGGCGGCCCGCTCACCGCCGGCCAGGTGCCGCTCTCGGCGGTCGTGATGCCGCGGGGCGACGACGTCGAGGTCTTCAACGGCCTCGGCGTCCAGTACACGCTCGGCGGGTTCGGCGAGGAGGGCGCGCTGAAGGACAGCAAGCCCAGCAAGGAGCGCCACCGGCTGCTGCGCCGCGAGGCGCTCGAGCTGGCGCTCTACTCGTTCCGCTACCTGCCGGACGTGACGATGGTCGTCACGCTGCTGCCGCCCGCGCCCAAGGTGGAGCAGATCCTGCCCACGGCCAAGCCCGACGCGAAGAAGAAGGCGAAGGCCGAGCCGTTCCAGAACCAGGCGATCTTCTACCGGCCGGGCGACCTCAAGGACCGGCTGACGGTGCCGCTGCGCCACACGATTGGGCGAGCGGCCGCCGTCGATCGCCGCCCTCCACGGCGACGAGGCGGCGCGCGTCGACACCCTGACGCTGTCGAACCTGTTCGTCTACTCGCGCCGCCAGGGGCAGGACGGGCGCGGCTACCTCGTGCTCGAGCGGCCCGAGCGGTAGCCCGGGCACGCGAGCACGGGCACGCGCGGGTACTTCGCGAACCGCGGGTCCTCGCGCGACAGCAGGCACATCGAGAACTCGGATCCGCGGCCGGTGCGGATCAGCTTCTGGTGGCGGCAGGAGTCGCACAGCCCCGCCGGCGGCCGGCGGCGCCGCCGGGCGTGCTCACGGGGCCGCCGTCACAGCCCGCGGTGGCCGAGCCGGGCGAGATCCTCGTGGTGGCTCGTGACGCGCTCCTTGACGGGGTCGCCGTCCTCGCGCGCGTGGACGATGCCCCACATCGCGTCGGCGACCTGCTCGGCGCTCTCGGGCGTCGCCCGCGCGCGCATCTCGTCCACGAGCGCCAGCTCGAGGCGCTCGATCTTCTCCTCGGCGGTGCCCTCGCCCAGCGATGACGGGAACGGGACGCCGCGCAGGTGCTCGTCCCAGGCGCCCTTCGCCATGGCGAAGCGGTTGCGGAGCGCGATCGGGTCGGACATCAGCGGCGCGAGTGTTGCAGATGCCGCCGCTCCCAAGGAGCCCTATCGTTGTTGCGCGTGCACACGTTCCTCCGCCTGCTGGGCTTCCTGAAGCCCTACACGAGGGGCGCGGTCGCGTCGCTCGTCCTGGCGGGGCTGGCGATGGCCGCGACGGTCGCGATCCCGTGGCTGACCGGCCGGGCGGTCGACCAGATCACCGAGCGCGACCGCGACGGCCTCACGACGCTCGTGGTGGTCATCGCCGGGCTGGCGCTGCTGCGTGTCGGGCTGTCCGTGGCGCGGCGGCTCGTCGCCGGCCGCGTGTCGCTGGGCGTGGAGGTCGACCTGCGCAACATCGTCTACGCGCACCTCCAGTCGCTCGAGCTGGGCTTCTTCGCCACGAGGCAGACCGGGCAGCTGATGTCGCGCGCCACGGTCGACCTCCAGTCCGTCCGCTTCTTCCTCGGCTACGGGCTCGTGTTCATCGCCCAGAGCGCGCTGACGATCCTGCTCGCAGCGGTCGCGATGCTGGCGCTCGACCCGCTCCTCGGCGCGCTGGCGCTCGCTCCCGTCCCGTTCGTCGTGCTGGTGGCGGCGCGCTACGGCCGCCGCTCGCGCCCGTCGCTCCAGGAGGTCCAGCAGCGGATCGCGGAGCTGACCGCCGACGTGGAGGAGAACGTCTCCGGCGTGCGCGTCGTGAAGGCGTTCGCGGCCGAGCCGCGCCAGCTCGAGCGCTTCCGCGGCTCGGTCGCGCGCGTGTTCGGCCAGTCGATGCACGCGACGCGGCTGCGCGCGTTCTACAACCCGTACATCGGCTTCCTGCCGAACCTCGGGCTCGCCGTGATCCTGCTCGTCGGCGGCCGCCAGGTGGTCGACGGGACGCTGACGCTGGGCGACTTCACGGCGTTCTACGCCTACCTGCTGATGCTGATCGGGCCGATGCGGCAGCTCGGGATCGCGCTCGGGCTGGCCCAGCGGGCCACGGCGTCGGGCGCGCGGCTGTTCGAGCTGCTCGACCGCGAGCCGCAGCTGGTCGCGCCGGATGACGCGCCGCCGCTGCCGCCCGGCCGCGGGCGCGTCGAGCTGCGCGACGTGACGTTCTCGTACGCCGGCGCCGCTCCGTCGCTGCGCGACGTCTCGCTGGTGGTGGAGCCGGGCACGACGGTCGCGCTGGTCGGCGCCACCGGCTCCGGCAAGTCGACGCTCGTGCGGCTGATCTCGCGCCTGTACGACCCCGACACCGGCTCGGTGCTGGTCGACGGCGCGGACCTGCGCACGGTCGATCTCGTCTCGCTGCGGCGCGAGATCGCGGTGGTGGACGACGACCCGTTCCTGTTCTCGGCCACCGTGCACGACAACATCGCCTACGGGCGGGGCGGGCGGGGACGGGTATCGCGGGCGGAGGTGGAGCGGGCCGCCGAGCGCGCGCAGGCGGCCGGCTTCATCGCCGAGCTGCCCGACGGCTACGACACGCGGGTCGGCGAGCGCGGGCTGACGCTGTCCGGCGGGCAGCGGCAGCGGCTGGCGATCGCGCGGGCGCTGCTGGTCGACCCGCGGATCCTCGTGCTCGACGACGCGACGTCGTCCGTCGACGCCTCGACCGAGCAGGCGATCAAGGAGGCGCTGCGCGAGGTGATGGCCGGGCGCACGACGTTCGTCATCGCCCACCGGCTGTCGACGATCGCGCTCGCCGACGACATCGTCGTGCTCGAGGGCGGGCGGATCGTCGCGCGCGGCGACCACTCGCACCTGCTGGAGCGCAGCGAGCTGTACGCGGAGATCGCCGCCAAGGGCCTGCCCGACCAGGTGTTCCTCAACCGCGATCCGGCGGAGAGGGTCGCAGGACTGTGACGCGGCGCGACGAGCTGCGGACGGCGGCTGCGCCAGACGGGCGGGCGCGGCCGCAAGCTGCGCGGGCTCGCGATCCTGCTGCGGCCGTACCGCGGGCGCGTGCTGATGATGTTCGGCTCGCTGCTGCTGGCCACGGCCGCCGCGCTGGCGCCGCCGCCGCTGGCCAAGCTGGCGATCGACTCGGGGATCGTGCCGGGCGACCTCGAGGCGCTGACGTGGATCGTGATCGCGTTCATGGCGTCCGCGGCGATCTACTGGGCGGCGACCTACGTGCAGACGTACCTGACCGGCTGGGTCGGCCAGCGCGCGCTCCAGGACCTGCGGATCCAGCTCTTCGCGCACCTCCAGACGCTGTCGGTCGGCTTCTACTCGCGCCGCCAGGCCGGCGTGCTGATCTCGCGGCTGACCAACGACGTCCAGGCGCTCGACCAGCTGGTCTCCGACGGCGTGGTGACGCTGTTCGGCTCCACGCTGACGCTGATCGGCACGGCCGCGATCCTCGTCGTGCTCGACCTCGAGCTGGCGCTGCTCACGTTCCTCGTCTTCCCCGTGCTCGCCGTCGGCTCGCTCGTGTTCCGGATCATCAGCGCCGACGCCTACCGGCTCACGCGCGAGAAGGTGGCGGCGATCACCGCGTACCTCCAGGAGACGCTGTCGGGCATCCGCGTGGTGCGCTCGTTCGCCCAGGAGGAGCGGCACCTGAAGCGGTTCGCGGAGCTCAACGACGAGAACCGCGACGCGAACATGAAGACCGTCTACCTCAACGCGGCCTACTTCCCGTCGGTGGAGCTGCTGTCCGGCCTGGCGACCGCCGGGATCCTGCTCTACGGCGGCTACCAGGCGATCGAGGGCGAGGTCACGGTCGGCGTGCTCGTCGCGTTCATCGCCGCGCTCAACAACTTCTTCGACCCGATCCAGTCGCTGTCGCAGTTCTACACGACCTACCAGGCCGGGATGGCGGCGCTGGACAAGATCTTCGAGCTGCTCGACGAGGAGCCCGACCTGCGCGACGCGCCCGACGCGCTGGAGCTCGGGCGGCTGCGCGGCGAGATCGAGTTCGACGACGTCACGTTCTCCTATCAGGTCCCACCCGCCCGCGATGCGCTGTGCCACGTGTCGCTGCACGTCCCGCCGGGCCAGACGGTGGCGCTGGTGGGCGCGACGGGCGCCGGCAAGTCGACGCTGGCCAAGCTCGTGGCGCGCTTCTACGACCCGATCTCGGGGCGCGTGCTGGTCGACGGCCACGACCTCCGCGAGGTCACGGCCTCGTCGCTGCGCGAGCAGATGGGGATCGTGCCCCAGGAGGCGTTCCTGTTCAGCGGCACGATCGGCGAGAACATCGCGTTCGGCCGCGCGGACGCCACGCCGCGAGGAGGTCGAGGCCGCGGCCCGCGCGGTGGGCGCGCACGACTTCATCGCCGGCCTCGAGGAGGGCTACGACACGCCGACCGGCGAGCGCGGCGCGCAGCTGTCCGCCGGCCAGCGCCAGCTCGTGGCGTTCGCGCGCGCGCTGATCGCGGATCCGCGGATCCTCGTGCTCGACGAGGCGACCTCGAACGTCGACATCCACACGGAGAGCCGGATCGAGGCGGGCCTGCGGCGGCTGCTCGCCGGGCGCACGGCGATCGTCATCGCCCACCGGCTGTCGACCATCCAGCGCGCGGGCCGGATCGTCGTGCTCGACCACGGCAGGATCGTCGAGCAGGGCACGCACGAGGAGCTGCTGGCCGCCGAGGGGGCCTACTGGCGGCTCCACCGCGACTGGGCGGAGCAGGCCGCGGCCTGAGGCTGCGGGACAGGGATTCGAACCCCAACTACCTCGTCCAGAGCGAGGCGTGCTGCCGTTACACCATCCCGCAACGACGCCCACAAGGATAGCCAGAGGCTGGCTGATTCGTGATTGGGTAGGAAACTACCTGACATCCGCCGGTTGGCGCGCTACTCTGCCAATTGGTCGAGGCGCCGCCGGTGTATTCCGGAGCGTCCGACCGTGCTCCTCTAGTCGGACGGCTCCGACGAGGTCCGAGCCTGCCGACAGGCCGTAACGAAACTGCGAAGGACGTGGCATGCCAGAGGCGGGCAGCGGCTCGGTACAGCTCCTCGAAGCGGACCCGGATCTCGCCCGGGGGCTGGACCCGCGCCGGATCAGAGAGGTCAGCCAGCGCTTGTTCGTGCGCGCCATCGACGTGCCGCGCGGCCCGTGGACGCCCGGGCGCGCGCTCGCGCACGGGAGCCAGCCGATCGGGCTGCTGGTGCTCGACGGGCTGCTCGTGCGCGAGGCGACGGTGGGCGACCACCCGTGCGCCGAGCTGCTCGGCCCCGGCGACCTGCTGCGCGCGTGGGACGACCGTGACGCCGAGGTGCTGCTGCCGCGCTCCGTCGAGTGGACGGCGCTCGGGCACTCGCGGCTTGCGGTGATCGACCAGGCGCTCGCCGTGCGCGCCGCGCAGTGGCCGGAGATCTTCGCCGCGCTGGTGGAGCGCGCGGCCCGTCGCGCCGAGCGGCTCGTCGTCATGCAGGCGATCGCCCATCTCACGCGCGTCGACGACCGCCTGCTGGCGCTGCTGTGGTGCCTCGCGGAGCGCTGGGGCCGGGTCGTCCCCGGCGGCGTGGTCGTGAGCCTGCGCCTCCCCCACCGCACGCTCGCCGGGATGGTCGGCGCCCGCCGCCCGTCCGTGACGACCGCGCTCGGCCAGCTGATCGCGCGCAACGAGATCGAGCGCCGCACCGACGGCGGCTGGCTCCTGAAGGGCGATCCGCCCGAGCCGCGCACGGCCGAGCAGGCTCGCAGCACGGAACTGCCCGGTCAGGGCGGCGCGCTGCGCTTCGCGGCGCGTAAGTAGCTGGCGCCTGAACGATGGGCCGCCCTCCGGGGCTGGCGTTCTTGAACGGCTCTGGGTGGGGAACGGTGGGTGTCCCCAACGTCACTCCGGAGCACGGTGCGTTGGGGCCGTGTCTAGGGTCGTATAGACCCCCAACGTCACTTTCGCCGTCGTGATCGTGTCGCCTGCGGGCCACGCCCCCGGCCTAGCTCGACAGATCGACCGACTCGTCGGCCAGCGCGTCGGCGCGGCCGGACAGGTCCGCGCGCGTGGGGCGGTGCGCGTGCGCGAGGTCCTCGGGGCGCCCGACGGTGAGCGCCGCGGCGAGCCGGTCGCCGCTCACGTAGAAGACCGTGAACCGCCCGTCGTCGAACGAGCCGCGCACGACCTCGCGGTCCCACGACTCGGCCGGGCCGACGTACTCCAGCGTGCACCAGTCGGCCAGGTCGGACCAGAAGTACGGGACCTCGGCGAAGTCGCCCGGCCGGCCGGCGATCGCGGCGGCGGCGGCCTTGCCCTGGGCGAGCGCGACCTCCCAGTGCTCGATCCGCATCCTGCGGCCGTGCAGGACCGACTCGTACTCGCACGCGTCGCCGGCCGCCCACACGCCCGGCGCGGAGGTCTCGAGCCGCGAGGAGCACGCGACGCCGCCGGTCTCGCCCAGCTCCAGCCCGGACGCGCGGGCGAGCATGACGTCGGGCACCGCGCCGGTGCCCATCACCACCATGTCGGCCTCGACCGAGCGCCCGGACTCCGTGAGCACCCGCGCGACGCGGCCGTCGCCCTCGAAGCCCGCCAGCGGATCGGCGGTGACCAGCTCGATCCCGTGCGACTCCAGCACGCCCGCGAAGTGCCGTCCGACCTGCTGCCCGAAGCCCGTGCACAGCGGCGCGTCCTCGAGCATCACGAGCGTGCAGCGCTTGCCCATCGAGGTCAGCGACGCCGCCACCTCGCAGGCGATGTAGGAGCCGCCGATCAGGACGACCCGCTCGGCGTCCTCCGCGTCGGCCCGGATCGCGTCGGCGTTCCCGAGCGCGCGCAGGTAGTGGATCCCCTCCAGCTCCGCGCCCGGGACGCGCAGCCGGCGCACGTTCGCGCCCGTCGCGAGCAGCGCGCTGCCGAACGCGACCTCCTCCTTGTTCGACAGCTTGGCCACCCGCGCCTGCGCGTCGAGCTTCATCACGCTCGTGCGCGTCGCCAGCTCGACGCCCTCCGACGCCCACCAGTCGGCGGCGTGCAGGTACGTCTCCTCGCGGGACTGCGCGCCGCGCAGGTAGCCCTTCGAGGCCGGGGGCCGCTCGTAGGGCGGGTCCTGCTCGCGCGTGACCATCAGCACCGAGCCGTCGAAGCCGGTGTCGCGGGCCAGCGCCTCGGCGCAGCCCGCGCCCGCCGCGCCGGAGCCGACGATCAGGACGTCGACCGAGCGGTCAGCCACGTCCGTTGGCGCCGTCGCCGACGAACTGCGCGGTGATGTCCTCTTCGAGGCCCGGGTCGAGCACGACGAGGACCTCGTCGCCCGCCTCCACCACGGTGTCGGCCTTCGGCACGAAGCCGGAGCCGTCGCGCAGGACGGAGATCACCAGCGCGCCGTCCGGCAGCAGCATGTCCTGCACGCGCTGACCGGCCGCCGGCGCGTCCTCGGAGACGACCAGCTCGATGATCTCCAGCCGCTCCTCGGGCAGGTCGAGCAGGTGCACGAGCCCGTAGCGCGGCACCTCGTGCTCGATCAGCCGCAGGATCAGGTCGGTCGCGCTCACCGCCGGCTGGATCCCCAGCAGCTTGAAGTGCTCGAGGTTCCGCGGGTTGTTGACGCGGGCGATGATCCGCTCGCACAGGTACTTCTCCTTGGCGACCTGGCAGATCAGCAGGTTGTCCTCGTCGTCGCCGGTGACCGCCACGACGAGGTCGGCGCGCTGGATGCCGGCCCGCTCGAGCACCCACAGCTCGGTCGCGTCGCCGTACTGGACGGCGTGCTCGAGCTCCTGCTCGACGGTCAGGTAGCGGCGCCGGTCCTGCTCGAGCACGGTGACCTCGTGGCCCTTCTCGAGCAGCTCGCGCGCCAGGTTCCAGCCGACCTTCCCGGCGCCGGCGATGATCACGTACAGACCGGCCATCAGCCGACGGGCGACTCCGACTCGGAGAGCGCGGCGGTCTGGAGCTGCTCGATCGCGATCTGGGTCGGACAGACGGTCTGGAGGCCCTGCTCGCGGTACCAGGCGGCGCGCCGCGGGTCCAGGATGCGGGCGATCACGCGCGGGACCTCGAAGCGGCGGCGCGCGATCTGGGAGACGACGAGGTTCGTGTTGTCGCCGTTGGTGGAGGCGATGAAGACCTGGGCCTGCTCGATGCCGGCCTCGACGAGCGCGTCCATCTCCAGCGCCGTGCCGATCGTGAAGCGCCCGCCGGCCTCCTCCCAGCCCTGGCCGAGCTCGACGTCCAGCCGCTCGTGCGAGAGCGGGTCCTCGTCGAGCACGGACACCGTGTGACCGGCCCGGAGGGCCGACGTGGCGACCGCTGAGCCCACACGCCCCGCGCCGACGACAAGCACGAACATCGGCGTGACTCTAGCGTTGGGCTAGCGTTCGGCGGCCGCCGGATCCCCGGCCGGCGGCGGGGCGAACTCGTCGCCGGCGGGCTCCGGGACGTCGGGCGGCGCGGCGGTGAGGATCACGCGGCAGTGGGCCTTGTTGACGACGTAGCGGGTGGTGTCGCCGACGAACGTGTCGTGCAGCCCCGCCCGGCCGCCCAGCACCAGCCCGCCGCGGGTCGCGGCCTTCTCCTCCGCCGCCAGCACGATCGCCTCCACGCCGCGGCGCTTCGCCTCGTGGACGATCGCCTCCCCCGCCCGCCGGGCGCGCACGACCGCCGTGGCGACCTCGACGCCCTCGTACTCCTCCCCCACCGCCTTGGCGCGCGCCAGCGCCTTGCGGGCGCGCTTGAGCTCCGCCTCGGGCACGCGCGCGTCGAGCGGCAGCGCCATCGGCACCTCGAAGATCCACAGCGCCTCGATCACGGCGCCGCCCTCGCCGACGTCCTCGTTCTCCTCGGCGGCCAGGCGCCCGGCCGTCTGCACGATGTCGTCGTCGAGCGGGAGCCCGCGGATCGGCACCAGGATCGAGCCGTACTCCACCTCCGGGCGCGCCCGCGTCAGCGTCTTCTCCGGCACGGTGACGCGGCGGAAGACGTCCTTGTCCTCGGAGGTCCGGTAGTAGACGTAGACCGCCACGCCGAACGCCATCCAGCCGATGCCCATCCAGCGCGACGGGCCGTGGTACGCCAGCAGCGCGACGAACGCGGCGGTCGACATCAGCGCGGCGAGCACGGCCGGAACCGGCAGCTGGCCGGGCCCGATCGGCAGGTTGAGCGGCATCCGGTACGGGCGGTCGCGCTCCGGCTCGCGCCAGCGCAGGCGGATCACCGCCACGGAGACGATCGCGAACGCGATCGTCGCCCCGAACGCGCTGATGCCGACGAGGAAGTCCAGGTCGGCCGGCAGCAGCAGCGCGATCGCCAGCAGCGAGCCGATCACGATGACGACCACCGGCGTCGAGCGCGTCGGGTGCAGGTAGCCGACGAGCGACGGGATCTGGCGGTTGAGCGCGAGCGAGTAGCCGAGCCGGGAGAGGCCGAGCATCGCCGCGTTGCACGCGGCGCCGAGGATCAGCACGGCGGACGCCGCCAGCAGGTAGCGCAGCGGCTCGCGCAGCCATGCCTCGTCGAACGCGTCGGCCACGCCGACCATCGGCGCCTCGACCCACTCGCGGCCCGGCTGCGTCGGCAGCGCGACGGACGCGACGAGCGCGATGCCGACATACGGGACCGCCGCGCCGATCAGCCGCACCTGGATCAGCCGCCTGAGCCCGCGGCGGCCGACCGCGATCTGGCCGGCCAGCCCGGACGACGCGTCGATGCCGCTGAACGCCACCAGGACCAGCGGGAACGCGAACAGCACGTCCTCGACCGAGGGCGAGGAGGCGATCGAACCGGGGTCGGTGAGCACCTCGGATTGGAACAGCAGCGCCAGCCCGAAGGCGACGACGACGAGCTGGAGCACGAGGTCGGCGAGCACCATCAGCGCCGCGCGCTCGAAGCGGCGCGGCGGCCCGCCGCCGCGCACGTTGATGACCGCCGTCGCCGCGACGACGCCGGCGGCGAGCAGGAACTCCGGGGCGCCGGAGTCGACCGGCTCCCAGAACACGGCGAAGTAGTCCGTCGTCGCGAACGCGGTCAGCGCGATCAGGATCAGGTAGTCCAGGCAGATCGCCCAGCCCGCGATGAAGCTCCACAGCTCGTTGAACGCGTAGCGCGCGATCACCGTCGCGCCGCCGCGCTCCTGGTGCAGCGACGCGCCCTCCACGTAGCAGGGCACGATCACGGCGAAGAAGATCGCGCCGGCCAGGAACACGGCCCACGTCAGCCCGAGCGCGCGCTCGGCGACCACGCCGACCGCGAAGTAGATCGAGGCGGCGACGAAGCCCTGGACGATCCCGAACAGCGCCGGCGAGCCGAGCCCGCGCTTGAGCTGCGGGAGCGTCGTGTCGACCCGCGCGGCCGCCGCGCTGCGCGCGCGCCCGCCGCGGCCGGCCATCAGCGCTCGTCCTCGCCGTGGCGGGAGTCGACGTAGAGCCGCCCCGCGCCCGCCGCGATGAAGAGGACGCCGAACACGATGCCCAGCGCGATCGGGCCGCCGCCCTCGGAGATCGTGCGGACGAGGATCGCGATGCCGATGAACACCATCAGCCCGGACGTCAGCCGGGTGAGCGCCCTCATGACGCAGACCTTG
This sequence comes from uncultured Solirubrobacteraceae bacterium, assembly GCA_963728465.1. Taxonomy (GTDB): domain Bacteria; phylum Actinomycetota; class Thermoleophilia; order Solirubrobacterales; family Solirubrobacteraceae; genus DATFQI01. The sequence continues at coordinate 182,322 of CAVSJY010000003.1, forward strand.
CCATCCGGAGGTGATTCTAGGTCGCCGTGTCACACATCCGGTCGCCGTATCGTCCGGTCGGCATGACGACCGACGACACGGATCGCGCGGCGGCGTTCGAGGCGCTGCGGCCGCGGCTGGTGCGGGTGGCGTACGCGACGCTCGGCAGCCTCGCCGAAGCCGAGGACGTGGTGCAGGACGCCTGGCTGCGGCTGGAGCGGACGGCGCCGGGCGAGGTGCGCGACCTGCGGGCGTGGCTGACGACGGTCGTCGGCCGGCTCGCGCTCGACGCGCTCGGCAGCGCCCGCGTCCGGCGCGAGCGCTACGTCGGCGAGTGGCTGCCGGAGCCGCTCGTCGGGCGGGCGGAGGACCCGGCCGACCGGGTGACGCTCGACGAGGAGGTGAGCCTGGCGATGCTGCGGGTCCTGGAGTCGCTGTCGCCCGCCGAACGGACCGCGTTCGTGCTGCACGACGTGTTCGGGCACACGTTCGCGGAGGTCGCCGAGGCCGTCGGGCGGACGCCGGAGGCCGCGCGGCAGCTCGCCTCGCGGGCGCGGCGGCACGTCGAGGCCGGCCGGCCGCGGTTCCCGGCGACCGCGGACGAGCAGCGCGAGGCGGTGATGGCCTTCGCCGCAGCCGTCTCCGACGGCGACCTCGACCGCCTCGTGGCGCTGCTCGACCCCGAGGTGACGTTCCGCGCCGACGGCGGCGGGCGCGTGGTCGCGGCCACCAAGCCGCTCCACGGCGCCGAGCGCGTCGCCCGCGCGCTGCTCGCGTTCGCCCGCAAGGCGCCCGCCGAGGTGCGCGGCGCGCTGGTCGCCGTGAACGGCCGCCCGGGGCTGTTCGTCGCGGCCGGCGACGACCGCTCGATCTTCGCCTTCGCCGTCGACGGGGGCCGCATCATCGCGATCGACGTCGTGCGCAACCCCGAGAAGCTCGAGCGGCTGCCGCGCCTGGACACGATCTCGCTGCGAGACGCCGCCCGCGGCCCCGGGCCGGCACCGTGAAAGGGCTCCGCGCCGTCCTCGCCGCGCTCGCCCTGTCGGCGGCGGTCCCGGGCGCCTGGGCCGCCGCCGCCCCGCGCTCGTTCTACGACGGCTTCCCCGGCGCGGGACGCCACTGGGTGGACCGACTGCCGGCCTACAGCGAGCACCTCGTCACCGACGTCGGCGCGTTCTACCTCGCGTTCGCGTTGCTGTTCGCGTGGGCGGCGGCGCGTCCGGCGCGCGAGCTCGTGATCCCGCTCGCCGTCGCCTGGTCGCTGTTCTCCACGATCCACTTCGCGTGGCACGTCGGCCCACCTGGACGGCTTCCCGGCCGCCGACGCGGTCGCCCAGACCGCCTCGCTGGCGGTCGTGCTCGCGGGCGCGGGCGTCGCGATCGCGCTCAGCCGGCCTCGTCGGCCAGCTCGAGGAGCTTCTTGACGGTGTTCCAGTTGCGCGCGGTGGCGCTGACGCCGAGGCCCTCGCCCAGCGCCCGCGCGAGCTTGGAGCGCTGGAGCCCCTCGGGGTGCCAGGCGTAGACCTCGCGGCCGCTGACCTCGAAGCGCTCCGGCGCGAGGTCCGCCGCCTCGAGGCGCTCGACCGCCGCGCGGTCGGGCTCGCCGGAGAGGAACGAGACCTGGCAGCGCTTGGGCTGCTCGTCGGCCTCGGAGATCGGGTTGCGCTCGATCGCGCTCGCGAGCTCGTCGCGCGAGCGGACGATCACGTCGGTCTCGACGCCGAACTCGCGCGCGATCAGCTTCTCCATGTCCCGCGCGACCGAATCCGGCTTCTTCGCGCTGCTCACCACGACGTTCCCGCTCTGGAGCAGCGTCCGCACGTCCTCGTAGCCCGCCGCCTCGAGCGCGGCCCGCAGGTCGGCCATCGGCACGCGGTTGCGCGGCCCGAGGTTGACCGCCCGCAGCAGGGCGACGTGGCGAGGCATGGCGGGCAGGCTAGCGACGCTCGATCGCGTCGAGCCGGCGGGCGATGTCGTCGAGCCGCTCGAGCATCTCGTCGCGCTGGAGCGCCGCCTCGCGCGAGCGGATGAAGCGCTCCGCGGCCGCCGCGGTCAGCACCGCGACGAAGCCGATCCCGACGACCATGACGACGAGCGCGATCACCCGCCCGGCGTCCGTGCGCGGGTAGGAGTCGCCGTAGCCGACGGTGGTGACCGTCGTGATCGCCCACCACACGCCGTCCCAGGTGGTCAGGTCCTGCTCGCCTCCCTCGACCGACGCGTACGGCCGCGCCGCCGCCGATCACGGTGATGAGCGCGAGCACCGCGGCGTCGCGCACGCCCTCCGTGGTGAGCAGGCGGCGCATGAGCACGCCGGCCTGGAGCAGCGGCAGCAGCTGGAGCAGGCGGAACACCCGCAGCGAGGCGAGGTCGGGCGGCAGGAACGGCGGCGTGAACAGCACGATCGCCACCTCCAGCGGGTGGTCGCGCACCCAGCGCCACGGGTTGTCGACCACCCTGAGCATCACGACCGCCTCGGTCACGAACGCCAGCCACGTCGCCCAGTTCAGGGCGAACGCGATGGCGTCCCACGGCTGCCCGAGGTCGCTGGACTCGATGATCAGCGCGGGGATCACGAGCAGCGCGGCGACCAGCGTCGCCCGCTCGAACCGCTGCTCGATCCGCTCCGCGCGCGGGTTCACCCCGGACGAGTTCGACGGCCGGCCGCGCAGCCCTGGCGCGCGAGTGGGATACTCGTCGCGAGGGGCTCGTGAACGGGAGATGAGGGCCCCCGTGATCGTCTATGGGAGGGAGGCCCCACATGACGAGGAAGCTGCTTGCCGCGGCGACGTTCCTGCTGGCGTGCGCGCTGATCGCGCCCGCCGCCCGAGCGCAGGACGAGAACGCCAACTGCCGCAACCTGGAGCACCCGCCCTTCTCGGGCTGGGCCAGCCACGCGCAGATGGGCCAGAAGCTGGCCCAGATCGAGCAGACCAGCAAGGGCCGGGTCGACGTCGAGGTGATCGGCCGCTCCAACCGGGGACGTAAGCTGTACGCGGCGCGCGTCGGCACCGGCGACCGGGTGATGCTCGTCACCAGCGCGATCCACGGCAACGAGAAGACCGGCACCGAGGCGCTGCTGCACTGGCTCCAGCACATCGGATCCAGCAACACCGCGGAGACGAAGGCGCTGCTCGCCGGCATCACCTTCGTGGCCGTGCCGATGTTCAACCCCGACGGCGGCGAGCTCGAACCGGCGCCAGAGCGACTTCACGTGGGCGGAGGTCGTGCGGACGCTACCGAGTTCCCGGAGGACACGCCGCCCGCCTGGTACTACAGCGGCGGCGCCGGCGGGTTCGACGTCAACCGCGACTTCACGCCGAACCTCGACTACGAGCCGCGCGCGCAGGACATGCCGGGCGCCGACGCGCTGCCCGGGCTTCTTCATGACGCCCGAGTCGAGGACGCTGCGCGCGCTCTACATCGATCTGCGTGACGAGTTCGGCGGCGTCGACGCCTACGTCGACCTCCACCACATGGGGCCGTGCGAGCAGATCGAGGGCGACGGCGACTACGTCTCCGTCACGCTCGACTATCCGCCGCTGGGTCCGGAGGACAGCGGCAAGTACGACGCGTGGCCGCTGCTGGACCAGGACAAGTCGCGCCGGTTCGCCTACGCCGCCTACCTCGGCATGCGCGACCACGCCGGCAACGGCAACGCGGACCAGTCGCCGTTCCTCGGCGGCATCGCGCGCTACCTGCACCCGGAGGCGCGCGACCTGCCCGGCCAGGCGCGCAGCTCGTTCGCGCTCAACGGCACGGGGACGGTCCTGTTCGAGGTCCGCGGCCAGTCCGACGACTTCGGCCAGAAGAAGAACGGCCAGCTGACGGCGATCGTCGAGGCCGGGGTCGACGGCCTCGCGCAGCGGCTGGCCGACGACTCCGTCGACACGCTCGACGGCGACCGCTTCTTCGACCTGCCGGACTACGGCTGGGACGACGCGGACTGAGGAGCCGGATAGTGTCGCCGGGATGGCCGATCCCGGCGACACGCTCACCAGCCGAACGGGGTGCGGCTCACGTTCGTGCGCACGGCCGCCGCCACCGGCGACCGTGCGCTCGAGCTGGAGTGGCACGTCCCGGCCGGCGGCCGGCTCGTGGCGCTCCCCCACCGTCACCCGGGCGCGCCCGAGCACTTTCGCGTGGTGCAGCGGGACCGGGCGCCACTGGCTCGGGCGCCGGCGGCTGCTCGCGCGGGCCGGCGATGAGTGGGTCGTTCCGCCGAACACCTCGCACGTCCATCCCGCGAACGCCGGCGCCGAGCCGCTCGTCGTCCGGCAGTGGATCGAGCTGGGCGCACCCGACGCGCGGCTGATCGGCGGCATCGAGCGCTACTTCGAGACGGTCTTCGCGCTCGCCCAGCAGGGCCGCGTGGACCGGTTCGGCCGCATCAAGAGCCCGCTCCAGGATGCGCTCACGCTGTGGGAGACGCTCGTCCCCGGCAGCTACCTGGCGGGCGTCCCGATCGCGGCCCAGCGAGCGCTGTTCCGCCTGCTCGCCGCGCTCGCGAGGCGACGCGGGATGAGGGCGGTGCACACGCCCGTGGCGGGCGGCCCGGAGGCCGCCCGCCACGCGCGCTGAGTCCTAGGCGACCAGCGGGATGATCAGGAGGGCGACGATGTTCGCCACCTTGATCATCGGGTTGATGGCCGGGCCGGCCGTGTCCTTGAACGGGTCGCCGACCGTGTCGCCGGTGACGGAGGCCGCGTGGGCCTCGGAGCCCTTGCCGCCGTGGGCGCCGTCCTCGATCAGCTTCTTCGCGTTGTCCCAGGCGCCGCCGCCCGAGGTCATCAGCACCGCGAAGAACAGGCCGACCACGATCACGCCGATCAGCAGGCCGCCGAGCGCCTTGTAGGAGAGGACGCCGACGACCACCGTGAAGACGATCGGGATCAGCGACGGGATGATCATCTCGCGCTGCGCCGAGCGGGTCACGATGTCGACGCACTGGCCGTACTCGGGCTTCTCGGTCCCGTCCATGATCCCCGGGTGCTCGCGGAACTGGCGGCGCACCTCCTCGACGACGGCGCCGCCGGCGCGGCCGACGGCCTCCATCGAGAGCGCGGCGAACAGGCACACCATGAGGCCGCCGATCAGCAGGCCGATCAGCACCTCCGGGTCGTCGATCGCGAACAGGACGTCCTTGCCGAGCTCGGCCTCGAGCTCGATCTTGAACGCCGCGAACAGCACCAGCGCGGCGAGCGCGGCGGAGCCGATCGCGTAGCCCTTGGTGACCGCCTTCGTCGTGTTGCCGACCGCGTCGAGCGGGTCGGTGACGTTGCGGACGTCCTCGGGCATGTCCGCCATCTCGGCGATGCCGCCGGCGTTGTCGGTGATCGGCCCGAACGCGTCGAGCGCGACGATCAGGCCGGTGAGCGACAGCTGCGCCATCACGGCCACGCCGACGCCGTAGATCCCGCCCAGCTCGTTGGCGAAGAAGATGCCGAGGATGATCACCAGCGCGGGCAGCGCGGTGGCCTGGAGACCCTGGGCGAGGCCCTGGATGATGTTCGTCGCGTGGCCGGTCTCCGACGCGCGGGCGGTCTTCTTCACCGGCGAGAAGCGCGTCGACGTGTAGTAGTCGGTGATCACGAACAGCAGCGCCGTCACGGCCAGGCCGATCAGGGCGCAGAGGTAGATGTCGCCGACGCTCGGGCCCGCGCCGCCGTCCTGGCGCACGAGGTCGTCCATCATCCACTGGGTGACGGGATAGAACAGGATCGCGGCGATGACGCCGGCCAGGATCATGCCCTGGTAGAGCGCGCGCTCGACGTTGCCGGAGGCCGACTTGACCGCGAAGGTGCCGATGATCGACGCGATGATCGACACGCCGCCGAGCACCAGCGGGAAGAGGATGACCGCGGTCGCCTGCTCATCGCTGAAGGTCAGGACGCCGAGCAGCATGACCGCCACGGCGGTGACCGCGTAGGTCTCGAAGAGATCGGCGGCCATGCCGGCGCAGTCGCCGACGTTGTCGCCCACGTTGTCGGCGATCACCGCCGGGTTGCGCGGGTCGTCCTCGGGGATGCCGGCCTCGATCTTGCCCACGATGTCGGCGCCGACGTCGGCGCCCTTGGTGAAGATGCCGCCGCCCAGACGGGCGAAGACGGAGATCAGCGAGCCGCCGAAGCCGAGGCCGACGAGCGCGTCGACCGCGTCCTTGCTGTCGACGTCGAAGAGCCACGTGAGGACGCCGTAGTAGCCGGCGACGCCCGTGAGCGCCAGGCCGACCACGAGCATGCCGGTGACCGCACCGCCGCGGAAGGCGGCGTCGAGCGCCGGGCCGATGCCGCCGCGGGCCGCCTCGGCGACACGGGCGTTGGCGCGCACGGACACGTTCATGCCGATGAAGCCCGCCGCGCCGGACGCGATACCGCCGATCAGGAACCCGATCGCGACCTCGATGTCCTGGAGGAAGATCAGCGCGACGAACAGGACGACGCCGACGATGGCGATCGTCGTGTACTGGCGGCGGAGGTACGCGGAAGCGCCCTCCTGGATCGCCGCCGACAGGCTCTGCATCGTGGCGTTGCCCGGCGACAGGGCCAGCAGCGCCCGACTGGTGACCGCGCCGTACACGACGGCGAAGGCCGCACAGACCAGGGCGATGACGACCCCGTGGTCGATCAGGAGATCTTGCAAGGTAACCCCTCTGGAATCAGTTGAGGGCGGGCTGCGCGGTGCTGCGGCCCGCTGGGACTGCTGGAAAACAGGCGAACGGCAGCCTGGCGGCCGCCGCTCGAGCGCGGAGAGTCTACCGAGCAGCCCGGCGGCGGGCGCTCAGGGCTACTGCCCGGGCACCCACAGGCGGCCGGACTGCTGCGCCGGGCCCGGCGCCTCCTCGGGCTGCGGCTGCGCGCCCTCGCCGGCGGGCGGCGTCCGCCGGGCTCGTCCGGCGCGGGCCGCGCGCCGCCGCCTGCCGCTGCGACAGCTGCGAGTAGGCCAGCTGGAGCTGGGAGAGCGTGTCGCGCACCGGCCCGAGCTGCTCGGCATGGCGCTCCTCGACGAGCGGCATCAGCGCCCGCGCGCCCTCGATCGCCTGGCGCATCTGATCGAGGTCCGGCGGCGGGCCGCCCTCGCCGGGCCTGCGGGCGAGCCCGGCCTTGCGCGCCGCCAGGTTCAGCAGCGTGACGAGCGTCTGGAGCAGCACGTCGTCGACCGAGACCTTCTCCATCTCGGCCTCGATCTGGCGCAGCTCCTCCTCTGAGAACTCTCGGCTGCTCATGGCACGGTCTCCTCCTGGAGGTAGGTCGCGTGGGTCTCGCGCACCGCGGTCGCGTACACCTCCGCCGGCGAGGCGCCGGAATCGATCATGCGGCGCTGGCGCTGGGCGCCGTTGAGCTCGGGTAGGCCGACGTCCGCGCCCGTCCAGGCGCGCAGCCGGTCGAGCGCCTCGGCGGCCGGGTACGGCTCGATCCGCTCGGCGGTGATGTCCAGCAGGTCGCCGTCGAGCCCGTAGCGGATCGCCCGCCACACGTTCTCCTCGATCAGCGCGGCCGGGAAGGTCGGGCGGCGTCTCCCCCGCGTCGACCTCCTCGGCGGCGCGCCGCACGCACGCGACGATCAGCGCCGCCAGCTGGTCCGACTCGCGGGCCGTGGTCTGCGCGTCGCAGATCCGCACCTCGACGGTGCCGAACGCGTGGTGGGGCCGGACGGACCACCACAGCTGCGTGAACTCGACGATCGAGCCGCGTGCGCACGAGCAGGTCCACGTAGCGTTCCCACTCCGCCCAGCGAGCCGAACGCGTCGGGCACGCCGCAGCGCGGGAACGACTTCGTGAACGTCTGCGTGCGCGCCGTGTGCAGCCCGGAGTCGATGCCGTCGACGTACGGGGAGTTCGCCGAGATCGCCAGCAGCATCGGCAGCACGGGGCGCAGGCGGTCGCACACCCGCACGGCGCGGTCGGCGCCCTGGACGCCGACGTGCACGTGCAGCGAGAACGTGTTGTTGCGCCAGGCGACGTACTTCAGGCCCTCCTCGACGCGGCGGTAGTGCTCCGTGTCGATGATGTGCTGCTCGCGGTAGTCCGACAGCGGGTGGGTGCCGGTCGAGCCGAGCGCGACGCCGTGCGCGGCGGCGAGCGCGAACAGCCGGTGGCGGCGGTCGGCCTGGCGGGCGCGGGCGTCCTCGACGTCCTCGCCGCGCCCCGAGCGGATCTCGATCTCGGAGGAGATCAGCTCGCCGGCGATCGACTCGGCCAGCACGGGGTCCGCCCGGGCGGCGTCGCGCAGCACCTCGAAGCGCGGGATCAACTCCAGCGTCCCGGGGTCGATCAGGGCGAACTCCTCCTCGATGCCGACCGTGAAGTCGGCCGACGCCTCGAAGGTGTCGCGCGCGGCGGCGAGGTCGATCATGGGCGCCTAGGTCAGGTAGAAGTACAGCGCGTAGAGGAGGTCCACGGCGGGGCTGGAGGTGTGGACCGTGACCTCTGGCGGCACGTGCAGCAGGGCCTCGGAGTAGTTGAAGATGATCTTCACGCCCGCGTCGACCAGCTGGTCGGCGAGCGCCTGCGCGGCGGCCGTGGGGACCGCCAGGACGCCGACGACGATGTCCTCCTCCTCGACGACCTGCCGCAGGTCGTCCGGATGGCGGACGGTGGCGGGGCCGACGCGCTCGCCGACCTTCTCCTCGTCGGGGTCGAAGATCGCCACGACGCGGAAGCCGTGGTCGGCGAAGATGTCCGAGGAGGCGATCGCCTTGCCGAGGTGCCCCGCGCCGAACAGCGCGATGTTGTGCTGGCCGCTGGTGCGCAGGATCTTGCGGATCTGCGAGACCAGCGAGTCGACGTTGTAGCCGACCCCGCGCTTGCCGAACTTGCCGAAGCCGGACAGGTCGCGCCGGATCTGCGTGGAGTTCACGTGCGTGTACTCGGACAGCTCCTGCGAGGAGATCGTCTCCTTGCCCATCTTGCGCGCCTGGGTGAGGACCTGGAGGTAGCGCGAGAGGCGGGCGGCAACGCCGAGCGAGAGGCGGTCGGACAGGGGTCCGAGCGCCTCGCTGTCCCCCTGGCGCGTGGCCACGTCACCGAGACTCATCGGGCGCGAACGATAGAGCGTTGAGCAGGGTCGGCTCGTCCACGAAGAAGTCGAAGAGCTCGCGGCCGTCGAGCGCGACCACCGGGATCCGCTCGAGATAGCGGCGGTGGAGGTCGTCGTCGGTGGTGATGTCGACCTCCTCGAGCGTGAAGTGGGCGTGCGCGCGGATGCGCAGGAGCGCCGCGCGGGCGCCGTCGCACAGGTGGCAGCCCTCGCGGCCGTAGAGCGTCACCGTGGGCGTCACGCGGCGGTCGGGTAGGCGTCGAGGGCCAGGTAGCCCGGGAACGCGACCGGCTCGACCCAGCGGGCGGCGGAGCCGATCATCGCCGCGTTGTCCGTGCACAGCTCGGGCGGCGGGATGCTGACGGGGACGCCGAGCGCGGCGGCGCGCTCCCGGAGCAGGCGGTTGGCGGCGACGCCGCCGCCGATCGCCAGGCGCTGCTCCGGCTCCTTCGCGAGCGCCCGCTCGATCCGGACGATCAGCGCCTCGACGATCGCGTGCTCGTAGGAGGCGGCGAGGTCGGCGGCGCGGCGCCGCGTCTCGTCCGGGCCGAGGTCGCGGACGGTGTAGAGCAGCGCCGTCTTCAGCCCGGCGAAGGAGAAGTCCAGGCCCTGCACCCTCGCGGCGGTGGGGAACGCGAACGCGTGCGGGTCGCCCTGCGCGGCCAGCTTCGAGAGCGCGGGTCCGCCGGGGTAGCCGAGGCCGAGCAGCCGCGCGCCCTTGTCGAACGCCTCGCCGGAGGCGTCGTCCAGCGTCTGCCCGAGCACTTGGTGGCCCGCGTGGTCCGTGACGCGGGCGAGCAGCGTGTGGCCGCCCGACGCGATCAGGCACAGGAACGGCGGCTCGAGCGGCTCGGGCTGGAGGAAGTTCGCGGCGACGTGGCCCTGGAGGTGGTCGACGGGCGCGAGCGGGAGCCGGCGCGCGGCGGCGAGCGCCTTGGCCGTGGCGACGCCGACCAGCAGCGCGCCGATCAGGCCGGGCCCCTGCGTCACGGCGACGAGGTCGACGTCGTCGAGCGTCGCCTGCGCCCTGGCGAGCGCGTCGTCGACGACCGCGTTGACCAGCTGGAGGTGGTGGCGCGAGGCGATCTCCGGCACGACGCCGCCGTAGCGGTCGTGGATGCCCTGCGAGGAGACGACGTTCGAGCGGACGTGGCCGTCGTGCGTGACGACGGCGGCGCAGGTGTCGTCGCAGGAGGTCTCGAGCGCGAGGATCACTTACGGGACGACGTTGCGGGCGTTCGGGATGTCGTCGAGCGAGCCGCGCCGTGTGGCCGGCGTGCGCCACATGACGATCGCGTCCTCGCCGTTGTCCGCGTAGTAGCGGCGGCGGACGCCGGCGGCCTTGAAGCCGAGGCGGTCGTACAGCTCGAGCGCGGCGCGGTTGGTGCGCCGGACCTCGAGGGTCAGCTGCGCGTCGGCGTCGCCGACCTTCTCGAACAGCGCCTCGAGCAGGGCCGTGGCGATCCCGCGGCGGCGCCGGTCGGGGTCGACGGACACGTTCATGATGTGCCAGACGAGGTCGTAGCGGGAGCAGACGAGGTAGCCGACGAGTTCCCTGCCTCGGCCAGAGGCCTCGTCACCGGCTTCCGCCTCGTCGACCTCGGCGGCGAGGCACACGCCGCTGGGCTTGGACAGCTCGAGCACGAACATCGCCAGCGACCACGGCGTCGTGAACGCGCGGCGCTCGATGGCGACGACCTGGGGCAGGTCGGCGTAGGTGAGGCGGCGGACCTCGATGGCGGCGGCGGGCGGGGCGGTCAACTCGGCCTGTTGGAACGGCTGGGAGGGCTTATCGGGGCGGTTTCGGCGGGGAGGCGTCGGGCTCGCGGCGGTAGTCGGGGACGAGCCCGTCCCTGCCGGCGGGCTCCCCCGCCGCTCCGATGCGACACACCTGGAGCGCGCTGACGCGATGAGCGGGAGAGCGGTCCGCCGGGACGGCGGCCCCGGCCCGCTCGAGCTGCTCCCTGAAGCGTATCGCCCCGTCGCCGGCCGCAAGCGGCGCTGCAGGAGGCCCGCCCGCCCTCGGCGATCCGGGCGGCGAGGTCCTCGGGCCGGATCGCGACGGGATCGAGCAGCCGCTCGGCGCCGCGCCAGGCGGCCGCGAAGACCTCGCCGCGGCGCGCGTCGATGACCGCGAGGACCGGCCGCGCGCCGGCCGCGACGAGGCCGCCCTCGGCGGCGCCGAGCGCGGGGTCGCCGCCCGCCGCGGCCACCTCCGCGGCGCCGCGCGCGAGCGCCTCCAGGCTCGACACGCCGACCACCGGCAGGTCGCGCGCCTGCGCCAGCGCGCGGGCGGTGGCGATCCCGTGGCGGAGGCCGGTGAAGCCGCCGGGGCCGACGCCGACGGCGATCCGCTCGACGTCGTCCCAGCCCGCGCCGGCGCGTTCGAGCGCCTCCTCGACGAGCGCGAGCAGCCGCGCGGCGTGCGCCGGGCGCGCGGGGTGGGTGGGATCGGTGTCCGGGTCGTCGCGGACCTCGACCTCGGGGCCGCCCGGCGCCCAGACGGCCGCCGCCGTCGCCGCCGTCGCGGTGTCGATGCCGACGATCACGCGATCGTCCTCTCGTCGCCGCCGGCGTGCTCGAGCCGCACGTGGTGGGCGACGCGCTCCTCCGGCCACGCGCCCGGCGCGCGCTCCGGCCATTCCACGAAGGCGATCGCGTCGGGCGCGAAGAACGGGTCGAGCAGCCCCGGGTCCTCGTCGCCGATCCCGCCGAGCCGGTAGAGGTCGAGGTGCGCGAGCGGCAGCCCGTCGCGGCCCTCGTAGGCGACGCCGACCACGAACGTCGGGCTGGTCACCGGCCCCTCGACGCCGAGCGCCCGCAGCGCGCCGCGCACGAAGGTCGTCTTGCCCGCCCCGAGCTCGCCCGAGACGAGCACGACGTCACCCGGCCGCAGCCGCCCCGCCAGCTCGGCCCCGGCGCGCTCGGTGCTGCTCAGCGCTGCTGGTCCGCACGGCGGCGCAGCGCGAGGCCCGCGCCCAGGAGCGCCGCCCCCGCGAGGGCGAGCAGGCCGGCGTCCGCGCCGGTGTAGGGAAGCTGCGCGCCGCTCGAGGGCGGCGGCGGGGCCGCGGCCGGCGCCGGGGTCGCCTGGCTCGGCGCGGCGGCGGCCGCCGGCGGCGGCGGGGCGGCCGGCGGCGGAGCGGCGGGCGGAGGCTGCCGGGGAGCGGCCGTCGCGGTCGGCGTCGGGCTCCTGCTGCTGGCCCTGCTCGTCCCCGAACGGGTCCTGGTACTGCTCGTCGCCGGCGCCCTGCGCGAGCGCGCTCGCCGGAAGCGCGAGCAGCACGAGCAGCACGAGCGAGGGTCCGGAGCGCCATCGGCGGGCCAGTCTAGACGCGGCGCCGGTACGGTTGCCCCCGCATGGCCGAGCCGCGGCACATCCTCCTGCTCACGGACCGCGACTGGACGCACCCGCAGGGCGGAGGGACGGGCACGAACCTCTATGGGCAGGTCGCGCGCTGGGTCGCGTGGGGCCACCGGGTCACGGTGATCGCGGGCGTCGTACCCGGGCGCGGCCGCGCGCGAGGAGCTGGCGCCGAACCTGACCGTGCACCGGATGGGCTCGCGGCTCACGGTCTTCCCCAGGGCGGCGCTGGCCTACATGCGCGGCGTCGGGCGCGACGCCGACGTCGCGCTCGAGGTGATCAACGGGATCGCGTTCCTGACCCCGCTATGGCTGCGGCGGCCGCGCGTCGCGCTCGTGCACCACATCCACCGCGACCACTACGTCGCCGAGCTGGGCCGCAAGGGCGCGGTCGCGGCGCTGGTCGCCGAGACGCTCCCGCTGCGCGCGCTCTACCGCGACACCACGTTCCTGACGATCTCCGACGCCGGCCGCCGCGACCTGCTCGAGCACGACCTGCCGGCCGACCGCATCCACGTCGCCTACCTCGGCGTCGAGGAGCCGGCGTTCCCGCCCGCGCCGCGCTCCGAGCACCCCCGCCTGCTCTACCTCGGCCGCCTGAAGCAGTACAAGCGCATCGAGCTGCTGCTCGACGTCGTGGAGGCGATCCCCGCGGCGCACCTGGACCTCGCCGGCGACGGCGACCACCGGCCCGTCCTCGAGCAGGAGATCGCCGAGCGCGGGATCGCCGGCCGCGTGACCCTGCACGGGCACGTCAGCGAGGAGCGCAAGGCCGAGCTGCTGTCGAGCGCGTGGGTGAACCTGACGGCCTCCTCCGCCGAGGGCTGGTGCCTCACCGTGATGGAGGCGGCCATGTACGGCACGCCGAGCGCGGCGCTGGCCGTCGGCGGGCTCCCCGAGTCGATCGCCGACGGGCAGACCGGCCTGCTCGCCCGCGACGGCGAGGAGCTCACGCGCCAGGTGCAGCGGCTGGTCACCGACCACGAGCTGCGCGAGCGGCTCGGCGCCGCGGCGCGCGCCCGGGCGCGCGAGTTCACCTGGGAGCGGACGGCGCGCGAGAACCTCGCGGTGCTCGACGCCGAGGCCGCGACCGAGCGCGACGGCCTGCGCGCCAACCTGCGCGGCTCGGAGACGCTCAAGGCCGCCGGGCTGGCGGCGGCGACGCTCGCCTCGAACGCGATCGCGCTGCTGTTCACGGTCCTGTTCGCGCGCCTCCTCGGCGCCGACGGCTACGGCTCGCTGGCCGCGCTGATCTCGACGTTCCTGATCCTTGCGGTGCCCGGCTCGGCGCTCCAGGTCGTGGTCGCCCGCGAGACCGCCACCGGCACGTTCGGCGCCGGCAACCGGCTGGCATCGACCGCGGCGGCGTGGCGCCGGATGCTGCTGGTCGCGTGCGCGGCCGTCACGGTCGCCTCGCTGCTGCTGCGGCACGAGATCGCCGCCGTGCTGTCGGTCGAGCAGGAGTGGGCGGCGGCCGCGACGCTGCCGACCGGCTGCATGTGGCTGCTGCTGTCGATCGAGCGCGGCGTGCTCCAGGGCGTGCACGCGTACCGCGAGGTCGGCTGGTCGATCGTGCTCGAGGCGGGCGGCCGGCTCGTGTCGGGCCTGCTGCTGGTCGCGGCCGGGCTGGGCGTCACCGGCGCCTACCTCGGCACGCCGGTGTCGATGGCGGTCACCGCGGTCGTGCTCGTGCTCGTGAGCCGCCGGCGTGTGGGGCGGCCGGTGGGCGAGCACGCGGCGGCGCGGCTGCGCGAGACGGTGTCCGGCGCGTGGCCCGCGGTGATCGGGCTGTTCCTCGTCGCCGTGCTCCAGAACGTCGACGTGATCCTCGTCAAGCGCACGATCGGCGGCGACGAGGCGGGCGCCTACGCCGCCGCGGCCGTCGCCGCGAAGGCCGTCGTGTGGGTGGCGATCGGCGTCGGGCTCTACCTCCTGCCCGAGGCCACGCGCAAGGCCGGCCACGGCGAGGACCCGCGGCCCGTGCTGGTGCGCGCGCTGCTGGTGGTGGCGGCGGTGGCCGTGCCGATGCTCGCCGTCTACCTCGTCGCCCCGTCGCTCGTGCTGCGGCTCGCGTTCGGGGACGAGACCGTGCTCGCCTCGGGAGCGCTGTTCGTGCTCGGCGTGGCGATGACGCTGCTCGCGGCCGGCTACCTGTGCGTGCAGTACATGCTCGCGCTGCGCGAGGTCCGCTTCCTGTACGCGCTCGGCGTCGCGGCGGCGGCCGAGATCGCGCTGCTGTCGGGCTCGGGGCTGAGCAGCATCGTCGGCTTCGCGTCGCGTGGTGCTGGCGCTCCAGGCGGTGGCGGCGCTCGCGGTGCTCGCGCTCGGGCTCGCCCGCCGTCCCGCGCCGGCCGCGGCGTGACCGTCGAGGGCTGGCTCACCGACGCGCAGGCGGAGCGCCTTTCGGCCCGCGCGGGCGCGCGCGCGCGGCACGATCGTGGAGATCGGATCGTTCCGCGGCCGCTCGACGATCGTGCTGGCGGCCGCCGCGCCGGCGGGTTCGCAGGTGGTGGCGATCGACCCGCACGCCGGCTCGGACCGCGGGCCGCAGGAGTACGCCGCCGACGCCGCGCGCGGGCAGGCCGACCACGACGCCTTCCACGCCAACCTCGCCGCGGCGGGCATCGCGGAGCGGGTCCGGCACGTCCGGCGGCCGAGCGCGGAGGCGCTCGGCGACGTCGACGGCGAGGTCGCGCTGCTCTACGTCGACGGCGCGCACCGCCTGGCGCCGGCGCGCGACGACATCGCCCGCTGGGGCGCCCGCGTCGCCCCCGGCGGGGCGATGCTCGTCCACGACGCGTTCTCCTCGATCGGCGTCACGGGCGCGCTCCTGCTCGAGTGCGTGGGCCGCGGCGCCTGGCGCTTCGCGGGCCGCACCGGCTCGCTCGCCGAGTACGAGCGGCTCGCCGCCCCGCCGCCGCCCGCGGCACGGGTCCGCGACGCCGCCCGCCAGCTCGCGCAGCTCCCCTGGTTCGCCCGCAACGTGCTCGATCAAGGCGCTCGTCCTGGCCGGCTTCCGCGGCCTCGCCCACCGCATCGGCCTGCCCGCCGGGATGCACTGGCCCTACTGATGGGCTGGACCGGCGTGCTCAGCGGAGCCGCGTAGCGATCTCGGCGAAACGCTCGGTCTGGCCGAGCACGTCCTCGTGGTCGGGCCAGAAGATGAAGCCGTCGAAGCGGTACTCCTGGTTGAGCCGGGTGAGCTCGGCGACCCAGTGGTCCGGCGGCCCGCGCAGCCAGCCGGCCTGCTCGCCGTCGGTGATCGACGCCGTTGACGTTGGCGAGCCTGACGATGTCCGCGGGGTCGCGGCCGGCGGCGCGGGCGGCCTCGTCGATCAGGTCCTGGCGCTTCAGCGCCTCGTCGAGCGGCAGGTTCCCGAGGCTGGGGATCCAGCCGTCCGCGAGCCGCCCGACCATCCGCATCATCCGCGGCCCGTAGGCGCCGAGCCAGATGCCGATGTCGTGCGCGGGCGGCGGGCCGCCGTGCGCGCCGGCCAGCCGGTAGTGCTCGCCCTGCGCCTTGATGCCGCGCTCGCCGGCCCAGACGCGGCGGATGATCGCGATCGCCTCCTCCAGCGCGTCGACCGACTCCTTGCCGCTGCGCACCGGCCCGTCCCACGCGCCGATCGCCTCCCAGAACGCGCCCGCGCCGAGCCCGAGCTCGAACCGGCCGCCGCTCAGCCGGTCGATCGAGGCCGCCGCCTTGGCCATCATCGCCGGCGGCCGCAGCGGCAGGTTCGCCACGTCGGGGAACAGCCTGATCCGCTCGGTCCGCCCGGCGAGGTACGCGATCAGCGCCCAGGTGTCGAGATAGCGCCGCTGGTACGGATGGTCCTGGATCCCGGCCAGGTCGAGCCCGAGCCGGTCCGCGAGCAGGACCTGCTCCACGACCTCATCCTGCCGGTCCGCCTCTGGGACCGGGAAGACGCCGAAGAGCAGGTCCGCCACGTTCGTCAGCGTACTCCCAGCGCGTCGTCGAGGAACGCGGTGATGCGCTGCTCGTACTCGGGCGCGACCTCGCGGATCGCGCGGGTGTGGGCGACTTCCGGGAGGTACCAGACGTCCAGCGGGCGCTCGCCGGCCGCCTCGTCGTAGGTCTCGGCGAACGGCTTCTCCTCCGGGCCGGCGGCCACGAGCAGGACCGGCGAGGAGATGTGCTTCACCGTGTCCGCGATGATCGCGCCCGGGCGGGAGCCCGAGAACAGCCGCACGGCGGCGAAGTCGACGCCCCACAGCGGCGTCATCGCGGTGGCGCCGTGGGCGCGCACGGCGTCGTCGAAGCGCCCGAGAGCGGTGCCGTCGCCGACGACCGCCTTGAGGTCGCGGCGCTCACCGGCGGCGTTGACGAGCACGTCGGCGCCGGTCGAGAGGCCGAGGCCGCCGATCCGCTCCGGGTCGACCTCGTCGCGCGACTTGAGGAACGCCATCGCGCCCGCGACGTCGTTCTGCCAGCCCCAGCCCCAGGAGTTCTGGACGCCCTCGCTCTCGCCGCGGCCGCGCGCGTCCCAGAGCAGCACGCCGTAGCCGTGCTCGACGAGCATCTTCGCGTGGCGCAGCGAGCCGGTGCGGTCGCCGCCGCCGCCGTGGAGGACGAGCATCGTCGCGCCGTTGGTCGTGGGCCGGTACCAGCCGGTCAGCTTCACGCCGTCGCTCGCCTCGAACGCGACCTCGCGGTAGTCCGCGCTCGGCGGCGCGCCGATCGGGTTGCGCCACTTGTGCGTCTCGGTGATGGCGATGCCGACCGGGACGGCCGTGTAGACGATCGCGAGCAGCGTCAGCGGCACCGCGACGACGCGGTAGGTCCAGCGGCGGCGGGCGCTGTAGCCGGCCTCGCCGCGATGGCGCCAGAGGATCGCGACGGCCAGCCCGACCATCGCGAGCCCGGCGGCGAGGGCGAGGAGGCCGGTGAAGTCGCCGCCGCTCGCGCCCGAGACGTCGATGTGCTTGACGTGCATCGCGCCGTTCACGAGCGCCGCACCGCCGAAGAACGCCGACATGGCCGAGCGGGCCAGAGGACGGACCCGCGGGAAGGCCCAGACGGCCCCGACCGCCAGCAGCAGCGAAACGACCATCCCGAAGACGTGCTGGCCGAGGTCCACGCCGGCGCCGCGGTGGAGGAAGGCGTCGTCGAGCGCATGGACGAGCGCGACGGCGATCGCGCCGGCGAAGACGAGCGTCTCGCGCGAGCGGGTGGGCGCGGCGCGCTCGGTGGAGGGTCGGATCAGCATGGTTGCGGTCATGTGCGGCAGCGTCCCAGCGGCGTCGGCGCGCGGACATGGGGGCCCCAGGCTTCCCGGGGACGCCCGCGCAGGCCCCCGGTGGTGCGGCCTGCACGTATGGGCCGGTTCGCAGGCGCGGAACCGCGGCGCGGGTGGGGTGCCGGCGGACGTCAACGGCTGCGCTTATAGGGGGTGGGTTGCGGAGTGATCGGCCGAGTGGAGTCGATTGACCCCGGCCTATAGCCCGCAAATCGACTCCACTGCGCGACCGCGGCCGATCACCGCCACCCCAGCCAGCCGTCAGTCCACGAGCCCGCGGCCGCGCGCGAAGCCCTCAGACAGAGATGGCCCGGCGCGGAACCGGCGAGGTCTGGAGGATCGAGGTCGTCGTCTGGCCGTAGAAGGCGAACGCGTCGATGACCTCCTCGAGGTGCTCGACGTCGCGCACGTGGAGCTTCATGAAGAAGCAGTCCTCGCCCGTGATCCGGTGGCACTCGACGACCTCGGGCGTGGTCGCGTGCCAGGTCGGCGACCTTCGGCAGCTCGCGCGGCGCCGGGCGGATCCGGAGGATCGCGGTGAGCGAGTAGCCGAGCGCGCGCGGATCGACGGCGGCGTGGTAGCCGCGGATGACGCCGGCGTCCTCGAGCCGTGCGAGCCGCTCCGCGACCGCGGGCGCGGACAGGCCGACCCGCCGGCCGAGCTCGGCGTTGGAGAGCCGCGCGTCCGCCTGGAGCTCGTCCAGGAGCCGGAGGTTGACGTCGTCGAGCCGCGGCGGCGCGCCCATGACGGCCAGACCGCCGTTCTCCCTTCGATTCGAAGCCATCCGACCTCAACCTCCTTCGATTGGCCATGGGATCGTCCCACATCCTGCGCGAAGGTGCCAGGCGATGACCGCGACAGCCGCCGCCGCCCCCGCCGCCCAGCGCGTCCCGCCGCACGCGTACTTCATGGGCAGCGCGATCTTCCACTACCTCGGCCCGGCGTTCGCGGTCCTGCTGTTCGCGCGCGTCGACGCGCTCGGCGTCGCGTGGCTGCGGATCGCGGCCGCCGCGCTGGTCTTCGCCGCGTGGCGGCGGCCGTGGCGGGCGATCAAGACCCTCTCCTCGCCCGCGCGCCGCGCGCTGCTCGCCTGGGGCGCCGTGCTGGCGGTGATGAACTGCTGCTTCTACCTGGCGATCGACCGCCTGCCGCTCGCGACCGTGGCGGCGATCGAGTTCCTGCCCGTCGTGGCGCTGGCCGCGCTCGGCGCCCGCACCCGCCGCAACGCCGCCGCCCTGCTGCTCGCCGTGCCCGGCGTGTACCTGCTGACCGGGGTCCGGCTCGAGGGCGAGGCGCTCGGCGTCGCGCTCGCGTTCGCCAACGCCGGGCTGTTCGCGCTGTACATCGTGCTCGCCCACCGCGCGGCGCAGGGGAGCGGCATCGCGGGCATCGACGCGCTCGGCGCGGCGATGCTGATCGCTCTCATCGCCGTGACCCCGCTGGCCGGCTGGGCCGCGACGCCCGCGCTGCTGGACCCCGTCGCGCTGCTGGCGGGCGCCGGCGTCGGGATCTCCTCGTCGGTGATCCCGTACGTCTTCGACCAGCTCGCGATGGCGCGGCTGGCGCGCGCCACCTACGCGCTGCTGGTCTCGCTGCTGCCCGCCACCGCGGCCGTCATCGGCGTGGTGGTGCTCGGCCAGGTGCCGTCACCCGCCGAGGCGGCCGGGGTCACGCTGGTGATCGCCGGCGTCGCGCTGCACCGAGCACCCGAGCCAGCGCCAGGATGAGCAGCACCGCCGCGGCCACGGCGACCCAGTGGACCGCGATGCGCACCTGCGCGTACTCCGGGTTGTAGCCGCCGCGGTCCTCGACGCCGATCGCGAGGCTGAGCACCGGCACGGCGACGAGCAGCAGCACGCCCGCCGCCGCGACCAGCTCGCGCACGCCGATCCCGCGCCACAGCACCACGAACGTCGCGGCGGCGATCAGCGGCGCGCTGCGGGCGGCGAAGACGAAGCCGAGCAGCGCGCCCGCGGCCAGCGCGAGCAGCGCCGCGCGCGCGAGCGGCAGCCGGGAAGCCGACGCCTCCGGCACCTCGGCCGGCGGCCCGGCCAGCTCGGGCGCCGGCCGCCGGCGAACCACGAGCAGGAGCAGCAGCGCCAGCAGCACCGGGCCCGACAGCAGGTAGCCCGCGCGGACCGCGCCGTCCGGGCCGAAGGACATGTCGGCCACGCGGCAGCCGGCGGGCACGCGCCACGCCATCGCGTAGCCGTCGACGGGCCGCGGCTCGCCGAGGTCGCGCCCGTCGCACGACGCCGTCCACCCGTCCCCGTAGGACTGGCCGAGCACGAGCCAGGCCGGCTCCACAGGTCCAGCCGGACGTTCTTCCGCGCGTTGCGGCCCGGCTCGCCGGGGTCCACGACCCGGCCCGGAACCACGCGGGTCCCGCGTCGGCTGGGGCGCCGCCGACCGCAGGCGGACCAGGTACGGCGCGAACGTTCCCGCGGCCATCGACATCCGCGTCCTCCCGGCCGGGATCTCCTCCGCGTCCCCGCACGCCCGGAAGCGCAGCGGCTCGCCCGCCTCGACCTCCTCGAGCGTGGCCTGGAGGCGCATCCGCAGCTCGCTGCCGTCCACGGACGCGCCGAGGTCGCCGCAGCGACCGCGCAGCGGCCCGCCGCGGGGCACCGTCACGCTCGGGATGCCGTCGCCGACCACCTCGCCGATCCCGACGGCGCGCCGCTGCCGCAGCCGGCCCGGCGTCCGCGCCGGGAACGCGGCGCGCAGGATCTCGAGCCGGAACGTCTGCCCGCGGGCGGGCCGCGGCAGCGTCACCAGCCCGTCGCTCCCGACGCGCAGCGCCGGCGAGGCGTCGCCGAGCCCCGCCGGCGCCGCCCCGGAGTCCCAGCGCAGCCGCACGAGCGTCGGGCGGCGGACGACCTCGCTCGGCGGCTCCAGCCGCAGCCGGCGGACGGTGGTCGTGCGCGGGACGGTCCACTGGAGCCACGCGCCGCGGTTGCCGTTCGGCTCGTCGCGGCGCCCGACGCCGTCGATCCACGAGCCGATCCACGGGTGCGTGCGGCCGTCGAACGCGCCCGAGGCGCGGAAGCCGGGCCGGCCCTGGAAGCGGCCGGAGGACTCGAAGCGGCCGCCGGTGACGCCCGCGAGGTCGTCGATCGCCGAGTCGAGCGCCGAGACCGCCACCGTGCCCCAGCCGTCGGCCCGCCAGCGGCGCGCCGCGGGCGGGGAGAACACGCGCTCCAGGCCGCGCTCGCCGTCGAGCCGGTCGCGGACCAGCGTCGCCCCCGCGGTGCCGCGCCGGGGGTCGCGGCGGAACGGGTCGTCGCCGGTCGTGCGCTCGAACAGGTAGGTCAGGCCGGTGGTCTCCAGGTCGCGCCCGGCGAGCGCGCGCTCCGCGAGCACCGGCGGGCGCAGCGCCTCGCGCGCCGTCACGCCCGGGATCCGCAGCTCGCGGATCCCGCCGGGGCCCTGCTCGCCGGTGGCCGGCCGGGTCACGTCCGCGATCCGCACCCGCAGGGAGTCCGACGTCTCGCAGCCCGACCCGCAGCCGGTTCCACCCCGGCCGGACGTCGAACCGCCGCCCGCCGGCCTCCACCGCGGTCACCCGCCCGCGCAGGTCGGAGTACGGCAGGACCTGGATCTCGTCGACGTCGCGCGGCGCGTCGAAGCCGACCTCGATCCAGTGGCGCGCCTCGGCGAGCGCCCGGTCGGCCTGCCAGTGCGTGGCGGTGTCGCCGTCCAGCGCCGCGAACGGCCGCCGCTCCGGGAACTGCGAGTAGGCCGGCGAGAACGGCGAGCGCACGTACGCGATGCCGTCGTACTCGGCGATCGTCTGGCCGTCGGCGCCACGCTCGGGGAACAGGTCGACGACGGCCGCGTCGGGCGAGAACGGGTCGTCGGCCGGCAGCGTCGCGCCGTGGTTCTGCGCCATCCGCGCCGCGGCGAACACGCGCCGGCGGTTGGAGTCGGAGATCACGACCTCCGCGCCCTCCGCCGCCCGGCCCAGCTCGGCGGCCGGCAGATCGCCGGCGTAGACGAGCGCCCCGCGCGGCGGCACGCGCGCCGAACGCGGCCAGCGCGGCCAGTCCGTCGGCCGACCCGTCGACGATCGTCCCGGGGCGGTCGGGCTCGACCCGGACGAGCCGCCGCGCCTGCGGGCGGTCCCACGCGCGCACCCGCGGCAGCAGCGCGCGGCTCGTCGAGGCTTCCCGCCGCGGCCGGCTCCCGCCGCACCGGCCCCCAGCGGCGGTCGGGCCGGCCGAGCTGGTCGAGCACCGCGGCGGCGTCGGCCGCGCCGATGGCGCCGGAGAGCGAGCGGTCGTCGTCGGCCCCGGCCACGACGGTGCGGGCGCCGAGGAGGTCGAGCAGCGGCGCGAGCTGGCCGGGCAGCGCGCGCCGCTGCTGGACGAGGCCGTCGACCGTCCACAGGAGGTCGACCGCCCGCAGGTCGGCGTAGGGCACCGCGTAGCGCACGGCGACGGGCCGCTCGGCGAGCGCGGGCAGGACGGCGTCGACGGTCCCGCCCCAGTCGTAGTAGGCGTAGAGCTGGCCGGGCAGCACGACGGCGCGGCCGTTGCGCCGCGCCTTGCGGTCCACGTGGTCGGCCGCCCGCTCCCACGCCGGCGGGATCCGCTCCCAGGTCAGCTGCGAGTCGAGCGCCTGCCCGCGGACGAGCGGCCAGCACGCGACCGCGGCCAGCACCGCCACGCCGGCCAGCGCGGCGCCCGGCGCCCAGCGCGCGCGGGCGCGCAGCCACGGCGCCGCCCGCGCCGCCGCGAGCGCCGGCCAGGCACGCGAGCCCGAGCGCGGCCAGCGGCCCCGCCTTGTAGGTCGTGCGCAGGAACTGGAGCGGCGCGACGTGGTTGTACGTGAAGTTCATCGCCCGCCGCAGCGGCGTCCCCTCGGGGAAGCCGGCCACCATCACCAGCAGGCCGACCAGCGCGAGCAGCAGGAAGAACGGGCCGTAGCGGACGCGCCGGGCGAGCAGGAACCCGCTGAGCGCCAGCCCCGGCACGAGCAGGCCGGCCACCACGACCGGCCACGCGAACAGCAGCACGCCGCCGTCCGAGAACAGCGGCCGCAGCTTCCCGCCGTAGCCGACGCCGAGGTAGGAGATCCAGTAGCCCATCAGCCGCAGCGACTCCGGCAGGCTGGTGGTCGACCAGATCGTGCCCGGCTGCTCGGTGAAGCGCAGGAAGTCGACGCCGTGGCGCGCCTGCACGAGCGTCGGGACCACCCACCAGACGGCCGCCAGCGCCGTCAGCAGCGCGGCGCGCCAGCCGAACGCGATCAGCGCCCTGCTCGGCACGTCGCCGGCGAAGCGCTCGTAGATCGGCCAGCAGGAGCGGGCCGAGCAGCACCCACGCCGTCACGGCCGCGTTGACGCCGCCGCCCGTGCACGCGATGCCCAGCGCGAAGGCCGCCGGCCACCACCACGAGCGCGGCGCCCGCAGCCCGCGGTGCACGCACAGCAGCAGCCACGGGAGCGCCGCGTAGCCGAGCAGCGTGACCGACGTGCGGGCGGTGAAGACCGCCACGTACGGGTTGAGCAGGACGAGCAGGCCGGCGACGAGGTGGGCCGCCCCGCGCGGGCGGCCGGCCAGCGCGTCGAGCAGCCGGACCGTCCCCCACGCCGCGATCGCGAGCACCGCGCCGAGCCACAGCCGCTGCACGAGCCATGGCGACAGGCCGGCCAGCCGCCCGAGCGCGAAGAACGGGCCCATCGGGAACAGGTAGCCGCCGTACTGGCCGCCCTGGACGTGCCCGAGGTCCTCCGTCGGCGACCAGGCGGACGCGACGTCGCCGAGGAAGCCCACCGGGTCGACGTGCAGGCCGATCTTCGTGTCCGACGAGGCCTCCCCCGGCCGCTGGATCAGCGCGACCGCGAAGGCCAGGACCGCCAGGCCCGGGGTGATCAGCCGATCGAGCACGGGCCTTCGCACGGACGCGGCAGCTTATGGGCTGATCGGGCCCGGGCCGTAGGCCAGGGCCTTAGGGTTCCGCGGCCGATGCGCTTGCTCGCCGTCCTCCTGCTGCTCGCCCCCGGGGTGCTCGCCTGCTTCTCGGGCGGCTACTTCGACACCGCGCGGCTGCGAGCCGGCGTGCTCGCCTGGGCGCTGCTCGCCGCGGTTGGCGATGCTGGCGCCCCGGCCGCTTCCCACGAGCACACCCGCGCGGGTCGCGCTGGCCGGCCTCGCCGCGCTGACGGCGCTGACCGGGCTCTCGCTGCTGTGGGCGCCGGTCGCCGGCCCGGCCGCCGACGACCTCCAGCGGCTGCTGCTGTACCTGCCCGCGTTCGCTGCCGGCATCGCGCTGCTGCGCGCGCCCGCCGCCGCGCGGATCGCGGAGCCGCTGCTGCTGGCCGGCGTCGCGGGCGCGACGCTCTACGGGCTGTCCGAGCGCCTGCTGCCCGGCGTCGTGGACCTCGCAGCGCGTGGTCAGCGCCGGAGACCGCCTCGCCTACCCGCTCTCCTACTGGAACGGGACGGGCGCCTTCGCGGCGATCGGGCTCGTGCTGGCCGCCGGGCTGGCCGGCGACCCGGAGCGCCCGCGCCGCCTGCGCGCCGCCGCGGCGGCCGCCGGGCCGCTGCTCGGCCTCGCGGTGTACCTGACGTTCTCGCGCGGCGCGCTCGGCGCGCTGGCGGCGGGGCTCGGGCTGCTCGTGGCGCTGACGCCCACGGCCGCGCAGCTGCGCGCGGCGCTCGTCGTCGCCGCGTCCGGCGCCCTCGCCGCGGCGGCGACGCTGGCGCTGCCGGCCGTGGAGACCGCCGGGAGCGCGCCCGGCGAGGGCGCGGCGATGCTGGCGCTGCTGGTCGTGCTCGGCGCGGCGGCGGCGGTGCTCGCGCCGCGGCCGCGCGTCCGGCGCCGCCCTCCCGCGATTGCGCGCGGTCGCGCTCGGCCTCCTGGCCGTCGCGGTCGCGGGGACGGTGATCGCGCTCGCGCAGACGGAGCGGCGCGGCGGCGGCGACGCGCCGGAGGCGGGCGCGGCCCGGCTCGCGTCCGTGCAGAGCAACCGCTACGACTACTGGCGCGTCGCGCTGCGCGCGTTCGCGGACGAGCCGCTGGTGGGCGAGGGCTCGGGCGGCTTCCGCGTCGTGTGGCTGCGCGAGCGGCCGTTCCGCGAGTCGGTCCGCGACGCCCACTCGCTGTACCTCGAGACCGCCGCGGAGCTCGGCATCGCGGGGCTGGCGTGCCTGCTCGCGCTGTTCGGCGGCGTGGCGGCCGGCGCCGTCCGCGCGCGGCGCCGGGCCGGGCCGGTCGTCGCCCCGGCGATCGCCGGCGCGGCGACGTGGGCGCTGCACGCCGGCGTCGACTGGGACTGGGAGATGCCGGCGCTCAGCCTTCTCGCGCTCGTCCTGGCTGCGCGACTGCTCGCCGCGGGCGAGGCGCCCGCGGAGCCTGCGGCCGCCACGGCCCCGCCCGCGGCTTGAGCCGCAGCGCCGGCCGCTCGACCACGTACCAGCTCACCGTCGCGAGCGCGATCGAGCCGGCGAGACCCACGATCGACCACAGCAGGTACGGGTGCAGCCACGACTCCCAGCGGGTCAGTCCCCGGTCGGACAGCCACTGGAGGAACGGGAGGTGGAGCAGGAAGAGCCCGTAGGAGATCGTCCCCAGCCAGCGCAGCGGGGACGCGCCGAGCACCCGTCCCGGGAGCCCGAGGCCGGCGACCGCCGGCACCAGCAGCAGCAGCGCGACGGCGGCGTTGGAGTAGTGGCGGACGAGGAACTCGCCGTGCGACTGCTCGGCGGGCGTCGCGTCGAGCCCCGACGCCGCCGCCACGCCGATGAAGACCGCCGCCGCGCCCGCCCACCAGACCACGGGGGCGCGCGTGACCGCCGCCGGCAGCGAGCCGCGCTCCTCCCAGCCCACGACGAGCACGGCGAGCCCCATCCCGAGCGCGAAGTGGTCGAGGAAGCCGGGCAGCGCCAGCAGCAGCGGCTGGAAGATCGACAGCAGCGGCGCCAGGCCGCCGAGCACGAGCGCCTTGTAGAGCACGCCGACGCCGGCCA
The DNA here is from genome assembly GCA_963728465.1 of uncultured Solirubrobacteraceae bacterium. Taxonomy (GTDB): domain Bacteria; phylum Actinomycetota; class Thermoleophilia; order Solirubrobacterales; family Solirubrobacteraceae; genus DATFQI01. Next base: position 207,933 of record CAVSJY010000003.1, read on the forward strand.
GCCCGGCCAGCAGCCACAGCTCGGCGCCCAGCGAGCGCCCCGGCGCGACGCGCCGCACGAACCACGCCCACAGCGGCAGGAACGCGTAGAAGGCGACCTCCACGCACAGCGTCCAGCACTGGCCGAGCCCCTCGAACGCCGTGTCGCTGTCGTAGATCTGGAGGAACCCGTAGTAGACGGGGATGCCCGGTGAGCGTGAACACGCCGGGCAGCGCGAGCACGATCGTCGCCGCGGTCAGCGCCACCCAGTAGGCGGGCACGATCCGCAGCGCGCGCCGCCACGCGTACGGGAACAGCGGCGGCCGCGGTTGCCCGGTCCGGCGCGCCTGCACGAACGGGCGGTACAGGAGGAAGCCCGACAGCAGGAAGAAGATCGCCACGCCGACGTCGAGCCGCGCGACGTACGGGGCGATCACGTTGCCCTCCGTCGCCCCGCGGGCGTAGAAGCCGACCGCGTGGAAGAAGAACACGGACAGCGCCGCGATCGCCCGCAGCGAGTCCAGCCCCGGGTAGCCGCGCTCCCTCACGGGCCGGACTGCCACGCCGGCGGGTGCCGCGAGGGCGGATGGCCGTGGCCCAGCAGCGAGTGGCTGGCGCTGCGGCGCGGGACCTCGTCGCCCGACGGGCAGCGGCCCGGCGAGGTCGTCGCGCACGAAGAACGCGTTCACGCCGGCCAGCTCCGTGTGGACGAGCCGGTAGCCCTTCTCGGCGCCGAGCGCCTCGAGCGCGGCGAGCGAGGCGCCGTAGCCGCTCGTGTGGTCCCACTGCCAGCCCGGCGTGTAGGGCATCACGCGCGGCACCGCGGGGTCGAGGTCGCCGTTGTACTCGATCACGACCACGCGCGGCCGGAACGCGCCGAGCGCGCGCCAGATCCAGTAGTCGTTGCCGTCGACGTCGATCACCAGCAGGTCCGGCTCCTCGGGCACGCCGGCGCCGCGCAGCAGCCCCTCGACGGTGTCCGGCTCGACGGCGGCCTGCACGGTCCGCACGCCGGGCTGCCCGCGGTAGCGGCGCTCGAGGGCGGCGAACGCGCGCGGGTCCGCCTCGAGGAACAGGCCGGGCCAGCCGAGCACCTGCGCGAGGAACGCGGCGTTGCCCTCGGCGCCGTCGGACGCGCCGAACTCGACGAAGCCGCCGCCGGCGACCCCGATCCGCCGGAAGATCTCGGCCAGCACGCCGTCCTCGCCGTTCTGGGACAGCACGCGCAGCTCGTAGGCGGTCAGGCCCGGCACGGGGCCCGCCTCGCGCCAGCGCTCGGCCAGCTCGCGCAGCGCCGGGTAGATGCCGCGCGAGCGGTCACCGGCGTCGAGCGCGCGCTTGGCGAGGCTGTTGACGCGCTCGGGGCGCACGGCGGCGCGGACGCGGTCGAGCATCGGCATGACTCTACGTCCGCCGGCGGCCGGCCAGCAGCCACGCGCCGAGCGCCAGCGCGGCGAGCAGGCTCACGATCCACCCCGCGGTCCAGCTCCACGGCGCGTACGTGAACTCGACGCGGTGCGTGCCCGCCGGCAGCCGCACGCCGCGCAGCAGGTAGTCGACGCGCTCGAGCGGGACCTCGCGGCCGTCGACCGTCGCCTTCCAGCCGGGCAGGAAGACGTCGGAGGTGACGAGCAGCGCCTCGCCCCGAGCGGCCGCGGTGACGCGCATCCGCTCGGGCGCGGCCTCGTCCACGCGCGCCTCCCCGCTCCCGCCGAGCGCCCCGACCGGCCGCTCGACGATCGCCTCCTCCCGCGCGTCGAAGCCGGGCGCCGCGACGGCGTCGAGCGCAGCGTCCGCCGAGCCGACCACGCGCGCCCGCCCGACCACGAACGCCCGCGGCACCGCCGCGGGGTTCTCGTACACGACGGCGTCCGGCCCCGCATACGCCGGGGTCAGGTCTTGCATTCGAGTCATCGTCCGGCGGCCGGAGCACGTCGGCCACGCCCGAGCAGGCCGAGCGCCCGCAGCGCCCGAGGCGTCGCGTTCGCGGTCGCGCCGGCCGGGGTGAAGCCGAGCGGGTCGCGCGGCTCGATCTCGCGCTCCCAGAACGTCGCGTAGCGCCGCTCGACGGGATAGTCGTAGGCGCGCGCGTCGGCGATCCCGTAGCGCATGGCGACGTTGGGCGGGATCGGCGGGGCACGACGCTGGTCGTCGCCGACGGCGGCGAAGCGCGCGGGCGCGCGCGACTGGAGGTAGCGGATCGGCGCCCGTGGCGGGCTGCTCCGCGTGGTCGACGGGGATCGCCGGGTTCTGGCCGACCCCGGCGCGGGCGAGGTCGATGCCGGTCAGCGCGAGCGCGAGGGCGGCGAACGCGACCGGCGCCAGGCGGCCGGCGGCGCGCAGCCAGACGAGCAGCGCCCCGGCGCCGGCCAGCGGCAGCCAGATCAGCAGCGCGGCGCGCGGCAGCACCTCGTCGCCCGACGGCGTGGCGAAGCCCCACGCCACGCGCAGCGCCTCGCCGAGACCGCCGCCGGCGCCCGGAGCGCGACCGCGACCACGGGCAGCGCGACGACGACCGCAAGCGCCGCCGCGAGCAGCCGCGGACGACGCGCCGTCGCCGCGGAGCAGGTCGTCGAGGCCCCAGCCGGCCAGCAGCGCGAGGCCGAGCGCCACGAACACCCCGAGCCGCGTGTTGTGCGACTGGCTGAAGCCCGGCACGTGGTGGGCGATCTCGAAGAACGGCTGGACGCCGGTCGCGACCAGCAGGCACACGAGCGCGGCGCCGGCGATCGCGAGCCGCTCCCGCCCTCCCCGCAGCAGCGCGAGCCCGGCCAGCAGCAGCGGCAGCGCGCCGACGTACCACGCGCGGGCGTTGACGAACGGCTCCGAGATGACCGACGTCGGGCGCCCCCAGTACTCCGGCAGCGCGAGCCCGAGGACGTACTTGAAGGCCACCGTGACCGGCTGGCGCTCGTCGCGCGACGAGAGGTCGGCGGAGTGGCGGAGCAGGTCGGCGAACGGCAGCACGGCCACCGCCGCGAGCGCCGCCCCCGCCGCCAGGCCGAGCGCCAGCCGCCCGATCGCGCGCGGCGCCGCCGCCCGCCCGGCGCGGCTGAGCGGCAGCAGCGAGAACAGCGCCGCGGCGGCCAGCACGTGGAAGCTCGACTCGGGATGGCCGCCGAAGAACTGGAGGGCGATCACCAGCGCCAGGCCCGCGACGGGCCCCGGCCCCGGGCGCCTCACGACCCGGTCGGCGAGCCACAGCAGCCACGGCAGCCACGCCCACACCGAGTCCAGCGGCCACGACAGCCACGTCACGAACCACAGCCCGAAGGCGAACGCCAGCCCGGCGAGGAAGGCCGCCACGTCGCCCATCCCGAGCGCGCGGCCGAGCAGGAACGTCCCGAGCGCGGCGGCGAACAGCTTCAGCGCCGCGACCACGGCGAGCGACCACCAGAACGGCAGGACGAGGCTCGGCCACGTGAACGGCGAGAACGCCGCCGACTGGGCGTTGGCCAGGAACGGCCTTCCCCCGCCCTGGTACGGGTTCCACAGCGGCGCGTCCGGCAGCCGCTCGCGCAGGTACTGCGTCCACGGCTGGAACTGCACGACGGAGTCGGCCAGCTCGTAGTTGGCGCCGAGGTCGCGCACCCCGGCCGGGCGCTGCGCCTGCCACGGCGCCGCGGACCACAGGTAGTCCGACGCCGAGAGCGTCCGGTCCGGAGCCAGCCCGGGCGCGACGAGCGCGAGCGAGAGCAGCGCGTAGGCGAGCGCGGCCCACAGCGCCGGCCGGGCGCCCAGGGCCCGCAATCCGGCGCGCCGTCGCGGCGACTCGTCGCGGGTGGCGGTCACCGGCACGGGCGCGAGCATACGATGCGCCCCGTTGACCTCCACGCCCGCCGTGTCGATCGTGATCCCGGTGCTCGACGAGGCCGACGGCCTGGGCGAGCTGCACCGGCGCGTGCGCGCCGCGCTGGACGGGATCGACCACGAGCTCGTCTACGTCGACGACGGCTCCACCGACGGGTCGGCGGCGATGATCGAGCGCTGGGCGGAGACCGAGCCCGGCATCACGCTGGTCGGGCTCTCGCGGAACTTCGGCCTCGAGGTGGCGATGTCGGCCGGGCTCGACCACGCGAGCGGCGACCACGTCGTGCTCATGCACGCCGACCTCCAGGACCCGCCGGAGCTGGTCCCGGAGATGCTGCGCGCGGCCGAGGGCGGCGCCGACGTCGTCTACGCGCGCCGGATCGGCCGCGACGAGAGCTGGGTCAAGCGGATGCTGGCGACCGGCTTCTACTCGCTGATGCAGCGGCTCGCCCGCGTGCCGTACCAGGGGCAGGCGGGCGACTTCCGGCTGATGTCGCGCCGCGTCGTGGACACGCTGCGCGAGATGCCGGAGAGCCGGCGGTTCCTGCGCGGGATGGTCGCGTGGGTGGGCTACGAGCAGGTCCCGATCGAGTACCGGCGGGCCGGGCGCGTGAGCGGCCGCGGCGCCTCCTATCACCAGCTGTTCCGCCTCGCGGCCGAGGCGTTCGCCGCGTTCTCGGACGTCCCGCTGGCGCTCAGCGCCTACGCCGGGCTGGCGGCCGCCGCGCTGGCCGGCCTGGCGGCGGTCGTGATCCTGCTCGCGACGATCTTCGGCTGGGTCACGGCGTCGCTGGGCGTCTGGACGCTGATCGCCGTGCTGTTCCTCGGCGGCGTCCAGCTGATCAGCGTCGGGATCCTCGGCCGCTACCTGGCGCGCGTGCACGAGCAGACGCTGCGGCGGCCGCTGTACGTGGTCGACCGCGTCGTCACGTCGCAACCGCGCCGGCCGTAGCCTCAGCGGTCGGGGACGGGCGGCGCGAGCACGCGCAGCCGGGCGCGGGCGCGCGCGGCGAGCCGCGGGTCGGCACGCCGCGCGGTGCGGGCGAGCAGCGCCCACGCCTCGAGGTTCTCGGGCTCGGCGGCGACGGTCTCGCGGAGGACGGCGACCGCCTCGCGCTCGCGGCCGTCGCGGCCGAGCACGACCGCCTCGTAGAGGTCCGGGCGCCGGTCGGGGTTGAGCCGCCGGGCGGTCGCCAGCAGGTCCTCGGCGCGCGCGACCTCGGCCGGGGTGAGCGCGCCGCCGGGGCGGAAGGCGATGCGGTCGAGCTCCTGCTCGGCGTCGGCGGCGCGCTCCTGCACGGCGAGCCAGCCGCCCGCGAGCAGCGCGAGCGCGACGAGCGTGATGCGCACGGCGATCATGCGGCGGCGAGCGTACCCGCCGTCAGCGCGGCACGAGCACGTCGTACGCCCCGAAGCGGGAGTCGAGGCGATAGGCGGCCGCGAGGTAGTCGTCGAGCGCGCGCGAGCCGCTCGGGCGGCCGCGCCGGTTCGGCTCCGGCCGGCGCGGAGATCGGGTCGGTCCAGCGGACGACCGCCCGCGGCCGCGCGCGCCGCAGCGCGGCGACGATCCGGGCCTGCTCGTCCGCGCGCGCCTGGAGCTGCACGTCGCGGCGCAGGACGTTGGGGCGGCGGACGAGGAAGTGGATCAGCGGGTTCGTGAGCGTGACGAGGTCGGAGCGCCGGGGCGCGACGTAGATCGGCTCGCCGGGCGGGACGAGCCGCTGCACGCGCTCGGCCAGCCGCGGCAGCGCCGCGGCCTCCGGGGGCGGGACGCGGATGCCGGGCACCCCGGCGAGGTGCACCGGCGCGGAGTCGGGCGGGAGGATCAGCGCGGAGAGGCGGTTCGCGGCGCCCGCGAGCAGGATCAGGCCGAGCACGCCCGCGAGCGCGATCCGGCCGGCGGTCGGGCCCGTTGCCGCGGCCATCGGCAGCAGCGCGCACAGGCAGACGAGCAGCGGCTGCACGTGCAGCTCGTCCGGCCGCGACGACAGGTAGACGAGCGAGCCGGCGGTGAGGACCAGCAGGCCGACCCCCGCCGCGCCCGGGCGCCACCGCGCCGCGATCAGCAGTGCCCCGAGCCCCGCGGCGCCGGCCAGCCCGATCGCGGGCAGGTAGTAGCCGAGCACGTCCTTGAGGTCCTCGGCCAGCGCGTCCGGCGGCCAGCCCCGCAGCGGCCCGTCGTAGGAGAACGGGAACGGCAGCCGCCACCACGACCCGTCGCGCGCCGCCTCGGCGACCAGCGAGTCCCACAGCTCCGCCGGGCCGGCGGCGACCGCGAACGGCGCGTACAGGACCGCGGCGGCGACGAGCGCGGCCGCCGCGACCGCGCCGGCACGGCGCGCCGCCCCGCGATCGGCGGCGGCCGCCGCGAGCGCCGCCAGGCCGGCGAGCGCGCCGATGTCGGGGCGCCAGAACGCCGCGAGCGCGACGAGCAGTCCGGCCGCGACGGCGCGGCCGCGCGCCGCGGCCAGCACCGCGCCGAGGCCGAACGCGAGGGCGGCGGCGAACGGGTTCGCGGTCGTCGGCTGGGCGATCGTGACCGCGGCGGCGAGCCAGCCCGCCAGCGCCCAGCGCTCTCCCGCGGCCGGCCGCACGAGCGCCCACACGATCACGGCGATCGAGGCGTCGGCGGCCACGCGCAGCAGCCGCCACCACAGCACGGACGGCTCGAACGCGTCGAACGCGGCCGCCACGAGCAGCGGCTGTCCGGGCCCGTAGGGCCAGCCGAAGTCACCGTACGGCCACTGCCCGTCGGCCATCCGCGTCGCGGCCTGGAGCAGGAACCCCTCGTCGAACGGCTCCAGCCCGCGCCAGATCGTGAAGCCGGAGATCAGCGCGGCGGCGAGCCACAGCAACAGGCCCGGCCACCGCCGCCACAGCGGCGGGCGCTCGCTCACCCGGCCACCGTCGCGCCCGGGCGCGCGCCGCCGCCGCGCAGGTAGCCCCACAGCTCCTGAAGCAGCCCCGCCTCGAGCCTGCGGGTGGCCAGCGCGAGCCCGGCGAGCCACAGCGCCAGCTCCCCCAGCGCCTGCACGAGCGGCCGCTCGCCGCCCCACAGCGCGAGCCGCACGGCCACCACCGGCAGCGACGCGACCGCCACCGGCAGCGCCGCCCGCCAGGCCAGCTCCGCCAGCCGCACCCCGGGCAGCAGCCGCACGACGTACCGGCGCCGGATCGCCAGCACGCAGCCCGTGCACGCGAGCCGCCCGGCGACGAAGCCCCAGCTCCCGCCCGCCAGCGCGCCCGGCACCGCCAGCGCCGCGAACGACCCCGCGAAGACCGCCGACTCGACCGCCTGCGGCCGCGGCTCGCCGCGCGCCCGGTAGAACGAGAACCAGTTGTAGCCCAGCTGCTGGAGCGCCGTCGCCGCCGCCAGGCCGCCGAGCAGCACCACCGCCGGCTCCCACTCGTCGCCGAGCAGGAACCGCACCAGGTCGTGGCCGAACAGCACCAGCCCCGCGCCGAACGGGAACGCCCACATCAGCGTCAGCCGGTTGGTCTTCGCGAACAGCTCCTCGAGCACCTCGACGCGGTCGCGCACGCGCACGATCGCCGGGTAGATCGTCGTGGCCACGATCTGGTCGGCGCGGTCCGCGTAGCGGGTGAGCGTGGCCGCCAGCGTGATCCAGCCCGCGGCGGCGAGCCCGTCGTCGGAGAGCCCGAACACGGCGATCTGACCTTGCGCGACGAGCAGCGTCGCGACGGCGGTGACGAACACGGGCCACGAGAAGCGCAGGTACCGGCGCGCGGCCGGGCGCTCGAACCGCGGCCGCAGCCGGTACGGCGAGGCCCAGGCGGCCGCCAGCACCGCCGCCGCGTGCCCGCACAGCGGCCCGATCACCAGCGCCCAGACGCCGACGCCGGCCAGCAGCAGCGGCACCGCCACCGCCACCGTCCCGAGCGGCACGATCGCCTGGAGCAGCCGCAGCCGCAGGTAGTCCATCCGCCGGAAGAAGATCCACTGCGGCGCCTGGAGCGCGAACGCCACCGGCAGGTACGCCACGCCCAGCGTCAGCGCCAGCAGCCGGTCGTCGTCGTAGACCCCCGCCAGCACCGGCGCCAGCGCCGCGATCAGCAGCGAGCCGGCCAGCCCGATCGCCAGCTCGACCCCGAACGCGCGCTGGAACTCCGCCTCCTCGTGACTCGACGGCCTGAGCGACGAACGCCTCGTCGATGCCGACCCGCCGCAGCGCGACGATCGTCATCGCCGTCGTCGTGACGATGCCGTACAGGCCGATCGCGTCCGGCCCGAGCAGCGCCGTCGCCAGCAGGCCCTGGAGCAGGACGAGCAGCTCCGCGGCCGAGAGGAAGCCGGCGTTCAGCACGCCACCGCGGGCCGTGGCGGCGCGCAACGAGCCGGATCTGGCCATGAGGCGCGATGCTACCCGCGCGATGAGCGACCGGCCGATCCTGTTCCTCTCCTACGCGGGCGTGCTCGGCGGCGCCGAGCGCGTCCTGCTGGACTGCGCCACCCGGCTGCCGCGCCCTGCGGTCGTCGCCTGCCCCGAGGGCCCGCTCGCCGACGCGGCGCGTGCCGCGGGCCTGCCCGTCGAGATCCTGGAGGAGCGCCCGCTCCAGCGCCGCGGGGCGCTGGTGGCCGCCGTGAAGGGCGTGGCGGGGCTGTCCGGCGACGCGAGCCGCCTGAACCGCAGGCACCGCCCGAGCGCCATCGCCGCCTGGGGCGCCCGCGCCATCCTCGCCGCGGCCGGCGCGCGGCTCGGCCGCACGCCGGTGCTCGCCGTCCACCACGACCTGCTCCCCGGAGCGATCGCCGGCGCGGTCCGCAGCGCCACCCGCCGTGCCGCGGGGACGGTCGCCACGTCGGTCGCCGTCGCCCGCGACCTGCGCGTCTCCCACGACCCCGTGATCCTCCACCCCGGCGTCGACCTCCAGGCCTGGACGCCGCAGCCCCTGCCGCCGCCGCACCCGCCGCAGGCGCTGGTGCTCGGCGCGCTGGTCCCGTGGAAGCGCGCCGACCTCGCGCTCGAGGTCGCCGCCCGCATCCCGGAGCTCCAGCTCACAGTCGTGGGCGCGCCGCTGCCCGGCGGCGAGGAGTTCGCGGAGGCGCTGCGCGCCCGCGCGTGGCGGGAGGACCTGCTCGGCCGCGTCACGCTCACCGGCGCGCTCGAGGATCCGCGCGAGGCGGTCGCGCGGGCGCACCTCCTGCTCCACTGCGCGGACGCCGAGCCCTTCGGCATGGTGCTGGTCGAGGCGATGGCCGCGGGACGCCCGGTCGTGGCCGCCGACAGCGCCGGCCCGCGCGAGATCGTCACCGCCGGCGCCGGGCGCCTGTTCCCGCCCGGCGACGCCGACGCCGCCGCCCGCGCGATCCAGGAGGTGCTCGCCGACCCGGGCGCCGGCGCCGCCGCCCGCCGCCGCGCGGAGACCGCCTTCGACGTCGAGGCCTCGGCCCGCCGGTTCGCCGGCGCCGTCGAGGCGGTGGCCGGATGACGCCGTTCACCGCCGTCGTCGTGCTGCACGACTCCGCGCACGAGCTGGCGGCGCTGCTGCGCTCGCTCGAGCGCCACCTCGGCGAGCCGCCGCAGCTCGTCGTCGTCGACACGGGCTCGTCGGACGGCGGCCCGGCGCTCGCGCGCCGCCACGGCGCGGAGGTCGTCGAGCTGCCGCACAACCCGGGCTTCGGCACGGCCAACAACGCCGGATTGGCGCGCGCCCGCCACGACGTGACCGTCCTGCTCAACCCGGACGTCGAGCTGGTCGACGAGTCAGTGAATGAGCTCGCGCGCCTGGCTCGAATCCATCCCCATGCGCTGCACGTCCCGAGACTGCTGGAGCCCGACGGCCGCGTCCAGCGCTCGGCCCATCCCCTCCCCGGCACGATCGGCGCGTTCCTGCCCGCGCTCGTGCACCCGCCGCTGCTGCCGCGCGCGCTGCGCGAGCGCGCCGAGCCGCACCGCGCCGAGCGCCCGCGCACCGTCGGCTGGGCGATCGCCGCGTGCCTGGCCGCGTCCACGCCGCTGCTGCGCCGGCTCGGCCCGTTCGACCCCACCGTCCACCTGTTCGCGGAGGACATGGAGCTGTGCCTGCGCGCCCGCGCGGCCGGCGTCCCGACGGTGCTGCACCCCCAGCTGCGGCTCCGCCACGCCGGCGGCCACGCGGTCCTGCGCTCCGGCGAGCCGTTCGGCCTGCTCGCCCAGCGCCGCCGCGACGCGGTCGAGCGCACGCTCGGACCACGCGCCCGCACGCGCGACGACGCGGCCCAGGCGCTCACGTTCGCCACTCGGATCGCGGCGCGGTTCGCGCTCGGACGCGACCACCGGCGCGAGCGCGCCCAACTCGAGGCCCTCATGGCCGTGCGGGGCGATGATGGGAGCTAGCCGTAACGGGCGCATGGGCGCCGGGGCTAGATTCCACTCATGAGCACCACCGGGGTCCTGGTGACCGGCCGCCGTCCCCGGCGGCGGCTCTCCCTGGCGACGCTCACCCGCTTCGCCAGCGTCGCGTGGGATCCGCAGAGCTACCGCAACCTGCTCTACCTGCTGCTGGCGCTGCCGCTCGGGATCGTCTACGTGACGATCCTGGCCGTCGGCCTGTCCGCCGGCGCCGGCCTCGCCGTGGTCCTCGTCGGCATCGTCCTGCTGCTGGCCACGGTCTTCGCGCTGCGCGCGATGGCGGCGGTCGAGCGCCTGCTCGCGCGCCGACTGCTCCAGATCGGCATCCACCCCCCGATCGAGACCGGGATCGACCTCTCGTGGCGCCAGCGCGTGCAGCTGTGGCTGCGCGACCCCGTGACCTGGAAGAGCCTCGTCTACCTGCTCGGCAAGCTGCCGATGGGGATCGTCGCCTACGCCCTGATCGGGCTGCTCGGCTTCACGTCGCTCGTCCTCGCGCTCGCGCCGGTGATCGTGGCCTTCACGCCGGTGATCTTCTTCGGCTGGGAGCTCGACGACCCCTTGACGGCGCTGGCCGGCGTGCCGCCCGGCGTGCTGCTCCTGCTCTGCTGCCTGCACCTGTTCAACGGGCTCGCGTGGCTGTACGGCGTCTGCGCGCGGATCATGCTCGGCCCGAGCACCGTCGACCTGCGCGAGCGCGTCGAGGGCCTGCGCGACGCCAGCGCGCGCATCCTCACCGCCGCCGACGACGAGCGCCGCCGCATCGAGCGCGACCTGCACGACGGCGCCCAGCAGCGGCTCGTCGCGCTCAACGTGCTGCTCGGGGTGGTCGAGACGAAGATCGAGAGCGACCCGGCGACCGCCGCCCCGCTCGTCGCCCGCGCCAGGCAGGAGGCGCAGGCGGCCGTCAAGGAGCTGCGCGAGCTGGCGCGCGGCATCCACCCCGCGCTGCTCGCCGACCGCGGGCTGACCGCCGCGCTCGAGGCGCTGGCCGGGCGCGCGCCGTTCCCGGTCGCCGTGGCGGGCGTGCCGGCCCGTCGCCTCCCGGCCGCCGTGGAGGCGACGGCGTACTTCATCACCGCCGAGGCGCTGACCAACGTCGCCAAGTACGCCGGCGCCACGCGCGCGTGGGTCGAGCTCTCGGAGGAGCGCGGGCGGCTGCGCGTCACGGTCACCGACGACGGCGTCGGCGGCGCCGATCCGGCCGTGGGCACCGGCCTGCGCGGCCTGCGCGACCGCGTCTCCGCGCTCGACGGGCGCTTCGAGGTCCACTCGCCTCCGGGCGGCGGCACCGTCCTGGTGGCGGAGCTGCCGCTGGAGATCACGTGAGGCGGGCGGCCGGGGCGGCGCTCGCGGCGGCGGCGATCCTGGCGTTCGGCGGCTGCGACAACGGCCCGCCGGTCACCCAGACGCGGCCGATCACCACGTTCACGCGGCTGGACGTCTCCGGCGACCTCGAGCTGGAGGTCCGCCTCTTCAACCGGCCCGATCCGGGCGTCCGCATCACGGCGGGCGAGAAGGCGATCGACCGGATCAAGACCGAGCTCGCCGAGAACACGCTGCGGATCTCCACCAAGTCGCGCGGGCTCACGATCGGCCCCGACCCGCTCGGGCCGGTGAGCATCAGCCTCGGGGTGCCGGCGCTCGTGGGCCTCAGCGTCGAGGGGAAGGCCGACGTCACGCTCAGCGGCCTGTCCGCGCGGACGTTCGAGCTGCGGGTCGACGGCTCCGGCGACATCGAGGCGCGCGGGCGCGTCGACGACTTCACGCTCGAGGTCGACGGATCGGCCGACAGCCAGTTCGCCGACCTCGCCACGCAGAACGCGAACGTGCGGATCGACGGCTCCGGCGACACGGAGCTGCGCGTCCATCGCACGCTGGAGCTCGTCGTCGAGGGCAGCGGCAACGTCATCTACCACGGCCGCCCGGCCGTCACGTCGCGCCTGGAGGGCTCGGGCGACGTGACGCAGGTGCCCGATCAGGCCCCTTAACGACCGCGACCCGGAGGATCTCCGGGTCGCAGTGACGGTTTAGGCTGCCTCGCGCAGCGCCATGAGCTCCGGGCGCTGGGAGAGGCGCTTGAGGGCGCGCTCCTCGATCTGACGGGCGCGCTCCGTGGACACGCCGAGCTTGCGCCCGGCCTGGCTCAGCGTCTGCGGCTCCTGGTCGCCGGCGCCGAAGCGCATCTCGATGACATCGCGCTCCGGGGCGGGAAGCTCCTGGATCGCCGTCAGCAGCGTCTCGGAGCGGAGCGCCTCGTGGACCTCCTCGTCGACCGCCGGGGTCTCCAGCGCGAGCAGGTCGCCGAACGAGGTGTCACCCTCGTCGCCGACCGGCTTGTCGAGGCTCACGACGGCGCGATCGGCCTTGCGGATCTCGATCACGTCGGCGAGCGGCAGGTCCGCGGCGTCGGCGATCTCCTCGTCGCTGGGCTCGTGCCCGAGCTTGGTGGTCAGCTCACGCTCGATGCGCCCGACCTTCCGGGAGCGCTGCGCCACGTGAACGGGGAGCCGGATCGTCCGGCTCGTGTTCTCGAGGCCGCGCTGGATGGCCTGGCGGATCCACAGCGTCGCGTACGTGGAGAAGCGGAAGCCCTTGCGCCAGTCGAACTTCTCGACCGCACGGATCAGCCCGAGCATGCCCTCCTGGATCAGGTCGCCGAGGGCGAGGCCCTGGCCCTGATAGCGGCGCGCGTTGGCGACCACCAGGCGGAGGTTCGAATTGATCATGCGGTCCTTGGCGGCGAGATCGCCCTTCTCGATCCTCTTCGCCAGCTCGATCTCCTCACTCGGCTTGAGCAGCGGGTAGCGGCCCGCCTCGCGGAGGAGGAGCTGGAGCGAGTCGAGCGTGGGATCAGCAACCGCCTCGGCCTCGTTCTTGCGAGGCCGCGGGGTGTCGATGGTTGTGCTCGTCTTCAGTCCTTTCGGCATCAAATAACCAACTGTTTCGGTAGGAATTATACGCAGATTTCGTTGCCGGTGCAACCACCCCCTGGACGAGGCGTGCGTTGCTCGGCGTTCCTGTCGGGCGCCCCTCGGCGAGGCACCCTCGAGTGCGGCGCCTGTACCTCGTCTACGCTGGGGGAGCGAACGTGGTTCAGGCTGCGCGAGCCCCCGGCGAAGGCGCGCGCACAATAGACAACCCCCAGTGTGCCCGAGGGTTACGGGGATTCTGCCCCGTAATCTGAGGTTTTAGCCGGAACTGAGGATTCCTGCACGCTTCCTTGACATTCCGGCCCGATTTCGCCGCATTTGCCGCGGATCGCCGCGGCCGGCGAACCGGTCAGCCCGACGCCGCGCGCCGGTATCCGCGGCGCGGCAGCAGCCCGCCGACGACCACGGGCCGCTCCCCAGGCCGCGGCACGCGCTCCGCGCGCACCGCCCGCTCGACGATGGCGCGCAACTGCTCCTGGAACCGCCGCGTGCCGAACCGCTGGGCCGCGGCGACGCACGCGGCCGGGTCGATCGACGCCGGATCGAACGCCTCGACCACCTCGGCCAGCGCCTCCGGGGCGTCGCGCTCGTAGTAGGCGCCGGTCTCCCCCGCGCGGACGCTCTCGCGCACGCCGCCGGCGGCCAGCGCGATCACCGGCCGCCCGGAGGCGAGCGCCTCCACCGCGGCGATGCCGAACTCCTCCGCCGCCGTGACGACGAGCGCGCGGGCCGAGGCCAGCAGCTCGGCCACCTTCTCGTCCGGGAGCCGGCCGGTGAACGTCACCGTCGGGCCCGCGAGCCGCCGCAGCCGGCGCAGCTCCGGGCCGTCGCCGACCACCAGCAGCGGGCGGCGGAGTGCGTTGAAGGCGCGGACGGCGACGTCGATCCGCTTGTGGGCCATCAGCTCCGCGAGGACCATGTAGTGCGCGCCCGACTGATCGGGCCCGGCCGACCGAAGCGCTCGAGCTCCACCGGCGGGTGCAGGACCGTGGCGTCGCGGCCCAGGTAGCGGCGGACGCGGGCCGCGGTGAGGTGCGAGTTCGCCACGTACCTGTCGACCCGCTGGGCGGCGATCCAGTCCCACTGGCGCCAGCGGTTGAGCAACAGCCGCAGCGGCGGGCGCAGCAGCGGCCCGCGGGCGCGCAAGGTCGCCTCGCGCTCGGACCACGCGTAGCGGAACGGGTTGTGGCAGTAGCAGACGTGGACCGCGCCCGGATCGACGATCACGCCGTGCGCCCAGGCGCTGCTGGACGAGATGACGGTGTCGTAGTCGCGTAGGTCGAGCGACTCGATCGCGTGCGGGTAGAGCGGGAGCAGCGGCCGGAAGGTGCGCGATGTCGGCCGCAGCCGCTGGAGGAACGAGGTTCGCGGCGCCCGCGCCTCGAAGCGGCCCTCGGTGCCCTTCGGGTCGTACACCGCCGTGAACACGTCGGCGTCCGGCCAGGCGTCGCAGATCGCCGCGAACACCCGCTCTGCGCCCCGCAGGTCCAGTAGGAAGTCGTGTACGAGGGCGACGCGGGAGGCCATGCGGGGCGCCGAGTGTACGGACGCGCGGCGTCGACCGGGTCGTGGCTAGTGCAGCTCATCGCGCAGCAGGGCGTCGATCGCCCGGGCCGCGCGGTCCCAGGTGAGCCCGCGCGCGCGGGCGAGGCCGGCTTCGCGCAGGCGCTCCTGCTCGGCGTCGTCGGCGAGCAGCGAGGCGAGCGCGTCCGGCAGCTCCTCGGGCGCGTCGACGAGCCGTGCCGCGCCGCCGGCGGTGTCGCGCAGCGCGCCCGCGGTGGTGGTGACGACCGGCGTTCCCGCGGCCATCGCCTCCAGAACGGGCAGCCCGAACCCCTCGTAGAGCGACGGGAGCGCGAACGCGCGCGCGCCCGCGTACAGGCCGGGGAGCAGTGCGTCGTCGACGTGGCCGAGCAGGCGCAGGCCGTCGAGCCCGGCCTCGGCCGCGAACTGCGGGCGGTGCCCGCCGGCCACCACGACGTCGACGCCGTCGGCCGCCAGGGCGCGCGCCGCGGGCGCGAGCGCGGACAGGTTCTTGCGCGCGGTGTGCGACGCCACGGTGAGCACGTAGGGCCGCGCCAGCCCGAGCGCGCGGCGCGCCGGCTCGGGGTCGGCGGCGGGCGAGAACCGCTCGTCGACGCCGCCGGGCACGACCGCGATCCGCGCCGGGTCGGCGCCGAGCAGGTCGGCGAGCTCCGCCCGCGAGAACTCGGAGACCGTGACGAGCCGGCGCGCGCGGGCGGCCAGCAGGGGCAGCAGCCGCCGCTGCCAGGCCGCGTAGGCCGGGGAGTACCAGCCGGGATGGCGCAGCGCCGCGGCGTCGTGGATCACGAGGACGGTCCGCTTCGAGACAGCGGGCGCGAGGTTCGCGGGGCACAGCAGCAGCGGGGCGCGCAGCCGCGCGGCGCGGGCCGGCAGCACGAGCTGCTCCCACGCGTGCCCGGCGCGGTGGACCAGCCGCGGCGGCGGCCGCAGCACGGCGTAGCCGCCCGGCCGCAGCGCCGGCAGGCGGGCGGCCAGCTCGCGCGCCCAGCGCTCGACACCGCCGAGCTCCGGCCGCGCGGCCGCGCGCGCGTCGATGGCGATCGGACCGGACAGCCGCGGCACTATCCCACGCCGGGAAGCCGGACTCGCGGCCCGATCACGCCGCCCGCGGTCACGATTGCGTCAAGGCGGCTGTCAAGGCGCGCCGGGACGCGTAGATTGGCGCCGATGGTCACGACCAGGGGCCTGGGATGAGGCGGCCGGCGCTGCTCCGGCGCTCCGTCGCGCCGCGGCCGGCGGGGCGTCCGGCCGACGCCGCGCCCGCGCCGCCGCCCGACGGGCACCGCGTCGCGCTGCGGGTGCTGGAGCGCTCGGACCGCGACGAGTTCCTGCGCCTGGCGGCCGAGAGCCGCGACCTGCACCGCCCCTGGACCTACCCGCCCGAGCGCGCGGACCAGTTCGAGGAGCTGTTCGCCCGCTCGCGCCGCGACGACTGCGTGTGCCTGCTCGCCTGCCTGCGCGACGGCGGCGAGATCGCGGGCGTCCTGATCGTCTCCCAGATCGTCCGCGGCGCCTTCCAGTCGGCCTACCTCGGCTACTACGCGCACCAGCGATACGCCAACCGGGGCTACATGCGCGAGGCGATGCTCCAGACGGTCGACCACGCGTTCGGCGCGCTGGCGCTGCACCGTCTCGAGGCGAACATCCAGCCCGCCAACCGCGCGTCGATCGCGCTCGCCCGCGCCGCCGGGTTCCGCCTGGAGGGCTTCTCCCCGCGCTACCTGCTGATCGGCGGCCAGTGGCGGGACCACGAGCGCTACGCGATCACCGCCGACGACCGCGCGCAGAACGGCGCGCCGCGCTAGAACAGGCCGAGCTGCGAGTCGTGCGGCGCCTCGGGCGCCGGCTCGGCGGCGACCGGCACCAGCTCGGCGGGCTCGGGCACGACCAGCTCGGCCTCCTCCGGCTCCGGCTGGGGCAGCGGATCGAGCGCCAGCAGCTCCGGGAGGCGGCGGAAGTCCGTTCGCAGCGTCTCGAGCATCGCGGGCGTGTAGAGCGCGGCCGCCGGGTGGTAGATCGGGAACAGCCGCAGCGTCCGCGGCCCGATCGTGCGGATCTCCTCGCGCCCGTGCAGGCGCGTGATCCCCGTCGCGGGATCGCCGCGCAGCAGCTTCGTCGCGAAGTTGCCGAGGCTGCACACCACGCGCGGCTCGATCAGCTCCAGCTGCCGGAACAGGTAGTCCTGGCAGTTGTCGATCTCCTGCGGCAGCGGGTCCCGGTTGCCTGGAGGGCGGCATTTCAGGACATTCACCACGAAGACGTCGGGGCGCGTGAGGCCGATCTCGCCCAGCAGCTGGTCGAGCAGGCGGCCGGCCTGGCCGACGAACGGGAGGCCGCGCTCGTCCTCGCGGGCTCCGGGGGCCTCGCCGACGAACATCAGGTCCGCGTCGGCGTTGCCGGAGCCGAAGACGACGGTCTGGCGCGTGGACGCCAGCTGCGGGCAGCGCGTGCAGGCGGAGGCCTGCTGCCACACGGCCTTGAGCTCCTCGCGCCGCTGCGCCGCCGGAACGCCCACGGAGATGACTCTAGACCGCGCTCCGGCGGGGGTGCCGGGCTGATCCCGCACGGTGCGGGGTATCCTGGGAGACGAGGCGGGCACCTGGTTCAGGGCCCGACCTCGGACCCTCAACTTCCCCGCCACTCCTTCAGCCGGTATCTCGTGCGAGAGCTGGACTCCATCGCCGTCGTGGGCGCCGGACGCCTGGGCACCGCCCTGGCCGCCGCGTTGCGCGCCGCGGGCCTGTCCGTCGACGGGCCGCTCGGCCGTCGCGCCGATCCGCGCGCGGCGATCGTGCTGCTCTGCGTGCCCGACGGGGAGATCGCCGCGGCCGCGGCCGCCGTGTCGCCGGGCCCGCTCGTCGGCCACTGCTCGGGCGCGACCGGCCTCGAGCCGCTCGCCGGCCACGAGGCGTTCGCCCTGCACCCGCTGATGACCGTGCCCGCGGGCGCCGGTCCCGAGGCATTCGCGGGCGCCGGCTGCGCCGTCGACGGCGCCACGCCGCGCGCGCTGGAGGCCGCCAGGGCGCTCGCGGAGCGCCTGGGCATGCGGCCCGCGCGGGTCGCCCCGGAGGACCGCGCCGCGTACCACGCCGCCGCGTCGATCGCCTCGAACTTCCTCGTGACGCTGGAGGGCGCGGCGGAGCGGCTCGCCGCGACGGCGGGCGTGGACCGCGCGCTGCTCGTCCCGCTCGTGCGGGCGGCGGTGGAGAACTGGGCCGCGCTCGGCCCCGAGCGGGCGCTGACCGGGCCGATCGCGCGCGGCGACGAGGCGACCGTCGAGCGCCAGCGCGCAGGCCGTGCTCGACCGCACGCCCGACCTCGCGCCGCTGTTCGACGCGCTGGTGGAGGCGACGCGCGACCTCGCCGCGAGCCGCGACGAGCCGCTCCTCGCGGGAGGCGGCCCGCGATGATCACGATCCGCACCAAGGCGGAGATGCGCGAGCACGTCGCGCGCGCTCGCCGGGCCGGTCGCAGCGTCGCGCTGGTGCCGACGATGGGCGCGTTCCACGGCGGCCACCACGCGCTGATGCGGGCCGCCCGGGAGGGGTACGACGAGGTCGTGGTGTCCCTGTTCGTGAACCCCGCCCAGTTCGAGGAGGCGGGCGACCTGGCCGCCTATCCGCGCGACGAGGGGCGCGACGCCGAGGAGGCCGAGGCGCTCGGCGTGGACGCGCTGTTCGCGCCCTCGCCCGAGGAGGTCTATCCCGAGGGCTTCGCGACCACGGTGCGCGTCGACGGCCTGTCCGACGTGCTGGAGGGCGCCGAGCGCGGCCGCGGCCACTTCGCCGGCGTCTGCACGGTCGTCGCCAAGCTCCTCAACGTCGTCACGCCCGACGGCGCGTTCTTCGGCCAGAAGGACGCCCAGCAGGTCGCCGTCCTGCGCCGGATGGTCAGCGACCTCGACCTGCCGGTCCGCCTCGAGATCGTCCCCACGGTCCGCGAGCCCGACGGCCTCGCGATGTCCAGCCGCAACGTCCGCCTGGATCCCGCCGAGCGCCGGCGCGCCGTCGGCCCTCTCGCAGGCGCTCGCCGCCGCCGGAGACGCCGTAGCCCGCGGGGAGCGCGACGCCGCGCGCCTGCGCGACACCGCGATCGCGGCCATGGCCGCCCACGACGTCGAGCCGGAGTACCTCGCGCTCGTCGACGCCGACAGCTTCCAGCCCGTGCAGGCGGTCAACGGCCGCGTGCTCGTCGCCGTCGCCGCCCGCCTGGGTAAGACCCGCCTGATCGACAACGCCCTGATCAACACTCCAGAACCCGCCGTCCCGGTGGCGACCCCCGCGGGGGCGCCAACCACGAAGAAGGAGCCCTGACCATGTCCTCCCCTCCGCGCCACGAAGACTCGACGCCCGTACGCAAGCCGGTCACGCTGACCAAGCTGGCCGAGAAGCGCGCGCTGGGCGAGCCGATCGTCATGGTCACGGCGTACGACCACCCGAGCGCGCTCGCCGTCGAGGCGGCGGGCGTCGACATCGTGCTGGTCGGCGACTCGGCCGCCAACAACGTGCTCGGCTACACCGACACCGTGCCGGTCACCGTCGAGGAGCTGCTGATGCTCTCCGCCGCCGTCCGGCGCGGGTTGAGGACGCCGCTGCTGATCGGCGACCTGCCGTTCGGCTCCTACGAGGCGTCGGACGCGCAGGCGATCGCCACCGCGCACCGCTTCGTGAAGGAGGCGGGCTGCGACGCCGTCAAGCTCGAGGGCGGCGGCGCGTCGGCCGAGCGCGCCCGCGCGATCGTGCGCGCCGGCGTGCCGGTGATGGGCCACGTCGGCCTGACGCCGCAGACGGCGACGTCGCTGGGCGGCTACCGGGCGCAGGGCCGCACGGCCGAGCGCGCGAAGGCCGTGATGGAGGACGCGATCCGCCTCCAGGAGGCGGGCTGCTTCTCGATCGTCTTCGAGGCGATCCCCGTCGAGGTCACCGACGTGATCATGGGCCACATGGAGGTCCCGATCATCGGCATCGGCGCCGGCCCGAGCACGGACGGCCAGGTGCTGGTGCTGCACGACCTGCTGGGCATCCACGACGGCTTCAAGCCGAAGTTCGTCAAGCAGTACGCGGAGATCGGCAAGGACATGGAGCGCGGCGTCCGCGCCTACGCCGAGGACGTGAGGAACCGCAAGTTCCCCGGTCCGCAGCACGGCTACGGCATCGCTCCGGAGGAGCTGGAGCGGTTGAAGTCCGCAGTGAGCGGGCACGACTCGCTCGCGTGGTGAGCTTTCACACAGCGTTTACCTAGACTGGCGGCCCATGGCCCGCCTATCGCAGCTGTTCGCGCCGAAGGAACGCGAGTTCTTCGACCTGTTCGAGGAGGCCGGCAGCAACATCGTGCGCGCCGCCGCCCTGCTCGAGCGGATGCTGGACCAGTGGCCCGACCACGGTGAGCTGGCGCGTGACGTCGTCGTCTGCGAGCAGGAGGGCGACCGCATCACGCACGACATCATCCAGCGGCTGAACACGACCTTCGTCACGCCGATCGACCGCGAGGACATCTTCGCGCTCGCCTCGGGGCATGGACGACATCGTCGACTTCATCGAGGAGGTCGCCGACTTCCTCGCGCTGTACCGGATCGAGGCGCCGATGGAGCAGGCCCAGCAGCTCGCGCGGATCCTCCACGAGGCCGCGCGCCAGATCGCCGGCGCGATCCCTCGCCTGCGCACGTTCCGACGACATCCACCACTACACCGTCGAGATCAACCGGCTGGAGAACGACGGCGACCGGGTGGTGCGGCAGGCGCTCGCGTCGCTGTTCGAGCGCGGGATCGACCCGATGCTCGTGATCCGCTGGAAGGACATCTTCGAGCGGCTCGAGGACGCGATCGACGCCTGCGAGACGACCGCGAACATCCTCGAAGGCATCGTGATCAAGAACGCCTGAGCGGGCAGGCAGCGGCTTATGGACAACGAAGTCGTCCTGTGGATCGTCGTCGCGACCGCGCTCGCGTTCGACTTCACCAACGGCTTCCACGACACCGCCAACGCCGTGGCCACTTCGATCTCCACCCGCGCATGTCGCCGCGCGTGGCGGTCGCGCTCGCCGCCGACGCTGAACTTCGTCGGCGCGTTCCTCTCGCTCGAGGTGGCGGCGACGATCGCCTCCGGGCATCGTCGAGGCGGACCTCATCACCCCGGCGATCGTCTTCGCCGGCCTGGTCGGGGCGATCGCCTGGAACCTCCTGACGTGGTACTTCGGGCTGCCGTCGTCGTCCTCGCACGCGCTGATCGGCGGGCGTGGTGGGGCCGCGTTCGCCGCCAAGGGCGCGAAGGCCGTGATCGGCGAGGGGATCGTCGAGAAGGTCGCGATCCCGGCGCTGATGGCGCCGGTACTCGCGTTCATCGTGGCGGGCATGGCGATCCTCGTCGCCTACCGGATCGTCGGCCGTCAGCGTCCGAGCACGGTGTCGCGCGGGTTCCGGCTCGGGCAGATCATCTCCGGCGAGCCTGTTCTCGCTGTCCCACGGGACGAACGACGCCCAGAAGACGATGGGGATGATCTTCCTGGCGCTGGTCGCGAACGGGAACCTGCCGCCGGACGACGACGTGCCGGCTTGGGTGTGTCTCGGCGGCGTCCGCGATCGCGCTCGGGACCTACGCGGCGGCTGGAGGATCATCCGGACGATGGGCAGCCGGATCATCAAGATGGACCCAGCGCAGGGGTTCGCGCTCGGAGACGCACGGCGCGGCGGTGATCCTGTCGGCGTCGCACGTCGGCTTCCCGCTGTCCACGACGCACGTGATCTCCGGCGCGATCATGGGCGCGGGGGCGGCGAAGCGCGTCTCGGCCGTGCGCTGGGGGGTCGCCGGCAACATCTTCGCCGCGTGGGTAATGACGCTGCCCGCCGCCGCGCTGGTCGGCGGCCTCACGTACGGCGTGGTCAACCTGTTCGGCGACGGCGCGGCCGGGCCGTCGTCGTCGCGAGCGCGCTGCTGATCGCGCTCGGCGTGGCGATGGGCCGGCGCGTTGTTCGCCGGCAAGACGCTGACGGCGGAGGGCTGAGGCGTGGTCGTCGTCGTCACCGTCAAGGCGCAGCGAGCTGCTCGAGGTGGCCTGGGTGTCGCTCGGCGCGGGGATCACGGTGACGATCCTTTCTCGTTGGTCGTGCTGTCGGGCGCGAGTCGACGGTGGCGCGGCGCGCGGCGCAACGCGACCGCGGCGCTGAGCTACGTCGCGCTGGCCGCGCTCGACGCTCGCCGCTTCGGCGCACTCGTGTCGTCGGCGTGCAGGTCATGCTGTCCAAGGGCTGAGCGCGCGGGCCCGCGAGGGATCGGCCCCTAGGCCGGCGGGTCCTGTCAGGAAATGGAACCCGCCGTCGACTTTCCTTCCGGGACGTGCTGAGTTGCAGCCCGATTGAGGGCGCCGGAAAGCTCGCCGGCCCGCAGCGCCCTTTCCTGCCACCCACCGGAGGATCGTCTACAGCACGGCCGCCAACGCTAAAGGTGGCACTCGCTCCGCTTCGGACGATGCGCATGCGCAAGGCGTGCACGAAGTGCGGCGAGTTCGTTGTCGCTCGACGGCATTCGGAACGCCCGATCCGCGCGTACGCGTCGCCGGACCGACGCTCGGCGAAGCCTGCGCGTAGTGCGGCCAGTCAAGCCGCTGAGGCGGTCGACACCGCATACGCGGAACCGAAGGACGGCCGACGCTCGGACTGCGGGCACCAGGGAGCGTGCGATCACGAGCGCGACCGCGAATCGCCTGCAGAACGGGCTGCGCCGAGCCACGCGTCCGTCGGGCCGCCGGCGCGGACGTTCCTCGTCCGCGATCCGCCGCACCATGGCCACGAGCAGCTCCACCGCGTCGGCGGCGATCCGGCGTCAGCACGGCTCGGACCGCCGCGGTGCCTTGAAGACCTGTGCCTGCCGCGATCGTGGCGCGGACGAGCGTGGCGACGTGCTCGAATCGCTCGCCCTTTTTCTTCTCGTCGCCCATGACGGCCCTCAGGAAGAAGCTCGAGCCGGTTCTTGGCGTACGTTCGACGTGGGGCACATCTTGGCCGTCGGGCAGCGTGCCGCTTCTGCCTCGAACGCGGCGCGTCCGAGCGCCTCCAGGTCGGACGACGCACTGGAGGCCTACTGCGCGGGCATGCGTCCTGCTCGAGTCGGTGCCTTCGCGGCCCGCCGACGGAGCGTCCCCAGCTTCGCGTCCACGTCGGCCCAGCCCGTGGCTCGTGCGGTCCAGGTCGAGAGGCCACGTCCAACGCTCGGAGTCGGCCGTAGGCCTCCATCGCCTCCCGCACCGGGGAGTACATGTCTCGCGGTGTACGCGCGCCGCGAAGCCCACGAGGCCAGATCCGAGTCGAGCGGCTCCACTTGCCGTACGGCGGCCAGAGGTCCGCATTGCGCGCCCGGGTTGCTCGATCCGGGAGGCCGCTCGCAGGCACCGACCGCGAGCGCCTCGCGCTCGCTGCGTGTACTGCGCCTGCACATCGTCGATGCGGGGCCGCCCGCTGCCACGGCGACCATCAGCCCGCGATCCTGATCGCCAAGCTCGCTCTGCGGCGCTCCACGCCGGGGATGCGTGGCCGTGCCGTATCGCGGCGTACGCGGTACTGACGGCCGCCGTGCTGAGCGTGCCGTGCGGCGTCCTGCTGCGGCCTGCGAAGTCGCAGCAAGGCCTCGTCCATGGGCTGCCTCGTTCTCCGGACGAGGTACTGCGCCACGAGCGTCTTACGGCTCTGAACCCCGACGCCGCGCTGGCGGATGGCCCTCAGGTCCACGCAGAGAGGGTAGGCCGAGCATCGGTCGCAACGGCGGGTCGGATCCTCACTCCGTCGTCGCGGCCAACGCTGGACGACCTCTACAGTTTCCGCCTCGTCCCGGCGCTGAACTCGATGGTCACGACGCCAGTGGGTCGCGTGAAGATGTAGAGCTCCTCGACCGCTTCTAGCGCGAACGTGGTCACCGCGCGCCGAGCGGCCAACGAGCGTCTTGCGCGGCTCCATCGATCTGCGCCCGGAACGCCTGGTCGGCATCCGACGAAGGGATGCGTGAGGAGATGCGCGACGTCGGTCCGCATAAGCGACCGGTGGTTGCCCGACGCCGTCAAGAGACGCCGGATCGCGGCAGGGTTCATTGTCGCATGGCGCGTGCATCAGATCCGCCTTGGTCAGGCCGTGCTGCGTCCGAAGCGCGTCCAGCTTGTTGACGATGGCGTCGATGCCCGCGATCTCCCGCTGCTGCCGCTCGAACTCAGCGCGGAACTCCGGGTCCTCCTTGAGCCGACGCGCCAGACGACGGTCGTGGTAGCTCGTGTCCTGCTCGGTCCGTCGGTCAGTCGTCGCAGTTGCCATCGCGTGCTCCTTTCGTGTGCCAACGTAGCACGTGTTACACAGGCCTCAAGTGGGGTGTACCCTAGGTGTTACATCGGCGGACGACGGCGAGGTCTTGAAGTCGGGACGCGCGGTGATCCATGGACGGACGGACAGTGCAGAGGTCCTGGCCGAGACACGGCTCTGGACCTCCCGCAAGCCGGCGAATTTGCTGCAAACCCAACGCCGGCAGCGTCTTGCGAACGCCGCAGCCTGGGGCGACACCTTCGGCCGGCTTCGGGCGCGGGCCCGGGTGCGATGGAGGGACACGTTGCCGGCGGCGCGAGTGGTGTATGGGCTTCTCCGGTGGGTGGCACGAAAGGGCGCTGCGGGCCGGCGAGCTTTCCGGCGCCCTCAATCGGGTCGCAAGTCAGCACGTCCTGGAAGGAAAGTCGACGGCGGGTTCCATTTCGTGACAGGACCCGCCGGCCTAGGGGCCCGTCCCTAGCCGGATGGTGAAGCAGCCCCGGCCGGGTACTCGATCGTCCGCAGCACCTTGGCGGGCACGCCGGCGGCGATCGACAACGGCGGGAGGTCGGTCGTCACGACCGAGTTGGCGCCGATCACGCAGCGCTCGCCGATCGTGACGCCGCTGGTGATGACTACGTTGGCGCCGCACCAGACGTTGTCGCCGATGACGGTCGGGCCCTTGGACGTGAAGCCCTGCCACGGCACGGGCTTGTCCGGGTCGTCGAAGCGGTGGTTGCCGTCGGTGACGAAGCAGCCGTTGGCGAACATGCAGTGGGCGCCGATGTCGACGAGGTCGACGGCAGCCACCTGGACGGCGAGGTTGAGGAAGGTCCCCTCCCCGATGCGGATCCGGCCCGGCGCCTGAGAGGTCAGCCAGACGTTCGGCTCCAGCAGCGCGTGCTCGCCGATCTCCAGCCGGCCCTCGCGGAACATCTCGAGCACGTTGCCGTGCACCGGCCAGCGGCAGAACGCGCGGCGGCTCGCGAACTCCCAGTGGATGCGCGCGCGGTTCCACGGCAGGCTCGACCGCTCGTACCAGCGCCACTTCTGGAGCCACAGCTTGAGGTCGTCCGGCGTCACCCGCGCGGAGTATGGCGGGCGCAGCTTCCCTTGCAGGGCGTCGTAAGTCCGCGCGCTCAGGTGGTTCGACGGCTGACCTGGGCTATGACTGGCTGCACGTTCGTCCGCACCACGGAGGTTGAAGACGTGCGCCAACCGCGTTCGACATCAGTAGTCGCAGCCCTGCTCACCGCCGCGTTCGCGGCGGCGCTCCTCGCCGCGCCCGCGGGCGCCGCCGCCCCGCACGTCGTGCAGCCGGGCGAGACGCTCTGGAGCATCGCTGCCGCCAACAACCTGACGACCCGCACCGTCGCCGCCTTCAACGGCCTGTCCGAGGACAGCCAGGTCGTGCTCGGCTCGACGATCCAGGTCCCGACCACCGTGGAGGGCTACGCCGCGCTCCAGCAGGCGGGGCTCGTGCCCACCGATCCGGCGCAGGCGTCCGGCGGCACCACCGCCGCCGCCCCGGCGGCGACGGCGCCGGCAGCGCCCGCCGCCGCGCCCGCGCCGCAGGGCCACTACAAGGTGCGCGAGGGCGACACGCTCGGCGGGCTCGCCGCGAGCTCTGGCGTGTCCGTCGACGCCATGGCGGCGATGAACGGGCTCGACCCGGCCGCCCCGCTGCTCATCGGCACCGTCCTGAAGCTGCCGAGCGGCGCGCCGCCGCCGCCCCAGGCCTCGACGCCGGAGCCCGCGCAGACCGTCGTGCCCGACGCCGCGCCGGTCCCCACGGCGACGACGGTCGGCGCCGGCGACATCCACGCCGTCGCCGCCGCGCACGGCGTCTCCCCCTCGCTGGCCGCCGCGATCGCGTGGCAGGAGAGCGGCTTCAACAACGGGATGGTCTCGTCCGCGAACGCCCGCGGCGTCATGCAGGTCATGCCGGGCACGTGGACGTGGGTCCAGGAGAACCTCGCCGACCGCCCGCTCGACCCGAACTCGGCCACGGACAACGTCCACGCGGGCGTGATGTACCTGAGGCGGCTGCTCGACGAGACCGGCGGCGACGAGAACGCCGCGATCGCCGGCTACTACCAGGGCCTCAGCTCCGTGCGGTCGCGCGGGATGTACGAGGACACGCAGCACTACGTGGACAACGTGCAGGCGCTGCGCGGCCGCTTCGGCGGCTGCCACGCCGCGTACCGCGTCGTGCGGCCGCCCTACTCGGGTGGCCGCGCGGCGTCGCCGGCTCGTCGCTCGCCGGAGACCTGCGCTGGCGCGGCCGGGGAACGACCCGTGCGGCGGCTGCGGCGCCGGTGGAGGAGCGCAGGCGTCGAGGTCGAGCTCGTCGACCTCGTGGTGCTCGACGCGATCGTCCTTCTCGACGAGGTACTCGTCGTCCTCCGGGTAGTAGCGCGCCTGCTCCGGGTCCTCGCCCGCGAACGCGCGGACGGCGTCCATCGACTCCCACAGCGAGAGCGTGACGACCTCCACGAGATCGCCGAGCGGGCGGCTGAGCATCATCACGCCTAGATTGCCGGGCGTGTCGCGGTAGTCGGCGACGCCGGTCTCGGCGACGTAGACGAGATACCGCTCGGCGTCCTGCAGCGCGCACTGCCCCGCGCCAGCGCCGCAGGATCACCGCGCGACTCCGGCGATGGGGTGGCGGCCCGTGCTCACGCCGCCGTGGCGACCTTGCGCCGGCGCCCGGTGCCGCCGCCGCTCGCCGCCCGCCGCCGGGTGCCCTTGCCGGCCGGCTTCACCAGCCCGCGCAGGAACGCGCCCGTGTGCGAGTCCTCGACCGCGGCGACGTGCTCCGGCGTGCCGGCGGCCATCAGCCGGCCGCCCTCCTCGCCGCCCTCCGGACCCATGTCGATGATCTGGTCGGCGGTCTTGATCACGTCGAGGTTGTGCTCGATGACCACGACCGAGTTGCCGGCCTCGACCAGCCGGTGGAGCACCTCCAGCAGCCGCTGGATGTCCGCGAAGTGCAGGCCGGTCGTCGGCTCGTCGAGGATGTACAGCGTCCGGCCCGTGGCGACCTTGGAGAGCTCGGCGGCGAGCTTGACGCGCTGGGCCTCGCCGCCCGACAGCGTCGTCGCCGGCTGGCCGAGCCGCATGTAGTCCAGCCCGACGTCGTGCAGCGCCTGGAGCCGGCGCCGGATCTTCGGGATGTGGGCGAAGAACTCGACCGCCTCCTCGATGGGCATCTCGAGCACGTCGGCGATCGTCTTGCCCTTGAAGCGGATGTCCAGCGTCTCCTTGTTGTACCGCTTGCCGTGGCACTGCTCGCACGGCACGTAGACGTCCGGCAGGAAGTGCATCTCGATCTTGATCTGGCCGTCGCCGCGGCAGACCTCGCAGCGCCCGCCCTTGACGTTGAACGAGAACCGGCCTGGCTTGTAGCCGCGCGCCCGCGCCTCGGGCGTCTTGGAGAACAGGTCCCGGATCTGGTCGAACAGCCCGATGTACGTCGCCGGGTTGGACCGCGGCGTCCGCCCGATCGGCGACTGGTCGACCGAGATGATCTTGTCCAGGTGCTCCAGGCCGCGGATGCGCTTGTGCTTCCCGGGGCGCATCCGCGCGCGGTTGAGCTTGTTCGCGAGGGCCTTGTAGAGGATCTCGTTGACCAGCGTCGACTTGCCGGAGCCCGAGACGCCGGTCACCGCCGTGAACACGCCGAGCGGCACCTCGACGTCGACGTCCTTGAGGTTGTGCTGCGACGCGCCCTCGATCCTCACGTAGTCGCTCGGCTTGCGCCGCTTCGCCGGCGGCTCGATCCGCCGCGTGCCGGACAGGAACTGGCCGGTCAGCGACTCCGGCACCCGCTCCACGTCCTCGGCCGTGCCCTGCGCCACGACGTACCCGCCGTGCTCGCCGGCCCCGGGCCCCATGTCGACCAGGTGGTCGGCCGCCCGCATCGTGCCCTCGTCGTGCTCGACGACCAGCACGGTGTTGCCGAGGTCGCGCAGCCGCTCCAGCGTCGCGATCAGGCGCGCGTTGTCGCGCTGGTGCAGGCCGATCGACGGCTCGTCCAGGATGTAGAGCACCCCGACCAGCGACGAGCCGATCTGCGTCGCCAGCCGGATCCGCTGCGCCTCGCCGCCCGACAGCGTCGCCGCCGCGCGGTCCATCGACAGGTAGCCGACGCCGACGTTGTCCAGGAACCGCAGCCGCTCGTCGATCTCGCGCAGGATCAGCCGCGCGATCGCACGGTCCTGGTTCGAGAGCTCCAGCTCGCCCAGCCACTCCAGCGACCGCCGCGCGCTCATGTTCGTGAACTCGTGGATCGCCAGCTCGCCGACCTTCACCGCGCGCGACTCCGGCCGCAGCCGCGCGCCCTTGCACTCCGGGCACGGGCGCACCGACATGTACTCCTCGATCTTCTCGCGCGACCAGTCGGAGTCCGTCTCCTTGTAGCGCCGCTCGAGGTTGGGGACGATCCCCTCGAAGCTCGTCATGTACGAGCGCTTGCGGCCCATCCGGTTCCGGTAGGAGACGTAGATCCGGTCCCCGTTCGTGCCGTACAGGAACAGGTCCTGCTGCTCCTCCGTGAGGTCGAACCACGGGGTGTCCAGGTCGATCTCGTAGCGCTCGGCGATCGCCTGCGTGATCTGGTCGTAGTACGTCGAGGCGCCGGACGCCCACGGCAGGATCGCGCCCTCGGAGAGCGACAGCGACGGGTCCGGCACCACGAGCTCCGGGTCGATCTCCATCTGCGAGCCGAGCCCGGTGCAGCGCGGGCAGGCGCCGTGCGGGGAGTTGAACGAGAACGAGCGCGGCTCCAGCTCCGGCATCGAGATGCCGCAGTGCAGGCAGGCGAAGCGCTCGGAGTAGGTCGTGACCACCGGGGCCGAGCCGTCCCGCGGCACGGTCTCGACGTCCACGATCCCCTCCGCCAGCGTCACCGCCGTCTCCACCGAGTCGGCCAGCCGCTTGCGCAGGTCCGGCTTCATCGACAGCCGGTCCACGACCACCGAGATGTCGTGCTTGAACTTCTTGTCGAGGACGATCGCCTCCTCGAGCATCCGCAGCTCGCCGTCCACCTTCACGCGCGTGAAGCCCTCGGCGCGCAGCTCCTCGAGCTGCTTGCCGTACTCGCCCTTGCGCCCGCGGACGATCGGCGCCAGGACCATGAACCGGGTGCCGTCCTCGATGGTCATGATCTGGTCGATGATCTGCTCGGCCGACTGCGCGGCGATCGGCCGCCCGCAGTTGAAGCAGTGCGGCTTGCCGATCCGCGCCCACAGCAGGCGCAGGTAGTCGTAGATCTCGGTGACCGTGCCGACCGTGGACCGCGGGTTGCGCGACGTGGTCTTCTGGTCGATCGAGATGGCCGGCGACAGCCCCTCGATCGAGTCCACGTCCGGCTTGTCCATCTGCCCCAGGAACTGCCGGGCGTACGCGCTCAGCGACTCGACGTAGCGGCGCTGGCCCTCCGCGTAGATCGTGTCGAAGGCCAGCGAGGACTTGCCGGAGCCCGACAGGCCGGTGATGACCACCAGGGCGTCACGCGGCAGCTCGACGGTGACGTCCTTGAGGTTGTGCTCGCGGGCACCCGCGACGAGGATGGACTCCTGACGGGACATAAGTCTGCCTCTGAGTCTACGGCGGCGCCGGACGGAAAAATGCGAACGGGTGTTCGGTGACGGACCTCAGGCCCGCTCTATGCGGGCGCCAGCAGCCCGGCGTCCTCGAGCTTGGCGCGCAGGTAGGTCACGAAGGGGTCCACGCGCAGTTCCTCGCCCGTCACGCGGCGCAGCAGCTCGCGCGGGTACAGCTTCCGGCCGTGGTGGTGGACCTTCTCGCGCAGCCATTCGCGCAGCGGCACGAAGTCGCCGCGGGCGATCTGGTCGCCGACGTCGTCGAGGTCCGCCTCGAGCCGCTCCCACAGCTGCGCGGCCATCAGGTTCCCGATCGTGTAGGTCGGGAAGTAGCCGATCATCCCGCCGCCCCAGTGGGTGTCCTGGAGCACGCCCTCGGCGTCGGTGGTCACGGGCAGGCCGAGCAGCCGCTCGGTCGCCTCGTTCCACGCCTGCGGCAGGTCGGCGACCGCGAGCGAGCCCTCCATCAGCGCGCAGCTCGAGCTCGAAGCGCAGGACGATGTGGAGGTTGTACGTCGTCTCGTCCGCCTCGATGCGGATCAGCGACGGCTGCACGGAGTTCACCGCGCGGTAGAGCGACTCGGCGTCGACGCCGTCGAACGCGCCCGGGAAATGGCGGCGCAGCAGCGGCAGGAGCCAGGCGCAGTACGGCCGCGAGCGCCCGACCATGTTCTCCCACATCCGGCTCTGGGACTCGTGGACGCCGAGCGAGACGGGCTCGGCCAGCGCCGTGCGGGCCAGCGCCGGGTCCACCTGCGCCTCGTAGAGCCCGTGGCCGAACTCGTGCATGACCGAGTACAGCGCGACGCCGAAGTCCTGCTCGTCGTACTTCGTGGTCAGCCGCACGTCGGTCGTGGCGAGCGCCTGGGCGAACGGGTGGACGGAGGGATCGAGCCGCCAGCGGTCCGGGTCGTAGCCGATGGCCTCCAGCATCTCCAGCACCGCCGCGCGCTGGGACTCCATGGTGAAGGGGCCGGAGAAGACGCCGTCGTTGCGCGGCTGCTCCTTGTCGCCCGTGGCGGCGACGAGCGGGACGAGCGCCTCGCGCAGCTCGGCGAGCAGCGGGCGCAGCTCGGCGGTGGTGAGGCCGGGCTCGAAGTCGTCGAGCAGGACGTCGTAGGGATGGGCCTGCGAGTCGAAGCACTCGACGTAGCGGTGGCGCAGCTCGAGCTGGCGCTCCAGGGCGCCCTGGAAGCGGCTGAAGTCGGACGCCGCCAGCGCCTCCTGCCAGGCCTGGAGCCCGAGCGCCTTCGCGCGCGTGATCTCCGCCGCCAGGTCCTCGGGCACGCGGACGGCCTTCTCGAAGTCGCGCCGCGCCCAGTGGACGAGCCGCGCCTCGTTCGAGTCGGGGTCCTCCCCCGCCGCCCACGGCTCGAGCGCGTCGAGCAGGCGGCCGAGCTGCGGGTCGGTCTCGCGCGCGTGGAGAACGCGCTGGAGCGTCGCGGCCATCTCGGCCCGCGCTCCGGCGCCGCCCGGCGGCATCATCGTGTTCTGGTCCCAGAACATCAGCGCGCCGAGCGCCTGGAGGTCGTACACCTCCGCCTGGCGCTCGCGCAGGTCGACGAGCTCCTTGGGTTCAGCCGTCACTGCTCCACCTTCGCGTAGACGTCGTCGAGCAGCGCGTCGCGGTCCGCCAGCGCGAAGTGCTCGTCCAGATAGGCGGCGGTCTCCTCGCGGGAGGTGCCGCCGAGCGCCATGTTGAGCGCGATGATGCGGGCGCCGGCCTCGTCGTCGTCGCGCTCGGGCGGCGATTCGGGCGCGGGCGCCGGCTCGGCCTCGGGCTCGGCCTCCGGCTGCGCCCCGGAGACCTCTTCCACGCTCGCCTGGAGCGCGGCGAGCCCCTCGGACAGCCGCTCGCCGCTGCGGCGCAGGCCGTCGAGCAGCTCGCCCAGCTCCGTCTCGAGCGCCTCGAGGCGCTGGAGCATGCCGCCGGCCGCCTCCCCCACGCGGGCGACGTGGTCGCCCGCCTCCTTGCCCGCGTCCTCGCGGAGGGCGGCGGCGCTGCGCTCCGCCGCCTCGAGGATCACGCGGACCTGCTCCGAGGTGCCCGCGGACAGCGAGGCCGGCGCGGGCGCCGCGGCGCGGCCCTGGACGCGCTCGAACTCGTCGGCGACGCGGCGCAGGTGGTCGTCCACCGCCGCCTGGTCGTAGCCGCGGCGGCCGACGGGGAAGTCGGTCCGTTCGATCGCATTCCGGTCCACAGGCTGGTCAGGATACGTCAAGGCTCGGTGCGCAACTCCAGCATCACCGCGTGGCCGACGAAGTGGCTGGGCCCGTGCTCGCGCCCGCGCGTGAAGGAGAGGAGCAGGCGGCCGCCGATCGGCCGCGGGTCCGTCATGAGCGCGAAGCGGAACTCGACCTGGGCCGGCTGCGGCGTCTCGTGGGCGGTCTTGCCGTAGTCCGTCACCGCGGCCTCCTCGATCTCCCAGTGCAGGCCGGCGTCGACGAGCACGCGCGGGATCACCTGGAGCCCGTCCCCCAGCGGGCAGACGTCGACGCGCAGCAGGCCGGGGGCGTACAGCAGCAGCGCGCGGGCGCCCTCCTCGACCATCTTGTGGCCGGAGAGCACCAGCCCGCCGCCCGGCATGTGGCTGGCGATCTGGCCGTGTGCGGCGCCCGCGACCGCGGCGCCGCCGGGATCGAGCAGGTCAGCCACCGCGGGCGAGCAGGGCCGCCACCCATCCGGGACCGCCGCGCTGCTCGCGCACCGCCAGCCCGGCCTGCTCGTAGCCCGCGAGGACCTCGGGCAGGTGCCTGTCGACCACGCCGGAGACGATCACGCGCCGGACCTCGGGCGGCAGCCCGGCGGCGAGGCGCGCGTGCACGGCGAGCGGGACGTTGGCGGCGATCGCGGTGACCGGCGGCGGGTCGATCTTGAGCAGGTCGGCCTCGAGCACGTCGATCTCGACGCCGTTGCGCTCGGCGTTGCGGCGCGTCGCCTCGACGCCGCTGATCTCGTGGTCGATGGCGATGACCGGCGACCAGCCGAGCACGGCGGCGGTGATCGCGAGCACGCCGGCGCCGCAGCCGAGGTCGGCGAACGGCCCGTTGGGGGGCATCGTCGCCAACAGCTCCAGGCACATCGCCGTGGTCGGGTGCGAGCCGCCGCCGAACGCGCCGTCGGGCGAGTCGATGACGATGTCGATCATGCCGTCGGGCGGCGGCGGCGCGTCGGAGGGCCTGACGACGACGCGGCCGGCGATCGGCGTGTGCCGCGCGTAGCGGGCCCGGCGCTCGGCGGCGTCGTCGGGAGCCTGCTCCTCGTGCGAGTCCAGGAGGTCGGCCCCGACCACCGCCTCGAGGCTGGCGAGCGACGCCAGGTCGCCCGTGGTGTCGTAGAGCGCCAGCTCCAGGGCGTCGTCCGGCACGGGCCGCCAGTGGACGCCCTGCGGGACGAGCGGGAGCAGCCCGTCGAGGACGGTCTCAAGGGCCTCCGCGCGGATCGTGAGCGCGAGCCGCCGCACGGGGCGCAGCCTATGGCAGCGCGAGCGCGCCGTCCGTCGCGCGGACGGCGAGCCCGTCGCGCACGAGCCCCGCCTCCACGCGCGCGCGGCGGGCCGGCTCGAGTGCCGGTGGCGGCTTGCCGTTGGTCAGCGCGGCGACGATCCGTCCGCGCGCCCAGCGGTCGGTGTCCTCGAAGCGCGGGGCGGGCGCGCGGCGCGGCGGCTCGACGGGGCGGCCCGCCGACGCGCAGCCGTCGCTCACGGGGCAGGCGGCGCAGTCCGGCCGCCGGGGCCGGCAGATCGTCGCGCCGAGCTCCATCATCGCCTGGTTGAAGTCCGCGGCGCGGCCGGCGGGGAGCAGCTCGGCGGCCCGCCGCGGAGCTCTCGGGGCCGCCGCTGGACGCCGTCGCGGCGCTCGATCACGCGCCGCACGTTGGTGTCGACGGCCGCGACCTGCTCCCCGAACGCGAACGAGGCGACCGCCGCCGCCGTGTACGGCCCGACGCCGGGCAGCTCCGTCAGGTCGTCCGGCCAGCCGCCGGCCGCGACGGCGCGCGCGGCGCGCTGGAGCGCGAGCGCGCGCCGGTTGTAGCCGAGGCCGCTCCAGGCCCGGAGCACCGCGGCGGCGGGGGCCTCCGCCAGCGCCGCGTGTGTCGGGGAAGCGGGCGAGGAAGGCCTCGTAGTACGGGACCACGCGCGGCGCCTGCGTCTGCTGGAGCATCACCTCCGACACCAGCAGCGCGTACGGGTCGCGCGTGGACTCGCCACGGGAGCGGGCGCCGCACGCGCTCGTACCAGTCCAGGAGGGCGTCGGGGCTCACGTGGGGCGCTTGATCTCGGCCTTGGCCACGAAGTGGACGGCGGCCGCGTCGCGGTCCGTGAACGAGAGCACGTGGACCCAGGCGAGCAGCGGGTCTCCCGGGATGTCGACGACGCCGCGCAGCTCGAGCGGCGCCTCGCGGCTCGATCGCTCGCGGTACGCGTCCCACGACGACTCCTCGGCCGCCCAGCGCAGGCCGTGCTCGCCGAGCGGACGCGGCGCGACGCCGAGCGTCTCCTGGAGCGGCGTCAGGTCGAACCGGAACAGCCCGGGCGCGATCAGGATCGCCGCGCGGCAGTTGAACTCGATCAGGCGCGAGGAGGAGATCAGCAGGCCGCCGCGGGGCAGGCGGCTCGCCAGCTGGCCGAACGCCGCGCCGGCGCGCGCGGCGGCGTCGGGGTCGAGCAGGTCCTCAGCCATCGCCGCGCCCGAGCCGCATGGCGATCCAGGCGTCGGCCGCCATGCCCTTCTGCGGGAAGAGGCCCGCCTCGGCGTAGGCGTCCCGCACCTCCTCCATCTCGCCCTCGACGATGCCCGAGACGATCACGTGCTCGACCTCCGGGGTGACGGCGGGGGCGAGCCGCCGGTGCACCGGCGGCGGCGCGTTGGCCAGCAGCAGCTCGCGGACCACGGGCTCCGTCGTGGCGATGTCGGCGTGCGCGAACTCGGCCTCGACCCCGTTGCGCTCGGCGTTCGCGCGCGCCTCCTCGACGGCGCCCTCCTCGCGGTCGAGGCCGGAGACCGGCGCCCAGCCGAGCTTCGCGGCGGCGATCGCCAGCGTCCCGGCGCCGCAGCCGTAGTCGACGGCGCCGCCTCGGGGCTCGATCTCGAGCAGCAGGCCGAGGCACATCTGCGTGGTCGGGTGCGAGCCCGACCCGAACCCGCTCCCCTCGATCACGACCTCGAGCAGCTCGGGCGGCGCCGGCGGGTCGTACGGCGAGCGGACGAGGAGCCTGCCCGCGATCAGCACCGCCCCGCCGCCGAAGCGCCGCCGCCGCTCGCGCCAGTCGGCGGGCACGTCCTCCGCGGTGAAGTCGTCCAGCGCGGCATTGACGGCCGCTTCGAGCTGCGCGCGGTCGGGCAGGAGCGCGCCGACCGACGAGATCTCGACGACGCCCTCCGCGACCGGCCGCTCCACGATCCCGCCGGGCAGGAGCGGCAGCACGCCGTCCAGCACGTCCTCGCGGGTGTCCGCGGGGATCCGGAACGCGATGCGCTGCATGGGCGGGGAGGCTATCGGCGTCTCTCGTCGCGCCGGCGTCTTGAACGGCGGCTGGGTGGGGTGGCTGACGAGGCCGGCGCGCGCGGGTTTCGGGACCGACCCGGCGCGGCGGGATCCGTCCGCGAAACAACGGCAGGTACGCGGGTTTCGCGGAGGGATCCGGCGGCGCAGCCGATCGGTCGCCGAAAGCCGCGTGACTCCGTCTAAGACGTGGCGCGACCCGCGGCAGCAGCGCGCGGCCGACTGTGGCCGGTGGCGCCGGCGTCTTGAACGGCGGCTGGGTGGGGTGGCGGTGAGATCGGCGGGGCTCGCGACATCCGACTTTCTGCCGCCCAGAGGAAGAAACCCGCACCTCGCGGGACCGGGCCTCACGAGTTGCGGGTTTCTGCCGCCCAGCGCGAGGAACCCGACACTCGCGGACCGCGGCAGCGCGACGCCGGCTCGTGCGGCCCCCACCCAGCCGCCGTTCAAGACGTGCCGCGGCGAAGACGCGCCGGTCGCGCCGCCGCGGTCGCGCCGCGCCGAGCGCGCCACGCCGCGCGCGAGTCGCGCGGCGGCGACATGACGGCCCGGCGCGCGCGCGTCAGGCCGAGGCGGCGATGTCGAGCTCGCGGCGGAGCTCGCGGATCTCGTCGCGGAGCTTGGCGGCGTACTCGAACCGGAGCTCCTCGGCGGCCGCGAGCATCTCCTCCTCGAGCTCGACGATCGTGGACTCGATCTCGGCGGGCGCCATGTCGACGCGCTTCTCGCGCCGGCGGCGGCCCTTGGTCGGGACCTTGGAGTCCGACATCAGGAACTCCGTGATGTCGGAGATGCCCTTGACGATCGTCTCCGGCGTGATCCCGTGCTCCTCGTTGTACGCCCTCTGGATCGCGCGCCGGCGGTCGGTCTCGGCGATCGCGGTCCGCATCGCCTCCGTCTCCTTGTCGGCGTACATGATCACGCGGCCCTCGACGTTCCGGGCGGCGCGGCCGATCGTCTGGATCAGCGACGTGGCGCCGCGGAGGAAGCCCTCCTTGTCGGCGTCGAGGATCCCGATCAGGGAGACCTCCGGCAGGTCCAGGCCCTCGCGCAGCAGGTTCACGCCGACCAGCACGTCGTACTCGCCGAGGCGCAGCTCGCGGATGATCTGGATCCGCTCCAGCGTGTCGATCTCCGAGTGCAGGTAGCGGACCTTGAAGCCCATCTCGAGCAGGTAGTCCGTCAGGTCCTCGCTCATCTTCTTCGTGAGCGTCGTGACCAGGACCCGCTCGTTGCGGTCCACGCGCATCCGGATCTCGCGCATCAGGTCGTCGATCTGGTTGCGCGTCTCGCGGACCTCGACCTCCGGGTCCACGATCCCCGTCGGCCGGACGATCTGCTCGACCACGCGCGCGGAGTGCCGGCGCTCGTACTCGCCCGGCGTCGCCGACACGAACACCATCGTCGGCGTGATGGAGAGGAACTCCTGGAACGTCTGCGGCCTGTTGTCCAGCGCGCTCGGCAGCCGGAACCCGTACTCGACCAGCGTCTGCTTGCGCGAGCGGTCGCCCTCGTGCATGCCGCCGATCTGCGGCACGGTCTGGTGCGACTCGTCGATGAAGCACACGAAGTCGCGCGGGAAGTAGTCGATCAGGCAGTAGGGACGCGCGCCCGGGGGCCGGCCGTCGAGGATCCGCGAGTAGTTCTCGATCCCCGAGCAGAAGCCGACCTCGCGCAGCATCTCCATGTCGTACTGCGTGCGCTGGCGCAGGCGGTGCGACTCGAGCAGCTTGCCCTCCGCCTCGAGCTCGGCGGTCCGGTGGTTGAGCTCGCGGCCGATCTCGGCGACCGCGCGCTCCATCGTCCCCTCCTTGACGTTGTAGTGCGTCGCCGGCCAGATCGCGACGTGCTCCAGGTCGTCCACGATCAGCTCGCCCGTCAGCGGGTCGAAGTGCTGGAGGCGCTCCACCTCGTCGCCGAACATCAGCGCGCGGAACGCCGTCTCCGCGTAGGCCGGGAAGACCTCCAGGGTGTCCCCGCGCACGCGGAACGTGCCGCGGCCGAGCACCTGGTCGTTGCGGTTGTACTGGAGGTAGACGAGCTTGCGCAGCAGCTCGTCGCGGTCCACCTCGCCGCCCTTCAGCAGGATCTGGCAGTTGTCGTTGTACGTCTCCGGCGAGCCGAGGCCGAAGATCGCGCTCACCGAGGCGACGATCACGACGTCGCGCCGGGCGAACAGCGCCGCGGTGGCGGCATGGCGCAGCCGGTCGATCTCCTGGTTGATCGCCGAGTCCTTCTCGATGTAGAGGTCCTTGCTCGGGACGTAGGCCTCGGGCTGGTAGTAGTCGTAGTACGAGACGAAGTACTCGACGGCGTTCTGCGGGAAGTACGTGCGGAACTCGTTGCACAGCTGCGCCGCGAGCGTCTTGTTGTGGGCCATGATCAGCGCCGGCCGCTGGAGCCGCTCGATCGTCGCCGCCATCGTCATCGTCTTGCCCGTGCCGGTGGCGCCCAGCAGCGTCACGCCGCTGGCCCCGCCCTCGACCGCCTGCGCGATGCCCTCGATCGCCGCCGGCTGGTCGGCGGTGGGCGAGTAGACGGAGTCGAGCTTGAAGGGAGGCATAGCCGACCAACAGTATGGAAGGTCCCGGACGGAACCCGAGCGGGTCAGGTTTCGCACCCGCCGCTGATGGGGATGGCGCGCCGTAGAGCGACCGGGAGGCGGGGGCGTGCAGCGGATCGTGGTGGCTGCCAAAGCGGGTGCCGATCAACCGTGGCTGGCACAGGGAGCGGCCGAGCTGGCCGCGCAATCGGGCGCGGTGGTCGACGTCGTCAGCGCGGACGACGTGGACGTCGAGGCCTTCTCACCGATACCGCGCGACGCCGCCGCCGAGCCGGCCACCGCGGCCGCCGAGGCGATCGCCGCGCAGCTGCGCGAGAGCGGCGCGCAGGCCGAGGCGCACACGCTCCACGGCCCCGTCGTGCGCAGCGTGCTGCTGTTCGCCGAGCACCGCGACGCCGACCTGATCGTCTGCGGCGCCACCACCCGCGGGCCGGTCGCCCGCCGGCTGCTCGGCAACGTGCCGCTCGAGCTGATCGAGCGGGCGCGCCGCCCTGTCCTGGTGATCACGCCTCCGCGTGAGAGGAGCTAGCCGCATGGCCGCGACCGAGCGCAGAGGCCTCTTCGCCACCAAGCCGATCGACCGGCTCGTCAGCGACACGCACGACAAGGAGACGGAGCTGCGTCGCGCGGTCGGCGCGCTCGACCTCACCGCGCTCGGCCTCGGCGCCATCATCGGCACCGGCATCTTCGTGATCATCGGCGAGGCGATCACGCCCGCGGGGCCGTCGATCATCCTCTCGTTCGTCCTCGCCGGCGTGACCTGCGCGTTCTCGGCGCTGGCGTTCGCGGAGCTCGCCTCGTCGATCCCGGTCTCCGGCAGCGCCTACACGTACTCCTACGCGACGCTCGGGGAGCTGGCCGCGTGGATCATCGGGTGGGACCTGATCCTCGAGTACGGCGTCTCGATCGCGGGCGTGGCGATCGGCTGGGGCCAGTACCTCAGCGAGCTGCTCGACAGCCTGTTCGGCTTCTCGCTGCCCGACTGGGCCGCCAACCCGCCCGGCGAGGAGGGCGGCACGGTCAACCTGCCGGCCGCGTTCCTCGTGCTCGCGGTGGCCGGCGTGCTGATGATCGGGGTCCGCGAGACCGCGCGCACGAACACGATCATGGTCTTCATCAAGCTCGCGGTGCTGACGCTGTTCATCGCCATCGGCGTCACCGCGTTCTCGACCGACAACTTCTCGCCGTTCTTCGTCGAGGGCGAGGGCGTCGACGGCACCGTCACCGCCGCCACGCTGATCTTCTTCGCCTACATCGGGTTCGACGCGGTGTCCACGTCGGGCGAGGAGGTCAAGGAGCCCAGCCGGGACCTGCCGCGGGCGATCATCGGCTCGCTCGCGATCGCCACGGTGCTCTACATCCTCGTCGCGGTGGTGGCGACCGGCGCGCTGCCCTACGACGAGCTCAAGGGCGCCGAGGCGCCGCTGGCCACCGCGCTCGACGAGGGCGCCGGCGTCGGCTGGGGTGCCGACGTCATCTCCTTCGGCGCGCTCGTCGCGATCACGAGCGTCGTGCTCACGCTGCTCTACGGCCAGTCGCGGATCCTGTTCGCGATGAGCCGCGACGGGCTGCTGCCGCGGCGCGTCGCGCACGTCAACCCGCGCACGCGGACGCCGGTCTTCATCATCGCCGTGCTCGGCGTCGTGTTCGCCGCGCTGGCCTCCGTCGTGCCGCTCACCGAGATCGTGAAGCTGGTGAACATCGGCACGCTGTTCGCCTTCATCGTCGTGAACATCGGCGTGATCATCCTGCGCCGCACGCGGCCGGACCTGGAGCGCGGCTACCGCGTGCCGTTCGTGCCGGTCTTCCCGCTGATCGGGATCGCGCTCTGCATCTACCTGATGACCGACCTCGAGAAGGAGACGTGGTTCCGGTTCGTCGGCTGGATGATGCTCGGCCTCGTCATCTACTTCCTCTACGGCTACCGCAACTCGCGCCTGCGCCGCGCAGGGGAGGTCACGAACCCCGAGGCAGAGCTGTAGAGGCCCGGACGACCAGCTCCGGCATGGCCGGCTCGAAGGCCGGCGGATCCTCGCGCGCGATGGTCGCCAGCAGCGCCGCCGCGGCGGCCTCGCCGAACTGCGCGTAGTCGACGCGCACGCTGGTGATCGGCGGCGAGCCGAGCGTGGCGATGGGCGAGTCGTCGAAGCCCGTGATCGAGAGCTGCTCCGGGACCGAGACGCCGGCCGCGTGCGCCGCGCGCAGCCCCGCGGCCGCGAGCATGTCGCTGGAGTGGACGATCGCCGTCGGCCCCGCGGCGAGGACCGAGCCGGGATCGCCGAAGGCGACGGGGCCTTCGGGGAGGCCGGCCGCCGCGAGTGCCTCGCGCCACACCGCCAGCCGCGCCTGCACGTGCTCGTAGCGCTCGGGACCGCCGACGAAGCCGATCCGGCGATGCCCGAGGCCGACCAGGTGCTCGACGGCCATCGCGATCCCGCGCGCGTGCCGCGTCTCGAGCCAGGGGAACGGGCACGGCGACACCGGATGGCCCGCCACCACGGCGGCGAGGCCGAGGCCCGCCAGCAGCTCGAACCGGTCGTCGTCGAGCTCGACGTCGCACAGCAGGAACCCGTCGACCCGCCCGGACGCGGCCAGGCGCACGTAGACGTCGAGGTCGAGCGGCTCGTCCGAGTCGATCACCCGCAGCACCAGCGCGTGGTCGCTGCGCGCCAGCGTCCGCTCGATGCCGGCCAGGAAGCGCACGAAGAACGGGTCGACCTCGAGCTGCTCGACCGGCCGCGACAGCAGCAGGCCGATCGCGCGCGCACGGGCCTGCGTGAGCGCCCGGGCGTGCGTGCTCGGGCGCCAGCCGAGCTCCTCGGCGGCGCGCAGGATCCGGCTGCGCGTCGCCTCCGCCACGCCGGGGCGGCCGTTCATCGCGAACGACACCGCCGCGGAGGAGACGCCGGCGCGCCGGGCTACGTCGTCGATGGTCGGCCGGCGCCTCCTGGGTGGTTGGCCATCGGCGTCCTCGGGCATGCGGTCGTGTATCGTGGCACAACTTCGCTTAAGCGCTTTAGTAAGGGAGGAAGCGTGAGCCTCAGACGCGCCGTGCTGGCCGGGCTGGTCCTGGCCTCTATCACGGGTCCCGCGGCCGCCCAGGCCGCCACACCCGAGCTGTCCACGAGCCACCGGCTCCAGGACCGCCGCTATGCCGCGACCAGCGAACGGACGCGGATCCTCGGCTTCGAGGACGGCCGCTTCTACGCCAACGGCTGGCACATCGCCGGCGAGATGGGCGGCGTGTGGAGCGAGCCGATCAAGCTCGTCGACGGCGTCTGGTTCGGCATCGACGGCCAGTGGGTCGGGCAGGCGACCCGCTTCACGAGCGGCTGGGGCTACACGAAGTTCCAGCTGCCCGACACCGCCGGGCTCCAGCTCGAGCGCACGGACTTCGCGCCGGACGGCCGGCGGGCCGCGCTGTTCGGGCTGAAGATGACCAACCCGGGGCCGACGTCGCGCACGGTGACCGTGATGGTCGACTCCCACTCCGAGCTGCTGGCGGAGTACCCGTGGAGCTTCGGCAACACCCCGCACGCCAGCGACCA
Organism: uncultured Solirubrobacteraceae bacterium; assembly: GCA_963728465.1. Classification (GTDB taxonomy): domain Bacteria; phylum Actinomycetota; class Thermoleophilia; order Solirubrobacterales; family Solirubrobacteraceae; genus DATFQI01. The sequence continues at coordinate 249,054 of CAVSJY010000003.1, forward strand.
GCTGCCGGACACGGCCACGGTCCAGGGCGACGCGCTCCAGTTCCGCGAGCAGGGCACGCTCCCCCACCCGAACGCCACGTTCCACGACTACGCCGCGTTCGTCGGCTCGAACCGGACGCCGTCCGGCGCCGAGGTCAACACGGCGGCCAACGGCCACCGCGGCCCGCAGGGCACGAACGTCTGCACCGCCCAGGAGAAGCCCGTCCTGTGCGACGACGGGCCGTTCGGCAAGGGCCAGGGCGGCCGGCTGAGCTACTCGATCACCGTGCCGGCCGGCGGCTCGCAGACCCTGTGGATCGGGGTCGCGGGCTCCGACAACGGCCCGGGCGAGGCCCGCAGCGAGCTGAACGCCGCGCTGAGCGACCCGGCCGGCGCGCTCGCGGCCAAGATCGCCGATCGCGAGCGCTGGGGCGCAGCGCACGCGGCTCTCCCTGCCCGGCGACCGCCGGCTCCAGGACGCCGTCGACTGGGGCAAGCAGAACGTGCTCGACCTCACGCGCCGCGCCGAGGACCTGAAGATCCGCTGGCTCGACCAGGGCCGCAAGTACACGGCGCCGCTGGGCACCGTCGACAGCGTCCGCTGGGTCGGCGCCGGCTTCCCGGACTACCCGTGGATGTTCGCCACCGACGGCGAGTACACGGCGTTCGCGAGCGTCTCGATGGGCCAGTTCGAGCGCGATCAAGGACCACCTCGTCGGGCTGCGCGACGTCTCCGAGATCCTCAACGACGGGTCGGGGATCGTCACCCACGAGGTGATCTCGGAGGGCTCGAACTGGTTCGGCAAGGACTCGAGCGCAACGAGCGCAACGGCGAGATGTACGACTTCAACACGGACGAGACGGTCAAGTACCCGAGCGCGGTGGCGCTCGTCTGGCGCTGGACCGGCGACGACGCGTTCCGCGACGACCTGTACGGCTTCACGGTGCGGGGCATGCGCGCCGTGGTCGACCGGCTCGACGAGGACGGCGACGGCTGGCCCGAGGGCTCGGGCAACGTCGAGCGCGGCGGCATGGGCGTCGAGAAGCTCGACAACTCCGTCTACCTGATCCGCGGGCTCTACGACCTCGCCGACCTGGCCCGCTCGAAGCGCGACGGCCGCACGTACGCGTGGGCGCGCAACCTCGCGCGGGCGCTCCAGGACCGCTTCGAGGGCACGTGGTGGATGCAGTCGGAGGCCCAGTACGCCGACTCGATCGACGAGGCGCCGGTCGGCGGCCCGAACAACCAGCAGAACGACAAGCACTGGATCGGCGTCACGCCGATGGAGGCCGAGCTGACGGTCGGCGAGCAGGCGGTGCCGGGCCTCGCCGCGTTCGACCGCGGCAACCTGGCGCTCGGCGTGCGCGAGACGGACTGCTACAGCGGCCAGCGCCCGTACAACCTCGGGCCTGTTCCACACGGGCTGCGGCGGCGGCGCCGGACGGGCACCGGCGAGCGGACCATCTTCGGTCTGAACACGTCCATCCAGGCCGTCGGGGAGGGGAACTACGGCCGGCTCGGGCCGGGGCAGCAGCAGCGCTACACCGACGCGCTGGCGGAGCCGATGTTCAGCCAGCCATACACGGAGAACACGCCCGACGAGCAGCCGGGCTCGCTGCCGGAGATCCTGCCGTCGCCGGACTTCGACAAGCCGGGCCCGAACGACGCGAACATCGACCGCTGCTGGAGCTGCCGCGCGATGTTCGTGCAGGCGTGGGGCCACTACGGCACGGTCTGGCCGGTCGTGCACCAGCAGCTCGGCGTGCGGCCCGACCTCGGCCGGGAGCGGCTCGCCGTGGTGCCGCAGGTGCCCTCCACGGCGCCGATCGCCGGCGAGGACATCCGGCTGGGCGGCGGCGAGCTGGAGCTCGTCCGCGCGTCACGCACCGGGAACCGTCACACGACCACCGTCGACACGGGCGACGCGCCGATCGACGAGCTCGTGATCGGGCACACGCTGGCGCGCGGCTCGAGGCCGGCGTCGGTGACGCTCGACGGGCGCGCCGTGCGCAACTACAAGGTGCGGCGCACCAACCGCGGCGAGGAGGTGACCGTCGAGACGCGGCCGGGCGAGCACACGCTCGTCGTCACGGCCGGGCTAAGCCGTAGAGCCCGTCCCAGCCGTTCTCCAGCGCCCAGCGGGCGCCGACCGTCCACGCCTGGACGCGGTTGGCGAGCGGGATCGGCTCGACCTCGCCGTCGGGCGTGACCGCGTAGAGCTCCGGGAAGCGGCCGAGGCGGTCGAGCGCGGCGAGGACGCCCTCGCGCACGCGCTCGGCCGCCTCGGCGCGGCCTGCGGCGCGCAGCCCGCCCCAGCCGAGCCACGAGTCGAACGGCCAGACGGAGCCGCGGTGGTAGTGGAACGGGCCGAAGACCGGCGAGTCGCTCGACAGCGTCCGCAGCCCGAAGTCCGTCAGCACGTCGGGAGCGCACAGCCGCTCCGCCGCGGCCTCCCGCGCCGCGCCCTCGAGCGCGCCGGCCCACAGCAGCCAGCCGAGCTGCGAGCCGGCGCCCGGCACCGGGGTCCCGTCGGCCTCGACCGCCATCACCTCCGGCCCGAGCGCGCCGAGCCGGGCCCGCAGCGCGGCCGCCGGCTCGTCCCACCGGGCGTCGCCCGAGAGCCGTGCCAGCGCGCGCAGGGCGGCGTGCGCCGCGGCCTGCGAGTCGACGTCGGCGAGCGGTGGCTCCGGCTGCGTGCCGTCGGGCCGCAGGATCCCCGCCCCCTGGTCCTGGTGCGCGGGATCGATGGCGTCCCGCCAGCCCTGCTGCGTCAGCGCGCCCCAGACGCCCGGAGCGTGCCGCACGAGCCCGCCGCCGGCGGCCAGCGCGCCTTCGAGCCAGCTCCCGGCGCGCACGCCAGGCCGGCTCGAGCTCGTCCGCCAGCGCGCCGTCGCCGAGCGCGGCCAGGACGACGAGGAACCACGACGTCGCGTCGGCGGTCCCGTAGTAGCGGAACTCCCCCGCATCGGGCCAGCCCGTGGCGACGAAGCCCTCCGGCGCCCGCTCGCGGAACTCGTGGCCGATCTTGCCGGGCGCCTCGAGCGTGCCCGGGTGCTCGGCGCGGCCCTGGAGCGCCGCCAGCGCGCGCAGCGTCGCGCGCGCCACGTCGGGCCGCTCGGGGAGGACCTGGAGCGAGCAGATCAGCGAGTCGCGCCCGAACAGCGCGTGGAAGCGCCCCGGATCGCCGGGCTCGACGGGCGGCGTCGACGCGTACGGCCAGCCGTCGGCCGACAGCAGGTCGCCGAGCCCGTCGACGCTCATCCCGCCTCGAGCACGGCGCCCTCCCACGGGCCCAGCCGCAGCGCGCCGGCGACCCGCTCGCCGTCGCGCGCGCGATCCGTTCCCACGAGCACCGTGCCGTCGATGCCGTCGACCGTGACCTCGGCGTCGGACAGGTTCACCGCCGCCACCGTCCGGTCGCCGCGCCGCCACGCCCAGGCGCCGTCCGGCGCCGCGCAGCGTCTCGTAGGCGCCGCCGCGCAGGTCGGCGCGCTCGGCGCGCAGGGCGATCAGGTCGCGCGTCAGGTGCAGCAGCGAGCCGGCGTCCTCGCGCTGGGCGGCGACGTTGGCGGCCGACGTGTCGCCGACCGGCAGCCACGTCTCCGCCGCGCCCGCCGTGAAGCCCGCGCCCGGCTCGTCGCTCCACTGCATCGGCGTCCGCGACGGGTCGCGGTTCTCCGAGGGGTCGTTCAGGCGGTGCGGCACCGGGTCGAGCGCCTTCGCCGGATCGAGCGGCGGCTCGGGCATCCCGATCTCGTCGCCGTAGTACAGGAACGGCGTCCCGCGCAGCGTGAGCAGCATCAGCATCGCGGCGCGCGCCTTCGCCTCGTCGCCGCCCGCCCAGCGCGTCGCGAACCGCCCCGCGTCGTGGTTGGAGCCGGTCCACACGGGCCACGACTCCGCCGGCAGCATCCGCTCGACGCCCTCGACGATCGTCCGCATCTCCGCCGCGTCCAGGGCCGCGTGCACGAACAGGAAGTTGAAGGCGAGGTGCAGCTCGTCCAGGCCGTCGCCGTAGAACGGCATCAGCTGCTCGAGGTCGAGCACGTACGTCTCCCCCACCAGGACCCGCTCGGGGTCCTCCCCGCCCGCGACCACGCGCCAGCGCCGCAGCACGTCGTGCAGCTCCGGGCGGTTCATCGAGTACGCCTGGCGCAGGCCGCGCTCCTGGATGAGCGGATGGTCGTCGGCCGTCGCCGGCGGGTCGTCGCGCAGCTCGCGGTCCTTGACGATCGCGTGGCAGACGTCGATCCGGAAGCCGGCGACGCCGCGGGCGAACCAGAACCGCAGGATGTCGTCGAACGCCTCGCGGACCTCCTCGTTCCACCAGTCGAGGTCGGGCTGGGAGGACAGGAACTGGCTCAGGTAGTACTGCCCCGTCGGCTCGTGCCAGGTCCACGCCGTGCCGCCGAAGTTCGACAGCCAGTTGTTCGGCGGCCCGCCGTCCGGCGCCGGATCGGCCCAGACGTAGAAGTCCCGGTAGCGCGCGTCACGACCCGTGAGCGCGTCCTGGAACCACGGGTGGCGGTCGCTCGTGTGGTTCGGGACCAGGTCGAGCAGGACCCGGATCCCGCGCCGGCCCGCCTCGGCGATCAGCTCGTCGAGGTCCTCGAGCGTGCCGAGCTCGGGATGGACCTCCTTGTAGCCGGCGACGTCGTAGCCCCAGTCCTCGTTCGGCGACGGCATCGTCGGGTTGAGCCAGATGCCGGCGACCCCGAGCCACTCGAGGTGGTCGAGGCGGTCGATGATCCCGCGCAGGTCGCCGACGCCGTCGCCGTCGGAGTCCGCGAACGAGCGCGGGTAGATCTGGTAGAGAACGCCGTCGCGCCACCATGACGCCTCGACGGCCGCTCCCGCCGCTCCGGAAGTGGCTTCCGGCATGGTCCGATCCGTTGCCATGGCGGGCCAGGATACGAACCGGCACGTGAGCGGCGGCGTTGACACCGCCGACGATGCCGTGATTGTATGGAAGCGGTTCCACGAGGGGGACTGAGGGGTGACGACCATCGCGAGGGTTGCGCAGGAGGCTGGCGTCGGCGTGGGCACGGTGTCACGCGTGATCAACGGTTCCACCGCCGTCTCGGCCGAGACTCGTCGCCGCGTTCTCGAGGTGGTCAAGGAGCTCGGTTACGAGCCCAACGCGACCGCCCGCGCCCTCTCCACCGGCCGCACCCGCTCCGTCGGGATCATCGCCCCGTTCTTCACCCGCCCCTCGGTGATCGAGCGGCTGCGCGGCGTCGGCCCGCTGCTCGCCGCGTCCGGCTATCAGCTGATCCTCGTGGACGTCGAGAGCCCGCATCAGCGCGAGGCGGCGTTCCGGTCGCTGATCGGGCGCGTCGACGGCCTGCTCTCCGTCACCCTGGCGCCGGCCCCCGCCGACCTCGCGCGCCTGGACGTCGCGGGCCTCCCCGTGGTGCTGATCGACCACGCGCACGACCGGCTGCCGAGCGTGAGCGTGGACGACGTCGCCGGCGGCAGGCTCGCGGTCTCGCACCTGCTCGAGCTCGGGCACCAGCGGATCGCGTTCGCGGGCGACACGGTCGACGACATCCACGGGTCGTCGGCCAGCTCGCGCCGCTGCGTCGGCTACCGCGAAGCGCTCAGGGACGCCGGGCTCCCGGTCCGCGACGACCTGATCGCGCTGCGCCCGCACGGCGACGGCGCCGGCGAGCTCGTGGACGAGCTGCTGTCGCGGCCCGAGCCGCCGACGGCCGTCTTCGCCGCCTCCGACCAGCAGGCGCTGGCGGTGATCGACGCCGTGCGGGAGCGTGGGCTGCGCGTGCCGGAGGACGTGTCGGTGGTCGGCTTCGACGACGTCGAGCTGGCCCGCTACGCGGGCCTGACCACCGTCGCCCAGCCGCTGGAGCTGAGCGGGGCGAGAGCCGCCGAGCTGCTCCTCGCGAGCCTCGACGGGAGCGAGATCTCCACAGCCAGGCATGACCTGCCGCTCGAGCTCGTCGTGCGCGGGACGACCGCGCCGGCGGACCCGGGCCGGGACAAGACCGAAGCCGGCGCCAGGGAAGCGCGCCGGGGAGCTGTCCGGATGACATGATCATCGAGTCTTCAACGCTGTTGGACGGAGGAGGAAGGTCGTGACGAAGCGTTTGATCCTGCTGTTGTGCGCCGTACTGATGTGCGGTGTGTTCGTCGCCGCGTGCGGCGACGACGATGAAGGTGGCGGCGGCGGGGGCGCCAGCGAGGAGACGGGCGCGACCGAGGGCGCCAAGGTCATCGACCCGGGCCTGATGGACAGCGCGAAGGGCGAGGTCACCTACTGCCAGGGCAAGGACACCGCGGGCAACGCGCACGAGATGATCGAGCGCTTCAACAAGGAGTTCGGGCCTGACCTGAAGGCCAAGCTGGTCGAGTTCCCGGCGTCCGCCGACGAGCAGCGCAACCAGTTCATCCAGCGCCAGCAGGCGAAGTCCGGCGACTGCGACGTCTTCTCGTCCGACGTGATCTGGACGGCGGAGTTCGCGTCGCAGAAGTGGCTCTACGACCTCACGCCCTATATGGAGGACAAGAAGGACGAGTTCATCGAGGCGCCGCTGGAGACCGTCACCTACGACGGCAAGATCTGGGGCTCGCCCGAGACCAGCGACGCCGGTCTCCTGTACTACCGCTCCGACATGGTCGACAAGGTGCCCGACACGTGGCAGGGCGTCTACGAGGACGCCAAGAGCAAGGGCGGCATCGTCTACCAGGGCGCGGCCTACGAGGGCCTGACCTGCGACTTCCTCGAGCTGGCGTTCGGCGCCGGCGGCCAGGTGATCTCGGAGGACGGCACCGAGGCCGTGATCGACTCGCCGGAGAACGTCAAGGCGCTCCAGTTCATGGTCGACGGCATCAAGGACGGCGCCGCGCCGAAGGCGGTCACCACCTACATGGAGCCGGAGTCGCTGGCCGCGTTCCAGACCGGCAAGTACGCGTACCACCGCAACTGGCCGTACGCCTACGCGCTCAACCAGGAGGCCGACAAGATCAAGGGCAAGTTCGACGTCGTCGCCCAGCCGACGTTCGAGGGCGGCCAGCCGGCCGGCATCCTCGGCGGCCACAACAGCGTCATCTCGGTGTACTCGAAGAACCCGGGCGGCGCGCTGAAGATGGTCGACTTCATCGGCTCGCCGGAGATCCAGGTGATGTACGCGGGCAAGTACAGCCTCGCCGGTGCGCGCTCCGAGACGTTCGACGACCCGGCCGTGAGGAAGGCGATCCCGTTCGCGGACGCGCTGCGCGAGGCGATCACGAACGCGAACGCGCGCCCGGTCTCGCCGGTCTACCCGCAGATCTCGCAGGCGATCTACAAGAACGTCAATGCCGCGCTCGCGGGTCAGACGTCGCCGGAGGATGCGATGAAGTCAGCTCAGTCGGACATCGAGAAGGCGTTGGCGAGCTTCTAGGGCTCATCCAATGGCCGAAGCCACCGTCCAAGGGGGAGCGCCGCAGCAGCGGCGCTCCCGGGGCCTGTCGGAGAAGCGACTGGCCTTCTTCATGGTGTCGCCGTCGATGGCGCTCATCGCGCTCGTCGCGGCGTTCCCCATCGGCTACGCGATCTGGCTGTCGCTGCACGAGTACAGCGTGCGGGTGGCAGGCAGGTCGCGCTGGGCGAGCCCTGCCGGGCTCGGCAACTACGAGGAGGCGCTCAAGAACTCCGACTTCTGGGACGCGATGGTCACGACGCTCATCTTCACGGCGTCGAGCGTCACCCTGGAGCTCCTGATCGGTCTCGGCATGGCGCTGGCAATGCACGCGGCGTTCCGGGGCCAGGGGCTGCTGCGCACGGTCGTGCTCGTGCCGTGGGCGGTCCTGACCGTCGTGACGGCGATCATGTGGCGGACGATGTTCGAGTCGCCGCAGGGGTTCGTGAACAACATCCTCGGCGGCGACACGGTCTGGCTGGGGCAGGAGCCCCACGCGCTGATCGTGATCATCATCGCCGACGTGTGGAAGACGGCGCCGTTCATGGCGCTGCTCATCCTCGCGGGGCTCCAGGTGATCCCGGGTGACATCTACGAGGCGGCGAAGGTGGACGGAGCCACCGCGCTCCAGCGGTTCACGAAGATCACGTTGCCGCTGCTGACGCCGGCGATCCTCGTCGCGCTGATCTTCCGCACGCTGGACGCGCTGCGGATCTTCGACCTGCCCTACTTCCTGACCAAGGGCTCACAGGGGACGACCACGTTGTCGCTGATAGCCCAGGAGACGTTCGCCGCGAACCGGATCTACGGACTGGGCGCGGCGTACTCGATCCTGACGTTCATCACGGTGATGATCGTGTCGTTCATCTACATCCGGACCGTGGGCGGCAACATCCGCGGCCTCGCGGAGGACTGAGTCATGGCGACCGAGACCGCTGTAGCCGAACGGGTGGACACCCGGCCCCGCGCGAAGGTCAAGAAGCCGAAGGGCCAGAGCACGCCGTGGTGGATGTGGATCTGCGTCGCCGCGATCGTGGTCTTCTGCCTGTTCCCGTTCTACTGGCTCGTCAACTTGTCGCTGAAGACGGGGGCGGACCTGAGCGAATCGTCGTTCATCCCGCCCAACCCGACGCTCGACAACTACGAGTCGATCTTCAACAACGGGGACTTCACGAGGGCCCTGCTGAACAGCGCGATCATCGCGATCGTCACGACGACCCTGGCGATCGTGGTGGGCTCGTTCTGCGCCTACGCGCTGGCGCGCCTGCGGTTCAGGCGCAAGTTCATCATCCTCGCCCTGGTGCTGTCGATCACGACGTTCCCCGCGATCGCGATCGCCGCGCCGCTGTTCCGCCTGTGGACCGACATCGGCATCTTCGACACGCTGATCGGGCTGATCATCCCGAACCTGACGTTCGCGCTGCCGCTGTCGATCTACATCCTGGTCTCCTTCTTCAAGGAGATCCCGAAGGACCTGGAGGAGGCCGCGCTGGTCGACGGCGCGACCCACTTCATGGCGTTCCGCAAGGTCGTGGTGCCGCTGGCGGCGCCGGGGCTCGCCACGGCGGCGATCCTGACCTTCATCGCCACCTGGAACGAGTTCCTGCTGGCGATCACGCTGACCTCCACGCCTTCGGCGCGGCCGGTGCCGGCGGCGATCGCGTTCTTCACCGGCTCCACGCAGTTCGAGATCCCCTACGGGACGATCACGGCGGCGTCGGTGACGATCTCGGTGCCGCTGATCATCATGGTCCTGCTCTTCCAGAAGCGGATCGTGGCCGGCCTCACCGCCGGCGCGGTCAAGGGCTAGTCCGTTCGCGTCGCGTCGCCGCGGTTCCTCTTGTGGGGGCCGCGGCGGCGGCGCGCGGCCGTTGACAACGGCTCTTGTAGAGGGTGTGGGGGCGGTGCGGTGGTTAACGTCGTAACGGTTCACGGGTTCGCGGCCCGTTACGACGTTGAACACCGTATGGGTGGTCAACGTCGTAATCACCCTGGTGCGGCGCCGACGTTACGACGTTGAACACCGGCCGGGAAGCCGGCCTCCCCCACCCAGCCGCAGTTTCCGGCCTGCGGGAGCGGCTACTGCTTGTAGTCGTGCATGCCGCCCGTGCCGCCGGCGCGCTCGAACCAGGCGGTGGCGGCGTCGAGCACGAAGCCGAAGGCGATGACCACGAACAGCCACTGGAGGATCGGCGACACCATCGACGCCACGACGCAGCAGATGGCCGCCGCGGCGAGGGGCAGGGAGTAGCGCCGGGACGCGATGAAGCCGCGCACGTGGCGGATGCTACTCGCTCCGCAAGCGTCCGCGTGCCGGGAAGCCGGGCGTCGTGAGCACGCGGCCGGGCGCGAGGATCGTCATCGCCTCGTAGCCGCCGAGCGTCGCGGTCCATGCCGCGCCCCTCCTCCCCATCGCGAACGCGGCGGTGGCGTAGGCGTCGGCGGTCGCGAGGTCGGGGCCGGCGACCGTGACCGACATGACGCCCGACGGCGGGCGGCCGGTGTGCGGGTCGAGGATGTGGGCGCCGCGCTCGTAGGCGCCGGAGGTGGCGACCGCGAGGTCGCCGGCGGTGACCACGGCGGCCAGGCGGCGGCGCCGGCGCGGGTGGCGGATCCCGACGCGCCAGGGACCGCCGCGCAGCACGAGGTCGCCGCCGGCGTCGACGCAGAAGTCGCGCGAGCCGGCGGCCTCGAGCAGGGCGGCCGCGCGCTGGACCGCCCAGCCCTTCACGAGGCCCGAGGGGTCGAGCGGGCCGCCTGCGCGGGCGTCGAAGTAGCCGCCGGTCTCGGCGCGCAGGGCCTCGCAGCGCGCGAGCACCTCGCGCACCATCGGCCGCGCGCCGGCCGGATCGAGCTCGCCGCGGGCGATCCGGCTGATCTCGCTGTCCGCGCGGTAGGTGCTGAACGCCGCGTCCACCTCGCGCAGCCACGCGAAGACCGGGCGGGGGTCGGCGGCGCCGTCGCGGACCGTCACCGCGACGGGCATGCCCATGATCCGCGCGCGAGCCGATCGCCCGCGAGCGCGCGCAGCGGGCCGCGCCGATCGCGCGCGAGCGGCCTCAGCGCGCACGCCGGGCCTTCCTGATCGCCTCGCGGAGCGACTCGATCCAGATCTGGCTCGTGGACGTGGCGCCGGAGACGACGTCGATGTCGGCGCTGCCCGCGCGCAGGGCCTCCTCGCGGAGGATCGGCTCCGCGCGGGCGTTGAGCGCCTCCGTGTGCGGGCCGTCGCCGCTGAGCGCGACGGTCTCCACGCCGGTCAGCCGCCGCCCCGTGAGCGTGGCGCGGACCTGGATGACCGAGAACGGGGTCGACATCGCCGGCCCGGTGGCCGAGCGCACCGGCCCGCGGCCGCCCGGCCGCGTGGAGCGCATCGGCTCCGCGGTGGCGAACGAGCGCGGGGTCGGCCGCGCCTTCGCGACCTCCCGGTCCACCGTCCGCGGCGGCTCGGTCTCATAGCGCGCGAGCAGGACGACGGCGACCGCGGTGACCACGAGCGCTGTGACCGCGCGGCGCATCAGTATGCGAAGCGCTCCAGGTACACGTGGCGGCGCGAGACGCCCGAGCGGTCGAGGCTCGCTCGGGTGGCGTCCGTCATCCCCGGCGGGCCGCAGAGGTAGACGTCGCGCTCCGCGAGGTCGGGGACCAGCGCGAGCAGGTGCTCGGCCGACAGCAGCTCGCGCGCCTCGCGGTGGTCGCCGAGCACGTAGTGCAGCTCCGCGCCGCGGCGGCCCGCCAGCTCCTCCAGCTCCTCGCGCAGGATCACGTCGTCGTCGCTGAGCGCGCGGTAGACGACCGCGATGTCGCCCGGCGCGCCCGGCATCTCCTCGAGCAGCGCGCGGATCGGCGCGATCCCGACCCCGCCCGCGATCAGCGCCACCCGCGGCCGCCGCCGCGCCGCGCTCGTGAACGCCCCGAACGGGCCCTCCGCGATCACGCGCGTGCCGGGCGGGATCGCGCGCAGCGTGGCCGTGTAGTCGCCGACGTCCTTGACCGTGATCCGCAGCCGGCGGCCGTCGGGCGCCGCGGACAGGGAGAACGGGTGCGCCTCCCACCAGCGGTCGCGCGTGAGGAAGCGCCACGAGAAGAACTGCCCGGCCTGCGCGCGCAGGCGGTCCAGCCGCCGGCCGCCGATCTCCACGCTCACCACGCCCGGCGCCTCCTCGATCACCCCCGCCACGCGCAGATCGTGCCGCACGCTGCGCGCCAGCGGCACCGCGATCCGGAAGACGACGATCGCCGCCAGCGTCGCCAGGTACAGCGCGTACCAGTACGCCCGCGCGCCCGGCCGGCCGACGAACTCGCTGCCCGTCGCCAGCTGGTGGCTGAAGCCCAGCGCGATCCCCAGGTAGGCGTAGAGGTGGATGAAGTACCAGGTCTCGTAGCGCAGCCGCCGCCGCACCGCCACGGCCGAGCTGACGGCGACGGCCAGCAGGATCGCCATCCCCGCGAACGCCGTGATCACGCCGGGATAGCCCGTGATCAGCCGCTCGACCTGAGCGGGCAGCGAGATCCGGTCCCCGAGCGTGTAGCCGAGCGTGATCAGCGCCGTGTGGGCGAGCAGCAGCGAGACGCAGACGCGGCCGTTTACGCGGTGCCAGCCCGCCAGCCGGTGGAAGCCCACGAGCCGGTCGAGCACCGGCAGGCGGCCGAGCAGCAGCAGCTCGACGAGCACGAGGTAGGCGCCGAGCAGCCCGGTCACGCGGCCGAGGCTCGTGAGCAGGCTCGCGCCGTCGTGGATGTCGCGCAGCCCGCCCGCGTCCACCCACAGCCACACGACCGCGGCGGCGTTGACGAGGGCGAGGAACGCCAGGCCGCCCCCGGCGATCCGTCTCCCCCTCGCGCTCACCGCGCCAGTGTCGCGCCGCCGCCCCCGGCGGTCAAACGCGCGCGGCACGCCGCCGCGGCCGTGTACGGTCATCACATGAGCCTCGCCGAGCTCACGAGCACGTCGGCGACCGACCTGGCGGCGCTGATCGGCGAGCGGCGGGCGTCGGCCGAGGAGGTCGTCGAGGCGCACGTGCGGCGGATCGAGGCGGTCAACCCGTCGATCAACGCCGTCGTGCAGCTGGACGCCGAGCGGGCGCTGGCGCGCGCCCGCGAGTGCGACGCCGGGCCAGCGGACGGCCCGCTGCACGGCGTCCCGTTCACGGTCAAGGACAACATCGAGGCCGAGGGCGTCGTGATGGCGATCGGCGCGCCCGAGCGCGCCGGGGTGGTGGCCGGCGCCGACGCGACCGTCGTGGCGCGGATGAAGGGCGCGGGCGCGATCCTGCTCGGCAAGACGAACTGCCCGCCCTACGGCGGCGGCATCGAGACGGACAACGAGGTCTACGGGCTCACGCGCAACCCCTACGACCCCGAGCGGACGGTCGGCGGCAGCAGCGGCGGCGAGGCCGCGATCGTCGCGGCCTGCGGCTCCCCGTGCGGGTTCGGGACCGATTCCGGCGCCAGCGTGCGACTGCCGGCGCACTTCTGCGGCGTCGCCGCGCTCAAGCCGACGTCGGGCCGGGTCCCGGTGACCGGCGTGATCGACGACGAAGGCCAGATCGGGGCGCTGGGGGACGCCCGCACGCAGATCGGCCCCGTCGCCCGCTCGGTCGCGGACCTCGCGCTGCTCCTGCGGGTCGCGGCCGGGCCGGACGGGCGCGACGGCGGCGTCGCGCCGGTGCCGCTGGCCGAGCCCGACACGCGCGCGCTCGCCGGCCTGCGCGTCGCGACGTTCACGGAGGACGACTTCTTCGCGGCCGACGCGGACACAGCGGCGACGGTCGCGAGCGCCGCCGCGGCGCTCGGGAAGGCCGGCGCGCGGGTGGAGCAGGCGCGCCACCCCGGCGGCGGGCACGAGCTGACGATCGAGGTCTGGCGCTCCTACGGCGGCGACCTCCGCTCGGACGAGCTGTACCGCCTGCTGCGGCGCTGGGACGCGTTCCGCGCCGACATGCTGGCGTTCGCCGAGCGCTACGACCTCGTGCTCTGCCCCGTGTTCGCCTCGGCGGCCCGCCGGCACGGGGACGTCAAGCGCGAGGGCGAGGCCGACCCGACGAGCTTCACGACCCCGTTCAGCCTCACGGGCTGGCCGGTCGCGACCGTGCGGTGCGGGACGTCGGCCGGCGGGCTGCCGATCGGCGTGCAGGTCGCGGCGGCGCCGTGGCGCGACGACCTCGCGCTCGCCGCCGCGCTGGAGCTGGAACGGGCGCTCGGCGGATGGCGGCCGCCGCCGCTGTGATGCGATCCTGACGCCGTGAACCTGAAGCGCTACGCGATCGCGCCGCTCGCCCTGCTGATCGCCGGGGTGGCCGTGGCCGTCCTGTCCGGCGACTCCACCACCGGGATCGCGCTGGCGATGGCGCTGATCGGGATCGCGGCCGTGGCGGCCGTGGCGCTGGCCTTCTTCGCGATCGGCCGCGCCGAGGATCGCGACCGCGAGCAGGCCGCGGCGGCGCGGAGGCCGCCCGAGCCGCCGCCCGACCCGCCGCCGCACGACGGGCACGAGCGGCCGCGCACGCTCGGGCTCGGCCCCGAGCGGCGCCGCCCGCGCCCGCCGCGGCGGCCCGACTGAAGCCGCTACACCCGGTCCCAGCGGTGGGCCTTGAGCGCCTCCACGCGCTCCTCCGGCAGCCCCTCGCCGTCGCCGAGCGCGGCGTTGCGCTCCACGTTGCGCACCGAGCGCATGCCCGGGATCACCGTCGACACCTGCGGATGGCTCAGCACGTAGCGGATCGCCACCTCGGCCAGCTCCTCGCGCTCGATCCCGAGGTCCCCGAGGATGGCGCGCACGCGCTCGTCCACGTTGCTCGAGCGAGTGGTCGCCGCTGAAGTACTCGTTGCGGAAGTCGCCCTCCGGGAACGTCGTGCCGGGCTCGAGGCGGCCCGTGAGCGCGCCCTCGTCGAGCGGCACGCGCGCGATCACGCCGACGTCGTTGCGCTCGCAGGCCGCGAACAGCTCGTCCTCCGGCGCCTGCTCGAACACGTTGTAGATGACCTGGACGGTGTCGACCGCGCCCGTCTCGATCAGCTTCACCGCGTTGCCGGGCTCGAGGTCGTTGATCGAGACGCCGAAGAAGCGGATCTTGCCCTCGTCGCGCATCGCCTGGATGCCCTCGAGCCAGCTCCCGCGGCCCACCCAATCGTCGCTCCACACGTGGAACTGCATGACGTCGATCGTGTCCCTGCCGAGGTTGGACAGGCTGCGCTCGGTGCAGCGGCGGATCCACTCGGCCGGGAACGCCTCGTCCGGGTCGACGCCGTCCGGCGCCGGCCACATGCGGTTCTTGGGCGGGATCTTGGAGGCGACGACGATCCGCTCCGGCCGCTCCCGCACGACCTTGCCGACCAGCTGCTCGGAGTGCCCGTTGCCGTAGACCAGCGCGGTGTCGATGAAGTCGACGCCGAGGTCGATCGCCCGGTTGAGCGCCTCCAGCGACTCCTGGTCCTCGGCGCCGAGCCACATCGAGCCACCGATGCCCCACGCCCCGTAGCCGATCTCGGACACGCTCAGTCCCGTGCGTCCCAGCCTTCGCTCGTTCATGGGCCGGAGACCCTAGAGGCCCAGCTCGCGCCGGTACTCGCGCCGGTAGCGCTTCCGGGCGTCGAAGACCCGCTGGACGTAGTCGCGGGTCTCGGGGAACGGGATGTGGGTGGCGACCTCGAAGTCCTCCCCGCTGGCCGACGCGTCGCGGTACCACTCGTCCACCTTGCCCTCGCCCGCGTTGTAGGCGGCGACCGCCAGCAGGTCGTTGCCGTGGTAGTGCTGGAGCAGGTAGCGCAGGTACCACGAGCCGTAGGCGATGTTGATCTGCGGCGACGCCAGGTCGCCCTGCACGAACTTCGTCCCGCCGGACTTGCTCGCGATGTAGTCCGCGGTGGAGGGCAGGATCTGCATCAGGCCCTTGGCCCCGGCGCGCGACGTCTGGTCGCGGAAGCGGGACTCGACGTAGATGACGCCGGCGATCAGCGCCGCATCCAGGTTCTTGTCATCGGCCTGCTGGCGGATGATGTCCTCGTGGCGCAGCGGGAGCGCGAACTCCTGCACGGCCTTGTCGGCATACGGACGCACGACGACGAGGATCACCGCGCTCACCGCGAGGACGGCCGCCGCGAGCAGCAGCAGCCGCCGGCGGAGCACGCGGCGCCGGCGCGCCTTCTTGGAGGGCCCGCGCCGGGGCGCCTGGCGGGGCCGCGTCCTTGCCTGGGCCTGCGCGCTCATGGGTTCAGCTTGCCAAGCACCTCAGACAAACGGAATTCGAGCTCGTCGAGAGTGCCGCTGTTTGCGACCGCGTACGTGGCACGGCGGGCCTTCTCGTCCTGCGTGAGCTGGCGGGCGGTGCGCTCATCGATGGATTCGTGCCCGCGCGCGGCCGCGCGCTCACGCCGGATCGCCTCGTCGGCCACGATCGCGATCGTCGCGTCGAAGCCCGCGTCCATGCCGGACTCGAAGAGCAGCGGGACCTCGACCACGAGCGCGGGCGGCGCCGGCTCGCGCTGGGACTCGACTGCGCGCCACTCGGCGACCCGGGCGCCGACGCGCGGCCACAGCAGGCTCTCGAGGAACTCGCGCTCGCCCGGGTCGGCGAACGCCCTGCCCGCGACGGCCCGGCGGTCGACCCGGCCGTCCGGCGCCACCTCGTCCCCCCAGCGCGCGGTCACGGCGGCCTTGACCTCCGGGTCGTCGTAGAGCTCGTGCACGACGGCGTCGGTGGAGAGCGTGGCGGCGCCCAGGCGCGCGAGCGCGCTCAGCGCCTCGGACTTGCCGGCGCCGATGCCGCCCGTCAGACCGACGAACGGCGGGGGGCTCAGGCCTGCTCGTCCTCGGGGGGCTGCTCGGCGGCGGCGTCGGGCGCGGCCGGCTCGTCGTCGGCGGCGGGCGCCTCGGCCTCGGCGGTCGCGTCGGGCGCGGCCGGCTCGGCGGTCGCGTCGGGCGCGGCGGCCTCGGCCTCGGCGGTCGCGTCGGGCGCGGCCGACCTCGTCGACCTCGGCGGTCGCGTCGGGCGCGGCGGCCTCGTCGACCTCGTCGCCCTCGTCCGCGGCGGCCTCCTCGACGGCGGCGTCGGGTGCCTGCGGCGCCTCGGCGAACACGTCCTCGGACAGCCCGAGCTCCGGCATGTCGTCCATGTCGCCCGCGTCGCCGGCCGGGGCGGCGCCGGCCTCGCGGCGCGGCAGCACCTGGCCCTCGACGCGCTTGATCGACAGCGACAGGCGACGCCGCTCGGAGTCGATCTCGAGGATCTTGACCTTCACCTCGTCACCGGGCTGGACGATCTCGCGCGGGTTCTCGACGTGCTGCTGGGCGAGCTCGGAGATGTGCACGAGGCCCTCGACGCCCTCGAGGATCTCGACGAACGCGCCGAACGCGACGACCTTCGTGACCGTGCCCTCCAGCTCGTCGCCGACGTTGTAGGTGTCGACCACGCGCTGCCACGGGTCCTCCTGGGTCTGCTTGAGGCCCAGGGAGATGCGCTGGCGGTCGCGGTCGATGTCGAGCACCTTGACCTGCACGGTGTCGCCGATCGACAGGATCTCGCTCGGGTGGTTGACGTGCGACCACGAGAGCTCGGAGATGTGGATCAGGCCGTCGATCCCGTCGAGGTCCACGAACGCGCCGAAGTCCACGATGTTGGAGATCTGGCCCTCGATGATGAGGCCGGGCTGGAGGCGCTCCAGGATCGCCTGGCGCTGCTCCTTGCGCTCCTCCTCGAGCACCGCGCGGCGGCTGAGCACCACGTTGTTGCGCGAGCGGTTGAGCTCTATGACCTTGCACTGGATGTTCTGGCCGAGGTACTCGTCCAGGTTCGGGACGCGGCGGATGTCGACCAGCGAGGCGGGCAGGAAGCCGCGCACCCCGAGGTCGATGATCAGGCCGCCCTTGACGACCTCGATGACCGCGCCGATGACGGGCTCGCCGGACTCCGCGGCGGCCTCGATCCGGCGCCAGGCGCGCTCGAAGCGGGCGCGCTTCTTGGACAGGATCAGCCGGCCGTCCTGGTCCTCCTTGGTGAGGACCAGCGCGTCGACCTCCTCGCCCATCTCGACCTCTTCGGAGGGGTCGACGGACTTGCGGATCGAGAGCTCGTTGTTGGGGATGACCCCTTCGCTCTTGTAGCCGATGTCGATAAGGACCTCGTCCTTGTCGATCCGGACCACCCGGCCCGTCACCACGTCGCCCTCTTCGAACGGGACGATCGTCGCGTCGTAGTTGGGCAGGATCTGCCCGTCGATCTCGAGGAGCATCCCGTTGGATCCCTCGACGATCCTC
Organism: uncultured Solirubrobacteraceae bacterium; assembly: GCA_963728465.1. GTDB lineage: Bacteria > Actinomycetota > Thermoleophilia > Solirubrobacterales > Solirubrobacteraceae > DATFQI01. The sequence goes on from CAVSJY010000003.1 coordinate 266,707, forward strand.
GCGTCGCCGGTGGTCTGGGGCGGTGTCATCGTGGCTTCCATGAGCGGCGAGATACTGTAGCGCCTCTCCCCATGCCGGTCCGTGCCACCAAGCGGGGCTCCGAGCGCACTCCCTTCGCCTCGGATACCCGATACGACGTCGTGATCTGCGGCGCATCGTTCGCGGGTCTCGCGGTGGCGCGTGAGCTGCGCGCCTCGCGCGCGCGGGTCTTGGTGCTCGACCGCTACGAGATCGGGGAGCGCCAGACCTCGGCGTGCTGCGCACCCACCTCGTGGTTGGTGAACCTCGGCCTGGAAGGCGGGATCCGGCAGACCTTCGAGACGATGGTCATGCACACGCTGGGCGCGTCCGTGCGCTGGAGCCTGCCCGAGACCTTCTCCACGTTCGACTACCGCTCGGTCTGCGAGCTGCTGTGGGCGCAGTGCGGCGACGCCGTGTTCGAGACGGCCAAGGTGGACGGGCGCACCGGGTCGGTCATCCATACGGACCGCGGCGACGTGCACGCGGGCCTGCTCGTGGACTGCCTGGGCTGGCGGCGCGTGCTCGGCGGCGGGCCGGAGCCGATCCAGCCGCCCGAGGCGACGCTCTCACGCGGGCTGGAGGTCCATCCGCGCGGCGCGGCGCCCGACCTCCAGCTGTGGGTCGACCCCCGCTACGTGCCGTCGGGCTACGGGTGGTCGTTCCCGGCGGGCGACGAGCTGCGGATCGGCATCGGCTCCTACGACCCGCGCTTCCACGTCAAGGAGCCGACCGTGCGCCTGGCGACCGACGAGCGCGCGGGCGTCGAGCGCTACCAGGGCAACTGGATCCCGCACCGGTTCCGCGACGCGGTCGAGGACGGCGTGTGCTTCGTGGGCGACTCCGCGGGCCACTGCATCCCGCTGAGCGCCGAGGGGATCCGCACGGCCTGGTACTTCGGGATCGCCTGCGGGCGGGAGCTGGCGGCCGTGCTCGAGGGGCGCCGGAGCCGCTCGGAGGCGTTCGAGCGCTACGCCGCCTTCCACGAGGCCCACCGCTGGAAGTTCGAGTGGATGTGGCTCAACCAGCGCGCGATCCGCCACCTCCACGGCCGCCCGCTCGACTGGCTCGCCCGCTTCACCTCGCGCCCGCGGCTGACCCGCTACCTGTTCCGCAAGTACCTCAACGTCGCCCCTTCGTCCTTCGCGCTGCCCGCACCGGCGGAGGCCGAGCCCGCCCTCGCCGCCGCGGCCTGATGCCGCGCTCGCGCTGGACCTCGTTCGTCGCCGACCCGGAGCGGCCGCGGGTGCTCCACGAGGACGGCAATCCCGCCCACCGGCTGCGCGTCGAGCACGACCGGGACACGCTCCTCGTGCACCTCAGCGACGAGGAGGGCGACGGCTGGACCGTGCTCGCGGTGGACCGCGAGACCCGCCGCTGGGTCGTGAGCCAGGCGCGCCGGCAGATGGAGGCCGTGCAGGACGCCTACGCGCGGCTGTACGAGTAGCCGCCGGCGCTCCCTCGCCGCCGGCGCTTCTCGCCGCCGGCGAACGGCTTGGCTGGGTGGGGTTGGTGGGCGGTGTCCTCAACGTCACACGGCGACACGATCGACGCGCTCGAAAGTGACGTTAGGGGTCGTAGAGGCCCCCAACGTCACTTTCACCCGCGTCATGTGTCGCGTGTGACGTTGGGGACACCCCCCACCCCACCCAGCCGCCGTTCAGGAGCCCTCGACACGGCCGGCAGCTTGCGGCCGCGAGCGGCGGGACCTAGCCTCGCGCCCATGGTCCAGTGCGCCCTCAACGGCGGTTACACCCGCGAAGACCACCCTGACGTCCCGGTCACGCTGGAGCAGATCGTGGCCGACGCGATCGCATGCCAGATCGCCGGCGCGGCGTCGATCCACGTGCACCCGCGGCGGCCCGCCGACGGCGCGGAGTCGCTCGCGCCCGACGTGCACGACGCGGTCGTCGCGGCGATCCGCGAAGCCGCGCCCCGCCTGGAGATCTCGTGCTCCACGCAGGAGGACATCGACCTCGGCGCGGCGCCCGACCGGATCGCCGCCGTCCGCGCGTGGACCCGACCGCCTGACGCCGTCTCGCTGAACCTGTCCGAAGCCGGATCGGTCGAGCTCGGCGGCGCGCTGGTCGAGAAGGGCATCGGCATCGAGGCCGGCATCTTCACGCTCGAGGACGCCGACGCGCTGCTCGCGGCCCCGTGGGCGCACCAGGTCCGCCGGGTCCTGGTCGAGGTGATCTTCGAGCACGAGGACCGCGCCGCCGTCGACCTCGCCCGCGCGATCGACGAGCGGGTCGCCGTCCTCGGCCGGCCGCGGCTGTGGCACGGCGACGCCCGCGCGAGCTGGGCGGTCGTCGACGCCGGCCTCGCCGCGGGCCGCGACGTCCGCGTCGGGCTCGAGGACGCGATCGTGGGCCGCGACGGCGGCCCGGCGCCGTCGAACCCCGAGCAGGTCGCCGAGATCGTCGCCGCCGCCGGCGAACGGGCCTGAGACGGCGCCGGACCGGCCATGGCGGACGCCGACGACGCCCCGCTGCGCCGCAACCGGGACTTCGTCCTCCTCCAGTCCGGCCAGCTGCTGTCGAACCTCGGCAGCGAGTCGACGACGATCGTCTACCCGCTGCTCGTGCTGGCGGGAGACGGGTCGGCGGCGCAGGCGGGCCTCGTCACGTTCGCGCGGATCGTGCCGTTCGCGCTGTTCGGCCTGCTGGCGGGCGTGGCCGCCGACCGGCAGGACCGCCGGGCGATCATGCTGGCGACCGACGCGGTGAGGGCGCTGGCCATCGGCGCTCCTGATCGTCGCGATCGCGCTCGACCGCCTCGCGTTCTGGCAGCTCGTGGCGGTCGCGTTCGTCGAGGGCGCGGGCTCGGCGTTCTTCCGCCCCGCCGCGGCCGGGGCGCTGCGCGCCGTCGTGCCGAGCGCCGCCCAGCTGCCCGCCGCCGCCGGCGTCCAGGAGTCGCGCACGGCCGCGGTCATGATCGCCGGCCCGCCGCTCGGCGGCGCGTTGCTGTCGCTGGGGCGGGCGGTCCCGTTCGTCGTCGACGTCGTGTCGTACGGCTGCTCGGCCGTGTCGCTGCTGCTCATGCGGACCCCGTTCCAGCAGGCCCGGCACGCGGGGCCCGCACGCCTGCGCGAGCGGCTCGCCGAGGGGCTGCGCTTCCTGTGGCACGAGCCGTTCCTGCGCACGACGACGTTCCTCTACGGCCTCGCGAACTTCATCGGGCCGGGCCTGCTCCTCGTCGTGGTCGTCTTCGGCAAGCGCGAGGGGCTGGCGGAGGGCGAGATCGGCCTGCTGCTCGGCGCCTTCGGGGCCGGCATCCTCGCCGGGTCGCTCGCCTCGCCGCTGCTCCGCCGGGTGCTGTCGGCGCGGGCCATCCTCGTGCTCGAGCTGTGGCTGTGGCTCGCCCCGGCGCTGTTCCTCGTGTGGCCGAACGTCTACGTCCTCGCCGCCTCGATCCTGATGCCGCACTTCGTCATCCCGGTCACGAACTCCGTCGTCGTCGGGTACCGGCTCGCGATCACGCCGGACCGCGTGCTCGGCCGCGTCGAGAGCGTCCGCAGCACGATCGCGCTGCTGATCGCGCCGCTCGGCCCGCTCCTCGCCGGCCTGCTGCTGGACGCCACGCACGGCGCGGGCGACGGTCGCCGTGTTCGTCGCCGCGAGCGTCGTGCTGGCGCTGTGGGGCACCCTGAGCCCGGCGATCCGCCACGCGCCCCGGCTCGACGCGCTCGCCGCCAAGCCGTAGCGTCGCTCCATGACGACTCCCGACACAGCGCCGGCAGGCGTCGACCACGAGTGGCTCGGCACGTTCACCGGCGACTACCTCGCGGCCTGGAACAGCCACGACCCGGACCGGCTGCTCGCGCTGATGGCGCCCGACATCGTCTACGACGACAGCGCTTGGCCGACCCGCATGCACGGCCATGACGACGTCCGCGCGTTCCTTGCGCTCGGCATGGCGCGCGCTTCCCGACATGACCTTCGATGTCGTGGAGGGCCCGTACGTCCTCCCGGGCGAGCCGAAGGCGGCGTTCCACTGGCGCGCGCATGCGACGTTCACCGGGCCGATGGACCCGCCCGGCTACGCGCCGACCGGCCGCAACGCCGTCTTCCAGGGCGTGGACTTCCACGAGTACCGGGACGGGAAGCTCGCCCGGCTGCGGGTCGACTTCGACGTGATGGACCTCGCGCGCCAGCTCGGGCTGCTGCCGCCGCAGGGCTCGCGCACCGAGCGCGCGATGGCCGGCGCGCAGCGGCTCGGGGCGCGCTTCATGCGCTGACTCAGGGTGGTGCCCTGAGGCGGTGAGCCGTACCGACCCCTGGGCGTAAACACGCGGGCACACGTGGAGGCCGCTCCATTTCGGCGGCCTTCGGCGGCGCTTAGCTTGGCCTAAGAGTCATGGCCGCCCTCACCGCCCTCCGCCCAGCCCCCCACGTCGACGCCCCCGCGCCGCGCCGCTCGGCCCCGCTGACGGTCGTCCGGCGCGACGTGCAGCTGGTCGTCAACGGCCGCGCCAGCGGCACCGGGGACGGCGTGGCCGAGCGCGCGGCGAGCGCGCTGCGCGCCGCCGGCGCGAACGTGACCACCCTCGTCACGCATGACGAGCGGGAGCTGCTCGGCGCGGTCCGCGGCGCCGACGGGCGCCGGCTCGTGCTCGCCGGCGGCGACGGCACCGTGCACGCGCTCGCCAACCTCGGCCTTCGCGCCCTCCCGCCCGTCGCGCTGCTGCCGGCCGGGCGCGCCAACAACATCGCCGCCGCGCTCGGGATCCCGGTCGACTGGGACGCCGCCGCCGAGCTCGCCGTCCGCGGGCGGCCCACCGCCGTCGACGCGCTCCACGTCGTCACGCCCGAGCGCACGCTGTACGCCGTCGAGGGCGTGAGCGCCGGCTTCCACGCCGCGGCCCGCCACCGCTACACGGGCGAGAACTCCGCGGACCTGACCGCCGGCGTCCGCGCGCTCGTCACCGAGCTGGCCGCCTTCCGCCCCCACCACGTCAGCCTCCGCACGGACGGCGCGCCCGCCTTCGACGGCCCGGCCGCCCAGGTCTTCCTCTCCAACCTGCCGCTGTTCGGCTTCGGCTTCCAGGTCGCGCCCATGGCCGACCGCGCCGACGGCCGCCTCGAGGCGATCGTGCTGGAGACCGCGAGCCGCCGCGGCGTCGTGAGCCTGCTGGCCGCCGCCCGCCGCGGCGAGCACCTGGACCGCCCCGGCGTCACCTGGCGCCGCGCCGCCCGCGCGCACCTCGACGCCCCGCTGCCGCTGGTCGCCGACGCCCAGCCGCTCGGCGTCACCACCGCGACCGTCACGGTCGCGCCCCGGCGCCTCCGCCTCGTCGCCCCGGAGCCGCGGTCGTGAGCGCCGTCGCGATCCCCGTCGGGCGCCCGGCGCCCCGGCTCGCCGTCAACGCGCTGTGGGCGTTCGCGACCGTCGCCGTCGCGCTCGGCGCCGCGCGCGCGGTCACGACGACCTACGTGCCCGTCCTGCTCGAGCGCATCGCGGACCGCCCCGGCCTGATCGGCGCGGTGATGCTCGTCAACGCGCTCGCCGGCTTCGCCGTCCCGCTGGCCACCGGCCTGTGGAGCGACTCGCGCGGCAGCCGCGGCCCGTTCATCCTCGGCGGCGCCGTCGTCTCCGCCGGCGGCCTCGTCGCGATCGCGCTCGGCACCGCCAGCTCGTACCTCGTGCTCGCGCTCGCCGCCGCGACCGTCTACATCGGGCTCAACGCCGCCAGCACGGCGCATCGCGCGCTGGTCGCCGAGCGCTTCTCGGAGGACCGCCGCGCCGCCGCCACCAGCGCCCAGGAGGGCGCGATGCTCGTCGGCGCCCTCGCCGGGACCGTCGTCGGCGGCGCGCTGATCGACTCCTCGTCCGCCGCCGTGTTCGCGCTGTGGGCGCTGCTGCTGCCGCTGCTCGCGCTGCCGACGCTGGCCTGGCAGCGGACGCACGGCGCCTTCCGCACCGTCGAGCGCGAGCAGTCCGAAGGCCCCGCCCTCAAGCTGCTGCGCGAGGTGCTGCACCGCGACGGCGCGCGCCAGGTGCTCGTCGCCCAGGTGCTCTGGGTCGCCTCCTACACGGCGCTGACGCCGTTCATGGTCCTGTACGCCAAGGAGGTGCTCGGCGTCAACGCGGCGACGGCCGGGCTCATGCTCGCGGGCTTCGGCCTCATCACCGGCGCCGGCATGATCTGGGGCGGGCGCCTGTCCGCCGGCCGGCTGCGCCGCGCGCTGCTCGGCGGCGTCGCGCTGCTGGGCGGCGGCCTGCTGGCCGGCACCGCCGCCTCGAGCATCGCCCAGGCGGCGCTGCCGTTCGCCGCCGCCGCGCTCGGCGCCGGCATCGTCAACGCCGTCGGCTACCCCTACTTCACCCGCTTCGTCCCCGAGGGCCAGGCCGGCCGCTACGCCGGGGCGTTCTTCTCCGCCCGCGCGATCGCCACCACCGCGGCGCTGCCCGTGGCCGGGCTGCTGATCGCCGCCACCGGCTCCTACCGGACGCTGCTGGCCATGGGCGCGCTCGGGCTCGCGGGGCTGATCCCGCTCGCCCGCGCGGAGCGCCGCACCGCCGCGGTGGCCGTCGCGCTGCCCGTGCTGCCGCCGCTCCAGCGGCTCGCCGCGGTGATCCCGGTCTACCGCTCCGAAGGCGTCGCCGACGTCGTCGCCGGCGCGCTGCGCCACGCCGACGAGGTCGTCCTCGTCGACGACGGCGCGCCGGCCGAGGTGGCCGCCGAGCTGGAGCGGCTGGCCCGGCACGAGCGTGTCGACCTCGTGCGCATGGGCACCAACCACGGCAAGGGATCGGCGGTCGCCGCCGGCGTCGACGCCGCGCTCGGCCGCTCCGCCGACGGCGTCATCGTGCTCGACGCCGACGGCCAGCACCCGCCGGAGCTGATCCCGGACTTCGTGGCCGCGGCCGCGCGCAGCGAGGTCGTGGTGGGCGAGCGCCCGCGCGACGAGATCATGCCGCCGCTGCGCCGGCTCGCGAACACCGTCTCGACCTGGGCGCTGAGCCTCGTCGTCCGCCGCCGGCTGCGCGACTCCCAGAACGGCATGCGCCTGTTCCGCGCGAGCGCGCTGCGCGCCGTGCCGCCCGTGCCGGGGCGCTACGAGGCCGAGACGACCCACCTCAAGGCGCTGCTGCGCAGCGGCCGCGACGTCGCCTGGGTCCCGATGCCGGCCATCTACGCCGGCGAGACCAGCTCGTTCCGCTCGATCGCCGACACCTGGCGCGTGATGCGGGCCGTGCTCGCCCCGCTGCCGCAGGCCGCGCCGGCCGGCGTGCGCGGAGCGCTGCGCTTGCACCTGCCGCGGATCGGCCTGACGATGGCGCTGGCGTGGGCGGTCGCCGCCGCGCTGCCGCTGCTGGCGGGCGCGGACGAGGCGCTGTTCCTCGCGATCAACGGCCTCGGCGACGGCCCGGAGTGGCTCTACCAGGCGCTCGATCCCCACAGCCGCAACTACGTGCTGCTCGCCGTGGGCGCGGCCGTCGCCGTGCTGCTCGGCACGCGCAGCCTGCGCTTCGCGGCCGGCGCGGTCCTGGCGATGCTGTTCGCCGCCGTGTTCGCCGACGTCGTGCTCGAGGTCGTCCAGTTCGCGATCGACCGGCCGCGGCCGGAGGAGGCGCTCGGCGCCGAGGTCGCCCGCAGCCACGGCCGCCACTGGGCGGCGATCCCGTCGTTCCCGTCGGGCCACCTGATCGTCACGACCGCGCTCGTCGTGGCCGCCGCGCGGATGGCGCCGAGCCTGCGCTACGTGGTGTTCGGCTACCTGATCGCGGTCGCCCTCACCCGCATGGCGTTCGGCGCCCACTTCCCGCTCGACGTCGCGCTCGGCACGATCGCCGGCTGGCAGGTCGGGGCGTTCGCGGTGGCGCTGGCGCGGTCGGTCCGGCTACTGCCCCAGCCTGCCCTGAGCTGAGCGGCGCGCGGCGCACGCCACGCCCACGCCGACCGCGAGGCCGAGCGCCGCGCCGGCGAGGACGTCGATCCAGAAGTGCACGCCGAGGTAGACGCGCGAGAACGCGATCGCGGCCGCGAGGGCGAGGACCGGCACCCGCAGCCGCGGCGCGAGCACGGCGATCGCGCCCGCGACGGCGAACGCGCTCATCGCGTGCCCGGACGGGAACGACGGCGACGACGGCACGCCGACCAGCGCGTCGAAGCCGATCGCCTGCGGCGGCCGGCTGCGGTCGACCGCCGCCTTGAGCAGGTAGTTCAGCCACGAGGCGAGGAAGAAGCTCGCCGTCGCCGCGGCCGCGGTGAGCGGGAACACGCGCCGCCGCTTCAGGTCCGCGCACCAGCCGACGCCGACGAGCACCGGGCCCTTGACCCACCACGCGGACATCAGCGTCAGCACCGCGGTCGCCGGCGCCCAGCGCAGCTCGCCGGTCGCCCGGATGGCGTCCTGGTCGAGGAGCAGCAGGAACTGGAGCGCGTCGCTCATGGAGAGGAGCCGCCCGCTCCGCGGGCGACCCGGCTAACGATAGCCGCGCACGAAATCGACCTCGAACACCTTCGGGTACGCCTCGGGCGGCGACGGCGGGGCGTCCGGGAACTCGTACACGTCGAGCATGAGCTGGAGCGGATAGGCGGGCGACTGGCCGACGGTCTTGACGTGCTCGCCGTCGACGAAGAACGCGACCGCGTCCGGCGTCCAGTCGGCCGCGTAGACGTGGAGCTCGCGCGCGTCGATCGGCAGCGTCTCCTTCGCGAAGTCGTCCTCGAGCGCCGGGTCGCCGAACGGGTGCACGCCCATGCCGACCGCCGCGTGGTCCTCGTGGACGTCGCTGCCGAAGATCTCGCAGACGCAGATCTCGCCCGAGCGCTCCGGCCGGTCGCCGTAGCCGATCATCCACAGCGCGACCATGTTGCGCGGGTCGGCGATCGCCCGGCAGCGGACCTCGATGCGGCCGTACTGCGGCGTGTAGAGGCGGACGTCGTCCTGCTCCTCGCGGACCACGGCGTCCGGGTGGAAGCGGTGCTGGCCGATCGGGCTGCCGAGCGGCCCGGCGAACACGCCCGTCTGGAGCGAGGAGACCACCAGCTCGCCGTCGAGCTCCGGGCACCAGGGCTGCTGGTCGCGCTCGATCAGCAGCCGCAGCCGGCCGCCGCCGAGCTCGTAGCGGGCAGCCGACCGCTCGCGCGAGCTCCAGTGCGGCAGGTAGTACGGGACCCAGCGGGTCAGGTCGAGCGTGCCGCCCTCGAACGTGTCCTCGAACGCGAGCTCGCGCACCGGCGCGCGTTCAGCCGCCGGAGCTCTCGTCCGGCCGCGGCGCCGCGGAGTCCAGCGCGTCGAGGCCGGCGCGGATGCCGCCCGCCAGCAGCTCCATGTGCTCCTGCTCGATCGTGAGCGGCGGCGACATCGCGATCGCCCCCAGCAGCGGGCGGACGAGCACGCCGGCCTCGCGCGCGCCCTGGGCGACCTTCGCGACCGCCGCCGGGTCGCGCTCGAGCACGTCGGGCGCGAGCTGGACGGCGGCGAGCAGGCCCAGGCCGGCCCGGATCTCGGCCACGGCGGAGTGGTCGGCGAGCGGCGCGAGCGCGTCGGCGAGCGGCCGCTCGAGCTCGCGCCCGCGGGCGATCACGTCCTCTTCCTCGTAGATGTCCAGCACCGCGAGCGCGGCGGCGCAGCAGGTCGGGTGGCCGGCGTAGGTCGCGCCGTGGCGCAGCATCGGGCCGCCGGCCGCCTCGAAGTACGGCGCGGCGACCGTGTCGGAGACCATCACGCCGCCGAGCGGGAGGTAGCCGCTCGTGACGCCCTTGGCGAACGTGATCATGTCGGGGCGGACGTCCTCCCAGCGCTCGATCCCGAACCACGTCCCGAGCCGGCCGAAGCCGCAGATCACGCTGTCGATCACGAGCAGGATGCCGTGCTCCGCGCACAGGTCGGCGGCGCCCTCGATGTAGCCGTCGGGCGGCGCGTACACGCCGCCGGCGCCGATCACGGGCTCGCAGAAGAACGCGGCGACGCGGTCGGGGCCGACCCGCTCGATCTCGGCCTCGAGCGCCTGGAGCGAGTCGTACGGCACCGACGAGACGTGCGGGACGAGCGGGCCCCAGCTGCTCGTGTTCGCCTCGATGCCGCCGATGCTCGTCCCGAAGCCGTGCGTGCCGTGGTAGCCCTGCGTGCGGCTGATCAGGTGGACGCGCTCACGCTGGCCCTGCTGGACGAAGTGGCGGCGGGCGAGCTTGGCCGCGGTGTCGATCGCGTCGCCGCCGCCGGAGGCGAGGAAGACGCGGGCGCCGTCCATCGGGGCGTGCGCGGCGAGCCGCTCCGCCAGCTCGTTGGCCGGCCGGTTGCCGAAGTCGCCGAACGTGGAGTAGGCCTCGAGCCGGCTCATCTGCGCCGCGACCGCCTCGGCGACCTCCCTGCGGCCGTGGCCGATGTTCGAGTACCAGAGCGCCGCGGTCCCGTCGAGGTAGCGCTTGTCGTCCTGGTCGTAGACCCAGACGCCCTCCCCGCGCTCGATCAGCAGCTCGCGCTGCGAGACGGCGCCCATGTCGGCGAACGGATGCCAGAAGCGGGTCGTGGCGGTGCTCGGTGAAACGGCCATGCCCTGGACCGTAGCGCCGGCTCGGGAGCCCGGATCGTCCAAAGGGCCTGAGCGGGGGCGTCCGCTCAGGCGAGCGCGGCGCGCAGCGCGGCGGCGACCTCGTCGACCGCCCGGCGCGACATCGACGTGACCGCCAGCCAGCGCCAGAAGCCGTGGATCGCGCCGTCGAAGCGCGTGTGCCGCGTCGGCACGCCCGCGTCGCGCAGCGCTTCCGCGTAGGCCTCGCCCTCGTCGCGCAGCGGGTCGGCCTCGGCGGTGAGGACGAACGCGGGCGGCATGCCCTCGAGGTCCTGCGCGCGCAGCGGCGAGGCGTCGGGGTCGAGCCCGTCGCTGCCGTCCAGGTACAGGTTCCAGAAGCGCTGCATCGAGGCCGCGGTGAGGCCGTAGCCCTCGCCGAACGTGCGGTAGGAGGGCGTGTTCACGCCCGCGTCGGTCACCGGGTAGACGAGCGCCTGGAGCTTGAAGTCGACCTCGCCGCGCAGCCTGCGCGCGACGACGGTGGCGAGGTTGCCGCCGGCGCTGTCGCCGGCGATGGCGAGGCGCTGCGGGTCGCCGCCGAGGTCGCGCGCGTTGGCGGCGATCCAGCGGGTGGCGCAGAGCGCGTCGTCGAGCCCGGCCGGGAACGGGTGCTCGGGCGCGAGCCGGTAGCCGATGCTCACGACGACGGCGTTCGAGGCGTTGGCGAGCGCGCGGACGACGGTGTCGAACGAGTCGATCGAGCCGACCATCCAGCCGCCGCCGTGGACGTAGGCGACGAGGCCGTGTGCCGCCTCCGGGCGGTAGACCCGGATCGGGATCTCCCCGTGCGGCGACGGGACGGCGAGGTCGCGGACCTCGGCGACCGGCTCCCCCGGGCCGGAGAAGTGCTCGGACTCCGACTCGTGGCCGGCGCGGGCCTGCTCGATCGGGACCTCGTGCGCGGGCGGCCCGTCGACCGCGTTCATGCCGTCGAGGACCCGGGCGATCTCCGGGTCCAGCTCGACCGTGGCGGTCAGAAGCCGCGCCGCTCGCGGTTGCGGATCGACGCCGGGTCGCGGCCGTCGCGATGGCGGGAGTCCCACACCGCGTGAACGGTCCAGACCACGGCGAGGACCGCGACGCCGAGCGTGAGCCACGCGACCTCGGAGGGACTGAACGCGCCCAGCGCCACGAAGAAGGCGAACAGCACGATGATCGCGAGCACGAGGACCCAGAACGTGTCGCTCATCGTCGACAGCATCCGCGAACCGCGTGGTGACATGAGTGCCTGACCTCCCTCGGAGCCGACTTCGTGGCGACTGTAGCAATGGTCGCGGCCGCCCGCCAGACCGCCCCGGCCGTGGCCGGCGCGGCCGGGCGGGCGTGCCGCGATCACTCCGCCGGCTCGTCCTCCGCGAGGATGCGGTACAGCGCCCGGCGGGCGTCCTCGAGCACCTTGGCGGCCGCCTGGACCTGCTCCTCGGTGCCGGCCTGGACGACCTGCATGACCGCGGCGCCGACGCCGAAGATCAGCGTCCGCAGCTCCGCGGCCTGCGGCGCCGCCGCCGCCGACCTCCTCCCACGGCGTGCCGAGCTCGTCGCCGTGCTCGGCGACGTACGCGCGGCCCGCGTCGGTGAGCTCGAACAGCCGGCGGCCGCCGGCGTCCTGCGCGCGGACGAGGCCCTCGTCCTCGAGTTGCGAGAGCGCCGGGTAGACGGAGCCGGGGCTCGGGCGCCAGTTGCCGCCGCTGCGGTTCTCGATCTCCTGCATCAGCCCGTAGCCGTTGCGCGGCTCCTCGGCGAGCAGGACGAGCAGCGCGGCCCGGACGTCGCCGCGCCGGGCGCGCGGGCCGCCGCGCCCGAAGCCGGGCCCGAACGGCCCGAACGGGGGGCCGCCGAAGCCGGGGCCGCCGTGGCCCCGGCCGTGCCGGTGCCGGCCGCGGCCGCCGCCTGACATGAGCGCGAGCCAGGCGGCGCGAGGGTCGAAAGGGTGGCCGCCCCAGCGGCCGTGTATGGCGTGCGCGTGCACTTGTGGGTCCTTTGGTCGACTGTCTTCGATAGGTAACGATATATCGCTGAGTGTCGGGTTGTCAAGCGCCGGGTGCGCGCCGCTGGCGAACGTCAACGGCGCTGGGTGGGGTGGTGAGGGAGCGGTCCGCCGGGTCGGTCTCGGCGGCGGCGGTGCGCGAGATGTCGGTTTCGTGCCGCTGAGCCGCACAAACTCGCCACTCGCGGGCGGCACTCTCGCGAGATGTCGGGTTTATGTCGCTGAGCCGCACAAAGTCGCCACTCGCGATCGCACCGCGCTTCCCCACCCAGCGCAGTTGACGTTCGTCTACCGAGGCTCAGCCGAAGCGGTGGACGGCGAGCGCCTTGGCGACCACGGCGCCGTCCGGCGCCGTCGCCTCGACCTCGCAGAAGCACAGGCTGCGCCCGCGCCGGACGGCCCGCGCGGTGGCGAGCACGTCGACGCCGCGCGCGGCGGCGACGTAGTCGACGTGGAGCGACACGGTGGCGCCGGCCATCGACTCCGGGACCTCGTCGTCGCACCACGCGGCCGCCATCGAGGCCGTGTCGAGCAGCGAGGCGATCGCGCCGCCGTGGACGACGTCGCCGAGCGTCGCCAGCTCCGGCCGGAACGGGAGCCGCAGCTGCGCGACGTCGGGCTCGAGCGACACGACCTCGATCCCCAGGTGCCCGACCAGCGGCGAGTTGGGGATGAACGCGGCGATGACCTCCCGGCGGGTCTGCTCCATCGCTAGTCCTTCACCACGAACCACGTACCCAGCCCGAGCAGGGCGATGCCGAGCAGCTTGGCGGCGGTGATCGGCGAGCGCGCGACGCCGAGCCAGCCGAAGTGGTCGATGACGACCGCGAGCGCGAGCTGGCCCGAGATCGTCGCGGCGGTGAGCCCGCCCGCGCCCAGCTCGCGCACGGTGAACACGATGCTGCCGACGTAGAGGGCGCCGATCAGCCCGCCGCCGACCGCCACGTGCAGCGGCGCGTCGCCGAGCTTCGCCAGGCCGCCGTACCCGCCGACGACGGCGGAGAGCGCGCCGAGCGCCACGAACGAGATCCCCAGCGCGATCATCGACGCCTGCACCCCGCCGATCGTGCGGCCGAGCTGCGAGTTCAGCGGCGCCTGCATCGCCACGACGCCGCCGATCGTCACCGCCGCGGCCAGTGCCACCCCGCGATCCATCCGCGGCACCCTATTTGAGCGGGGTACCGTCCTGGGCATGAGCCTCACCTTCGGACCCGGCCCGCTCGCCAGCCGCCCGGCCGGCGAATTCAACTTCGGCTGGGACGGCGCTCCCGGCCACCGCCTCTTCTTCGACCCGTACCCGCGCCGCATGCGCGCGCTGATCGGCGACCGCGTGGTGCTCGACTCCGTCGGCGGCCGCCTGCTGCACGAGTCCAACCACCTGCCGGTCCTCTACGTCCCGCTCGACGACCTGCGCGGGCTGGAGCCGAGCGACCACACCACCCACTGCCCGTTCAAGGGCGACGCCTCCTACTTCCACCTGGCCGGGCGCGAGAACGCGGTCTGGACCTACGCGGAGCCGATCGAGGAGGCGGCGTGGCTGCGCGGCTACGCGAGCCTCTACCACGACAAGGCGGATGCCTGGTTCGTGGAGGACGAGCGCGTCTTCTACAAGCTGCGCGACCCGTACCACCGCGTCGACGTCTTCGAGTCCTCGCGGCCGGTCACGGTCACCGCGGGCGGCGAGGTGATCGCGCGCTCAGACCGCGCGAAGCTGCTGTTCGAGACCTGCGTGCCGCCCATGGTCTACGTGCCGGGCGCGGACATCGCGGCCGGGGTGCTCACGCCGTCCGGCAAGCGGACGCGCTGCCCGTACAAGGGCGAGGCGACCTACTGGAACGCGCGCGGGATCGAGGACGCCGGCTGGAGCTACGAGGCGCCGCTGCCCGAGGCGGCCGCCGTCGCGCGCCACGTGGCGTTCTGGGGCGACGGGATCGAGGTGGCGATCGACGAGCCCGCCGACCGCTTCAGCCTCGGCCAGGCCGTAGCTACTTCGCGTCGAGCCAGTTCGGGCCGACGCCGGCGTCCACGGCCAGCGGCGGGTCGAGGTCGGCGGCGCCGACCATCTCGCGCGTGACGATCTCGGTCGCCTGCTCCATCTCCTCCGGCGGGCCCTCGAACAGCAGCTCGTCGTGGATCTGGAGGATCGTGCGGGTCTGAAGGCCGGCGTCGGCGAGCGCCTCGTGCGCGCGCACCATCGCGACCTTGATGATGTCGGCGGCGGTGCCCTGGATGACGCTGTTGACCGCCAGCCGCTCGCCGAGCTTGCGCGTCTGCCAGTTGCGCGCGCGGATCTCGGGGATCTGGCGGCGGCGCCCGAACAGCGTCGACACGTACCCGTGCTGCTGCGCCTGCTCGACGGCGTCCTTCATGAACTGCGCCACGGCCGGGAAGCGCGCCAGGTAGCGGTCGATGAACTCCTGCGCCTCCTCCTGCGCGATCTGGAGGCGGTCGGCGAGCCCGTAGGCGGACAGGCCGTAGACGATCCCGTAGTTGACCATCTTGGCCTTCGAGCGCATGCCTACGTCCAGCCTCTCCGGCGGAAGCTCGAAGACGGCGCTCGCGGTCTCCGTGTGGACGTCCTCCCCGCGCTTGAAGATCTCCCGCAGCACGTCCTCGCCGGCGATGTGCGCGAGCACCCGCAGCTCGACCTGCGAGTAGTCGACGGACAGCAGCACGTTGCCGGGGTCGGCGACGAAGCAGGCGCGGATCTCGCGGCCCGTCTCCGTGCGGATCGGGATGTTCTGGAGGTTGGGGTTGATCGACGCGAGGCGGCCCGTGGCGGCGTTGACCTGGAGGAACGTCGTGTGGATGCGGCCGTCCTCGGCGATGTAGGCGGGCAGCGCGTCGAGGTAGGTCTGCACGAGCTTGGTCAGCTCGCGGAAGCGCTCGATCTTGGGGATGATCTCGTGCTCGCCGCGGATCGCCTGGAGCACGCGCGCGTCGGTGGAGAAGCCGGTCTTGCCGCGCCGCTTGCGCGACAGGCCGAGCTTCACGAACAGCACCTCGGCGAGCTGCTGCGGGGAGCCGATCATGAACTCCTCCCCCGCCAGCTCCCAGATCTCGCGCTCGAGCTGGTTCGCGTCGGCGCGGATGCGCGCCGCGGACTCCTCGAGCCTGCGGGCGTCGAGCCGGACGCCGGCCTTCTCGGTCTCGCGCAGCACGCGGATCAGCGGCATCTCGATCTCGCGCAGGAGCGGCTCCAGGCCGCGCTCGTCGATCTGCTCCCGCTGGCGGGCGGCCAGCTCGTAGACGAGCCCGGCGCGCTGGACCTGGACGTCCTCCGCCTGGACGGCGAGCCCGCGCTCCTCGGCGAGCTCGTCGAGCGGGAAGCCGCGGCGGGCGGGATCCAGCAGGAAGGCGGCGATCTCGGTGTCGAACGCGAGGTTCGCCGGGACCTCGCCGAGCGCCTTGGCGTCGTGCGCGAGCACGGGCCGGTCGCCGGCTGCGGCGACCAGCTCCTTGGGGTCGTCGACGTGGCCGGCCAGCGCGGTGCCGCCGCCCGTGTAGGCGGCGAAGCGCCAGCGCGTCTCGCTGGGCAGCAGCTCGCCCTCGGCGATCTCGGGCGGCGAGGCGACCAGCACCAGCTCGTCTCCCTCCAGCCGCGCGATGTCGGCCGCGTTGCCCTCGCGCGCCTCGATCGTGCGCGCCTCGGCGGTCTCCGGGCGCGGGATCTCCTCCATCTCGAGCATCGCCAGCGCCTCTTCCAGGCGGCGCAGCGGGTCGCGCAGCTCCCACTCGCGGAACACGGGGCGGACGCCCGAGCGGTCGACCTCGCGCGTGAACTCGGCCTCGAGGTCGAGGTCGATCGGGACGTCGCGGACCATCGTGGCGAGCTGCTTGGACAGCCGCGCGGCGTCGGCGTGCTCCGTGAGGTTCTGCTTGCGCTTGGCTCCCGAGATCTCGTCGACGCTGGCGAGCACCGTCTCGAGGTCGCCGAAGCGCTGGAGCAGCTCGGCCGCGGTCTTGTCGCCGATGCCGGGGACGCCGGGGATGTTGTCCGAGGTGTCGCCCTTGAGGCCGATGAAGTCCGGGATCTTCTCCGGCGGGATGCCGTAGCGGTCGATCACGCCCTGGCGGTCGTAGACCTTCGTGTCGGTGACGCCGCGGCTCGTGCTCATGATGCGCACGCCGTCGTCGACCAGCTGGTAGGCGTCGCGGTCGCCGGTGACGACCATCACGGGGATCCCGCGCTGCTTGGCCTGCTCCGCGAGTGCGGCGATGACGTCGTCGGCCTCGAAGCCCTCGACGGAGATGTTGCGGTAGCCGAACGCCTCCACCAGCGGGCGCAGGTGCGGCCACTGGAGCTGGAGCAGGTCGGGCCGGCTGGTGCGCTGCGCCTTGTAGTCGGCGGAGATCTCCTTGCGGCCGGACATGCCCGCGTCCCAGACGACGACGGTGGGAACGGGGCCGTAGTCCGTGAGGATCTTCACGAGCATCGAGGCGAAGCCGAAGATCGCGTTGGTGGGGCGCCCGTCGGAGGTGGCGATCGACTCCGGCAGCGCGAAGAAGGCCCGGTAGGCCAGGGAGTTGCCGTCGATCAGGAACAGCTCGCGCGGGGTGTCGCCGTTGGTCGCCATCGCCCTTGAGAGGCTAGTCGAGGAGGAGGCCGTCACGGGGTCGTGACGGGGGCGCGGCGGGCGGGGTCGCAACGCTATGCTGGGCTATATCGGCGGTCGCACCGGCTGTTCGCCGCGCGCCCGCCCCCCAATGCGCGCCCACGCCGACCGGGCACCGGCACCGCCACACCACCGCAGGAGTACCGGAAACTCATGACTGAGACGCCCCCCGACGAGGATCGCGCACGCGAGCAGAGTGAGGAGGCCGCGGCGCCCGCAGCCGAGGGCGGCGAGGCGAAGCAGTCCGAGGAGGCGGCCGCGCCCGCCGCCGAGGGCGGCGACGCGACCCAGCCCGAGGAGGCCGCCGCGCCCGCCGCCGAGGGCGGCGACGCGACCCAGCCCGAGAGGCTCCCGCGCCCGCCGCCGAGGGCGGCGACGCGACCCAGCCCGAGGAGGCCGCCGCGCCCGCCGCCGAGGGCGGCGAGGCCAAGAACCCGCCCGCGGAGACCACGCACGACTCCCCGGTGAAGGCCGACGGGCCCGCCCCGGCAGAGGTCGGCGACGAATCGCGCGAGAAGGCGCCCGATCCGGCCGCCCAGGCCGATGCCGCGGCCCCGCCGGACCCGCCCGCCGAGGGCGAAGCCACCCCGCCCGCGCCGCCGGCCACGAGCGCTGAGGAGTCGGCCGAGCCGCCCGCTGAGCCGGCCGAGACGGTCGGCGAGACGGCCGCGCCGGCCCTGACGGCCGCGCCGGCCGACGCCGCCGCGCCCGCCGACGCCGCCGCCGCCCGCCGACGCCGCCACGCCGCCGACGCCGCCCGCCGCGGAACCAGCCCCGGCCGCCGAGCCTGGCGCGCCGTCGGAGGCCGCGCCGGCCGCGGATGGCGCGGCGCCGAGCGAGCCCCCCGCGGCCCAGGGTGCCGAGGCGACGGGTCAGGCGCCCCCGCAGCGGCCGCAGCGGCAGCGTCGCCGCCGGCCGACCGCCGCCGAGCGCCATCGGCGCACGTTCTTCGCGAAGCTGAGCGAGTTGCGGCGCACGGAGCAGGCCGCCGTGGCCGCGGGCGAGCCCGAGCCGGAGCCGGCCGCCGCCGCCGAGGGTGACCCGGCCGCGCAGCCGGAGGGCGAGGCCGCGGAGGCGCAGCCCGCCGAGCAGCAGCCCCAGCCGCAGGGGGCGCAGACGGCGCCGGCGACCTCACCGAGCCGGTCGGCTCGCGCGCAGGCGCGGCTCGCCGCAGCGATCGAGCGCGTCGGCGGTCCCGACGCGGTGCTCGAGGCGCTCCAGCCCAAGCGCCGCGACGACGGCGAGACGATGAAGTGGTCGCAGGTGTGCTGCGAGCAGGCCCAGGGCGTCAAGCCCGGCGACCCGACGTTCACGGCCTGGGTGCGCCTCGCGGCGACCCCGGTGCGGGACGTCAAGGCGATCGTGAACCCCCGCGGCGCCGACGACCGCGGCCGGCGTGGCCGCGGCGGAGGCCGCGGGCGCGGGCGCGACGGTGGTGGCGGCGGCTACCGCGGCGGCGGTCGCGACGGCGGCTACCGCGACGACCGCGGAGGCGGCCGCGGCGACCTCGAGGCCCACGGCCGCGACGGCTCGTTCCGCTCCTCCGTCCGCATCGTCAACGTCGAGGATTCCCGCCGCGAGCGCGAAGAGGAGCGCCGCGCCGAGCGCGAGGCCAAGCGCAAGGCCGAGGCCGAGCGCCTCGCGCGCCTGGGGTACTAGGCCGCGCCGCGCGCACGGCGGGTGCCTCGTCGCCGGCCACGCGCCGGGGGCGTCGCGCGCGAGGTTGGCAACGGCGGCTGGGTGGGGTGGCGGGTGTCCCCAACGTCACTCGCTGTCACGGCCGCGGCGGCGAAAGTGACGTAAGGGGTCGCATAGACCCCCAACGTCACTTTCGCGCCCGCCATCGTGTCGCCGTGTGACGTTGGGGACACCCACCCCCTCAACGCGAGCCGTTGACGTCCGCCGGCGCCACTCCCCCGGCTCAGCCAGACGCAAGGGCCTCGGCAACGCGGATCTCGCAGCCGCCGGACTGAGCCAGCACGACCGTGGCGCGCACCGCGTCGCCGCCCACGCGCACCGTCGCCGCGCAGCGATCCACGGGCGGGTCGAGGTATGAGCAGTTGCCGTCGCACGGGCGCTGGTGGCTCGCCACGCGGTACTCGCCCGGCGCCACCCGGAAGCCGAGAACAGCGGCGCCTTCCCGCGCTCGGCGCTCGGGTCGGTGACCCGCCCGTCGACGAGCACCTCGCCCGTCTCCACGGACTCGACCCGGAGGAACGCGAGCGAGCCCTCGATGTAGCGCGGCATCTCCGGGAGCGTCTCCCACACCTCGAGGCGCGCCGGCGGCTCCTGCGACGCGGCCTCGCCGCACCCCAGGAACGCCAGCGCCATCAGGACGAGCAGAGCCTTCATACCCTCACTACGACCGGGCGCGCCCGCGCGTCACGAGTAGCATCCGCGCCGCATGGCCCCCGCGCACACGTCAGCGCAGTACTCGCTCGTCCTGCGCGTGCGGATCGCGCACCGCCCCGGCATGCTCGGCCAGGTCGCGAGCGCGATCGGGCGCGCCGGCGCGACGATCGGCTCGATCGACCTGATCTCGGTCGACGACGCGCACACCCTGCGCGACATCACCGTCGACACCGCGAGCGAGGACGCCGGCCGCGAGATCGCGGCCACCGTCGACCAGATCGACGGCGCCGAGGTCGTCGACACCACGGACCGCACCTTCATGCTCCACCTCGGCGGCAAGATCGAGCAGCACAACAAGTCCCCGCTCAGGACCCGCGACGACCTGAGCATGGCCTACACGCCCGGCGTCGCCCGCGTGTGCAGCGCGATCGCCCAGGACCGCGACAAGGCGTTCCAGTACACGATCAAGCGCAACACCGTGGCGGTCGTGTCCGACGGCAGCGCCGTGCTCGGGCTGGGCGACATCGGCCCCGAGGCCGCGATGCCCGTGATGGAGGGCAAGGCGATGCTGTTCAAGGAGTTCGGCGGCGTCGACGCCTTCCCGATCTGCCTGAGCACGAAGGACCCGGAGGAGATCATCGCCACCGTCCAGGCGATCGCGCCCACGTTCGGCGGCATCAACCTCGAGGACATCTCGGCCCCGCGCTGCTTCGAGATCGAGGACCGCCTGAAGGCCGCGCTCGACATCCCGGTCTTCCACGACGACCAGCACGGCACCGCGGTCGTCGTGCTCGCCGCCGTCCTCAACGCCGTCAAGCTGCTCGGCAAGCGGATCGAGGAACTCGACGTGCTCGTGGTCGGCCTCGGCGCCGCCGGCGTGGCGACCGCGAAGATCCTGCTCGCGGCCGGCGTGACCGACCTGATCGGCTGCGACTCGCGCGGCGCGCTGCACACCGGCCGCGAGGACTACGTGGACGGCTCGATGCCGCCCGTCAAGCGCTGGTTCGCCGAGTCGACCAACCCCGAGCGCCGCACCGGCGGCCCCGCCGACGTGATCGACGGCGCCGACCTGTTCATCGGCCTCTCCGGCGCCCGCGTCATGGACCCGAGCGCGCTCGCCCGGATGAACGAGGACGCGATGGTGTTCGCGATGGCCAACCCCAACCCCGAGGTCACGCCCGAGGAGGCCGCGCCGTACGCGCGCGTGATCGCCACGGGCCGCTCCGACTACCCGAACCAGATCAACAACGTGCTCTGCTTCCCCGGCATCTTCCGCGGCGCGCTGGACGTCCGCGCGCGCGAGATCACCGAGGGCATGAAGATGGCGGCGGCGCGCGGGATCGCGGAGATCGTCGCCGACGACGAGCTGCGCGAGGAGTACATCGTCCCGTCCGTCTTCAACCGCGACGTCGCCGCCTCGGTCGCCGCCGCGGTCGCCGAGCAGGCCAAGCTCCAGGGCGCGGCCGAGGTCGGCGAGGACGAGCTGGGCTACGCGCCGGAGGACGCGGACAGGCTGCGCGCCCAGCGGTGAGCCCGCCGGCGCCGCCGCCCGTACCGATGAGCATGCGGATCACGGTGACAGGAGCCACGGGCATGATCGGCCGGCGGCTGGTGGGCGAGCTGCTCGAACCGCGGCGACGCGGTCACGGTGCTCACGCGCGACCCCGCCGGCGCGCGCGAGAAGCTGCCCGGAACCGAGGCGGTGGAGTGGGATCCGACGGCCGGCCCCGCGCCGGCCGAGGCGCTGGCGGGCCGCGACGCGGTCATCCACCTCGCGGGCGAGAACGTCGCCCAACGCTGGAGCGACGAGGCGAAGCGCGGGATCCTCGAGTCGCGCGAGCTGGGCACCCGCAACCTGGTCGCCGGCCTGCGCGCCGCGGACGGTGAGCGCCCGACGGCGCTCGTGTCCGCCTCCGCGGTCGGCTACTACGGCCCGCACGGCGCCGAGCCGGTGCCAGAGGACACCCCGCCCGGCGACGGCTTCCTGTCCGACGTCTGCATCGTCTGGGAGCGCGAGGCGCAGGCGGCCGAGGAGCTCGGCGTGCGGGTCGTCCGCGTGCGGACCGGCATCGTGCTCGACAAGGGCGGCGGCGCGCTCGGCAAGATGCTCCCGTTCTTCCGCGCCGGCGTCGGCGGGCCGGTCGCGGGCGGGAACCAGTACATGCCGTGGATCCACGCCGACGACCTCGTGGGCATCTACGTGGCGGCGGCCGGCGACGGCGGCTGGTCCGGCCCCGTCAACGGCAGCGCCCCCGAGCCGGTCACGAACCGGACCTTCTCGAAGGCGCTCGGCCGCGCGCTCAAGCGCCCGGCCTTCGCCCCCGTGCCGGCGTTCGCGATCCGCGTGCTCTACGGCGAGATGGCCGAGATCGTGACGGAGGGCCAGAACGCCGTCCCACGGCGCACGCTGGAGCTCGGCTGGCGCCCGCGGCACCCGGACCTGGACGAGGCGCTGCGCTCCGCGCTGAGCGACTGACCGGCCGGTGCGCACGCTGGACACGCTTCCAGCGCAGCCTCCATAGTTAGACGGGCAATGACCGAGCTCCCCCCCGATCTGTCCCGCCTGGGCGATGAGCTGGCGCGCGCCACCAGGCGCGACGCGGCCCTCGCGCGCGCCCGAAAGCGCGCCCGGCGCACGCGGCTGGGGCTCACGGGGCTCGCGGCGGCGCTCGCGCTCGCGGTGCTCTTCCCCGGCGCGCTCGACCGCGCGCGCGACCAGGGCGGCACGCAGCCGTTCCGCTCGACCTCCGCGCGCGTGACCTACGTGCCGAACGCCTGCGACCAGCCGCGCGGCGCCACCTTCACCGCGGCGCGGCCGTGCGCGACCCCGGGCGCGACGGACGTCGCCGCGCTCGACCGCCGCTACGCGCGCCAGTAGCGCCCGGCTACGCCGAGGCGGCCCGGCTGCCCGGCCGGTCGTCGTCGCCGTCGGTGTCGACCGTCGGCGACGCCGCCGCGGCACGCGGGGCGACGTCCTCCGCCTTGCGGCGGCCGAACGGCCCGATCGTCTTCCACTTCGAGTGCGACTTGGCCGGCACGACGAGCCAGATGATCACGCCGACGACGTGCAGGAGCAGGCCCGAGGCCAGGCCCGGCTTCTCGCCGTAGCCCTTCCGGTTGGACAGGTAGGAGGCCACGATCGCGGCCAGCAGCCACGCGTACATGAGCCAGAGTGCGGCGGAACCGATCATCCGCCGAGGTACGCCTTCTGCACTTCGGGGTTCGTACGCAGCGACTCGGATTTGTCGGCCATCGTCACCTTCCCGGTCTCGAGCACGTACGCCCGCTGGGAGACCTCGAGCGCGAAGTTGGCGTTCTGCTCGACGAGCAGGATCGTCATGCCCTGCTGGTTGATCTCGGCGATCGTCTCGTAGATCCGCTCGGTGAGGATCGGCGAGATGCCCATCGACGGCTCGTCGAGCAGCAGGATCTGCGGGCTGCCCATCAGCGCGCGGCCGATGGCCAGCATCTGCTGCTCGCCGCCGGACATCGTGCCCGCCTTCTGCCCCTGGCGCTCGTCGAGCCGCGGGAACAGCTCGAAGACGCGCTTGAGGTCCGCCTCGATGCCCTGGCTGTCGCGGCGCAGGAACGCGCCCAGCTCGAGGTTCTCGCGCACCGTCATGCGCTGGAAGCACTTGCGGCCCTCGGGCGACTGGCAGACGCCGAGCCGCACGATCTCCTGCGGCGGCAGGTGCTCGATCGGGTCGCCGGCGAGCCGGATCGCGCCCTCGCGCGGCGGGGTCAGCCCGGAGATGGAGCGCAGCGTGGTCGACTTGCCGGCCCCGTTGGAGCCGATCAGCGTCACGCACTCGCCCTCGTCCACGGTCAGCGAGACGCCCTTGAGCGCCTGGATGTTGCCGTAGTAGGTCTTGATGTCGTCGACTTCGAGGAATGACATGGCTACGGGTGCTCCGCGGACGCCTTCTTGCCGAGGTACGCCTCGATGACGCGCGGGTCCTTGCGGACCTTCGCCGGGTCGCCCTCGGAGATCTTCTCGCCGTGGTCGAGCACGGTGATGTACTCCGAGACCTCCATGATCACCTTCATGTCGTGCTCGATCAGCACGACGGTGACACCGCGCTCGTCGCGCAGCTTGCGCATGAACGCCGTCAGGTCCGCGGACTCCTGCGGGTTCATCCCGGCCGTCGGCTCGTCGAGCAGCAGCACCTTGGGATCGGACGCGAGCGCGCGGGCGATCTCCACACGGCGCTGCTCGCCGTAGGAGAGGTTGATCGCCAGCCAGCCGTGGTGGTGCTTGCGCACACCGACGTACGCGAGCTCCTCCCGCGCCTTCTCGAGCGCCGCCTTCTCCTCCTTGCGCACGCGCGGCGTGCGGATGATGGAGCCGAACAGGCCGGCCTTCATGCCGCGAGTTCTCGCCGACCATCACGTTCTCCTCGGCGCTCATCGTCCCGAACAGGCGGATGTTCTGGAACGTCCGCGCCATCCCGGCCTTCATGATCAGGTCCGGCCGGCTGCCCGTGATGTTGCTGCCGTCGAACGTGATCTTGCCGATCGTCGGCTTGTAGAAGCCGGTCAGCATGTTGAAGAACGTCGTCTTCCCCGCGCCGTTGGGGCCGATGATGGAAACGATCGAGCGCTCGGGGACGGCGAAGTTGACGTCGCTGACCGCGGTCAGGCCGCCGAACTGCTTGGTGATGCTCTCCGCCTGGAGGATCGAGCCGTCGCCCGACGGCTCGGGCGCGCGCTCTTCGGGTGTGGTCTCTGTCGATGACATGTCAGGCCTGCGCCGAGTAGACGCTCTCCTCGTGGTCGACGCCTTCGTGGAGCTCCTGCTTGCGGCGGCGCTCGGGGATCAGGCCCTCGGGCCGCATGATCATCATGATCACCAGCAGGAAGCCGTAGATCGCGAACGTGATCTGGGTCGTGTCGAAGTCGAATCCCAGGTCACTCGGAACCGTCCGCAGCACGTCGGGGATGATCGAGAAGTTGATGAACGTCAGCGTGATCGCGCCGACCACCACGCCCCAGATCGAGCCGAGGCCGCCGAGGATGACCATGCCGAGGATCAGGATCGAGAAGTAGAACTGGAACTGGTCGGCGTTCACCGTGTTGTTGAACGTCCCGAGGAACGCGCCCGACATGCCGCCGAACGCGGCGCCGGTGCCGTAGGCCAGCAGCTTCGTCCTCACGGCCGGGACGCCCATCGAGACGGCCGCGACCTCGTCCTCGCGCAGGGCGATCCACGCGCGGCCGAGACGGGAATCGCGCAGCCGGAAGTTCACGAACAGCGCGACCACCACGAGCGCGAGCGCGAGGAAGTACCAGGGTCTGAGCTCGAGTGACGTGAACGGCTCCAGGAACGGCAGGTCGACCTTGTCGACCGGCGTGATGCCCTGGCGCCCGGCGGTCAGCGGCTGGCCGAAGACCACCAGCGAGTCGCCGTTGATCGCGATGCGGCCGACGATCTCGCCGAACGCGAGCGTCACGATCGCGATGTAGTCGCCACGCAGCCGCAGCGTCGGCAGCCCGATCAGCATGCCCGCGATCGTCGTGGCGATGATCGCCGCCACGAGGATCAGCAGGAAGTTGATGTGGATCCCGGGCAGGTTCTGCGCGCGCTCGCCGACGAAGAGGTGGATGCCCTCCTCGTTGTTGATGGAGGCGAAGAACAGCGAGCCGAACCAGCCCATCACGTACGCGCCGATCGCGAAGAAGGCGACGTAGCCGAGGTCCAGCAGGCCGGCAAAGCCGACGATGATGTTCAGGCCCAGTGCCATCACCGTGTAGGCCAGGGCGAGCACGCAGTCCTCGATGAACGGCGATCCCGACTCGTAGAAGAACGGGAGCAGGATCGCGAAGACCACGAACACGGGGAAGACCGCCTTCTCCCACCACGGGGGCAGGGAGAAGCGCTTGCCCGTTTCCTTGCCGGCGCGCGGCTCGGTTTCCGCTGTGGCCGTCATCCCGCGTCCCTCGTCTGCTCGCCCAGCAGGCCGGACGGCTTGAACACCATGATCAGGATCAGATACAGGAAGACGATGGCCGGTGTCCACTCCGAGCCGAGCGGCAGGAAGCCGAACGCCTCGTCGCGGTTGTCGGAGATCTGCTGGATGAAGCCGATGATGAAGCCGCCCAGCACGGCGCCCTTGATGTTGCCGATGCCGCCCATCACCGCGGCGGTGAAGGCGATCAGGCCGGCGGTGAAGCCCTGGAAGTACCAGATCGTCGTCTGGTAGAGGGCGTAGATCAGGCCCGCGGCGCCGGCCAGCATGCCGCCGAGCAGGAAGGTCAGGGAGATCGTCGTGTCGACGTTGATGCCCATCAGCCGCGCGGCGTCCGGGTCCTGCGCGGTGGCGCGCATGGCCTTGCCGAGGCGGCTCCCGCCGATGAACGCCGTCATCAGCAGCAGCAGCGGGATCGTCACGAAGATCGACAGCAGGTCGCCGTTCGTGATGTTGACCCCGAAGATGTCGAACAGCTTGTGCTGCGAGTTGATGAGGTCGGTGATGCCCTCCTGCGAGCCGCCGCGCCAGAGCAGGCCGACGTTCTGGAGGATGAACGAGAAGCCGACCGCGGTGATCAGCGGCGCGAGCTTCGGCGCGCTGCGCAGCGGTTTGTAGCCGACCCGCTCGATCATCGTGTTGAGCATCCCGGAGCCGATCATGGCCAGCACCAGCGCGCCGAACAGGCCGAGCGTCAGCGGGATCACGTTCATGCCCTCGGTGAGGCCGAAGGACGTGAACAGCGCGGCGGAGATGAACGAGCCGACCATGAACACCTCGCCGTGCGCGAAGTTGATCAGCTCGACGATGCCGTAGACGAGCGTGTAGCCGATGGCGACGAGCGCCCAGATGGCGCCGTTGGAGATCCCGTCGACGAGGTTGTTCCCGATGCGGGTGAGGTTGCCGTCGTTGACGAGGTCGTAGGCGGCGAAGTAGACCGGCAGCGCCAGCAGGACGAGGATCAGCCCGTACGTCCCGATGAACGCGCGCAGGCGATCGCCCTTGACAGCCGGCCGTGCGGGAAGGGTGGCGGCTTCCATGTGCGTGGGTAGCTTCTCAGAATGCCGAGGGCCGGGGACGGATCTTTCATCCGCCCCCGGCCATTCGGCTAGTGGTCGTGGCCTAGTCGGCCGCTGCCTTGATCGTCGAGTCGAACGTCAGCTCGCCGCCATCGACCGTGTAGACGCCGTAGTCGGTGAGCGACGTGTCGCCGTTCTCGTCGATGGAGTAGGTGCCGAGCACGCTCTGGCGGTCCTTCGTCTCGAACAGCGCCTTCAGCACGTCCTCCTTCTTGCCGGAGCCGGAACGCTCGATCGCGTCGAGCGCGAGCCGCATGGCCTCGTAGCCGTAGATCGAGTACGGGTCCGGGTTCGGCTCGTTGTACTTGGCCTCGAAGTCGTCGAAGAACTTCTGGCCCTCCGGCGGGTACTCCTCCGGCGAGAGGGTCGCCACGGTCAGCTTGACGCGGCTCGCGACGTTGGCCGGGATGCCGCCCTCCTTCGGGTCGGCGAAGCCGGACTCGGCGACGCCGTCAGGCCCGTAGAGCTTCGCGTCCGGCAGCGCCGCCGCGAAGTCCTTGTAGATCTGCACCGCGTTGTTGGCGGTGATCCCGGAGTAGACCATGCAGTCCGCGCCCTCGCCCTCGGCCTTGGAGGCCAGCGAGCGGTAGTTCGCCGCGTTCTTGTCGATCGCCTCGTTGGAGATGAGCTCGAGACCCTGCTCCTTGGCGGAGTTCTCGATGTTGCGCGACAGGCCGGCGCCGTAGACCTCGCGGTCGTTGAGCAGCTGGACCTTCGTGCAGCCGTCCTCCTTCATGAGCGTCGCCAGCGCGGCGCCCTGGATCGTGTCCTTGGGGACGATGCGCGCGTACGTGCGCTCGCCGGTCGGGTAGTACTTGTCCGGCTCGCCGGCGTCGGCGCCCGGCTCGTCGGTCGTAAGGCCCACGGCGGTGTTCGCCGGGCTCAGCTGCGGGACGCCGGCCTCGTTGAGGATCGGCAGCGACACGGCGGTCGCGCCCGAGTTGAACTCGCCGATGTAGAGCGCCGTGGCGTCGTCCTGGGCGGCGCGGCGCGCGTTGGCAGACGCGGCCTCCGGCGTCCAGGTGCCGGCCTGGGCGGTCGAGTCGTCGAGCGACTCGTACTTGACGTCGATGTCGCCGGCCTTGTTGCCCACCTGCTCGAGCGCCAGCTCGATGCCCTTCACCATGGCCGTCGTCTGCGGGCGCGAGGCGCCCTGGAGCGGGAGCGACGAGTAGACGGTGACCGACGAAGCGGCGTCGCCGCTGCCGCTGCCGGAGCTGCCGCCCTCGTCGTCGTCGCCGCACGCGGCTACGCCGAAGGCGAGCGCGGCGACGAGGCAGCCAGACGCTGCCAACGAACGTGATCTCAAGGAACCCCTCCTCAGGAGTCGTTATTAGGCGGCGATTCTACGCACGCCTTTGCGAATTCGGCGAGAAGATGCCAGGAACCTCGGCGGAATGCCCAGCGGCGGCGCACCGCAAAGTGCGCGAAAGCTCTCAGCCGGGCCGGCGGTCAGGGTCGCGGTTGCCCGGGAGGTAGCCCCAGACGAGCCGCACCGCGGCGGCGAGCAGCACCATGACGACGGTGATCATGAACCCGTCGAAGCCCTTGACGCCGATCGCCCACAGGACGATCCACAGGACGAGGCCGACGATGAGGGTGAGCAGGAGGCCCATGCGGCCGCGGAGCCTAGCGAGTCAATCCGCCGGCGGGCCCCGCGGCGTCTCGGCGGGGCGCGAGACGAACGTCAAGAGCCACGCCCCCGGCCGGGGTGTCAGCGCAGGCCGGCGGCGTCAGCGCAGGCCCTCGGCCAGCCCTGTGACGACCTCGCCCACCGCGGCGGCGGGGTCCTCCCCGGCCTCGGCGGCCTCGGCCGCGGCGCGCACGAGCCGCGAGCCGACGATCACGCCGTCCGCGCCGGCGTCGGCCGCGGCGGCGGCCTGCTCCGGGCTGGAGATGCCGAAGCCGAGCGCGACGGGCACGTCGGCGCGGGCCTTCACGCGCGCGATGAGGGAATCCACCCGCCCGCCCCCCGCCCGCCCGGCGTCGTGCGCGCCGAGGCGCTCGCCGGTCGTCCCGGTCAGCGACACGGCGTAGACGAAGCCGCGCGCGCGGGCGCCGATCGCCTCCAGCCGCTCGTCGGGCGTGGTGGGCGCCACCAGCGGGACGAGCGCGACACCCGCGCGGTCGCACGCCGCGAGCACGTCGCCGGCCTCCTCGAGCGGCAGGTCGGGCACGATCAGGCCGCTGATGCGGCGGGCCGCGAGCTCGTCGGCGAAGCGCTCGACGCCGCGCGCGAACATCGGGTTCGCGTAGCACATGAGCACGACCGGGACGCGCTCCGCGATGCGCGCGCCGGCCTCGAGAACGTGGTGCAGCGTCGCCCCTTCGCGCAGCGCGTGCGTGGCGGCGGCGTGGATCACCGGCCCGTCGGCCAGCGGGTCCGAGAACGGGACGCCGAGCTCGACGAGGTCCGCCCCGCTCTCCGCGTAGGCCTCGCCGATCCGGACGGAGTCCTCCAGCGTCGGGAAGCCGCCCATCAGGTACGGCATCAGCGCCGCGCGTCCCGCGGCGCCCTCGAACGCCGCGGCGATCCGCTCGCGGCCGGTCTCCGTGGAGGCCGCGGTCACGACGAGAGGCCGAGCGCGGCCAGCGCCTCGGCCATGTCCTTGTCGCCGCGGCCGGACAGGCAGACGAGGTCGACGACGTCGCGGTCGCCGGCCGCCTCCTGCGCCCCGGGCCCGAGCACCCAGGCGACGGCGTGGGCGGACTCCAGCGCCGGCACGATCCCCTCCAGCTCGGACAGCCGGCGGAAGGCCGCGAGCGCCTCGGCGTCGGTGATCGCGACGTAGCGCGCGCGGCCGGAGTCGCGCAGGTGCGCGTGCTCGGGGCCCGTGCCGGGGTAGTCGAGCCCGGCCGAGATCGAGTGCGCCTCGAGGATCTGGCCGTCCTCGTCCTGCATGATCGCCGAGTAGGCGCCGTGCAGGACCCCGCCGCGGCCGCCGGCGGTCAGCGCCGCGCCGTGGCGGCCGGTCTCGATCCCCTCCCCCGCGGGCTCGACGCCGACGAGCGCGACCTCGCGGGTCGCCGACGAACGGCACGAACGTGCCGATCGCGTTCGAGCCGCCGCCGACGCACGCGATCACGCGCGACGGGAGCCGGCCGATCGCCTCCAGCGCCTGGGCGCGGGCCTCGTCGCCGATCACGCGCTGGAGGTCGCGCACGAGCGCGGGGTACGGCGCGGGGCCGACGGCGGAGCCGATCACGTAGTGGGTGTCGCCGACGGTCGCGACCCAGTCGCGGATCGCGGCCGAGATCGCCTCCTTGAGCGTCCGCGCCCCGGCCTCGACGGGCTCCACGCGCGCCCCGAGCAGCCGCATGCGCTCGACGTTGGGCTTCTGCCGGCGCATGTCCTCCGTGCCCATGTAGACGACGCACTCGACCCCGAAGAGCGCGCACGCGGTCGCGGTGGCGACGCCGTGCTGGCCGGCGCCCGTCTCCGCGATGATCCGGCGCTTGCCCATCCGCATCGCGAGCAGGCACTGGCCGATCGCGTTGTTGATCTTGTGGGCGCCCGTGTGGAGCAGGTCCTCGCGCTTGAGGTACACGGGATGCCCGGCCGCCTCCGAGAGCCGCTTCGCGTGGTAGAGCGGCGTCGGGCGCCCGGCGAAGTCGCGCAGCAGCGCGTTCAGCTCGTCGCGGAAGCCGGGGTCGTCGCGCGCGTCGATCCACGCGGCCTCCAGCTCGGCGAGCGCCGGCATCAGTGTCTCCGGCACGTACTGGCCGCCGTAGGGGCCGAAGCGGTGCTCGACGGGCGGCGCGCTCACGACCCCGCGACTCCGGCCGGCCGCGCGGCGGCGAAGAAGGCCTCCACCTTCGCCGGGTCCTTGATCCCCGGCTCGGCCTCGACGCCCGAGGCGACGTCGACCGCCCAGGGCCGCACGGCCGCGATCCCCTCGGCGACGTTCTCGGGCGTCAGCCCGCCGGACAGGATCGCCGGCACCTTCGAGCGGCGGTTGGCGGCCAGCTCCCAGTCCCACGACTCGCCGCTGCCGCCGTACTTGCCCTCGGCCGCGGTGTCGAGCAGGTGGAAGTCGGTGCGGTAGCGCTCGAGCGCCTGGAGGTCGGCGCCGGACGCGACGCGCGCGGCCTTGATCACCTTGCAGCCCGTGCGCCGTGCCACCTCCGTGCAGAACGCCGGGCCCTCGTCGCCGTGCAGCTGGACGTGGCTGAGCCCGAGCGCGTCGGCCGCCTGGGCGACCTCGTCCAGCGAGGCGTTGACGAACACGCCGACGGGCTCCACCTTGCGGCGCACGGCGCGGGCGATCCCGGCGGCCACGGCGGGATCCGCGGCGCGCGGCGAGCGCGGCCAGAGGATGAAGCCGATCGCCCACGCGTCCAGCGAGACCGCCAGCTCGGCGTCCTCCAGGCGCGTGATGCCGCAGACCTTGACCCGGGTCACGCGACCATCGTAGGGGTCACGTCTTGCATCCGGTCACCGTGACCGAATGCAAGACCTGACCCCTAGCCGAGGGGCACGGAGGCCGGGCGCTCCGTCAGCTGAACCTGGACGGTGAGCGGGTGGCCGTCGCGCAGGAGGGTGACGGCGAGGCCGTCGCCGGGCCGGTGGCGCCGGACGATGTCCTCCACGTCGGCCATCGAGCGCACGTCGCGGCCGTCGACGGCGGTGATGACGTCGCCGCCGCCCGCGTCGACCGCGTTGGCGCCGAGGATCCCCGCGCGGCCGGCCGGGCCGTCCGGGTCGACCTCCTCCACGCGCACGCCCTTGCGGTCGCCGGAGGCGATGGCGACGAGGCCGTCGGCGTCGCCCGCGCGGACGCCGATGTAGGCGTGGCTGACGACGAGGTGCGCCTCGAGCCGCGGCATGATCGCCTTGGCCGTGTCGATCGGGATCGCGAAGCCGACGCCCGTCTCGCCGTCGGGGCCGGCGGCGATCTGCGAGTTGACCCCGATCACCCGCCCCGTCGAGTCGAACAGCGGCCCGCCGGCGGCGCCGGGGGTCGGCGGCTCGTCCGTCTGGAGCACGCCGCCGATCGAGAAGCCGCTGGCGGCGGTGATCCGCTGGTCCTTGGCGGCGATGATGCCGGTGCTCAGCGTCGGCTCGCGGCCGTACGGGTTGCCGATCGACACCGTCGGGTCCCCAACCTCGACGCCGGCGGAGCTGCCGAGCGCCAGCGGCTGGAGCTTCACCCCGGCGGGGTCGACGGCCAGCACGGCGAGGTCCGTGCCCTCGTCCTTGCCGACCACCTTCGCCGGGACCGCGGTCGCGGCGTCGAACGCGACGCGGATGTCGGTGGCGCCCGCGACCAGATGCGCGTTGGTGAGCAGGTGGCCCTCCTCGTCGAGGACGAACCCGGAGCCGGTGGCGACGTTGGCGGCGCGCTGCGTCGCGTCGAGCGAGGACGACCCGCTCTGCACGGAGCGCGCGCGCACGAGCACGACGCCGGGCGCGCCGCGGCGGTAGATCTCGCGCGCCGTGAGCCCGCCGGCGGTGGCGATCGCTCCGGCCGCGGCCTCGAGCGGCGGCGCCTGCACCACGGTGCTCGTGCGGGTACCTGCGGCGCCGGCGCCGAGCAGGATCGCGGCGGTGATGCCGCCGCCCGTCAGGCCGGCCGCGAGCATCGGCAGGAATCCTGGTCTCACGCCGAAAGACTGCCGTCCCACCGTGAACGGCAAGTAAAAGGCTTACTCGGCGGCGCCGCCGGTGAGCTCGACCGTCGCGGCCTCGATGTCGGGGGCACGCATCAGCGTCTCCCCGATCAGCACGGCGTCGACACCGACGCGGTCCAGCTCGTCGAGCTGGTCGCGCGACGAGAACCCCGATTCGGCGACGACGGTCTTGCCCGCGGGGACGTCCGACAGCAGCTCGTAGGTGCGCTCGATGTCGACGGAGAAGTCCGTCAGGTCGCGGTTGTTGAGGCCGAGAACGTCGGCCTCGACCTCGAGCGCGGTCTCCAGCTCGCGCTCGTCGTGGACCTCGACGAGCGCGTCGAGGTCCAGCGCCCACGCCTCGCGCAGCAGCTCCTCCAGCTCGTCGGGCTCGAGCGCGGCGACGATCAGCAGGATCGCGTCGGCGCCGGCCGCCGCCGCCTCGTAGAGCTGGTACGGGTCGACGATGAAGTCCTTGCGCAGGATCGGCAGCTCGCTGACCGCCACGGCCGCCCGCAGGTCGTCGAGCGAGCCGCCGAAGTGGAACGGCTCGGTGAGGATCGACAGCGCCGCCGCGCCGCCGCGCTCGTAGGCGCCGACGACCTCCTCCACCGACGCCCCCTCGCGGATCAGGCCCGCGGACGGCGATCGGCGCTTGTGCTCCGCGATGACCGAGATGCCCGGGCGGCCGAGGGTCTCGGCGAACGGCCGGAACTCCGGCCGGCCGGCCAGCGCGGCCTCCAGTTGGGCGAGCGGCACCCGCTCGCGGCGCCGGGCGACCTCCTCGCGGGTGTCGTCGATGATGCGGTCCAGCACGTTCATCGCGTGGGTGAGAGCTCCTGGGTGAGGGCGACGAGGCCGTCCAGCGCGGCCGTCGCGGCGCCGGAGTCGACGGCCTCCGCGGCGGCCGCCACGCCCGCCGCGAGGTCCCCGACCCGCCCCGAGACGTAGACCGCGGCGCCCGCGTTGAGCAGCGCGAGGTCGCGCCGCGGGCCCGGCGCTCCCGCGAGGATGCCGCGGGTGGTCTCCGCGTTGACGTCCGGGGTGCCGCCGACGACGTCCTCGTAGTCGGCGCGCGCGAGTCCCACGTCCTCCGGGGACACCTCGTAGCGGCGCAGCTCGGTCCCGTCGACCTCGACGACGCGCGTTGTCCCCGACGTGCTCATCTCGTCCAGACCGTCAGCGCTGGACACTACCAGCGCCTTCTTCGCGCCCAGCCGCGCGAGCGCTCCCGCGATCGTCTCCAGGAACGCGGGGTCGGACACGCCGATCACCTGCCGCGACGCGCCCGCCGGGTTGGTCAGCGGGCCGAGGAAGTTGAAGATCGTCCGGACCGCCAGCTCCTTGCGCACGGGCACGACGAAGCGGGTCGCGCCGTGGTGGGCGGGCGCGAACATGAAGCCGAAGCCGACCTCTTCGATGCAGCGCGCGACGGCGTCCGGCTTCAGGTCGATCCGCACGCCGAGCGCCTCGAGCACGTCGGCCGAGCCGGACAGGCC
Source organism: uncultured Solirubrobacteraceae bacterium (assembly GCA_963728465.1). Lineage (GTDB taxonomy): Bacteria > Actinomycetota > Thermoleophilia > Solirubrobacterales > Solirubrobacteraceae > DATFQI01. Next base: position 300,361 of record CAVSJY010000003.1, read on the forward strand.
CGTCGCCGAGCGGTTGCCGTGCTTGGCCACCGCGCAGCCGGCGCCTGCGGCGATCAGCGCGGCGGTCGTGGAGACGTTGAACGTGGGCCGCCCTCCCCCGGTCCCCGCGGTGTCCACGAGGTCGTCGCGGCCGGTCTCCACCGGGGTCGCGAAGCGGCGCATGGTCCGCGCGAGGCCCTCGAGCTCATCGACCGTCTCGCCCTTGGTGCGCAGGCCGACGAGCACGCCCGCGGTCTCCACCTCGGAGGCGTTGCCGTCCATGATCTCGGCCAGCACGGCCGCGGCGTCGGCGGTCGTGAGGTCGCGGCGCGAGGCCAGCGCGTCGATCGCGAGCGTGAGGACGGGGTTAGGCATCGGCGAGGAAGTTCTCCAGCAGCTTCTTGCCGTCGGGCGTGAGCACGGACTCGGGATGGAACTGGACGCCGGTGGCGGGCAGCTCGCGGTGGCGCATCGCCATCAGCACGCCGCCGCCCTCCGCGGTGCGCTCGAGGCACTCGGGCAGGTCGGGATCCACGACCAGCGAGTGATAGCGCCCGACGACGAGCGGCGACGGGAGGCCGGCGAAGACGCCCTCCCCGTCGTGCTCGATCTCCGTCGCCTTGCCGTGCACGGGGACGTGCCGCACGACGGTGCCCCCGAACGCCTGCGCGAGCGACTGGTGGCCGAGGCAGACGCCGAGCGTGGGCACGCCGGCCTCGGGCAGCCGCCGCATCACCTCGACGGAGATCCCGGCCTCGTTGGGCGTGCACGGGCCGGGCGAGACGACCGCGCGGTCGTAGCCGCGCGCCACCAGGTCGTCGACGGCGGCGGCGTCGTTGCGGACGACCTCCAGCTCCGCGCCCAGCTCCCCGAGGTACTGGACGAGGTTGTAGGTGAACGAGTCGTAGTTGTCGACGACCAGGACCCTCATGCCCAGTCCGCCTGCCTCGCCGCGAGCTCGATCGCCCGCACCACGCCGCGCGCCTTCGCGCGCGACTCCTCGTACTCGTAGTCCGGCCGCGCGTCCGCCACGGTGCCGCCGCCGGCCTGGACGTGCGCGATCCCGTCCTTGACGACGACCGTGCGGATGCAGATGCAGGTGTCGAGCTGGCCGGCGTAGGAGAGCCAGCCGACCGCGCCGCCGTAGGCCCCGCGCTTGACCGGCTCCAGCTCGTCGATGATCTCCATCGCCCGCACCTTCGGCGCGCCCGACAGCGTTCCCGCCGGGAGCACGGAGCGCAGCGCCTCGACCGCGGTGACGTCCTCGCGCAGCCGGCCCGCGACCGAGGACACGATGTGGATCACGTGCGAGTAGGTCTCCACGCTCATGAAGGTCTCGACCTCGACGGAGCCGTACTCGCACACGCGGCCGAGGTCGTTGCGGCCGAGGTCGACGAGCATGACGTGCTCGGCGCGCTCCTTCTCGTCGGCGAGCAGCTCGGCGGCGATCCGCTGGTCCTCGTCCGCGTTGCCGCCGCGCGGCCGCGTGCCGGCGATCGGGCGTGTGGAGACGCTGCGTCCCGCGACGGTGACGAGCGGCTCGGGCGAGGCGCCGACGACCTGGAAGTCCTCGAAGTCGAGGAAGTACATGTACGGCGACGGGTTGACCGCCCGCAGGCCGCGGTAGATCGAGAACGGCTCGACCGGCACCGGCGCCGACCAGCGCTGCGACGGCACGACCTGGAACGCGTCGCCCGCGTGGACGTACTCGACGATGCGGGCCACCATCGCCTCGAACGTCTCGCGCGGCATGTTCGGCTCGAACGTGGGCTCTTCGCGGGCGGCCGTGCCCAGCGCCGGCCGCGGCAGCGGGCCGGCGAGCCGCTCGCGCACCTCGCGGATCGACTCGACGGCGCGCGCGTGGGCGGCGTCCACCCCGCCGTCCTCGTCGACGTACGCGTTGGCGAGGATCGTGACGGTGTGGCGCAGGTGGTCGAACGCGAGGATGACGTCGGACAGCATCAGCGCCATGTCCGGGAGGCCGACCGGGTCGGGGTTGGGCTCGGGCAGCCGCTCGACGGTGCGCACGCAGTCGTAGCCGAAGAAGCCGACCGCGCCGCCCGCGAACGGCGGCAGCCCGTCCATCGGCGCCTGGCGGTGGCGCGAGACCTCGGCGGCGGCGAGCGCGTACGGGTCGCCGCCGTCGGGCAGGCTCCAGCGGACGACGCGGCGCGGCTTGTAGCCGATGAACGACCAGCGGCCGACGCGCTGCCCCTGCTCGGCCGACTCCAGCAGGAACGCCGGGCCGGCGCCGCGCAGCTTCAGGAACGCGGAGACGGGCGTCTCGCAGTCCTCGATGAACGTGTGCGTGACGGGGACGAGGTTGTGCTCCCGCGCCAGCGCCCGGGCCTGCTCGAGCGAGACGCCGAGGGACTCAGCGACGGCGGCCAAGCAGCACCCTCTCCGCGTCGGCGAGGCCGAGACCGCGCGAGCGCAGCAGCACGGCGAGGTGGTAGAGCACGTCGGCGGCCTCCTCGGCGACCCGCTCGTCGGACTCCTCGCGGACCGCGCGCACGACCTCCTCGGCCTCCTCCGTGACCTTCTCGCCCGCGAGCGGCGGGTCGGCGAGCAGCGCGGCGGTGTAGGAGCCCTCGGGCAGCTCGGCGGCGCGCGCCGCGATCGTGCGCTCCAGGCCGGGCAGCGCCTCGTGCGGCGCGGGCGGCTCGAGCTCCCCGTTGTGGAAGCACGTGCGCTCGCCGGTGTGGCAGGCGGGGCCGTTCGGCACCACGAGCGCCAGCATGGCGTCGGCGTCGCAGTCGTAGCGCAGCGCCTTGACGGCCTGGGTGTTGCCGGAGGTCGCGCCCTTGCGCCATAGCTCGTCGCGCGAGCGGCTCCACAGGTGCAGCTCGCCGGTCGCGCGCGTGGCCTCGAGCGCCTCGGCGTTCATGTACGCGAGCGTGAGGACCTCGCCCGTCTCCCAGTCCTGTATCACGCAGGGCACAAGCCCGCGCTCGTCGTAGGCGATCGCCTCCATCGGGAGCGCGGATTCTAGGCCGCTGCCATCATGCCGCCGGGCATGCCGGTCACCGTCCTGCACCTGTCGCCGCATCCGGACGACGAGGCGGTCGGCGCGATCTGCACGCTTCTGGCCCTGCGCGAGCGCGGCCACCGGATCGTCAACCTGGCGTGTGGGCTCGGGCGGCCGGAGCAGCACGCCCGCCGCCGAGCGGAGGTCGCCGAGGCGTGCGCCCGCGCGGACTTCGAGCTTGTCTGCGTGGAGCCGCCGCTGGCGATCTCGCGCGGCGACGACCTCCCGGCGGCCGAGCGCCGGCTCGCGGACATCCTGCGGGAGATGGTCGCGGACGTGGACCTCGTCGTCTCCCCCAGCCCGCACGACCGCCACCACGGCCACGAGGTCGTCGCGCGGCCGGTCCGCGACGTGCTGCGCCAGACCGGCACCCGCTGGTGGATGTGGGGCATGTGGGGCGAGCTGCCGCTGCCGACGCTGTTCTCCGGCTTCGAGGCGCCGCTGCTGGACCGCGCGCTGCACGTGCTCGCCGCGCACGCCGGCGAGTTGGAGCGCATGGACTACCCGACGCTGGTGCGCTGCCGCGCCGCCACGGCGCGGATCCTGGGCTCCGAGCGGATCTGGGGCTTCGGCGCCGACATGCGCCCGGAGCCCTTCGGGGAGCTGTTGACGGAGGCCGAGGCGCGCGACGGCGCCTTCACCGCCGGCCCGCCGCGCGCGCTCGATCCGGCCGACCCGCTGCCGCCGCTACCCGGCGGCCGCCCGCTCGACTGGTGGCTCGACGCCGCGAGCGTCACCGACCGCGCCGCCGCCGCCGGCTGGTGAGCCCGCGAACCGCGGGTGCGCCTGGTCGAGGTACCAGGAGAAGATGCGGCGCGCGGGGCGCTCGCGGCCGAGCAGCGCGATCACCTTCGTGAGCGCGCGGGGCGGGAGCGCGGGGACCAGCCGCTGGAGGTGGAGGGCGAGCCGGAACGGGCGCGCGTGGCGCGCGGAGAACGCGGCGTAGGCGTCGAGCGCCTGCTCGCGCGTGCGCTCGCCGGCCAGCACGGCGCGCAGCTCCCGCCCGCAGGCGATGCCGAAGTAGAACGCGGTGCGGATCCCCTCGCCGGACAGCGGGAAGCAGTGGCCGGCCGAGTCGCCGACGAAGAACACGCCGTCCTCCGTCGCCGGGCGCAGCTCGTGCGGGAACCAGTTGCCCTGGTAGCGGACGGGCGGGACCTCGAGCCGGCGCGCCATGTCGATCGTCGGCTCCTTGACGTGATGGCGGGGCTCGTAGGAGCCCACGCCGACGCGCTGCTCGCCGCCGGCGGGCACGGACCAGGCGTACCCGTAGCGGACGACGGAGCGGTCGATCCAGCAGTCGAGGTCGACGCCTCCGCCCTCGGGATGGACCTCGAGACCGCGGGAGATCCGCGCCTCCGGTGGCTGCACATTCGGGCCGGGCGCGAGCACGCGGCGCCAGCCGAGGGCGTCGACGATCAGCGGCGCGGTGAGGTCGCCGCGGTCCGTGTGGACGGTCTGGGCCTCGCGGTCGACGACCTTGGCGATCTCGAAGCGGGCGTCGGTCTGCGCCCACAGCAGCCGGCACAGCTCGCGGTAGTCGAACGCGCTCCAGCTCCACGGGAGCCGGTAGCGGGCCGAGCCGTGCGGCGTGTGGAAGGCCATGCACCGGAGCTCCTGGCGGATCGCGTCCTGGACGCCCATCGCGTGCAGCCACGGCGTGGGCGCGGCGCACGCCGAGGTGGCGCGCTCGCCGATCTCGTAGCGGTCGATCACCAGGACGTCGGCGCCGCTTCCGGCCAGCTCGCGGGCGACGGCCAGGCCGGCGAAGCTGGCGCCGCAGATCAGGACGTCGGCGCGCGCCGCGCCGGCGGCGATCGGCGTCCGCTCGGTGCCCCGCAGCGTGGCGCGCCGCGTCATCGCCTCAGCGCTCCCCACACGGCCAGCGGGAGCTTCCACAGGTGCACGCCCATGCGGCGGCCGAGCACGTCGTAGCCGGCGGACTCGACGCGGTCGAGCACGGAGGCGTAGACCGCGCAGGCGAGCCGGACGCCGGGCCGGACGGCCGCGGGCGTCGCGTCGATGGCGGGGTCGGCGGCGCGGAACAGCCGGCGGGCGCGGGCGACCTCGTGGGCGATCAGCGCGCGCAGCTCGGGCCCGGCGGTGGGCTCGGCGAGGTCGGCCTCGCTCACGCCGAAGCGATCGCGGTCCTCCGCGGGCAGGTAGACGCGGTCGAGCCGCCAGTCCTCGCGGACGTCGCGGATGAAGTTGGCGTGCTGGAACGCCACGCCGAGCTGCCCGAAGGCGGCGTGGTGCTGCTCCGGGACGCCCAGCAGCGGGGCCATGATCCTGCCCACGGAGCCGGCCGAGCCGTCCATGTACGTGCAGAGGTCCTCCCAGGTGCCGATCCGCACGGGCGCGCAGTCGACCCGCATGGAGCGCATGTAGGTCGTCAGCTCGCCGAGCGGGAGGTCGTGGCGGCCGGCCGCGTCGACCAGCGCGCCGACGACGGGATGCGGCGAGGACCCGTGGCGCAGGCCGCGGTGCAGCTCCTGCTCCCAGGCGTCCAGCGCCGCCAGCCGGGCCTGCGGCGTCGGCGGCCGGCGCGGGCCGTCGACCAGCTGGTCCGCGGTGCGCACGTAGCCGTAGAGCGCGTGCGTGGCCGGCCTGACGTCGGCGGGCAGGCGGCGGGTGGCCCAGTAGTAGGTCGGGTCGTGGCGCCGGTGCATGCGGCGGCAGGTCTCGTAGGCGTCGGTGAGCGCGGGATCCATCGTGGGAAGGATCGTCATGCTTGCAGCGATGGAAACGCTCCTCCAGGATCGCCGTCTGATCTACGTCACCGGGAAGGGTGGCGTCGGCAAGACGACCGTAGCCGCCGCGGTCGGCCTCGCGGCCGCCGAGGCCGGCCGGCGGACGATCGTCTGCGAGGTCGCGGAGCAGGACCGGGTGTCGCGCGCGTTCAGGCGCGAGGGCGTGACGGCGGAGACCGAGGTGCAGCTCGCGGACAACCTGTGGGCGATCACGATCGACCCGACCGCGGCGCTCCAGGAGTGGCTGGCCAAGCAGCTCGGCGGCGGCGCGCCCCTGCGGTTGCTGACGCGTTCGCACGCCTTCCAGTACTTCGTCGCGGCGGCGCCGGGGGCGAAGGAGCTGATCTCGATCGCGAAGGTGTGGGAGCTGGCGCAGCTGTCGCGCTGGGACGCCCGCAACCGGATCTACGACCTCGTGGTCGTGGACGCGCCGGCGTCCGGCCACGGGATCGCGATGCTCACCACGCCGCGCACGTACGGCGAGATCGCGCGCGTGGGGCCGATCCGGCGGCAGGCGGGCAAGATCACCGAGCTGCTCTCGGACGCCGAGCGGACCGCGTACGTCGCGGTCGCGCTGCCCGAGGAGATGCCGGTGGTCGAGACGCTCGAGCTGGGCCGCAAGCTCCCCGACGCGGTCGGCCTCGGGCTCGAGGCGATCGTCGTCAACGGCGTCTGGCCGGAGCGGTTCAGCCCGGAGGACGCCGAGCGGCTGCGCGCCGCCTCGCGCAACGGCCACGACCCCGAGGCCTCCGGGGCGATCCGCGCCGCTCTGGCGGAGCACGAGCGCGCGCAGCTCCAGCGCGAGCACCTCGGCCGGCTGGAGCGCGAGTCCGGGGCGCGGGTGCTCACGCTGCCGTACCTCTTCGAGTCCGAGCTGGGGTTGCCCGAGTACGAGCTGTTGGCCGCGGAGCTGGCCGCGAAGCTCTGAGCCGGGGGCGTTGCGCCGGCGGACGTCAACGGCGGCTGGGTGGGGGTGGTGGCGGCGTGTTTCGGGACCCGCTGTCCGCCGGCCGCGGATCGGGCCCCGAAATCCGCGCGTGGCGCGGGTTTCGGGACCGCGTCGCCGCGCGGCCGGGATCGGGCCTCGAAATCCGCGCCCCCGCCACCCCCACCCAGCCGCAGTAAGGGCGCCGCGGCAAGACCGCGCCGGGCGTCAGCCCGAAACCGGCCCCGCCGCCTGGAGCTCGGTCAACCCGTGGTCGCGGGTCATGACGGGCCGGTAGCCGAGCTGCTCGCGCGCCTTCGAGTCGTCGATCGTGCACTCCAGCCCCGAGGCCCAGACCGTGAAGCGGGCGATCGGCGGCTCGCCGGGCAGCGGCAGCAGGCGCCACGCGCTCTCGCACGCCACGGCCATCGCGCGGGCGACGGGCAGCGGCACCGTTCCCTCGGGCGGCTGGACGCCCTGGGTGGCGAGCAGCGCGCCGACGAACTCCCGGAACACGACCGCGGAGCCGTCCGTGACGAAGTAGGCGTTGCCCGGCCGGCCGCGCTCGGCGGCGAGCACGAGCCCCTCGACGGTGTTCTGGACGTGGGTCGTGGCCGTCAGGTGGAGGCCGCCGCCGATCCAGCGCAGGCGGCCCGCGCGGGCCATCGCGGTGAGCACGGGCAGGAGCGTCGTGTCGCCCGCGCCCCAGACGAAGCGCGGCCGCACGACGACCGTCTCGAGCCCGTCGCGGTTCGCCTCGATGACCTCGGCCTCGGCCGCCGCCTTGGTCGCCGCGTACGGCGCGGGCGAGGAGAGGGCGAGCGGCGTCCGCTCGTCGGCCGCCACGAGCGGCTGGCCGCGCAGCAGCGCCGCCTCCGTGCCGACGTGCACGAACCGCGGCACGCGCGCGATCCGGCACGCGTCGAGCGCGGCGCGGGTGCCGTCCACGTTGACGCGGCGGAACTCCTTCCACGACCCCGACGCGCCGAGCTTGGCGGCCGCGTGGAACGCGACGTCCGCGCCGCGCGCGGCGGCGGTCATCGCGGCGCCGTCCGACAGGTCGCCGCGCACCGGCTCGCCGCCCGCCGCCCGCACCTTCGCGCTCGCGCCGTCCGAGCGGGCCAGCGCGCGCACCGTCCAGCCGTCGCGCGCGAGGCGCCGGATCAGCGCGGCGCCGACGAAGCCGGAGCCGCCTGTGACGAACGCGGTGGGCACGGCGCGCCACGATACTTGGCTGCATGGAGGCCGCCGCCATCCCCGCGCCGACCCGGCGGCTCTCGCCGCAGGCGCTGTGGGTCTGGGTGGCGAACTGGGTCGCGGGCTGCATCGTCGCGCTCGTCGTCGGCCGCATGATCGCCGCGGGCCTGCCGGACGGCTGGGACCCGGTGCTGTGGGCGCTGCCGCTGGCCGCGCTCGTGGTCGGCACGGCGGTGATCCCGCCGCTGCGCTGGCGGCGCTGGAGATGGGAGGTGCGCGAGCGCGAGATCGACCTCGAGCGCGGCGTGCTGCGCGTGCGGCGGACGCTGATCCCGATGATGCGGGTGCAGCACGTCGAGACGACGCGCGGCGTGCTGGAGCAGGCGCTGGGCCTCGCGACCGTCGTCGTCCACACGGCCGCCGGCAGCCACACCATCCCGATGCTCCTCGACCGCGACGCCGGCGTGCTGCGGGCCAGGATCGCCGACCTGGCGCGGACCGAGGAGGAAGAGGACGCGCCGCCCGCGGAGGAGCCGCCCCCTGGCTGAGCAGCGCCTCCATCCGGCGGCGATCGCGGTCTACGCGATCCAGGCGCTGCGCCAGGCGGCGTTCCCGCTGCTGATCGTCGTCGCCGCCTCCGTCTTCGGCAGCGGGGCCGACTCGGCGACGGTCCGCGGTGCGCTGTTCGCGCTGGCCGCCGCAGCTCGGCTCCGCCGTCGTGGGCGCGGTGCGGTGGGCGGCCACGACCTGGACCGTCGACGGCTCGCGGATCCGGTTCCGCCGCGGCTGGCTGTCGGTGAAGGAGGTCGAGGTGCCGCTCTCGCGGGTCCAGTCGCTCGACCTCGAGCAGGGCCCCGTCCAGCGGCTGTTCGGCGTCCAGGCCGTGCAGGTGCAGACGGGCGGCGGCGGTGCGGGGGGCGAGATCGTGCTCGACGCGCTCGCGCCCGCGGACATCGAGCGCCTGCGGGAGCTCGTCGCCCACCGCCGGCCCGAGCCGCTGCCCGAGACGCGCCAGGACCTCCCCGAGCGGCGGCTGTCGCGCCGGATGCTGCTCGTCGCCGCGCTCACGTCCGGCCAGATCGGCGTGATCCTGCCCGTGCTCGCCGGTCTCAGCCAGGCGTTCGACGACCTCGTGCGCGACCCGGTGCAGGGCGAGCAGACGGCCGAGCGCCTGCTGCCCGACACCGCGCTCGAGTGGGCGCTGGCCGCCGGGGGGCTGCTCGTCCTCGCGTGGCTGCTGGCCGCCGTCGGCGCCGTCGTCGCGTTCTCGGGCTTCTCCGCGCGCCGCGACGGCGACGTGCTGCGCGTGCGGCGCGGCCTGCTCGCCCGCCGCGACGTCACGCTGCCCGTGGCGCGCGTGCGCGCCGTCCGGGTCGTGGAGGGCGTGCTGCGCCAGCCGTTCGGGCTCGCCACCGCTGCGCGTGGAGGTGATCGGCTATGCGAAGGAGCCCGCCGCCGCCCGCACGCTCTTCCCGCTGCTGCGCCGCCGCGACGTCCAGCCCGTTGCTCGCCGCGCTGCTGCCCGAGCTCGCCGACGAGCCGGAGGGCCTGGCCCCGCCGCCCGCCCGCGCGCACCGCCGCTACCTCCTCCCGCCCGCCGCCGCGTCGCTCGCGGCCGGCGCCGCGGCCGCGATCGCGCTCGCCACGCCGTGGCCGCTGGCCGCGCTCCTCGCCGGCCTCGCCTACGGCGAGCTGCGCTGGCGCGCCGCCGGCTGGCGGCTGGCCGGCGGCCGGCTCGCGGTCGCCTCCCGCGGCGCTCTCCCGGACGACCGTCCTCGCCCCCGCCGCCAACGGCGAGTCGCACGACCTCGCCCAGACCGAGCTCCAGCGCCGCGCCCGCCTCGCCGACGTCGCCGTCGCGTTCGGCAAGAGCACCACCGCCCGGATCCGCCACCTCGACGAGGCCACGGCGCGCGACCTCTGGGCCGCCATCCGCTGACCCGCGGGTGAACGGATTCCAACCGCTGGGGGCTGGGAGCCCCGGCCGGCGGCCGCGATAACCGGTCCCACGGCGCCCGCATGGAGCGGGCGCGCGTTCACGAAGGAGACCATGATGCCCAGGCGCACCTTGTCCACCGTCGCGGTTGCGGCGTGGCTGCTCGCCACCGCCTCGACCGCCTCGGCGGCCCCACCGTCCAACGACGACTTCGAGCGCGCCGCGCCGCTCGACGGCCGCGTCACGGGAACGTTCGACGAGGCCACCCGCCAGGAGGACGAGCCTGCCCACGGCGCGCAGACCGTCTGGTACGCCTACCGCCCACCACCTCCGGACGGGTGGCGGTCCATCTGCTGCGGGAGACCGTCGACTCCAGCTTCACGGTCTACACCGGCACGAGCTTGACCACGCTCCACGCCGTCGGTTCGTCGCGCGAGGCGGCATCGCGCCGCGTCGCTTTCGACGCCGTCGCCGGGCGAGACGTACCGGGTCGTGGTGGCACCGGACTACGAGGCGATCTCGACGCGCTTCGACCTCGAAGTGGAACCCGCGCCGTTCCCGGCCAACGATGCGTTCGCGGACGCCGAGCGGATCGGCGCGCCCGGCCGCGCCACCGGGTCGTTGCTCGACGCGACCAGCGAGGTAGGCGAGCCCCGGCATGGCGGCGTCCGGGCGACGAGCACCGTCTGGTACCGCTTCCGCGCGGCCCGCACCGGGGAGCTGACGATCGACACCGAGGCCGGCTGCGCGGGCGCGGCCGTCTACACGGGGAGCGACCTGTCACGCCTGCGCCGGGTGGACGCCCGCGTCACCGACGCCCTCCGGTTCCGAGCGCGCCGCGGCAGGACGTATCGCGTCGCCGTGTTCTGCTACGGCCCCGGCAGCGACTTCGAGCTGACCGTGTCCGATGGGAGCATCGCCGGCAAGGGCGTCGAGGCCGCCGTAGACGCGGGCCAGTCGGTCGACGACCTCCGGCGCCGGGGCCTCGCCGCGATGGTGCGCACGCGGCGCCGTGTCTCGCTGGACATCGCGCTGGTGGTGAGCCGGAGCACGGCGCGCCGGCTGGGACTCGGCGACCGCGTCCTCGGCCGCAGGCGCGGCGACTCGGCGAGAACGCCAAGCGCCCCGCCACCATCCGCCTGACCTCGGCGGCCAAGCGGGCGCTCGCGGGCAAGACGGCGCTCACGGCCGTCCTGCGGCTCACCCTGCGCGACAAGCACGCGCCGAACCGCGTGCTGAACGTCCCGGTTCGCCTGCCCAACTGATGAACGACCCGTCCAGGCTCCGCTGCCGCCTCCGCATCTGCGCGGAGGCGGCGGCGCTCGCCGTCGCCGCCGCGCTGGCCGCGTGCGGCAGCCCCGCGACCGCGCTCGAGCCCGAGTCGCCGGCCACCCCGGAGGACGATCCGGGCGTATCGCGCGTCCGGGCAGTGGGACCGCGACACGACGGCGACCGCCGGCGCCGCTCGCGCGCGGATCGCCGACCGCCTCGCGGAGGGCGTACGGCGGCCGGCGATCGTCCTCGACGTCGACGACACGTCGCTCTCGAGCTACGAGTGCCTCGACGTCGTGGAGTTCGACCGCAGACGCGGTCGTCGCTGCACCCGTCGCGCCGCCATGCCCGCGATCCCGCAGACGCTCGACCTCTACCGGTACGCACGCGGACACGAGGTCGCCGTCCTATTCCTGACCGGCCGCCGCGAGCGCCTGCGCCGCGCGACCGTCGCGAACCTGCATGCGGCCGGCTACACGGGCCGGCTGCGCGTGCGGATGCGGCCGGACCGCGAGCGCCCTGGCACGCACGACGGCTTCAAGGCGCGGGAGCGCCGCCGGCTCGAGCGGCGCGGCTTCACGATCGTCGCCAACGTCGGCGACCAGCGCAGCGACCTCTCGGGCGGTGGAGCCGAGCGGAACTTCAAGCTCCCCAACCCGATGTACGTCATCCCTGAAGCCTGAACACTCGCCCTTCTCGCGCGGATAGGGTCGGCGCGAGGGCGATGATCGGGACCCGGGTCGGCAACTACGAGATCGTGCGCGAGCTGGCTCGTGGCGGGATGGCCGTGGTCTACCTGGCCCGACAGCCGGCGCTCGACCGGATGATCGCGCTCAAGCGGCTCGAGATCTCGTCCGGCCATCCGTCGCTCGCGCACCGCTTCGTCGACGAGGCGCGCGTGGTGGCGCGGCTCGACCACCCGAACATCGTCACCGTGCACGACTTCTGCGAGCACGAGGGACTGCCGTACATCGCGATGGAGTACGTGAGCGGCGGCTCGCTGCGCCCGCGCGTGAAGGGACTCGGACTGGCGCAGACCCTGGCGATCCTGGACGACCTGCTCGCCGCGCTCGAGCACGCCGCAGAGCATCACATCACGCACCGCGACCTGAAGCCGGAGAACGTGCTCGTCACGCCGCGCGGGACCGTGAAGGTCGCGGACTTCGGCATCGCGCTCGCCCACGACGCCGTCAGCCGTCTCACCACGACGGGCGCCACGATGGGCACGCCCGTCTACATGGCGCCCGAGCAGGCCCGGGACGGCGAGGTGGACCCGCGGACCGACCTCTACGCGCTCGGCGTGATGGCGTACGAGATGCTGGCCGGCCGACCGCCGTTCCCGGGCGGCGACCAGCCGGTGGCGATCCTCTACCGCCACACCCACGAGCCGGTGCCGCCGCTGCGCGGCCTCGCGCCGGACGTCTCGCCCGCGCTGGCGGAGTGGGTGGAGCGGCTGCTGGCCAAGGACAAGGGCGACCGGCCGGCGAGCGCGCGCGAGGCGCGCCGGGCGCTCGAGCGGATCGCGGTCGCGGAGCTCGGCCCGTACTGGCGCCGCCGCGGCAGCCTGGCGCCCGGCGCGACGAGCGAGACGCTCGTCGCCCCGACCGCGACCATCGCGACGACCCGCGACGCGGTCGCCGCGAGCGCGCCCCCACCCGGCCGCCGGGGCCGCCTGCCGCTCCTCGCGGGCGCCGCCGTGGCCGCCGCCGCCCTCGCCGCCGCGGGCGTCGCCGCCCTCGCGGGCGACGAGCCGAGAAGCAAGGCGCGCCGCGAGACGCGGCGCGCGGCGACGCAGCCCGCCGTGCCGTTCGCGTTCGGGCCGGGCGCCACCGCCCACGCCGTGGCGGGCCTGCCCGGGTGGACCATGAAGGGACGGCCGGGCCACAGCGGCGCAGTCCTCGTCGCCAGTCCGCGTGGGGCGCCGCGCCCGATCGGTCCGGACGCGCTCGGGCGCCAGGCGCGCGACGCCCGCGAGGGGCAGTTCGGGGCCGCGGTCGCCAGCGGCGACTTCGACCGCGACGGTCACGCCGACCTCGCGATCGGCGCCCCGACGGCGCGCGCGGGCCTGGAGAGCGGCCGGCCGGGCGCCGTGGCCGTGATACGCGGCAGCGCCCGCGGACTCCGAAGGGCCGTGAAGCTGCTCCTCGGCCCGGACGACCACGCTCCCGCCGGCCGCACCAGCTACGGCGCGTCGCTGGCGGCGGGCGACCTCGACCGCGACGGGTTCACCGACCTCGTCGTGGGCGCCCCGGACGCCGACCCGTTCCCGATCGAGGACGGCGGCTCGGGCACGATCACGCTGCTCTTCGGCGGCCCCGGAGGCTTGAAGCGGGACGGGGCGCGGACGATCCGCCGCCTCCGCGCGGTCGACGCCGACTTCGGCCGCCGCGTCGCGCTCGGCGACGTCAACCACGACGGCCACCAGGACCTCGTGGAAGCCGCCGACGGGCGCAGCCACTTCTGCCGCGGCACGCGCACCGGCCCGCGTAGGTGCAGCGCCATGGGCGGCGGCGCGACTGCGCTGGCCGTCGCCGACATGACCGGCGACGGGCGGGGCGAGGTGGTGCACGGCTTCGCGCCCGACGGCTCGACCGGCGTCCTGCGCATCTTCCGCGGCACCGCCCGCGGCCCGGCCCGCGAGCCGATCACGATCACGCAGGACGACCCGCACCTCCCGGGCCACGTCCAGGCCGGCGATCGCTTCGGCGCGGCGCTGGGCGCCGCCGACCTCGATCGGGACGGGTACGCCGACGTGCTCGTCGGCTCCCCGGGCGAGGACGACGGCAGCCGGGCGCCTCACGCTCGTCCGCGGCGCGCGCGGCGGCTACGCGGAGACGGGCAACCGCACCTACGAGCAGGACGAGCCGGGGATCCCCGGCGCCAAGCGGGCCGGCAACGCGTTCGGAGCCGACCTCGCGCTGACCGCCCGCAACGACGGCGGCGGCCTCGACCTGGCGATCGCCGCGCCGGGCGAGGGCGCCGCCGGCACGCTGTGGCTGCTCGAGTCGATCACGCCGTCGCTGTCCGCCGCACGCGTGCGCCGCATCAGCCTCGGGAGCCTCGAAGGCCGCGGCCCCACCAGGATCAGCCTCGCAGGGTGAGCGGCGAGGGCCTCCACAGATCGACCCCGGGGGAGCACAAGGCGCGGCTCGAGGCCGAGCGCAGCGGCGCGCCGTTCCTCCTCTATCGCGACGGCGACGGCGCGCAGCGGATCGTGCGGCTCGACCCGGACCGGCCGCGGCTGTACGTGGGCCGCCAGCCCGACGTCGACATCGCGCTGCCGTGGGACACGGAGGTCTCGCGCATCCACGCGGACCTCGAGCGGATCGGCGGCGTCTGGACCGTGGTCGACGACGGGCGCTCCCGCAACGGCTCGTTCGTCAACGGCGAGCGCCTGTACGGCCGGCGCACGCTCCGGCACGGCGACGTCGTCGCCGTCGGCCGAACGCGGATCGCGTTCGTGGACCCGCGCGCCGAGGCGGTCCAGAGCACCGCCGTCGCCTCGGGCGACGTCGGGCCGGCCGTCTCGCCAGCGCAGCGGCGCGTGCTGGTGGCGCTCTGCCGCCCGGTGGCGCATGGGAACCTGGCCGTGCCGCCGTCCAACCGCCAGCTCGCCGAGGAGCTCGTGGTGAGCGTCGACACCGTCAAGTCGCACCTGCACGCGCTGTTCGAGAGCTTCGGGCTCGAGGACGTCCCGCAGCACCACAAGCGCGCGGAGCTGGCGCGTCAGGCGCTCCAGCGCGGGGTGGTCTCGGAGCGAGAGCTCACGTGATCCCGAGCCGGTCGAGCAGCGCGTCGTCGCCGCGCCAGGAGCGGCGCACGCGCACGGAGAGGTCGAGGTGCACGCGGGTGCCGAGCTCGCGCTCGAGCTCCTTGCGGGCCGCGACGCCGATCGCCTTGATCATGTTGCCGCGGGAGCCGATGAGGATGCCCTTCTGGGACTCGGTCTCGACCCACAGCAGCGCGCGCACGGCGACCAGGCCGTCGCGCTCCTCGAGCTCCTCCACCTGGACCTCGACGGAGTGCGGGACCTCCTGGCGCGTCCGGCGCAGGACCTGCTCGCGCACCAGCTCGGCGAGCATGACCCGCTCGGGCTGGTCCGAGATCTCCTCGGGCGGGAAGTAGAACGGCCCCTCGGGCAGCAGGCCGGCGAGCTGCGCGAGCAGCTGCTGCACGCCGCTGCCGGTGCGCGCCGAGATCGGGAACACCTCGGCGTCCAGGCCCAGGTCGGCGGCGCCCTGGAGGGCGGCGACCGTCGCGTCGCGGCCGAGGCGGTCGACCTTGTTGACGGCGACGACGACCGGCACCGACGCGGAGGCGAGCGCCTCCGCGATGAACCGGTCGCCCGGCCCGCCGACGCCCTGCTCCCCGTTGAGGACGAGCAGCGCGGCGTCGGACTCCGCGAGCTCGGTCTCGACGCGCCGCTGCATCCGCTGCGTCAGCGCGTCGCGGGGGCGCTGCACGCCCGGCAGGTCGGTCAGCACGAGCTGGAAGCGGTCGGGGTCGGTCACCACGCCGCGGATCGCGCGGCGGGTCGTCTGCGGCTTGTCGGAGACGATCGCGACCTTGCGCCCGACCATCGCGTTGACCAGCGTCGACTTGCCGACGTTGGGCCGCCCGGCGAGCGCGACGAACCCTGAGCGCGTGGCCGTCATCCCAGCCACGAGCGGATCTCGGCCTGGAGGGCGAGCATCTCGCCGCCGTCCGTCTCGTGGTCCATGCCCGTGAGGTGGAGCACGCCGTGCACGACCGCCTCGACGCAGGTCCTCCGTGTGCTCCGGGCAGATCACGACGTCGCCCAGCTCGCGCGGGCCGGCGGCCGGGCCGCCCTCGTCGACCGGGAACGACAGCACGTCGGTCGGGCCCTCCTTGCCGCGGTGCGCGAGGTTGAGCTCCGCGATCCGTTCGGCGTCCACGAACTCGACCGCCACGTGCGCGTCCTCGACGCCCGCCGAGGCGGCCGCGAGGATGCACGCCTCCCGTACCCGCGCCTCGGGCAGCGCGGCGCCGATCACCTCCACCTCCACGGACTACGCCGGCCGGCGCCGATGGTCCGCGGGGCGCAGCTCGGGCGCGGCGCGCTCGGCGTGCTCCGCGTAGGCGGCGACGATCCGCTGCACGAGCTTGTGGCGGACGACGTCCTCCCCGCCGAAGCGGATGAACTGGACGCCCTCGATGTCCTCGAGGATGTCGCCGACCACGAGCAGCCCCGACCGCTGGTCGCGCGGGAGGTCGACCTGCGTGACGTCGCCCGTGACGACCATCTTCGAGCCGAACCCGAGCCGGGTGAGGAACATCTTCATCTGCTCCGGCGTCGTGTTCTGCGCCTCGTCCAGGATCACGAACGAGTCGTTGAGGGTGTTGTGGGTGACGAGGAAGTCGTCCGTCACGTAGAGCGAGTCGGCGGCCGCGACCTGGATGCAGACGGTCTCCGCCTCGCCGGCGGGCTCGATGCTGTCGACGAAGCGCATCGGGCGACCGCCGCCGTGCGCGGCGTACAGGTCGCGCTTGCGCCCCAGCCGGAACGGCTCGATGCCGGCCGGCAGGCGGATGTCCATCACGTAGGCGTCGTGACGGTGCTCGACGTCCCGGCCACGGGCGCGGCCCGGCGGCCGGCCCTCGGCAACGCGCGTGCGCCAGTAGGCGACGCCGCCGAGCGAGCGCACGAGGAACACGACGTCATCGCGCAGCCGCGGCGAGCACGTGGAGTACTGGATGCGGCACGTCCGTCCGCGCTGCGTGACCGGGCCGCCGTCGGTGTCGAGCAGGCCCTGGAGGACGGCGAGGCGCACGGCGCTCGAGTTGCGCAGGTACGCGTCCGGCACGAACTTCGTCGTCGACCGCGTGCCGGCCAGCCCGAGCTCGCGCAGCGCGACGGTCGCCGGGTTCGCGATCAGGAGACCGCCGCGGCCGCCGGCCGGATGGTGCAGGACATAGTCGACGTCGGTCTTGCGCTTCAGGGCGATGCCGTCGAGCGCTGACTCGAGCGCGTCCGCGAGCTCGGGATCGTTCGTCGTGAAGGTCGGCGTGGTCTTCGCGGTGATGCAGCCGTCGCCCAGCAGCAGCCCGAGCGCGTAGGGGTCCATCGGCACGTCCTGCGGCTCGAACTCGACCGGCGCGCTCATCACCGGCAGCTCGTAGCGGTGCTGGTGGTTGCGGCGCAGCCGGCCGATCATCTCCTCCGTCCGCAGCACCCGGCCCGGCTTGCCGCGACGGCGGTCCTCGGGCGTGAAGACGTGCCACAGGTGCTCCGCGCAGCAGAGTGTCGCCGCGCCGTCCTGGGTGCGCAGCCGGTAGACGGGCCGCCGGCCCTGCGGGTACACGCCGAGGACCGGCGTCGGCCGGCCGTCGGAGCCGACGACGAGATCGCCGACTCGGAGTGTCCCGATCGGCTGCCAGCCCGAGGGCGTCAGCACCGGCTGGTCGACGGGCTGCGCGCGGCCACGCATGAAGGCCAGCGGCGCGACCTCGATCACGCCCTTCTCCAGGTGCGCGGAGACGCGCTCGGGGTCGAGCATGTCGTTGAGCGCGTCGAACAGCGGGCGCAGGTAGGGGTCGACCTTGGCCATCAGGTCGCCGGGCAGGAAGCCGAGCCGCTCGCCGGCCTCCACGGCCGGGCGCGTGAGGATGATCCGGTTGACCTCGCGGCGCGAGAGCGCGGCGACGGCCATCGCGATCGCCAGGAAGGTCTTGCCGGTGCCGGCCGGGCCGATGCCGAACGTGATCGTCTCCTGCCGGATCGCGTCGACGTAGCGCTTCTGGTTGACGGACTTGGGCGCGACCCGCAGGTTGCGGTGGCGCCAGACCACGTCCTCGAGCACGGTCGCGGGCGACTCGCGCTGGTCGAGCACGCGGGCGACCGACTCGATCGTCGCCGGGCCGATCTCGTGACCGCGCTCCACCATCGCCGACAGCTCGCGGATCACCGTGGCGGCCTCGTGGACCGCCTCCGCCTCGCCGTCGAGCGTCACCACGTTGCCGCGCAGGAACACCTGCGCGTCGAGATGGTCCTCGAGCGTCCGGAGGATCGAGTCCTGCGCGCCGGCCAGCTCGGCCGCCACCTCGTTCGAGAGCTCAAGTTGCCTACGTGCCAAGTGCTTCCTTCACCTTCGTGGATACCCGCTTGCCGTCCGCGCGGCCGCCCGCGGCGGCCATCACCTGCTTGATCACCGGCCCCATGTCGCGCGGCGACGAGGCGCCGGTGTCCGCGATCGCCGTCGCCACCAGCGCGTCGAGGTCGGCGTCGGAGAGCTCGGCCGGCAGGTAGGCCTCGATCGCCTCTGCCTCGTACGCCTCGCCCGTTGCGAGGTCCTCGCGGCCCGCCTCGCGGTAGGCCTGCTCGGACTCCCGCCGCCGCTTGCGCTCGCGCCGCAGCACGGCCAGCTCGTCGTCGCCGCCCTCCTTCGCCGCCTTCTGGAGCTCGGAGAGGACCAGGCGCAGCGCCGTCACGCGATCCCGGTCCCCCGCCTTCATGGCGGCGGTCACATCGGCCCGGATCTGCTCGGCGACTTGCACCCACATGCATTCTACGCCGCCCGATGACTGATTCCGCGGGTCTCGTTACGGTGCAGGGCCATGAAAGCCGCGATCCTGCGCGAGTACGGCGCCACCCCGCAGCTGGGCGAGTTCGACGAGCCGGAGGCCGGCGAGGGCCACGTCGTCGCCGAAGTGCTCGCCGCCGGGCTCAACCCGGTGGACCTGCGCCGCGCGTCCGGCACCTTCTACGGCGGCAACCCGCCGCTGCCGAGCGTCGCGGCGACGGAGGGGGTCGCCCGGCTGCCGGACGGGCGCCGCGTGTACTTCGACCCGCCGGTCCCGCCCTACGGCTCGTTCGCCGAGCGGACGCTGCTGGACCCGGACACGACGTTCGCGGTGCCCGACGGGCTCGACGAGGGCGTCGCGGTCGCGCTCGGGATCGCCGGGCTCGCCGGCTGGCTCGCCGTCGAGTGGAGCGCGAAGCTGCGCGAGGGCGAGACCGTGCTGGTGCTCGCCGCGTCCGGCATCGTCGGCCAGGTCGCCGTGCAGGCCGCCAGGCTGCTGGGCGCCGGCCGGATCGTCGCCGCCGGGCGGCGCGCCGAGGCGCTCGAGCGGGTGCGCGAGCTCGGCGCAGACGAGACGGTCGTCATCGGCGAGCAGGACGACCTCGCGCGCGGCGCTCGCGGAGGCGACCGGAGGCGGGCCGGACGTCACGATCGACCCGCTCTGGGGCGAGCCGGGCGTCGCGGCGATCAAGGCCGCCAAGCGCTTCACGCGCCACGTCGCGCTCGGCCAGTCCGCCGGCGCCGAGGCGACGATCGCCAACGCCGACGTACGCGGGAAGGCGATGAGCATCGTCGGCCACACCAACTACGCGGTCCCGCTCGAGGACCGTCGCGCCGCCTACGAGCGGATGGCCGCCCACGCCGCGGCGGGCGAGCTGACGGTCGGGCCGATCGAGCGCGTCCCGCTCGACGACGTGGAGGCGGCCTGGGAGCGTCAGGCCGCCGGGCCGGGCGTCAAGCTCGTCGTCGTGCCCTGAGAGGGCCGGCGTGCGAGCGCCGCGAACGCGCGCGCCGCCGGCGACAGCGCGCCGTGGGCGGGCAGCAGCAGCTCGGCCTCGAGCGCCACGGGCGGCTCGAGGTCGACCAAGCGCACGCCGCGCGCGACCGACACCGCCGCCCAGCGCGTCGTCATGCCGACGCTGCGGCCCTCGCGCACGGCGGTCTCCCACGCCATGGGGCCGCGCGCGTCGCGATCCGTCTGCGGCTCGAACCCGGCGCCGCGGCACAGCTCGAGCACGCGCCGGTTGTAGCCGGGCCCGTCGGATACGTCGACCAGCGCGATCGACTCGCCGGCGAGCTCGGCGAGCGCCACCGACTCCCGGCCGGCCAGCGGGTGGCCGTCGGCGACGGCGAGCACGGCACGCTGCTCCCCGAGCCGCTCGAGCTCCACGCCGTGCACCTCGCCGGCGCAGCAGCCGAGCGCCAGCTCGAGGTCGCCGGCCGCCACGCGGCGCGCCAGCTCGCCGGTGCTGTCCTGGTGAGCGCGCACCCGCACGCCGGGGCGGAGGCGGCCGTACTCGGCGAGCAGGTCCTGGGCGAGGTAGTGGATCCCGGCGAGAGCCCGAGCCGCAGCTCACCGGCCTCGCCTCCGGCCAGCGTGCGCGCGAGCGCGGCGGTCGCGTCGGCGGCCTCGACGGCGGCACGCGCCGGCACGTGCAGCTCCCGGCCCGCGTCGGTCAGCGCGACGCTGCGGCGGGTGCGGGCGAACAGCGACACGCCGAGCTGCGCCTCGAGCCGCTGGATCTGTTGGCTGAGCGCGGGTTGGGCGACGTGCAGCCGGGCGGCGGCCCGGCCGAAGTGCAGCTCCTCGGCCAGGACGACGAACGAGCGCAGCAGCCGCGGGTCAAGACTCATGCACGGAGCTTATGAGAGCACGAGAAGCTGCTCTTTCACATCGCGCCGGACCGTGCCTAGCGTGGCGCGGGTGCCGCGTCGCGCCGCCCTCCTGGCCCTCCTGCTGCTCCCCGGCTGCTCGGCCGGCGACCGTGACCGCGACCGGCCCGCAGGCGCCGTGACCGGCACGGTCGCGCCGACCGGCGAGACGGCCGGCAGGACCTTCCTGCTGCGCGGGACCGTCGACCCGGCGGGCGCGGACGTGCGGCTGCTGGACGGCGCGACCGGTGAACAGGCCGCGATCGCGCGCCGCAGCGGCGCGGCGTTCGGCTTCCGGCTCGTGCACCTGCCACCTGGCGTGAACCGGTTCGTGGTCGCGGCGCGGCATCCCGGCCGCACGGCCTGGCGGCAGCCCGTGCGGATCGTCAGCCGCGCGCGGCGAGTCCCGCTGCCGCGCCGGGTCACCGTGACGGGGCGCGACCGCAGCCCGGCCGAGGCGATCCTGCGCCTGGACCGGCAGCGGCTCGTGGCGACGGCGATCGGCCGCGACGGCGGCGGGATGGCGCGGATCCGTGTCAGCGCGGACCTGCGGCTCGGCTGCCGCTCGCGCGCGACGGGCGAGCTCCTCCGCACCGGCCTCGTCCGGCACGACCCGCCGTCGCAGGTCGAGCACGCCGGGGCCGCGCCGGGCGCCCGCGTGGCGACCGAGTTGCGCCGTCGCAGCGATCTGCTCCTGCCCGCCCGTGTCCGCTGCGCCGCGCGCGGCGCGCGCCTCGAGTCGCTGACCGGTGTGGTCTGGGCGGAGGCCACGAACGCGTCCGGCCTCGACCGCTACAGCGCCTACGTGCGGCTGAGCCGTTAAGCACTCCGGGCCGCCAGTGGCGGCCCGGAGCGGAGGGAACTGCTGGATGGGCCGGCGGACCGGCTACTCCTTGCCCTTGAGGATGTCCTCGATCGCCGGGCTGACGGCGTCCTTGATCTTGCCCGGGATGTCGACGGCGAACAGGGCGGCGAAGATGACGGCGAGGAGCGCGATGATGCCGGCGTACTCGACGGCCGTCTGGCCCTCCTCGTCCTTGAGCCGCTGGGCGGCGTCGTGCACGAAGGTCTGCACGACGACGGCGGTACGGAGCGTGAGATCGTTGATCGACTGCATTGCGGTGACCCCCTGACTGGAAGAAACGTGCCGGTTGACTGATCAGCAGGCTACGTTCGGCCCGGAGCCCCTGCCAGAGCCCGAGGGCTCAACTTGAGGGCGGGACCGGGGTCCCAAATCCGCCTGGGACCTTGGGCCCAGGGGCGCGCGCGTCAGCGCTCGCCGACCCCCAGCCACAGGGCGATCGCCTCGGCGCGGGAGTGCACGCCGATCTTCTCGTAGATGCGGCTGAGGTGGTTCTTCACGGTCTTGTTGGTGATCACGAGCTCCTCCGCGATGTCGCGGTTGGAGAGCCCGCGCGCCAGCAGGTTGAGGACCTCGCGCTCGCGCGCGGTGAGCGAGCCGAGGCCCTCCTCGCGCTCGTCGTTCGCCGGGCCGGGGGCGCGGCGCAGCGCGTCGAACACCGCCGGGGTCACCGCGGGCGAGAGCACCATCTCGCCGCGGGCGATCGCCTTGATCCGGGTCTCCAGCTCCTCGGGCTCGAAGCGCCCGTGGACGAGGTAGCCGGAGGCGCCGTTGGCGATCGCGCCCGTGACCAGCGGCTCCTCCTCGGAGTAGGACAGCATCAGGACCTTCGAGCGCTCGGACAGCGGCTTCGCGGCCGCGACGCCGTCCATCACCGGCATGCGCACGTCGAGGCAGACGACGTCCGGGCGTGTCTCGCGGGCGACGGCGACGGCCTCGCGCCCGTCGGCCGCCTGGCCGACGACCTCGATGCCGTCGGCCTCCGAGAGCAGGCTGGCGATACCGCGGCGGACGATCGCGTTGTCGTCCACCAGCAGGACGCGGATCACTGCCATGTGTACCCCGGCACGGCGCGCGGGCTGGAGGGGTCTCGGATGGGGTCTGACCCCTTCAACGCCGCGACGGCGCCGCTCGCCGCGGTGAAGGGGTCAGACCCCTCCGAGCGACCGCCGGCGCGTCGCGCGGGCGCGGCCGGCGCCGGCACCCACACGGACAGCACGCAGCCCTCCCCGGGCGCCGACTCCACGCTGACGTCGCCCCCGGCCAGCTGCGCGCGCTCGCGCATGCCGGTGACCCCGAAGTGGCGCCCGCTGGCCAGCTCGGCGAGGTCGTCCGGCACATCGAAGCCCGCGCCGTCGTCGGCCACCGTGAGCACCGCGCGGCCCCCGAGCGTGCGCAGCCGGACGCCGACGCGCCCCGCCCCCGCGTGCCGCTCCACGTTGCGCAGCGCCTCGCGCAGGATCCACTCCAGCTCGCGGGCCGCGACCGCGTCCAGCTCGCCGACGTCCTCGATCGCCAGCGAGACCGGCACGCGCGAGCCCGCGGACCATCGCTCGGCCTCCGTCCGCAGGGCCACGGGCAGCGGCATCGCGCGCCCGTCCTCGCCGCGCAGGCCGGTGATCAGCTCGCGCGCCTCGATCGTCGCGGTCCGCGCGTCCTCGGCCAGGCGCCGCGCCTCGTCGGCTGCGGCCGCCGGGTCGCGCTCGATCCGCCGCGCCAGCGCGAGCGCGGCGAACCCGATCCCGGACACGGTCTTGGCCAGCGAGTCGTGCATGTCGCGCGCCAGGCGCGAGCGCTCGGCCTCGGCCGCCGTCTGGCGCTCCATCGCGGCCATCCGCGCCTCCGCCTCGGCCTGCCGGTCGAGCACGTGGCGGGCGCGCGGCGCCCGCGGCGGCGACGACCGCGTAGAGCGCGGGCTGGCCGACCCAGATCTGGAACGTGTCGGCGACCTCGTCGCCCGTGCGGACGTCGAGCACCCAGAAGTAGACGCCGATCAGCATCGGCGAGAACAGCGCGGCGCCCGCCCAGCCGTACAGCAGCCCGCCGAGCAGCGCGGTGGCGAGCGTGTAGTAGACGAACGCGCTCTGGACGCCGGTGAACAGCAGGATCACGGTCGTGAGCACGATCTCGGCCGCCAGGTAGGCCGGGTGCCGCACGAGCTGCGGGCCGACGCGGTCCCAGTAGCGCAGCGGCACGAACGACGTCACCGCGGCGACGACGAGCGCCAGGATCGCGAGGTTGCGCTCGGACTCCTCGCGCTGCGACAGCTCGAGCACCGTCACGAAGAGGATGCCCGCGCGGATCGTGACGATCAGCTTGCAGGCCTGCTCCAGCCAGCCGCCCGCGCCGGCCGGCCCGCGGCCCCGGACTGCGTCGCGCTCTACGGGCTCGGGCCTACTCAAAGAAGGTGCTCTCCAGCAGTCCGGAGCCGATGACCATCGAGGCGATGATCAGGATCATGGTGCCAGGAACGATCAGCGACGTGATCACCAGGCTCACGCGCGGCGCCGCGCGGGCGGCCCGGCGGCGTGCGTCCTGGTGGGCGGCGCGGCGCATGTCGAGCGCGATCTCGTTGAGCGCCTCCGAGAGCGGCACGCCGAGCTCCTCCGCCTGGAGCTGGGCGGTGACGAAGCTCGCGAGCTGCTCGGAGGCGTTGCGCTCGCGCAGCGCCTCGAACGCGGCCCGGCGGCTGGCGCCGAGCGACATCTGCCGCAGCGCGATCAGCATCTCCTCCCCCACCGGGCCGCCCAGCCCCTCGGCGACCCGCGCCAGCGCGAGCCGGTAGCCGAGGCCCGCGCGCACGGTGACGGCGAGGATGTCCATGAAGTCCGGCAGGTCGCGCTCGATCCGCTCCTGGCGCAGCCGGCCCTCGCGCGCCACGAGCACGTCCGGCCCCCACCAGCCGAGGCCCGCGAACAGCACCAGCATCAGCGGCGTGCCGCCGATCAGCACGTACAGCAGCCCGACGCCCACCCCGAGGACGGCGAGCGCCGCCTTCAGGCCGACGTAGCGCTGCACGGTCATCCCCCACGGCCGTCCCGCGAGGTCCAGCCGGCGCGCGATCCCCTCGCGCCGGCCGGCGCGCATGCGCGGCGCGAGCCGCGGGCCGAGCCTGACGATCAGCCACTCGACGATCCGCGCGCCGAACCGCCGCCGCCCGCGCTCGTCCCCGCCGACCCGGGTCTGGAGCCGCTCGATCGGCCCGCGGTCGAGCAGCAGCGGGATCCCCGGCCAGCCCGATCCCGACGGACGCCATCGCCATGAAGCCGGCCAGCAGCGGGGTCACGTCTCCACCTTCGTGATCTGGCGGATCGCCAGGAACGCGACCGCGTAGAGGATCCCCGCCACCGACAGCGCCAGGATCCCGACCACCGTCCCGGTCATCTCGCGCAGCACGCCCGGCGAGATGACGTTGATCAGCACCAGCGTGCCGATGCCCATGACCATCACGAGGTAGGAGGTGAAGACGGCGCCGGAGAGCATCGTGCGGATCTCGCGCTTGAGGTCCTTGCGCGCCTCGAGCGTGGTGCCGAGCTCCGACAGCGCGCGCACGGTGTCGCCGCCGGCGCGCTGCTGGATGATCAGCGTCGTCATCAGCACCGCCACCTCGCGCGAGGGCAGCCGGTCGCGCAGGCGCTCGAGCGACTCCTCCATCGACAGGCCGAGCCGCGTCTCCTGGACGACCATGCGCATCTCGGCCGCCGCGGGCTCCTTCAGCTCGCGCGCGGCCAGCTGCACGGCGCCGGGCAGCGACAGCCCGGCCGACGTGCCGTTGGAGAGCACGCGGGCGACGTCGGGCAGCTGCGCGATGAACTCCTCCCGGCGCGCCCGCCGCTTGCGCTCGACCAGCGCGCGCGACACCGCGACCGTCAGCGCCAGCGTGGCCAGCAGCGCCGCCGGCCGCGTGGTGAACAGCGACAGCAGCAGCCAGACGGGCACGCTCGCGGCGACGCACAGGAGGATGAAGTCGCCGGGCGACAGCGGGGAGCCGGCGCCGGCGAGCCAGCGCGCCAGCCGCCGGCCCGGGCCGCTGCGGCGCAGCGCCTGGTCGACGGTGCTCCGCAGGCGCGCCATGCCCTGCTCGTCGTCGCCGCCGCGCCCGCGCGCGGCCAGCTCCGCCCGCCGCGACGAGCCGCTCACGTAGAGCACGGCGCCGAGCATCGCGACCAGGATCACGAAGCAGCAGGACGAGGAGCGCGGCGCCGTCCTTCTCCATCGCTACGAGGCCTTCCGCTCGGGCGTGCGCGGCAGCTCGGCCGCCGCGCCGAACGGGGTCGGGACGCGCTCGCCGCTGAGCCGCAGGTGGCGCGCGATGCCGCTCGGGCAGCGGGAAGTGCCGGAACGCGCCGGTGACCTTGCGGTCCGGCCCGATCGGGTCGGCGTCGAAGCGGGCGACGGTGGCGAGCCGGAACGGCTCGCGGCGGTTGGAGGCGACCGCGGCGATCTCGCTGACCCGCCGCGCGCCGTCGGCGTAGCGGTCGATCTGCACGATCACGTGGATCGCCGAGTTGATCTGGTCGCGCAGCGCCTCGAACGGGATGTGCAGGTCGCTCATCGTCGCCAGCGTCTCGAGCCGGTGGATGGCGTCGTCGCACGAGTTCGCGTGCACGGTGACGAGCGAGCCCTCGTGGCCCGTGTTGAGCGCCTGGAGCATGTCGAGCGTCTCGGCGCCGCGGACCTCGCCGACGATGATGCGGTCCGGGCGCATCCGCAGCGAGTTGCGCACGAGGTCGCGGATCGAGATCTCGCCGCGGCCCTCGACGTTCGACGGCCGCGCCTCGAGCGTCACGACGTGCGGCTGCTGGAGCCGCAGCTCCGCGTTGTCCTCGACGGTGATGATCCGCTCGCCGGCCGGCACGGCCGCCGAGAGCGCGTTGAGCAGCGTCGTCTTGCCCGCGCCGGTGCCGCCCGAGATCACGACGTTGAGCCGCCCGCGGACGAACGCCTTCAGCAGGTCGACCGACGGCTCGTCGATCGAGTGCATGCCGGTGAGCTGGGCGAGCGTGAACAGCCGCGGGAAGCGGCGGATCGTCAGCGTCGGCCCGCGCAGCGCCAGCGGCGGGATGATCACGTTGACGCGCTCGCCGGTCGGGAGCCGCGCGTCGACCATCGGGCTCGACTCGTCGACGCGGCGGTTGACCTGCGACACGATGCGGTCGATCGTCTGGTAGAGCTGCGCCTCGTCGGTGAACGTGAGGTCGGCCTTGTAGAGGCGGCCGTCGCGCTCGACCCAGACGTCGTCGGTGCCGTTGACCATGATCTCGGTCACGGTCGGGTCGGCCAGCAGCGGCTCGAGCACGCCGAGGCCGATCGCCTCGTCGATCACCTGCCGGATCAGCCGCGCGCGCTCGGAGGTCGACAGCACCGGGCCCTCGCGGCTCACCATCCGGCCGACGACGCGCTCGAGCCGCGCGCGGCGCTGCTGCTCGCTCAGCTCGGCGAACTCGGAGAGGTCGACCTCCTCGAGCAGGCGGCGGCGGTAGTACGTGACGCCGTCGCCGGCCGTCGAGTCGGCGCGGTCCGGCGAGATGCGGTCCTTGAGGCCCATGCCTTAGCCCGGGAGCTCCGCGGTCCGGGTCGCGCGCAGGTCGTCGCTGTCGAGGCCCGGGACGATGATCGGTATCCGTACCCGCACGGTGGCCTTCTCCCCCGCCATCTCGACCCGCGCGTGCTTGCGCAGCCCCGGGGTGAGCGCGTTGCGGCCGGCCTTCACCGGGTCGCCGCCGCGCGCGTCGACGCGGCTCGCGGTGCGCGCGGCGTTGGAGGCCTGCGTGAACGTCCAGGTGACGAGCAGCAGCTGCCAGATCAGCACCGCGGCCAGCAGCAGCCACGCCAGCAGCCCGACGAACTCGACCGACGCCTGGCCCGCCTCGCTCACGCAGGCGCCTCATAGCCCGCTCCTGCTCTGCGAGGGCGGCAGCGGCTCGCCCTCGACCGACGTGCCCGCCTGCGTGCCGATCTTCCACGGCGACTTCACGCTCGGGAACAGGACCGGCACCTTCAGCCGGACGCGCACGGTGACGTCGTCGGCCTTCTTGATCTCCGCGCCCTTGCGCCAGGCCTTCGGGAGGTCCTCCTCGGCGGTCTCGCGGTAGGGCTTGTCGCGCGGCTCGTCCGTCGAGTCGATCGCCAGCGTCCGCGCGCCCTCGCGCGCGGCGTGGCCGGCGAGCATGTACGTGTAGCCGACGATCCCGATCTGCCACAGCAGGATCACGACGATCAGCAGCATCGGGAGCAGGCCGGCGAACTCGACCGTGGTCTGGCCGCGCTCGCCGGACAGCCGCGCCAGCAGGCCGCGCGGCTCGCCGTCCGCCGGCTCCTCCGCCGGCGGCAGCGCCTCGATCTCGGCCGCCAGCGCGTCGAACGCCGCGCGCAGCTTCTGGTCCTCCAGGCGGGCGGGCGAGCCCGTGTTGACCGCCGCCTCGAACGCGGCGAAGTCGGCCGGCACGGTCGTCGACGCGAGGCGGCCGCCGACCACCTTGCGCGCGAGGTCCGGCTGCACCTCGCGCTTGCGCGAGGCCTGGTTGAGCACGACGAGCGTCTCCTGGTCGTCGTCGCGCACCTGGAGCCGCCGCCACATGTCGCGCATCCGCCGCACGCCGCGCAGCGCGACGACGTCGGGCGTGGTGACGATCAGCACCTTGCCGGCCATCTCCGCGCCGACCGCCGACGCCTCGGAGACCGTCGCGCCGAGGTCGACGACGGTCAGCGCGTGCCGCGCGCGGACGGCGCCGAGCACGTTGCGGGCGACCATCGAGTCGACCTCCTCCGCCCGCTCGCCCTCGTCGGGCGCCAGCAGCAGCCGGACGCCCTCGCGGTGCGTGTAGAGCGTCTCCTGGAGGTGGCGGACGGAGATCTCGTCGGCGACCTCGACCAGGTCGACGACGCTGCGCCGGTAGGGCGTGTCCATGTAGGCGCGCAGGTCGCCCTTCCAGAGGTCGAAGTCGACCAGGCAGACGGGGCGGCCGGGCGCGCTGCGCGCCGCGGCGAGCGCGAGGTGCATGGCGACCGTGGTGGTGCCGACGCCGCCCTTGGCGCCGGCGACCGCGATCAGCGCGCCGCCGAGCGCGCCGGCCGCGCTCTCCTCGCCGGCGACCCGATCGCGCAGCGCGCGCGACCACTGCGCGGCGGCGCGCACGCCGGCCTCGATCTGCTCGAGCGAGAGCGGCAGCGCGACGACGTCGCGGATGCCGGCCTGCATGGCGGTGCGCAGCAGCTCGGGCGAGGACTCGGCGGCGAACAGCACCATCCCCACCTCGGGGAAGCTCGTGGCGATCTCCCGCGCGAGGTCCATGACCGGCACGGTCCCGAGCGCGTCGTGGAGCGCGACCACGTCGACGTCGAGCCGCCGCAGCGCCCGCGCCAGCTCCTCGGGATCGGAGACGCGCTCGACGACGTCGAGGTCCTCGCCCTCCGAGGCGAGCGCGGCGGCGGCGGACGCGAGGTCCGGGTCGCCGACCGCGATCAGGAGCCTGTGGCTCACTGGCCTCCGTTCGGTGGCCGCACGTACACGCGCTCGCGCTTGGAGAGCGTCGACTCCTCGCCCGGGCCGCAGCAGCGCGAGCCTGACCTCGGTGGCGAAGCTCTCCGCCTCCGTGACGACCAGCGCCTGGCGCGGCTTCAGCGCGAACGTGACCGGGACGACCTGCTGCGGGTCCGCCGCCTGCTCCTGCACGCCGCGGCCGCCGCGCAGCTCGGGCTGGCCGACGTCGACGATCCGCGCCCCGGGCACGACGACCGCCGAGTAGGGCTTCTCGCCCTCCTCCTTGGCGTCGTAGGTGGCGACGATGTCGACGATCGCGCCGGGCCCGATCTTGCCGGCCACGCCGGTCTCGGCGTCGACGAGGATCGCGATCTCGCGCTGGCCGGTGGCGAGCTCGGGCGGCGGCCCGATCATGCCCTCCTGGAGGATCGCGTCCTCGGGGATGTCGGAGGTGGCGACCTGGGCGACGAGCCGGGAGCGGTCGCGCAGCGCCGTCGGCGGCGCCCAGCGCTCCGGCATCTCGACCTCCTTGACCATGTCGTCGGTGATCGCCTTGTCGCGCTCGGCCGGCGCGGCGAGCGCCAGCACGCGCACCTTCGGGTCGACCTCCTCGCGGACGTCCGCGACGTAGCCGGCGACCAGCACGAACACCACGAGCAGCCCCAGCGCCGCCAGGGTGAGCAGGAGGATTCCGCGCCGCTGCCGTGGGTTCATGCGGCCAAGATACGACGGAAACCGGGGCCCAAGGGAGGTCCCAGGCGAATGTTGAGTCCCGGTCCCGGCCCACAGTTGGGCCCACAGGCCCATGAGCGCGCGCGAGGTCCGGATTACCGTTGCCCGCGCGATGGAGAACCGTGCCGAAGGGGGGCAGATCCTGCCGGGCCTGGTGGTCCTGCTGCTCGCCCTGCTGTCGCTCGGCGTCCTGTTCTTCCAGGTCGGCAAGGCGTCCGTGCTGCGCTCCCAGGCCCAGACGGCGGCCGACGCCGCGGCGCTCGCCGGCGCGACCGAGATCCGCCGCCAGCTGTCCGTGCAGTGGGCGACGACCGGCATGACCGACCTCAGCGCGATCAACCAGGCGCTCGTGCTCGCGCAGATGCACCGCTACGCGGAGAAGAACGACGCGACGCTCGTCGGCCACAGCATCGTCGGCGTCGACGTCAAGGCGACCGTGACCACCGACGACACCGTCGGCGAGGGCGCCCGCGGCGTCGGCAAGGAGGACGCGAAGGGCGAGGCGAAGGCGCGGGCGCGCATCTTCATCGCCGGCGGCCTCGGCGGCGGCGCGAACATCGGCCCGCTCCCCGGTGGCGGCGGCGGGGGCGGCGCGGTCCCGAAGATCTCCGGCGCGGAGTGGAAGGACCTGGAGAAGGAGATCGGCGAGGGCCCGCCCGGCTGCGACGACGTCGTCAGGCTCGGGCGGTTCCTCCAGGAGCAGGGCTTCCTCGTCGGCGAGAACAAGTACTTCGGCGGCGTCGGCGACATGCACGACCCCGGCGGCTACCACTACCGCTGCGACCCGCCCGGGTCCGGCGCGCTGGACGTCAACTTCGGCCGGCCCGGCGACCTCGTGCCGGAGGAGGTCGCGGCCGTCGACCCGGCGATCGGGCCGCTGCGCGATCTGGGCTTCCGCACGATCTGGCGCGCCGCCGGCCACTACAACCACCTGCACGTCGACATCGCCAACTCCGGCCCGATCGGCGCGGGCAGCGGCGGCGCCGACGGCGGCTTCGCCGGCCCGCTCGAGGACGTCCTGCTCGAGGTCCGCCTGATCGACTACAACGCGCCGATGGCGCCGTTCTACGGCTTCGGCGGCGTCGGCGGCGGCTACTTCTACGGCCCGCCGGACCCGACCGCGGCGCGGGCGATCTGCTCGGTCGCGCGCCGGCACCACGCGTCGGACAAGGTCCTGCTGGCGGCCTACGAGGCGGCGATCGTGGAGTCCGGCGTCCACAGCCTGCCGTTCGGCGACCGCGACTCGATCGGCCTGTTCCAGCAGCGCGACTCGTGGGGCAGCTACGCGCAGCGGATGAACCCGGTGTGGGCGTCGGAGCAGTTCATCCGCAAGGCGGTCGCCCAGAACCGCCCGTGGATGAGCGCCGGCCAGCTCGCGCAGGACGTGCAGGTCTCCGCCTATCCCGAGCGCTACGACCAGCGCCGGGGCCAGGCGATGTCCCTGATCGCGACCTTCTGCTCGTCGTGAGGCACGCCGTGCTCATCGGGCTCGTCGCGGTCGCGCTCGCGGGCTGCGGCGCCGACGAGCGCCCGGCCGGCCCGCCGCCGGCGCCGAAGGGCGACTTCGGGCCCACCGAGCCCGGAACGGGCACGCGCGCGCGGCCGCAGGCGCCGCCGCTCGCGCAGCCCAGCGCGGCGGTCGCCGCGGCGCTGACCGCCGGCGCCGTCGGCGTCGTGGGCGTGGAGGGCGACGTGGGCGTGCGCCCGCGCGCGCTGGAGATCTCCGCCGACGCCACGCTCGCGGGGATCCGCTGGGAGCGCTGGAGCGCCGGCTCGGCCGCGGGCCGCGGCACGCTGCGGCTGCGCGACTGCGACCCGACGTGCGCATCCGGCAACATCGACGAGTTCGCCGCCACGGTGCGGCTGTCGGGCCCGCGCCTGTGCGGGCGCGCCGCCTACTTCGACCGGGCGCAGGTGGAGGTCAGCGACGCCGCGCCGCCCACGACCTACGTGCGCGCGCCGTGCTGACCCTGGGCCTCGGCAGAGGCGGCGGCGCGCCGGCGCGGCGGCTTGCCGCGATGGCCGCACAGCGGGCACGGCGAGCGGGCGATCTGCTCGCGGCACCAGCGGCAGGTCCACGGGGCGGCGGCGGCGGTCAGCTCCGCGGCGAGCGCCTGCACGTCCACCGGGAAGGCGACGCCCTCGGTCAGCTTGCCGGTCCCCCACCACCTCGGGCCGTTGGGCGTCGGCTCGACGTCGCGGACCGGCAGCCCGCCGAGCGCCTGGTTGACGCGGTCGATCCACGCGCGGTCGCCGCCGTGGTCGCTGATCGCGAGCCGGCTCGGCCGCGCGATCTGGGGCAGCGGCACGCCCGGCCCGGCGCCGTCGCGCCCGAGCCGCGCGACGGACGGCTCGGGATAGGACGAGACGCCGAACGCGCTTCCGGGCGTGAGCGAGGCCAGGTGCTGGCCGAGGCTCGGCGTCGGCACGCTGAGGCCGCTGACGCTCCCGAGCCACGTGAACACGTG
The DNA here is from genome assembly GCA_963728465.1 of uncultured Solirubrobacteraceae bacterium. Lineage (GTDB taxonomy): Bacteria > Actinomycetota > Thermoleophilia > Solirubrobacterales > Solirubrobacteraceae > DATFQI01. The sequence goes on from CAVSJY010000003.1 coordinate 332,406, forward strand.
CAGCTCGGCCTCGAGCTCTCCGAGCAGCGACGCGAGCACGCCGGTCGACGGCAGGTGCGGGGCCACGGCCGACGCCAGCGAGGCGAGCACGGCGGCGGCGAGCGGCGGGAGCGGCGTCTCGTGGATCGTCAGCCGCTCCTCGTCGAGCGCCGAGTGGACCATCTCGAGCCGCAGGAGGCCCTCGCCGGCGAGCCACTGCGGGACGATCGCCAGCACGTGGCCGCCCGCCTCGGCGCCCGAGCGGACCGCTTCGATCAGCGTCTCGGCGTGTTCCTGTGTCGGTGGCTCGAGGAACGCGTCGATCCGTCCCTCGCTGTCGATCAGGCGCTCGGGCTTGAGCCCGAACACGAGGATCGTCGGCTGCGGACGGTTCCGGCTCGGACTTCCGGCGGCCTGATCCTGGTCCGCTGCGGGCACAACTGGCACCATAGAGACGGAGGCAAGAACGGCAGCGGCTCGCGCGAGCCGCTGACACCGTAGGGGAGCGATATGGAGATCGTCCTGGCTGTCATGGGGATCGCGGCGCTGGCAGGGCTCACGGCCCTGACCTTCCGGCGCCGGAGCGCGCGCGGCAGCGTGCGCCGATCGACCGCGCGCGAGTGGCGCGGGAGCGCCGGCGCGGCGGGCGCCCGGTCGCGCCGCACCGCGGCGGTCGCGGCGGCAGGCCCCGTGGCGCTCGCCTCGGTCTCCGGCGGCGGCGTCGCCGTGCAGGAGCCGCCCCGCACCGCGGAGCCCGACCTCGACGCCTGGGACGACGACCTCGAGTGGACGGACGATCTCGACGCCTCGCCGCCGCCTCCCGCCGAGCCGCCGGCCGGCCGCGAGTGGGGCACCGCCGTGGATCCCCGCAGCCCGCCTCTCCGGAGGCGCCCGCCGAGCCGCCGGCCGAGCCCGCCGCCGCGCCGCGACCGCCGATGGACAGCGCGCCGGCTCCCGCCGACGACGACTGGGACGACGATCTCCACCCGGCGCCGTACGCCCGGCCCGACGGCGATCCGCGGCCCTTCCCGCAGGCCCGCGGCGCCGCCGCGTTCGGCGCCGCGACCGCGGCGCCGCCCGCGCGCCCGGCCCGCCGCGGCGCGGCCCTGCGCAGCCCCGTCGTGCTCGTCACGCTCTACGCCGCGGCGGGGATCGCGCTCGTCGTGCTCGCCGCCTCGCTGCTGTCCGAGGGCATGTCGCCGCGCGACTCCGAGCCAGGCCGGCAGGCGTCGGACGTCCGGCGCGCGACCCCCGAGCCCGCGCCCGCGAAGCCGGCGCCGGCGCAGTCCGACGCCGACAAGGCGGCCGCCGCCGCCAGGGCGCGCGAGCAGCAGGCCGCGTTCCGGCGCGCCGTGCGCGAGGCGGTCATCGGCGAGCGCCGCGCCGTCGCCGCCGCGCGCGCCGCCCACGCAGCGCCGGGTCCGGGCCGCGGCCCGCCGCCGCGCGGCGCAGCGCCGGCGGCAGGAGGCGCGCAACAGCAACGCCGCGCCCGGCCGGGCCGCCCCGCCGGCGTACCGTCCGGCGCCCGCCCAGCCGGTCGCGCCGCCTCCCCCGCCCGCGAGCGGCGGCGGCGGCAGCGCCTGCGAGTTCTGCATCGGCTGACCACCGGCGGGGGTCAGGTCTTGCATTCGGTCACGGACTGCCCGCGGCTGGACGCCCTGCCCGGCCGCGACCTGCCCGGCGGCCTGCGCCTGGCCGAGGCCCGCTCGCGCGCCGCGCGCATGAAGGGCCTGGCCCAGCTCGACGCGATGCCGCCGACGGCCGCGCTGCACATCCCGCGCTGCCGCTCCGTCCACACGTTCACGATGCGCTTCCCGCTCGACCTGATCTGGCTCGGCAGGTCCGGCGAGGTGGTCCGCGTCGACCGCGCCGTGCCGCCGCGGCGCCTGAGGGCGTGCGTGCGCGCGCGGTCGGTGGTGGAGGCGAACGCCGGGACGGCCGACGCGTTCGTGGCCGCCGGGCTCTCACCCGAGCGCGATGGCGGCGGCGCCGGCGACGACGACGGCGGCGCCCGCTAGGCGCGGGCCCGGCTCCCGCTCGCGGCCCAGCACGACCGCGGCGAGCGCCGCCATCACCACGCTGGTCTCCCGCAGCGCCGCGACCGGCGCCGCCTCGGCCAGCTCCAGCGCCGCCAGCGTCAGCGCGTAGGCGCCGAACATGCCCGCCCCGGCGGCGAGCGCACGGCCGGTGGCCGCGCGTCGCAGGGCCGCGACGCCGCCCCGGGCCGCCACGGCCGCGGCGTACGGCACCCCCGCGAGCAGCACGATCAGCTCGAAGTACGGCAGCGCGGCCGCGTGCTCGAGCCCGTGGTCGTCGACGAGCGTGTAGCCGGCGATGCACGCGCCGACGCCGAGCGCGAGCAGCGGCGCGCCGCGGTCGCCGCCGCGCGCCACGCCGCGCACGAGCAGCACGCCGGCGGCCACCGCCAGCACGCCCGCCACCTGCGCCGCGCCGAGCCCGACGCCGAGGAAGGCGACCGACACGACGAGCACGATGACCGGCGCCGAGCCGCGGGCGACCGGATAGACGAACGTGAGGTCGGCGCGGGAGTAGGCGGCGGCCAGCAACCCGAAGTAGACGAGCTCCAGCGCCGCGGAGCCGAGCACGAACGGGACGGCCTCGCCGTCCACGTCCCAGGTGAGCAGCGCCGCGGGCGCGAACAGCGCCGCGCCGGCCAGCAGCGAGACGGCGGACGTGGCGTGGACGTCCTCGGCGTCGGCCACGAGCCAGTTCCACAGCGCGTGGAGCGCCGCCGAGGCGAGGACGAGGGCGAGCGCGGCGCCGCTCACGCGCGGCTTACTCGCCCATCAGGGCGGCGAAGCGCTCCGCCGTGACGTTGCCGCCGCTGATCGTCACGCCGACCCGCAGCCCGCGCGCCTCCACCCGCCCGGCCAGCAGCGCCGCCAGCGCGCACGCGCCGCTGGGCTCGGCCACGGTCTTCAGCCGCTCGAACAGGAACCGCATCGCGGCGACGATCTCGGCGTCCGACGCGACCTCGACGCCCGCGACGAGCCGGCGCACGACCTCGAACGTCAGCTCGCCCGGCATCGGGAGCTGCTGGCCGTCGGCGATCGTGCGCGGCACCGGGATGCGGACCCGCTCGCCGGCGGCCAGCGAGCGGCGCGTGTCGTCGCCCGCCTCGGGCTCGACGCCGATCACCCGCGTCTCCGGCGACAGCGCCGCGGCGGCGGTCGCGCAGCCCGCGATCAGCCCGCCGCCGCCGACGCACACGAGCAGCAGGTCGAGCGGGCCGGCCTGCTCGAGCAGCTCGAGCGCGACGGTCCCCTGGCCCGCCATCACGCGCGGGTCGTCGTAGGGGTGGATCGGGACCACGCCGCGCTCCGCGACCAGCTCGCGCGAGCAGCTCCTCGCGGTCCTGGCCGTAGCGGTCGAACAGGATCACCTCGGCGCCGTGCAGCGGGTGGCGGCGAGCTTGCCGGCCGGGGCGTCCTCGGGCATGAGGATCGTCGCCCGCACGTCGTGCAGCCGCGCGGCGAGCGCCAGCGCCTGCGCGTGGTTGCCGGACGAGACGGTCGCCACGCCGCGCGCCCGCTCCTCCTCGGGGAGCGAGGCGACCGCGTTGCAGGCGCCGCGGAACTTGAACGCGCCGACGCGCTGGAGGTTCTCGGCCTTCAGGAACACGCTCGCGCCCCGGTCGCCTCGTCGAGCGCCCGCGACGTCAGCACCGGCGTGCGGTGCGCGAGGCCGTCGATCCGCGCCGCGGCGGCGCGGACGTCGTCGATGCCGATCACCGGCTCTCCAGTAGCAATGCCGCCCATTCGCCTCCCTCGCGTCGCATCGTCTCATGCAGGCCGCGGCGCGCGAACGCGGCGGCGACCTCGTCGGCCTCGTGGCGGAGCAGGCCCGAGGCCACGAGCTTCTCGGGGATCCGGTCGAGGTTCTCGGCCACCTGGAGCAGGAGCGGCCGGATCAGGTTCGCCGTGACGGCGGGCGCGTACGGGCCGGGCGCGCGGCGCAGGTCGCAGCGGGTGACCTCGACCGCGACGCCGTTGTCGCGCGCGGCGTCGGCGGTGGCCGCGACCGACGCCGCCTCGACGTCGCACGCGAGCACCGGCGCGAACCCGAGCTTGGCGGCGGCGACGGCGAGCACGCCGGAGCCGCAGCCCCAGTCGGCCAGCGCGCCGCCGGGCTCCAGCTCCAGCAGCAGCGCCAGGCACAGCCGGGTCGTCTCGTGCGCGCCGGTGCCGAACGCCTGCGCGGGCTCGATCGCGACGTCGATCGTCCCCGGCCGCGGGTCCTCCCACGGCGGCCGGACGCGCACGGCGCGGCCGCCGCCCTCGACCACCACCGCCGGGTGCCACGTCCGCCAGCGGTCCTCCCAGTCGTCCGGCAGCTCCGTCGTCGACACGTCGACGAGCGCGCCGCCGGCGGCGGCGCGCACGTCGGGCAGCGCGGGCAGCTCGCCGGGCGCGCCGTAGATCGCGTACTCGACGGTCCGCTCGTCGACGTCGCGCTCCTCGAGGCCCGCCGGCGCGAGCTCGGTCAGCTCGGCGAGCACGAGGTCGGCGTGCTCGCGCTCGACGCGGACCGCCAGCCGGATCACGCGAGCATCACCGCCGCCCATGCGCCCTCGGCGGCGCGCGCCACCTCGCGCAGCGGCTCGTAGACGGCCGCCACGTCGTCGGCGTCGCGCGCCAGCATGCCCGACGCGATCAGCCGCCGGGGACGGCGCTCGAGCCGCGGCGGCGATGTCGCCCGTGCAGCGGCGGCGGTGAGGTTCGCGACCACGAACGGCGCCCACGGCATCGGGTCCTGGAGCAGGTCGGCGGTGCGCGCCTCGACGCGGACGCCGTTCGCGGCGGCGTTGGCCTCGATGACGGCGAGCGCGTCCGGGTCGAGCTCGAGCGCCGTGACCGGCTCCCAGCCGAGCCGCGCGGCGGCGATCGCCAGCACGCCGCTCCCGGCGCCCCAGTCGCACAGCGGGCCGCCCGGCTCGGCCTGCTGGAGCAGCGCCAGCGACAGGCGGGTCGACTCGTGCGTGCCCGCGCCGAACGTCGTGCCGGGATCGATCAGGACGTCGTCCGCATCGCCGTCGAGCCACGGCGGCCTGATCGTCAGCGCGCCCGACGCGGATCGGGCCGCAGGTGCTCGAGGTAGCGCCGCTCCCAGCCGTCGGGGACCGGCTCGGTGACCGTGCCGAGCACGCCGTCGCCGCCGAGCCGGCGGATCGCCTCCGGCGGCGGCAGCTCGCCCTCGCGGCACGTAGACCGCGTACTCCACGGAGCCGCCGAGGTCGCGCTCCTCCGCGCCCGCCGCCGAGCAGCGGCAGCAGGTTGGCGAACGTCGCCTCCGCCCGGTCGGCCCGCACGCGGATGCCGAGCCGGACGAGCCGGGAGCTCACCCGGCCAGCGCGCGCTTGAGCTTCGCGAGCATGCCCTCGTCGCTGCGCGAGTTGTCCTCCGTGAGGCTCGCGGCCATGCGCTCCATCAGGTCCCGCTGCGCGGCGGTGAGCCGGCGCGGGATCGTGACGTTGACGACGACGCGCAGGTCGCCGGTGCGGCCGCGCTGGAGCGGCGGCATCCCGCGGCCGCGGAGGAGGATCGTCTCGCCGGGCTGGGTGCCGGCGGGCACGTCCACGGGCACCTCGCCGTCGAGCGTCGGGACGTCGACCGTCGCGCCGAGCGCGGCCAGCGGCGCGGGGACGTCGACGACCGTGATCAGGTCCTCCCCGTCGCGCAGGAAGCGCTCGTCCTCGGCGACGCGGACGACCACGTAGAGGTCGCCGGGCGGCCCGCCGCGCTCGCCCGCGTGGCCGCGGCCGGTGATGCGGATGCGCTGGCCGTCGGCGATCCCGGGCGGCACGTCCACCTCGACCGACTGGCGCTCGACCTGCATCCCGCGCCCCTCGCACACCTTGCACGGCGTCTCGGCGACGCGGCCGTCGCCGCCGCAGGTCTCGCACACCGCGGTGCGCACGAGCTGGCCGAAGCGCGTGCGGGCGATCCGCTGGACCTGGCCGGCGCCGTGGCAGCGTCGGGCAGGCGACGATCGGCGTGCCGGGCTCGGCGCCGTTGCCGCGGCAGTGCTCGCAGCGGCACGGTCGCGTCGTAGGCGACCTCGACGCGCTTGCCGTGCGCGGCGTCGCTCAGCTCGATCGGCGCCGCGACCGCGACGTCGCCGCCCTGCATGCGGGCCGCCGCGGCCCTGGCGGCCGGCCGAACACGGCGTCGAACCCGCCGGCGCCGAAGAACGACGAGAACAGGTCGCGAGATCGAGCCGAAGCTCTCGAAGTTCGGGGCGTAGCCGCCGGTCCGCAGGCCCTCGTGGCCGTAGGCGTCGTACATCCGCCGCCGCTCGGCGTCGGACAGCACCTCGTAGGCCTCGGCGGCCTCCTTGAACTTGCTCTCGGCCTCCGGGTCGTGGGCGTTGACGTCCGGGTGCAGCTCGCGGGCGAGCCGGCGGAAGGCCTTCTTGATCTGGGCCTCGTCGGCGCCGCGGTCGACGCCGAGGATCTCGTAGTAGTCGCGCGGCACCGGCTAGGACTCCTCGTAGACGTCCTCGATGAACCGCGACAGCTGGTGCGCGGCCTCGCGGACCGTGCCGATCGCCAGGCGGTAGTCCATCCGCGTCGGGCCGACGACGGACACCGTGCCGAGGTTGCGCTGCGGCAGGCCGTAGTTCGCGGCCACCAGCGAGAGCGAGCGCAGCGCGGGCACGGCGTTCTCGCCTCCGATGCGGACGTAGATGTCGCGCTCGGTCGAGCGCGCCGGCCAGGAGCGCCCAGCAGCGACACGCGGCGCTCGAGCATCTCCAGCAGCGCGTTGAGCTGCGTGACGTCCTGGAAGCGGTACTCCGACAGCAGCCGCGCCGCGCCGTCGAAGTACAGCGTGTTGTCCGCCGTCTCGACCAGCTCGGTGAACGCGGGCTTGAGCTGGTCCAGGAACGCGCGCTCGGACGGCGCGAGCGTGGGGTCGGCGAGGCGGCTGTGGAGCATCCGCGCGCCGAGGCCGAGGCCACGAGCCGCTCGTTGAGGTACGAGGCCGCCCAGTCGGCGAGGCCGGTGTCGACCGGCCGGTCGAACCCGAACACGCGCTTGGAGACCCCGCCGGTGGAGGTGATGATCACGACCATCAGCACCTGCGGCTGGAGGACCAGCACCTCGATGTGGCGGATCGTGGTGGTCTGGATCGGCGGCGCGGACACGATCGCCAGCAGGTCCGTGACCTGCGACAGCGTCTCGGTGGTCACGCGCATCGCCTCGTCGACCTCGCGGCGGACCAGCTCCAGCCGCAGCTCGGCGTGCTCGTGCGGCGCCGCGGGCAGCAGCCGGTCGACGTAGTAGCGGTGGCCCGAGTCGGTCGGCACGCGGCCCGCGGAGGTGTGCGGGTGCGCGAGCAGCCCCAGCTCCTCCAGCACCGCGAGCTCGTTGCGGATCGTCGACGGCCCGTAGTCGACGTCCGGGTGCGCGGCGAGCGCCTTCGAGCCGACCGGCAGGCCGGTGGCGCTGAACTCCTCGATCACCTTCGAGAGCAGCTGCTGCTGGCGCGGGGTGAGCCCGGTCACGCGTCGTCCCCGAGCTCCAGGACGGCGAGGAACGCCTCCTGCGGGACCTCGACGCGCCCGACCTGCTTCATCCGCCGCTTGCCCTCCTTCTGGCGCTCGAGCAGCTTGCGCTTGCGGGTGATGTCGCCGCCGTAGCACTTCGCCGTGACGTCCTTGCGGAACGCCTTGACGGTCTCGCGGGCGATGATCTTCGCGCCGACGGCGGCCTGGATCGGCACGTCGTACTGCTGGCGCGGGATCTTCTTGCGCAGCCGCTCGGTCAGCACCTTGCCCTGGTCGTAGGCCTTGTCGCGGTGGACGACCATGCTCAGGGCGTCGACCGGGTCGCCGCCGAGCAGGACGTCGAGCTTCGACGAGGTTGCTCGGCCGCAGGCCGATCGGCTCGTAGTCGAGCGACGCGTAGCCGCGCGTGCGCGTCTTCAGCTGGTCGAAGAAGTCGAGGACGATCTCGGCCAGCGGCAGGTCGTAGGTCAGCTGCACCCGCTCGCTGGACAGGTAGTGCATGCCGGCGTGGGCGCCGCGGCGCTCCTGGCACAGCTCCATGATCTGCCCGATGAACTCCTTCGGCGTGAGGATGCTCGCGCGGATGTAGGGCTCGCGGACCTCGGCGATGCGCACGGGCTCGGGCATGTCGGTCGGGTTGTGGACGGGGATGACGTCGCCGTCCGTGAGCGTCACCTCGAACTCGACGCTCGGCATCGTCGCCATCAGCTCGAGGTCGTACTCGCGCTCGAGCCGCTCGCGGACGATGTCCATGTGCAGCAGCCCGAGGAACCCGCAGCGGAAGCCGAAGCCGAGCGCGTCGCTGGTCTCCGGCTCCCATGACAGCGCGGCGTCGTTGAGCGAGAGCTTCTCCAGCGCGTCGCGCAGCTCCGGGTAGTCGTCGTTGTTCATCGGGAACAGGCCGCAGAACACCATCGGCTTGACGTCGCGGTAGCCGGGCAGCGGCTCTGATCGCGGCCGCCCCGCGCTTGGTGGTCAGCGTGTCGCCGACCTTGAGCTGGGTGACGTCCTTGATCCCGGTGATCAGGTAGCCGACCTCGCCGGCCGAGAGCTGCTCGGCGGGCGCCTGGGCGGGGGTGAAGAAGCCGATGTCGTCGATGTCGGCCTCCGTGCCGGCCGCCATCGCGCGGATCGCCTCGCCCTTCCGGAACGTGCCGTCGACGACGCGGATGTAGGCGATGACGCCGCGGTACTGGTCGTACTCGGAGTCGAAGATCAGCGCGCGCGGGGGCGCTTCCGGGTCCCCGTGCGGCGGCGGGACGCGGGAGACGATCTGCTCCAGCAGGTCCTCGACGCCCTCGCCGGTCTTGGCGCTGATCAGGCGGATGTCGCCGGCGGGCTCGCCGATCAGCTCCTGGATCTCCTCCCCCACGCGCTCGGGCTCTGCGCCGGGGAGGTCGACCTTGTTCATCGCGGGGATCAGCTCGAGCCCCGAGTCGACGGCCAGGTAGGTGTTGGCGACGGTCTGCGCCTCGACGCCCTGGCTCGCGTCGACGAGCAGGAGCGCCCCCTCGCACGCCGCCAGGCTGCGGCTGACCTCGTAGGTGAAGTCCACGTGCCCGGGCGTGTCGATCAGGTGCAGCTGGTAGGTCTCGCCGTCGCGGGCCTCGTAGAAGACGCGGACGGCCTGCGCCTTGATCGTGATCCCGCGCTCCCGCTCGAGATCCATCGAGTCGAGCAGCTGCGCCTTCATCGACCGCGGGTCGACAGTGTGGGTCGTCTCGAGGATGCGGTCGGCCAGCGTCGACTTCCCATGGTCGATGTGGGCGATGATCGAGAAGTTCCGGATGTGGGCCTGGTCCGCCATTCCCTCGCCTGAGAGGTTACGAGGCGGGCCTATCCCTGCGGCCGAGTCTGCTGCTGAGCAGCTGGAGGATCTGGCGGGCCTCGGGGATGCGCATGGCGAGGGCGGCCCCGGCGTAGGCGGCGCTGCCCACCGTGAGCGCGGTTCCCACGGAGACGATCTGCGCGAGCAGGCTGCGGCCGAGCAGCTCGTCGAGGCCGTACCAGACGCCGTAGGCCAGGCCCCCGAGCAGCGCGGCGGCGAGGAGCATCTTCGCCGTCGCCGGTGAGCGTCGTGCCGAGTTCGATGCCGTGCAGCTTGGGGCGCAGGAAGTACGCCTGGGCGATCGTCATCGCCGCGCTGGCCACGGCGGTGCCGATGACGACGCCGCCGATGCCCAGCGGCCCGTAGAGCGCGGCCGACACGGCGATGTTGATCGCCAGCGTGACGCCGGCGAGCGCGGTCGGCGTCCACGGCTGCTGGAGGCTGAAGTAGGTGCGGGTGAGCAGCAGGTTCGCGCCCGCGAACGGGAGGCTGAACGAGAACCAGAACAGCGCCTCGGCGGTCTGGCGGGTGGATTCCGCGTCGAAGTCCCCGCGCTGGTAGACGAGGCGGGTGATCGGCTCCGCGAGCGCGATCGTCGCCGCGGCGGCGGGGATGAGCAGCAGCGCGATCTGGCGGATGCCGTTGGCCTGGGTGCGCCGCAGGCCGTCCATGTCGCGGCGGGCGGCGAAGCGCGACAGGGCCGGGAAGAGCGACGGTCGCGACCGCGACGGAGAACATGCCCTGGGGCAGCATGTAGATGCGGAACGCGCGGTCGATCGCCGACGGCGCCTCCTCGCTCACGCGCGAGCCGAGGATCGAGTTGATCAGCAGGTTGAAGTTGATGAGCCCCAGCCCGATCGTGACCGGGAGCATCAGCTTGAGGATCCTGGCGACGCGCTCGTCGCGCCAGTTGAACGAGATCTGGAGCGGGAACCCGACGCGTCTCAGCGGCGGGATCGCCATGAGGAACTGCACGACGCGTGCCGGCCAGGACGCCGATCGCGTACGCGTAGAGCTCGTCCGGGCCCTCGAACAGCGGCCGGAGCGTGACGAGCGCGACGATGATCACCACGTTCCAGACCAGCGGGATCAGCGCCGGGACCGTGAACTCGTCGTAGGCGTTCAGGATCCCGACCAGCAGGCCGTTGAGGCCGAGCAGCACGAGGATCGGGAACACCACGCGGCTCAGCCCGACGGTCAGGTCGTCCAGCTGCTGGCTGAACTCCGGGCCGGTGAACAGCGGCATGATCACGCCCGCGGCGAGCATGAAGACGACCGTGATCGCGGTCAGCACCGTGAGGATCAGCCCGAACAGCGCGCCGGCGAGCTGGAACGCCTCCTTGCGCCGCTTCGTCTCCAGCAGCTCGGTGAAGACGGGGACGAAGGCGGCGCTGAGCGCGGAGTCGGCGAACAGGCTGCGGATCAGGTTCGGGACCTGGAACGCGAGCGTGAAGGCCGACATCGGGCCGCTGGTGCCGAAGTAGCTCGACGCGACGACCTCGCGGATCAGGCCCGCGATGCGGCTGAAGCCCGTGGCGATCGCTGAAGATCGCGGTGTTGAGGGCGATCCGGCGGCGCGGGCCCTGCGGCGTGTCGTCCGGCGCCTCGGGCAGACCCGCGTGGCGGTGCTCGGATGGCGGATCGATGGGCAAGCGGCGCGCTATAGTACGCGCCCGCCGCGGCGTCTCCCGCGGCCTCTTTGCGTCATGGCCAACATCCCGTCACAGATCAAGCGCAACCAGCGGTCGCTGCGCGAGCGGGCCGAGAACCGGCACTACACGTCGTCGATCAAGACGTACTTCCGCCGCCTCCAGGCCGCGGTCGAGGCCGGCGACGACACGCGCGCCGACGAGGAGCACCGCAGCCTCGTCAAGCTGGTCGACAAGGCCGTCAAGCGCGGCTCGCTGCACCGCAACACGGGCGCTCGCAAGAAGTCCCGCGCCGCCCGCCTGCGCCGCGGCGCCTGAGCGCCGCCCTTCTCCGACCGACTCAGCCCGCCGGGCTGTCCGCGCTAGCCGCGGCTGTCCGATGGACTCAGCCGCGGGGCGTGTCCGATACTCAGCCCGCCGCGGCGATGACCGCGCGGACCGCGGCCGTGTCCTCGTCCGTCGCCCCGTCGACCATGCCGATCCCGCCTCGGCTGTAGACCTCGAGGTCGGCCATGACCTCGAGCGCGCGGCGGAAGGCGTCCACGTCGCGGCGCTGGACGTCGGCGATCAGCCGGTCGGCGGCGTACGGCGGCATCCGCAGCGTCTTCTTGATCTGCGCGGGCGGCTGGCCGGCGGACAGCGCCTCGGCGATCGCCAGCGCGTCGCGCAGCCGGCGGACCATGTTGTAGAGCAGCCCCGGGAGCCGCTCCCCCTGCTGGCGGAGCTCGAGCAGCGCCCGCGTGGCGCCCTTCTCGTCTCCCGCGACCAGGAGGTCGGCGAGCGTCCACACCTTGCGCTCGGCCGAGCCGGCGCACGACTCGTGGACCTCCTCGACGCCGATCGACGCACCCTGCCCGTGCTCGAGCGCGAGCTTCTCCAGCTCCCGCAGCAGCCGCTGCTGGCGGTCGCCCACGTGGGCGATCAGCGCTCGCGCGGCCTGGTTGTCGATCGACAGCCCGAGCTCCGAGCCCCGCTGCGCGACCCACTTCGGCAGCTCGCGCGGCTTGGCCTGGCTCTCCAGCGCGACCTGGCCGCCGACCGCCTCGACCGCCTTCGCCAGGCCCGCGGGCACCTTCAGCCGGCCCTCCTCGCGCGCGAAGAACGCGACGGTCAGGGTCTCCGGGTCGATCGTTGCCAGCGCGGCCGTGACGGTCTCCACCTCGGAGTCCTTCCAGCGCTCCACCCCGTCGGCGATCACGAACCGCCGGCCCATCGCGAACGTCATGGCCGACAGCGCGTTCGCGACGGCGTCGGGCGTGCTGGCGTCGCCCTCGAGCACCTCGACGCCCGCCGTGCCGGTCTCCGCCTCGGCCATCGCGCGCAGCCGCGACCGCCGCTCGGCGATGCGGCCGTGGTCGTCGCCGTGGATGAGATACGCGGCCTTGAAGGCGGGCACGACGCGCGAGTCTAGAGGCCGCGCCCGACCGCACCGCGCGGGTCATCGCTCGGCCGCCAAGCGGCCATCGCCCGTCACCACCCGGGTCACCGCTCCGTCACCACCCGGTCACCGCTCCGTCACCACGCGCATGCGGCCACGGCGACGGCGAGCCGGACGGCGCCGTCGCGGTCGGTCCGGTAGACGTGCGGGACGGCCGCCTCCAGGGCGGCGACGGTCGACGGCGCGGGATGGCCGTAGTCGTTGCCGCGGCCGACCTCGATCGCGGCGACCTCGGGGCGCAGCCGCCGCAGCACGTCGGGCAGCCCCGGGTCCGAGCTGCCGTGGTGCGAGACCTTCATCGCCTCGACGCGGCGCAGCGGGAGCGGGAGGATCGCCTCGCTCTCGGCGTCGGCGGACAGCCAGACGTCGAACGAGCCGGAGCTGACGATCGCCGCGACACCGCGCGGGTTCGGCTCCTCGGGCGGCGGCACGCCCGGCGGCCGCGGCTTGGGCGACAGCACACGAATGACCAGCGCGCCGATCCGCAGCACCTGGCCGGCGCGCGCCGCCACGCGCCGGATCCCGCGCGCGTCGGCCTCGGCGAGCAGCCGGAGGAAGTCCGGATCCGACGTGCCGTCGCCGTTCTCGAGCAGCAACCGTGTCGGGATCCGCTCGAGCACCGCGTGCAGCCCGCCCTGGTGGTCGCGCGACTTGTGCGTCGCGACCACGAGGTCCAGGCTCTTGACCCCCGCGGCGGCGAGCTGCCGGTCCAGCCGCGCCTCCGGCGGCCCGCCGTCGAACAGCACGCTGGCGCCGTGCCCGTCCTGGATCAGCGTCGCGTCGCCCTGGCCGACGTCGAGGAACGTGACCACGACCTCGCCCGGCCCGGCGCGGAACTCCGGCGCCGCCGAGGCGGTCACCTTGAGCCCGGCGACCATCGCCACGGCCACGCCGACCAGCGCGGGCGCCGCCCTGCGGCGGCGCGGCAGCCCGCCTCGATCGAGCCGCCGCCACGCGGCGCGCGCGGCCGCCACGGCGCCGGCGGTGAGCGCGTAGGCCACCGCGAGCGCGCCGATCGAGCCGAGTCGCATCGGCAGCACCGCCCCGGGCGCGGCGCCGGCCGCCTTCGCGAGCGCGGCCAGGTAGGCGAGCAGCGGCCCGTCGAGCGCGTTCAGCGGCGCGGCGGCGGCCGGCGAGACCTGCGCCGCGGCCGCGGCGAGCATCCCGAGCCACATGATCGGCGCGACGGCCGGCGCGGCGAGCAGGTTCGCCGGCAGCGAGGCGAGCGAGACCTGCTCGAAGTGGAAGGCGAGCAGCGGCGCCGTGCCGATCGTTGCGGCGACGGTCATCGCCGCCGCCTCCGCGACCGGTTCGGGCATGTGCCGCGCGAGCGCGCCGCGCAGCGGCGGCGCGAGCAGCAGCAGCGCCAACACGGCCGCGAACGACAGCTGCCAGCCCGGCTCCGACGCGGCCCGCGGATTCAGCGCCAGCGTCACGGCGCCCGCGAGCCCGAGCGCGTACCAGCGCGACGCCGGGCGCCCGGCGAGGGCGGCGACGAGCCCCGCCGCGCCCATCACGCCGGCCCGCTGGATCGACGGCCCGCCGCCCGCCAGCGGGACGTAGGCCGCGACGAGCACCAGCGCGATCACGAGGCGGGCGCGCAGCGGCAGGCCCGCCGCGCCGGTGACGGCGAGCACGAGGATCGCGAGCAGCATCACGTTCTGGCCGCTCACGGCGAGGAGGTGCGCGAGGCCGGAGCGCTTGAAGTCCTCGCGCACGTCGTCGGCCAGCCGGTCGTCCTGGCCGAGCACCATGCCGCGCACGAGGTCGGCCTCGTCGGGCCGAAGCCCGCGCTCGAGGCCCGCCTCGGCGCGGCGGCGCACGGCGTCCAGCGCGCCGGCGACGCCGCCGCGCCGCTCGCCGGTGAGCCGGAGCGCGGCGACCTCGATCGTCCCTGTCGCCCCGCGCGGGCGCTGATACGCGTCGAAGCGCCCGAGGCGGCCGACCCGTCCCTCGATCCGCACGATCTCGCCGACCTCGGGCCACACGCCGGGGCGCACGTAGCCGGGCACGCGCATGACGGCCGTCTCACCGTCGAGCGGACCGCCGCGGACCCGCACGCGCGCGACCGACGGCGCCGCCGAGCGGGCGCGCACCGGCTCCAGCACGACCGCCGACACCGCGACCGGGCGGCCGGCCATCGCGGCGAGGCGGCCGCTCTCCAGCGCCGCGAGCCGGAGATCGGCGATCGCCGCGCCCGCCATGACGGCGATCGCGACGGCCGCGGCGAGGCCGATGGGACGCGTCGGCGACGCGGCGAGCGCCCGGCGAAGCCGCGAGCGGCCCGGCGAAGCCGGCGAGCGCGAGCGCGGCGGCGAGCGCGACCGCGATCAGCGCGGCGGGGGTGGCGTGCGGCGCGAGGGCGAGGCCCGCGACGGCGGCGAACAGGGCGCAGTGGCGTGGATGGGTGCGGAGGGCGTGCGCGGCGGCCGCCGCGCGTGCGCTCACACGGTCACCTGCTCTCGGAGCGAGGCGAGGCGGGTCTCGCCGATGCCGGGCACCTGGTCCAGCTCCTCGACAGAGCGGAAGCCGTCGTGCTCCTCGCGGTACTCGATGATGTGCTGCGCCGTCGTCGGGCCGATCCCGTCCAGCTCGTCGAGCTGCTCGGGCGTGGCCGTGTTGAGGTTGAGCGGCTGGCTAGGCGCCGCGCCGGCCGGCCCCGACACGGCGGCCCCGCCGGCGGCGGGCATCGCGCCACCCGCGGGGGCCCGGACCGGCACGAGGACCTGCCGCCCGTCCTCGAGCTGCGCGGCCAGGTTCAGCGCGCTCAGGTCCGCCCGGCGCCGCGGCCCGCCGGCGCGCGTGACCGCGTCGTCCACCCGCGCGCCGGAGCGCATCCGGTACACGCCGGGCCGCCGCACCGCCCCCGCCACGTGCACCACCAGCGCCTCGCCTCGCCCGTCGTCGACCTTGATCGCCGGCGCGGCCGCCGCCGGCGGCACCGGCCCGCCGCCTCCGCCGCGCGCGGCGTACCACGCGGCGAGCACCACGAGCGTGAGCAGGGCGAGGCCGTAGAGGGCGATCTGGCGCGGGGTGAGCTCGGGCATGCCGCCAAGCTAGGCCCGGCTCGCGTCACGTGTGGGGCGGGGTCCGTGCCGATTCGGTGACGGGTTCGTGACGACTTCGTGTCGTCTGCGCGAGGGGCCGCCTCGGGGCGTGGCGCGTCCGCGGGCGGCGGGCGGCCGCCGCGACGCTCAGCGCACGACGAAGTTCACGAGCTTGCCGGGCACGACGACGACCTTCACGACGTCGCGTCCGTTCACGTGCGCCTGGATCCGGGGCCGCTCGCGGGCCATCTGCTCCAGCGCGTCGCGCGGCGCGTCGGCCGGCGCCTGCACGCGATCGCGGAGCTTGCCGTTGACCTGGAGCACGACCTCGACCGTGTCCCGCTCGAGCAGCCCGAGATCGGCGTTCGGCCACGGCTCCTCCCACACGCGGTCGCCGGTGAGCATCTCGTAGACGTCCGCGCCCGTGTGCGGCGCGAACTGGAAGATCAGCGAGGCGGCGGTGGCCGTCGCGAAGTGGAGCGTCGACGAGTGCACGGCGTCGCGATGCCGGTAGGCCTCGTTGACGAGCTCCATGACCGCGGCGATGGCCGTGTTGAACGCGAAGCGGCCGGCCATGTCCTCCGTGACCTTGTCGATCGCCCAGTGCGCCTTGCGCATCAGCTCGAGGTCCGGGCCCTCGGGCGTGTCGAGCGGGCCGAGCGGGACCTGTCGGCCCGTCAGCTCCGCCACGTCGGCGCCCAGCCGCCACAGCCGCGCGAGGAAGCGGTGGACGCCCTCCACGCCACTGTCGGTCCAGTCCGCGTCGTGGTCCGGCGGGCCGATGAACAGGATGTAGCAGCGGGCGGTGTCCGCGCCGTAGCGCTCGACGTACGGCGTCGGGCTGATCATGTTGCCCTTCGACTTGGACATCTTCGCCCCGTCGCGGGTGATCATCCCCTGCGTGAACAGGGCGCTGAACGGCTCCTGGATGTCGAGCAGCTCCATGTCGGTGAGCGCCTTGACGAAGAAGCGCGCGTACAGCAGGTGCAGGATCGCGTGCTCGACGCCGCCGACGTACTGGTCGATCGGCAGCCAGCGCGCGAGGACGTCGCGGTCCCATGCCGCGTCGTCGTTGTTCGCGTCCGCGTAGCGCAGGAAGTACCACGAGGAGTCGACGAACGTGTCCATCGTGTCCGTCTCGCGCCTCGCCTCCGCGCCGCAGCGCGGGCACGGCACGCGGACCCAGTCCTCGGCCGACGCGAGCGGCGACTGGCCCTTGGGCGCGAAGTCCTCGACGTCCGGCAGCGGGACGGGCAGGTCCTCCTCGGGCACGGGGACCAGGCCGCACGCGTCGCAGTGGACGATCGGGATCGGGCAGCCCCAGTAGCGCTGGCGTGACAGCAGCCAGTCCCGCAGCCGGTAGTTGACCGATCGGTGGCCCTTGCCCTGGGTGTCGAGCCAGTCGACGATCTTCTCGAGCGCCTCCCGGTTGTGCATCCCGTCGAAGTCGGGATGGGAGTTGACGATCGGACCGTCGCCGCTGCACGGCAGCTCGTCGCCGCAGTCGATCACCTTCCGGATCGGGAGGCTCGAACGTGGTGGCGAAGTCGTGGTCGCGCTCGTCGTGCCCGGGCACGGCCATGATCGCGCCGGTGCCGTACTCCATCAGCACGTAGTCGGCGACCCACATCGGGATCCGCTCGCCGTTGACCGGGTTGATGACGGTGCGGCCGAGCGGGACGCCGGTCTTCGTGCGGTCGGCGTCGCTGCGCTCCTCGCTGCTCTCGGTCAGCGAACGGTTGACGTACTCGCGGACCTGCTGCGCGTACTCGGTGCCCTCCGCGAGGCGCACCACGTCGGGGTGCTCGGGCGCCATGACGAAGAACGTCGCGCCGAACAGCGTGTCCGGCCGGGTGGTGAAGACGGGGTACTCGACACCCATCTCCGGGCAGGCGAACGAGACCTCGGCGCCCTCGGAGCGGCCGATCCAGTTCCGCTGCATCGCCTTCACGTGCTGCGGCCAGTCGATCGTCTCGAGGTCGTCGAGCAGGCGGTCGGCGTAGTCGGTGATGCGGAAGAACCACTGCTCGAGCTGGCGCGCCTCGACCAGGCTGCCGCAGCGCTCGCAGCGCCCGTCGATGACCTGCTCGTTGGCGAGGACGGTGGCGTCGACCGGGCACCAGTTGACCGCCGCCTCCTTGCGGTAGGCGAGGCCGCGCTCGAACAGCTTGACGAAGATCCACTGCGTCCAGCGGTAGTAGCGCGGCTCGTGGGTGCCGAACTCGCGCGACCAGTCGAACGACACGCCCCACGACTTGAACTGCTCGTGGAACTGGGCGATCGACTTCGCCGTGGAGTCCCTCGGGTGCTCGCCGGTCTTGATGGCGTGGTTCTCGGCCGGCAGGCCGAACGCGTCGTAGCCGATCGGGTGCAGCACCCGCCGGCCCGTGCGGCGGTGGAAGTGCGCGACGGCGTCGCCCACCGCGTAGTTCTTGAGGTGCCCCATGTGGGGCTCGCCCGAGGGGTAGGGCAGCATCTCGAGGACGTAGGACTTCTGGGTGTCCGAGACGTCGTCGTTGCTGACCTCCCAGGTCCGCTCGCGATCCCAGATCTCCTGCCACTTGGGCTCGATCGAATGCGGGTCGTAGCGGCGCTCGCTCATGGGAGCGCGGAGGTTAGCGCTCGCGTGGCGGGCCGCCGGTCCGTCCGGCATGCGAACTAGTGTTCGTATTCGGATGTCGGAGCCACGTTGAAGGGAGCGATGGCCGAGGCCGCGATCGCCTCGCAGGCGATCGAGATGGGCATCTTCGTGCTCCGCCCGCTGATCGAGGGCCGGCGCTACGACCTCGCTGTTCGACGTCGACCACCGGCTCTACCGCGTACAGTGCAAGTGGGCGCCGCGCATGGCGAGCGGTCGTCCGTCGTCAGTCTGAGAGCTGCCGCTACACGCCGCGGCTACGTAGCGGACGACCTACAGCGCCCACGAGGTCGACGCCATCGGCCGCGCTACTGCCAGGAGCTCAAGGCGTGCTACTGGCTGCCGATCGATGTGGTCGCCGGCAAGCGGGCGATCTCTCTCCGCCTGGCGCCCGCGCTCAACAACCAGCGAGGCCGCGATAAACTTCGCGGCCGACTATCCGCTCGGGGCTATAGCTCAGCTGGGAGAGCGTTGCCCTGGCAGTCGCGAGGTCGGCGGTTCGAGCCCGACTAGCTCCACTTCGAGGCCACTCGCATGAGTGGCCTCGTTGCGTTCTCGGGCCGCGCTACTCGCCGACGGCGCGCTTCGGGGCCTCGCCCCAGAGCTGCTCGAGGCGGTAGAAGTCGCGCGCCTCCGGCGTGAAGACGTGGACGATGACGTCGAGGTAGTCCATGAGGATCCAGCGCGCCTCGTTCACGCCCTCCACGCGCCGCGGCAGGATCCCGTGGTCCTTCTTGAGGCCCTGGTGGATGCCGTCGTGGATCGCCTTCGTCTGGCGGTCGGTGTTGCCGGAGCAGATGACGAAGTAGTCCGTGTAGCCCAGGACGCCGCGGAGGTCGAGCTCGACGATGTCGATCGCCTTCTTGTCGGCCGCGAAGTGCTCGATCAGCCGCGCGAGCTCGGCGCCCTCGATCGGCGGGGTGTCGGGGACGCGCTCGGGGCCGCTCATGCGACGGCCCCCTGCGGCGCGCCGTAGAGCCGCTCGCGGGCGATGTAGTCGGCCACCGCGTCGGGCACGAGGTACCGCACGGGCAGGCCGGCCGCGACGCGGCGGCGGATCAGCGTGGATGAGACGTCGATGCGAGGCATGTCGAAGAAGCGGACGCGCTCCAGTGCGCCGGGGATACCCGCCAGGCGCTCCAGGATCGCCTCGCGACGGTGCTCGACGCGGTCGGCGACGCCCAGCTCGGCCAGGGCCACGACGGCCTCCGGCTCGCGCCATTCCGGCAGCGCGTGGGCCATGTCGCCGCCCACGATGAAGGTCAGCTGATCCTCCGGACTGGAGTCATTGAGCCTCCGCAGGGTATCGACCGTGAACGAAGGCCCGGGGACGTCGGCCTCCACGAGCGAGACGCCGAGCCGCTCGTCGTCCCCCACGGCGCGCCGGCACAGCTCCACGCGGTGCTCGACGCCGGGGTCCGCCTCGATCGCCTTGTGCGGCGGCGAATGCACCGGCACGAGCAGCACGCGGTCCAGCCCGAGCTGCGCCCACGCCTCCTGCGCGCAGACGAGATGGCCGATGTGCGGAGGGTTGAAGGTCCCGCCGAGCAGCCCGATCCGCGCCACGCCCGCGAACCTGCGG
Organism: uncultured Solirubrobacteraceae bacterium; assembly: GCA_963728465.1. Taxonomy (GTDB): domain Bacteria; phylum Actinomycetota; class Thermoleophilia; order Solirubrobacterales; family Solirubrobacteraceae; genus DATFQI01. Next base: position 352,094 of record CAVSJY010000003.1, read on the forward strand.
CGGCCTCAGCCGCGCACCTGGCCGTCGCCCTCGACCAGGTACTTGAACGTGCAGAGCTCGCGCAGCCCGATCGGCCCGCGCGCGTGCAGCTTCTGCGTCGAGTTGCCGATCTCGGCGCCCATCCCGAACTGCGCCGCCGTCGGTGAAGCGGGTGGAGGCGTTGACGTAGACGCACGCGGCGTCGACGCCGAGCTGGAAGGCGCGGGCCGCGGCGGTGTCGGACGTGACGATCGCCTCGGAGTGGCCGGAGCCGTAGGCGCCGACGTGGTCGATCGCCTCCTCCACCGAGCCGACGACCTTGACCGCCAGGACGAGCGCGAGGAACTCCTCCGCCCAGTCCGCCTCGGTGGCCGCGTGGAGGGGCGCGCCGATGCCGTCGGGGCCGGCGCGCGCCCGGTGCGCCGGCGGCCGCGAGCGCGCGGGTGGCCTCGTCGGCGCGGATCTCGACCCCCGCGGCGGCGAGCGAGCGCAGCACGCGCGGCAGGAACTCGGCCGCGACGGCCTCGTGGACGAGCAGCGTCTCCGCCGCGTTGCAGACGCCCGGCCGCTGCGTCTTGGCGTTCACGACGATCGCCTCGGCGCGCTCGAGGTCGGCGGCCGCGTCCACATACACGTGGCAGTTGCCGGAGGCCGCGTAGATCACCGGCACCTTCGCGACCGCGCTCAGCGCCTTCTTCAGCCCCTCGCCGCCGCGCGGGATGATGAGGTCGACGACGCCCTCCTGGCCGGCCAGCTCGGCGAGCTCCTCGCGCCCACCGCCGGCCACCAGCGACAGCGCGCCGGCGGGCAGGCCGGCCGCCTCGGCGGCCTCGATCGCCACCCGCGCGAGCACCGCGTTCGAGTGGGCGGCGGACGAGGAGCCGCGCAGCACGATCGCGTTGCCGGACTTCAGGGCCAGCGCGGCGGCGTCGATCGTCACGTTCGGCCGCGCCTCGTAGACCACGGCGACGACGCCGAGCGGCACGCGGACCTTGCGCACGTCGAGCCCGTTCGGCAGCCGGAACCCGTCGATGACCTCGCCGACCGGATCGGGCAGCGCGACGATCTCGCGCACGCCCGGTGGCCATCGCGGCGACCCGCCCCTCGTCGAGCGTGAGGCGGTCCATCAGCGCGCTCGAGAGCCCCGACTCGCGGCCCGGCCTCGAGGTCGCGCGCGTTCGCCTCGAGGATCTCCGGCGTGCGCGCGATCAGCGCGTCGGCGACCGCCAGCAGGGCGGCGTCCTTGACGCCGGACCCGAGCAGGGCGAGCCGGCGCGCGGCGCTCTTGGCGGCCAGGCAGATGTCGGTGACCGAGCGGGTGGCCGGAGGGGCGGTGATCGAGGCCATGGGCGAAGTCTAGGCGCCGCGACCGCCGGGGGCGAGGGCGCGCCGGGTTCGAGCCGCATCCACGCGCCATCGTCTTGAACGGCGGCGCAACGAAGCGATCCGGGTTCGAGCCGCGGTCAGCTCAGCACGAAGTAGTCCCGGTGCACGGCCTCCTCGACCGCGCGCGGGAGCACCTGGCGGACCTCCGCGGACTTTCGCCCCATCACCTGCCGCAACTCGCTCGCGGAGTAGTTGCAGATCCCCTTGCCGATCGGGCCGTCGCCGCCGGTGCGCACCTCGACGGCCTCGCCCGCCTCGAACCCGCCGCGCACGTCGACGATCCCGACCGGCAGCAGGCTCGTCCCGCCCTCGCGCAGCGCCCGCGCCGCGCCGTCGTCGACGGTCAGCGTCCCGCGAGTGGGCTTCGCGTACTTGAGCCAGAGCTTGAAGCTGGAGTAGCGCACGGGCTGCGGCGCGAACCGCGTGCCCGTGGGCTCGCCGGCCCACGCGCGGCCGAGCACGCCCGGCTCGAGCCCGCTGGCGATCACGGTGGGGATCCCCGCCGCCGCGCCCATCTCGGCGGCGACGACCTTCGACCGCATCCCGCCGGAGCCCATCGGGGACACGCTGTGGCCGATGTCGAGCGCCGCGAGCGTCTCGGCATCGCTCACCTCGGCGACGAGCTCGGCGGCCGCCTCCACCCGCGGGTCGGCCGTGTAGACGCCGCCCGTGTCCGTCAGCAGCAACAGCAGCTCCGCCCCCACCAGCACGGCGACCTGGGCGGCGAGGAAGTCGTTGTCGCCGAAGGAGATCTCGTCCGTGGTCGTCGTGTCGTTCTCGTTGATCACCGGCACGATCCGCCAGTCGAGCAGCTTGCGCAGCGTCCGCCGCGCGTTGACGTAGTGCGTCCGGACGCTCATGTCGAAGAACGTGAGCAGCACCTGCGCCGCCTGGATGCCGCGCTCGCGCAGCAGCTCGTCGTAGGTGCGGAACAGCCGGCCCTGGCCGACCGCGCTCGCCGCCTGGAGCTCCTCGATCGCCGACGGCCGCGCCGGCAGCGACAGCATGTGCGCGCCGCGCGCGATGGCGCCGGAGGTCACGACGACCACGTCGACGCCCGAACGGTGCAGCGCGGCGATCTCCTCGCAGACCCGGGCGACGACCGAGAGGCGGAGCTCACCGCTCTCCTCGGCGACGATCGACGATCCGAGCTTGACGACGGCGGCGGGCATGACAGCGCGAAGGCTAGAACGGAGCGCCCGGATCGAGCTCGAAGACGACCCCGCCGATCTCGACGTCGTCGCCGGGCTCGAATCCCTTGCCCTCGAGCGCCGCGATCACGCCCATCCGCCGCAGCCGGTGCTCGACGTGCGCGAGCGCCTCGTCGTTCTCGAGGTCGTGGCGCGCGATCAGGCGCTCCACCGCCTCGCCCGTGACCCGGTACTCCCCCGCGCCCACGCGCTCGACCTCGAACGCCCGCCGCGCGGCCGGGCGGAACACCTGGAACTCCGCGACCTCGCTCTCGCCCGAGACCTCGTCGGACGGCGCGTCCGTCAGCGGAACCCGCCGCAGCAGCTCGCGCGCGAGCTCGTCGAGGCCCTGGCGCGTCGCGCTCGAGGTGACGATCACGGGATGGTCGACCCGCTCCCGCCACGCCTCCGCGGCGGCCAACGCCTCCTCGGGCGTGACGAGATCGGCCTTCGAGAGCGCCAGCAGCCGCGGCAGGGCCGCGAGCCGCGGGTCGTGCTCGGCCAGCTCGCGCTCGATCACGCGGTGGTTCTCGGCGGGGTCCGAGCCGTCGAGCGGCGCGACGTCGAGCACGTGCACGAGCAGCCGCGTGCGCTCGACGTGGGCGAGGAAGTCGTGCCCGAGGCCCGGCGCCGCCGCTCGCCCCCTCGATCAGCCCGGGGATGTCGGCGACGACGAGCTGGCGATCGTCGGCCTCCAGCGTGCCGAGCACGGGCTCCAGCGTCGTGAACGGATAGGCGGCGACCTTCGGCTGCGCGCGCGTGAGCCGCGCCAGCAGCGACGACTTGCCGGCGTTGGGCAGCCCGACCAGCCCCACGTCGGCGAGCAGCTTCAGGTGCAGCTCGACGACGCCCTCCTCGCCCGGCAGCCCGCGCTCCGCCAGCCGCGGCGCCTGCCGCACGGCGGTGGCGAACTGCTTGTTGCCGCGGCCGCCGGGCCCGCCGCGCGCCACGGTCACCTGCTGGCCGGGCCGGACGAGGTCGAAGCGCGTGCCGTCCCAGCGCGTCACCTGCGTGCCGGGCGGGACGCGGACGACCAGCGGCGGCCCGTCGGCGCCGAAGCGCTGCGAGCCCTGGCCGTGCCCGCCCCGCTCCGCCCGGTAGTGCGCGCGGCGCTTGAACGACTGGAGGTCGCGCAGGGAGTCGTCGCAGCGCAGGATCACGTCGCCGCCGCGGCCGCCGTCACCGCCGTCGGGGCCGCCCTTGGGGACGTGCGCCTCGCGGCGGAACGACAGCGAGCCGTTGCCGCCCCCGCCGGCGCGGACCTCGATCCGGGCACGATCGGCGAGCATCAGATGGGGCGTCGAGCGGACATCTCCGGGTAACGGTAGAGGCATGCCCGATCGCGTCTTCCTGATCACCGGCGCCTCCACCGGCATCGGCGCCGCCACCGCCCGCCATGCCGCCGAGGCCGGCTACCGGCTCGTGCTCGCCGCCCGCTCCGAGGACAAGCTCCAGGGGCTCGCGGACGAGCTCGGGGGCGAGGAGCGGGCGATCGCCGTCCGCTGCGACGTGACCGAGTGGGAGGACCAGCAGGCGCTCGTGAAGCGGGCGCTCGACGCCTACGGGCGGATCGACGTCGCGTTCGCCAACGCCGGCTTCGGCGGCCCGCGCGGGTTCGAGAAGGGCGACCCGGAGCAGTGGAAGGCGATGGTGCTGACCAACGTCTACGGCTGCGCGCTGACGATCCGCGCCACCGCGGCGCCGCTGCGCGACACGAAGGGGCACCTGCTGCTGACCAGCTCCGTGGCCGGCCGGCGCGCGCTCCAGGGCTCGCTCTACAGCGCCACGAAGCACGCCGTCACGGCGATGGGCGAGGCCGCCCGCCAGGACTTCAACGACACGGGCGTCCGCGTGACGCTGATCGAGCCCGGCATGGTCGACACGCCGTTCTTCGACTCGCCGCCGGAGATCGAGGCGCTGAAGGCGGACGACATCGCCCGCGCGGTGATGTTCGCCGTGGAGCAGCCGCCCCACGTGGACGTGAACGAGATCCTCATCCGCCCCACCGACCAACCCAGCTGAGCGTCGTTGTCGAGTTGGGGCCGCTGAGCGGCCCTAAGTCGACAACTACTCCGTGGGGGCGGCCGGCTCGACCGAGATCACGCGCCCGCGCCGGCCCTCGCGGAACTGCACCACGCCCGGCGCGGTGGCGAAGATCGTGTCGTCGCGGCCGAGCCCGGCGCCGTTGCCGGGCTTGAACTTGGTCCCGCGCTGGCGCACGATGATCTCGCCGCCGGTCACGGTCTGGCCCGAGAACACCTTCACGCCGAGGCGCTTCGCGTTGGAGTCGCGGCCGTTGCGGCTGGAGCCGAGGCCCTTCTTGTGCGCCATTACGAATCGTCCTCCGAGGTCTCGGCCGTCTTCTTGGCAGCCCGCGACCGGCCGCCGGAGACCTTGATGCCCGTCACCTCGAGACGGGTGAGCTCCTGGCGGTGGCCCGTGCGGCGCTTGTAGCCGCGCTTGGGCTTGAACTTGAACACCCGCAGCTTCGGGCCCCGCTCGTGGCCGACGATGGTCGCCTCGACCTTGACCTTCCCGAGGTCGTCGGCGCCGAACAGCGTCTGGTCGCCGCCGGCGTACAGCAGCGGCTCGAGCTGGACCTTGGCGCCCTCGTCCTCCCTCAGGCGCTCCACGAGCAGGGTCGTGCCCTCCTCGACGCGGTACTGCTTCCCGCCGGTCTTGATGACTGCGTAGGTCATGGCTTAAAGGTCACTCGCTGGCTTCGGAGACTTCCGCCGCGTCGGCGGTGGCCTTCGCGCGCGAACGGCGCCGCCCGCCTCTGCGGCCACGGCGCCGGTTCTTGGATTCTACCGTGTCGCCGTTCTCGTCCGGCTCCGCGGCGTCGCCGGCCTCGTCGTCCGCCGGAGCGGCGTCCGCCGGCGCGCCCTCGTCCGCCCCACGCGTACGCGAGCGCGCCCGCCCCCCGCGCCGGCGGCGCGGCTTGGCGCCGTCCGCGGACTCCGCCGCGGCGCCGGGACCGGTCCCGGCCTCGGGCTCCTCGTGGCCCACGAGCGTCTCGACGGCACCCTCCGGGCCCTCCGGCAGCGGCTCGGGCTTCTTCGCGGCGGCCTCGCGCTCCTTGCGCTTCGCCGCGCCCTTCTTCGCCGCGGCGCTGCGCCGCGCCCGCTGGTCGGACTTCTCGCGGTCCTTGGCGCGCTCCGTGGCGGCCGTCTCGGCGGCGTCCGCATCCGCGCCGGTCAGCGAGGCGGTGGCCGTCGTCCGGCGCGCCTCCTCGATCCGCACGAGCTTCTTCTCCCCCACGAACGCGACGCCGTTGCGCACGGTGATGATGTAGCCGTCGACCTTGGCGACCGCGTCGTCGTGGTTGTACATGTGCGGCTCGACGATGTCGACGTGGACCTCCTCGCCGCCGCGGAACGGCACGGCCTGCTCGGCGACTTCTTCCCGTGTGCCCTCCATCACGACGGCGAAGTGGTCGAGCGGGAGCCCCTCGGAGCCGGTGAAGTGGAAGAACCGGCCCGTCTCCTCCTCCAGCGCCTGGAGCTCGCGCGCGCCGTCGGCGGTGAACCACGCGGTCACCCGCGAGTTCAGCCGCACCAGGTAGGCCTCGGGCCCGTCCGGGCCGTCCTCGCGGACCAGCTCGCGCAGGTGCCGGGCGGCGTGGATCGCCATCGTCTCCTCGGACTTCACGACGCCCTCGCCGCTGCACACCGGGCAGGTCTTGGTCATGATCTCGCGCACGCCGTCCGTGACGTTCTGGCGCGTCATCTCGACGAGCCCGAGCGGCGAGATCTCGACGACGAACGTCTTCGTGCGGTCCTCGTCGAGCGACTTGCGCAGCGTCTTGAGCACCGCGTCGCGGTTGCGGGCGCGCGCCATGTCGATGAAGTCGATGACGATGATCCCGCCGATGTCGCGGAGCCGCAGCTGGTTGACGACCTCCTCGGCCGCCTCCAGGTTCGTCTTCGTGATCGTGTCCTCGAGCCGCGCGGCCTTGCCCTTGCCGGTGAACGAGCCCGTGTTGACGTCGATGACCGTCAGCGCCTCGGCGTAGTCGATCATCAGGTAGCCGCCGCTGGGCAGGTCGACGCGGCGGTTGAGCATCCCCTCGATGACGGGCTCGACGCCGTAGGCCTCGAACAGCTGCTGGTCGGCGTCCCACAGCTCGACGCGGTCGACCAGCTCCGGCGCGGTCCGGGCGAAGAAGGACACCAGCCGGTGGTGCTGCTTCTCGTCGTCGACGACCGCGCGCTCGAAGTGGGCGGAGAAGATGTCGCGCACGACGCGGATCGAGAGGTCGGCCTCCTGGAAGACCAGCGCGGGCGCCTCCGACTCGCGCACGCGCTTCTCGAGCACCTGGTTGAGCTTGAACAGGTACTGGAGCTCGCGCTCGAAGTCCTCGCGCGCCGCGCCGTGGGCGGCCGTGCGGATGATCGCGCCGCCGCCGCCGAGGTCGAGCTGCTTGGCCTCCTTGCGCAGGCGGTCGCGCTCCTTGTCCTCGAGCCGGCGCGAGACGCCGACGCCCTCGCCGGTCGGCGCGTAGACCATGTAGCGCCCGGCGATGGTCAGCTCCATCGACAGGCGGGCGCCCTTGGTCTTCAGCGGGTCCTTGACGACCTGGACGACGATCTCCTGCCCCGGCTTGAGCAGGTCCGTAGATCCGCGGCCCGCTGGAGCCGCGCCCGCGCTTGACCTGCTCGACCCCCGGAAGCACGATCTCGTCGACGTGCAGGAAGCCGTTCTTGTCGAGGCCGATGTCGACGAACGCGGCCTCCAGGCCGGGCAGGACGTTGTCGACGACCCCCTTGTAGATGTTGCCGACGATCGACCGGCCGCCGCGGCGCTCGAAGTAGACCTCGGCGACGCGATAGCCGGCCGGCAGCTCGCCGGCCTTCTTACCCCGGCGGCGCGAGCGCGACTTCGCCGGCGCGGCGGGGTCGCCCGCCGCTTCGAGCATGGCGACGCGGGTTTCCCCGCGGTCGACCGTGACCAGCACTTGCTTTCTCAAGTTGATCCCTCATTGGAAGACGGAGGCCCTGCCCTTGGATGCAGCCGTTTCGCGCGCCTGCGCGTGGACGGAGTGCAGAAGACCGAGGGCCAGGAAGGTGGCGAGCATCGACGATCCGCCGAAACTCAAGAGCGGAGCGGTCACGCCGGTGATGGGCATGATCCCCACGTTCATCCCGATGTTCACGAAGATCTGGAACAGCAGCATCATGGTGATGCCCCCTGCGAGCAGTGCGCCGTACAGATTCTTCGCAACAGTAAGGATATGAAGCCCGCGCCATATCAATAGCGCGTACAGCGAGAGCACCAGTGCGGCGCCGGCGAACCCGTAGGTCTCGCCGACCACGGCGAAGATGAAGTCCGTGTGGTGCTCCGGGAGGAAGTTCAGTGACGTCTGGGTGGCGTTCTCGACGCCGCGGCCGGTCTTCTCGCCCGAGCCGACGGCGATCTTCGCCTGCTGCTGCTGGTAGCCCTCGTCGCCCGCGACGTCGGACGGGTGCAGGAACGAGGTCAGGCGGTCCACCTGGTAGGGCTTGAGCACCTCGACGCCCATCGCCGGCGCCGCGACGAGCACGAGCGCGATCGCCACCGCGAACAGGGCGCCGAGCGCCGCGAAGTGCCGCCACGGCGCTCCGGCCACGAACAGCACCGCCAGCGCGGCCGCGACGTAGACCATCGCCGAGCCCAGGTCGGGCTCCGCGATGACCAGCATCGTCGGGATCAGCCCGAGCAGCATGACCCGGGCCGTCGTCTGGCGGCCCATGAAGCGCATGCGGTCGACGACGAACGCCGACAGCGCGAGCACGAGCAGGACCTTGCCGAGCTCGGACGGCTGGAAGTTGAAGCCGGGCAGCGGGATCCACGACTTCGCGCCGCGGGTGGCCTGCGCGATGCCGAGCACGAGCACGAGCAGGCCGATCAGCAGCCCGTAGACCGCGTAGCGCAGCTCGCGCAGCCGCGAGTAGTCGATCCGCGAGGCCACGTACATCAGCACGACCCCGATGGCGGCGTAGATCGCCTGGCGCTGGAGGTAGTAGTGCGGATCGCCCGGGATGTCGTTCTGCGTCGCGCCGCGCAGCGCGATCAGCGACACCGCGACGAGCCCGAGCGAGGCGAGCAGCAGCAGCGGGTCCAGGCGCAGCCGCCACTCGCGGGGCACGAGCGGGGGCGGCGGCTCGGAGGCCGGCTGGATGGTGGACTTGGCGCTCATCGCGTCTGGCTGGTGCCCGCGTGGAACTCGTGGTCGGACAGATGGAACCACTCCGAGAGGATCAGGCGCGCCGCGGGTGCCGCTGTTTCCGCACCGAACCCGCCCTTCTCGATCGTCGTGACCACGACTATCGGGCGCGTCGGATGGTCCACGTAGGCGGCGTACCACGACTGGTCGGGATTCGGCGCCCGCTCGGCAGTGCCGGTCTTGCCGTAGATCGGATACGGGAAGCCGCGGAACACGTCGGCGGACGTGCCGCCGTCGGCCGTCGCGGCGGCGTGCAGGCCGTCCATGATCGCCTGCCGGTTGCCCGGGTCGAACTCGACGCGGCGGCGCGCGGGCTTGCGGATCTCCTCGACGAGCCGGCCGCCGCCGTCCTCGATCGCCAGCCCGAGGTGCGGGCGCACCACGCGGCCGCCGTTGGCGATCGTCGCGTAGGCGGTCGCGAGCTGGAGCGGGGTCGCCTGGAGGTCGCCCTGGCCCACCGCGAGGTTGACGTTGTCGCCCGTGGACCACGGCCGCTCGATGCCGCCGCAGGCGTACAGCGCCTCGGTCGTGCCGGCGGGCACCTTGGCCTTCTTGACGCACTTGGAGTACTCGGCGTAGCCCGCGTCGCGCCACTCGCGGTCGGGCACCAGGCCCTCGAACTCGCCCGGGATGTCGATCCCGGTCTTGCGGCCGATCCCGAGCCGCCGCGCCCACTCCTGGATGATCGGGCCGCGCGCGTTGGCGTCCGCGCCGAGGTTGTAGAAGAAGACGTCGGAGGACACCTGGATCGCCCGCGCCAGCTGGAGCGGGCCGAACACCGCGTCCCTGGCGTTCTCGAACTCCCGGTCGCCGAGCTTGAAGACGCCCGTGTCGACGATCGTGGAGCTCGGGGTGATGATCCCCTCCTCCAGCGCCGCCATCGCGGTGACGGGCTTGAACGTCGAGCCGGTCGGATAGGTGGCGGCGATCGCGCGGTTGAACAGCGGCGCGCCGAGCTCCTCGGAGTTCAGCTCGTCGTAGCGGCGCTGCGACAGCGGCTTCGCGAACTCGTTGGCGTCGAAGCTCGGGTAGGAGCCGAGCGCGAGCACCTCGCCGTTGCGCGGGTCCATGGCGACGTACGCGCCCGCCTTCGCGCCGTTGATCGCGGCGGCGGAGATCGCGCGGCGCAGCGCGTCGTTGGCCGCGCGCTGGAGGCCGAGGTCGAGCGAGAGCTTGAGCTGCTGGCCCTGGCGCGGCTCGACGCGCGACGTCTCGCGGCGCTCGTCGCGGTTGCCGAGCGCGTTGATGACGACCCGCGTGTACCCGTCCGTCCCGCGCAGGTAGGAGTCGTAGGAGTGCTCGATCCCGCTCGCGCCGATCCGCGTGCCCGCCGCGATGCCGCGGTACCGGCGCTTCTTCAGCTCGTCCGGCGAGATCTCGCGCAGCGTGCCGAACAGCTGGGCGCCCAGCTCGTCGTGCGGGTAGTTGCGCAGGTAGAGCTTCTCGACCGCGATGCCCGGGAAGCGCTCCTTGCGCTCGCGCAGGAAGTTGAACGCCGCCGCGTCGACGTCGGTCTTGATCGTCACGTTGGAGTACGGCGTCTCGGCGACGCCCTCCGTCACCCGCGCGTGGATCGTCCGCGGCGACACGCCGATGACCCGGCCGAGCCGCCGGTAGAGCGACCGGACCGCCCTCGCCCCGGCGGGCAGCGGCGGGATCGCCACGGGCGCCGCGCGGCGGGCGGCGCGCGCCAGGCGGCGGCGCTCGCGCCGCTCGGCACGGGTGGAGCGGCGGCCGTCCTCGTTGAGCTCGCGGTCCAGGGCGCGCAGCTGGTCACGGGAGCGCAGCCGCGCCCCCTCGACCTTCGCGCGCCCCTCGCGGTAGATGTCGGCGAGCTCCAGCACGGTCTCCGGGAGCTGGCTCGGGACGACCTGCACGACCGGCGCGACGCGGGTCTTGACCAGCGTGCGGCCGTTGCGGTCCACGATGTTGCCGCGCGGCGCCTCGATCCGGACCTTGCGGACGCGGTTGTCGCGCGCCTGGCTGACGTAGTCCTCGCCGGTCAGCACCTGGAGGAACCACAGGCGGAAGAACACGATCGCGAACACCACGAACGCGACCCCGCCGAGCACCGCGACGCGGACCGCGAGCTGCGGCGTGATCGCGGGCCGGCGTTCCTCGAGCTTCGGGTTCATGCGCGCGAGAGCGGGCTGAGGCCGCCGGTCGTGTACGCGCGGCGGCGCCGGCGGCGCGGGTCATCGGGCAGGAACGGGAGCAGCGCGCGGCGCACGAGCGCGTACACCGGCAGCGCGAGCAGCGTGTTGACGAGGACGGTGATGAGGATCGCGCGCCCGATCTGGAGCGTCAGCGGCGCCTCCGTCCCGAGCAGGAACTGGAGCAGCGTGACGCCCAGCGCCGTGGCGACGGTGGCCGCCGCGCCGACCGCCACCGGCGCGAGCCCGTGCGCCGGGTCGCGCAGCTCGCGGATCCGCCCGGCGCCGTAGCCGACCCCGGTCAGGACGAGCGAGGTGACGCCCAGCGTCTGCATCAGCGCGGTGTCGGCGAAGAGCCCGATGCAGAAGCCGAAGATCGAGCCGCTGATCGAGCCGGTCAGGAAGCCGACCGAGGCGACGATCAGCGGGGACAGGTCGACGGGCACGCCGAAGACGGAGACCTGCGAGATCGCGGTGAGCTGGAGGAGCGCGGCGATCAGCCCGAGCAGGGCGAGGCGGCCGGCGGCTGCGGGCGTGATCGTCACGGCTGCGGCGTCGCGTCCGCCTGGATGTTGGCGTTCGGGGAGGTCAGGACCTGGACGATGTCCAGCCGCAGCAGGTCGGCCGCGGGCGCAACGTGGATCCGGCGGTCCAGCTCCCCGTCCCCGTCGTCGATCCGCTTGACCGTGCCGATCAGGATCGAGCGCGGGTAGACGGACGGCAGGCGGACCGACGACGTGCCGGCGGTGACGATCAGGTCGCCCTTGCGGATCTCCTCGGCGTTGTCGACGAGGTCGAACAGCAGGTCGCCGCCCGCGCCGGGGATCGGCGTGATCGAGCCCGGCTCGCCGCGGCGCGGCGCGAGCGCGGACACGCCGAAGTCCTGATCGGTCAGGAGCATCACGACCGCGTTGCCGTCGGAGACCGACTTGACCTTGCCGACCAGCCCCTGGCCGTTGACCACGGGGTCGTCGACGGTGACGCCGTCACTCGTGCCCTTGTTGATGATCACCGTCTGGTACCAGGTGCTCGGGGAGCGCTGGTAGACGCGCGCCTGGATCGGGTCGTACTGGGCCAGGCCGCCGGTCGTGTTCATCTCCTGGATGCCCTTCAGCTGCTCCAGCTCGCGCGTGCGGCTCTGGAGCTGGGCGACCTCGCCGCGCAGCGAGTCCCGCTCGCGCTTGAGCCGGTCGCGCTCGTCCTGGGCGTCGAGCGTGTCGCCGAACCAGCCGAACAGGTCGCGGAACGGCTTCAGCGCCTTGTTCGCCCCCTCCTGGATCGGCGCCAGCACCTCCAGCGCGCCGCGCTGGACGGCGTGCAGGCCACCGCCGGACGACTCGCCGAAGTAGGCGGTCAGCAGGAACAGCGACAGCGCGACCAGCAGGGCGAGGACGGCACGGCGCCGCCTGACGACCTTGTCGTGCATACGGGGAAGAACTCCGGAAGTGGTTGCCGGTTCCGCATCAGCGCCTTGGTCGCCGGTTGCGGTTGTTGCGGTTGGAGCGGTGGATCGCCTCGAACTCCTCGAGCGAGCGCCCTGAGCCGACGGCCACGCAGGTCAGCGGGGACTCCGCGCGGTGCGCCGGCATCTGCGTCTCGTCGCGCAGGCGCTCGTCGATGCCCTGGAGCAGCGAGCCGCCGCCCGCGAGCATGATGCCGCGGTCCATGATGTCCGACGCCAGCTCGGGCGGCGTGCGGTCCAGCGTCTCCTTGATGGCGTCGATGATCTGCACGAGCGGCTCCTCGAGCGCGGCGCGCACCTCCTCCGAGGTGAGCACCACGGTCTTGGGCAGGCCGGAGACGAGGTCGCGACCCCGGATCTCCGCCTGCACCTCCTCGTCCAGAGGGTAGGCGGAGCCGATCTCGAGCTTGACCTCCTCGGCCGTCTGCTGGCCGATGAGGAGCTTGTACTCCTTCTTGACGTAGTTGATGATCGCCTCGTCCAGCTCGTCGCCGCCGACGCGGATCGACTGGCTCACGACGATGCCGCCGAGGCTGATCACCGCCACCTCGGACGTGCCGCCGCCGATGTCGACCACCATGTTCCCGGTCGGCTCCCCGACCGGCAGCCCGGCCCCGATCGCGGCCGCCATCGGCTCCTCGATCAGGTACGCCTGGCGCGCTCCGGCGGACAGGCAGGCCTCCTCCACCGCGCGCTTCTCCACGCCGGTCACCCCTGAGGGCACGCAGACCACCACGCGCGGATGCGCCCAGCGGTTCTGGTGCACCTTCTGGATGAAGTGGCGAAGCATCTCCTCCGTGACGTCGAAGTCGGCGATCACGCCGTCCTTCAGCGGCCGGATGGCGGAGATCGTGCCCGGCGTGCGGCCGAGCATCCGCTTCGCCTCGATCCCGACGGCGTGGACCTCGCCGTTGCGGCTGTCGATCGCCACCACGGACGGCTCGGACAGCACGATCCCGCGCCCGCGCACGTAGACCAGGGTGTTGGCCGTGCCGAGGTCGACGGCCATGTCGCGGCCACCGAAACCGGTGAGGTACGAGAAGAAGCCCATGGGAGAGTGCGCGACCGCCTCGCAGGGTCCACTTCAGGGGCCGCGCCGGGCGCTGAGTCTATCGAAGCGCCTGGCGGCCAAAACCCGCTGCAACGCTGCGATCAGGGCCGCGCCCCGCCGCGGCCCGGCGCCGCAGCGTAGCGCCACCGAACGGCGGCTGGGTGGGGTGGCGAGGGGTTGGCGCTCCCGCGTTCATTGTCGAGTTGGGGCCACCCAGCCGCCTTAGCTCGACAACGACCAGTGCCGCGGCGCGACACCGACCCCCGCTCCCCTACCCAGCCGCAGTTCCGAAGAGCAGCCCAGGCCGCAAATCCAAGAGCCGCGCGACCGACAGCCCGACGACGTTGAGGTAATCGCCGAACACCCCCGCGACGAGGGCCGCGCCGCGGCCCTGGATCGCGTATCCGCCGGCCCGCCCCTCCCACTCGCCGGTGGCGACGTACCAGTCGATCACCGCGTCGGACAGCGCGCGGAACTCGACGGGTGTCACCACGACGTCGGAGGCGACCAGCGAGCCGCCCTCCGCGAGCGCGATCCCGCCGACCACCTCGTGCCGCCGCCCGGCGAGCCGCGAGATCAGCTCGCGCGCGTGGGCGGCGTCGCGCGGCTTGCCGAGCACCTCGCCGTCGAGCGCGACGTCGGTGTCGGCGCCGAGCACCAGAGCGCCGGGCACCGCCAGCGCCTTGCGGCGCGCGTTCTCCAGCGCCACCTCCCGCGGATCCCCGGCCGCGAGCTCGTCGACGTCGGCGGGCCGGACGTCGAACTCCACGCCGAGCGCCGCGAGGATCGCGCGGCGCTGCGGCGAGGCTGACGCCAGTATCAGCCTTCGGGGAAGAACAGCGCCGCCTCGCGCTGACCCGACTCCGGCGAGTCGGACCCGTGGACCATGTTCTGGCCGACCGCGATCGCGAAGTCGCCGCGGATCGAGCCGGGCGCGGCCTCGAGCGGGTTGGTGGCGCCGATCACCTGGCGCGCCGCGCGGATCGCCTCCTCGCCCTCGAGCACCATCGCGACGATCGGGCCCGAGGTGATGAACTCGACCAGCTCGCCGAAGAACGGCTTGCCGTCGTGCTCGGCGTAGTGCTGCTTCGCGAGGTCCTCGGTGACCTGCATGTGCCGCATGGCGACGATCTTCAGGCCCTTGTTCTCGAAGCGGGCGGTGATCTCGCCGGTGAGGCCGCGGGCGAAGGCGTCGGGCTTGACGAGGATGAGCGTCCTCTCCATGAGGTCCTTTCGGGTCGGAGCGCCGAAGCGCTAGGAGGTCGGCCGCGGCGGCGCTTCCGTCGCCACCGTCGGCTGGTCCGTCGTCTCGCGCCGGCGGCGGCGACGGGTCGAGGGCGGCGGCGTCGCGCCGGTCTCCGCCTCGCAGTACGGGCACAGCTTCCACGCCGGGTCGACCGGCTTGCCGCACGAGTAGCAGCTGTCCTTGAGCTTGCGCATGCAGCTCGGGCAGCGCAGGTAGTCGCCCTTCACCTCGTAGTCGCAGTGCGGGCACAGCTGGTAGTCGAGGTTGGCGAGGCGCGCCTCGGCGGCCGTCATCTCCAGCTCGCGCAGCCGCACGTCGTCGAGGTACTCCGGCGGGCGGACGATCGCGTAGACGATCGTGCCCACGAACGGGAACAGCGACGCGGCGGTCGCGCACGCCACCAGCATCGGATCGTCGATCCGGCGGCGGGCGTCGGCGTACGTCCAGAACACCAGGGCGGCCCAGATCACGATGAGGACGAGGATCAGCACGCTGACGGCCTGGTTGAGGCCATCGTTGGTGATCCCGAAGACGCCGAAGGAGAGCATGCGGAAAGGAAGCGTACCCGGCGGACTTACAGGAACGCGCGTCCGAAAGCGTAGCCGAGGGCGAAGAACACCAGGATCACCAGGGCTACGACGACCGCCACCAGGGCGACCATCGCGAGCACGCTCGGGCCGTCGTCGTTCACAGCGCGGACGCCCTCCTGGAGCCCGGCTCGCCGACGAGGTCGGCGACCAGGTAGATCGACCCTGTGGCCAGCACGGCGCCGCCGGTTCCCGCCAGCTCGCGCGCCCGTGCGAGCGCCGCATGCGGGTCGCGGACGATCTCCGACGGCGGGCCGCCCAGCTGCTCGGCCAGCGAGGCCAGCGTCGCGGGCGGCAGCGCCCTGGGATTGCCTGAGGCGGTGAAGACCACGGCACGGCATTTCCCGAGGAGCGCCCGCAACATGCCTGCCGCGTCCTTGTCGTCGAGCACGGACACGACCGCGACGATCGGCCGCTCCCCCGCCACGTCGCCGATCGCCGCCGCCAGCGCGGCCATCCCGGACGGGTTGTGCGCCCCGTCGAGGATCGTCAGCGGCTCCTCCGCCACGACCTGGAGGCGGCCCGGCACCTGGACCCGCGCCGCGACCTCCGCCACGTCGCCGGCGCGCAGCGCGCCGAGCTGGGCGCCCGCGGCCGCCACGGCCGCGAGGAAGTTCGTGCGCTGGTAGCCGCGCAGCGGCACGTCCAGCTCCGCCGGCCGCACGATCCGCGCGCCGGTGTCGCGCGCGAGCGCCTCGACCTCCGCGTCCACCTCCCCGAGTACGAGCGTCGCGCTCGGCCGGACCACGGCGAGCTTCTCGCGCGCGATGTCGGCCACCGTCGGGCCGAGCCAGCGCGTGTGCTCCAGGCCGACGTTCGTGAGCACGACCACGCCCGCGTCGAGCACGTTGGTGGCGTCCCAGCGCCCGCCGAGGCCGGCCTCGACCACCGCCACCTCGACGTCGCGGCGCGCGAGCTCGTCGAACGCCGCCGCGGTCAGCAGCTCGAACTGCGTCACGCGCTCGTCGCCGCCGAGCGTGCGGTCGACCTTCGCGGCTGCGGCCGCCGCGCGCTCGACCGCGGCGCCGAACTCCGCGCCGGACACGTCGGCGTCGCCGACGCGGATCCGCTCCGCGAACGAGCCGAGGTGCGGCGACAGGTACGCGCCCGCGCGCACGCCGTGCGCCTCGAGCAGCGCCGCGGCCATCCGCACGGTGGAGCTCTTGCCGTTCGTTCCCACCACGTGGATCGCCTCGAACCGCCTGTGGGGGCTGCCGAGCACCGTCAGCAGCCGGCGCATGCGCTCCAGCCCGAAGCGCATGCCGAACAGCTCCAGCGAGAGGAGATGCTGCTCGGCCCGCTCCAGCGTCCAGCTCACCTGAGCTCGGCCAGCTCCTCGCGCAGCCGCGCGAGCTTGTCGCGCTCGGCCTGGACCACCGCCTCGGGCGCCTTCGCCACGAACCGCTCGTTGGCGAGCTTGGCCTCGGCGCGGGCGATCTCCGACTCGAGCTCGGCCCGGCGCGCCTGCGCGCGCCGCGCCTCCGCCTCGAGGTCCACCGCGTCGGAGGCGAACACCGTCACGGAGCCGCCGGGCACGGCGATCGTCGCGACCGGCTCGCCGCCGTCCGAGGTCCACTCGAACCGCGCGAGGCGCGCGACGTGGGCGGCGGTCGCCTCGTAGCCGTCCGCGTCGAGGCGCGCGGGGATCGCCCGGCCGGCCGCCGCGCCCACGCGGTCGCGCCAGCCGCGCAGCTCCTGCACGGCCTCGATCGTCCGCCCGAGCGCGGCCTCGGCCTCCGGGGCCGCGAGCGCGTCGTCCGGCTCCGGGTAGCGGCGGGCCATCAGCGGGTCGCCGGCGCCGGGGACGTGGCTCCAGATCTCCTCCGTGACGAACGGGATCAGCGGGTGCGCGAGCGCGAGCGTCTCGGCCAGCACGTACAGCGCGACGTCGCCCGCCGCCCGGTCGTCCCCGTAAAGCCGCGGCTTGACCAGCTCCAGGTACCAGTCGCACAGCTCGCCGTAGACGAAGTCGTACAGCCGCAGCGCGGCGTGGTGGAAGTCGAACGCCTCGACCGCGCCGGCCACGTCGCGCTCCGCGGCCTGGAGCCGCGACAGGATCCACGCGTCCTCGACGGTCGCCGGCGCGGGCGCGGCGGACGGCACCTCGGCGTCGTCGGGCAGCCGCAGCAGCACCAGCCGGCTGGCGTTGTAGAGCTTGTTGGCGAGCTGCCGCCCCTGCGCCACCTTGTCCTCGTTGAAGCGCACGTCCTGGCTCGACGAGATGGCCAGCAGCCCCCAGCGGACGGCGTCGGCGCCGTAGGCCGGGAAGTCGCCGCCCTGGGGGAACACCGGCGGGCGGGGGCCGCCCTCGATCAGCGCGATCGGGTCGATCCCCGTGCCCAACGACTTCGACATCCGCCGCCCGTCGGGCGCCTGGATCACCGAGTGGACGTTCACGCGCGAGAACGGGATGTCGCCCATGAACTCGAGGCCCATCATCACCATCCGGGCGACCCAGAGGTAGAGGATGTCGCGCGCCGTCGACAGCACGTCGGTCGGGTAGAAGGCCCGCAGCTCGGGGGTGTCGTCCGGCCAGCCGAGCGTCGCGAACGGCCACAGCTGGCTCGAGAACCAGGTGTCGAGCACGTCCGGGTCCCGCTCCCAGCCGTCGCCCTCCGGCGCCTCGAGCCCCACGTAGGTCTCATGGCCGCGGTACCAGACGGGGATCTGGTGGCCCCACCACAGCTGGCGCGAGATGCACCAGGGCCGGATGTTCTCCAGCCACTCCACGTAGCGCCGCCGCTGGCCCTCGGGGTGGATCGTCACGCGCCCGTCGTGCACCACCTCGAGCGCCTTCGCCGCCAGCTCGTCCATGCGCATGAACCACTGGAGCGAGATCAGCGGCTCGATCCGCTCGCCCGAGCGGTGCGAGTACGGCACGTTGTGGACGTACGGCTCCGTGCGCGCGATCCGCCCCTCCTCGCGCAGCGCCGCGACGACGGCCTCGCGCGCCTCCAGCGCGGTCATGCCCTCGAAGCGCTCGCCGGCGGCGGCCGTCATGCGCCCGTCCTCGCCGATCGCGGTGATCTCCTCGAGACCGTGCGCGCGGCCGATCTCGAAGTCGGCGGGGTCGTGGCCCGGCGTGATCTTCAGCGCGCCGGTGCCGAACTCGGGCTTCACGTACGGGTCGGCGAGGATCCGCAGCCTGCGGCCGACGATCGGGAGGATCGCGCTCTCCCCCACCAGCCGCGTGTAGCGGTCGTCGTCCGGGTGCACCGCGATCGCGGTGTCGGCGAGCATCGTCTCCGGCCGCACGGTGGCGATCGTCAGCGACCCGTGCCCGGAGGCGAGCGGGTAGTCGACGTAGTAGAGCGTGTCGGTGACCTCGCGCTCCTCCACCTCGAGGTCGGAGATCGCCGAGCCGGAGCCCGGGTCCCAGTTGACCATGTAGTTGTCGCGGTAGATCAGGCCCCTGTCGTAGAGGTCGACGAAGACCTTCATCACCGCGCGCACGTAGCCGTCGTCGAGCGTGAAGCGCTCGTCCTCGTAGTCGCACGACGCGCCGAGCCGCTTCAGCTGCCCGATGATCGTCCCGCCGTACTTGCGGGTCCACTCCCACGTGCGCTCGACGAACGCCTCGCGCCCGATCTCCTCGCGACTCGTGCCCTCGGCCAGCAGCGCCCTCTCGACCTGGGTCTGGGTGGCGATGCCCGCGTGGTCGGTGCCGAGGATCCACTTCACCCGCTGGCCGCGCATCCGGTGCATCCGGATCAGCGCGTCCTGCATCGTGTTGTTGAGCGCGTGGCCCATGTGCAGGGCGCCGGTGACGTTCGGCGGCGGGATCGCGATCGAGTAGTTCTCGTCCGGCGTGCCGTCCGGCTCCGGGTGGAAGAGCCCGGAGGCGACCCAGCGCTCGGCCACGCGCGGCTCGGCCTCTGACGGGTCGTAGCGGGTGCGGGACTCGAGATCGGTGGCGCTCACGACGCGCTGAGTCTAGGAGACCCCTGAAGAACTCCGCCACGCCCGGATGACGACGCAGACACTTCGCCGGATCGCCACCCGGGCCCTAGGAGATACGTCTGTATTCCCGTACGGACCCGTGCGGCGCCCGGCTCGGTCTGCGTCGCCCCCGGTCGGGCCGGCCCTTCTTCAGAGATCTCCTAGGGTGCCGCCATCGTTGTTACAGTTCGCCATCAGGTGTCACAACGTCACGTGTTCGAACCGCTCGATGACGGCGCGCTCGACGCCGCCCGCGCCTGCGTGATGGCCGTCGGGGTGCGCCGGACGACGTTCTCCGACGTCGCGCGGCGCGCGGGCGTGAGCCGGATGACGCTCTACCGGCGCTTCCCCGACCTCGAGACCGTGCTGTCGGCGCTGATGACGCGCGAGTTCGGGCGTCTCGTCGAGGAGGCGCGCGAGGCCGGCCACGCGAACGGCGCGGACTGCCGCGAGCGGGCGGTGCGCATGGTGACCATGGCGGCCGAGCGGCTGCACGGCGACGCGCTGTTCGCGCGGCTGCTCGACGTCGACCCCGAGATGCTGCTGCCGTACGTGACCGCAGCGCTTGGGCGGGATGCAGCGGATGGCGGTCGCGGGGCTGGCGGCGGAGCTCTCGGAGAACGACGGCTCGGTCCGGGCCGGGGAGCCCGAGGTGCTCGCCCGCGGCGTCGAGCTGATGGCGCGCGGGTTCGTGCTCGCCCGCGAGCCCGGCATCGACGCCTGGGACGAGCTGGCCCGCGCCGTCGACGGGTACCTGCGGCCATGACCGGCGCCTCGCTCAACGCCGCCCGGCGCGACCGCGAGCTGGACGAGCTGGCCTCCGGCGCGGCGGTCGACGTCGTGGTGGTCGGCGGCGGCATCACCGGGGCGGGCGTCGCGCTGGACGCCGCGAGCCGCGGCCTGTCGGTCGCGCTGCTCGAGCGCCGCGACCTCGCGCACGGCACGAGCCGCTGGAGCTCCAAGCTGGTGCACGGCGGGCTGCGCTACCTCCAGCACGGCGACGTCGGCCTGGCCTGGGAGTCGGCGCGCGAGCGGGCGCGGCTGATGGGCGCGATCGCGCCGCACCTCGTCCGCCCGCTGCCGTTCCTGATCCCGCTGCATCCGGGCGTGGCGCGCGGCGCCGGCGCGAAGGTCCAGATCGGCCTGCGGGTCGGCGACGGGCTGCGGATCGGCGCCCGGACGAGCCGCCGCGTGCTCCCGCCGGCGCGGCGGATCAGCGCGCTGGAGACGCACCGGCTCGCCCCCGCGCTGTCCGAGCGCGGGCTGCGCGGCGGGCTGCTGAGCTGGGACGGGCAGCTCGAGGACGACGTGCGGCTGGTGGTCGCGGTCGCCCGCACGGCCGCCGCGCACGGCGCGCGGATCCTCACCTACGCCGGCGTGACGGGCGTGCGGGAGGACGGGGTCGACGCCGTGGACGAGCTGACCGGGGCGCCGTTCTCGGTGCGGGCCGGCCACGTGGTGATCGCGGCGGGCGTCTGGAGCGGCGAGCTGACGGGCGCGGTCGAGCTGCGGCCGAGCCGCGGCTCGCACCTGCTGATCCCCGCCGGGCGGCTCGGCGACCCGCGTGCCGCCGTCAACGTGCCCGTGCCCGGCGAGCACGGCCGCTGGGTCTTCGCGGTGCCGCGCTCGGACGGGCTGGTGGCGATCGGGCTGACCGACGTCGCGGCGGAGGGCGAGATCCCGGACGAGCCCCGGCCCAGCGCCGAGGAGGAGGCGCAGCTGCTCGCGAACGCGGGCGCGGCGCTCGACGTCCCGCTCGGGCCCGGAGGACGTCGCCGGCCGCTACGCCGGCCTGCGGCCGCTGCTCGCCGGCGGCGCGGGCGACACCGCCGACCTCTCGCGCCGCCACGCCGTCGTGCGCGACCCCGACACGGGCGCGCTGGCGATCGTCGGCGGCAAGCTCACGACCTACCGCCGGATGGCGCAGGACGCCGTCGACCGGATCACGGACCGCCGCTGCCGTACGCACCGCCTGCCGCTGATCGGCGCGCCGGGCGCGCTGCCGGAGGCGCCGCCGCGGCTCGCGCGCCGCTACGGCGCCGAGGCGGAGGCGGTCGCCGCCGCGGGCTCGCTCGAGCCCGTAGCGCCCGGCGTGCCGGTCTGCGAGGCCGAGCTCGCCTGGGGCGTCGAGCACGAGCTCGCGCTGACGGCCTCCGACCTCGTCGACCGCCGCACCCGCGCGGGCCTGGTCCCCGAGTGGCGGGAGGCCGCGCTGGCCGCGGCTGACACCATGGCGGGATGGAGCTCCGACCGCTCGCCGAAGCCCACCTCGCCGACCTCGACCGGCTGATCGAGGACCCGGAAGTCCTGCGCCAGACGCGGATCCCGGAACCGCCCACCGATCCATGACGACCCCGCGAGTGTTCGAGACCCTCGCCGGCCGCTTCGACCCCGGCGCTTTCGACGCCCCTTCCGGCCGTGCCGTCGTGCGGCTGCGGATCGAGGGCGAGGGCGACTGGGACGCGACGATCGAGGGCGATCGCATGGAGCTGGCGCCCGCGAACGGCGACCGGCCCGACGCGCGGATGGCCGCCGACGCGGACACGTGGCGGCAGGTCGCCGAGGACCTGCGCGGCGGCATGGAGGCGTTCCGCCGCGGCCGCCTGAAGCTGCGCGACGACCTCCACCTCGGCGTCGGCTTCCTCGCCGCGACGAGCGGGATGACCGAGCCGGAGCGGCTGGAGGTCGGCCGCGTGCAGACGCCGCTGGGCGACGTCGCGCTGCTGCGCGCCGGCGCCGGGCATCCGGTGGTGCTGCTGCACGGCCTCGGCGCGACGAAGGCGTCCTTCCTCCCCACGGTGGCCGCGCTGGCCGGGCGGTTCCGGGTCATCGCCATCGACCTCCCGGGCTTCGGCGACTCCGTCAAGCCGATCGGGGCGGCCTACGACCCGCCGTTCTTCGCGCGCGCCGTGGCGGGCGTGCTGGACGCGTGCGGCATCGAGCGGGCGCACCTGGTCGGCAACAGCATGGGCGGGCGGGTCGCGCTCGAGACGGGCTTCGACTTCCCGGACCGGGTCGGGCGGCTCGCGCTGCTGGCGCCCTCGCTGGCGTGGCTGCGCGAGCGGCCGTTGGCGCCGCTCGTGCGGGCGCTCCCGCCGGAGCTGGGGCTGCTCCAGCTCGCGCCGCGCGGCGTCGTCGAGGGCATCGTGCGCTCTGTGGTGCCGGGCGGGCGCGAGGGTTGGAGCGCCGTGGGCGTCGACGAGTTCCTCCGCTCGTACCTGACGCCGCGCGGCCGCGCCGCCTTCTACGCCGCGCTGCGCAACATCTACCTCGAGGAACCCGAGCGGTTCTGGGAGCGCCTGAAGGAGCTGCAGGGCGAGGCGCTGTTCGTCTGGGGCCGGCAGGACCGGCTCGTGCCGATCGCCTTCGCGCGCCACGTCCGCGACGCGCTGCCCGCCGCCGAGCACCTCGAGCTCGACTGCGGCCACGTGCCGCAGCTCGAGGCGCCGCGCGGAGACGCACGCCGCGATCGACGAGTTCTTCCGGCGCGCGGCCGGCCGGCGAGCAGCGCTGCGCCGCGCGTCCTTCAGCGGCGCCGCGGCGCGCGGACGCGCTTCACCCGCTTCGCGCGCGTCCCGTCCTTGCGCACGATCCTCGCGGCGACCTTCGTGCGGCCGCGCTTCGCCTGCCGCTTGCGCGAGACCGTGGCCCGGAACGGGCGGCGGCGGTCCGTGCGGATGCGCTTGCCGCGGGCGTAGAACCGCACGCGGCGGACCTGCCGCGTGCCCGCTCCCACGACGCGGAGGCGCAGCTTGCCGGACCGCAGGCGCCGCACCCGCAGGCGCAGGCGGCGGTGGCGACGGCCGCCGGGGCCCGCGCCCGGCCCTGGACCGCCGCCGGCCGCGCCGGGGGGCGGCGTGGCGTCGCGCAGCGCGATCAGGCCGCCGAGGACGCCGACGTACGCGGTCCCGTCCGGCCCGAGCGTGATCGGCGCGTAGTTGTTGTTGTGGCCGAGGCCCTCGCCGCCGAGCCGCTTGTAGAGGGTCCGGCCGTTGCGGAAGTCGAGCGCCGTGAGGTACCAGGCGTCGGCGTCGTTGGGCTGCGGGTCCTTCGTGTACGTGTAGACGATCCCGTTGGCCGCCGAGAGCTTCGGCACCACCGTCGGCGCGCGCTCGCCCGAGCGCCACACGGAGCGGCATCCCGAGCCGTCGGCGTCGATGTCGACGCGCTCGATGCCGGGCGCCGTCGTCTGGCCGTTCTGGGTGGCCGCCGGGCCGGTGTAGCCGTAGTTGTTCTCCACGATCAGCGAGCGGCCGGCGCCGATCAGCGAGTTGTCCGTGGCGCTCGCGCCGCGCTCGAACACGGGCTGCGCGCAGACCTGGCGCGGACCGCTCACGGCGGGCGCGCGCCGGTAGACGACGACGTTCATCGGGTCCGCGTTGTCCGTGATCGCCACCCACCGCGTGCCGAGCAGCGTCGGCGTCGTGCCGGAGCCCGGCCCGACCTGGCCCGGCTTGCTGATCCCCGAGTTGGCGTAGACCTCGCGCCACGTGACGGCCGGCGAGCCGCTCGACGTGGGGTCGAACCGGTACAGCGCGGCGTCGCTGACCACGTAGACGCCGCCGTCCTCCCCGACGGCGAACGAGTTCGTGATCGGCTCGTTCAGCGGGTGGGCGGTGACCGCGCCGGTGACGGCGATCGACCGTGCCGACGACGCCCTTCTGCGACACGAACCAGAAGCGGCCGCTCCAGTCGGGCAGCGCGGAGACGATCTTGTCCCCGACCGGCACCGCGCCCGTGAGGTCGAAGTCGCGCTCGAGCGCGAAGCCGCGGGCGCTGCGGCGGACGATGTAGAGGTGGCGGGTGGTCGTGGGGAT
The DNA here is from genome assembly GCA_963728465.1 of uncultured Solirubrobacteraceae bacterium. Taxonomy (GTDB): domain Bacteria; phylum Actinomycetota; class Thermoleophilia; order Solirubrobacterales; family Solirubrobacteraceae; genus DATFQI01. The sequence continues at coordinate 376,109 of CAVSJY010000003.1, forward strand.
CACCGCCCGGCCGCGCTCGTCGAGGTAGAAGTAGCCGCCGCCCGCGAAGTCGTTGAAGATGTTCCCCGCGCCCGGGACGCGCGGCGGGAGCGGGAAGCTGGCCAGCGTCTCCAGCGTGCGCGCGTCGAGCAGGAACAGCTTCGGGCCCTCCAGGCCCACGCAGACGGTGACGATCTGGCCGCGCGAGTCGAACGTCACGGACGCGCAGTCGCCCTCCAGGAACGTCTCCGTGCGCCGCATGTCCCGGCCCAGCGGCCCGGGGCCCTGGTGGACGTCGGTCTGGTAGGCGTCGACGTGGAGGTTCGAGCGCCCGTTCGGCGCCATGAACGGGTGCCGCGGCGGGTCGGCCGCCGCGACCGGGTTCTGGCCCGCCGGGGCGCCGATGAACACCGGGAGCGTGGCCGCGTCCGGCCCCTCCGGGATCGGCGACGGCGGGACCGCCCGGGCGGGCGCCGCCAGCACGCCCAGCCCGATCGCCACGATCACCAGCACGCCCCGCACGGCCTCGATCGTACGCGCGCGTTCCGTCCGAGCTTGTCGATAGCTTTCCGTCTATATAGACTGCAAGCTATGTCAGGAGGTGCACTGATCCGGATGGCGCGAGAGGCCGAGGGCCTCACCCAGGCGCAGCTCGCGAAGCGCTTGGGGATCACCCAGCCGTCGGTGGCCCGGCTCGAGAAGGCCGGCGACAACGTCACGCTCGCCACGCTCCAGCGCGCGCTGAACGTGATGAACCGGACGCTCGAGATCCGCTCGGCCCAGATGCCCTCGAGCGTCGACGACACGCAGATCATCGAGGCCCTGCGCCTCACGCCGGGCGAGCGCCTCGAGCGCCACGACGCGTCGTACGCAGAGGTGCGCGGCGTTCGCGAACGAGGTGCAGCCGCAGGTCGCCCGTGCCCGAGTGGCGTGAGTTCCACCTCCGGGCGATGCTGCGCCGATTGGACGCCGCAGGGGTCGAGTTCGTCGTCGTCGGCGGCATCGCCGCGATCGCCCACGGCTCGCCGCAGATCACCCAGGACCTCGACATCGTCTTCGCGACGAACGAGCCGAACCTGCGACCGGCTCGGCGCAGGCGCTGCAGGACCTCGGCGCGACGCTGCGCGGCGTGACCGAGGACGTGCCGTTCGTCCCCGACGCCCGCGCGCTCAAGCAGGTGCGCGTGCTCACGCTCGACACGGACGAGGGCCCGCTCGACGTGATGGTCCAGCCCGACGGCTCGAAGGGCTATGACCAGCTGCTCGCCGGCTCGATCGAGGCCGTCGTCGGCGGCGCCGCCGTGCGAGTCGCGGGCCTCGACGACCTGATCGCGATGAAGAAGGCGGCCGGCCGCCCCAAGGACCGGATCTACGTCGAGGAGCTCGAGGCGATCAAGCGTCTGAGCGCGGAGCGCTAGGCCGACTTCGCGGTCTGCTGCTCGCCCTCGTCGGGCGCCTCGGTGACGAGCGTGGGCTTGACGCCCCGCTCGATCGTCTCCTTGGTCACGACGCACTTCTTGACGTCGCGGCGGGAGGGCAGCTCGAACTGGACCTCGAGGAGGACCTCCTCGATGATCGACCGCAGGCCGCGGGCGCCGGTCTCGCGCTCGAGCGCCCGGTCGGCGACGGCCTTCAGCGCGTCGTTGGAGAAGACCAGCTCGATCCCGTCGAAGCCGAAGAAGCGCTGGAACTGCTTGACGATCGCGTTGCGCGGCTCGGTCAGGATCGTGATCAGGTCGTCACGCGAGAGCTGGTGCACGGCCGAGGTCACCGGCAGGCGGCCGATGAACTCCGGGATCAGGCCGTACTGCATCAGGTCCTCGGGCAGGCAGACCTCGAACAGCTCGCCCGTGTCCTTCTCGGACTTGGTGGTGATCGCCGCGCCGAAGCCGACGCCCTTGTGCCCGATCCGCCGCTCGATGACCTTGTCGAGGTTCGCGAACGCGCCGCCGCAGATGAACAGCACGTTCGTGGTGTCGATCGAGAGGAACTCCTGGTGCGGGTGCTTGCGGCCGCCCTGCGGCGGCACCGACGCCGTCGTCCCCTCGAGGATCTTCAGCAGCGCCTGCTGGACGCCCTCGCCCGACACGTCGCGCGTGATCGACGGGTTGTCGGCCTTGCGGGCGATCTTGTCGACCTCGTCGATGTAGATGATCCCCGTCTCGGCCTTCTTGACGTCGTAGTCCGCGGCCTGGATCAGCTTCAACAGGATGTTCTCGACGTCCTCGCCGACGTAGCCGGCCTCGGTCAGCGCCGTCGCGTCGGCGATCGCGAACGGGACGTTGAGGATCCGCGCGAGCGTCTGGGCCAGGAGCGTCTTGCCGCAGCCGGTCGGCCCGAGCAGCAGGATGTTCGACTTCTGGAGCTCGATGTCCGAGTCGTCGGCCTGCATCATCTGCACGCGCTTGTAGTGGTTGTAGACCGCCACGGAGAGCGTGCGCTTGGCCTGCTCCTGCCCCACGACGTACTCGTTGAGCACGCCGTAGATCTCGCGAGGCTTCGGCAGGTTGTCGATGTCGAAGGTCGGAGGAGCGGTGAGCTCCTCGTCGATGATCTCGTTGCAGAGATCGATGCACTCGTCGCAGATGTAGACGCCCGGCCCCGCGATCAGCTTCTTGACCTGCCGCTGCGACTTTCCGCAGAAGGAGCAGAGGAGCTGTTCGTTGGAGTCGGTCGGGCGTGCCATACGAGGTCCTCCGGCTCAGTGCTCCGAGATCACGCGGTCGATGATCCCGTACTCCGTCGCCTCCTCCGAGCTCATGAAGTAGTCGCGCTCGGTGTCGGAGCGGACCTTCTCCACGTCCTTGCCCGAGTGCTCGGCGATGATCTCGTCGAGCCGGCGCCGCAGCTCGATCACCTCGCGGGCGTGGATCTCGATGTCCGTCGCCTGACCCTGGAAGCCCGAGGAGACCTGGTGGATGAGGATCTTCGCGTTGGGCAGCGCCATCCGCTTGCCCTTGGCGCCGCCCGCCAGCAGGAGCGCGCCCATCGACATCGCGATGCCGACGCAGATCGTCTGCACGTCGGGCTTGATGAACTGCATCGTGTCGTAGATCGCGAGCCCCGCGTACACGCTGCCGCCCGGCGAGTTGATGTAGAGCGAGATGTCCTTGTCGGGATCCTCGGACTCGAGGTGCAGGAGCTGGGCGACGATCAGGTTGGCGATCTGATCGTCAACCGGCGTGCCGAGGAAGACGATCCGCTCGCTGAGCAAGCGGGAGTAGATGTCGAACGCGCGCTCCCCACGGGAGGTCTGCTCGACGACCATCGGTACGAGTGGGCTCACGGTCCTCGCTTCGTTTCGCTTCTCGCGCTCGAATCCTTCACGAGACACCGACGTCCGCCGGGCCTCCCTCAGCGACGGCCCGTTAGCCGCTCACTCGTCCGCACTCTAGCAACGGTATGGCGCCGTCAGAAGCAGTACGGACGTCTAGGTTCGACCGTCAGGAACCCGGTGTCCAGAGCTGGCCGCCCGAGCGCTCGCCGCCGGTCTCCTTCTCCGGCGTCCAGAGCTTGTCGCGGGCCTGCGCCTGCTCGACGCTGATCGGCGTCGCGGACTCCGCGATGAGGTCGAGCGCCTTGCGCTGCGCGAGGTCCTGCTTGACCGACTCGAGGCGTCCGGACGACTTCAGGCGCTCGAGCAGCTTCTTCGGTGACGCGCCGCCGCCGTCGGCCGCCTGGCCGACCGCCTCGAGCACGTCCTCGTCCGTCGCCTCGATGCCCTCGGCGTCGATGATCGCGGCGAGCACGGCCTCGCGGCGCAGCTCCTTCGCGGCCTCCTCCCTGCCCGCCTCGAGCATCTCGTCCTCGCCGCGCATCTGGAACAGCGCCTCGCGCGAGATGCCCTGGTGGCCGAGTTGGTGGACGACCTCCTCGAGCCGCTCGCGGGCGCGCGCCTCGACCAGCGTGTCCGGTACGTCGACCGTCGCGGCGGCGACCGCGGAGTCCATGACCGCGTCGCGGAACTCCGCCTCGATCTGCGCGGAGTCGCGCTCCGAGAGCCGCTCGCGGATGTCGGAGCGCAGCTCGTCGAGCGTGTCGAAGCCGGCCTCCGCTGCGAGCTCGTCGTCGAGCTCGGGGAGGCTCTTCGCCTTGACCTCCTTGACGGTCACCGCGAACTGCGCCGCCTTGCCGGCCAGCTGCTCCGCGCCGTAGTCGTCGGGGAAATCGACCGTGACGGTGCGCTCCTCGCCCGCCGAGGCGCCCTCGAGCTGCTCCTCGAAGCCGGGCACGAGCCGGCCCGAGCCGAGCTCGACCATCTGGTCGCGCCCCTCGCCGCCGGCGAACGGCGTGCCGTCGATCGTGCCGAGGTAGTCCATGACCACGAACTCGCCGCGCTGGGCGGGCCGGTCGACGGTCTCGAGCTTGGCCGAGCGCTCGCGCAGGTGCTCGACCTCGGCGTCGACCGCGTCGTCGCCGGCGTCGGGCTCGCGGCGGCCGACCTCCAGGCCCTTGTAGTCGCCGAGCTGCGCCTTCGGGCGCACGCCGATCTCGATCGAGAACCGCAGCGGCTCTCCCTCGCCCGGCAGCTCGGAGAGGTCGAGGTCCGGCTCGCCGACCGGCGCGATGTGCGCGGCGTCGATCGCCGCGGCGTACCAGTTGCCGATCGAGCCGCGGACGGCCTCGTCGAGCACCGCCTCGCGGCCGACGCGCTTGATCACCACCGGCGGCGGCGCCTTGCCCGCGCGGAACCCGGGGACCCGGATGCTGCGGGCGAGCTCGCGGGCGGCCTGCGCCATCCGCTTCTCGACCTCGGCGGCGGGCACCTCCGCCTCCACGCGCACGCGCGACTCGGGCAGCTCGGTGACGGTGGTGGTGACCGGAGGGGCAGCCATCGCTCCCACTGTATAAGCCAGGCGCAGATGCGCTCCCGGCTCCTCGCTCGCTACTACACCGGCCCGGTGGGCCACTTCGTCGCGGGCGTCGCGGACTGGGCGGAGCTGCTCGCGCGCTGGAAGTGGCAGCAGTTGCGCGAGCGCTTCAAGGTCAGCGCGTAGACCTAGACTCGGAGGCCTGCGCCTTCTCGCCCTGCCCGCCGCCGCCGCCGTCGTCCTGGCGTTCGCCGGGACGGCGTTCGGCCATGCCGCATACGTCGGCTCGGAGCCCGCGCCGGGCCAGCGGCTCGAGGCCTCGCCCGCGCGGATCACGCTGGTCTTCACCGAGCCGCTGAACCTGCGGCTGGCGCGGGCGACGGTGCGGCCGTCGGCCGGCGGGCCGCCGGTCCCCGTGAAGCTGCGGCTCGACGGGGAGAAGCGGCTGGTGGTGACGCCCGAGCGGCGGCTGGAGCAGGGCGCGTACCGCGTCGACTGGCACACGGTCTCGACGGAGGACGGCCACGCGCTGGAGGGCGCGTTCGCGTTCGGCGTGCGCGCGGCCGCGGGCGCCGCCCCGAGCGTCGAGACCGGGCCGTTCGCGCGCGCCGGCTGGATCCGGATCCTCACGCGGATCCTGCTGTACGCGTCGGTGCTCACGCTGGTCGCGGCGCTGCTGCTGCCGCTGCTCGTGCGGCGGCCGCGAGGGTGGCCGGTCCCGGAGGGCGACGCGGATGAGGGCGGCCCGGCCGACCCGGCCGTGGCGCGCGAGCGCAGCCGCCGGCTCACCGGCGACCTCGCCTGGGCGGCGGTGTCGTCCGCCGTGGCGGCCACGGTCGCCGATGCGGCCGACGCGGCCCGCGGCCTCGACCCCGCGCGGCTCGCCGACTACCTGTTCTCCAGCGTGCCGGGCTTCGGCCGCGTCGCGGCCGTCGTGCTCCTCGTGGCGGCCGCGCTGACGCGCGAGCGCGCGCCGCGCGCCGCGGCCGGCGCCGCCGTGCTCGCGCTCGGCGGGATCGCGGCGTCCGGCCACGCCGGCTCGGCCGATCCGCGCATCCCGAGCATCCTCAACGACTGGCTGCACCTCGTCTCCGCGGCCGTCTGGCTCGGCGGGATCGCCGTGCTCGTCCTGCTCTGGTGGCCCGAGGTCCGCTTCACCCGCCGCGCCACGCGGCTGTGGGTCGCGCGCACCGTGCTGGCGCCGTTCGGCCCCGTCGCGATCGCGGCGTTCGCGCTCGCCGTCTCCACCGGGCTCGTGAGCCTGGTCACCCAGCTCGGGCGCATCGCCGCGCTGTGGGAGACGAGCTACGGCCGCGTGCTCGCCGTGAAGGTCGCCATCGTCGGCCTGATCGCCGCGGCCAGCGCGCTCCACGCCCTGCGCATGCGGCCGCAGCTGCTTGCCGCCAACCCGCACCCGCCCGAGGAGCTGGAGCGCCGGCACTGGCGGATCTGGCGCGCGGAGCCGGTGCTCGGGCTCGCGGTCGTCGCCGCCGTCGCCGCGCTCGTCGCGTTCCCGCTCCCGCCGCGGCAGCTCGCGCAGGCGGGTGACGCGCAGGCCGCGGTCTGCGACCCGTGCCCGCTCCCACGGCCCGCGGCGGACGAGCTCGGCGTGGCGGACGCGGCCGGCTCGCAGATCGTCGCCGCCTGGGTGCGCCGCACGCAGGGCGGGCTGAGCGGCACCGTGCGCGTGCTCGACCGGCGCGGCCGCGCCTCGCGCGCGCCCGTCGAGCTGGCCGGCGACGGAGGCCGGGTCGTGCGGGACCGGCTGCCGCCGGTTCCGGCTGCCCGCCTCCGCGAGCGTGCTGACCGTCACCGTCGAGGAACGCGGGCGTCGCTACGCGGCGCGGCTGCCGGTGACGTGGGACGACCACGGGAACGCCCGCGCGCGGCGGCTGCTCGACCGCGCCGAGGCGACGATGCGGAGCCTCCGCGGCGTGCGCCAGTCCGAGCGCCTCACCAGCGGCCCCGGCACGCTCGCCACCACGGAGTACCGGCTGCGCGCGCCCGACCGGCTGGCGTGGCGGACCGGCCGCGGCGTCCGCAGCGTGGTGATCGGCGAACGCCAGTGGATGAAGACGCCGGGCACGCCGTGGCGCGAGGGCGAGTACGGCTCCGGCCTCGCGTTCCGCACGCGCTCGTGGTTCGCGTGGCGGCGCTACGCGCGCACCGTGCGGCTGCTCGACGAGCGGACCGACCGCGGCCGCCGGCTGGTAGACGTGGCGTTGATGGACGAGGGCACGCCGGCGTGGTTCCGGCTCACGATCGACGCGCGGACCGGCCGCGTGCTGGCCGAGCGGCTGACCGCCCGCTCCCGGTTCGGCCGCACGCGCTTCAGCGACTTCGGCCGCCGGTTCGCGATCGAGCGCCCGCGGGAGGCGCCGTGACCGCCGCTCCCCTCCGCCGCGCGCTGCGGGGCCTCGGCCTGCTCGCCGCGGTCGCCTTCGTGGCGCTGCTCGCGTACGGACTGACCACCAAGTCGGCCGACCGCACGATCGACGACGCGCTGTCGCGCGGCGAGGCCGTGGCGCCGCCCGGCTTCACGCTGGCTGCGCTCGCCCAGGGCAGCCCGTCGGGCGCGGCGCGAGCGGCGTGGCAGCGGGCCGCGCGCGACGGCGACGTGTCGCTCGACGAGCTGCGCGGGACCCCGCTGGTGCTCAACTTCTGGGCCTCGTGGTGCGACCCGTGCCGCGCCGAGGCCGAGCGGCTGGAGCGCGCGTGGCAGGACTCCGGCCGCGACGAGGTGCTGTTCCTCGGCCTCGACGCCCAGGACGCGTCGGAGGACGCGCGCGACTTCATCGCCCAGTTCGGGCTCACGTTCCCCCACGTCCGCGACGGCTCGAACGGAACCTCGCGGGAATGGGGCGTGACCGGCCTGCCCGAGACGTTCTTCCTGGCCGCCGACGGCCGCGTCGTCGGCCACGTGATCGGCGCGGTCGACGACGGGCAGTTGCGCGAGGGCGTCGCCGCGGCGCGCTCGGGACAGCCGCGCGGCGCGACCCGCGGCGGCGAGCAGCGCCCCGCCGAGCGCCCCTGACGACGCGGCGGCGCCGGCCGATTTCCGGTCGAGATTGACGGGGTATGGTTGCGCCTCCCCACCCTCCAGGAGGTAGCCCGTGGCGCGCTGGACTCCCGATCCGAGCTTCTATCCCTCCCCCGGCCAGGCCGCGCGGGCCGCGCCCGAGACCCACGCGTACGTCGCCACGCTCAACACGGGCACGAACGGCGACCGGGCGCCCGACGCGCTGACCGTCCTCGACCTCCAGGACGGCTCCCCCACCTACGGGCAGCTGGTCGGCCGCCTGGACATGCCGGAGATCGGCGACGAGCTGCACCACTTCGGCTGGAACGCCTGCTCCTCGGCGCTGTGCCCGTGGGCGCCGCACCCGCACGTCGAGCGGCGCTACCTGCTGGTGCCCGGGCTGCGCTCCTCGCGCATCCACGTCGTCGACGTCAAGGACGACCCGCGGGCCCCGAGGCTGGTGAAGGTGATCGAGCCCGAGGAGATCGCGCGCAAGACGGGATACAGCCGCCCGCACACGGTCCACTGCGGCCCGGACGGGATCTACGTGTCCGCGCTCGGCAACCCGGAGGGCGACGGCCCGGGCGGCATCTTCCTGCTCGACCACGAGGACTTCTCGGTCAAGGGCGCGTGGGAGGCCGACCGCGGCCCGCAGGAGCTCGCCTACGACTTCTGGTGGCACCTCGGCTTCGACACGGTGATCTCGAGCGAGTGGGGCACGCCGAACATGGTCGAGGGCGGGCTGGTCGGCGAGCTGCTGCTCGGCAACCGCTACGGCCACCGCATGCACGTGTGGGACCTCAAGAAGCGCACCCACGTGCAGGAGCTCGACCTCGGCCCGGAGCACCAGATGGTGCTCGAGCTGCGGCCCGCCCACGACGTCCGACAGGCGTACGGGTTCGTCGGCGTCGTCACCTCGACCGCCGACCTCTCGGCGTCGGTGTGGCTGTGGGAGCGCGGCGACGACGGCCGCGTGAGCGTCGAGAAGGTCATCACGATCCCCGCCGAGCCGGCCGAGGCGGAGCACCTGCCGCCGATCCTCCAGCCGTTCGGCGCGGTGCCGCCGCTGGTCAGCGACATCTCGCTGTCGGTCGACGACCGCTGGCTGTACGTCTCCTGCTGGGGCACCGGCGAGCTCAAGCGCTTCGACGTGTCCGACCGGCGCAACCCGCGCGAGACCGCGTCCGTCCACCTCGGCGGGATCGTCCGGCGCGCCGAGCACCCCGCCAGCGGACCGCTCAACGGCGGCCCGCAGATGGTCGAGACGTCGCGCGACGGCCGGCGCGTGTTCCTCACCAACTCGCTCTACGCCGCCTGGGACGCGCAGTTCTACCCCGAGGGCATCGACGGCTGGCTGGTGAAGCTCGACGCGGGCGACGACGGCTCGCTCACCGTCGACCCCGGCGTGTTCGTCCCGTACAGCGGCGAGCGCCCGCACCAGGTGCGCCTGTCCGGCGGCGACGCGTCGTCCGACTCGTACTGCTTCCCCGACTGATGGACGGCGCCTGGCCCTGGGTCCTGATGGCGCTGCTCGGCGCCTACCACGGGCTCAACCCGGCGATGGGCTGGCTGTTCGCGGTGGCGCTCGGCATGCAGGAGCGCCGCCGCGCGGCGGTCGTACGCGCGCTGGGGCCGATCGCGCTCGGGCACGAGCTGGCGATCGTCGCGGTGGCGGCCGTCGTGCTCGGCCTCGGCGTGGTGGCCGACAGCTCGGCGCTGCACCTCGGAGCCGGGCTCGCGCTGATCGGGTTCGGGCTGTTCCGGTTCGCCAAGCCGCGCGCGCACCCGCGCTGGACGACGATGCGCGTCAACCGGGCGGAGCTGACCTGGTGGTCGTTCCTGATGTCGAGCGCGCACGGCGCGGGGCTGATGGTCGCGCCCGTGCTGCTCGGCGCGGGCACGCGCGACGCGGCGGCGAGCGACCACGCGCTGGCCGCCGTGCAGAGCGGGGCGATGTCCGTGCCCGAGAGCGGGATCGCGATCGCGCTGCACGTCATCGCGATGGTCGCCGTGATGGGGGTCGTCGCGGTCGTGGTCTACGAGCGCGTCGGCGTCGCCGTGCTGCGGAAGGCGTGGGTGAACCTCGACGCGGTCTGGGCGGGAGCGTTCGTGCTCGCCGGCGTGCTGACGTTGTTCACCTGAGCCGTGCCTCGTCCAGATCCAGGTCACGCTGCACCAGCCGCTGGATCTCCGGGCGCAGCGTGCCCGCGTCGCGAAGGCCGCGCAGCGCAGCCCGCTCCGCGCCGATGAGGTCGCGCCGCAGCTCGCTGTAGCGGCGGCGCGGCGCGAGCGCGGCATCGCGACCGTCGCCGTCGGCGCCGCCCAGCACGGCCTGGCAGGCGCGGAACCGCGAGCGGTAGAGCTCCCGCATCCGGCGCAGGACCTCCTCCGGGACGTCGCCCTCGTCCTCGAGCTCGTCGAGGCGGTCGAGCGCCGCCTGGGCCGTCTCGAGCCGCGCGATCGCCTCCTCGGGAGACCACTGCCGGTCGCCGCGCAGCCGCAGCGCCTTCAGCAGCGGCGGCAGCGTGAGCCCCTGGCCCACGAGCGTGACGAGGATCACGACGACCGTGACGAAGACGATCTGCGGCTGCTCGCTCACGGTCGCCGGCACCGACAGCGCCGCGGCGAGCGAGATCGCGCCGCGCATGCCGCTCCAGGCGATCGCCAGCCGCTCCTTCCAGTCGTCGCCGGTCCCGAAGCCCGGCGTGAACGCGGCGGCGAAGCGGACCGCGACCACGACCCCCGCGACGATCAGCGCCGACACCGCCAGCTCGCCGAACGAGTCGTCGGCGCGGGCCTGCTGCACGAGGTCGGGGAACTGGAGCCCGAGCAGCACGAACAGCAGCGCGTTGAGGCCGAACACCAGCACCTCCCAGAACGCCTCGCCGCTCAGCCGCGTGTCCGGGTTGAGGGTCTCGCCGAAGTGCCAGCCGAGATAGAGGCCGCACGACACCACCGCGAGCACGCCGGAGACCTCGGCCTCCTCGGCGCCGATGTAGGCGGCGTACGGGAAGAGCAGGGTGAGCAGGATCGCGAGCGGGCGGTCGTCGAGGCGGCGCAGCGTGCGTATCTGCAGCCACCCGGCCAGCAGTCCCACCGCCAGGCCGCCGACCGCGGAGCCGATGAAGTCGAGCGCCGCCTCGCCGGCGCTGAACGTGCCCGTGACGGCGGCCGTGAGCGCGACGCGGAAGGCGACCAGCGCCGTCGCGTCGTTGATCATCGCCTCGCCCTCGACCAGCAGCCGGACGCGCTCGGGCACCCCGACGCGGCTGAAGGTGGCGATCGCCGCCACGGGGTCCGTCGGTCCCAGCACCGCGCCGAGCACGAACGCCGCGGGCCAGCTCATGCCGTCGACGACCTCGTGCGCCACGACCGCGACGACGCACATCGTCACCAGCACGAGGCCGACGCTGAGGAACGTCAGCGCGCGCAGCTCCGCGCGCAGCTCGCGCGGCGACGCGTAGAAGCCGGCGGCCTGGAGCAGCGGCGGCAGGAAGACGAGGAACAGGACCTCGGGCTCCACGTGGATGTCGGGCAGCCCGGGCACGGCCGCCGCCGCGAGCCCGAAGAGCACGAGCGCGATCGGGTACGGCACCCGCAGCAGCTCGGCGGCGCGTACGAGCCCGGCCGCCCCCACCAGCAGCAGAAACAGGAACTCGAGGTCGCCCACTTCGCCGCGAGTCTACGATCGGCGCGTGGAGGCCCCGCTCGACCCGCCGCTCGGCCCGGACGACCACGTGTCCGGCGACCCGGCCGCGCCGCTGGAGCTCGTCATGTACGGCGACTTCGAGTGCCCCTACTGCGCGGCCGCGCAGTCGATCCTCGAGCGCGTCAAGTCGCGGGTCGGCGACGACCTGCGGTTCGCGTTCCGGCACTTCCCGCTGCGCGAGATCCATCCGCACGCGGGGCAGGCCGCCGAGGCCGCCGAGGCGGCGGCCGCCCAGGGCGCGTTCTGGCCGATGCACGACAAGCTGTTCGCCTCCCGCGGGCGGCTCGAGGACCGCGACCTCATCCTGCACGCCGGCGAGCTGGGCCTCGACGCCGAGCGGGTGGCCCGCGAGCTGCGCGTCCACGCGCACCTCGCGCGCGTCGAGCGGGACCTGTCGTACGCGCGCCGCGCCGGGTTGACCGGGACGCCGGCGTTCTACGTCAACGGAAGGCGGTTCGACGGCACCTACGACGCGCGATCGCTCGTGGACGCGCTCAAGGGCTAGCGGGCCCCGCGCGCGAGCGCATCGACCTGCACGCCGCCCAGGAACACCACGGCGGAGGCGTACAGGTAGGCGATCAGCACGACGACCGTCGCGAGGCCGCCGAAGATCGAGTTGTAGTCGGCGATGTTGCGCAGGTAGAAGCCGAAGCCGATCGACATGGTCACCCAGCCCTCCATGACGAGCAGCGAGCCGCGCGTGACCCAGTTCAGGGGCTGCACGTTCTCGGGCGCGAAGTGCAGCAGCAGGGCGACCGCGAGGAGCAGGAGCCCCGCGGCGATCCCCCAGCGGACGACGAAGAGCAGCGCCTCGCCGACGGCGCCGACGTCGCCGTAGAGGAGCGGGCCGAGCACCACGACGGCGATCGCGGCCAGCCAGCAGGCGCCGACGCCGATCGCCAGCGCGAACGACACCAGCATCCGCCGCCCCCACGAGCGCCGCGCGCGCTGGTCGTAGATCCGGTTGAGCACGCCCATCACCGCGCGCACCGCGCCCGAGACCTGCCACAGCGCGATCAGGAAGCCGGCCGTGACCCAGAACAGGTTCATGGAGCCGAGCGCCTTCTCGACGGCGTCGTCGATCACCTGGAAGGCCGGGCCGGAGACGGCGCCCTTGATGTCGGGCGCCAGCTCGTCGCGCCAGACGCTCTCGAGGTGCAGGAACCCGAGCATGCCGAACACGAACAGCAGGAACGGCACCATCGACGACACGATCTGGAACGAGATCGCGCTCGCGTAGGTGAGCAGGTCGTTCTCGAGGAAGCCGTTCACGACCGCCTTCACCTTCGGGCGGAGGCCGCGCTGGGCAATGGCGGTCACGACGCTGCTCTACCCGGATCGGCCTGGGTACTGTCGGATGGGATGTCGCGCGATCGGGCCACCCACCAGCGCTGGACCCTGGCGGTCGTGTGCGTCTCCACGGCGCTGCTGCTGCTCAACGTGGCGGCGCCGCAGGTCGCGCTCGAGGCGATCGGCGAGTCCCTGCGCGCCGACTTCACCGACCTCCAGTGGGTGCTGAGCGGCTACGCGCTCGCGCTGGCGGTGTTCCTGCTCACGGCCGGCTCGCTCGCCGATCGCTTCGGCCGCAAGCGGCTGTTCCTGCTCGGCCTCGCGCTGTTCGGCGCCGCTTCGGCCCTGTGCGCGGCGGCCCCCAGCCCGCTGATGCTCGTCGTGGCGCGGATCGTCCAGGGGCTGGGCGCGGCCGTCGTGTTCCCGAGCTCGCTGGCGATCCTGGCCGAGGAGTTCCACGGCGCCGAGCGGCGGCAGGCGATCGGCATCTGGGGCGCGACGATCGGGCTGGCGTTCGCGGCCGGGCCGCTGCTCGGCGGGGTGCTCGTCGACCTCCTGGGCTGGCGGGCGATCTTCGGGACGAGCGCCGTGCTGGCGGGGCCGATGATCGCGTTCGCGCTGCGCCAGGTGCACGAGTCGCGCGACCCGGACCCGCCGCCGCCCGACTGGGCGGGCGTGACGACGCTCAGCGCGGGGCTGTTCCTGTTCGTGTTCGGCGTGCTGCGCGGCAACGAGCTGGGCTGGGACAGCGCCACCGTGCTCGGGTGCCTGGCCGGCGGGCTCGCGGTGCTGGCGCTGTTCGTCGTCGTGGAGCGTTCGCGGCCGCGGCCGATGGTCGACCTGCGGCTGTTCCGCAACCGCACCTTCACCGGCGCGACCCTCGTGGTCTCGCTGCTGGCCGGCGGCACGTTCGCCTCGTTCGTCTACGTGATCCTGTTCCTGCTCGAGATCCAGGACCGCGGGCCGGTCGAAGCCGGGCTCATCCTGTCGCCGCTGGCGATCGTGTCGTTCGTGGTGAGCGCGGCCGCCGGCCGTGCCTCCGAGCGGCTGCCGCTGCGGACGGCGCTCGCGGGCGGGATGCTGATCACCGGCGCCGGCGTGCTGCTCATGCGGATCGGGATGAAGCCGGACGCGACGTGGCTGTCGCTGTTCCCGGGCCTGGTGGTGGCCGGCATCGGGGTCGGCCTCGCCAACCCGCTCGCCACCTTCGCGCACCTGGGCGTGCTGCCGCCCGCCCAGGGCGGGCTGGCGGCGGCGCTCAACAACACCGCGCGGCAGATCGGGCTGGCGGTCGGCATCGCGGTGCTCGGCGCGCTGCTCGAGGCGTCGATCGGCGACGGCCGGCGGCGGCACGCCGTCCGCGCGGGCCGAGGCGTTCTCGAGCGCGGTCGACGAGCTGCTGCTGATCTCCGTGGGGGTGAACCTCGTCGCCACGGTGGCGGCGGCCGTGCTGGTGCGGCAGTCGGACCTGTGGACGCCGCCGGTGCGGCAGGCGGAGCCGGCGGTCAGCGCCGCATCCGCTTGATCGGTTCGCCCTCGCGCCAGAGCTCGATCGACAGGTGGTCGGCGGGATCGCCCAGCCGGGTGAGCACGACCTCCTTGATGTCGACGCGGAACAGGTGGTAGCGGCCGGGCGGGCCCCCGCCCTCCTCGTTGCCCTGGGCGCGGACGAGCGCGCGGCGCGCGTCGTCGTCGTCGACCTCCACGGCGGCGCCGGACAGCTTCGCGTCGCCCTTCCACTCCGACGGGTCGGGGGACGCGCTGTGCAGCGCCATGCGGGGGTCGCGCCGCAGGTCCTGCGCCTTGCGGGCCATCCACATCGAGCCCATCCACAGGTCGCCTTCGACGAACGTCGCCTCCGTGCCGCTGATCCGCGGCGAGCCGTCGCGCCGCAGGCTCGCGAGCGTCTTGTGCTTGCCGGCGTCGAGCCGCTCCCGGACCGCCTCGGCGAACTCCGGCTCCGCCTCCTCGATGTCCTGCCAGCGGGCCATGGGGGAACGGTAGCTTCCGGCCCGTGACCGACGTCCGCACGGTGGACTTCCACACGGCCGGGGAGCCGTTCCGGATCGTGGTCGACGGCGCGCCCGATCTTCCCGGGCGAGTCGGTCGCCGACCGGCGGGTCCGGGCGATGGCGAGCGAGGAGGTCGACGCGGTGCGCCGGCTGCTGTGCCACGAGCCGCGCGGGCACGCCGACATGTACGGCTGCTTCGTCGTGCCGGGAGACGACGCGGGCGCGGAGCTCGGCGCGCTGTTCTGGCACAAGGACGGCTTCTCGACCGCGTGCGGGCACGGGACGATCGCGCTGGCGGCGTGGGCGGTCGAGACCGGGCGGGTCGCTGCGCCGGAGGACGGCGAGACCGCGCTGGCGATCGACGTGCCTTCGGGCCGGGTCGGCGCGCGGGTGCGGCGGTCGGGCGGCGCGATCGAGTCGGTCGCCTTCCGCAACGTGCCGGCCTACGTGCTCGCCCGCGGACGTGCCGGTCGAGACGCCGCTGGGGTCGTTCGCGGTCGACGTCTCCTACGGCGGGGCGATCTACGCCTCGCTGCCGGCCGCCGCGGCCGGGCTGTCGGTCGCGGCGGCGCATCACGACGAGCTGATCGCGCTCGGCCGGGCGGTCAAGCGGGCGCTCGAGGGGACGCGAGGCCGCCCGCCACCCGAGCGACGAGCGGCTCTCGGGCGTCTACGGGACGATCCTCTACGACGAGCTGCCGGACGGCGACGACGGCCCGCACCAGCGCAACGTGGCCGTGTTCGCGGACGGCGAGGTCGACCGCTCGCCGTGCGGCTCGGGCACGTCCGCGCGGGCCGCGCTGCTCGCCGCCGCCGGCCGGCTCGGCGACGGCGACGTGCTGACGCACGACTCGATCGTCGGGACCACGTTCCGCTGCCGGGTCGTCGAGCGCGTGCGCGCCGAGGGCCGCGACGCCGTCGTGACCGAGGTCGAGGGCAACGCCTTCCGGACCGGCGAGCACCGGTTCGTCCTCGACCCCCGGGACCCGCTGCGCGAGGGCTTCGTGCTCCGGTGACCGCGCCGCCGTTCCTCGACGCCGCGGCCGTCGCGCGGCTCCTGCCGCCCCGCGACGCCGTCGACGCGCTCGAGGCGGCGCTGCGCGGCGGCCTCGACCCGGAGGCGGACCCGCCGCGGTCGAGCGTGGCCGCCGGCGGCGGCGAGCTGCTGGTCATGCCGTCGGCCGCGGCCGGCGCGGTCGGGGTCAAGCTCGCGACGGTGGCGCCGGGCAACGCCGAGCGCGGGCTGCCGCGGATCCAGGGCGTCTACGCGCTGTTCGACGGCGAGACGCTCGCGCCGGTGGCGATCCTGGACGGCATCGGGCTCACCAACGTCCGCACCGCGGCCGTCTCCGCGCTCGCCGCGCGCCACCTCGCGGATCCCGGCGCCCGGCGGCTGGTGGTCTTCGGCGCCGGCCCGCAGGCCCGCGCCCACGTGGCCGCGCTCCGCGCCGTCCTGCCGGTCGAGCACGTCGACGATCGTCGGCCGCCGCCCCGAGGCGGCCGCGGCGCTCGCGGCCGAGGTCGGCGCCGAGGCGGGCGGCCGCCGAGGCCGTCGCCGCCGCCGACGTCGATCTGCTGCTGCACCACCGCGCGCGAGCCGCTCTTCGGCGGCGACGACGTCCCCGACCACGCGACGGTGCTCGCGATCGGCTCGCACGAGCCGGACGCGCGCGAGGTCGACGACCGGCTCGCCGCGCGCGCCACGGTCGTCGTCGAGTCGCGCGCCAGCGCGCTGCGCGAGGCGGGCGACGTCATCCAGGCGATCGAGGCCGGCGCGCTGGGGCCCGGCGACCTCGTCGGCCTCGCGCCGCTCGTCCGCGGCGAGGTGCCGATCCCCGAAGGGCCGCGGCTGTTCAAGAGCACCGGGATGGCCTGGGAGGACCTCGTGATCGCCGCGGCCGTCCTCGCGCGCGCCTAGCGATCGCCGCCTCAGGGCGCCGTGCGGCCCCTTCAGGGCGCCGGCGCGGCGACCCGCTCGAGCGCCGGGCGGCGCGCGCGGATCACCTGGACCTCCTCCTCGGCCTCGCCCGGCCGGAGCATCCCGCGCTCCTCGAGCAGCTCGCGGTTCGCGGTCATCAAGGGCCCGAGCGGGCCTCGCGCCCGGTCGGCGATGTCGACCGCGAGGCCGGCGGCCTCGAGGGCCTCGTGCGTCGGCTCGAACCCGAGGATGGAGGAGTGGACGACGAGCAGGCGGCCGCCGGGGCGGAGGTGGCCGGGCGCCTCGGCGAGGATGCGGTCGAGCAGCGCGCGGCCGTCCGTCCCCGCCTCCCAGGCGCGGCGCGGGCCGCGGCGGGGCAGGTCGCCGGCCGCGGCGGGCACGTACGGCGGGTTGGAGACGATCGCGTCGAACCGCTCGCCGGCCACCGGCTCGAGCAGGCAGCCGCGCAGCGTCCGGACCCGCACGCGGTTCAGGCGCGCGTTGAGCCGCACGGTGAGGAGCGCGCGGCGGGAGACGTCGATGGCGGTGACGTCGCGGACCCCGCGCAGCGCCGCCGTCAGCGCCAGGAGCCCGCTGCCGGTGCAGAGGTCGAGCACGCGGGCGCCGGGCGGCAGCGTCTCGCGGCGCAGGGCCTCGGCGAGCATCCGGCTGTCGCTGATCGGCCGGAACACGCCCGGCAGTGTCACGAGTCGCACCGCCCCGGTCTCCCCGCCGCGGCCGCCGCCGCAAACGCCGGCCTACCCTCCCCCGCCGTGGTCACCGCCGCCGACCTGCGCGCGCCGTTCGAGCGCGAGCGCCCGATGACCGTCGGGCTCGAGGAGGAGCTGATGCTGCTCGACGCCGAGACGCTGGACCTCGCGCCCGCCGGGCCGGAGGCGCTGGAGGCGGTCGGGGCCGGCGACGAGCGGTTCAAGCTCGAGCTGCCCGCCTCGCAGATCGAGATCCTGAGCCGTCCGTGCGCGACCGTCGGCGAGGCCGCCGCGCAGCTCGCCGAGGGCCGGCGGGCGCTCGCGGACGCCGTCCACCCCCGCATCCGCCCGGCCGGCGCCGGCGCCCACCCCTTCGCCCGCGGCCGCGGCGTCCTCAACAAGGGCCCGCGCTACGACGCCATCCGCGAGGAGTTCGGCGAGGTCGCCCGCCGCCAGCTCGTCTGCGGGCTCCACGTCCACGTCGCGATCCAGCGGCGCCGACCGCACGCTCGCGGTCTACAACGCGCTGCGCTCCCACCTGCCCGAGCTCGCCGCGCTCGGCGCCAACGCTCCGTTCTACGAGGGCCGCGACACCGGCCTCGCCTCCGTGCGCCCGAAGATCTGCGACCTCCTCCCGCGCCAGGGCGTCCCGCCCGCGATCGCGAGCTGGGAGGCGCTCGCGGAGGAGCTCGACTGGGGCGCGCGGGCCGGCCGCGTCCCGGAGCCCCGCCGCTGGTGGTGGGAGCTGCGCGTCCACCCCACGTTCGGGACGCTCGAGGTTCGCGTCCCCGACTCCCAGGCCACGGTGGAGGACGCCGCCGCCATCGGGGCGGTCGTGCACGCGCTCGCGCACCGGCTCGCCGCCCGCCACGACGCCGGCGACCTGCCGCGCCCTCAGCCGACGTGGCGGATCGAGGAGAACCGCTGGTCCGCGTGCCGGCACGGCCTCGACGCGCCCATCGCCGATCTGGAGACCGGCGAGGCCGTGCCCGCGCGCGAGCGGCTGGCCGCGCTCGTCGACGCGATCGCGACCGACGCCGAGCAGCTCGGGTGCGCGACTGAGCTGGAAGGCGCCAGGCGCCTGCTCCAGGCCGGCGGCAGCGATCGCCAGCGCGCCGCCGGCGGCCCCCGCGAGGCCGCCGCCTGGCTCGCCGGCGCGTTCCTGGCCGGCGCGCCAGAGCGGTTCGCCCGCCGCGGCCCTGGGTAGCTTCCGCGACGATGTTGACCCTCCCCGATCCGCGCGGCCCGGTCAGCGAGCGCCTGCTCACGGCGCTGCGCGACGCCCCGCACAGCTTCGAGGCGCCCCACGCAGGCGGCGACGAGGACGCGCAGCTCGCGCTGTACCTCTGCTACGAGCTGCACTACCGCGGACTCCCGGAGGTCGACGACCGCTGGGAGTGGGAGCCGTCGCTGCTCGCGCTCCGCCGGACGCTCGAGACCGACTTCGAGGAGCGCCTGCGCGCCGAGGTCCCCGCGCCGGAGCCCGCCGAGCCGGCCGAGATGGACGTCGCGCTGCGCCAGGTCGAGGCGGCCGACGACGCGCCGTCGCTGTCCCGCCACCTCGAGCGCGACGGCACCCGCGAGCAGTTCCTCGAGTTCGTCGTGCACCGGTCCGCCTACCAGCTCAAGGAGGCCGACCCGCACTCGTGGGCGCTGCCCCGCCTCTCCGGCCGCCCCAAGGCGGCGATGGTGGAGATCCAGGCCGACGAGTACGGCGGCGGCGACCCCGAGCGCATCCACGCGGCGCTGTTCGGGCGCACGATGGACGCGCTCGGCCTCGACAGCCGCTACGGCGCGTACGTCGATCACCTGCCGGCGGTCACCCTGGCGACCGTGAACCTGATGTCGCTGTTCGGACTGCACCGCAGGTTGCGCGGCGCGCTGGTCGGGCACCTGGCGCTGTTCGAGATGACGTCGTCCGTGCCCAACCGCCGCTACGGCGACGGTCTGCGCCGGCTCGGGCTCGGCGCGGCGACGGGCTTCTTCGACGAGCACGTCGTCGCCGACGCCGTGCACGAGAGCGTCGCGGCCGTGGACCTCGCGGGCGGCCTGGCCGAGCAGGAGCCGGGTCTCGCCGCGGACATCCTCTGGGGCGCGACCGCGCTCCGCGAGCTGGAGGGCCGCTGGGCGGGCCACCTGCTCGGCGCGTGGGAGCGCGGCGAGACCTCGCTGCGCGCCCCGCTGCCCGCCCCGGCGCCGGTCTAGGAGGGGCCTGAAAAACCCCGGCACGCCCGGATGACGACGCAGACACGTCGCCGGATCGCGGGTGGGCGGGATCCAATCTAGGAAATACCTCGGTATTCCCGTACGGACTCGTGCGGCGCCCGGCTCGGTCTGCGCCGCCCCCGGTCGGGCCGGGTCTTTTTCAGGACCCTCCTAGCGGCCGCGCGCCTCCGGCCCGCTCGGCGCCTGGAAGCGCACGATCTTGTGGCTGCCGTCGCAGAACGGGCGCAGCCGCGACTTCCCGCAGCGGCACAGGGCGACGGTGTCGCGGCCGAGGTGGATCTCGTTGCCGTCCTGGTCGGTCATGCGCACCGGGCCGCGCACCAGCAGCGGCCCGTCGCGGTAGGGCGTGATCGTCACGTCGTCGCGGCTCATGGCCGCATCCTGTCCGGCGGCGCCGTCCGGCAACCCTTGACGGCGTGACACGGGGCGGAGAGCATCGGCCGCATGGCCGAAGATGCCGAAGCACACCGCTATTGCGACCTGCCGCCGCAGCCCGTCCGCGAGCTGTCGCCCGACCTGTCGCACGACCGCGCCCGGGCGATCATCGTCGGATCATCCAAGTGGGTGAACCGGACGGTCCTCCACTACTACTTCTTCGACCGCCAGACCGACGGCGAGGACGTGCGCTTCACGGACGGCAGCCGGAAGTTCGTGAGCTGGGTCGGTGAGCCGGACCAGATGCAGGCGGTGCGCGACGCGTTCAAGCAGTGGAAGGAGCTGCCGCTGGGCCTCGAGTTCGAGGAGGTCGACGACCGCAGCGACGCCGAGATCCGGATCGGGTTCATGGACTTCGACGGCTCGTGGTCCTACATCGGCCGCACGATCCTCAACCAGGGCGTCAACGACCGCACGATGAACTTCGGCTGGAACCTGCTGACCTCGCACGGCCGGGCCACCGCGCTGCACGAGATCGGCCACACGCTCGGCCTCCCGCACGAGCACCAGAACCCGTTCGCCGGCATCGTGTGGGACGAGCCCGCGGTCTACAAGTACTTCGGCGGCCCGCCCAACAACTGGAACCGCGAGAAGACGTTCCACAACGTCCTGCGCAAGCTCGACACCAACGAGGTCAGCGGCTCGGCCTGGGACCCGGACTCGATCATGCACTACGACTTCGACCCGGGCCTGATCAAGACGCCGCAGAAGTACCACGACGACGGCATCAGCCCGCCCGGCAAGCTGTCTCCCGCCGACACGGAGTGGGCGCGCAAGTGGTACCCGGGCGAGGCGCCGCCCGAGGAGCGCAAGCTGAAGGCGTTCGAGTCGGTCGCGCTCGACCTCAAGGCCGGCGAGCAGGCCGACTTCGTCATCGAGCCGACGGCGTCGCGCCGCTACCAGATCGGCACGTTCGGGACGGCCGACACCGTGATGGTGCTGTTCGAGCAGGTCGGCGACGAGCTGCGCTACCTCCAGGGCGACGACGACAGCGGCACCGACCGCAACGCGCGGATGCTCCAGCGGCTCGTGAAGGGCCGCCGCTACGTCGTGCGGCTGCGGCTGTACTGGGCGGGCGAGTCGGGCCGGACGGCCATCATGTACTGGTAACGCCGCGCGCGGCGCGGCGGTGATAGGACTCCGACGTTCGCAAGTTCCGAGCGAGGAGGACCGCATGGCCGAAAGCGTCTACCGGGTCACCGAGGTGATCGGCGTCAGCAACGACTCCTGGGAGGGCGCGGCGCGCAGCGCGATCGAGACGGCGAGCAAGTCCGTCCGCGACCTGCGGATCGCCGAGGTCCTTCGGCAGGACGTCACGATCGGCGACGGCGGTGAGCTCAACTACCGCGTCCGCCTCGCGATCTCGTTCAAGTACGAGTCGAGCTGATCTCGAGCGCAGCGGCGACGGCGGCCTGGCCATAGGCGATGCCGCCGTCGCCGGGCGGTAGCCGCTCGGGCACGAGCACCTTCAGCCCGGCGGCGCGCAGCATGCCCGCCGTGCGCTCCAGCAGCCGGCGGTTGAGGAACACGCCGCCGGACAGCACGGCGGTGCCGAGCCCGCGGCGCGACGCGACCGCCGCGCACGCCTCGGCCGTCGCCGCGGCGACGGTGTCGTGGAAGCGGGCGGACACGACGGCTACGGGCGTGCCGCGCGCGACGTCGGCGGCGACCGCGAGCACCGTGGGGCGCGCGTCGAGCACTCCGGCGTCCGACACCGGCAGCTCGTAGCGGCCGTGGTCGCCGGGCTCGGCGGCGCCCTCCAGCTCGATCGCCGCCTGCCCCTCGTAGTTGACCTCCGTGCGGATCCCGCAGAGCGCGGCGACCGCGTCGAACAGCCGGCCCATGCTCGACGTCTCGGGCGCCGCCGGGCCGGCGGTCCGCGCGAGCGCGGCGACCGCCTCCCACCGGCGCGCGTCGACCCCGGGCAGCGGCGGCGGGACGTCGCCCAGCGCCTCGCGCAGCCACGCGCACGCCATCCGCCAGGGCTCCCGCACCGCCCGGTCGCCGCCTGGGAGCCGGACGGGCCACAGGCGGCCGGCGCGCTCGAAGCCGGCGGCGTCGCCGGCGAGCAGCTCCCCGCCCCAGATCGTGCCGTCGAGCCCCAGCCCCGTGCCGTCGTAGATCGCGCCGACCGCCGGGCCGGCCTCGCCGTGCTCGGCGAGGCAGGCGGCGAGGTGTGCGTGGTGGTGCTGGACGCCGACGTGCGCGGCGGCCTCGCGCTCGAGCGCGTACTTCGTCGAGAGGTACTCCGGGTGGAGGTCGTGCGCGACGACCTCCGGCGTGACGGCGAACAGCCGCTCGAAGTGCTCGACGCCGTCCGTGAACGAGCGCAGCGTCTCGTAGTTGGCGAGGTCGCCGATGTGGTGCGAGACCCACGCGCGGCCGCCCCTGGCGAGGCAGAACGTGCTCTTGAGCTCGGCGCCGCAGGCGAGGATCGGACGCGGCGCGGGCGCGGGCAGCGCCAGGCTCGCCGGGACGTGGCCGCGCGAGCGCCGGACCGTCAGCGGGCGGCCCGCCGCCACGCGGACCACCGAGTCGTCCGTGCGCGTGTGGATCGGCCGGTCGTGGAGGAGGAAGCGGTCCGCGATCGGCGCGAGGCGCTCGGCGGCCTCGGCGTCGTCGTAGGCGATCGGCTCGTCGGACACGTTGCCGCTGGTCATGACGAGCGTCGTCCCCGCGTCAGCGAGCAGCAGGTGGTGCAGCGGGGTGTACGGGAGCATCACGCCGAGCTCGCGCGCCCGCGGCGCGACGGCGTCCGCCACGCCCGCCTCCGCCCGGCGGGGAGCGAGCACGATCGGCCGCTCGCGCGCCGCGCAGCAGCGCCTCCTCCGCCGGGCCGAGCTCGACCAGCGCCCGCGCCGCCTCGACGGAGGGCACCATCAGCGCGAACGGCTTGTCCTCGCGGTGCTTGCGCGAGCGCAGCTTCGCCACCGCGCGCTCGTCGTCGGCCCGGCACGCGAGGTGGTACCCGCCCAGCCCCTTGACGGCGACGATCGCCCCGCCGAGCAGCGCCGCCACCGCCTCCTCCAGAGGGGTCAGACCCCTCTCGACATCGAAATGAAGCGAGGGGTCTGACCCCTTTCGACACGCAAATGCAGTGAGGGTGGGCCCGCAGGCGGGGCAGGCGATCGGCTGGGCGTGGAAGCGGCGGTCGGCGGGGTCCTCGTACTCGGCGCGGCAGTCCGCGCACATCTCGAAGCCCGCCATCGTGGTCAGCGGCCGGTCGTACGGGACCCCGCGGACGATCGTGAAGCGCGGCCCGCAGTTGGTGCAGTTCAGGAACGGATAGCGGTAGCGGCGGTCGGCGGGATCGAACAGCTCGGCCAGGCAGTCGTCGCACGTGGCAACGTCGGCGGAGACGAGCGCGTCCGCCTCGCCGCCGCGCGAGCTCTCCACGATGTGGAAGCCGGAGCCCGCCGCCGGCGCGACCGTCTCGGCCAGCACGCGCTCGACGATCGCCAGCGGCGGCGCGTCCTCGCGCAGCCGCGCGAGGAAGCGCTCCACGCGCTCGCGGTCGCCCTGGACCTCCACCACGACGCCGCGCTCGTCGTTGAGCACGAACCCGTCGAGCCCCAGCTCGCCGGCCAGCCGGTGCACGAACGGCCGGAAGCCCACGCCCTGGACGACGCCCTCGACCCGGGCCCGCGCCCGCACGGGCGCGCTCGCGCTCACGCCACGAGCCCCCGCAGCACGTGGTACGCGCTCGCCTGGGCCTCCTGGATCCGCGGGATGTGCTGGGAGCGCGTGACGACGACGTGGTCGGCGAGCCGCTCGGCGGCGATCCGACCGCCGTCGTAGCCGACCAGCGCGATCGTCGCCAGCCCGCGTCGCCGCGCCTCCTCCAGCGCGTGGATGACGTTGCCGGAGCCGCCGCTGGTGGAGATCGCCAGCAGCGCGTCGCGGTCGCGCCCGTGCGCGATCACCTGGCGGGAGAAGACCGCCTCGACACCGATGTCGTTGGCGATCGCGGTGAGGATCGCGCTGTCCTCCGTGAGGTCGAGCACCGGCCGCGGCCGCCAGCCCGAGGGCGGGTGGCGGAAGTCGGCGGCGACGTCCATCGCGTCGGTCGCCGAGCCGCCGTTGCCGAGCACGAGCAGCCGGCCGCCGGCCTCGAAGCGCTCGCGCAGCATCGCCGCCGCCGCCGCGAGCGCGTCCCGGCCCTCCTCCAGCGTCTGCTCGCGCAGCTCCCCCACCTCGGCGGCCTTCATCCGCACGGACGCGGCGACGTCCGCCACGACGGCGTCGACGTCGGGCGCCGCCTCGCCGAGGAACGGATAGAGGAACGACGACGCGCCCGTGTCGTGCGTGCGCCCCGACAGCAGCCCGCGGTGCTCGAAGAACACGTGCACGAGCTCCCACAGCAGGTGGTAGAGCGTCTCGACCAGCTCCTGGTGGACGAACGGGTCGCTCGCCGGCGGCGAGAACACCCAGTCGGCGGCCGGGACGGGCCGATCGAGGCCGCCGAACGCGATCGTCAGGCACCCCGGCGGCGGCGGGGCGGCCTCGTCGAACAGCATCACGATGTCGTCCGGTTCCGCGGTCAGCGCGAGCTGCGCGGCGACCGGGCCGCCCTCACCCGCCAAGCCCGATCGCCGGCAGCGCGCGCTTGCCCACGATCACCGGGTGCACGAACTCGACCGCGACGTGCCGGGCGTCCGAGCGAGCGGCCGGCGACGCGCCCGCGGCGATCAGCCGCCCGCCCGCGGCGAAGCGCTCCGCCATCGCGTGGCAGAGGCGCGCGATCCGCTCAGCCTCGCCGTCGAAGAAGGCGTCGCCGGCCTCGCGGCGCGTCAGGCTCAGGCCGGCGCTCTCGCGGGAACGCGCTCCAGCCACGCCCGGAACTCCTCGACGCCCTCGCCCGTCCGCGCGCTCACCTGCATCGTCTCGACGCCGGGGTGCACGGCCTCGAGGTGGTGCAGGTAGCGGTCCATGTCGAAGTCGACGTGCGGCAGCAGGTCGACCTTGTTGATGACGACCAGCTCGCAGGCACGGAACATCAGCGGGTACTTGAGCGGCTTGTCCTCGCCCTCGGCGACCGAGGACACCATGATGCGGACGTCCTCCCCGACCCGGAACTCGGCCGGGCAGACGAGGTTGCCGACGTTCTCGATCACCAGCAGGTCGATGTCGTCGAGCGGCAGCGAGGGCAGCGCCGAGCGGACCATATTGGCGTCCAGGTGGCACTCGCCGCCGAACCCCGCGCCCGTGTTGAGCTGCACGACCGGCACGTGCAGGCTCGCGAGCCGGTCGGCGTCGAGGCTGCCCTGCACGTCACCCTCGAGCACCCCCGCGCGGACGCCATCGAGCGCGCCGAGCGTGCGCTCGAGCAGCGTCGTCTTGCCCGCGCCGGGCGCGCTCATCAGGTTCACGACGAAGACGCCCGCGCGATCGAAGTCGTCGCGGTTGGCGCGCGCGATCGTGTTGTTGGCGTCCAGCGCGTCCTCGACGACGCGCACCCTCACCCGGTGCATCCGGCCTCCTACATCTTCCGGATCTTCAGGTAGCGCTTGATCTCGGGCAGGGTGCCCAGCCCGAAGATGGCGCCGATCCCGACGACGATCGCGACGACCACGACGACGACGATGGTCATGACTCCTCCTTGGTGGTCAGTTCGTCCAGCAGAGACTCCACGATCCGGACGCCCTCGTCGAGGGCGGCGCGGACCGGCTCGCTGAGCACGGCGACGATCTCCTCGCTGTCCGCGCTCATCCGGGTGGCGGGTTCACAGCCCACGACCAGCGTGCGCGGTGGCGGGGGCGGGCCCATCATCTTCGCGAGCGCGAGCACCTTGACGGGATCCATGCCGTGCGCGTCGAGCACGGCGCTCGTCCGCCGGCGAGCTCGGGCTCGATCACGTACAGCGTCCCCGGCGGCTCGCCGCGCGGCGTCGCGTCGAGCAGCACGACCGCCGCGTAGTCGTCCTGCATCGCCAGCGCGAGGTCCATCCCGCGGATGCCGTAGTCGACCACCTCGACGCCCGCCGGCAGCTCCCGCCGCGCGAGCCGCCCGGCCAGCGCCACGCCGAAGCCGTCGTCGCCGAGGAACACGTTGCCGATGCCGGCCACGAGGATGCGCGTTTGCAAGACCTGACCCCGCTGTTCGAGCGGCTCGACCTCGTCCGGCGCGAAGAAGAAGCGGTGCCCGGGCTGGCGGAGCTCGCCGAGGTCGCGCCCCGGGTCGTCCTCGACGATGACCGCCAGGCGCAGGTTCCCCTCCATGTCCTGGTCGATCCCCTCGACGACCGCGGTCCGCCCCGTCAGCGCCAGGTCCATGATGTCGCCGCCCGGGTTGGGCCGCAGCCGGACGCGGCTGCGCGCCCGCAGCTCGACGCCGCCGACCTCGACGACGTCCGGCGCCGGCCGCTCCAGCTCCTCCCAGTAGCTCATCGCCGGATCGTCCCGTGCAGCCGCATCAGGTCCGCGGGCGTGAGCGCCTCCGTGCGCTCGAGGATCTCCCGGGTCCGCGGGTCGGCGGCGCGCATCTCCGCCTTCTCCTCGTCGGTCATCGCGAGGATGTTCAGCACCAGCATCTGGTCGATCTCGCCGCCGTCGAACAGGTCGCCAGGGCTCTCGGGCGCGATCCGCGGATGGTCCTCGAGGATGATCGGCGAAGCGAGCATCACGTCGTCCGCGACCAGGACGGGCCAGACGCCGTCGTTGCGGCAGGCGGCGGCCGCCTCGCGCAGCTGCTCCGGCGGGTCCGCCTGCGAGAGGAAGCGCCCGGAGCGCGCGCGCAGCATCGCGTGGGTCGAGCAGAACGTGCGGCGCAGCGCGTCCTCGCGATCGTCGCCGTCCCACGGCGTGGTGTTGGCGACCTCGACCGTGATCCGCGCCACCCCGGGCGCGACGGGCGACGACGACACCGACACCTCGCCGGTCAGCGCCTCCCAGGAGCGCACGACCGCCCCGTCGCGCTCGGTGCCGGCCGGGATGTCGATCGGCCCGGGGCCGAGCTCGCGCTCGGTGGCCTCGTCCCACGCGACGAGGTCGGCGCCCTCCTCTACGTCACGCCGCACCACGTGCAGGAACCGCACGGTCACGTCGACATCGTCCGGGTCGCCTTCCAGCAGGCACTCCGCGCGCATCACGCAGCGGTCGTCCGGATGCGCGCGCGAATGGGCCGCGGGGAAGACGCCGCCGAACGTCCAGCGCCGCTGGTTCTTGAGCGTGTCGCGCCGGTACGGCCACAGCACGTACCCCTCGTAGAGGACGGCGTCGGCGATCGCGCGGACCGCGTCCGTCACGGCTCGCGCTCCAGCAGCGCCTCGATCGCGTCCTCCCACGTCGCCAGCGCCTCGCGCGACTTGTAGGCCGCGAGCCGGTCGAACGCGTCCTTGCGCAGCCGGATCCACGCCGTGCCGGCGAAGTAGCGCTCCATCGTCTCCTGCCACACGCCACGGGGAAGCGGTACTCGGCGTCGGTCTCCCACGAGATCCGCGTGGCCTGGAGCATCCCGCCCGTGCCGCCGGCGAAGACCGTGCCGCTGAACAGGAACTCGAGCGGGACGTCGCCGTCCTGGAGCGCGTCGAAGTAGCGCGACGCGACCACGTGCAGGTCGTACGAGCACGGCACCTGGAGGTCGACGAGCGTGGAGCCGGTGAACGGCGGCACCACGGTCGTCAGCCGCGTCCAGGGCAGCGTCCGCAGCGTCGAGCCCCAGCCCGCCGGCGCGCCGAACAGCTCGAACAGCTTCTCCTCGGCCGCGGCGTCGTAGCGGCGCCGGCGCGCGGCGATCTGGATCTGCGTGTCGAGCAGCACCGACTTGATCGCGCGCCCCTCCGGCGCCGTGATGCGCAGCACGAAGCGCAGCGTCGGCACCGCCGCGTGCTCGACGCGCTCGGCGCCCTCGACGGCGAAGGCGAGCTCCGCGGGCGGCGCGACGCGTAGGGAATCGGCCATCTAGCCAGGCTGGAGGTTCGGCATCCGCGGGTCGATCGGCTCGCGCGCCTTCGGGTTGACGCCGGTCGACGCCTCCGCCGTCCGGCGCCCATCGGGCAGGTGGCCGGACTGGCGGTCGTAGTTGCCCTTCGAGTTCCCGGACTTCACGCCCGGCGTGTGGCCGGCCGTGTCGGCCGGCGGGTTGCCGCGCTTGCGCGAGAACATCAGGTCGCTCCCTTCCTGCCCGCCGGGCGAGAGCGCCGGTCGAGCTCCTCGAACCTCTGCTTGATGGCCTGCCACACCTCGCTGCCGCCGGTGAAGCCGCGCCAGTTGGCGCGGATGATCCCGACCAGCCCGTAGCACTCGTCGATCGGCACGATCCAGTGCTGCCGGGCGCCGAGCGACCGGTTGACGAGCAGCGCCTCGACGTCGGGCTCGAGCGTCGCCAGCACGGGGTTGGCGGCCTCGAGCGCCTCCCACGCGTCCAGCTCGAGCTGCGACTCCGTCGGCCCCATCGGGCTCGGGTAGTAGGCCTTCACGCGCCCCTCGTCGGAGTGGTGGAAGAAGAACGCCATGTCGACCGGCAGCCGCAGGTCCTCCCACATCGCGTCGTCGAGCTCGAGGTCGTCGATCCGCAGCCGCCGGTCGCCGACGAGCCGGTAGTGGCCCGCGCCGGCCTCGCGCCGGTCGAACAGGATCGAGCACGGGCGGCACGTGCACATCAGCTCGCGGCTCCGGAGGTCGAGCAGGTGCCGGTGCTCGGCCTCGATCGGCGAGCCGCACAGCTCGCAGCGCTCGAGCTGCGCCTCGCGCTCCTGCGTGGCCTGCCGGGCGATCGTCTGGAGGCGCGAGCTCAGTGGTCCACCCCCGGCAGGGGGCACGTGAGGTCCTCGATCTGGAGCAGCGCGGGGGACTGGTTCCCGCCCGCCCGTCCTCCGCCTCGATCCGGTCGACGTCCGGCGCCGCCTTGTAGATCGCCTCCTCGATGCCGTGCCTGAGCGTGATCGCCGACGACGGGCAGCCGCTGCAACTGCCCTGGAGCTGGAGCCGCACGACGCCGTCCTCGACCCCGAGCAGCCGCACGTTCCCGCCGTGCGTGTCGAGGTACGGGCGCATCTCCTCCAGCGCCCCCTCGACCCGCGCGGCGAGCGGCACGGGGTGCAGCCCGTGCAGCAGCAGCAGGTGGGCCACCAGCTCGTCGTCGGCGAGCTCGCCGAGCGCGCCGTCGAGCCGCCCGACGATCCGGCGCAGGCCCTCGCCGTAGAGGTCCAGCAGGGCCTGCACCAGCTCGGTGACCTCGGGTCGCCCCTCGAGCTGGTCGAGCAGCTGCTCGATGCGCTCGACCTGCGCCAGCACTACCCGTGCTCCCCGAACATCGGCGAGTGCACCTGGCGCAGGGTCTTGCCCTTGCCCAGGTACATGTGCACGCCGCAGGGCAGGCACGGGTCGAACGAGCGGACCGCCCGCATGATGTCGATCCCGCGGAAGTTGTCCTGGTCGTTCTCCTCGAAGATGGGCTGCCCCATCACCGCGTCCTCGTACGGCCCCGGCGTCCCGTAGGAGTCCGTCGGGCTGCCGTTCCACGGCGTCGGCGGATACGGGTGGTAGTTGGCGATCTTGCCGTCGCGGATCACCAGGTGGTGCGAGAGCACGCCGCGCACCGCCTCGTGGAAGCCGCAGCCGATCGCCTCGTCGGGCACGTCGAAGTTCTCGAAGACCTTCGTCTGCCCGGCCCGGATCTCCTTGAACGCGCGGTCCACGAAGTGCAGCGCCATCCCCGCCGCGTACGCGACGAAGTACATCCGCGCGCGGTCGCGCTCGATCGCGTTCGACCACTGCGGGATCTTCCACTCGAAGGTCGCCTCCGGCGTGTTCGGCGTCTGCGGAAGGTTCATCACCACGCTGTTGCCGGTGGCCTTCACGTACGGCGTGTCGACCTTGTTGGCCAGCGCCGTCGCCCACAGCCGCGCGAGCGCGCCGCCGCCCGTGTCGAGCGCGAGGTTGTCGCCCGTGCGCTTGTCGTGCCAGCGCGGGCTCATCACCCACGAGTAGTTGCCGCCGTCGAGGTCGCGCTTCTGCGGCTTCGGGATCGTCGTCTGGTTCCACGGGTGGCGCCGGTCGACGTCGTTGCCCAGCGGGTCCTTGGGGACGAACATCTCCTCGCTCGTCCAGTCCTCGTAGTACGAGGAGCCGAGCAGGATCCGGATGCCGAGGTTGATGTCGACCAGGTTCGTCGTGACCAGCTCGCCGTCGACCACGACGCCCGGGGTCACGAACATCTCGTTCCCCCAGTCGTCCATGTTCTTGTACGTGTAGTCGACGTGGTCCGGGTTGTTGAACGCGCCCCAGCAGCCGAGCAGGATCCGCCGCCGCCCGACCTCCTCGTAGCCGGGCATCGCCTCGTAGAAGAAGTCGAAGACGTCGTCGTTCATCGCGACCGACTTCTTGATGAAGTCGAGGCAGCGCAGCAGCCGGCTCAGGTAGTCCGTCAGGAGCGTCGGCGTCGGCTGCGTGCCGACTCCGCCCGGGTAGATCGTGGAGGGGTGCACGTGGCGGCCCTCCATCAGGCAGATCATCTCCCGCCCGATCCGGCTCATGTGCAGGGCCTCGCGGTACGTCTCCCCGGTGAACGGGTTGTACGTCTTCATGATGTCGCCGACCGTGCGGTAGCCGTGCACGTCGGCGTGCTTGGCCTCGGCCTTCTCCGCCTTGGCCCAGACGCTCGGGTTGGTCTCCTTGACCATCTGCTCGCAGAAGTCCACGAAGACCAGGTTGTCCTGGAAGATGATGTGGTCGAAGATGTACTCGGCGGCCTCGCCGAGGTTCACGATCCACTCGGCCAGCGGCGGCGGCTTGACGCCGTACGCCATCTGCTGCGCGTAGCACGAGCAGACCGCGTGGTTGTCGCCGCAGATCCCGCAGATCCGGCTGGTGATGAAGTGCGCGTCACGCGGGTCCTTGCCCTTCATGAACACGCTGTAGCCGCGGAACAGCGATGACGTGGCCTTGCACGACACCACCTCGCGGTTGGCGAAGTCGATCTTCGTGTAGATCCCGAGGTTGCCGACGATGCGCGTGATCGGGTCCCACGCCATGTCGACGACCTTGCCGGCCTCCGGCTGCACCCTCTCGCGAACTGCCATCTCGAGGCCCCTTTCTCAGTTGCCCCAGCGGGGGGCGTAGCCGGTGGTGAGCTCGCTGCGGTTGTGCCGCCAGGAGGGCTCGTCGTTCACGGTCTTGTTGGTGATGCTCCGGAGCTTGCGCACCGTCCTGCCGTAGGCGCTGATCAGCGAGCTGGAGACGCCGCCGCCGGGCGGCGCGTCCATGAACGGCATGAACTTGTCGGGGAAGCCGGGCATCGTGCAGCCGATGCAGATGCCGCCGACGTTCGGGCAGCCGCCGATGCCGGCCATCCACCCCCGCTTCGGCACGTTGCAGTTGACGACCGGCCCCCAGCAGCCGACCTTCACCAGGCACTTCGGCGAGTTGTAGTCCTGCGCGAAGTCGGCCTGCTCGTAGTAGCCGGCGCGGTCGCAGCCCTCGTGGACCGTCTTGCCGAACAGCCACGTCGGGCGCAGCTTGTCGTCGAGCGGGATCACGGGCGCCAGCCCGGCCGCCTGGTAGAGCAGCCAGACGAGCGTCTCCATGAAGTTCTCGGGCTGGACGGGGCAGCCGGGGACGTTGACGATCGGCAGCCCGCCGGCCGAGCGGAAGTCCCAGCCGAGGTAGTCCGCGAGGCCCATGCAGCCGGTCGGGTTGCCGGCCATCGCGTGGATGCCGCCGTACGTCGCGCACGTCCCGATCGCCACCACGCCCCACGCCTTCGGGGCGAGCCGGTCGAGCCACCAGTTGAGCGTCAGCGGCTCACCCGTCGCCTCGTCGTTGCCGAACGAGGTCCAGTAGCCGTCGCCGTTGATGTTCTCGTTGGGGATCGAGCCCTCGACGACGAGCACGAACGGCGCGTCGAGCTCGTCCCGCGCCGCCTGGCGGAACGGGAGCAGGAACTCCTCGCCGCCGAGCGTCGGCGACAGCACCTTGTTGTGCAGGTTCACCTTCGGGATGCCGGGGATCGCGCC
The DNA here is from genome assembly GCA_963728465.1 of uncultured Solirubrobacteraceae bacterium. GTDB lineage: Bacteria > Actinomycetota > Thermoleophilia > Solirubrobacterales > Solirubrobacteraceae > DATFQI01. The sequence goes on from CAVSJY010000003.1 coordinate 408,170, forward strand.
CAGCAGCACGTCCTCGATCCCCGGCTGGCCGGCCGCGGTGATCGAGACGGAGTCCCCGTCGCAGCTCATCCCCTCCGAGATCCACAGGATGTGGACCTCCTCGACGCCTGCTGGAGCCTCATCAACGGCCATGCGCGATCTCCTCCTCTTCTTCGAGGTCGAGGGACTCGACTCGCAACTCCTCGCCGGCGGTCACGGCGACGTCCCAGCCGCCGCACGCCCGGCACGTGAGCGGGAAGCCGTCCAGGCGGCTCTCCGCGCCACAGCTCCGGCAGCGGCCCGCCGCCGGCACCTCCTCCAGGACCAGCTCGGCGCCCTCGAGCACGGTGCCGGTGGCGACCAGCTCGAAGGCGAACTCCAGCGCCTGCGGGACGACCTGGCGCAGGTGGCCGACGGCCACCTCCACGCGGGTCACGCGGCGACCCGCGGCATGGCGCTCGGCGATCGCGACGACTGACTCGGCGATCGCGAGCTCGTGCATCAGCAGATCCTCGGCAGCGGGTCGCCGACGAGCTGGTCCATCACCCGCCGGCCGCCGAACGCGGTCTCCACCAGCACCATGCCGGGCGGCTCCGTGCGGACCTCGCCGATCTCGGCCGCGCGCTCGTCGTGGGCGCGCAGCGCGGCGAGCGCCTCGTCCGCGTGCTCGGGCGCCACGAAGGCGACCAGCTTGCCCTCGTTGGCGACGTACATCGGGTCGATGCCGAGGATCTCCGCGGCGCCGGCGACCGTCGGGCTGACCGGCACGGCGCCCTCCCGCACGATCATCGCCACGGTGGACGCGCGCGCGAGCTCGTTCAGCACGGACGCGACGCCGCCGCGGGTGGCGTCGCGCATGCAGCGCAGCCCGGGGCCCGCGGCCTCGAGCACGCTGTCGACGGTCGGCCACAGCGGCTTGGTGTCCGACTCGACCTCGGCCTCGAGGTCGAACTCGCCGCGGGCGAGCATGATCGCGGTGCCGTGCTCGCCGATGCTGCCGGACAGCAGGATGCGGTCGCCGGGCCGGAGCGCCTGCGGCGACATCCGCGCGCGCGGGTCGGGCCGGCCGACGCCGGTGGTGGCGAGGTACATGCCGTCGGCGTGGCCGCGCTCGACGACCTTGGTGTCGCCGGCGACGACCTCGACCCCCGCGGCGGTGGCGGCGCGGGCGATCGCCTCGACCTCGGCGCGCAGCACGCCGGCGTCGAGCCCCTCCTCGAGGATCATCGCGACGGTCAGCGCGAGCGGTTTCGCGCCCGCGACCGCGAGGTCGTTGACGGTGCCGTTGACGGCCAGCTCGCCGATCGAGCCGCCGGGGAAGCGCAGCGGCTTGACCACGAACGAGTCCGTGGTCATCACCATGTCGCCGGCCGCGCCCGCGTCGGCCATCGTGGCGAGGGCCTCGCCGCCGTAGGCGGGCACGAACAGGCCCTCGATCAGCGTCTGCGTGGCCTTGCCGCCGGCGCCGTGGGCCATCGTGATCGCGGGATCCTTGAAGCGCGGCCGCTTGGCGCGGGCGGTCTCGATGATCGCCAGGATGCGTCTCGCGGGTTCGCTCTCGCGGCCGGCGTCGGTCGACGTCACACGACCTCCCGCTCGCGCGCGAAGCGGCCGTAGTTGTAGTAGGCGGCGCAGGCGCCCTCGGGGCTGACCATGCACGTCCCGATCGCGTGCTCGGGCGTGCACGCGGTGCCGAACACCTTGCACTCCCACGGCTTGATGACGCCCTTGAGCACCTCGCCGCACTGGCACGCCTTGGGATCGGCGACGCGGACGCCGGGCACGCTGAAGCGGCGCTCGGCGTCGAAGCCGGCGTAGTCCGGGTGCAGCGCGAGCGCGGACTGCGAGATGAAGCCGAGCCCGCGCCACTCGAAGTGCGGCCGCAGCACGAACACCTCGGCCAGCGCCTCGAGCGCCTTGACGTTGCCCTCCTGCGGGACGACGCGCTTGTACTGGTTCTCGACCTCGCAGCGGCCCTCGGCGAGCTGCTTGAGGATCATGTGGATCGACTGGAGGACGTCGAGCGGCTCGAAGCCCGAGATCACCACGGGCCTGCCGTAGTCGGCGGGGATGAACTGGAACGGGCGGGCGCCGACGATCGTCGCGACGTGCCCCGGGCCGACGAAGCCGTCCAGCCGCAGGTCCGGCGACTCGAGCAGCGCGCGCAGCGGCGGCACGATCGTCACGTGGCTGCACATGACCGAGAAGTTGGCGAGGCCCTCGGCCTTCGCGCGCTTGAGCGTGAGCGCGGTGGACGGGGCGGTGGTCTCGAAGCCGATCGCGAAGAACACGACCTGGCGGTCCGGCGTGTTGCGCGCGATCCGCAGCGCGTCGAGCGGCGAGTAGACCATGCGGACGTCCGCGCCGCCGGCCTTCGCGTCGAGCAGCGTCTCGCTCGACCCCGGCACGCGCAGCATGTCGCCGAAGCAGGTGAAGATCACGCCCGGCTCGCGGGCGAGCGCGATGCCGTCGTCGACGCGCCCCATCGGGATCACGCAGACCGGGCAGCCCGGGCCGTGCACCAGCTCGACGTTGGCCGGCAGCAGGTCGTCGATGCCGTACTTGTAGATCGCGTGGGTGTGGCCGCCGCACACCTCCATGACCTTGTAGTGGCGGCCGGGCTCGACCGCAGCGGCGATCTCCGTCGAGAGCACGCGGCCCAGCTCGGCGTCGCGGTACTCGTCGACGAACCTCACACGGCCTCCAGCACCTGGATCGCCACGCACGCGTGCACGAGCACGCTGTCCCCCGCGCTCACGCCGTCGACCAGCGACAGGTCGACCGCGGCCGTCTCCCCCTCCTCGGTGACGCAGTCGGCGAGCCCGTCCTCGCCCCCGGTGCTGATCACGCGCATCGGGATCGCGACGTCCCCGCACGTGATGCAGACCGGGCCGTGCGTCACTCGATCACGCTCGCCTTGAGCTCCTCGAGCTCCTGCTCGTACTCGGCGCCCATCTGCTCGAGCAGGCGGAGCGTGGCGCGCGCCTCCTCCTCGTCGACCTTGGAGAGCGCGAAACCGACGTGGATCAGCACCCAGTCGCCGGGGCCCGCGGCGCCGCCGGTCCCTTCGCCGAGGAGGCCGATGTTCACGGTGCGCCTGACTCCGGCGACGTCGACCCGGGCGAGCTGGTTGGGCTCGTCGACGATCTCGACGATCTGGCCGGGAATGGCCAGGCACACGGGCGGCACTCCTCCTTCCGGGGCCTACCGAAGTGCCGGACCCTACACCTGGTACAGGGCCGTCTCAAGTTCGATGGATGACCCCTGACATGGGGGTGAGATTCGTGCCTCAGGCGGCCGCCAGGGCCGCCTCCTGGCCCTGGCAGTCGTAGAGGCCGTCGACGCTGCTGACCGGCGTGCACGTGCTCTCGACGGCGGCCATCACCGACCGGCTGCCGGTGCGTCCGTCGTCGAAGCCGGCGCCGCCGCCGGTGAGCACCCAGCGGACCTTGCCGGCGGCGACCGCGTCGGCCAGCCATTGCGCGCTCACCTCGCTCTCGTTGCCGGAGAAGCCGCCGATCGCCACGACGTCGGCGCCGTCGATCACCTGGGCGCCTGCGCCCGACTGGCTCGACGACGGCGATCGTGCCGCCGCCGTGTGCGCGCGTGTACTGGAGCGCCTCCGTGAGCGCGGTGCTGTCGCCGCCGAAGGCGCCGCCGCCGCCACCGGTGGGCGGCGCCATGGCGCCGGCGCCGGTAGGGGGCGCCATGTTGGCGGCGGCGGCGCCGCCGCCCGCGAAGCCGCGGCCCGGGCCGCCGTCCATGCTCGCGGTCTGCGGGCCGCCGGCCGGGAACGTGCCGCTCGTCGCGTAGCCGAGCGTCTGGAACGACCACGCGGCGGGCGCGAGGAGGAGCAGCCCGATCGCCGCCGAGAGGATCGCCGCCCGCCACTTCACCTGCGCGAACGCGAGCGCCGCGGCGGCGGCCACGCCGCCCGCGATCAGGATGGACGGCAGCCAGGCCAGGGAGTCCGGGTTGTCGCGCAGGACCATGACCTCGGCCGCGACGCCGGCGAGCACGGCGGCGGGCGCGAGCACGCGCGCCTGCGTCCCGCCCTCGGCGAGCTGGGCGGCGCCCGCGCCGACGAGCAGCGCCGTGAACGGGGCGAGCAGCGACACGTAGTACGGGTGGAAGATCCCCTGCGCGAAGCTGAACGCGACCGCGGTCGTGAGGAAGGCGCCGCCGACCGCGATCAGCCAGCCCGTGCGCGGGTCGCGGCGGCGCAGGCGGGTGGCCGCGAGGAGGGCGATGCCGGCCACGAGCGCGAAGCCGAGGAACCAGCCCGCCTGGCCGCCCATGCTCTCGTTGAGCAGGCGCAGCACGCCGGTGTCGCCGCCGAACACGCCGCCGCCGGACCGCCGCAGGGCCCGCGCCGGCGGTGGCGCCCGCCGGGCCGCCGGCCTGGCCGCTCAGCCGCCCGAGGCCGTTGTAGCCGAAGATCAGCGACCAGATCGAGTTGTCGGCGGTGCCGGAGATCCACGGCCGCTCGGACGCCGGCGTCAGCGCCATGAGCAAGGGCCACGCGCCGCCGACGGCGACCATCGCGGCGCCGCCCGCGGCGAGGCTCCTGGCCGCCGCGAGCCGCCCCTTCGGCGCGACCCACAGCCACGCCGCCACGATCCCCGGCACGACCATCAGCGCCACCGCCATCTTCGCCTCGAAGCCGAGGCCGACCAGCACGCCGGAGAGGACCAGCCAGCGCGTCCGGCCGTCCTCCAGCGCCCGCCCGAGCGCCCACAGCGCGCCCGTGCAGCACAGGACCAGCAGCGCGTCCGGGTTGTTGTGGCGCGAGATCGCCACCGTGATCGGCGTGAGCGCCAGCACGAGCCCGGCGACGAACCCGGCGCGCCTGCCGAACCGGCGGCGCACGAGGTCGTACGCGAGCGCCACGGTCCCGATCCCCATCAGCGCCTGCGGCACGAGGATGCTCAGCGAGTGGAAGCCGAAGATCCGAACGGACAGCGCCTGCACCCAGAGCGCGAGCGGCGGCTTGTCCACGGTCATCACGTTCGATGCATCGAACGACCCGTACAGGAACGCGCTCCAGCTCTCGCTCATCGAGCGGACGGCGGCGCTGTAGTACTCGTTCGCCCACCCGTTCGCGCTCAGCGCCCACAGGTTCAGGACGGCGGCGAGGATGAGCAGGCCCGCGAGCTCGGGACGAGGCAGGCGGATGGCGTTGAGCCGCGGCAGCGCACGGAGGCGCGGCGCGGGAGCGGTGGCGGTCGACATGCCCCAACCCTCGGCGCGCGCGCTCAGAGCCACCCGAGACGAACCTGGGAATCGCCTGAGCGCGCTCCAGCGAAATACTCCGCCGGTGCGAGCCAGGGAGGCGTCTTAGCCCGTCGCCGACTCTACGCCGAATCCTGGACACTCGTGAATGGTGGAGGCACTGGCACTCGGACTGTCGCTCGGCCTCGGGGCGGGGCTCGCACCCGGACCGCTGCTGGCGCTCGTGATCCGCTCGACGCTGCAAGACGGCGTCGCCGCCGGGATACGGGTCGCCTTGAGCCCGCTGCTGACCGACGTCCCCATCATCGTCCTCGCCTTGGTCCTGGCGTCGTCCCTGCCCGAGAGCGCCCTGGGGGTGCTCGGCGTCGTCGGCGGGAGCTTCGTGATCTGGCTCGGCGTCGAAGCCCTCAGAGAGTCGCCCGCGCCGGCCGAGGCAGCCATCGGCGCCGCTTCTCCACAACGCGACCTCCTTCGCGGCGCGCTGACGAATGCGCTCAGCCCGCACCCTTGGGTGTTCTGGATCAGCGTCGGTGCGCCGATACTCGCGGACCAGGGCGCGGGAGGCTGCGCGCTGTTCCTCGGCGCGTTCTATCTCCTCCTCATCGGCAGCAAGGTCACCATCGCCACCGCGCTTCATGCGGGCCGCGACCGCCTCGTCCAGGGCCGCGGCCACGCGGTCCTGCTGCGCGCGTCGGCCTTCCTGCTCCTCGCCACCGGCGTCCTGCTGGCGATCGAAGGCCTCCAGCGGATCGGCTGAGCGACAGCCGGTCCCCCTTTCCGCGGCGCTCGCGATTGCGTAGGGTCGGCACATGGACGCAATCGTCGTAGGGACCGACGGGTCGCCGGGTGCCGAGGGGGCCGTGCAGAAGGTGATCGAGCTGGCGCGAGGGACGAAGCCGACCGTGCACCTCGTCTGCGCCTATCCGGGCAAGTCCGCGCTGGAGCGCATCGGGATGACCGCGAAGACGGACCCGGTCGACATGCGCGGCGTGGCGGCCGACCTGCTGGCGCGCGACGAGCGCCGGCTGGAGGAGGCGGGCTTCTCGGTGGAGAAGTACGCGCGCGAGGGCGATCCCGCGGAGACGATCATCGAGGTGGCCGAGGAGAACGGCGCCGAGATGATCGTCGTGGGCGCGCACGGCAACGCCGGGCGTAAGCGGTTCCACCTCGGCGGCGTCGCGAGCAAGCTGTCGCACCACGCGCCGACGAGCCTGCTGATCGTCCGCGCGGACTGAGCGCGGGCGTGCCGCGCGATCGCGCCCTCCGCGACATCGACGAAGCGGACATTGCCGCAAAGGAGAAGCTCTGACCGGCGGCCGGCGCGCTACCGTCCGAGCCAACTACGTCCAACTCGGGAGGTTGGAATGCGTAAGGGGACTCGCGCGGCCGTCGGGGCGGCCGCGGTGATCGGCATGCTGGCTGCCGCGGCGCCCGCGGGGGCGGCAGATCGCGCGAAGCACAACCGCGTCGTCGCGGTGGAGGGCGTGGCAAAGGGCAACGCGGACCGGCGGGTGGACATCCTCGTCCACGTCCCGGCGGGCAAGAGCGCCAAGGCGGCGGGCGACCGCGCGCTTGCGGCGCAGAACGCGCAGCGGGCGGCGAAGAAGCCTCCGCCGCCGACGTCGAACGGATACTCGTTCACCGGCCTGCGCTGGACGGCGTTCCCGGTGCGGCAGCAGTACAACGGCGCCGGCTCGCGCGCCTCGGGCGCGCAGACCGCGCTCAACAACGGCTACAGCGACTGGAGCGGCGTCTCCGGCTCGAACTACCGCATCCAGTCCGGCGGCACGACCTCGCGCTGCCCGTCGCTCGTCCGCGAGTGCCCGGGCGCGCAGCGGACCGACGGCTTCAACGACGTCGGCTGGGCGCTGCTGTCCAACGGCACGCTCGGCGTGACGTGGTCCACCACCGGTGGACCCGAGGCCGACATGGCGATCAACACCCGCTACACGTGGGTCACCGGTTGCCGCAACGTGTCCGGGGCGTTCGACCTCGAGACGGTCTACCTGCACGAGAACGGCCACGTCGCCGGCCTCGGCCACTCGACCGACATCAACGCGGTGATGTACCCGTCCTACCAGGCGGCCCGCTGCCAGCTGGCCCAGGACGACCGCAACGGCATCGCGGCGCTGTATTCGAGCAGCGCCCGGCGGGGGCCGGCGCGCCTTGCAAGCGCCGGCCCCGCCCCCACAATCAGGGCATGAGCTCGAAGCAGGAGTTCGAGGCGGCGCTCCAGGCCCGGCGCGAGCTGGGCGAGGAGATGGAGCCAGCGATCGTCGACGCGTTCGTCGAGCGGATCGAGCGCACGCTCGCCAAGCGCGATGCGGTGGACGAGGGCGCGCTGTACCGCAGGCGCGAACACCAGAAGGAGATGATCCTCGGCTCGATGGGGATCTCCGTGCCGCTGTTCATCGTCGCCGCGATCTTCACCGGCATCCAGGGCGTGATCGCGGTGTGCGTCCTGCTCGCGGTGATCGCGATCGTCGTCAGCCGCCAGCCCTAGCCGCTTCCCAGGCGGCTCCCAGGAAGTTCCCAGCTTCCACGACGATAGTGGCCGCATGAGCGCCGAGGAACACCGCGTGCTCGTCGTCGACGACGAGCCGAACATCGTCGACGTCGTCTCGATGGCCCTGCGCTTCCAGGGCTTCGCCGTCGCGTCCGCCGGCACCGGCGCCGAGGCGCTCCAGGCGGTCCGCGACTTCAAGCCCCAGCTGATCGTGCTCGACGTGATGCTGCCCGACATGGAGGGCTTCGACGTCGCCCGCCGCCTCGGCGCCGAGCGCGCCCGCGTCCCGATCATCTACCTCACCGCGCGCGACGCCACGGAGGACAAGATCCGCGGCCTCACGCTCGGCGGCGACGACTACGTCACCAAGCCGTTCAGCCTCGAGGAGCTGATCGCCCGCGTGCGCTCGATCCTGCGGCGCACCGGGCTCGCGGAGCCCGAGTCGAGCCGCCTCGTGTTCGAGGACCTCGAGCTCGACGAGGACGCGCACGAGGTCACGCGCGCAGGCGAGCCGGTGGACCTGACCGCGACCGAGTACCGCCTCCTGCGCTACCTGATGCTCAACCCGCGCCGCGTCCTCACGCGCGCGCAGCTGCTCGAGCACGTGTGGGAGTACGACTTCGGCGGCGACGCCCGCGTGCTCGAGACCTACGTGAGCTACCTGCGCAAGAAGCTCGACGTGCACGGCCCGCCGCTCATCCACACGGTGCGCGGCGTGGGCTACGCGCTCAGGAGGCCGCGTACGTGATCCGCTCCCTGCGGGCCCGGCTGCTGACCGCCGTGCTCGCGCTGACGGCGGTGGGGCTGCTGCTGCTCGGGGGCGTGACGTACGCCACCCAGCGCTCGTTCCAGCTCGAACGGATCGACGACCAGACGCGCGCGGCGCCGCCCGCCGTGCTGCGCGACCTCGGCAGCGCGCCCGAGCCGGCGGACGGAGACGGCGACGGCGACGGGCCCGGCGGCCCGCGGCGCGGCGGCGACGCCCTCGGCCCGCCGGCCGGCACGTACGGCGAGCTCCGCGACAGCGCCGGCAACGTGAAGGACTCCACGACGCTCGACCCGGCCGAGCAGGGCCTCGAGGCGGACCCCGCGCTCCCGCGCGAGATCGCCCTGGGCCGGCTGTTCACGGTCGACGGCGAGAACGGCGACACCAACCGCTACCGCGTGCTCGCCGAGCGCAACGCGTTCGGCGGCGGCATCGTGGTCGTCGCGGTACCGCTCAGCGAGGCCGAGCGGACGCTCGACCGCCTGCTGGTCGTGGAGGCGCTCGTGATCGCCGCCGTGCTGCTGATCCTCGGCCTCGCGGGCTGGGTCGTGGTCCGCATCGGCCTGCGGCCGCTCGACCGGATCGGGCACACCGCCGGCGCGATCGCCGGCGGCGACCTCTCCCACCGCGTCGAGGCCACGGACCCGCGCACGGAGGTCGGCCGGCTCGGCATCGCGCTGAACCGCATGCTCGACCGCCTCGAGGAGGCGTTCTCGCGCCGCGAGCAGAGCGAGGAGCGGCTGCGCGCGTTCATCGCCGACGCCTCGCACGAGCTGCGGACGCCGCTGGCCTCGATCCGCGGCTACGCCGAGCTGTTCCGCATGGGCGCGGTGGACGACGAGGCCGAACGGGCGCGCGCGATGCGGCGCATCGAGGACGAGGCCGCGCGGATGGGCGTGCTCGTCGAGGACCTGCTCACGCTCGCGCGGCTCGACCAGGTCGCCGACGCCCCGCACGCCGAGCTGGAGCTCGCCGGCCTCGCCGCCGACGCCGTCGCCGACGCGCGCGCCACCGCGCCCGACCGCGAGATCGCGCTCGACGCCGGGCCCGCGACCGTCCACGGCGACGCCCATCAGCTGCGCCAGGTGCTCGGCAACCTGCTCCGCAACGCGCTCGTGCACACCCCCGCGGGCACGCCGATCGACGTCACCGTCGCGGAGTCGGCCGGCAGCGTGCGGCTGGAGGTCCGCGACCACGGCCCCGGCCTGCCCGGCGGCGACCCGCAGGCCCTGTTCGAGCGCTTCTGGCGCGCCGAGGGCGGCCGCGAGCGCGGCCGCGCCGGCGCCGGGCTCGGCCTCGCCATCGTCGCCGCGATCGTCGACGCCCACGGAGGCAGCGTGCGCGCGGCCGACGCCCCGGGCGGCGGCGCCTCGTTCGTCGTCACGCTGCCCGCGGTCGGCGCGCGGCAGCAGCTCTCAGCTTCCTCCCAGGCTCCTCGGACGTAGCTCCCACGCGGCCCGCCGACGCTGCTCGGCATGACCGCACTCGCCCCCCTCCCCCACCCGGCGGCGGCCCGCACGCTCGACGTCGAGATCGTCGTGCCCGTCTTCAACGAGGAGGCCGCGCTCGAGCGCAGCGTCCGCCGCCTGCACCGCTTCCTGACCACGGAGCTCCCCTTCTCGTGGCGGATCGTGATCGCCGACAACGCCAGCACGGACGCGACGCCGGCGGCCGCGGCCCGGCTCGCGCGGGAGCTGCCGGGCGTCGAGGCGCTGCGGCTGGAGCGCAAGGGCCGCGGGCGCGCGCTGCGCGCCGCCTGGTCGCGCTCGGAGGCGCGCGTGGTCGCCTACATGGACGTCGACCTGTCGACCGACCTGCGCGGCCTGCTGCCGCTCGTCGCGCCGCTGCTGTCCGGCCACAGCGACCTGGCGATCGGAACGCGGCTGGCGCACGGGAGCCGGGTCGTCCGCGGGCCGCGGCGCGAGCTGATCTCGCGCACGTACAACCGGATCCTCCGGGCCGTCCTGCGCGCGCGCTTCAGCGACGCGCAGTGCGGCTTCAAGGCCGCCCGCACGGCGGCGCTCCGCGACGGGCTGCTCGACGGCGTGCGCGACGACGGCTGGTTCTTCGACACGGAGCTGCTCGTGCTGGCCCAGCGCCGCGGGCTCCGGATCCACGAGGTGCCCGTCGACTGGATCGACGACCTCGACTCGCGCGTGAAGATCGTCCGCACGGCGGTCGACGACCTGCGCGGCGTGGCGCGGCTCGCCGCGGCGGCGCCGCTCGCGCGCTTCGCGGCGATCGGCGTCGCCAGCACGCTCGCCTTCGCCCTGCTGTTCCTCGTCCTGCACGGCGCGCTCGGCGCCGCGGGCGCCAACGCCGCGGCGCTGGCGATCACCGCCGTCGGCAACACGGCCGCGAACCGCCGGTTCACGTTCGGCGTGCGCGGCCGTCGCGATCTCGGCCGCCACCACCTGCGCGGCGCGACGGTGTTCGTCCTCACGCTCGCGCTGTCCAGCGGCGCCCTCGCCGTCCTGCACTCGGTCGACGCCGCGCCCGCCCGGCCGGTCGAGCTGGCCGTGCTCGTAACGGGCAGCGCGCTCGCCACCGTCACGCGCTACGTCGCGCTGAAGACGTGGGTGTTCGCCCGCCGCGGCCGGACTGCCGCCCCGCGGCCGCTGCTCGCGGAGCGGGAGGCGTCGTGACCGCGCTGCCGGTGACGTGACCGAGTGCGGCGAGCAGCGCGCGGTTGAAGCCCTCGGCCTCCTGCGCGGCAGCCAAGTGGTCGCCCGGGCTCTCGAACACCGGCGCGCCGAGCCCGGCGGCGAGCGCGCGCTGCCAGCGCGGCGGCACGCCGCGGTCCTCGCGCGTGAGCACGACCGCGGCCGGCCGGCGGATCTCCCGCAGCCACGGCCGCGCGTCGAACCGGCCCAGCTCGCGCCCGGCCTCGGCGATGTCGCGCGACGACCCGCGCACCAGCTCCGAGGCGACCCACGTGGTCTCCGGCGAGTCCGGCAGCCCCGCGAGCCGCAGGCCGCCGCGCCAGACCTCGTACGGCGCCAGGCCGAGCCACAGCCGGAACAGCGACATCGACCACCACAGCCCGCGGAGCCGCGGCGAGCGCCAGTTCGACGACGTCGCGCACAGCACGACGCCGCTGATCGCCGCCGGGTGCCGCCGCGCGGCGAGCAGCGCGACCGGGCCGCCCATCGAGTAGCCGGCGGCCACCGCTGGGCCGGTGCCGAGGTGCTCGAGCAGGGCGACGGCGTCGTCCGCGCAGTCGTGGAGCCGGAAGTCGGCGTAGGTCCGCAGCCCGCGGCCGTGCCCGCGGTGGTCGAGCGCGATCACGCGGTGGCCGGCGTCGCGGAGGGCGTCGTACTGGAGGAACCAGTTGAGGTCGGCGGACGCCGTCCAGCCGTGCAGGAGCAGCACCGGCGTCCCCGACCCGCCCGTGTCGCGCACGAAGAACTCGCCGCGCCCGGGGACGTGGACGACGTGGCCCGGCGGCAGCGGCACGGGCGGCTCGGGCGCCCAGCGGGGCGCGGCACGGCGTGGCAACGGCATGGCGCGGAAGGCTAGAAGGCGCGGCGGTCGAGCACCGCGTGCGCGCGGGCGCGGCGTGCGCCGAGTCCTCGGCCGGACGGTCCTCCAGCACGGTCTCGAGGGCGGCGAACGCCTCGCCGTCGAGCCGGCCCGGCACCTCGGCGCGCATCTCCTCGAGCGCCCGCGCGGAGCTCATCGCCCCCCGGTACGGGCGCTCGGAGGTCAGCGCCTCGTAGACGTCGGCGACGGCCAGCACGCGCATCGGGACCGTCAGCTGCTCCCCGCGCAGGCCGTGCGGGTAGCCGCCGCCGTCCAGGCGCTCGTGGTGGGCGCCGGCCAGCGGCGCGAGGCCGCGGAAGCCCGGCACGCGCTCGAGGATCCACTGCGTGAACAGCGGGTGCTGGCGGACGCGGGCGAACTCGGCGTCGGTGAGCTTGGCGGGCTTGTCGAGGATCCGGTTGGAGATCGCGAGCTTGCCGATGTCGTGCAGCAGCGCGGCGCGCCGCATGTCGCCGAGGATGCCGTCGTCGCAGCCGAGCAGGTTCGCGATGCTCATCGCGATCACGCACGTGCGATCGGAGTGGCGGTAGGTCCACGGCGACTTGGCGTCCACGACGCCGGCGAACGCGGCGGCGATCCGGTCGAGATAGGCGTCGTCGGCGGCCAGCCGCCGGTCGCGCGGGGCCCGCAGCACGATCTTCGGCTCGAACAGCGAGGCCCAGAACGTCCAGTCGTCGCGGAAGCGCACCAGCGCGTCGACCAGGTCGGGGTCGAACCAGCGGCCGCTGCGGCGCAGCGCGACGCGGCATGCGGCATGCGCGCCGCGCGCGGCGTTGAAGATCTCGACGGTCTGGGCCAGGCAGAGGATCCGGCCGAGCAGCGGGATCTCCTCGCGGGCGAGGCCCTCGGGCTGGCCGTGGCCGTCCCAGTGCTCGTCGAGCGTGCGGATCGCGCCGGCGGTGCGCTCCCCGAGCCCCAGCAGCCGCGCGATCTCGGCGCCGCGGTCGCAGCGGGCGCGCATCAGCGACCGAGTGACCTCGCCCTCCTCGCGCAGCGCGAGCAGCTGCCGCACCTTGCCCGCGAACCGGCCGTCGGGGGCCACCGTCCGCAGCGACCAGGTGAACGCCCGGGACGGGCTGGACCAGTCGGCGCGCTTGGACGTCCGCTTGGCCTCGCGGTCGTCGGCGGCGAACAGCGCCGCCATCCGCGCGGAGTTCGCGGAGCAGCCGGCGTCCTTGAGCAGCAGCGCGTAGAAGAGGTCGCCGCGCGCGTCGTCGTCGAGGTCGATCTCCTCGGCCAGCCGCATGCCGATCATGCACGTGCGGGTGGCGTGGCCGGGCGGCTCGCCCTCCGTGAGGTCGAGGGCGTACGAGAGCGCTCCGATCACGTCGGACAGCGCGACCTCGCGGGAGGACCCCTCCCCCATGGCACGAGTATCCACGAGCGGCGGCGCCGTGTGAATGGGGTCCTGGCAGTATCCGCCCGCATGCGCGCACAGCAGATCACCGAGCTCTCCGGTCCGAGCGTCGGCGCTGGAGCTCGCCGACGTCCCCGAGCCCGGGCCCGTGCACCCGCTCACCGGGAGCGAGGGGATCGTCGTCGAAGTCCGCGCGGCCGGCGTGTCCTACCCCGAGCTGCTCCAGAGCCGCGGCGAGTACCAGCTCAAGCCGCCGCTGCCGTTCGTCCCGGGCAGCGAGGTGGCGGGCGTCGTCCGCAGCGCGCCGGAGGGCGCCGGGGTGAGCGAGGGCGACCGGGTGGCGGCGTTCTGCCTGCTCGGCGGGTTCGCGGAGGTGGCGGTCGCCCCGGAGTTCCTCACGTTCCCGCTCCCCGACGGGCTCGACTTCGCGCAGGGTGCGGGGCTGATCCTCAACTACCACACGGCCTACTTCGCGCTGAAGCTGCGCGGCCGCCTGGCCGAGGGCGAGACCGTGCTCGTGCACGGGGCGGCGGGCGGCGTCGGGACCGCTGCGCTCCAGGTGGCCAAGGGGCTCGGCGCCCGGACGTTCGCGGTGGTGTCGTCGGACGAGAAGGAGCGGGTGGCGCGCGAGGCGGGCGCGGACGAGGTCCTGCGCTCGGACGGCCCGTGGAAGGACGAGGCGAAGGAGCGCTCCGGCGGGGGCGTCGACGTCGTGCTCGACCCGGTCGGCGGCGACCGCTTCACGGACAGCCTGCGCTCGCTCGGCGAGGGCGGGCGCGTGGTCGTGGTCGGCTTCACGGGCGGCGCGATCCCCGAGGTGCGCGTGAACCGGCTGCTGCTCAACAACACGGAGGTCGTCGGCGCGGGCTGGGGCGCGTACGCCATGGGCAAGCCCGACGTGAACCGCTCGATCGGCGCCGAGGTGCTGCGGCTCGTCGAGGCGGGCGCGGTCCGGCCGGTCGTGGGCGAGCGCTTCCCGCTCGAGCGCGCCGGTGAGGCGCTGACGCTGCTCGACGAGCGCGGCGCGCTCGGGAAGGTGGTCCTGGAGCTCTAGGAGGGTCCTGAAAAAAGTACTCACCCACCCGACGCAGACCGAGCCGGGCGCCGCACGGGTCCGTACGGGAATACCGAGGTATTTCCTAGGATCCGAGTGGCGATCCGGCGACGTGTCTGCGTCGTCATCCGGGCGTGCCGAGGTTTTTCAGGCCCCTCCTAGGAGGGGAGGGCGAGCAGCTCCTCGGTGGGCTGCTCGAGGGCCGGCTCTGGCTCGTCCGCGACCAGCTCGGCGGCGCGCACGACGTCGGCGGCGGTGGAGCGGACCTGGCCGACCAGCTCGGTGAGCGTCAGCTCCGGCACGCGGCCGTGGATCTCGGTGGCGGTCGCGGCGGCGGCGACGGCCATCTCGCGCGCCTGGCCGGCGCGGCGCGGGTCGTCGTAGGCGCCGGCGAGCTCCCAGATCGCCTTGCCGAGCCCGTCGACCGCGGTCGCGAGGCCGGGCGGGACGTCGCCCGCGCGCACGAGCCGGACGGCGTGGCGGGCGAGCACGCGGGTGTTGCGCACCGCGAAGTCGAGCTGCGAGACGCTGCGGTCGTAGCGGGCGATCTGGCTGCGGGCGCCCTTGCGGGGCGCCAGCTTCGTGGCCTCGCGGCTCTCGGCGAGCGACTCGTGGACGGCGACGACGAGCGGGTCGATCTCGCGCGCCTGCTGGAGGGCGTCCTGGGCCGTGTCCGGGTCGCGGTGCTCGAGCGCGGCGGCGATCCGCTCGAGCGTGCGCCCGAGCGCCGCGAACACGGCCTGGCCGGCGCGGCCCGGGGCGAGCGCGGGATCGGGCGGGAACAGGACGGCGCCGATCGCCAGCGCCGTCACGCCGCCGATCACGGCCTCGAAGATGCGGTTGAGCGAGAAGGCGTCGCCGGCGGCCGGGTCGAGGGTGATGAGCAGGATCGCGGAGACCGCCGCCTCGACGACGAGCAGCTCCCCGCCGCCGATCAGGACGGCGGCGGTCATCGCGAGCACGACCATCAGCCCGAGCTGCGCGGCGCCGGTGCCGATGGCGTTGACCAGCAGCGCGGCGGCCGCGATGCCGATCACGACCCCGCCGGTGAGCTGGACGGCCCGCTCCCCGCGCTGGCCGAACGTGGCGCCGACGCAGATCACGGCCGCGATGGCGGCGAACGCGGGGCGAGAGTCGGCGACCAGCAGCCCGGCGAGCAGCCAGGCGGCGACCGCCGCTGCGGCGGTCTGGACGATCGGGAGCAGCCGGCCGTGCATGCGGCGGCGGATGGTGGTCAGGAGGGTGGAGCCCACGGTCCCGATGATCGGCAGCCGTCGCAGAACCCCCAATGGACCGTGGGAGGAATCGCCCAGCGGCCCGTTCGGCGGGGTGGTCGAACTCGGTCCGGGGGCGTTGCGCCGGCGGACGTCAACGGCGGCTGGGTGGGGAGGCGGGTGTGCGGATCGCGAGTGGCGACTTTGTGTCGCTCAGCGGCACAAACTCGCATCTCGTGTCATGGACGCCCCGCGAGATGCGACTTTGTGTCGCTCAGCGGCACAAACTCGCATCTCGCGAGCGCAGCGCCCCCCGCTTCCCCACCCAGCGCCGTTGACGTTCGGCCCCGCGCAACTCCCCCGGCCAACGAGGTCACCGCGGTGACTTTACGCGCGGGCCGATTTCTTGGGAGCCGCTTAACCACGCGCTGCGTATGACGTGGTCGGATGCCGGACTCGACATCGAGACCGCCGCGCGGCCACCTGACGGGCCTGGCGGGGCCGCGCGTGCTCGACGGCGAGCCGGACGAGCGGCTCGTCGCGCTCGCGCGCGACGGTGACGAGCGCGCGTTCCGGGCGATCGTCGAGCGCTATCGCGCGCCGCTGCTCCAGTACTGCCGCGGGTTCCTGCCGGCCGCGGCGGCCGAGGACGCGCTCCAGCAGACGTTCATCAACGCCCACGCGGCGCTGACCCGCGCCGACGGCCGCGCGCCGGTGGCGCTGCGACCGTGGCTCTACCGCGTGGCCCACAACGCGGCGCTGAACGTCGCGCGCGATCCGCAGGCCGCGCACGCGCGGCTGCCGGACGACATCGACGGCGTCGAGCGGCCGGACGAGGCGCTCGTGCGCAGCGAGCGCTTCCGGCGGGTCGTGGGCGCGGTCCGCGCGCTGCCCGTCAAGCAGCGGCAGGTGATCGTCCGGCATGCGCTGGAGGGCGACAGCCACGAGCAGATCGCCGCCGACCTCGGGGTGAGTCCGGGCGCGATCCGCCAGCTCGCGCACCGGGCGCGCCGCACGGTGCGCGACGCGGCCGCGGTGCTGATCCCCGGCCCGCTGCTGCGCTGGCTGCCCTGGGGCACGAACCTGGCCGAGTCGGCGCCCGCGGTGGGCGGCGGGGCGGCGGTGGCCAAGGTGGCGGCGGCCGTGGCGCTGGCGGGGGCGGCCGGCGGCGGGGCGGTCGAGGTGGCGCGGCACGGCGGAGCCCGCGAGGCGCCGCGAGCCGAGGCGGTCGTGCGCAAGGCGGCGCCCGACCGCGCCGGCGCCGGCGCGCCGCGAGCCGCGGCCCGCCGCCCCGGTGCTGGTGGCGGCGTCGGGTGGAGGCGACGAGGCGGCCGCCCGCGCGCCGCGCGGCGCAAGCGCGAGAGCAGCGACCGCTCCGGCTCGCGGGACTCGCGTGACGACTCCTCCGGCCCCGGCCCGTCTGGTCCGGCTCCCCGGAGCCGCGCGAGGACTCCTCCGGCCCGGGTCCGTCGGGCTCGGGCTCGCCGGAGCCGCGCGACGACTCGTCCGGCTCGGGGTCCTCCGGCTCCGGGTCGTCGGGCAGCGGCTCGTCGGAGCCCGAGGCGCCGAGGGCCGGCGACTCGTCCGGGCCGGGATCCGGCTCGCCGGAGGCGCTCGTCGACTCCTCCGGCCCGGGCCCGTCGGGCTCGGGCTCGTCGGGCTCCGGCTCGTCGGGCTCCGGCTCGTCCGGCTCGGGCTCGTCCGGGTCGGGCTCGTCCGGGTCGGGCTCCGATTCCAGCGGCCCCGGATCCGGCGGGACTCCGGAGCCGCTCGAGTCAGAGCCGGACGACTGAGGCGAGCTCGATCATGCGCGCGGGCCGGGCCGCCTCGTGCCCGGCCAGCAGTCGCAGCAGCTCGTCCGCGCGCCGCAGCTCTCCGTCGTCCATCAGCGCGTGGTGGAGCATCAGGCCGACCGGCCCGCCGGCCGCGATCGCCGCGCCGAGCCGGCGCGCCGAGCTCGTCGGGTGCGAGCCGGGTGCCGTGGCGGTGCGCGAACCAGTCCACGTGGACGGGCAGCTCGGCCAGGCCGGCGATCCCGAGCGGCGCGGCGCGGGCCTCGCGCGAGAGGACGCGCAGGCCGGCGGCGAGCACCGCATGGCCCGTGTCGGCCGTGCAGCGGTTCCACGGCGGGGTGAAGATCGGGTCCACGCGATCGCCGAGGAGGTCCGCGAGCCGAGCGCGGCCCGCCTCGATGTCCGCGAGCTGCGCCGCGGCGGCCCGCGACGGCCCGAACTCGCACTTGCGCCCCTCGCGCTCGTGGTTCACGTGCGCGTAGCCGTGCTGGTGCAGGCCCGACGTCCTCGCGCGCGACGAGCTCGCGCGCCAGCCCCGCGTCCAGCTCGCACGGGATCACCGCGAGGTCCACGGGCAGCCCGCGCGCCGCGAGCAGGTCCAGCAGCGCCAGCAGCCGCGCGTCCCCCCAGCCCGCGTCGTCGTCGCGGATGAAGAGGGGCACGGGCGCCGCCGCCGCGTCGAGCGCGTCGGCGACGGGCCGCAGCCAGGACGCCGGCGCGTGGCGCCGCGGTGACGCGGTCTCGCGACTCGCGCCGGGCCCGCGCGACGCGGTCTCACGACTCGCGCTCATGGGCCAATGACACGGCCTTCACGAGTTTGTGACATTTCCGCGGCGGCGCGTGTCTCCAGCCGCGCATGTCCGGCTCCCACCACCCCGGCCCACCCGCCGTCGGCTACGTGCTCATGGGCTTCCCGCGCGTCTCGGAGACGTTCATCGCGAGCGAGCTGCACCGGGTCGAGCGGGCCGGCGTGCCGGTGCGGCTGTTCGTCGTCAAGCCCGTCGAGGCGCGCGAGCGGGACCTGCGGCATCCCGTCGTCGACGCCATCCAGGCCCGGCCGCGGTACCTGCCGGACGCGGCGTCGCTGACCGCGCCGCTGCACCGCTGGCGCCGGCGCGACGTCGCGCCGTTCCTGCCGGCGCTGCGGCGTGTCGCGCGCCGCCGCCCGCTGGGCCTCGCCCGCGCCGCCGCGACCACGCTCGCCCAGGCGCTGCGCGACCGCCGGACGCCGCTGTCCGGGCCGCGGAAGATCTACGTGAAGGAGCTGCTCCAGGCGGTCGCGCTCGCCGACGCCGTCCTCGCCGCGCCCGAGGTGCGCCACCTGCACGCGCACTTCGCCCACGGGACGACCACGATCGCCTGGCACGCCGCGCGCATCGCCGGCCTCCCGTTCTCGTTCACGGGCCACGCGCGCGACATCTACGCGGAGCACCTGAACCCGAAGGGCTGGCTGCGCCGCAAGCTGCTCGCCGCCCGCTTCGTGGTCACGTGCACGGAGGCCAACGTCCGCCACCTCGAGCGGATCGCCCCCGAGGCCCGCATCCACCTCGTGTACCACGGCCTGAACGCCGACTTCGCGCGGCTCGTGGCGGGCGGCGATGAGGTGGGCGCGCCGCGGCGCGTGGCGGGCGGCGACGAATCGCCGCGGCGCGACGGCGAGCCGCTCCGCGTCCTCGCCGTCGGGCGGATGGTCGCGAAGAAGGGGTTCGACCAGCTCGTCGAGGCGTGCGCGATCCTCGAGCGGCGCGGGATCCCGTTCGAGGCCGCCATCGTCGGCCAGGAGGACAAGGACTCGGCGCGCGTGCGCGAGCGGATCGCCCGCCACGGGCTCGAGGGGCGCGTCCGGCTGCCCGGGCCGATGGGCCAGGCGGAGCTGCTCCACGAGTACCGCCGCGCGGGGGCGCTGTGCATGCCCAGCCGGCTGCTTCCCGACGATCGCGACGGGATCCCCAACGTGCTCGTCGAGGCGATGGCGGCGGGCACGCCGGTCGTGGCCAGCGCGGTGTCCGGCATCCCCGAGCTGGTCGCGCACGACGTCAACGGCGTGCTCGTCGAGCCGGAGCAGCCTGCCGCGATCGCCGACGCGCTCGCCCGCCTCCACGGCGATCCCGCGCTGGCCGCCCGGCTCGCGCGCGAGGGTCGCGCGACCGTCGCGACCCGGTTCGACGGCGAGCGGCTCGCCTCCGGGCTCGCCCGCCTGTTCCGCGAGGCGCTGGCGGCATGACGAGCGCGACCGCCAGCCGTCCCCGGCCCGTGCACTGCGTCACGGAGCACGAGCACCGCAGCCGAGCGATCGCGGACGACGTGCTGCGCGGCCGCTTCACCGTCGCCGGCGAGACCCGCGCGCTCGGCGCCGACCCCGACTGGCTCGGCGCCGACCTGCCCGCCGACGAGGAATGGCGGATCGAGTGGGTCAAGTTCGGCTGGGGGCTCGACCTCGCGCACGCGGCCGCGGAGACCGGCGACCCTCGCTACGGCGAGGCGTGGGAGCGGCTCACCGCGTCGTGGATCCGCCAGAACGAGCCGCGCGCGGACGCCGCCGAGGTCACCGCGCGCCGGGCGCTCAACTGGATCTACGCGTGGCAGCGGCTGTCGCCGCCCGCCGACCACGAGGAGCGCCTGCTGGCCAGCCTCGCCGAGCCAGCTCGCGCACGTGCGCGAGAACCTCGCGCCGGAGCGCAACCACCGGACGCTCGAGCTGTACGCGCTGTTCGTGGCGGCGCTCGCGCTGCCCGAGCTGGACCGCGACGGCCTGCTCGACTTCGCCGTCGTCGAGCTGGACCGCAACCTCGCGACGGACTTCCGGGCCGACGGCGTGCACCGCGAGGCGTCGACCCACTACCACCTGATCGCGCTGCGCTCGTTCGTCGGGGCGCGCGTGAACGCGCTGCGGTTCGGCGTCGAGCTGCCGGACGGGTTCGACGAGCGCCTCGCCCGCGCGTGCGCCTTCGCCGTCCACTGCACGCGCCCCGACGGCACGATCCCGGCGCTGTCGGACGCGGACACCGGCGACTACCGGCCGCTGCTCGCACAGGCGGCGGCCGTGCTGGGCGACGAGACGCTGCGGCCGCTCAACGCGAGCTTCCCCGACGGCGGCTACTTCGTGCAGCGCAGCGGCTGGGCGCCGGACGACCGGTTCCTGATCTTCGACTGCGGCCCGCTCGGCGACGGCGGCCACGGCCACTACGACCTGCTCTCGTTCGAGGCCCACGGCGGCGGGCGGCCGCTGGTCGTGGACCCCGGTCGCGGGAGCTACTCGGAGGCGCCGCCGAACCTGCGGCGCTGGTTCCGCGGCACCGCGGCCCACAACACGGTCTGCGTCGACGGGCTCGACCAGACGCCCTACACGCGCGGCCGGCCCAGCGGGGCGGTCGCCCACGGCCGGCTGCTGTGGCGGCGCGAGGAGCCGGGACTCGACGTGCTCGCCGGCGAGGCGCGGAGCCCCGTCTACGAGGCGGTGCACGAGCGCCGGATCGCGTTCGTGCGCGGCGAGTACTGGGTGATCGAGGACCGCCTGCGCGGCGACCGCGAGCACGTCTACGACCTCCGGTTCCACCTCGCGCCGGGAGTGGAGCGTCTCGACGGCGAAAGGTGGCGGCGCCGCGTGGACCTCGCCCGCGGCACGGTGACGGCGCCGGGCCTCGCGCTCGTCGTCCTCGGCGCGGAGCGGGTCGGGATCGAGCCGGGCTGGGTCGCGCCGAGCTACGGCCGCCTGCTCGACGCGCCGGTCGTGAGCGCGGTCGCGACGGGCACGCACGCCCGCTTCGTCTCCGTGCTCGTGCCCGGCGACCGGGCGCCGCGAAGTCAGCCTCGACGGCACCCGCGTGCTCGTCGACGACGAGGCGGTGGAGCTGTGAGCGCGCTGCTCGCCCCCGATCCCGCCGTCCCGCAGCGCGACGCGCTGCTGGACGAGCGGCGCATGGCGGCGCTGCTCGGCCCACGGCTCACGGGCGACCCCGCCGCGCGCTGCGAGCGCGTCAACGCGAAGTACCGGGTCGGCGACAGCCTGCGCGTCGCGTACCGGATCGAGGGCGGCGGCCGGTCGCACACGGTCGCGTGCCGCACGTTCGCCGGCCGCAGCGGCAGCGTGTACCGCCGCGCCGCGGCCGCGGCGACGCCGGCCGGTGGCATCCCCGCCGTGCTGCACGAGCCGGAGCTGGAGACGGTCTTCTGGACGTTCCCGAACGACCGGCGGCTCGACACGCTGCGGCTGCTCGACGGCCCCTCGGAGGCGCTCGACCAGCTGCTGGGCCGGCGCGGCGTGCGCGCCCGGCTGGTCGCCTACGCGCCCGAGCGGTCCGCCACCGCCCGCTGCGCAAGCCGCGACGGCCGCGTCCTCGCGTACGTGAAGCTGCACTGGGACGCGCTCGACCGCGAGCGCGCGGCCGCCGAGCGCGCCTACGCGGCGATCGGCCCCGAGCACCCGCGGGTGCGGACCCCGCGCGTCCTGGCCGTCTCGGAGCCCCACCGCGCGCTCGTCCTCGAGCCGCTGCCCGGCCGCCGGCTCGACCGCCTGCCGCCGGCCGGCCTCGCGCCCGCGCTGCGCGCGCTCGGCGCGGCGCTCGCGTCCCTGCACCAGCGCCGCGCCGCCGCCGGCCCGCCGCTTCGACCGCCTGGACCCCGGGCGCCTCGACCAGGCGGCCGACGTGCTCTCCCGCGCGCGCCCCGACTGCGCCGGCGGCCGCCGGCGAGCTCCGCGCCCGCCTCGCCGACAAGGCCGCCGACGGCGACCGCCCGCCGCTCCACCTCCACGGCGACGTGAACCTGCGCAACGTCCTGCTCCACGGGCAACGCGTGGGCCTGGTGGACCTGGAGGACGTGGCGGCGGGGCCGGCGGCCGCGGACCTCGGGTTCGTGCTCGCCGGGCTGCTCGCGGCGCGCGCGCAGGGGCGGCTCGCCGCGGCGGAGCACGACGGGCTGACGCGCGCGCTGCTCGACGGCTACGCCGGCGTCGCGCAGCCGCCCGACGACGCGGCGCTGCGCTGGCACGTCGCCGCGACCGCGCTGGCGCGCGTCGCGATCCCGGCCGTCGGCCGCGTCCGCCCGGCGGTGCTCGCCAGCCTCGAAGCGATGCTCCAGGCCGCGAGGGAGCAGCTGCGATGAAGCCGGCGCTGCTGTTCTACTGCCAGCACTCGGTCGGGCTCGGCCACCTGATGCGCTCCTACGCGCTGACGGCCGCACTCGCCGAGCGCTTCCGCGTCGTGCTCCTGTGCGGCGGGGCGATCCCGCACGGCATCTGGCCGCCCGCCGGCGTCCAGGTCGTCGCGCTGCCGCCGCTCGGCGTCGGGCCCGCCGGCGGCTTCGTGAGCCACGACCCGCGCTACAGCCTGGAGCAGGCCTGGGACGCGCGCAGCGAGCGGATCCTCGCCGCCTTCCGCGCGCTGCGCCCCGCCGCCGTGGTCGTCGAGCTGTTCCCGTTCGGCCGCGCGAAGTTCCGGCGCGAGCTGCTGCCGCTGCTGGCGGCGGCGCGGGCGGCCGGGGCGCTGACGGCATGCAGCCTGCGTGACATCCTCGTCAGCCGGCGCGAGGACCAGGCGGCGCACGACGACCGCGCCGCGTCCATCGCCAACGCCCACCTCGACGCGGTGCTGGTCCACAGCGACCCCCGCTTCGCCCGCCTCGAGGAGACCTTCGCGCCGCGCCGGCCGCTGCGCGTGCCGGTGCACTACACGGGGTTCGTCGTCCGCGACGACCGCGGGCCGGCGCCACGCGCTCCCGGCGACCACGTCCTCGTGTCGGCCGGCGGCGGCCTGGTGGGCGAGCCCCTGCTGCGCGCCGCCGCGGAGGCGCAGCCGCGGATCGGCCTGCCCATGAGGCTCGTCGGCGGCCCGCTGCTGCCCGCCGACGCGTGGGAGCGGCTGTCCGCGCTCGCCGGCCCGCAGGTCGAGCTGCGGCGGACCGTCGCGGACCTCGGCGCAGAGCTGCGAGCGGCCCGCGCGTCGATAAGCCAGGGCGGCTACAACACGGCGCTCGAGGTGGTCCGCGCGCGCGTCCCGGGCCTATCGTGCCGTACGCGACCGCCGAGGAGGACGAGCAGACCCGCCGTGCGGAGCGCCTCGCCCGGCTCGGCGCGGTCCGCGTGCTCCCGCCCGAACGCCTCACGCCCGCGGCGCTGGCCGCCGCGACGCGCACGCTGCTGCACTTCGACCCCAGCCCGGCGCGGCATCGACCTGGGCGGCGCGCCGCGCACGGCCGCCCTGCTGGCGGGCCTCGTCGCGGGCGAGGCGGCCACGGCGAAGGCGGCGTACGGATGAGCCCGGCGGCCCGCATGCTGCGCCCGCACGTCGCGCGCCGCTGGCGCGCGCTGGCCGGCGCCGGCGGCGCCACCGGCATCCTCACGCTCGCCGACCTCGCCAAGCCGTGGCCGCTCGCGCTGGTCGTCGACCGCCTGCTCGCCCACCGCACCGCCCCCTTCGAGCTCGGCGCGAGCGACCTGCGGTTGCTCGTCGCCGTCGCCTGCGCGGTGCTGGTGATCGCGGTGGCCGAGGCGGCGGCGCGATACGCGTCCGACCTGTGGCTCCAGGCCGCGGGCGAGCGCATCACACATGACCTCCGCCTGCGCGTCTACGACCACCTCCAGCGGCTCTCGCTCGGCTTCCACCAGCGGCGCCAGAAGGGCGACCTCGTCACGCGCGTGACCGGCGACGTCAACGCGATGGGCGACCTGTTCGCGCAGTCGCTCGGGAGCATCGTGCAGGCGGCGCTGCTGGCCGCCGGCATGACGATCGTGCTGCTGGTCATCGACCCGCTGCTCGCGCTCGTCTCGCTCGCGACCACGCCGCTGGTCATGGGCATCAGCTACGTGTACCGGCGGCGGGTGCGCACGCAGGCGCGCGAGCGCCGCGCGCAAGAG
Organism: uncultured Solirubrobacteraceae bacterium; assembly: GCA_963728465.1. Lineage (GTDB taxonomy): Bacteria > Actinomycetota > Thermoleophilia > Solirubrobacterales > Solirubrobacteraceae > DATFQI01. Next base: position 432,467 of record CAVSJY010000003.1, read on the forward strand.
GGGCAGATCGCCTCCGTCGCGTCGGAGGCGCTGTCGGCGATGGCCGTGATCAAGGCGTTCGGCTCGGAGGACTTCGAGAGCCGGCGCGTCCGCGAGGGGAGCGAGCGGCGGCTCGCCGCGGGCGTCGAGGTGGCGCGGCTCCAGGCGCGCTTCGACGGCCTGGTCGGCACGGTGCGGGCGTTCGGCACGGCGCTCGTGCTCGTCGCCGGGGCGATCCGGGTCTCCCACGGCGCGATCAGCCCCGGCGAGCTGCTCGTGTTCGCGAGCTACACCCGCAAGGCCCAGAGCCCGATGCGCAGCCTCGCCCGCGAGCTGACGAAGATCGCCGCGACGATGGCCAAGGCGGACCGGATCGCGGAGCTGCTGGCCGCGGACGAGGTCCTCCCGGAGCCGCCGGGCGCCTACGACGGCGGCCGCGCGGCCGGCCGCGTCGAGCTGGAGGGCGTCTCGTTCGGCTACGACCCCGCGCGCCCAGCGCTGACCGGCGTGTCCCTGCGCGTCGAGCCGGGCGAGCGGGTCGCGCTCACCGGCCCGTCCGGGGCCGGCAAGTCCACGCTCGGCGCGCTGGTGGCGCGCTTCTACGACCCCGACGAGGGTCGCGTGCTGCTCGACGGCCGCGACGCCCGCGACTGCTCGCTGGCATGGCTGCGCGACCAGGTCGCCGTGGTGCTCCAGGACACCGTGCTGTTCAGCGGCACCGTCCACGAGAACATCGCCTACGCGAGCGACGCCACACGGGAGCGCGTGATCGCCGTCGCGCGCGCCGCCGCCGCCGACGACTTCATCCGCGCGCTGCCCGACGGCTACGACACCGACCTCGGGCCGCAGGGCGCGGCGCTGTCCGGCGGCCAGCGGCAGCGGATCGGCATCGCGCGGACGCTCCTGCGCGACCCGCCGGTGCTCGTGCTCGACGAGCCGACGACCGGGCTCGACGCGGTCAACCAGGCGGCCGTGCTCGACGGGCTGAACGCGCTGATGGCCGGGCGCACGACGATCCTGATCACGCACTCGCCGCGGCTGGCGGCGACCGCGGATCGCGTCGTGGAGCTCGCCGGCGGGCGGCTCGCGCGGCGCGCGACCCGTGACCCGGAGCTGCCGCTCGAGCGGCTGCTCGACCCGGACGAGATGCGCGGGCTCATCGCCCGCTCGCTGGGCGAGGCGCGGCAGCTCGGGGACGTCGAGGTCGGGCGCGTCGTCTACAAGCCCGGCGACACGCTCGCGGTGCACTACCGCGCGGTGGTCGACGGGGAGCCGCGCGACACGGTGGCGACGCGGATCGCCGGCGTGGACCTCGCCGCCCGCATCGCCAAGCGGAGCTACGCCGACCTGGCGCGCAAGGCGCGGCCGCGATCGGCGGCGCCGCCGCACGCCGACGCGGAGCTGGGCGTGCTCGTCACGTGGCTGCCGTTCGACCCGAAGCTGCCCGCGCTCGCCGAGCCGGCGGCGGAGCTGGCGCGGCGGCTCGGCATCGAGATCCCCGGCGAGCCCGAGTTGCTCGGCTACAAGCCGCGAGGGCGGGCGGTGCTGCGGGCGAACGGCCACGTCCTGAAGGCCTACGGGGCGCCGCGGCAGTTCGAGGCGGCGGTCGCGGGCCTGCGCGCGGCGACCCGCGGGCCGCTGGCGACCGGCGCGTACGCGGGCGCGGTGCCCGAGCTGCGGCTGGTCGCGCAGACGGCCGTGGGCGGCCGCAGGCCCGGCTCGGCGCGCGAGGCCGCCGAGCTGGCGGGCGCGCTGGCCGCCGAGCTCCAGCGCGCGGACGTCCCCGGCCTCGCCCCGGCGCCGCCCGAGCGGCACCTCGCGGCCGGCGCTCGCAAGGCGGCGCTGATCGGCGCCGTGGTGCCCGGGCTGCGCGAGCGCGTCGAGCGGCTGGTCGAGCAGCTGGGCCGCGAGCTGCCGCGCGCGCTTCCGCTGAAACCCGCCCACGGGGACTTCCACGTCGACCAGTTGCTGGTCGGGCGAGGGGGTCGCGGTCGTGGACTTCGACGGGATGTGCCTGGCGCCGCCGGCGCTGGACCTCGCCACGTACGCCGCCGACGTCGTGCGCGGCCGCGACGGCGACCTCGAGGCCGTGGGTGAGGTGCTGGAGCCGCTGCTGGCCGGCTACGGCGGGCGCCCGGACGCGCTCGGCTGGCACCTCTCGGCGGCGATCCTGGGCCGCGCCGCGCACCCGTTCCAGCGCCAGTTCGAGCACTGGCCCGAGCGCGTCGAGGCGATGGTGGCGGCGGCGGAGGCGGTCCGTGGCTAGGGCGCTCGTCACGGGCTGCGCCGGCTTCATCGGCTCGCACCTCACCGAGGCGCTGCTCGCCGACGGCCACGACGTCGTCGGGGTCGACTGCTTCAACGACAACTACCCCGCGCGCGCACAAGCTCGCGAACCTCGCGGGAGCGCTGGCCCACGACGCGTTCGAGCTGCGCCGCGCCGATCTCGCGTCCGCCGACGCGGCGCGCCTGCTCGACGGCTGCGACGTCGTCTTCCACCTCGCCGCCGAGCCCGGCGTGCGCTCGAGCTGGGGCAGCCGGTTCGACCGCTTCCTGCGCAACAACGTCGAGGCCACGCAGCGGCTGCTGGAGGCGGCGCGCGAGGCGCCCGAGCGGCGCTTCGTCTACGCGTCGTCCTCGTCGATCTACGGCGAGTCGGAGCGCCTGCCCACGCCTGAGGACGCGCCGCCGCGGCCGTTCTCGCCGTACGGCGTCACCAAGCTGGCGGGGGAGCAGCTGTGCCGCGTCTACCACGCCAACCACGGCGTCGACGCCGTCGCGCTGCGCTTCTTCACCGTCTACGGCCCGCGCCAGCGCCCCGACATGGCGTTCCGCCGCTTCTGCGAGGCGGCGGCGACCGGCGCGCCGATCCGGCTGTTCGGCGACGGCCGCCAGAGCCGCGACTTCACGTTCGTCGCCGACGTCGTCGCGGCCCTCCGCGCCGCGGCGACGGCGCCGCGCGCCGGCGGCCGCGCCTACAACGTCGGCGGCGGCTCGCCGGTCAGCCTCGCGGAGGCGCTCGCCGCGCTGGCCGCGATCGCGGGCCGCCCGCTCGACGTGCGGCGCGCCGGCCGCGAGGACGGCGACGTGCGGCACACGGCCGCGGAGACGCGCCGCGCGCGCGAGGACCTCGGCTTCGCGCCCGAGACCTCGCTCGAGGAGGGGCTGCGAGCCGAGTACGAGTGGGTGGTGGAGCGGGCGGCCGCGCCGGTATCGCGGATCGGCGCGCGGCGCTGAGCGTCAGCGGACCGCGGTGGCTCGCGACGCGGCGACGAGATCGGCGAGCCGGACGAACTTGACGCGCGGGCGGCCGTGCGGCTCGCCGGCGGCGCGCTCCGCCTCGTCGATCGCCTGCCAGCCCTCCCACGTAACGGCGTCCGGCACGCGCTCGGCGAGCCAGGCGGCGATCTCGTCGGCGTCGGGCCGCGACGGCGCGCCGAGCGCTCCGGCGTCGCGGTCCTCGAGGATCCGCGTCACGGTGTCCGCGGCGTCCTTCTTGTTGGTGCCGATCACGCCGCTCGGCCCGCGCTTGATCCAGCCCACGACGTACTCGCCGCGGCACGCGGCGCCGCCGTCGTCGCACACGCGGCCGCCGTCGTTGCGGATCAGGCCGCGGCGCTCGTCGAACGGGATCCCGCCGAGCGGCCGGCCGCGGTAGCCGATCGAGCGCAGCACGAGCCCGCACTCGATCACCTCCTCCTCGCCGGTCGGCACGGCGCGGAAGCGGCCGTCCTCGCCCTCCTCGAGCCGGTTCAGCGCGACCCGCACGCCGGTCACCGGGCCGTCCTCGCCCTCGCCGAGGATCTCCACCGGGGAGCGCAGGAAGCGCAGCACGATCCGGTGCGACTTGCCCGCCGGCTCGCGCCGCGCGTAGTCGCGGAACATCTCGACGTTGCGCTTGGCGGTCGGCGTCTCCCCCTCCGTGGCCGCGTCGGCCTCGGCCGGGTCGACGATGACGTCGGCGCGCGAGAGGTCGGCCAGCTCGCGGACCTCGGGGTTGGTGAAGGCGGCCTGGGCCGGCCCGCGCCGCCCCAGCACGACGACCTCCTCGACCCCCGAGCCGCCGAACGCCTCGATCGCGTGGTCGGCCGTGTCGGTCGGCGCGATCTCCTCCGGGTCGAGGACCAGCATGCGGGCGACGTCGAGCGCGACGTTGCCGTTGCCGATCACCACCGCGCGGCCGCCGGACAGCTCGAAGCAGTGGTCGCAGTAGTCCGGGTGGCCGTTGTACCAGGCCACGAACTCGGTGGCGGAGTGCGATCCGGGCCGGTCCTCGCCCGGGATCCCGAGCCGGTTGTCGGTCGGCGTCCCGACCGCGTAGAGGACCGCGTGGTAGCGGTCCAGCAGCTCCTCGCGGCTGATGTCGCGGCCGAGCGCCACGCCGCCGAAGAAGCGGAAGCCCGGCTTGGCCGCGGTCTTCTCGTAGATGCGCGTGACCGACTTCAGCTTGGGATGGTCCGGCGCCACGCCCGAGCGGACGAGGCCGAACGGCGTCGGCAGCACGTCGAACAGGTCGACCTCGAAGCCTGCCGCGAGCAGCTGGTCGGTCGCGTAGAAGCCGGCCGGGCCGGCGCCGATGACTGCGGCGCGATGCACTAATCGAGGGTAGCTACGCCGTCGCGCGCCGCCGCTTCGGCGGCAGGTCGGTGATCGTCCCCGTGGCGATCTCGGCGGCCATGCCCAGCGTCTCCGACAGCGTCGGGTGCGGGTGCACGGTGAGGCCGATGTCCTCGGCGTCGGAGCCCATCTCGAGCGCGTGGACGGTCTCCCCGATCAGCTCGCCGGCGTTCACGCCGCAGATCCCGGCGCCCAGCAGGCGCTTCGTGCCGGGCTCGAAGATCAGCTTCGTCATGCCCTCGGGGCGGCCGATGCCCAGCGCCCGGCCGGACGCGCTCCAGGGGAACACCGCGGTCTCGATCTCGATCCCGTCGGCCTTCGCCTGCGTCTCCGTGAGCCCCATCCACGCGACCTCGGGGTCCGTGTACGCGACGCTCGGGATCGTCCGGACGTCGAACTCGACGTCGTGCCCGGCGATCACCTCGGCCGCGACCTTGCCCTCGTGGCTCGCCTTGTGGGCGAGCATCGGCTCGCCGACGATGTCGCCGATCGCGAAGATGTGCGGGACGTTGGTGCGCATCTGCCGGTCGACGGGGACGAAGCCGCGCTCGTCGACGCTCACGCCCGCCGCCTCGGCGCCGATCGCCTTGCCGTTCGGGCGGCGGCCGACCGCGACGAGGATGCGGTCGAACGTCTCCTCGCCGCCGCCGAACGTGGCGACGAGGCCCTCGTCGGTGGCGCGGATCTCCTCGACCTTCGTCCCGAGGTGGATCGCCTCGTAGCGGCCCTTGATGCGGCGCTGGAGCGGCTTGACGACGTCGGGGTCGGCGCCCGTCATCAGCTGGTCGAGCATCTCGACGACGGTGACCTTCGAGCCGAGCGCGTCGAACACGGTCGCCAGCTCCAGCCCGATGATGCCGCCGCCGATGACGAGCAGCCGCTCCGGGATGCCGCCCAGCTCCAGGGCGCCCGTGGAGTCGACGATCCGCGGGTCGTCGGGCAGGCCGGGCAGCATCGCCGCCTGCGAGCCGGCCGCGATCACGGCGTGCGCGAACTCGTAGGTCTCGCCGTCGACGTCGAGCGTGTGCGGGCCGGTGAAGCGGCCCGTGCCCTGCACGACCTCCACGCCGCGCGTCTTCGCCATCCCCGCGAGCCCGCCGGTGAGCTTCGAGACGACGCCCTCCTTGAACGAGCGCACGCCGTCGACGTCGATCTCCGGCTCGCCGAAGCGGACGCCGACCGCGGCGGCCTCCTCGCCCTCGGCCAGCACGCGCGCGACGTGCAGCAGCGCCTTGGACGGGATGCAGCCGACGTTGAGGCAGACGCCGCCGAGCGTCTCGTAGCGCTCGACGAGCACGACCTTCAGGCCGAGGTCGGCGGCGCGGAAGGCGGCCGTGTAGCCGCCGACGCCGGAGCCGAGCACGACGAGGTCGATCCGGTCGCCGCTCGCGGGCTCCTCCGCGGCGGGCGGCGGGGCCGGCTCGGCTGGCCGCGGGCGGGCCCGCGCCGTCCCCGGCGGCGGGCTCGAGCGTGAGGATCAGGCTGCCCTGCGAGACCTTGTCGCCGACCGCGACGGAGAGCGCGCCCACGGTGCCCGCCTCCGGCGCGGGAACGTCCATGCTCGCCTTGTCGGACTCGAGCGTGATCAGCGGGTCCTCGGCCGCGACCGTGTCGCCGGGCGCGACCAGCACCTCGATCACCGGGACGTCGGTGAAGTCGCCGATGTCGGGGACGCGGACCTCGGTCACAGGAGCGCCCTGCGCATGTCGCCGAGGACGCCGGCCAGGTGCGTGGTGAAGCGGGCGGCGAGCGCGCCGTCGACCACGCGGTGGTCGTAGGACAGCGACAGCGGGAGCATCAGCCGCGGCACGAACTCCGACCCGTTCCAGATCGGCTTCATGGCCGAGCGCGACGCGCCGAGGATCGCGACCTGCGGCGCGTTGACGATCGGCGTGAAGAACGTCCCGCCGATGCCGCCGAGGCTGGAGATCGTGAACGTCGCGTCCTGCATGTCGGGCAGCTTGAGCTTGCCCTCGCGGGCGGCGCCGGACAGGCGCGTGAGGTCCGCGGCGATCTCGAGGATGCCCTTGCGGTCGGCGTCCTTGATGACCGGCACGACGAGGCCCTGCGGCGTGTCGGCGGCGAACCCGATGTTCCAGTAGCGCTTGAGCAGCAGGTGCTGCTCGTCCGCGTCGAGCGAGGAGTTGACCTCCGGGAACGCCTGGAGCGAGGTCACGCACGCCTTCACGAGCAGCGCGACCATCGTCACCTTGACGTCCTTCTGGGAGGCGTTGACCTCCTTGCGGAACGCCTCGAGGTCGGTGATGTCCGCCTCGTCGTGCTGCGTGACGTGCGGGATCGTGGTCCAGGAGCGGACGAGGTTCGGGCCGGAGATCTTCTTGATCCGGCTGAGCTCGACCCGCTCCACCCGGTCGCCGGCCGCCACGGGCTGCGGCGCCGCCGCGGCGGGCGCGGCCTCGGCCGGCCGCTCGACGTCCTCCTTCGTGATCCGGCCCTTGCGACCGGTGCCCTGGACGCTCGCGAGGTCGATCCCGCGCTCGCGCGCGAGGCGGCGGACGGCGGGGCTGGCGTACGGCGCCCCGGCCCCGTCGTCCGACGGCGCGGGCGGGGTCGCCTCGGCGCTCGCCGGCGGCGTGGTCTCGGCCGACGCCTCGGCCTCCGTCGCGGTCTCGACCGCGCCCGGCGCGGCGGGCTCGGCCGGAGTGGCGGTCCGGGCCGGCGCGGAAGAAGGCTCGGCGCCGTTCCCCGACGCCGGCTCGAGCGTCAGCAGCAGCGTCCCCTCGGCCACCTTGTCGCCGACGGACACCTTCAGCTCCTGCACGACGCCGGCGAACGGCGCCGGTACGTCCATCGTCGCCTTGTCGGACTCCAGCGTGACCAGCGGGTCCTCCGGCGCGACGCTGTCGCCCGGCGCCACCAGCACCTCGATCACGGGTACGTCGGCGAAGTCCCCGATGTCGGGGACGGTGACCTCTTTCACCTCCGCCACGGGGCCTCCGCGTCGGCGTCGATCTCGTACTTCGCGATCGCCTCGGCGGCGCGCTCGGGCGCGACGGAGCGCAGCGCGGCCAGCGCGACGTAGCGGCGGTCGACCTCGAAGAACTCGCGCAGCACGCGGCGCCAGTCGCTGCGGCCGTAGCCGTCCGTGCCGAGCACGGTGTACTGGCCGGGCATGTGGGGCCGGATCTGCTCGGCGAACGCGCGGACGTAGTCCGTCGCGGCCACGGCCGGGCCCTCCGGCAGCACGCCGCGCACGTACGGGACCCGCTGCTCCTCGCCCGGGTGCAGGAGGTTCCAGCGCTCGGCCTCCATCCCGTCGCGCGCGAGCTCCGTGAAGCTGGTGACGCTCCAGACGCCGGCGTCGATCCCGAAGTCCTCGCGCAGCAGGTCGGCCGCCGCCTCCACCTCGCGCAGGATCGTGCCGGAGCCGAGCAGCTGCACGTCGCCGCCCTCGCGCAGCCGGTGGATGCCGCGGAGGATGCCCTCCTCGGCGCCCTCCGGCATCTCCGGGTGCGGGTAGTTCTCGTTCATCAGCGTGAGGTAGTAGAAGACGTCCTCCTGCTCGCCGACCATCCGGCGCAGGCCGTCCTGGACGATCACCGCGACCTCGTACCCGTACGTGGGGTCGTAGGAGACGCAATTCGGGATCGTCGCCGACAGCACGTGCGAGTGGCCGTCCTCGTGCTGGAGGCCCTCGCCGTTGAGCGTCGTCCGGCCCGCCGTGCCGCCCAGCAGGAAGCCGCGCGTGCGGCTGTCGCCGGCCGCCCAGGCGAGGTCGCCGACCCGCTGGAAGCCGAACATCGAGTAGTAGATGTAGAACGGGATCGTCGGGACGCCGTGGTTGGAGTACGACGTCCCCGCCGCGATCCACGAGGAGAACGCGCCCGGCTCGTTGATGCCCTCCTGGAGGATCTGGCCCTTCTTGTCCTCCTTGTAGAACATCAGCTGCGCGGAGTCCTCGGGCGAGTACAGCTGCCCGACCTGGGAGAAGATCCCCAGCTGGCGGAACATGCCCTCCATGCCGAACGTGCGCGACTCGTCGGGCACGATCGGCACGACGTGGCTGCCGATCTCCTTGTCGCGCACCAGCGTCGACAGGATCCGGACGAACGCCATCGTCGTGGAGATCTCGCGGTCGCCCGTCCCGGCCAGCTGCGTCTGGAACTTGTCGAGCGCCGGCACCGGGAGCGACTGCGGCGCGCGGCGGCGGCGCGCGGGCAGCCCGCCGCCCAGCGCCGCCCGGCGCTCGCGCAGGTAGGTGATCTCCGGCGAGTCATCGGGCGGGCGGTGGAACGACTTCTTGGCGATCTGCTCGTCGGTGAGGTCCAGCCCGAAGCGGTCGCGGAAGACGCGTCAGCGCCTCGTCGGTCATCTTCTTCTGCTGGTGCGTGATGTTCTGGCCCTCGCCGGCCTCGCCCATCCCGTAGCCCTTCACGGTCTTGGCGAGGATCACCGTCGGCCGGCCGTTGCTGCGCACGGCCTCGGCGTAGGCGGCGTGGACCTTCACCGGGTCGTGGCCGCCGCGGTTGAGCGCCCAGATGTCGGCGTCGGACATGTGCTCGACGCGCCGCTTCAGCTCCGGGTAGGCGCCGAAGAAGTTCTCGCGCACGTACGCGCCGTCGCGCGACTTGAACGTCTGGTACTCGCCGTCGACGGCCTCGTCCATCCGGCGGCGCAGCAGCCCGTCGTGGTCGGCGGCCAGCAGCGGGTCCCACTTCGAGCCCCAGATCACCTTGAGCACGTTCCAGCCGGCGCCGCGGAACACCGTCTCGAGCTCCTGGATGATCTTGCCGTTGCCGCGCACCGGGCCGTCGAGCCGCTGGAGGTTGCAGTTGACGACGAAGATCAGGTTGTCCAGCCGCTCGCGCCCGGCCAGCGAGATCGCGCCCAGCGACTCCGGCTCGTCGGTCTCCCCGTCGCCGAGGAAGGCCCAGACCTTGCGGTCCGACGTGTCCTGGAGCCCGCGGCCCTTGAGGTACTTCATGAAGCGGGCCTGGTAGATCGCCATGATCGGCCCGAGGCCCATCGACACCGTGGGGAACTGCCAGAAGTCCGGCATCAGCCACGGGTGCGGGTAGGAGGACAGCCCGCCCGGCCGCGAGACCTCCTGGCGGAAGCCGAGCAGCTCCTCCTCGCTCAGCCGGCCCTCCATGAAGGCGCGCGCGTAGACGCCCGGCGAGGAGTGGCCCTGCATGTAGACGAGGTCGCCGCCGTGCTCGTCGGTCGGGGCGCGCCAGAAGTGGTGGAAGCCGACCTCGTACAGCGTCGCGGCCGACTGGTAGCTGGCGATGTGGCCGCCGAGCTCGGACGACTCCTCGTTCGCGCGCAGCACCGTGCACATCGCGTTCCAGCGGATCAGCGCGCGGATGCGGTGCTCGAGCTCGAGGTCGCCCGGGTACGGCGACTCCCGCCCCTGCGGGATGCTGTTGACGTACGACGTCGGCGCGACCGTGCCGTCGTAGGCGCCGGACGTGCGCGCGTGCTCGAGCACGCGGTCGAGCAGATCGCCGGCGCGCTCAGGCCCGTCGTGCGCGACGACGGAGTCGAGCGCCTCGACCCACTCGCGCGTCTCCTGCCCGTCTATGTCGGTGTGTGCGGCCATCCTCCCGCCTCATTGTGACGCGCGCTGTTCGCACGCGTATCCAGGGGGGCGTTTGTCACCTTCTCGCGCGGGTACGCAACCGCACGTGGGCAGGGGATGGGTGACTGCGGTGGCGGTCGTCCTGGGGCTCGCGCTGTTCCCGGCGCAGGCCTCCGCGGACCGCCGCCAGCTCGAACGCTACGCCGATACGACGTGGGCGTCGTTCGTCGCGATGACCGACGCGGGCAGCGGCCTGCCGACGGACCTCCTCCACGCCGACGGCCGCCGCGAGCCGCAGACCTCGACGACGAACATCGGCGCCTACATGTGGAGCGCCGTCGCCGCCGAGCGGCTCGGGATCATCCCGCGCGCGGAGCTCGTCTCGAGGCTCGAGCGGACGGTCTCGACGCTCGAGCGCATGGAGCGCCACGAGCCGACCGGCCAGTTCTACAACTGGTACGACCACCGGACGGGCGAGAAGCTGACGACGTGGCCCGACGGCTCGACGGTGACGCCGATCCTGTCGTCCGTCGACAACGGCTGGCTCGCCACCGGCTTGAAGATCGTGGCCAACAGCGTGCCCGAGCTGTCGGCGCGCGCGAACGCGATCTACGACTCGATGGACTTCGGCTTCTACTACGAGCCGTCGCGCAACCAGGTCCTGTTCCACTACGTGCCGTCGACCGGCCAGCGCGTGTGCTGCTACGACACGGTCGTCTCCGAGAGCCGGATCGCCGACTACGTCGGCACGGCGAAGGGCGAGCTGCCGCGCAAGACCTACTACGGCCGCTGGCGCAGCTTCCCCGACTCGTGCGACTGGTCGTGGCAGGAGACGCGGCCGTTCGGCTTCCACCGCAGCTACGACGGCGTGAGCGTCTTCGACGGCGCGTACCCGTACGGGTCCACCCGCGTGACGCCCGGCTGGGGCGGCTCGATGTTCGAGGCGCTGATGCCCGCCCTGTTCATCCCCGAGGAACGCTGGGGCCCGGGATCGTGGCGGCAGAACCACCCGTTCACCGTGGACGCGCAGATCGACCACGGCCTGAACGTCGCCCGCTACGGCTACTGGGGCTTCTCGCCCTCCAACGTCCCCGAGGGCGGCTACGCCGCGTACGGCGTCGACGCGATCGGGATGGACCCGAACGGCTATCCGTCCAACGAGGACCACACGCTGGTCGACGCCGGCTTCGAGGGCTGCCGCGACGGGGCGCCCGCGCCGCCGCCGTCCGCCTACACGAACGGCGTCGTGACGCCGCACGCCGCGGCGCTCGCGCTGCGCTACCGGCCGGCCGAGGCGATGGCCAACCTCGCGAAGCTCGAGCGGATCCCGAAGATGTACGGCAAGTGGGGCTTCGCCGACTCGGTGAACGTGCAGACCCGGCACGTCTCCGGGAGCTACCTGTCGCTCGACCAGGGCATGATCATGGCCGCGGTCGGCAACGCGCTCGCCGGTGACGTGCTGCGCGAGCGGTTCGCCACCGCGGACCTCCGGCGGGCGATCCGGCCGGTGCTCGGCGTCGAGGAGTTCGGCACCTCGCCGCGCGGCTGCACGATCACGGGCACGTCGCGGCAACGACCGGCTCACCGGCACGGCGGGCGACGACGTGATCTGCGCGCTCGCCGGCGACGACACCGTCGACGGCAGGGGCGGCGCCGACGTCATGTACGGCGACGAGGGCAGGGACCGCCTCGCCGGCGGCGACGGCGACGACACCGCCTACGGCGACGACGGCGACGACCGCCTCGACGGCGACGCCGGCGACGACGTGCTCGCGGGCGGCCCCGGCGTTGACCGCATCGACGGCGGCGCCGGCGCCGACCACGCCGAGGGCGGGAGCGACGGGGACCGCTGCACGGGCGACGCCGCGGACGACGCGCCCGGCGGCTGCTGATGCTGCGCGGCGCGGTCGTGCTCGCCCTCGCGGCGCTGCTGACGGCGCCCGCCGCGGCGGCGGCGGCCGACGCCCCGGGCGCGCCCGGCCAGGTCGCGACCTGGACCGACGGCGACAAGGACGGCGTCGTGAGCGCCGCGGGCCCCGACGGCCGCGTGCTGGCCGCGCTCGACGACGGCGTCATGACCGAGGTCTACGCGCCGGACCTCGGAACGCCGAGCGTCCGCGACCTCCAGTTCGCCGTCTCCGACGGCCGCAGCTTCGCCGAGCGCGAGCGCGAGGACGCGACCCACAGGATCGAGCTGACCGACCCGCGCAGCCTCAGCTACCGCCAGGTGAGCACCGCGCGCTCCGGGCGCTGGCGCATCACGAAGACCTACGCCACCGATCCCGGCCGCGCGGCCGTGCTCGTCGACGTCGACTTCGAGTCGCTGACCGGCCGCCCGTACCAGCTCTACGCACTGCTGGACCCGGCGCTGTCCAACGGCGGGGACGACGACCGCGGCGGCACGAGCGGCTCGACGCTGTTCGCGAACGACGCCCGCTACGCCGTCGCGCTCGCGTCGTCGCCCGCGGCGGATCGCACCTCGAGCGGCTACATGGGCGCGAGCGACGGCTGGACCGACCTCCGCGACGACTTCGAGATGGACTGGACCTACGACCGCGCGGCCGCCCCCGGCAACGTGGCCCAGATCGCGCGGCTGCCGCTGAACGGGCGGCCGGGCCGCCGGCACGCCACGCTGGCGCTCGGGTTCGGCGCGACCCCGGCGGCGGCGTCGGGCATCGCGGGCACCGCCGCGCGCGCGGACTTCGCCGCGGTCGCGCAGCGCTACGCCGCCGGCTGGCACGACTACCTCGCCGGCCTCCCCCGCCCCGGCAGCGTCGCGGGCCGGGAGACGCTCTACGACGTCTCGCTGATGGTGATGGCCGCGCTCGAGGACAAGACCCATCCGGGCGCCGGCATCGCCTCGCCGTCGATGGCGTGGGTCTGGGGCACGATCCCCGGCTACTCCGGCCCCTACCACCTCGTCTGGTCGCGCGACCTCTACCAGGTCGCGACCGCCCAGATCGCGGCCGGCGACCGGGCGGCGGCCGCGCGCGCGGTCGGCTACCTGTGGACCCGCCAGCAGCAGTCCGACGGCTGCTTCCCGCAGAACAGCAACATCGACGGCACGCCCCACTGGCCGAACCTCCAGCTCGACGAGGTGGCCGATCCGATCCTGCTCTCCTGGCAGCTCGGCCAGTTCGACGACGACACGTGGAAGCACGTGAAGCGCGCCGCCGGGTGCATCCTCGCCCGCGGGCCGGACTCGCAGGAGCGCTGGGAGAACGCCGACGGCTACTCGCCCGCGACGATCGCGGCCGAGATCGCCGCCCTGGTGTGCGCCGCCGAGATCGCCGAGCGCAACGGCGAGCCGGCCACGGCCGCCCACTACCGCGACGTCGCCGACGCCTGGCAGGCCTCGGTGGAGCGCTGGACGCGCACCCGCAACGGCCCGCTGTCGAACCGCCCGTACTACCTCCGGCTGACCGTCGACGGCAACGCCGATGCGGGAACGACGTACACGATCGGCGACGGCGGGCCGACGATCGACCAGCGGCGCGTGGTCGACACGAGCTACCTCGAGCTCGTCCGCCTCGGCGTGAAGCCCGCCGACGACCGCGACATCCGCGGGACGCTCCCGGTCGTCGACCGCGAGCTCGGCTTCCGCACGCCGGCCGGCCAGTTCTGGCACCGCTACAACCACGACGGCTACGGCGAGACGCCCGACGGCGGCCCGTTCCCCGGCCCGGGCAACACGGGGCGCCTGTGGCCGCTGCTGGCCGGCGAGCGCGGCGAGTACGAGCTCGCCGCGGGCGAGCTGTCCGGCGACCGCGCGGGCGCGCGCCGCGCCGCGGACGCGCGCCTGGCCTCGATCGCCGCCACGGCGGGAGCGGGCCTCATGCTTCCCGAGCAGGTGTGGGACGACAACCCGCCGTCCGGGCAGCCGGGCTTCGCGCCCGGCACGGGCACCGGCTCGGCGACGCCGCTGGCGTGGACGCACGCGCAGTTCGTGCGGCTGGCGTGGGCGATCGAGGCCGGCCGGCCCGTCGAGCGCCCCGCCGTCGTCGCCTGCCGCTACGCGCTGCGCTGCTGACGCACCTCCAGCACGTCGACCAGCCCCAGCAGCCAGCTCTCGAGCCCGTCGGCGACGCGCGGAGGCGCGTCGACCGCCAGCTCGAACCGGCCCGGCCGGTGACGGTCGGCCTCGCGGTAGTCGACGGAGACGATCCGGCAGCCGCGGCGGCGCAGCAGGGTGAGCGCGCGGACGAGCACGTCGCCGCCGCCCGTGGTCTCGAGCGCGAGGCGGCGTCGTCGCGCCTGGGCGGCGCCCGCGCCGCCCTCGCCTGGTCGCCGCAGGGCGGCGTCGGCGGGAGCTGGAATCTCGATGACGGCGGACATGTGGTCGGCTCCTTCGCCCACCAAGGTCCGGTCGCCACCGCGCCGGTCCCGGTGGGACCAGTCGTGGCCTGACGCGCTCTGGGAGCGCTCAGGCCGAGGTGGCAATGACGATGATCGCGCAGGCGGTGCTGTGCAGCTGGCGCGTCATCGTGAGGCGGATCGTACACGGTCTCTGTGAGGCTGTCGGCCGGGGGAGTCGTACGGGACGTACGTCAACGGCGGCTGGGTAGGGGGTGGGGACGCCGGCCGTTGTCCCCAACGTCACACGGCGTCATGGCGCGAGCCCCTCGTGTGACGTTGGGGGTCATATACGCCCCCAACGTCACTTTCACCCGTCCGACCGTGTCGCCGTGTGACGTTGGGGACACCCACCACCCTACCCCGAGCCGTTGACGTTCGCCGGCACGTCGCCCATGGCCGGCGGCAGGCCGACAGCGCGATGCGTCAAGCTGATCGCCGCATGACGATCACGACTCCGACGACGCAACCGGCCACGGGGGGCCGGCGCGGGGACCTGCTGCGCCTGGCCACGGCCGGGTCGGTGGACGACGGCAAGAGCACGCTGATCGGCCGCCTGCTCTACGACTCCAAGGCGCTGATGAGCGACCAGCTCGAGGAGGCGGAGGTCGATCTCGCGCTGATCACCGACGGCCTCCGCGCCGAGCGCGAGCAGGGCATCACGATCGACGTCGCCTACCGCTTCTTCGCGACGCCGGCGCGCGCGTTCATCATCGCCGACACCCCCGGCCACATCCGCTACACGCGCAACATGGTCACCGGCGCTTCGACCGCGGAGGCGGCGATCGTGCTGATCGACGCGCGCAACGGGATCGTCGACCAGTCGCGCCGGCACGCGTCGATCTCCGCGCTGCTCGGCATCCGCCACCTGATCGCGTGCGTGAACAAGATGGACCTCGTCGACTGGGACGAGGCACGCTTCCGCGAGATCGAGCGCGGCTTCCGCGAGATGACGGCCCGGCTCGGGGTGCCCGACGCGCGCGCGATCCCCACCTCGGCGCTGCTGGGCGACAACGTCGTCGACCCGTCGGACAACATGCCCTGGTACGACGATCCGCCGCTCGTCACCCAGCTGGAGCAGCTCGAGGTCTCCGCGGACCGCAACCTGCGAGCGAGGTGCGGTTCCCCGTCCAGTGGATCGTCCGCGACACGGACTACCGCGGCTACGCGGGCCAGGTGGCCGGCGGCGTGCTGCGCCCGGGCGACGAGGTGATGGTGCTGCCGCGCCGCGAGCAGTCGGTGATCGAGCGGATCGACAGCCCGGCCGGGCCGCTCGACGCCGCCGCCCCGCCGATGTCGGTCACCGTGCTGCTGCGCGACGACATCGACGTCGGCCGCGGCGACGTGCTCGTCGGGCCCGACGACCCGCCGCCGGCCGCCCGCCACCTGGAGGCGATGGTCTGCTGGATGGCCGAGGAGCCGCTGAAGCCCGGCGCGCGGCTCGCGCTCAAGCACACGACCCGCCGCGTGCGCGCGACGATCGAGCACCTCGAGACCAGGATCGACATGGCGACGCTCGACGACGTCCCCGACCCCGGCGAGCTGGCGCTCAACGACATCGGCCGCGTCCGCCTGCGCACGCGCGAGCCGGTCGTCGCCGACCCCTACGAGCGCAACCGCGTCACGGGCGCGTTCATCCTCATCGACGAGACGACCAACGACACGGTCGGCGCGGGCATGATCGTCTCCGCCACGGAGGAGGCCGGCGCGCCGGTCGGCCCGCACAGCCCCGACGTCGTCTGGCACGAGCCCGCGATGCCGCGGCGCGAGCGCTGGGCGGTCCTCGGCCTCCAGGGCGCCACGGTCTGGCTCACCGGCCTGCCCGGGGCGGGCAAGTCCACGATCGGCGAGGAGCTCGAGCGCCGCCTCATCGCCTCCGGCCGCCCGGCCTATCTCCTCGACGGCGAGAACATGCGCCACGGGCTCAGCAGCGACCTCGGCTTCTCCCCCGCCGACCGGCACGAGCACGCGCGCCGCGTCGCCAGCGTCGCGCGCATCCTCGCCGACACCGGCAACGTCGCGATCGTGGCGCTGGTCTCCCCCATGTCCGCCGACCGCGAGTGGGCGCGCGACCTGCACGAGCAGGCCGACCTGGACTTCGTCGAGGCGTGGGCCGACACCCCGCTCGAGGAGTGCGAGCGCCGCGACCCGGCCGGGATCTACCGCCGCGCGCGCGCCGGCGAGCTCACCGGCGTCACCGGCGTCGACGCGCCGTACGAGCCGCCCGCGGCGCCCGACGTGCACCTGCGCCCGGCCGAGGAGCCCGTCGAGCGCTCGGTGCAGCGGATCCTGGAGGCGCTGGAGGGCCGCTGATGGCCAGGCGCCGGCTGGAGGGCCTCGAGCGGGTGCTCGGGGCCAACGCGCTGTTCTCGACCGCGTACGGCAACGTCGGCTCGTCGATCTACTACGCGCTCGGCCTCGTCGCCTCGTACGCGCTCGGCCTGACACCGGTCGTCTTCATCATCACCGGGTTCTTCTTCTTCTGCACGGCGGCGACCTACGCCGAGGCGACGACGATGTACCCCGAGGCGGGCGGCTCGGTCTAGCTTCGCGCGGCGGGCGTTCAACGAGTTCTGGTCGTTCTTCGCGGCCTGGGCGCAGATGCTCACCTACATCATGCACGATCGCGATCTCGGCGTTCTTCGTGCCGCACTACATCGGCGGGCTGTTCTGGGAGCCGCTGCGCCACTCGCCGGGCGACATCGTCTTCGGCGCGCTGCGTGATCGCGGTGCTGGCTGGGATCAACGTGGTCGGCATCAAGGAGTCGACGGGCGTCAACGTGCTGCTGGCCGTCATCGACTTCATGACCCAACTGCTGCTGGTGGTGTCGGCGCCGTGCTCGTGCTCTCCCCGGAGACGCTGGTCGACAACGTGCACTTCGGGGTCGCGCCGACGTGGAAGGACTTCGTGCTGGCGATCCCGATCGGCATGCTCGCCTACACGGGCATCGAGACGATCTCGAACATGTCCGAGGAGGCCAGGGACGGGCCGAAGACGATCCCGGCCGCGATCAACCGCGTCCGGGTCGCGGTGTTCGCGATCTACTTCACGCTGCCGGCGGTCGCGCTGTCGGCGCTGCCCGTCGAAGCAGCCCGCGGACGGGCGAGTACTTCACGCTGCTCGGGCGCCCGGAGGAGGAGGGCGGCTTCGCCGGCGACCCGATCCTCGGCTTCGTCAAGCAGATCGATCTCGGGCCGCTGCAGTCGGCGGGCGAGCTGTACGTCGGCGCTGCTGGCCGCAACGATCTTGTTCCTCGCCACCAACGCGGCGCTGATCGGGGTGTCCCGACTGGTCTACTCGATGGGGATCCACCGGCAGCTGCCGGACGGGCTGCGGCGACTGCACCCGCGCTTCCGCACGCCCTGGATCGGCATCCTGGTCTTCTCCGCCGCCGCGATCGTCACGCTGCTGCCGGGCCAGGAGGACTTCCTCGGCTACATGTACTCGTTCGGCGCGATGCTGTCCTTCACGATCGCGCACGTCGCGGTCATGCGGCTGCGGGCGACCGAACCGGACTTCCCACGCCCGTACCGAGGGCCCGGGAACATCACGGTGCGAGGATACGACCTGCCGCTGTTCGCGGTCTTCGGTGCGCTCGGGACGTCCATCGCCTTCGTGGTCACCGTCGTGCTGCACCCGGAGGTCGCTGCGGCCGGCTTCGGCTGGCTGGTCCTGGGAATCGCGATCTACATCGTGTTCCGGCGCCGCCACGGGCTGGACATGAGCTCCACGTACAAGGTCGCGATCCCGCAGCCGGTCGTCGACCATGAGGCGGAGTACGACTCCGTGCTGGTGCCGCTGATCGACGGCCGCTTCGACGAGCACGTGCTCGGCACGGCCACCAAGCTGGCCGCCCGCAAGCGCCGCGGCATCCACGTCCTGTCGCTGGTCACGGTGCCGAGCGCGCTCCCCATCAGCGCGCCGATGTCGGAGGAGATCGCGCAGGCGGAGTCGGCGATCGAGCAGGCGCGGGTCCACGGCGGCCGGCGCGTGTCCGGGCACAGCGAGCGGATCCGGGCCGGCCAGGCCGGGCGGCGGATCATCGAGGAGGCCCAGGACATGCGCGCGGCCGCGATCGTCATGGCGCTCCCGCCGCGCGTGGCCGGCGGCTCGCTGTTCGGGCGGACGCTCGAGACCGTCCTGGCCGAGCGGCCGTGCCGGGTGATCATCGAGACCAACGGCGACTCGCCGCGCTGAGACGATGCCCAAGACAGCGCTGCTCGTCATCGACATGCTCAACGCGTACGAGCACGAGGACGCCGACCGGCTCGCCGAGTCCGTGCGCGAGGCACTGCCGGCGATCGTCGCGCTGCGTGAGCGGGCGCAGGGTGACGGCACGCTCGTCGTCTACGTCAACGACAACTACGAGGAGTGGTCGGCGGGCCGGCCCGAGCTCGTGCAGCAGGCGCTGGACGGCCGCCACCCCGACCTGGTCGAGCCGATCGCGCCGACGGAGCCGGTCCCGTTCGTCGCCAAGGGCCGCCACTCGACCTTCTACCAGACGCCGCTCGACCACCTGCTGCGCACGAACGAGATCGACCGGCTCGTCTTCTGCGGGCAGGTCACCGAGCAGTGCATCCTCTATTCGGCGCTCGACGCCTACCTGCGGGGCTACGAGCTGCGCGTCCCGCGCGACGCCGTCGCCCACATCGACGCCAAGCTGGCCGAGTCCGCGCTCGCGATGATGGAGCGCAACATGCACGCCGACGTGGCGCCGGCGGGCTCCGAGCGCGGCTAGCGGCCCGCGTCGAGGATCTGCTGCACGCGGCCGCGGGTGACGCCGAGGCGGTCGCCGACCTGGCGGCGGCTCAGGCCCGCCTCCGTCGCGCGCACGACGGCCTCCGCTCGGCGGCGGCCGGCCGCGCGCTCGGCCGCGACGGCCGCCTGGTAGGCGGCCTGCGCGGCGTCGAGCTCCTCGAGGATGTCCGGAGCGAGGTTGCGAGGGACGCGCGGCTGCGGCACGCCCCTATTCTTACCAAGCGCTCAGGAAGGCTGAGCAGTGGGGCCCGAGCGGATCTTGCGGGCGGCCAGCGCCGCGGCGGCGAGGCCCAGGCCCGCGCCGGCGATGATCGGGATCCGGCGCACGACCGGCGTGCGCTTGGCGACCTTCACGACCGCCGTGCCCTTCGCGGCCTTGCCCGCGCCCTTGGCGGCCTTCTTGGCGGCCTTGACCTTGGCGTATGTGCCGAGCACGTCAGCGATCTGCTGCGCCCGGCTCTTGCGTCGTCTGAGTGCCATGTGCCTGGGCTACCCGAGCCCAGCGCCGGATGAACCGGGCCTAGCGCCGGCGGAGGTACTCGAGCAGCCCGCCGCACAGCAGCACTTCGCGCTCCTTGGGCGTGAAGTCGTGCCGGAGGGTGATCTCGTGGCCCGTGTCCTCGATCTCCGCGGTGATCGCGTCGGCCCCGGACTCCAGCTCCTCGTGCAGCTTCGGCAGGCGCCAGCAGTGGCCGACCTCGGCCTTCCCGTGGTCGTCCTCGTCGGCGAACGTGAGCGCCACGATCCCCTGGGCGACGAGGTTGCGCCGGTGGATCCGGGCGAACGACTTCGCGATCACCGCGCGGACGCCGAGCTGGAGCGGCGCGAGCGCGGCGTGCTCGCGCGAGGAGCCCTGGCCGTAGTTGTGGCCGCCGACGATGAAGCCGCCGCCCCACTCCTTGATGCGCTTGCGGAACTCGGGGTCGCGGTGGCGGAACGTGAACTCCGCGATCGCCGGGACGTTGGAGCGGTAGGCCATGACCTCGACGCCGTCGGGCGCGAGGTCGCCCGTCGAGACGTCGTCGTCCTGCACGGTGACGATCCGGCCCTCCAGCGAGTCGCCGAGCGGCTGGTGGTCGGGCGGCGGCTTGATGTTCGGCCCGCGCGGGACCTCGATCCGCTCGGCCTCCTCCTCGTCGGCCGGCGCGAAGATGTGGACGTCGTCGACGTAGGGCTCCAGCTCCGGCGCCGCCAGCATGTCCGGTGGGTCGCCGTACTCGCGTGGGTCCTCGATCTTCCCCGACAGCAGCGACACGGCCGCGACCGCCGGCGAGCACAGGAACACGCGGTCGCTCGCGGTGCCGGAGCGGCCGCGGAAGTTGCGGTTGAAGGTGCGCAGCGAGTTGGCCTCCGACGGCGGCGCCTGCCCCATGCCGACGCACGGGCCGCAGACCGGTTCGAGCATCCGCACGCCACCCTTGACGAGCTGCGCGTAGACGCCGGACTCGATGATCGCCGCCTGGATCTGGCGCGAGCCGGGCGTGGCCGTCGCGTCGATCGTGTGGTGCACGACCTGGCCGCCGCGGTCGGCGAGGATCGCGCCGGGCAG
The DNA here is from genome assembly GCA_963728465.1 of uncultured Solirubrobacteraceae bacterium. Lineage (GTDB taxonomy): Bacteria > Actinomycetota > Thermoleophilia > Solirubrobacterales > Solirubrobacteraceae > DATFQI01. The sequence goes on from CAVSJY010000003.1 coordinate 453,266, forward strand.
CGCGAGGTCGACGTAGGCGGAGTTGACGGAGGAGCCCATGCAGACCTGGGCGATCTCCGTGCCGGCGACCTCCTCGACGCCGACGACGTTGTCGGGGTTGTGGGGCTGGGCGACGAGCGGGCCGAGCTCCGAGAGGTCGATCTCCACGCGGTCGTCGTACTCGGCGCCGTCGTCCGGCCCGATCTCGCGCAGGTCGTCCTCGCGGCCCTGCCGGCGCAGCCAGTCGCGCGTCTGGTCGTCGGGCGGGAACACCGCCGACGTCGCGCCCAGCTCGGCGATCATGTTCGCGATCGTGCCGCGCTCGGGCACGCTCAGCGTGGCGGTGCCGGGGCCGGTGAACTCGAACACCTTGCCCTTGCCGCCGCGGACGGTCAGGCGCCGCAGCAGCTCGAGGATCACGTCCTTCGCCTGGACCCAGGGGCGCGCCAGCTCGCCCTCCAGGTGGACCTCGACGACCTCCGGGCAGGCGATCTCGAACGCGTGGCCGCCCATCACCACGGCGACGTCGAGGCCGCCGGCGCCGATCGAGAGCATGCCGAGCGCGCCGCCGGTGGTCGTGTGGGAGTCGGCGCCGATCAGCACGTCGCCCGGCCGGCCGAAGCGCTCGAGGTGGATGTAGTGGCTGATGCCGTTGCCCGGGCGCGAGAAGTGCAGGCCGTGGCGGCGCGACAGCGCTCTGAGGAAGCGATGGTCGTCCGGGTTCTTGTGGTCGAGCGCGACGACGTTGTGGTCGACGTACTGGACGGCGCGGCCGACCTTCACGCGCGGCTCGCCGAGCTGCTCGAACTGCATCAGCGCCATCGTTCCCGTGGCGTCCTGGAGCAGCGTCTGGTCCACGCGCAGGCCGATCGGCTCGCCCGGCTTCAGCTCACCCTCGGCGAGGTGGTCGCGGAGGATCTGGCGGGTCAGGTTCTCGGCCATGCCGGGCTTCCTACCCCGACTAGACGCAGAAACCCCTCCCGGACGAGGCGGCGGACGAGCACGAGCCGGCCGGCCTCGTCGAGCGGGCCCGGCAGGTCGGCGGCGGTGAACGGGCCGTCGGCGTCGTGGGCGGCGGCGAGCGCGCCGGCGGCCCGTGCGGGCACGCGCAGCTCCTTGCCGTCGAACACCAGCACGGGGCCGTCGAGGGCGGCGACGACGGTCGGGCGCCGCTCGACGGCGTCGCCGGCGCCGAGCTCGGCGGCGGCGCGCGCCTGGGTGAGCTGCCCGTCGAGCACCGCGCGGCGGCCGGCGGCGAAGCGCCGGCGCTCGCGGCGCGCGACGTCGGCGGGGGCGAGCCGGGCGGCGAGGCGCTCGAGCAGGTCGGCTGGCAGCTCCCCGGAGCGGTCGAGCGTGCGGCGGAACTCGACGTCGTCGCGGCAGGCGTCGAGCGCGGCGCGCAGCGCGTCGAGCCGCGTCGGCGGGTGCAGCCCGATCGTCAGGTGCAGCGAGTCGGCGCGATCCGTGACCGCCTCGTGCGGCCAGCCGCGCGGGACGTAGAGCGTGTCGCCCGGGCGCAGCGTGACGTCCAGGACGGGCTCGCCGGGGTCGCCCAGCGCGGGCGACCAGCGCTGGTGCTTGAGCGGCAGCTCGAGCAGCGGCGCGTAGATCCGCCAGCGCTTGCTGCCCGATACCTGGAGGACGAAGACGTCGTGCGTGTCGTGGTGGACGGCGAAGCCCTGGGCGGAGGCGGGCGTGAGGTAGGCGTTGGCCTGCACCGGGAAGCCGAGCCGCTGCTCGAGCCCGCGGCAGTACAGCGCGGCCGGCCGCCAGTGGAGGTGCAGCGCCTGGAGTACCAGCGTGGCGCCGCGCGCGTGCTCGTCGGCGACCCGGTCGGGGAGCGCGAGGCCGGTGAACGCGCCCGGCCGCCACGGGACGTCCTCCGCGTAGCCGGACAGCGGCAGCTGGGCGCCGTCGCGCACCAGCCGGAACGCGGGCGTCCGCAGGCCCGTCTCGCAGATCAGCCGCTCGACGTCGCCCGTCGACAGGATGCCGTCGAAGCGCCCGTCCTCGTCGCGCTCGACGAGCAGCGGGCGCCGCTCCCAGTGGTCGGCGAAGAAGCCCCCGGCCGCGACGGGCGCGAGGGTCAGCTCGAGCGCGTCGTCAGCCGGGCTCAGCTGTCGTCGCCGGTGTCGCCGCTGTCGTCGCCCGTGTCGGAGGTGTCGGAGACGTCGCCGGAGTCGTCGCCGGTGTCCGTCGCGTCGCCGCTGTCGTCGGCGTCGTCCGACGGCAGCGGGGAGGTCTCGGCGCCGGCCGGGCGCGTCTCGATCTCCTCGTCGGTCAGGGTCGCGGTCTCGTCGTGCGGGTCGGGCATGCGTCCTCGCTCAGTCGGGTCTCGCCATCGTACGCCGAAGCCGCTCGGGCCTCAGTCGTCGTGGCGGGTGCCGACGAACTCGGTCTTCTCGTGCGCCGGCGTGGTCGGACGCTTGTGGTCCGGGCGCCCTGCGCCGTCGCCGCCGTCGTGCTTGTCCTCGCTCGCCCAGATCGAGCCGCCGGTCACGTACAGGGCGACTCCGATGACCAGGGCCACGACCGCGATGATCACGAGCAGGAGGATCCCGATTCCGCCTTCCATACGGGCAGTCCTTCCCTGGCGATGGCGCGCAGAAACGCGTCAGGCCTGCTCGCCCTGGTCCGTGCCGGCGCCGGCCGGCTCGGCCATCGCGCCGCCCTCCGCCAGCGAGTCACGGCCGGAGCGCCCGGGCGCGTAGTAGCGCCGCAGCCACGCGGCGAGGCCGTCGAGGCCGGGCATCAGGACGCGCTCGGTGACGTTGCCCTGGTCCAGCCGCTCGCGGATGTCGGCCTTCGCCTCCGGCGTGATCAGCATGCAGACGCAGGCCGCGGGGTGGGCGTCGAGCCAGTGCTCCATGCTCGCCCTGGGATCGGACATGGCCGAGAGCACGGCGGACTGGTTGACGATCCGGTCGTCGAGCGACGGCGGCTCGAAGAACAGGGCGAACGGGTCGGCGCCGCGGCCGAGGCGGTCGAGGTCGCCGATCGCCGGCGCCTGCTCGGCCAGCAGCTCGGTGGTGAAGACGGTGGCGCCCTCCGCGTCAAGGGCGCTGCGCAGCGCCGCGGGCAGCTGCTCGTGCGCGGCCGCGCAGTCGACGGCCCACACGACGCGCCTCCTCGCCGGGCGAGGTGGCGGTGGCGAAGTGCGCGGCGACGAACGGCGAGAACGTCCAGTCCAGCAACCGCGTGGGCAGCCCGTGGTGCTGCGCGAGCGACAGCCAGTCCCACACGGTCGGGCCGGGCTGCTCGCGGTGCGCGTACTTGCGGAAGTTGCGGATCAGGTGGCGCTCGAGCCGCGGGGAGTCCTCCCCGAGGCGGGCCAGGCTCGTGCGGTTCGAGTACGAGGAGCGCGCGAGCCCGCGGAAGACCAGCGACGAGTGCGCGCGCGGGCGGCGGTCCTCGCCGGCGTCGGCCTCCTCGACCGCCAGGTTGAAGTCACGCCACGAGGTGATCGTCTCGGTCCGCATCACCATCTGGCTGCCCGGGTAGCGGAGATGGCATGCCGCGTTCGCTGTGGAACGGCACCGTGTCGTTCGGCCTCGTCAACGTGCCGGTGAAGCTGTTCTCCGCCACGGAGAGCAAGACCGTCCGCTTCCGCGAGGTCCACGAGCCCGACGGGGCGAAGATCGAGCACCGGCGCTTCTGCTCCAAGGAGGGCAAGGAGGTCCCGTACGAGGAGGTCGTCAAGGGTTACGAGGTCCGCAAGAACACCTACGTCGTGCTCGAGAAGGAGGAGATCGCCGCCGCCGCCGGCGAGCGAACGCACGTGATCGACGTCGAGGCGTTCGTGTGCCTCGCCGACGTCGACCTCGCGTTCTACGAGAAGGCCTACTACCTGGGAGCCGGCAAGAAGGGCGAGGACGCGTACCGGCTGCTGCACGACGCCCTGGAGAAGACGGGCCGCGCTGCGCTCGGCCGCTTCACCTTCCACAACCGCGAGTACCTCGCCGCGATCCGCCCCTACGGCAAGGTGCTCACGCTGCACACGATGAGATTCGCCGACGAGCTGGTCGACCCCGGCGAGATCGAGTTCGACGCGCCGAAGAAGGGACCGGCGAAGCGCGAGGTCGAGATGGCGCGCAAGCTCGTCGAGAGGGTCAAGACGCCATTGGGCTGAGGCTGCGGCTCTCCACGTAAGCCTTGAGGTCGCGCAGCGCGCGGCGCATCACGGCGTCGGAGATCGCGGCGCGCAGCGGCCCGGGCACGAACCGCCCGGGGTCGATCCGCAGCTCCAGCTCGGCGCGCGTGCCGCCGCCGTCGCGCTCCAGGAAGCGCCACTCGCCGCTGAAGTCCCGGAAGTCGCCGCCGAGGTACTCGCTCGCGAGGCGGTGCGGCGCGTCGTAGACCTGCCGCAGCCGGTAGCGCACGGTCTTCACCTTCGCGTCGATCTCGTACTCCACTACCGCGCCGCGGCCCTGCTCGTCGCGCTCGAGCACGCGCGCCGCCTTCACCGCGCGCTGCCACTCGGGCAGGCGCTCGTAGTCGCTGAGCGCGTCGAAGCACGCCTGCTGCGGCGCGTCGATGTCGAGCGACTCGCATTCCCCGTAGTCCGGCATCGGCGAGCGGCTACCCGTCCCGGCCGTGTCACAGACTTGGGCTCTGTCTGACCCGGGTCGTGTAGACGCCGGTCGCGTCGGCGTGGTAGCCCTTGGCGCCGATCTCGCGGGCGAGCGGGCTGCGATGGTCCTCGCCCGCGCGCAGGCGCTCGAGGACGTGGCCGAAGTCGTGGCGCGGGGTCCAGCCCAGCTCGCGGCGCGCCTTCTCGTTGACGTACACGCGCTCGATGCCGTCGAACATCCGCCAGCCGCGGGCCGCGTAGACCTCCTCGTACTCCGGGTGGTGGCGCCGGAGCACGGCGGGGGCGTCCGTGCGCAGCTCGGCGAGGTCGTCGCGCGTGAACGGCGTGGTCCCGCTCACGATGTAGCGGCCGAAGCCCGATCTCGGGCGCCCGGGCGAGCGCGCGCAGGTGCGCGGCGACGACGTCCTCGAGGTCGGCGCGCCGGTACAGCAGCTCGTTGACCTTCAGGTTGGCGTCGTCGTAGGCGGCGCGGACGTCGTCGCGGTCGTCCGCCTCGGGGAAGAAGCGCGAGGTGCGCAGGATCAGGCACGGCAGGCCGTGGTCGCGGTGGACCAGCTCGCACAGGTCCTCGGCCGCGACCTTGGTGGCGCCGTAGATGTTGCGCGGGACGGGCGCGACGTCCTCCGTGATCCAGGCGGCGGGCGCCTCCGGCGGTGGCGTGAGCGCGCGCCCGAACGCGCTCGTCGTGCTCGTGAACACGAACCGGCCCACGCCGGCCGCGACCGCCTCCTCGAGCAGGTTCAGCGTGCCGGTCACGTTCGTGTCGACGAACTCCTGCCGCGTGTGGGAGCCGACGTGCGGCTTGTGCAGCGTCGCCGCGTGCACGACCGCGTCGGCGCCGCGGACCGCCTCCCGCACGAGCGCCCGGTCGGCGACGGAGCCCACGATCGCGGTGTGCGGCGACGCCAGCACGTCCAGCCCGGCGACCTCGTGACCCTCGGCGCCGAGCACGCGCACCAGCGCCTCGCCAAGATGCCCCGCACTCCCGGTCACCAGCACGTTCATACGAATGACCCTACCGGTCCGGGGGCGCCGGAACGCGGGTGCATTTCGTCACGCTCGAGCAGGCCGCTTCGGCGAGCGTGACGTTTGGCTCCTCTGGTGTGCATTTCGTCACGCTCGTGGGCGCGGGTCGCCTGAGCGTGACGAAATGCACCCTCACTCCCCCACCCAGCGCAGTTGCGTCCCTGCGGGCGGATCAAGCCGCGGCGCCCTCCGGCACGGGCGCGCCGGCGGCGTCGGCGCGCTCGCCGCGCGCCCGGGCCGGCAGGAACAGCGCGGCGATCAGCGCGCCCGCGATCGCGATCGCCGCCGCGATGCCCGCGGTGGTGCTCATCGCGTCCACGAACGCCTGGTTGGCCGCCGCGATCAGCTCCGCGCCGGACGAGCCGCCCATCTGGGCGCCGACCTCGTGGGCCGCCCCGACGCTGTCGGACGCGGCGGCCGCCGCGTCGCCGGAGAGCCCGGAGGTCGCGGCGCCCATGCCGCCCGCGTAGGCGCTGGCCAGGGCGCTGCCGAGCACCGCGACGCCGAGCGTGCCGCCGACCTCGCGGACGACGTCGTTCATCGCCGAGCCCACGCCCGCCTTCTCGCGCGGGAGCGAGCCCATGATCGACTCGGTGGCCGGGGCCATCGCCAGGCCGATGCCGGCGCCCATGAGCGCCAGCGCGAGGCACAGCGGGCCGTCGCCGGTCGACTCGTCGAAGCCCGTGACCATCACGAGCGCGCCCGCGACGACCACCAGGCCGGTGGCGACCACGACGCGCGTGCCGAACCGCCGCGTCAAGCGCCACGGCCGACTTGGCCGCGGGCATCATGCCGACCGCGACGGGCAGCATCCGCAGCCCCGCGTCCAAAGCGCTCATGCCCAGCACGGACTGGAGGTAGGTCGTGAGGAAGTACATGACGCCCATCAGCGCGAAGTAGACGAACGTGATCGACGCGCTCGCCGCGCTGAAGCGGGCGTTGCGGAACACCGAGAGGTCGAGCATCGGCTCGTCCACGCGGCGCTCCCAGAGGCCGAACAGCGCCAGGATCGCCGCGCCGCCGCCGAACGCGCCCAGGATCACCGCGTCGGTCCAGCCGCGCTCGGGCGCCTCGATCAGGCCCCAGACGACGGCGGTCAGCCCCGCCACGGACAGCGCCGCGCCGACCCAGTCCAGCCGCGGCTTCGACGGGTCGCGCGACTCCGGCACGAGCACGAACGCGCCGACCAGGCACGCCGCGATCGCCGGCAGGTTGAAGAGGAAGATCCAGCGCCAGTCGACCTGCTCGATCAGCCAGCCGCCGGTGACGGGGCCGATCGCCACGCCGAGCCCGGCCACGGCCGCCCAGATGGCGATCGCGCGCGGCCGCTCCGACGCGGGGAAGATGTTGGTGAGGATGGAGAGCGTCGTCGGCATGATCCCCGCCGCGCCGACGCCCATCAGCGCCCGCGACGCGATCAGCGCCGAGGAGCTGTCGGCGAGCGCGGCGAGGACCGAGCCGACCCCGAAGACGACGAGGCCGGTGACCAGCGCCCGGCGCCGCCCGAAGCGGTCGCCGAGCGTGCCGGCCGCGAGCAGGAGCCCCGCGTAGACGAGCAGGTAGCCGTCGACGATCCATTGCAGCTCGCTGGAGCTCGCGTCGAGCTCCTGCTGGATGGTCGGCAACGCGACGTTGAGGATCGTGTTGCCGACGCTGATCACCAGCAGGCTGACCGCCAGGACGATCAGCGCCTGCCAGCGGCGTGCGTAGGGATGGGTCTCGGGCGACATGCTCGTCTCCTCGGGGCTCGTGCTCAGCGGTCGTGGATCAGGAGGCGTCGCCGTTCAGGCCGTCCTCGTAGCCGTCCCAGAAGGCCTGCTGGACCTCGGGGCCGGTGGTGCGGAAGTCGTCCGCGTTGCTCGTCAGGTCGTCGACGGCGGTCTCGAGCTCGAGCTCGTAGAGGTCGGCCTCGAACTCGTCGTCGGCGGTGTTCATGCCGACGAACCCGTCGGCGGCGTAGTAGAGGGCGTCGGCCTGGCGGTCGACCTGGTCGTAGACGGCGTCGCTCGCGTTCTCGCGCGTGTCGACCACGGCGGCGTTGAGCTCGACGAGCGCGGCGTCGACCTCCTCCGTCGTGTCGGCCGACTGGAGCTGGGCGACGGCGGCGCCGAACGCCTCGCCGTCGTCGCGGGCCTTGTCGGTCTCGGACGCCGGCCACGCGGCGATCGCGATGACGGCGCAGATCGCGGCGACGGACGTGCCGCCGAGGATCTTGCCGAGGAGCGAGATGCGGCGGCCCTCCTCGGCCGCCTCAGGGGCGGCCGGGGCGGGAGCGGTGGTGGTAGCGGACATGGGTCGACCTCCTGGTCGGGGGTGGGGGTGGGTGGTTGGGGGTTGGGGAGAGGGACGCGTCAGCCGGCGGGGGCGCCTTCGACGCTGATGCGGGGGAGGACGCGGTCGAGGCTGCGCGGGAGCCACCAGGTCCAGCGGCCCATCACGAGCATCACGGCCGGGAGCAGGACGCAGACCATCGTCCCGGCGATGGCGATCGCCGAGGCGAGGCCGACGCCGAACTCCTTGACGGTCGGATCGCCGTTGAGGATGAAGCTGGCGAAGACCGCGACCATGATCGCCGCCGCCGACGCGATGACCTTGCCGGTGCCGGCCAGGCCGTCGATGACGGCGCGCCTGGGGGACTTGCCGGCGTCGATCTCCTCGCGCACGCGGCTGAGGAGGAACACCTGGTAGTCCATCGCGAGCCCGAAGAGGATCGCGAACATCATCATCGGCACGTAGGAGACGATCGGGATGGCGCCGTCGAGGCCGATCGACGCGGCCCCGTGGCCCTCCTGGAACACGGCCGTGAGCACGCCGTAGGCGGCGCCGACCGCGAGCAGGTTCACGAACGCGGCCTGGAGCGGAGCGACGACCGAGCGGAACGCGATCAGCAGCAGCAGGACGCTGAGGCCGACGACGACCGCGATGATCAGGGGCAGCCGCTGGCCGATCAGGTCGGCGAGGTCGAGCTGCTGGGCGGTGGAGCCGCCGACGTTGGCGTCGGCCCCGCTCGCCGGGACGATGTCGTCACGGACCGTGTCGACGAGATCGCTGGTCGCGTCCGAGGTCGGCGAGCCGTTCGGGATCACGTTGATCAGCGCGGCGCTGCCGTCCTCGGACATCTGCGGCTCGCCGACGGCCTGCGCGCCGGCGCCCGAGAGGCCCTCGTGGAGCTTCGCGAGCTCCGGATCGTCCTTGCCGTCGACGTTCGCCGTCACGAGCAGCGGGCCGTTCGCGCCCGCGCCGTAGTTGTCCGTGATCAGGTCGTACGCCTGGCGCACGGTGGTCGACTGCGGCGAGCTGGAGTTGTCGGTGAGGCCGAGCTCCAGGCCCTTGACCGGCGAGGCGACCGCGAGCAGGACCATGACGGCGGCCACCGCGAACATCGCCGGACGGCGCGCGAGGCGCCCGCCCCAGCGCTCCCAGAAGGAGCTGTGGTCGAGCGTCGGGCGCTTGTCGCGGCCGACGCGCAGCTTCTCGATGCGGTCGCCGCACAGGCCGAGCATCGCGGGCAGCAGCGTCATAGAAGCGAGCACGGCGACGACGACGGCGATCGCGGCCGCCTGGCCGAGCACGGTGATGAGCGACACGCCGGAGACGGCGAGCGAGAGCAGGGCGATGATCACGGTCACGCCGGCGAACGCGACGGCGCTGCCGGAGGTCGCGGCCGCGTGGCCGATCGCGTCGTGCACGCTCATGCCCTCGTGCCGGGCCGAGCGGGCGCGGGTGACGATGAACAGCGAGTAGTCGATGCCGACGCCGAGGCCGATCATCGTGGCGATGGTCGGGGCGACGTCCGGGACGGACGTGAGATGGCCGAGCATCGAGATCAGGCTCAGGCCGCTGATCAGGCCGACGATCGCCGCGGCGATCGGGAGCGCCATCGCGGTGACGGTGCCGAACACGAGGACGAGGATCAGCATCGCGGCCGCCAGGCCGACGATCTCGCTGATCTTGGCCTCGGGCTTGGAGATCTTCTGGCCGAGCTGACCGCCGGCCTCGACCTGGACGCCCTTGCCCTCGGCGGGCTCGGCGGCGGCCTCGTGGATCGCCTCGGCGTCAGCGACGGACACGTCGCCGAGCGCGGTCGACGGCAGGACGGTCGCGTACGCCGTCTTCCCGTCCTTGGAGAGCTTCTCGTAGGGGTCGCTGACGCTCTTGACGTACTCCGCCTGCGACAAGGACTTGACGGACTCCTCGACGACGGCTCGATTCTGCCTCGTCCTTCAGCGTCCCGTCCTCGACGTGGTAGACGATCGGGCTGGCGTCGGAGAGGTTCGGGTCGAACGAGCGCGCCATGACGTCGTTGGCGGCCTGGCTGTCGGAGCCGGCGACCTGAGCGCTGGAGCTGTACTTCGTGCCCATGGCGTGGCTTGCGAAGCCGAGGCCGACGAGCAGGACCAGCCATATACCGATGACCAGCTTGCGGTGGCGAGCGGAGAAGACTGCGACTCGCCGCAGCATGGATGACACGATGGGACCTCCGGGGAGGATCGGGGATCAGGGGATCTGGACTTCGCGGAACTCGATCGGGGTGGTCCGCTCGGCGAGGTACGGAGGGAGCAGGGAGAGGGCCGAGCCGCGATCCCGGGCTTCGACCGTCCACCACAGCGCGTGGCCGCCGGCCAGGCACGTGGAGGCCGCTGGAAGCCGGCGCAGCGGGCTCTGGAAGCCCGTCCACGCCGCGAAGGCGGCCGCGCACTCGTCCGGCGCGTGCTCGTGGTGGAGGAGGAAATCCGGCATGGCGCCAGAGTGCTGGAACGCCACCCCCTGATCATCGGTGACGATCCCTGAACCGGATCCCTGAACCCGCACCCAGGGGGTCTATAGGCTCGCCGTGCCGTGTCCCTCGAGACCAGCCCCGGACGGACGGTCGGGCGCGAGTCGGAGCTCGCGCAGATCGACGCGGCGCTGGAGGCGCTCGGCGACGGGAGCTCCGGCTGCGTCGCCGTCGAGGGCGAGCCGGGGATCGGGAAGACGCGCCTGCTCGGCGAGCTGCGCCGGCGCGCCGAGGAGCGCGGCTGCCTGGTGCTCGCGGGCGCGGCGGCCGAGTTCGAGCGCGACCTGCCGTTCAGCGTCTGGGCCGACGCGCTGGACGCCTACGTCGCGTCGCACGACCTCGGGCTCGCCGAGGCGTGGAACGCCGAGCTGCTCGACGAGCTGGCCGCGCTGCTGCCGTCGCAGCGCGGCGCGGGCGCGGCGGTGCGGGAGTCGGTCGCCGACGAGCGCTACCGCGTCCACCGCGCCGCGCAGCGGCTGCTCGGCCTGCTCGCGGGCGCGCAGCCGCTCGTGCTGGTGCTCGACGACCTGCACTGGAGCGACGACGCGTCGATCGAGCTGCTGGCCGCGCTGCTGCGGCGCGAGCGCGCCCGTGCCGGTGCTGCTCGCGCTCGGCTTCCGCCCGGGGCGCGCGGCGCGGCGGCTGGCCACCGCGCTGGCGGTGCCGTCCGTGCGCCGGCTCACGCTCGACCCGCTGAGCGAGGCCGAGGCCGGCGAGCTGCTCGCCGGCGTGGACCCGGAGGCCGCGGCCGCCATCTACCGCCACGGCGGCGGCAACCCGTTCTACCTCGAGCAGCTCGCGCGGACGCGCGACGACCCCCGGCTCGCCGCCGCGCCCGGCAGCGGCGCCGCGGACGACGGCGTGCCGCCGGCCGTCGCGGCCTCGCTGGAGGAGGAGCTCGGCGGCCTCTCCCCCACCGAGCGACGGCTGCTCGACGCCGCCGCCGTCGCCGGCGAGCCGTTCGAGGTCGACCTCGCGGCGGCGGTCGCCGGAGCTGGAGCTCGGCGACGGGCTGACGGCGCTCGACGGCCTGCTCGCGCTCGACCTCGTCCGCGTGACGCCGGTCCCGCGCCGCTTCGTGTTCCGCCACCCGCTCGTGCGCCGCGCGGTCTACGGCGCGGTGCCCGCGGGCCGCCGCATCGCGGCCCACGCGCGGGCCGCCGAGACGCTGGCCGAGCGCGGCGCCGGCGCGCCCGAGCGCGCCCATCACGTCGAGCAGTCGGCGAGCCCGTGCGACGACGGCGCGATCGCGCTGCTGCGAGAGGCGGGCACGGCGACCGCGGCACGGGCGCCGGCCGCCGCCGTGCACTGGTTCGCCGCCGCGCTGCGCCTGCTGTCCGCGGAGGACCGCGACCGCCAGGTCGAGCTGCGCATGGAGCTGGCCAAGGCGCTGCGCTCGCTCGGCGAGCTCGAGCAGTGCCGCACGACGCTGCTCGAGGCGCTCGAGCGGCTCCCGGCCGAGGCGGCGGCGCACCGGGTCGAGCTGACCGCGCGCTGCGCCGCCGTCGAGCACTGGCTCGGCCGCCACGAGGACGCCCACCGGCGCCTGGTCCGCGCGTGGGACGAGCTCGCCGACCGCTCGACGGCCGCGGCCGCCGCGCTCCAGATCGAGCTGGCCGTCGACGGGATCTACGAGCTGGACTTCGACCAGACGCTCACCATGGGCCGCTCGGCGCTCGCCACCTCGCGCGCCACGCGCGACCGCGTGCTGATCGCGACCGCCGCGTCGGCGCTGTGCCTCGGGGAGGTCGCCGCCGGCGAGGTCAAGCCGGCGCAGGAGCGGCACGAGGAGGCGGTCGCGCATCGTCGACGGCCTGTCCGACCGCGAGCTGGCGCCGCGGCTCGAGGCGCTCTACTACCTGGGCTGGGCCGAGAACTACCTCGAGCGCTACGAGCAGGCGATCGCGCACGTGGACCGCGGGATCGCGATCGCCCGCGCCACCGGCGAGGGGCGGCTGCTCGTGCCGATGATGCTCGTCAAGGGCTACACGTTCGAGATGCTCGGCCGCAACACCGACGCGATCGAGCTGTGCGAGGCGGCGGTCGAGGCGACGCGGCTGTCGGCCAGCCCCCACGACCTCTCGTGGGCGCTGTTCGAGCTGGCGTTCGCGTACTACCACGCCGGCGACCTGGACCGGGCGATCGCGGCGGCCGAGGAGAGCGCGCAGGTCGGCGGGCGGATGGCCGGCGCCACCATGCCGGCCGCGGGCGGCGGGCCCGGCTGGGTGCTCGGCATGTCGCACTTCGAGGCGGGCGACGTCCAGAAGGCGTGGGAGATCATGCACGCGCTCGGCGGCGACGACCTGCTGCACAAGGTGCCCGTCGAGCGCTGCTTCGACTGGGAGGTGCTCGCGCTCGTCGAGCTGGCGCTCGGCCGCGACGACGCCGCGGAGGGCTACGTCCGGCGGCTCGAGCAGCACGCCGGTGCGCTCGGCCTGCGGCTGCCGAGCGCGCTCGCGCTCCGCGGCCGGGCGGCGCTGCTGCTGTCCCGCGGCGAGCCGGAGGCGGCCGCCCGGCTCGCCATGGACGCGGCCGAGGTCGCGACGTCGATCGGCGCCCGCCTGCCGGCCGCGTTCGCGCTCGCGCTGGCCGGCCGCGCGCTCGCGGCCGCGGGGGATCGGAAGCGCGCGATCGCCGTGCTGCGCGAGGCCGAGCGCGAGCTGGACGCCTGCGCCTCGCTGCGGGTGCGGGACGAGATGCGCCGGGAGCTGCGCAAGCTCGGGGCGCGGGCCGAGCCGCGCGGGCCCGCGAGCGCCGACGACAGCGGCGTCGGCGCCCTGACGCGGCGCGAGCGCGAGATCGCCGAGCTGGTGACGGACCGCCGGACGAACCGCGAGATCGCCGGCTCGCTGTTCCTCAGCGAGAAGACCGTCGAGTCGCACCTGCGGAACATCTTCGTCAAGCTCGGCGCCACGTCCCGCGTCGAGGTCGCGCGCGCCGTCGAGCGCGAGCGGCGCGCGGCCGAGCCGGCGTGACGCAGCTCTCCCCCGACACCGACGCCGACGCCGACGCCGCGCGCCTGAACGAGCTGGGCTACCGGCAGGAGCTCGTCCGCCACCTGCACGGGCTCGACAACGCGGCGATCGGGTTCGCGTCGATCTCGCCGGTGGTCGGCCTGTACGCGGTCGTGCTCGTCGGCACGCTGGTGGCCGGGCCGGCCTGGGTCTGGGTGCTCCCCGTCACGCTCGCCGGCCAGTGCCTGCTCCTGGCCGTGTACTCGGAGCTCGCGTCGGAGTTCCCGATCGCCGGCGGCGCCTACCAGTGGAGCCGGCGCCTGCTCGGGCCCGCCTACGGGTGGCTGAACGGCTGGGTCGCGGTCTGCGCCTACGCCGTGGCCAACACCACGATCGCCTACCTCGGGGCGCCGTGGGCGCTGTCGCTCGCGGGCATCGAGCCGACCGCCGACGCGGTGGTGCTGACCGGGATGGCCCTCGTCTGCATCTGCGCGCTCGTCGGCTCGCTCGGGATCGACGTGCTGCGCCGCGCCATCAAGACCGGGATCGCGGCCGAGATGCTCGCCTCGATCGGCATCGGGCTGGCGCTGCTGTTCGCCTTCCGCGTCCAGGACCTCGACGTCCTCACCCACTCGCTCGGCTCGAGCGGCGACCTGCTCGCGGCCCTCGCGGTCGGCGGCTGGGTGTTCATCGGCTTCGACGCCTGCATCGGCGCGGCCGAGGAGACGCGGTCCGCCGCCGAGGAGGTGCCGCGCGCGATCTGGATCGCGCTGCTGAGCGTCGGCGTGCTGGTGATCCTCAACGCGGTGGCGGCGATGCTCGCCCACCCGGACCTCGGCGCCATCGTGGCCGGCGCCGACGCCGGACCCCGTCGCCACCGCCGTCGTCAGCTCGTTCGGCTCGTGGTCGGAGAAGCCGTTCGCCGCGCTCGTGCTCGTCGCGTTCCTCGCCTGCGGCATGGCCGCGCAGACGGCGACCGCGCGCACGATCTACTCGATCGCGCGGGACGGCGTGCTGCCCGGCTCGCGGGTCCTGCGCGCGGTCGACCGGCGCGGGGTGCCCGCGCCGCGCGATCGGCCTCACGGCGTTGGTCGCGTGCCTCGGGCTGCTGCTCGGCCTGCACTCCGCGGCGGTCGGCAGCCTGATCGCCTTCGGCACCGCGGCGATCTACGTCGCCTTCCTGCTGGTCGCGCTCGCGGCGCTGGTGGCGAGGGTGCGCGGCACGTGGAAGCCGTCCGGGCGCGTGCGGCTCGGCCGCGCCGGGCTCGTCGTGAACGCGCTGGCCGTCGCCTGGCTGGCCTTCGAGACGGTCAACATCGCCTGGCCGCGCGAGTCGCTCGCGCCGCCGGGCGCCCCGGCCTACCAGGTCTGGGCGGCGCCGATCGTCCTCGGCGTGATCGGGGTGGCCGGGGCGGGCTACCTCATCGTCGCCAAGCCGCACCGCAGGGTCTCCGGCCACGGTCAGGGTGGGGTGCCCCCTCAGGGGTCAGGGCTCGAACCCTGAGAGATCCGGGTCCGGTTCAGGGGTGATCCCTGATGACCGGGAGCGCGCATGAGTCCATGCTGCTCCCATGATCTTCCACCGTCATCCGAAGGCCCGCCGGGCCCCGAAGGACGAAGAGCCGCCCAGGGTCATCTGAGCGACCCGGGTTCCTCCAACGTGCGAGCGTGGAGGTAACCCCCCTGGGGTATCTGGTACCGTGACGCTCCTCCCGCATACCCCCTAGACGTATCCTGGAGCGTTGGATGACCGTGAAGTTGCGATTCGCCGTCTTCGCCGCCGCCCTCGCCGTAGTGGGCGCCGGCGCCGCCCTCGCCGGCGCGGCGATCGAGCCCCGAGGCGAGGACAAGGCCGCCGGCGACGAGATCGGCGGACACGCCGGGGGCCGGATGGACGAAGGACACGAGGCGCCGGATCCCGTCCGCGGGCTCGCCGTCGCCGAGGATGGCCTGCGCGTCGTGGTCGACGACCCCGAGCTGCGCCAGGGCCGTGCCGAGCGGCTGGGCTTCCGGATCGTGGACGCGCGTGGCCGCACCGTGCGCGACTTCGACGTCGAGCACGAGAAGCGGATGCACCTGATCGTCGCCCGGCGCGATCTCTCGACCTTCCAGCACCTGCACCCCGAGCAGGACGCCGACGGCGCCTGGAGCACCGGCGTGCGGCTCGACCAGGCGGGGTCCTACCGGCTCTTCGCCGACTTCTCGCACGACGAGACGGCGTACACCCTCGCCTCCGACCTGCGCGTCGACGGCGCCGCCGACCTGCGGGCGCTGCCCGCCCCCAGCGAGACCGCCGTGAGCGACGGCGGCTACGACGTGCGTCTGGACGCGCCGGCAGCCCGCCCCGGCGTTCAGGCGCGGCTGCGCTTCACGATCACCAAGGACGGCGTGCCGGTGGAGACCGAGCCCTACCTGGGCGCGGGCGGTCACCTCGTCGCGCTGCGCGAGGGCGACCTGGCGTTCCTGCACGTCCATCCGGGCGACCATGGCGTCGCGTTCGACACGACGTTCGAGACCGCGGGCCGCTACCGCATGTTCCTCCAGTTCAAGCACGAGGGCCGCGTACACACCGCCGCCTTCACGCGCGAGGTGCGCTAGCGATGGCGACCGCCACCGAGCGCCTCGAGCTGCCGATCGCGGGCATGACGTGCGCGTCGTGCGCGAACCGGATCGAGCGCAGGCTGAACGACCTCGACGGCGTCAGCGCTTCCGTCAACTACGCCACGGAGAAGGCGTCCGTCGCCTACGACGCCGGGGCGGTCGCGCCGCGAGCAGCTCGTCGAGGCGATCGAGGCGGCCGGCTACGAGGCCGTGCTGCCCGCCTCGGACGCCGAGCCCGAGCGCGAGGAGGACGAGACCGCGCCGCTGCGGCGCAGGCTCGTGATCTCGGCGCTGCTCGCGGCGCCGGTGCTGCTGCTGTCGATGATCCCGGCGCTCCAGTTCGACAACTGGCAGTGGCTCGCGCTCCAGCTGGCGACGCCCGTCGTGATCTGGGGCGCCTGGCCGTTCCACCGCGCCGCTTGGGCCAACCTCAGGCACGCCACCGCGACGATGGACACCCTGATCTCGCTCGGGACGCTGGCCGCCTGGCTGTGGTCGCTGTACGCGCTCTTCCTCGGCGAGGCCGGCATGACCGGCATGACGATGGAGTTCCGGCTGATCCCGGACGGCGCCGGTGGCGGCGACGAGCTGTACCTCGAGGTCGCCGCGGCCGTGACGGTGTTCATGCTCGCCGGGCGCTACTTCGAGGCGCGCGCGAAGAAGCGCGCCGGCGCGGCGCTGACCGGGCTGCTCGAGCTGGGCGCCAAGGACGTCGCCGTGCTCGGCGACGACGGCGCGGAGCGGCGCGTGCCGATCGGCGAGCTCCGGGTCGGCGACCGCTTCGTGGTGCGCCCGGGCGAGAAGGTCGCGACCGACGGCGTGGTCGAGCAGGGCGCGAGCGCCGTCGACGAGTCGCTGCTGACCGGCGAGCCGGTCCCGGTCGAGAAGCGGCCGGGCGACGAGGTGGCGGGCGCGACCGTGAACGCCGGCGGCCGCCTCGTCGTCCGCGCGACGAAGGTGGGCTCGGACACCGCGCTGGCCCAGATCAGCCGGCTCGTCACCGAGGCGCAGTCCGGCAAGGCGCCCGTCCAGCGGATCGCCGACCGCGTTTCCGGCGTGTTCGTGCCGGTCGTCATCGCCCTCGCCGTCGCCACGCTCGCGTTCTGGCTCGGGGCCGGCGAGTCGGCGGAGTACGCGTTCACCGCCGCCGTCGCCGTGCTGATCATCGCGTGCCCGTGCGCGCTCGGCCTTGCCACGCCGACGGCCCTGCTCGTCGGCACGGGCCGCGGCGCGCAGCTCGGGCTGCTGATCCGCGGGCCCGAGATCCTCGAGTCCACGCGCCGCGTCGACACGATCGTGCTCGACAAGACCGGCACGGTGACCACGGGGCGGATGAGCCTCGCCGGCGTGACCCCGGCCTCGGGCGTGGCGCGCGCCGAGCTGCTGCGGATCGCCGGCGCGGTCGAGGACGCCTCGGAGCATCCGATCGCGCGGGCGATCGCCCGTGCCGCCCGCGCGGAGGCCGGCGCGCTCCCTGCCGTCGAGTCGTTCGCGAACCGCGAGGGGCTGGGCGTCGAGGGGGTCGTGGAGGGCCGGGCCGTGCTGGTCGGGCGCCCCTCGCTGATGGCGGAGTGGAGCCTCGCGCTGCCGCCCGAGCTCGACGCCGCGCGGCGCGAGGCCGAGGCGGCCGGGCGCACGGCGGTCGTCGCCGCCTGGGACGGCGAGGTCCGGGGCGTGCTGGCGGTCGCCGACGCGGTCAAGCCGACGAGCGCGGAGGCGGTCGCGCGGCTGAAGGCGCTCGGCCTGCGGCCCGTGCTGCTCACCGGCGACAACGAGGCGACGGCGCGGGCGGTGGCCGCGGAGGTCGGGATCGACGAGGTGATCGCCGAGGTGCTGCCGGCCGGCAAGGTCGAGGTCGTCCGGCGCCTCCAGGCCGAGGGCCGCGTGGTGGCGATGGCCGGCGACGGCGTCAACGACGCGCCGGCGCTCGCGCAGGCCGACCTCGGCCTGAGCATCGGCACCGGGACCGACGTCGCGATCCAGGCCGGCGACCTCACGCTCGTCGCGGGCGACCTCCGCGGCGCCGCCGACGCGATCCGGCTCTCGCGCTCGACGCTGCGCACCATCCGGCAGAACCTGGCCTGGGCGTTCGGCTACAACGTCGCGGCTCTGCCGCTCGCGGCCGCCGGCCTGCTCAACCCGGTGATCGCGGGCCTGGCGATGGCGCTGTCGAGCGTCAGCGTCGTGCTCAACGCGCTGCGGCTCAGGCGGTTCCGCCCGGCGGCGTCCTGAGCCGTATCCTCCCTGCGGGCAGGGGAGTCCACCCACGGGAGGGGTGTCAGATGCAGAGACGTACACGCGTGCGCGCGGCGCTGGCCGCCGCGTGCCTCGTAACCGCCGTGGCGGCCGCGCCGGCCGCCGCGCAGACCAGGCCGAACGGGCCGTGGGAGCAGCCGAACCAGAACGAGTCGCTGTCGGCGATCCGCGACTACGGCGAGCTGGTGAAGACGCTCGAGCAGTACGAGCAGAAGAGCCACGGCGCGATGACGCTGTCGTACTCGCCGTTCAGGGCGAAGGGCAGCAACCGGCAGATCCCGATCGCCACAGTCGGCAGCGGCCCGCGCGGCATGGTGATCATCGCCAACCAGCACGGCAACGAGTACACGGTCTCGAACTCGGCGCTGGAGATCGTCCGCGCGCTCACGAGCAACGCGCAGGGCGCGAAGGCGATCCGCGACGCGCTCACGGTGACCGTGATCCCGCGCGTCAACGTCGACGGGTTCGACGCGACGCCGATCGAGAGCCCGTGGCGGCACAACGTCGATCCGTGGTGCACCGTGGCGCCGTGCCCGGCCTTCTACCAGCTGGGGCGCGGCTACGACATCAACCGCTACCACTCGTACCTGACCAGCGACCCGCGCGACGACCCGAACACCGGGCCGCTGGGCGTCGGCCAGGGCGACAACCCGGTGCCGGAGGCGCTCGCCGTCCGCAACGCCTACGACGCCGCGGGCGGCGCGAGCCGCGTGGCGGTCGTGCTCGACCTGCACCACCAGGGATCGAAGACCGATGCCGAGGGCCAGATGGTCACCGGCTCGACGCTGTGGCCGAACGCGACCGCGACGGCCGCCGCGCTGGGCCTCCAGCAGCAGTTCGCCGGGGTCGTGCATCGCTCGAAGCAGGTCGTGTCCACGCTTCTCGAGGGCATCGAGCGCTACGGGTACGCGAACTTCTCGCGCTACTGCGGTACGACGCCTCCGGGCATCTCGCGCAACGCCTATGGCCTGCTCGGCTCGGCATCGGTGCTGATCGAGATGCGGGGCGACATCGGCCAGAAGTCCAACGGCTACATCGCGAAGACGGCCTATCACGCTTCGGCCTCCGTGGTCGAGGCGCTTGCCGACGGCAGCCTCGCGCAGGCTGACGTGGCACGGGCCGAGGCGCTCCAGCTCACTCCGGGCGAGACCGGCTGTCCGCCCGCGGGCGAGGGCGACGAGTAGGGAGAAGTCTCACGTTCTCATCGCGGCGACCTCCGGGCCGTTCCGGGGGTCGCCGCTCCGCCGCGGCCGCCTGCTCTGGCCGCCCGGCCGCGCGGCACGTTCATGAACGGCGCTGGGTGGGGTGGCGGTCGTCTGCACCCAACGTCACTCGGCGACATGCCGGCGCCGGCGAAAGTGACGTTGTGGGCCTATATGACCCCCAACGTCACTTTCACCCTTCCGACGATGTCGCTGAGTGACGTTGGGGACACCGCCACCCCACCCAGCCGCCGTTGACGTTGGTCGGCGCTGCGAGCCGGTAAGAACCGCGCCCGGCGTGACGCAAACCCACCTGATGGCCGCCGCCTATGCTCCGCCGGTGCCAGACGTGAGCGAACCCGCCGCGCCGGCGCGGGCCACCGACGCGTGGATCGCGGCGCTGCGCGGGCCCGCGGGGCAGCGCGAGCCGGCGCTGGCCGAGCTGCACGCCATGCTGCTGCGCGCCGCGCGCTTCGAGCTCGGGCGCCGGCACGGCCAGCTCGCCCACGTGCCCGGTGCGGAGGTCGACGACCTCGCGATGCAGGCGGCGGACGACGCGCTGATGGCGATCCTCCGCAAGCTCGACACGTTCCGCGGCGCCAGCCGCTTCACCACCTGGGCGTACAAGTTCGCGCTGCTCGAGGCGGGCGTGAAGGCGCGCCGCCGCGCGTGGCACGGCCGCGAGGTCGCGCTCGACGCCGAGACGTGGCCGGAGCCCGCGGCCGCCGGCGGCTCGGCGCAGGAGCAGCTCGAGACCGCCGAGCTGCTCGCGGCGCTGCGCGACGCGGTCCAGACCTCGCTCACCGCGCACCAGCGCGAGGTGTTCTGCGCGCTCGCGCTCAACGGCGTCCCGATCGACGTCCTGGCCGAGCGGCGCGGGACGACCCGCGGCGCGCTCTACAAGACGCTGCACGACGCGCGGCGCAAGCTGCGAACGGTCCTGGAGGTGGACGATGACCGCTGACGACCACCGTCGCGAGCTGGTGGCCCGGCTGCTCGGGCCGGCCGGCCCGGAGGTGACCTGCGAGGAGTGCTTCGAGCTGCTCGACGAGTACGTCGAGCTGGAGATCGCGGGCGAGGACGCCGACCGCCGCCTCCCCGGGATGCGCGAGCACCTCGTGGGCTGCCCGGCCTGCCGCGAGGACCACGAGAGCCTGAGGGATCTCGCGGCCCTCGACGGGCCGCCCGGCTGAGCCTTACGCGAGCGCCTCGAGCGGCTCGGCCTCGTCGGCCAGCCGCTCGGCCGCGACGACCGCGCCGCTGCCGACGAGCTGCTTGATCGGCTCGATCGAGTCCCACTCGTTGACGTGCATCCCGGCGGTGATGCGGCCGTCCTCCGCAAGCCAGAAGGCGTGCAGGCGCCGCTCGGCGGGGTTGCCGCGCACGACGACGCGGTCCGAGCGCGAGTGCAGCCCGACGTACTCCATCCCGACGTCGTACTGGTCGGTGAAGAAGTACGGCAGCGCGTCGAACGGCTCGCCACGGTCCAGCATCGAGCGCGCCGCCGCCGGGCCCTGCTCGAGCGCGTTGGCCCAGTGCTCGACGCGCACGCGGCGGCCGTAGCGGGCGCTGGGGCGGTTGGCGACGTCGCCGGCCGCGAACACGTCCGGCGCGCTGGTCCGCAGGCGGTCGTCGACGAGGATGCCGTCGTCGACGTCCAGCCCCGCCGCCTCGGCGAGGGCCGTCAGCGGCGCCACGCCCACGCCGAGCACGACGGCGTCGCACGCGACCCGCGTGCCGTCGGCGAGGCTGACCGCCTCGGCGCGGCCGGCGCCCTCGATGCGCTCCACGCGCGCGCCCGTGAGCAGGTTCACGCCCTCGGCGCGGTGCACGTCGCCGAAGAACCCGCCCAGCTCGGCGCCGAGCACGCCCTCGAGCGGCGTCCCCGCGTACTCGATCAGCGTCACGTCGAGCCCCTTGGTCCGGGCCGCCGCCGCCACCTCGCAGCCGATCCAGCCCGCGCCGATCACCGCCAGCGCGCCGCCCTTCGCGAGCAGGTCCCGGAGCGCGTCCGAGTCGGCCAGCGTCCGCAGGACGTGCACGCCGTCGAGGTCCGCGCCCGCGACCGGCGGGCGCTTCGGCACGGCCCCCGTCGCGATCAGCAGCCGGTCGTAGGCGAGCGAGCGGCCGTCGCCGAGGTCGACGCGGCGCTCACCGGCGTCGATCGCGTCGATCGTCACGCCCTGCTCGCACTCGATCGAGTGCTCCTCGTAGAAGCCCGCGGGATGCACGCGGGCGTCCTCGCGCGGGCTGTCGCCGAGCAGGTAGCCCTTCGACAGCGGCGGGCGCTCGTACGGCGCCTCGGGCTCCGCGCCGATCATCACGATGCGCCCGTCGAAGCCCTCCTCGCGCAGCGTCTCGGCGGCCTTGGCGCCGGCCATGCCCGCGCCGGCGATGACGAACGTCCCGGAATCAGCCACGGTGTCCTCCAGTCAGGGCCAGGAACTCCTGTCGGGTCCTCGGATCGTCTCGCACCAGGCCGTGCAGTGCGGACGTCACTGTCCGCGCGCCCGGCTTCTGGACGCCGCGCAGCGTCATGCACATGTGCTCGGCCTCGAGCACCACGCCCACGCCCTTCGGCTCGAGGTGGTCGTCGAGCCAGCCCGCGACCTGCGTCGTGAGCCGCTCCTGCACCTGGAGGTCGCGCGCGAACAGGTCGACGACGCGGGCGAGCTTCGAGAGCCCGATGATCCGCTCGCCGGGCAGGTAGCCGATGTGGGCGACGCCCGCGAACGGGAGCAGGTGGTGCTCGCACAGCGAGTGGAACGGGATGGCGGTCGCGACGACCAGCTCGTCGTAGCCGCCGTCGTTCGGGAACGTCGTCGGGCGGAACGGCTGCGCCGTCAGGAGCTCCGCGTACATGCGCGCGACGCGGCGCGGCGTGTCGCCACGCTCTCGTCGGTGAGGTCGACGCCGAGCGCGCCCAGCAGGGCGCGCGCGGCGGACTCGGCGGCGGGCAGGTCGACGCGGCCGCGGGCGCGGCCGGTCGCCGGTGTCAGGTGGGTGAGGGCTGGGGTCACACGACGGTTGGCGCGCCCCGGCGGCGCGGTCTTACGTCGCGGGCTGCTCGACGCCGGCGCCCTCGCGCCGGAAGCGGACGCCGCGCTGCTCCGCGTCGACCTCGCGCAGGCGGCCGGTCTCGACCTCGTAGACGAAGCCGCGCACGGAGTCCTTGCGCGGGATGAACGGGCTCGCCTTGATGCGGGCGATCGACTGGCGGACGTCCTCGTCGAGGTCGGGGAACGCCTCCGCCGCCCATTCCGGCTTGATGCCCGTGTCGTCCTGCACCGAGCGCTTGAACTCGTCGTCGGTGAAGGTGAGCATCCCGCAGTCCGTGTGGTGGATGAGCACGATCTCCTCGGTGCCCAGCAGGCGCTGGGAGATCGCGAGCGAGCGGATCTCGTCGTCGGTGACGACGCCGCCGGCGTTGCGGATGACGTGGGCGTCGCCCTCCTCGAGGCCGAGGATCCGCGACGGGATGAGGCGCGCGTCCATGCAGGCGAGGACGGCGATCTTCTTGGCCGGCGGCAGCGGGAGGTCGCCCTTGTCGAAGGCCTCGGCGTACTGCTCTGCGTTGCGCAGGAGTTCGTCTGTGACGCTCATGGGTCGAAGGTATCACCAAACCTGATCGGGATTAGGGTTTTTGGCGCGGAGGTAAGGCTTGCCGCGAGCGCGGCGCAAAGGGGGCGACACAGTCACTCCCGGAAGGAGCCCCATGAGCGCCATCGCCACCCCAATCCCCAGCCGCGCCGTGCTGCGCGGCGATCCCGTCGCACAGGCGTTCCTGCTGCTGCGCGTCGCCTTCACGGTCGCCCCGATCGTGTTCGGGCTCGACAAGTTCGCCGGCGTGCTGACCGACGACTGGACGCGCTACCTGGCCCCCGCGTTCAACGACATCATCCCCGGCACGGCGTCCGACGCGATGCACATCGTCGGCGTGGTGGAGATCGCCGCGGGGCTCGTCGTCGCGATCACGCCGCGCTTCGGCGGGCTGCTCGTCGCCGGCTGGCTGGCCGGCATCATCGTGAACCTGCTGATCGTCGGCGGCTACGGCGACGTCGCGATGCGCGACTTCGGCCTGCTGCTCGGGGCGCTCACGCTCGCCCGCCTGTCGGGAGCCTTCGACGGCGGGCGAGCGCGGAACGGCTGACGGCGGCTACGCGGCCTCGGCCACGGCCGGCTGCACGGCGGGCGCGCGGCCGGCCAGGACGCCGCCGTCGACGGGCAGCACGGTGCCCGTGATCCAGCCGGCGCCCGCGCCGGACAGGAAGAGGATCGCCTCGGCGACGTCCTCGGGCTGGCCGCGGCGGCCGAGCGGGTGGAACGGGCCCACGGCGTCGAGCACGTCCTGGGCCTCCTCCTCGCTCATGAAGCGCCGGTAGGCGGGCGTCTCGACGAAGGCGAGCGCGACGGTGTTGACGCGGATGCCGTCGCCCGCCAGCTCGATCGCGAGGTTCTTGGTGAGCATGTGGCGGCCGGCCTGGGCCGCCGAGTAGGCGCTCGTCGGCGTGGTCTCGATCGCGTCGACGGCCCACATCGAGCCGACGTTGACGATCGCGCCGCCGCCGCGCTCGCGCATCGCGGGAATCACGGCCTGCGAAGCCCAGAAGGTCGGGCGCAGGATCGAGCCGAGCGCCTCCTCCAGGTGGTCCTCGGTCTGCTCGAGGAACGGCGTCGGCCGGAAGATGCCCGTGCTGTTGACCAGCACGTCGACGCCGCCGAAGCGCTCGACCGCCGCGGCGACGAGCGCGCGCCCGTCCTCGCGGCTCGCGATCTTCCCCGCATGGAGGTGCGTCCGCTCGCCGGCGGGATCGAGCTCGGCCTGGGCCGCCTCGAGCACGGAGGCGCGCGTGCCGCTGAGGACCACGTACGCCCCCTCCTGGAGCAGGCGGCGCGCGGTCTCCTTGCCGATCCCGCCTCCACCGCCGGTGATGATCGCGACCTTGTTCTCGAATCCCATCGTCGTTACCTCCGCTTGATTAGGTGCACGTGCACCAATATACATGCTTCTGCATCAGGTGCAAGTGCACTATTCTGCGCCGGCGTGGAAGCAGAGCTCGACGACGAGGTCCTCGGCGCATGGCGCGGGCTGCTCAACGCGCACGCCCACGTCACCCGCAGGATCAACCGCGACCTCGCCGAGGCGGGGCTTCCCGACCTGCGCTGGTACGACCTGCTGTGGGCGCTCCGGCGCCAGCCCGAGCAGCGGCTGCGGGTGAACCAGCTCGCGCGCGAGGTGGTGCTCAGCCGGACCGCGATGAGCCGCTTCGTGGACCGCGCGGAGCGCGCCGGGACCGTCCGCCGCGAGCCCGATCCCGACGACCGGCGCGCGCAGCAGGTGGTCCTGACGGACGAGGGCCGGGACCTGCTGCGCCGGATGTGGCCCGTCTACGCGGCCGGCATCGCCGGCCACTTCGGCGAGGCGCTCGGGGGCGACGCGGCCGCCGCGCGCGAGCTGCTCGAGCGGATCGCCGCGGCCGCTCGGTGAGATGATCCGGCCGTGCGGCTCTCCAGCGACACCGAGCGCGGGACCTGGGAGCTCGTCGGCCGCGAGCCGCACCCGCTGCTGCGCCAGTACGTGCGTGGCGGCTACGAGGGCTACCGGCAGGCGATGCGGGCGCCGGTGCGGAGGCTCGAGGTGCCGCACGGCGGCATCGTCCTGATCGTCGGCCTCGGGCCGCCGATCGACGTCGACGGCGTCTCGCACACCTCGTTCGCCGCCGGGCTCTTCGACGCTCCGGTCGTGGTCTCCGACGACGGCCGCCAGTCGTGCATCCAGGTCAACTTCACGCCGCTCGGCGCGCGCATGCTGCTCGGCCTCCCGATGCGCGAGCTGACCCGGCAGACCGTCGCGCTCGGCGAGCTGGTCGACCGGGCGCTTCCCGAGCGCCTCGCCGGGCTGCCGAGCTGGCGTGAGCGCTTCGCCGCGCTCGACGCGTTCCTGCTGCGGCGGCTGCGCGAGGCGAGCGCCCCGCGGCCGGACGTCGCCTACGCGTGGTCGCGGCTCGAGGCCGAGCACGGCGCGGTGCCGATCTCGGAGCTGTGCGCGCGGATCGGGTGCAGCGGGCGGCACCTGGCGGCGCGCTTCGGCGAGGAGGTCGGGCTGCCGCCGAAGGCGTTCGCGCGCGTGCTGCGGTTCGAGCGGGCGGCCGCCCTGCTCGCGCGCGGCGTGGCCCCCGCGGTCGTGGCCGCCGAGTGCGGCTACGCGGACCAGCCGCACCTCAACCGCGACTTCCGGGAGCTCGCCGGCCGGCCGCCAGGGGCGTTCGCCACGTCGGTCGCGAACTTCCAAGACGGCCTCGGCGTCGGCGCCTAGCCTCCGCCCCATGTCGACCATCTCACCGATCGTCCCCTACCGCGACCTGCGGCCGGCCATCGACTTCCTGTGCGACGCGTTCGGCTTCGAGCGGCACGCCGTCCACGAGGGCGCGGACGGCGAGCTCCAGCACGTCGAGCTCAGCTTCGGCGACGACGTCGTCATGCCGGCGCCGCTCCGCCTCGGCGAGCCCGGGCACGCGTCGCTCTACGTCGTCGTCGACGACGCCGACGCCCACCACGACCGCGCGAAGGCGGCCGGCGCCGAGATCACGATGGAGCTGCGCGACACCGACTACGGCTCGCGCGACTACGCCGCCGAGGACCCGGAGGGCAACACCTGGTACTTCGGGACCTACCGGCCGCTGTCGGACGGCGGGTGATGACCGAGCTGCTCGCCTTCGCCGCCGTCGCGATCGTCGTGATCGTCACGCCCGGGCAGGACACGGCGCTCACGATCCGCAACACGCTCGCCGGCGGACGGCGCGCCGGGATCCGCACCGCGACGGGCGTGATCTGCGGCCAGGCCGTGTGGGCGCTGGCCGCGAGCGCCGGCGTCGCGGCGCTGCTGGTCGCCTCCGAGCCGGCGTTCGTGGCGCTGAAGCTCGCCGGCGCCGCCTACCTCGCCTTCCTCGGCGGGCAGGCGCTGCTCGCGGCGGTGCGCGGCCGCGCCGCCGACCCGCACGACATGCCCGAGACGCGCAGCCACCCGCTGCGGCAGGGGCTGCTGAGCAACCTCGGCAACCCGAAGATGGCCGTGTTCTTCAGCAGCCTCCTCCCCCAGTTCGGCGACTCGTTCTGGGCGCTGCTCGGCCTCGGCCTCGTGTTCTGCTCGCTCACGCTGCTGTGGCTGAGCGCCTACGCGCTCGCGGTCGCGCGCGCGGGCGACCTCCTGCGCCGCTCGCGCGTTCGCCGCACGCTCGACGCGGTCACGGGCGCGGCACTCGTCGCCCTCGGGCTCCGGCTCGCCGCGGCCGACCGCTGACGCAATCGCGGGCGGCGCGCGCGAGAGCCGCCGGTGGGGCAGACTGTGGAGCATGATCGTCCTGGTGGCCGGCGCCCACGGGCGGCTCGGCGAGCGCGTGGTCGCGCTGCTCCTGACGCGCGGACACGTCCCGCACTGCCTCGTGCGCACGGAGGGCCAGGCGGCGGCGCTCCGCGACGTCGGCGCCAAGGCCGTCGTGGCCGACCTGCGCGGGGACGTGGAGTGGACGGCCGCCGGCTGCGACGCGGCGATCTTCGCCGCCGGCGCGCGGCACCGCGCCGACCTCGCCGCCGTGGACGTGGCCGGCGCCGCCAAGTTCGCCGAGGCCGCGTACCGCTACGAGCACGGGCGCTTCGTCCTGTGCAGCGTGGTCGGCGCCCGGCGGCCCGAGCGCGCCAACGGCGGCGTGCGCGCGTTCCTGTCCGCCAAGCACCACGCCGAGCACCGGGTCGCGGAGCTCGACATGCCCTGGACCATCCTGCGCTTCGGCCGGCTCACGGAGGAGCCCGGCAGCGGCCGGATCGCGACGGGGATCGCTCCGGGCGCCCCCGTGACGCTCAACCGCGACGACGCCGCGCTCGCGGTCGTCGATGCGCTCGAGCGACCCCACCTCGCAGGCGTCGTCGTGCCGGTGCTGGACGGCGACCGGCACGTCGCGCACGCGCTGGACTCGGTGTCGCCGCGCCCGCTGCCGCCGCCTCAGGAGGCGGGGCTGACCCACTTCGGGACGCCCATCGGCCTGGCGCAGGCGGACAACCCGCCGGACGCGCCGGACATGATCGAGCCCGACGCGCCGCCGCTCGACGCCGACGTCGACTGGCACGGCGACGGACCGCTCCCACCGGTGCCGCTCGGCCCCGAGGACGTCGCGCCGCACACCATCCGCTAGGAGTGCTCGAGCGCCTCCGAGCGCCAGTGGTCGGCGAGCTGGTCGATCGGTGCGGTGAGCAGCGCGTGGACCGGTACCTGCCCGAGCGCCTCGTCGTCGAAGCGCGGCTCGGTCTCCGTGACCGCCGCGCGCAGGTGCGCGTAGCGCCCGCCGTAGCCCTCGAGCACCCGCCGCGCGGCCTGCGGCTCGAGCCGCTCGTGGAGATCCACGTGCAGGAGGACGAGGTTCATGCCGTCCGCGGCGGAGACGTCGGGCACGATCACGACGATCCGCCCGTCGCGCCGCCCGCGCGCCACGATCACCCGGCGCTGCACGGCGGCCAGCCCCTTCGTGCCGCTCAGCGTCGTGTCCGACTCCGTCCGTGACCGGATCCCCTCCGCGATGCCGCTGCGGTGCAGCAGGCGGATCTCCGCATCGCCGGACAGCGGGTCGCCCGTGATGACGTAGCGGCTGGCGCCGGTGACCCGCTCGACGGCGGGGTCGAGCGCGGCCAGCGCCTCCAGGGTCTCGTGCGTGAGCCCGCGCATCGACGCGCCGGCCTTCAGCGTGGAGCCGACCAGCGGCACGACGGTCAGCGCCTGGTCGGCGCGCGTGATGCCGACCGTGACCGTCTTGGCCTGGTGCTTGACGGCGTCGACCGGGCGGGTCAGCTCGTCGATCGCGCGGCGCAGCGCGTCGTCGAGCCGGCGGGTGATGCCCTCGCGCGTCGGCGCGATGCCGAAGCGCGCGTGGTAGGACGACGGCGACATGCTGCCCGCGAAGTACTCGAACGCGAGCGCGAGGTCGAGCGCGGCGCTGGTGCTCAGCGTCCCGTCGTAGCCGCCGCCGCGGATCTCGTCGAGCACCCCGCTCATCGTCGCCTCGAGCGCCTGCCAGTTGTCGTCGGACGCGTCCGCGGGGCGGGCGGCGACCGACTCGAGCAGCCCGCGCGCGCGGCGCAGCGGGACCGCCTGGGCGTCGATGGCGGTCGCGGCCGCGTAGGCCAGCATGTGGCCGGCCACGGTCGCCAGGATCCACGCGAGCGCCGGGTGCGTCTCGGGCACCCGCATCACCGCCGCCGCAGCGGCCGGGACGGGCTCCGACTCGGTGACGATCACGATCGGCAGGCTGCGGTGGGCGCCGAAGATCGCCACCTCCTTGGCGGTGTCCTCGGCCGCCGAGCCGGTCAGCCCGGCCGCGCAGACGACGATCAGCGGCTCCGCCGACAGGTCGATGTGCTTCTTGTCCTCCGTCGCGTCGACCGCGATCGAGCGGTAGCAGAGCTCGGACAGCTTGATCCGCAGCTCCTGCGCGGCGATCCGGTTCAGCCCGCTGCCGACGGTCGCCCAGTAGGGCCGCCGGGTGACGTGCTGCTCGGCGATCTCGCGGATCTGCTCGCGGTGGGAGACGATGTCGGCGATCGCGCGCGGGAGGTCGCGCAGCGCGCGCAGCTCCTCGTCGGCGGCCGCCGTGTCCGCGACCCCGGCGTGCTCGGCCAGCACGTGCGCGAGGATGATGCCCGCCGCGGCCTGCGCGTAGAACGCCTTGGTCGAGGCGACCGCCATCTCGATGTCGCGCCCGTCGGAGGTGTAGATGACGCCGGCGGACTTGGCCGGGAGGTCGCTGTTGCGGCGGTTGACGATCGAGATGATGGTCGCGCCGCGGCCGCGGGCCAGGTCGACCGTCCGGTTCGTGTCGTTGGTCGTGCCGGACTGGCTGATGGCGACGATCAGCGTGTCGCTCATGTCGTCGGACGAGGCCGAAGCCGGACAGCTCGGTGGCGGCCGTGGCGCGCACCTGGACCGGCGCGCCGCGCAGCGTCCGGCGGAGCGCCTCGGCGATGCTCTGCGCCGCGATCGCCGCCGTGCCCTGGCCGATGACGACGATCTTCCCGATCCGTCCGCCGGCGAGCCCCTCGCGCACGGAGGCCGGGACGGAGTCCTCGCCGAGCACCGCCGCCAGGCGGCCGCCGTCCTCGCGGATCCGCCCGCGCAGCGTCTTGCGCATGGACGACGCGCTCTCGACGATCTCCTTGAGCAGGTAGTGCGGGTACTCGTGACGGTCGATGTCGCGGGTGGTGATCTCCGCGGTCTCGACGTCGTCGCCGGAGAGCGGCACGTGCTCGCCGCGGAACGTGAGGCAGCGCACGCCCGCCAGCTCGCCCGCGCGGCGGCCGTCGAGCACGGCGACGATGCCGTCGGCCTCGCCGCCGGCGGTCGGGTCGAGCCGCACGAACCGCGACGTCTCCTCGACGAAGCCGTAGGGCTCGCTGGAGACGACGTAGGCGTCGTCGGCCAGGCCGACGTACAGGCCCTGCCCGCCGCCGCGGACGGTCAGCAGCAGCTGCTCCGGGCTCTGCGCGACGGACACGGCGGCGGCGAACGAGCCCTCGAAGCCGGAGACCGCGCGCCGGAAGGCGTCGGCGGGCGGCGCCCCGCCGCGGATCCCGTGCGACACGAGCACCGGGAGCACCTTCGCGTCGGTCGTGATGCCGGGCGGCATGCGCAGGCGGTGCCGGTCGATCAGCTCGCGGTGGTTGTCGATGTCGCCGTTGACGCAGCCGATCACGTGCGGGCCCGTGACCAGCTCGTCCTCCTGCGGGTCGAGCGGGTGGGCGTTCGCCTCGCTGATGGTGCCGACGCTGGCCCAGCGGGTGTGGCAGATCACGACCGTGTTGGCGTACTCGGAGGCGAGCGCGGCGCGGAGCAGCTCGTCGCCGCGGATGGCGTCCCGC
This sequence comes from uncultured Solirubrobacteraceae bacterium, assembly GCA_963728465.1. Lineage (GTDB taxonomy): Bacteria > Actinomycetota > Thermoleophilia > Solirubrobacterales > Solirubrobacteraceae > DATFQI01. Next base: position 483,554 of record CAVSJY010000003.1, read on the forward strand.
AGCGCGCGGCCGTTCTGGCCCAGCTCGCCGATCTCCGCCGCGACCTTGTAGACGAAGCCCAGGTGGCCCTCGGGCGTGGGCGCGACCGAGCCGTTGCGGAAGCTGGTGTCGTGGGCGCGGGCCTCGAGCTGCGAGGCGATGCGCGGCGACTCGAGGTCGAGGTCGTGGCCCGTCACGAGCACGTACAGGCCGGCCGAGTCGCGGCCGCGGACCTCCAGGCGGTCCAGCGCCGACAGCGCGATCTGGATCGAGAGGTAGCCCTCGAGCGCCGCCGCGGCGGCGTCCGGGCCCGCGAGGTCGTCGATCGCCGCGGCGGTGGCCAGGCGGTCGCGGACGACGGCCCAGCGTGCGTCCTTGGCGGCGAGCAGGCCGGCGTTGAGGCGCTCGACGAGGGCCGGGTCCATGTCGAGCGCGGTCGAGTCGAGCGCCGACTCCGCCTGCTGGAGCGCCGCCCCGATCGCCGCCATCGCGTGGCCGAGCTCCGCGGCCAGCCCGGGGGCGCCGCGCAGGCCGTGGAGGCCCGCGGTGCCGCGCAGCTCGTCGTTGAGCGCGCGGAGCTGCTCGGCGCCCGCGCCGATGCGGTCGGGGTCGGTGAGGATGGCCTCCGGCGAGCCGAGCAGCGCGACGGCGCGCTCGGAGAGCGAACGCATGGTGTCGGCAGACGCGGGCCCACGGGCCGACCGCCGCCGTGCCACGGCGATGATTCCGCACATGGGCCCGCAGGCTAGACGGTCGCCCTGCGGGCCGTCCGGGTAGGAGCGCCGCCATGGCTCCAGTTCCGAACATCGAACTCAACGACGGCAACTCGATCCCCCAGCTCGGCTTCGGGGTCTTCCAGATCGATCCGGGCGACACCGTGGAGGCCGTCCTGCGGGCCTTCGAGGCCGGCTATCGCCACATCGACACGGCGGAGATGTACGAGAACGAGCGCGAGGTCGGGGAGGCGATCCGGCAGTCCGGGCTCGACCGCTCGGACGTGTTCGTCACGAGCAAGCTGAACAACGGCGCGCACCGGCCCGACGACGCGCGCCGGGCGTTCGACGGCACGCTCGAGGCGCTCGGCCTCGACCACGTCGACCTGTTCCTCATCCACTGGCCGTTGCCGGCGCTCTACGACGGCGACTACGTGTCCACGTGGCGGACGCTGGAGGAGTTCGCCGCCGACGGCCGCGCGCGCTCGATCGGCGTCTCCAACTTCGAGGTCGAGCACCTCGAGCGGCTGGCGGCGGAGACCGGCACGGTGCCGGCGGTGAACCAGATCGAGCTGCACCCGTACCTGCTCAACGACGAGGTGCGGTCCTACGGCGAGGCGCACGGGATCGCCACGGAGGCGTGGTCGCCGATCGCCCAGGGCGCCGTGCTGGACGACCCGGCGATCGAGGAGATCGCGAGCCGCCTGGGCAGGACCTCCGCGCAGGTGGTGCTCCGGTGGCACGTCGAGCGGGGGAGCATCGTCTTCCCGAAGTCGGTCACGCCGGAGCGCATCCGCGAGAACATCGGGATCTTCGACTTCGAGCTCGATCCGGGCGACGTCGAGCGCATCGACGCGCTCGACCGCGGCGAGCAGGGCCGCACCGGGCCGCACCCGGACTCGTTCGCCCGCGCCTGACGGACACCGGATCGACACACGGGCCGGTCATGCCGGGGCCATCATGGACGCCGGTCGGTACCCCCGAACTCGCGGACAGCGCAGGATGGAGCCCATGACCGAACTCGTCACCACCGCCCGCCGCAAGGGCACGCGCGAACTGCTCCTCACCAGCGGCCTGATCGTGCTCTACACGAGCCTGCGCGGCACCGCCCGCGCGCTCGGCGCGCTCGAGTCGGTCGTGCGTTAGGCGCCGCGAGGGCCGCCGTGACGGCGGCCCTCGCGTGCCCGGGTCTGCCGATCAGCCTCCGAGGAGGTGGTCGACCACGCGCCCCATGACGGCGTTGCGCTGCGCGGGCGTGGAGATGCCCTCGAAGCCGTAGCCCATCAGGAGCGACTTGGGCGTCGTGATCGACGCGCCGACCGGGAAGCCACCGGCGTCGGTGACGGTCCAGTTGTTCGCGTTCGTCCCGCTGCCCTCCGGCGGGCCGGTGATCTGCCAGCCGCCGGTGTCGGTCTCGAACGACGTCGATCGTGCCGTCCGGCAGCGTGATGTCGTCCAGGAACACGCCGAGGTTCTGCGCGCTCCAGTCGCTGATGTAGGCGATGGAGATCTCCACCGTCTTGCCGGCGTACGCCCCCAGGTCGATCGACCACTCCTGCCAGCCCTGGGAGTTGCCCGACGCCGCGTTCCACGCGCCCGACGTCCCGGTCGGGTCGCAGGTCGGCGGCTCCGTGTCGTGGAACGTCTGGTAGTGCTCGAGGAACGGGTGCAGCTCGAACCACCCCTCCGGGCAGCTGTCGCCCGTGTCCTGCGACGTGTGGCCGTTGGCGTCCGGCAGCGTCGTCCAGTCGCTGCCGCCCGCGGTCCGGGCCTCGACCGTCAGGAAGTCCCAGTGCTCCTCGGTGTCGTAGGAGGTCCAGAACTTCAGGCTGCCGCCGCCGGCCGGCACCGGGATCTCCCGTGTCAGCCGCTTGTACGTGACGTCGGCGATCTGCGAGTACACGTAGCGGTCGCCGGTGTGCGGCTCGAACGGGCCGCCCGGCTTGTCCCACCGGGACGACGGCCAGCTCGTGAACTGCGGGTACTCGTCGGCCGGCAGGATGCCGCTCGTCGTCACGAACGACGAGTTGCTGTCCTGGTTGTTCGCGCTGGCGGGGCCGCCGAAGCCCCAGCGCAGCCCGTCGAACGGGTCGTCGATGCCCTCGACCTCGAACAGCCCGCCGTTCGGGTTCGTGCCGTCGCCGACGACCTGGCTGAAGCCGCCGAACCAGTACTCGAGCACGTCGTTGACGAGGTCGCCGCCGAACACGGATCCGCGCAGCAGCAGGCACCGCCGCGGATCCCACTGCGGGTTCGGCCGAGCACGGTCCCTCGTTCTTCGGGTCGTAGAACTGCGTGCCGACCCCGGCGCCCGTGTACTGCTGGCCGGCCCGCTTGCCCGTGTAGAGCACGCGGCCGCCCTCGTCCATGTAGGCGCGCGCCTCGAGCATCTCGTCGAGCGCGAGCCGGTCGGCGTTGCCGCCCGGCCATCCGGCCTTGCGGGTGACGATGTCGTCGCCCGTGTACCAGATGACGCCGTCGTAGTGGCTCAGCACGCCGAGCTGGTCCGGCGCGTTGCGGCCGCGCGCGTCGACGTCGTAGACGTCGGCGGACACGCCGTTCGCCGCGAGCGCGTCGAGGTAGTACTGGAGGTAGTGCGGGCCGGGGGCCTGCACCGGCGAAGCGCCGGAGTAGTCCTCCGCCGAGACCACCAGCATCCGGCGGTTGCTCTCGTTCACGGCCTGGTAGGTGAACGACTCGCTGCGCTGGCCGCCACCCTCGAACCAGACCTCCACCGAGTCACCCGGCGACGTGCCGGTCACCGTGCCGCGCATCACGTGGTAGTGCACCGACGCCGGCCGGTAGCGCTCGCCGCCCCGCCACTCGGACGTGGACGCGCTGCGCACGGCGCCGCCGTTGATGCGGTACTTGGCCGTCACGCTGCCGAGCGCCCGCTTCGCCAGCACCTGCACCGGCTGCGGATCGCCGTAGGAGTACGGGAACGCGAAGTTCGCGCCCGGGACCCCCGCCTTGTACGGGTCGTCGCTGCGGATGTAGAACGGCTTGGTCTTGATGCCGAGCGAGGACTTCGGGTCGTCCGGGTCCTGCGCGGACTTCGCGACCGACTCCGCGAACGGGAGGTTGCGCTCGAACTCGGCCTGGACCAGCGCCTCGTCGTCCGGGAACACGAACCCGCAGCCGTCGCAGCCCTCGGCGAGCTCCGGCGTCCACGCCAGCGTCTTGCCGACGTTGTGGGAGTAGTCGTTGGCCTCGCCGTTGGTGACGTACAGGACGTCCGAGCTGAGGCCGGGGTGGTAGCCCGCGATCGCCGCGCGGTCGAGGTTGCCCGACAGCGCGAAGTAGATCGGGTCGTCAGCGGTCGGCGAGCCGACCTGCCAGCCCTCCGGGTACAGCAGCCACTCGCCGGCGGAGTGGTAGTTGACCTGGAACGCGAACTGGACGCGGCCGAGCAGGCCCTGCATCGCCTTCGTCTCCGCCTCGGAGGCCGGCGCGGGGCCGCGGTACGTCTGGCTCGAGAAGATCTTCGAGGAGCCCTCCTCGTCGTACTTCCAGTGCTCGGGGTAGTTGCGGTTCGGGTCGACGCCGTCGCTGATCGTCGTCACGCCGTCGCCGTCGTTGTCGCGCATGTTCTTGCGCCACAGCCGCTCCGGCCCGAACGTGTACTGGTAGCCGTCCGGGTTCATGACCGGGACGAACCACAGCTCGGTCGACTTGAGCAGGTCCTTGGTGGCCTTGTCGCCGCTGCGATAGCGGTTGACGTAGCGGTGCATCAGCCGCCGGTCCATCTCGGCGGCGATCCACTCGCGGGCGTGCTGGGTCGCGCTGAACAGGACCGCCGGGCGGCTGCCGTCGCGCTGCCCGCGGGCGCCCTGGGTGACCTTGAGCGCCAGGATCTCGCGGCCCTGGAGCGTCGTGCCCAGCTTCACCAGCTTGGTGATCTGCGGGTTGTCCTTCGCGAGCTTGTACATCTGGTCGCGGAAGCCGCCCGGCTCGTCGTACGAGCGCCAGACGTTGAACCCGTTGGCGGCCTGCGCGGCCGCGAACTGCTTGACGGTCTTGCCGCCCTTCACGCGCGTGAGCTTGGTCTTCACGCCCGCGGCGGCGGCCTTCGCCCGCTGGTCGGCGGTCATGATCAGCTGCGCCTTCACCGCGCTGCCGACGTTCTCGCTGTCGGCGACGTCGATGCCGGCAGCTTCCAGCTCGGCCAGCTTGTCGGCGCTCGTGACCGCCGTGTAGACCTCCAGGCGGTCGGCAGGCCGCTGCTTCGCCGCTGCGGCAGGCGCAGCGACGCACGTCAGCACGACCGCCGCAGCGGCCGCACAGGCCCATCTATGCATGAGACAGCTCCCCTCCGAAAAGGATCTGAATTGCGGCGGAGGCTACACAAGTGATATTTCGCACGCGCCGCCGCCCGGGGTCCCGCTTTGGGAGCGCTTCGAGGGTCCGGAACTGCGGCTGGGTGGGGGTGGTGGAGGGGCCGGCGGCGGTGGTCAACGTCGTAACGGGTCCTGGCCCGGGCGGCCATTACGACGTTGACCACCCATACGGTGTTCAACGTCGTAACGCCGAGCGATCGGCCGCGCCATTACGACGTTGAACACCGCGCGCGACGAGAACGTCGTAAGGATCGCGCCCGAGGCCGGCCGTTACGACGTTTCCCCCCGCATAGCGATGCAAACGTCGTAACGGCGCCGTCCGGCAGGCCCCGTTACGACGTTTTCACCGCCGGCGCCGGCCCCTCCACCACCCCACCCAGCCCCTCCACCACCCCACCCAGCCGCCGTTCCCGAGCCCTGCTTACGCCCGACGTAATTGAGCGGCCGGCGACGACGCCGGCGCGGGTCAGGCGCCGGCGCCCTGCGTCACGTCCTTGTTCTCGGGCACGAACTTGCTGGCGACGAACCGGGCGCCCTGCGGGTCGCTGACGACCGTCATCCGCACCCACGGCGCGTCGAGCGGCGGGACGACGACCTGGCCGCCGAGCTCGGCCGCGCGAGCGGCGATCGCGTCGGCGTCGTCGACGGCGAACGTCACGCCCCAGTGCGGGGGCATGTCGGGCTGGTCCTCGGGGATCGCGGCGGCGCTGGCGACGACCTCCTCGAACCGCGGCGGGGCGCCCATCTCGGCCATCCCCGCGCGCGTCCCGGGCCGGCGCTGCTCGAGGAAGTCGCCGTAGGCCGGCAGCACCCACATGCCGCCGCCGCCGAAGGACAGCAGCTCCCACCCGAAGACCGCGCCGTAGAACGCGCGGGCGCCCTCGAGGTCGCGCGTGTGAAGGTCGTTGAAGTTGACCGAGCCGGGCTCGTTGACGACCGCGGCGCCCGGGAACTCGTTCGCCTGCCAGACGCTGAACACGGCGCCCTCGGGATCGGCGAACACCGCCATGCGCCCGGAGTCGCCGACGTCGGCGGGCTCCATGATCACGCTGCCGCCGGCCTCGCGGACCTTGCCGGCCGTCTCCTCGGCGTCCTCGACCCTGACGTACGTGTTCCAGGCCGCGGGCTGCGACGCGCCCTCCGCCTGCGATCCGACCCCGGCGACCTCGCCGCCGGGCAGCCGGCCCATGAAGTACCGGATCGGCGACTCAGGCGGCATGACGTCCTCGAGCTCCCACCCGAACAGCTCGCGGTAGAAGGCGACGGCCGCCTGCGGATCGGGTTGCGTCGTGTCGACCCAGCACGGGACGCCGGGGATGTAGCGGTCCTGGTCATTCATGGGTGCTCCCTGGTCGTTTCGGGCACCGTATCGACGGCGCGGGCTCATCCGAGCGGATGAGCCGCGGCGCGAAGGCCATCCGCTCGGCGGGCCCGCGTTCCACCGGCCGCCCGAGGCGCGGCCGGCAGGCCGGCCGTAGCTTCCCGGCATGTGCTCCCCAACCCCCATCGGACCCGCCATCCAGACCGCCGGACTCGGCAAGCGCTTCGGTGCCCGGACGGCGCTCGACGGCGTCGACCTCGAGGTGCCGCGCGGTGTCGCGTTCGGCTTCCTGGGCGCGAACGGCGCCGGCAAGACGACGCTGATCCGGCTCCTCCTCGGCCTGGCCGAGCCGACGTCCGGCAACATCCGGGTGCTCGGCCACCCGCTCCCCGGCGACCGCGCGGCGGCGCTCGCCCGCGTCGGCGCGATCGTCGAGGAGCCGCGCTTCCACCCGCACCTCACCGGCCGCGAGAACCTGCGCGTGCACGCCGCCGCCCGCCCGCCCGGCTGTGCCGAGCGGATCGACGGCGTGCTCGCGCGCGTCGGGCTCGCCGCCCGCGCGGACGACCGCGTCAAGACGTACTCGCTGGGCATGCGCCAGCGGCTCGGCCTCGCCCGCTGCCTGCTCTGCGACCCCGACCTGCTGATCCTCGACGAGCCGATGAACGGCCTCGACCCGGCCGGCATCCAGGAGCTGCGGCGCCTGATCCGCGAGCTCGTCGACGAGGGCCGCACGGTCCTGCTGTCGTCGCACCTGCTCGACGAGGTGGAGAAGACCTGCGACGTCGCCGCGATCGTCGATCGCGGGAGCATCGTCGCGCAGGGGACCATCCACGAGCTGGTCCGCGGCGGGCCGCGCGCGATCGACATCGTCTGCCACGGGCCGGTCGAGACGGCCGCGCTGCTCGCCGCCGTCCCGGGCGTGACGCGCGCGAGCCAGCACGACGGCGGGCTGCGCGTGACGCTCAGCCCGGAGGCGCCCGTCGAGCGCGAGATCGTCACCGCGCTGCTGCGCCGGCTGCTCGACCACGGCGTGGACATCGAGCGCGTCGCGCCCGTCGCGACGTCGCTGGAGGACCGCTTCCTGACCATGACCACCCCGCTCGAGGAGCGATGCCTGATGCCCGATTTCCGTCTGATCTCCGCCGAGGCGCTCAAGCTGCGCCGCCGCCGCGGGATGCTCTCGCTCGCGCTGCTCGCCACGCTCGGCTCGATGCTCATCGGCTTCACGGTGCTGGTGATCCAGCACGGCGGCGACCCCGCGAAGTACGGCCCCGCCGGCGGCCTCGCCAACTACCAGGGCGCGATCGACTTCCTGGCGGCGATGTGCCTGATCGCCGGCGCGATCATCGGCGCCACGGCCGGCACGCAGGACATCGAGTCCGGCGTGTTCCGCGACCTCGCCGCCACCGGCCGCTCGCGGATGGCGCTGTTCGGCTCGCGCGTGCTCGGCGCGTGGGCGGTCGCGCTGCCGATCGCCGCGCTGGCCGCCGCGACCGCCGCCACGGCGTCCGTCGCGCTGGCCGGCTCGCTCGCCGCGCCCGGCGCCGGCGCCCTCGCCGCCGGGACGGCGCTCGTGCTCACCGCGATGGCGCTGAGCAGCGCGATCGGCGTCGGGGTGGCCGCGCTCGTCGGCTCGCGCGGGCCCGTCATCGGCATCCTGCTCGCGTTCGAGCTCGCGGTGGTGCCGCTGCTCCAGAACATGCGCTTCCTCGGCGACCTGCGCGAGCTGCTCCCGTCGGTGGCGCTGAACCGGATCGGCGACCTGCCGCCCGTCAGCGACGTCCACGTGGCGCTCGGCGCCGCCGTCGCCGTGGTGATCGGCTGGGCGGCGATCGCCCTCGCGGCCGGCGCCTGGCGGACCAGCACGCGGGAGATCTGATCGACGTGGGACGTGGTCGGGGATACGCTCGGCAGGTGTCCCCGGCCCTTCCCGCGTGGTTGGGCAAGCCGTCGCCCCGCCTGGTCGACATAGGGATCGCCGTCCTCGTCGGCCTGCCGGTCATCAGCACCTCGGTCGGCGACGGCGTCGAGCAGGACCAGCCGCTGGCCGGCCTGGTCGTCGGGGTGCTCGTCGGTCGCGGCGCTGCTGGTGCGCCGCCGCTGGCCGTTCGGGACGCTCGTCGCGGTCCTGGCGATCGCGGTCGCCTCGCCCGTGGACGCGCAGTTCGTCCTCCCGCTCGGCGTCGCGCTCTACACGATCGGCTCGACCCGTTCGTGGGAGGCGGCCATCGGCGGCGCCGCGCTGGTCGTCGCGACCGGCTTCGCCTACATCCTCGCGGGCGGCCCGGGGCTGGACTACGAGGACCTCGTGGCGACGGCGCTCGCGTGCGCGATCGCCGCCGGGCTCGGCCTCTACGTGGGCAGCCGGCGGGTGCGCATGGCGGCGCTCCAGGAGCACGCGGAGCGCCTCGACCGCGAGCGCGTGCTGCTCGCGGAGCGGGCGGTCGCCGAGGAGCGCATCCGGATCGCGCAGGAGCTGCACGACGTCGTGGCGCACAGCGTGAGCCTGATCGTCGTCCAGGCGCAGGCGCTCGGCGCGACCGTCGACGACCCGCGCGTCGCCGAGGCGACCGACGGCATCGCCGATCTCGGCCGCTCGGCCATGGCCGAGATGCACCGCACGCTGCGGCTCCTGCGCGGCAGCGCCAACGCGGCGGAGCGCTCGCCGAATCCCGGGCTCGCCGACCTCGACGGCCTGCTCGTCGCGCTCGCGCGCCGCCGGCGTCGCCGTCGACCTCGCCGTCGAGGGCGAGCCGCGGTCGCTGCCCGAGAGCGTGGACCTCTCGGCCTTCCGGATCCTCCAGGAGGCGCTCACCAACGTCGTCAAGCACGCGGGCCGCGCGCACACCACGGTCGTGCTCGGCTACGGCGACGACGCGCTCGAGCTGCGGGTCCGCGACGACGGCGCCGGCGCGGCACGCGATCCGCGGCCGCCCGCCGCCGGCGGCCACGGCCTGATCGGCATGCGCGAGCGCGCGGCGCTGTTCGGCGGCACGCTCACCGCCGGCCCGTGCGACGGCCGCGGCTTCGAGGTCCGCGCGCTGCTGCCCTACGACGAGGTGCGGGCGTGAGCAGGCTGCGCGTCGTCATCGCCGACGACCAGCCGATGATGCGGGCCGGCTTCAAGGCGGTGCTCGAGGCGACCGGCTCGATCGAGGTCGTCGCCGAGGCGGGCACCGGCGAGGAGGCCGTGCGCGCCGCGACCGAGCACCGGCCCGACGTGGTGCTGATGGACATCCGCATGCCTGGGATGGACGGCATCGAGGCCACCCGCCGCCTGCCGCGCCAGCGCGTGCTGATCCTGACCACCTTCGGGCTCGACGAGTACATCATCGACGCGCTGCGGGCGGGCGCGAGCGGCTTCCTGCTCAAGGACGCGCCGACGCAGGAGGTCGTCGCGGCGGTCCGCGCGGTCGCCGCCGGGGACGCCGTGCTCGCTCCGGCGGTGACGCGGCAGCTGCTCGACCAGGTCGGCCGGCGGCTCCCCGGCGCCGTGCCGCGCGTCCCGGCCGGGCGGCCGGAGCTGACCGAGCGCGAGCGCGAGGTGCTCGGGCTGATGGCGGCGGGCCTCACGAACGCCGAGATGTCCGAGGCGCTCGTGCTCTCGGAGGCGACCGTCAAGACCCACGTGTCGAACGTCCTCGGCAAGCTCGAGCTGCGTGACCGCGTGCAGGCGGTCATCTACGCCTACGAGACCGGGCTGATCGCGCCCGGCCGCTGAACTGGGCCGCGGGCAGGCGTTAGAGTCGCCGAGGAGCCCCTGATGATCCGCCTGACCCCATGGGGAGAGGTCGCGAGCGAGCTCGCCGGAAGACCGCGTGCCGGCAGCGGCGCGAGGGTCCTGCGGCGCCTGGCGGCGCAGACGCACGGCGCGTGGTTCTGGGCCGGGCTGTGGACCGCGGCGCTCGCGGCCGGCTGCCGGCGCGCTCTACCCGGCCGTCTACGACACCCAGCCGTGGATCACGGGCGCCGAGGTGGTCTTCCGGCTCGCGGGGATCTCGTTCGCCGTCTGCGGCCTGATCGCCTGGCGCCGGCGGCCGGACAGCGACGTCGGCCGGCTGATGACCGCCGCCGGCTTCGGCGTCTTCGTCTATCCGCTGACCAGCCAGATCGACGCGGCCCTCGCGCTCACGCTCGGGACCCTGTTCGCGTCGGTGTGGACGGTCGCCTTCGCGGCGCTGATCCTCAGCTTCGTCACCGGCGGCCGGCTCGAGTCCCGGGTGGACCGGGCGATCGTCGGCACGATCTTCGTCGCGCTGTTCATCCTCCAGTTCGCCCGGATGCTCTTCGCCGACTACCCGGGCAACCTGCTCGTCGTCCACGGGGACATGTCGGTGGCGGACACGATCGGCGACGTGCAGTACATCCTCTGCATCGCGGCGTCGCTCGGCGCCGTCGCCGTCATCGCCGCGCGCTGGCGCGAGGCCTCGCCGCCGCGCCGCCGCGCGCTCCTGCCGAGCGTGGCCGGCTGCCTGTCCGCCCTGATGTTCTCGGCGATGCTCTTCAGCCAGCTGGTGTGGAACACGATCCCCGCGTGGCTCGGCTGGGTGACCAACGCCGCGCTGCTCACCGTGCCCGCGGCGTTCCTGGCCGGGCTGCTGCGCTCGCGGCTGGCGCGTGGCGGGCTGGCGGAGCTGTTCCGCGAGCTGGGCGGCCTGCGCGGCGAGCGCCTCCAGGCCGGGCTCGCCAGGAGCCTCGGCGATCCCGGGCTCGTGCTGGCGTACCACCAGCCCGAGGCGTATCGCTACGTCGACGTCCATGGCGAGCCGGTCGCGCTGCCCGGCTCCGGGCTCCGGCAGAGCGGTCGCGCCGGCGGTCCGCGACGGCCGCGAGCTCGGAGCGCTGGTCTACGACGCGTCGCTCGACGACGACCCGGAGATGGTGCAGGCGGTCGCCGCGGGCGCGGCGATCGCGCTCGACAACGAGCGGCTCCACGCCGAGTCGGCGGCGAGCCTCGCCGAGCTGCGGGCGTCGCGGGAGCGGATCGTCGCGGCCGGGGATGCCGAGCGGCGCCGGCTCGAGCGCAACCTCCACGACGGCGCGCAGCAGCGGCTCGTCGCCCTGGGCATGCAGCTGGGCATGATCAAGCACCGCCTCCACGAGGATCCCGAGCTGGCCGAGGAGCTGGTCACGGCCGCGGGCGAGCAGGTCTCGCACTCGCTCGAGGAGCTGCGCGAGCTCGCGCGCGGGATCCATCCCGCGGTGCTCGACCACGGGTTGAGCGCTGCCCTGGACTCGCTCGCGTCCCGCTCGCCCGTCCCGACGACGCTGGCTTACGAGTGCGAGGAAGGCTTGCCCGAGCAGGTCGAGCTCGCCGCGTACTTCGTCGCCAGCGAGGCGCTCGCCAACGTCGCCAAGTACGCGCGGGCGACGCGCGCGACCGTGCGCATGTCGCGCCGAGGCGATCGCGTCGCGATCGAGATCGCCGACGACGGCGTCGGCGGAGCCGACGAGTCCGCCGGCTCCGGCTTGCGCGGCCTTGCGGACCGCGTCGGCGCGCTCGACGGGACGCTCCGGATCTCGAGTCCCGAGGGCGCCGGCACCGTCGTCACCGCCGAGTTCCCCCTCGGGCGCTGACGGCCATCCCGTCCGGGCGGAGCAGCATCACGAGCACGACGATCGCGCCGTAGATCCCGGAGGCGATCGCCGAGAGGTCGAAGTCGAGGCCCAGCTCGCCCGGCACCGCGTGGAAGACGTCCGGTAGGAGGTAGTTGTTGGTGACGGACAGCAGGATCGCTCCGGCCACCACGCCCGGGACCGAGCCGAGGCCGCCGATCACGACCATCGAGATGACGAAGATCGAGAACGAGAACCGGAACTGGCTGGCGTTGACGACGGTGAGATACGACGCCAGGAAGGCGCCCGACGCGCCGCCGAACGCGGCGCCGGTGGCGTAGGCGACCAGCTTCGTCCGGGCGACCGGGACGCCGGCCGCGGCGGCCGCGCCCTCGTCGTCGCGCAGCGCGATCCACGCGCGTCCGATCCGCGAGTCGCGCAGCCGGACGTTGGCGACCGCGACGGCGGCGACGAGCGCCAGCGCGAACCAGTACCAGGGCCGGAGGTCGAGCGCGCCGAACGGGTCCAGCAGCGGCAGGTCGATCTTGTCGATCGGCCCGATGCCGATCGGCCCGGGGGTCAGGGTGCCGCCGAACAGCTCGATGTCGCGTCCGTTGGCGACGACCTGGCCGATGATCTCGCCGAAGGCCAGCGTGACGATGGCGATGTAGTCGCCGCGCAGGCGCAGCGTCGGCACGCCGATCAGCGTGCCCGCGAGCATCGCCGCCGCCGCGGCGGCGGCGAGCACGAGCAGGTAGTTGACGTGGATCCCGGGGAGCTCGGCCGCGGGTCCACCCACGAGGATCGCCACGCCGTCGCCGTCGCCCGCGTTCAGCCAGAACCCCGAGGCCAGGTACGCCGCGGTGTACGCGCCGATGGCGAAGAACGCGACGTAGCCGAGGTCGAGCAGGCCGGCGAAGCCGACGATGACGTTCAGCCCGAGCGCCATCACCGCGTAGGCCGCGGCCAGCACCATGTTGTGGAGGACCTCGCCTCCCGGGCTGAGGGCGAGCGGGGCCAGCGCGGCCAGCGCGAACAGGGCGGCCGCGACCGGCGCCCGGCTCACGACCCAGCGGCGCGGTGGACGTCGGCGGCGCGTGTGACCGGACACGCGCCGGGGTGGCCGCAGGCGTCCGGATCGCACAGGCGACACGTGCGCTCCGCGGCGCGCGCGGCGTCGATCCTGCGCGCCAGGATCGAGCCGCAGATGCGGGCGAGCGCGTCACGGTCGGCGGCGTCCAGCGCCTCGACCTCGTCCTGGAGGAGCGCGAGCCGGGCGGCCGTGATCTCGCGCGCGACCCTCCGCCCGGAGTCGGTCAGCGTGACGAGCACGGCCCGCCGGTCGGCCGTGCCGCGGGTGCGGGTGACGAGCCCGTCGGCCTCGAGCTGGTCCACCACCCGCACGACCCGCGAGTGGCTGAGCCCGAGGCTCCAGGCCAGCCGGTCGATCGGGCTGCCCGACGCGAACGCGGCCAGCGCGGTCAGCGCGGCGCCGCGGCCGCCGGGCCCCCACGCCCGCTCAACGGTCACCGCGTCGAGCTCGCGGGCGAGCACGTCCACCGCCGCGCCCAGCACGTTCGCCTCATGCAGGTCGGGGCGATGCATGCCCCGAGCATATATCTCCCGTGTCAGCCCGAGCGCGGCGGCAGCGGGACGAACCCGCTCGTGCGGCGCATGTACTCGGCGTAGCCGTCGCGCCTGGACAGCGAGCGCTCGAGGTGGTCCTTGCCCGACACGCGCGTCAGCAGCAGCGTCATCACCAGCGGCCCGGCGACCGCCCACCACGCGCCGGCGGACAGCGCCAGCGCGAAGAAGCCCCACCAGACCAGGAAGTCGCCGAAGTAGTTGGGGTGGCGCGTGTAGCGCCACAGCCCGCGGTCCATCACCGTGCCGCGGTTCGCTGGGTCGGACTTGAAGCGCGACATCTGCGCGTCGCCGACGGCCTCGAAGCCGAGGCCCGCCGCCCACAGCGCCACTCCGGCGACGTCGAGCGGGCCGAGCGACCCGTCGCTCGCGCCGGCGGCCATCAGCGGAAGCGACACGACCCACGCCAGCGCGCCCTGGAAGAGGAAGACGGTGAACAGGCTCCAGATCCAGAAGCTGTCCGGCCGCTTCGCCCGCCACTCCGCGTAGCGCGGGTCCTCGCCCGGGTGCCGCCGCTTGCGCGCGCCGATGTAGCCGCGCCAGCCGCAGGCCCCAGAGCGTCGCGAGGACGGCCACGAGCAGCGGGCGCGCGCCATTTCCGCCGCCGAGCGCGTAGGCGATCCACGCGACCAGGACGAACGCGAGGCCCCACGCGACGTCGACGATCGAGGCGTCGCGCAGCCGGAGGCTCAGCGCCCAGGCGAGCACGACGAACGCGACCAGCGCGAGCGCGGACACGAGCATCACGACGGCGAGGTCGCTCACGGCCGACTGATCCGAAGGGGCGTCGTCACTCGAATCGTTGTTCGATGCCCGACCACTCCTGGATCAAATGAGGGTCGCGATCGTCGGCGCCGGCGTGTCCGGCCTCGTGGCCGCGCACCTGCTGCACCGCGAGCACGACATCACCGTCTTCGAGGCGGCCGCGTACGCGGGCGGCCACGCGAACACCGTCACCGTCGAGACCCCGAGCGGGCCGTACGACGTCGACACCGGCTTCATCGTCTTCAACGACCGCAACTACCCGCGCTTCGCGCGCCTGCTGGATGAGCTCGGCGTCGCCTCGCAGCCGTCCGACATGTCGTTCGGCGTCAGCGACGGCGCGGACTTCGAGTACGCGAGCACCTCGCCGAACGGGCTGTTCGCGCGGCGGGCGCACCTCGCGTCGCCGTCGTTCCTGCGGATGGTCGCCGACGTCCCGCGCTTCCAGCAGGCGGCGCGGGAGCTGCTCGAGTCCACCGCGAGCCCCAGCCTGCGCGAGTGGCTCGCCGGCCTGGACGTGTCCGAGCTGTTCGTCGAGCGCGTGATCGTGCCCCAGGCGGCTGCCGTCTGGTCGGCCGACCCCGCGCAGATGTGGACCTTCCCGGCGCGCTTCCTCGTCGAGTTCTTCGACAACCACGGGATGCTCGGGCTGACCGGCCGGCCGAGCGTGGCGCGACGATCCGCGGCGGCTCGCGGCGCTACGTCGAGGCGCTCGTGGCGCCGTTCCGCGACCGTCTGCGCCTCGCGACGCCCGTGCGGTCGGTCGAGCGCTTCGAGGACCGCGTCGAGGTCACGGCCGCCGGGAGCGAGCCGGAGTCCTTCGACGAGGTCGTGCTGGCGACGCACGCGGACCGCTCGCTGGCGCTGCTGGCCGACCCCGCGCCCGCCGAGCGCGAGATCCTCGGCGCCTTCCCGTACCAGCGCAACGAGGCGGTGCTGCACACGGACCGCAGCCTGCTCCCGCGGCGCCGGCGCGCGTGGGCGAGCTGGAACTACCACCTGGACGCGCGGCAGGCGGGCCCGGCCACGGTCACCTACCACATGAACCGCCTCCAGTCGCTGCGCGCGGACCGCGAGTACTGCGTGACGCTCAACCGCACCGAGGCGATCGACCCGGCTCACGTCATCCGCGCGATCGCCTACGAGCACCCGGTCTACACGGCCGCCGGGGCCGCGGCGCAGCGGCGCCACGCCGAGATCAGCGGGCGCGACCGGACGCACTACTGCGGCGCGTACTGGGGCTGGGGATTCCACGAGGACGGCGTCGCCAGCGCGTACCGCGCGGTCGCCGCGCTCGAGCGCGAGGCGGTGCCGGCGTGACCGCCAGCGCGCTCTACGAGGGCACCGTGCGGCACCGCCGCTTCGCGGTCCGCGAGCACGCGTTCCGGCATCGGGTCAGCATGGCCTACCTCGACCTCGACGAGCTCCCCACGCTGCTCGGCGGCCGGCTCGTCTCGCCGCGCCCCGGGCTCGCGCGCTTCCGCCGCTCGGACCACCTCGGCGATCCCGCGCGCCCGCTCGCCGACGCCGTGCGCGAGATCGTCGCCGCGGAGACCGGCGCCGCGCCGGACGGCCCGGTGCGCCTGCTCACGCACCTGCGCACGTTCGGCCGCCACTTCAACCCGGTCTCGTTCTTCTACCTCTACGACCGCGACGAGCGGCTCGGCGCGGTCGTCGCCGAGGTGACGAGCACGCCGTGGCGCGAGCGCCACGCGTACGTGCTCCGCCGCGGCGACACGCCGCGGGTGCTCGCCGGCGCCATGGACAAGGCGATGCACGTCTCGCCGTTCATGGGCCTCGATCAGCGCTACGTGTGGCACGCGAGCGAGCCGGAGCGCACGCTCTCGATCCACATCGAGAGCCGCGAGGGCGCCGAGCGCGTGTTCGACGCGACGCTGAACCTCGAGCGCGTCCCGCTCACCCGGCGGACGCTGGCGCGCTCCACCGCGCGCTATCCGGCCGCGACGCTGCGCGTGCTGGCGCTGATCTACTGCCCACGCCCTGCTGCTCAAGCTCAAGGGCGTGCCCGTGCACCGGCGTCCGGAGCCGGTGCGATGAGGCGGGCGGTCGCGCGCCGCATCGTCTTCGGGCTCCTCGAGCGCATCCGCGACGGGCAGCTGACGCTGATCGAGGACGGGCGCCGTCACGTGTTCGGGACCGGCGCGCCGGCCGGCGTCGTCGAGGTGCGCTCCCCTGCGCTGTGGCCGCTGCTGCTGCGCGGCGGCCGCGGGATGGCGGAGGCGTACGCGGAGGGCCTGTGGGAGTCGCCGGACCCGACGGCGGTGCTCCGCGTCGCCGCGCGCAACGTCGTGCGGCTGGACGCCGCCCGCCGCCGCCTGGCCCCCGTGCGCGAGCCCTACCTCCGTGCGCGCGCGGCGTTCGTGCGCAACACGCCGGCGCGCAGCCGCCGCGACATCGCCGCGCACTACGACCTCGGCGACGACCTGTTCGAGCGGATGCTCGACCCCACGATGATGTACTCGTGCGCGCTGTTCGACGAGCCGCGCATGACGCTCGAGCAGGCGTCGGTGGCCAAGCTCGACCTCATCTGCGAGAAGCTGGACCTCGGGCCGGCGGACCACCTGCTCGAGATCGGCACCGGCTGGGGCGGGCTCGCCGTGCACGCGGCGCGCACCCGCGGCTGCCGCGTCACCACCACGACGATCTCCCGCGACCAGCACGCGACGGCGCTCGCCCGGGTCCGCGACGCCGGGCTCGAGGACCGCGTGACCGTGCTCCTGGAGGACTACCGCTCGCTGCGCGGCCGGTACGACAAGCTGGTGTCCGTGGAGATGATCGAGGCCGTCGGCTGGAAGGACTTCGGCACGTTCTTCGAGCGCTGCTCCGACCTGCTGGCGCCCGACGGCGCGATGCTGCTCCAGGCGATCACGATCGACGAGCGCGCGTACCGGATCGAGCGCCACTCGCGCAGCTTCATCCGGACGATGATCTTCCCCAACGGCTGCCTGCCGTCGCAGCAGGTGATCGCCGACGGCGTGGCCGCGGCGGACCGACATGCGCACCGTCCACCTCGAGGACCTCACGCCGCACTACGCCGAGACGCTGCTGCGCTGGCGCGAGAACATGGAGGCGGCCGCCGCCGAGCTCGACGAGCGCGGCTACGACGAGCGCTTCCGGCGCCTGTGGCGGCTGTACCTCTGCTACTGCGAGGCCGGCTTCGCCGAGCACCGGATCGGGCTCGTCCAGGCGCTGCTGGCCAAGCCGCGTTGGCGGCCGGCCTCGCTCGGGACGCAGCCGCTGCGCGCGGTGGCCGCCGGGTGAGCGCCGATCGCAGGCTCGCGGTGGACGTGACGGGCAGCGGCCCCGCGCTCGTGCTCCTGCACCCGCTCGGCGCCGACCGCCGCGTGTGGGCGCCGGTCGTCCCGCTGCTCGCGCGCGAGCGCGAGGTGATCGCCGTCGACCTGCCGGGCTTCGGCGGCTCCCCGCCGCTGGAGGGCGATGCCTCCCCCGCCGCGCTCGCCCGCGCGGTCGACGAGGGCCTCGCTCGCATCGGTGTCGAGGAGTACGACGTCGCGGGCAACTCGCTCGGCGGCTGGGTCGCCCTCGAGCTGGGGCTGGCCGGGCGCGCGCGCAGCGTCGTCGCCATCGCTCCCGCGGGGTTGTGGCCGAGGCCGCTGGCGCCGCGGCGCGGCCTCGCGCGCTCGCTGGCGCGGCTGGCTTCGCCGCTCGGCGGGGCGCTCGTCCGCGTCCCGCGGCTGCGGCACGCGGTGCTCCAGGGCTTCGTCGCCCACCCCGAGCGCGTCCCGGCGCGGGCGGCCCGCGACCTGATCCGGGCCTACGCCCGCGCACCCGGGTTCACCGCGGTCAACGCCGCGATGCGCGGCAGCCGCTTCGAGGGGCTGGACCGGATCCGCGTCCCCGTCACGCTCGGCTGGCCGGAGCACGACGGGATGGTCGGGCGCCCGCGGCGCCTCCCGCCGTCCGTGCGCTCGGTCGTCCTGCGCGACTGCGGCCATCTCCCGATGTGGGACGACCCGGCGCAGGTCGCGGCGCTGCTCGCGCCGGCCGGCGTGGCGGCGGCGAACGGCTGAGCCGGGGCCGGTCAGCGCGGCGACATCGGAGGTTTACGGCGTCTTGTATACCGGTATACAAGACGCATGGCGGGGCGCGTGACCATGCAGACCATCGCCGACACCGTCGGCGTCGGGAAGATGACCGTGTCGAACGCGTACTCGCGTCCGCGGCACGTGTCGGCCGAGCTCCGCGAGCGGATCTTCCAGGTGGCGGAGGAGCTGGGCTACGCCGGGCCCGACGCCGCCGGGCGGGCGCTGGCAAGACGCCGCACCGGGCTCGTCGGGGTGCTGCTGACCAGCGCCCCGGACGAGGCGTTCGAGAACCTCGTGGCGCTGCGCTTCGTCAGCGCGATCGCGCGCGCGCTGACCCCGCGCTCGCTGTCGCTCGCCCTGCTGTCCGGCCATCAGGCGGACGGCCTGGTGCCGGCGACCGACATCGCGATGGACGGGCTCGTCGTCTACTCGTGCCTGGCCGACGACGAGACGAGCCGCACGCTGATGAAGCGGCGGCTGCCGATGGTGCTCGTCGACCAGCCCGCGCGGCCGGGGATCAGCTCGGTCAACATCGAGGACGAGGACGGCGCCGCGCAGGCCTCGCGGCACGTGGTCGAGCTCGGCCATCGCGAGGTCGCGATCGTCGTGCCGTGGCTCGACGCGCCGGAGGGCGTCGCCGGCCTCGACCCGTCCATCCTCGTGGAGGGGAAGCTGCGGGCGCGCCTGCGCGGCTGGGCCGGGCCGCTCGAGCAGGCGGGTCTCCCCCACCGCGTGATCGGCCTGCCGTGGGAGCTCGACCACGGCGACGCGATGCGCCTGGGCGAGCGGCTGCTCGCGGGCCCGCGTCCGCCCACGGCGATCCTCTGCTTCAGCGACCTGATCGCCCGCGGCGTCATCGAGGCCGCGGCCGCCCGCGGGCTGGCGGTCCCGCGCGACCTCACCGTGGTCGGGTTCGACGACGACCCGCTCGCCGCCGCCGGCCGCCCGGCGCTGACCTCGGTCCGCCAGGACCTCGACGCGAAGGGCCGCGCCGCCGCGCGGGCGCTGTTCGAGGCGATGGACGCCGGGCGCGCGCGCGCTGCCGACCCACACCCTCCTGCCGACCGAGCTGGTCGTCCGCGACAGCTCGGCGCCTCCCCCGTCGTGACGCGCCTCCCGAGCAGCTTGGCCGTCCGACCGGCGCACGTTCGTGTCGCTCGGGCTCCAGTGCGTCGTCAACGCGTTCGTGTACTCGACGTACGTCGCGCGGCTGCCGGACATCCGCGACGAGGCCGGCCTCTCGATCGCCGCCATGGGCGCCGTCATGACGATCGGCAACCTCGCGGGCCTGGCGGCGATGCTCCCGAGCGCGGCCGTGATCCGCCGCTGGGGCAGCAAGCGGGTGATGCTGGTCAGCAGCGTCGCGTACGTGCTGACGCTGCCGATCCTCGGCAGCTCGAGCTCGCCCGCGATGCTGGTGGCGGCGATCGTGGCGATGATGGTCACGAACGCGCTCGTCGACGTCGCCGTGGCGATGCAGTCCGCGACGTTCAGCTCGCGCGCGGCACTACCCCGCCATGAGCCGGCTGTCGGGCCTCTACAGCCTCGGGACGGTCGGCGGCGCGCTGGTCGCCTCGGCGATCGTGGCCGCGGGCTTCGACGTGTCGGTCCACCTGCTCCTGCTCGCGGTCGCGCTCGCCGTCGCCCTCGTGTTCGTCAGCCCCGGGCTGCTCCCGAGCGACGAGCCGCCCTCCGAGCGGCGCGAGGCTGCCGCGGCGGGGCCGCGCCGGCCCTGGGTCGTCGTCGCCGTGCTCGGCCTCGCCAGCGCGCTGGCGGTCCCGCTGGACATCGTCCCGGGCGAGTGGGCCACGTTCCGCGTCACCGACGACCTCGGCGACACCCAGTCGCGGGCCGCGCTCGCGTTCGTGGCCTTCACCGTCGGCATGACGGCCGGCCGGCTCGCCGGCGACCGCGCGACGGCACGCCTCGGGCGCGACGCGGCTGCTGCGCGGCGCGGTGCTCGTGTCCGTGGCCGGCCTTGTGCTCGCCGCGTCGGTGCCCGCCCCCGCGCTGGTGACCGCCGGCTTCCTGCTCGCGGGCCTCGGCATCTCGGTCGTCTCCCCGCTGCTGACCGAGGCGGCCGGGCGCACCCCCGGCCCGGCCTTCACCGCGATGTTCGCCGGCAACCGGCTGGCGGGTCTGCTCACGCCGCTCGCCATGGGCACCCTGGCGGGCACGCCGGCGCTCGGCGTCGGCGAGGCGATGGTCGTGCTCGTCGTCCCGAGCGGCGCGCTGCTGCTCCTGCTCGGCGCCGCGGCCGTCAGTGGCGGACGCCGACGGGGTACAGCCGTGTAACCCTGCGGTACGTGCACTTGGACGACGATCTCCTCCGGTCGGGCGGCGTGACGTGAGCGCCGACCGGCGCGCGCTCGCGACGCTCGCGGCGGGCCACGCGTGCGCCGACGCCTGCCAGGGCGCCGTTCCCGCGCTCGTGCCGTTCCTCATCGCCGAGCGCGGGCTGTCGTACGCGCAGACCGGCGCGCTCGTGCTGGCGATGAGCATCACGTCGTCGTTCGTGCAGCCGCTCGCCGGCCTGTGGTCGGACCGTCGCTCCAGTGGCTGGTCCGCGCCCGCCGGCGTCGCGCTCGGCGGCGCGGGCATCGCGGCGCTCGGCGCGGCGGGGAGCTTCTGGGCGATGGCGGCGGCGACCGCCGCATCGGGGCTGGGGGTGGCGCTGTTCCATCCGGAGGGCGCGCGCCGCGCGACGGTGGCGGCGGGCGCCCGCGCGGGCACCGGCTTGAGCCTGTTCGCCGTCGGCGGGAGCGCCGGATGGGCCCTCGGCCCCGTGCTGGTCACGCCGGCCGTGCTGCTCGCCGGGCCCAGCGGCACGGCCGTCCTGCTCGTCCCGACGCTGCTCGTGGCGGCCGCCCTCCTTCGCCTGCCGGCGGGCGAGGAGACGAGCACGTCGGCCGTCGGCGATACCGGCGGCGACCGGCCCGGCGCGTTCCTCCTGCTCACGGCGGTCGCCTGCCTGCGGGCGGGCGCGTACTTCGGCCCGCAGGCGCTCCTCGCCGCCGCGCTCGTGACGCGCTTCGACGCCTCGGCGGCGACCGGCAACGCCGCGCTGACCGTGTTCCTCGTCGCGGGCGCGGCCGGCAACCTCACCGGCGGGCGCCTCGCGGATCGCATCGGCACCCGGCCGGTCATCATCGGCTCGCTCGTCGCCTCCGTGCCCGCGCTCGCCGCCACGCTGGCCTCGCCGTCGGCGGCGCTCGCCGTCACCGCCGCGGGGCTGCTCGGGTTCACGGTCGTGGCCGGCTACAGCCCGATCGTCGTCCTCGGCCAGGACCTGCTCGGCTCGCGGCCGACGCTCGCCGCCGGCAGCACGCTCGGCGTCGCGATCGGCGCGGGCGGGCTCGTCGCCGCCGCGCTCGGCCCGCTCGCCGACTCGGCCGGCCCCGACTCCGCCCTCTGGGCCGTGGGCGGCGTCGCCGCGCTCGGAGCGCTGCTCGCCTGCGGGCTCCCGGCGAGCGGCGCGCGGCGGGCTCGCGCCTGACCTCGAGGGCGACCTGACGGTGGGGACGCCCGGCATGCACTCCCATCACGAGATGCCCGCCGGTGGGCGCGAGCTCAACCTCGTCGCGCTGAGCGCGACGCTGCACTGCCTCACCGGCTGCGCGATCGGCGAGGTGCTGGGCATGATCGTCGGCACCGCGCTCGGGTTCTCCGACTGGGGCACCGTCGCACTGGCCGTCGCGCTCGCCTTCGTCTTCGGCTACACGCTCACCAGCCTCCCGCTGCTCCGCGCCGGCCTCGCGCTCGGCAGCGTCATCCCGATCGCGCTCGCCTCCGACACGATCAGCATCGCGCGTCATGGAGGTCGTCGACAACGCGATCATGCTGCTCGTCTCCGGCGCCCTGGAGGCCGGCCTCGGGGACCTCCTCTTCTGGGGCTCGCTCTCGTTCGCGCTCGCCATCGCCGGCCTCGTCGCCTGGCCCGTCAACCGCTGGCTGATCCGGCGCGGCAAGGGCCACGCCGCCGTCCACGCCACCGGCATCCACGGCGGCCCCGATCCAAAGCTCGTCGGCGCGCTCGCGCTGGCCGCCTTCGCGTTCGGTACGGCCGTGCTCGTCGCCGAGGCGTTCAGCTAGATACGTATCAAACCAACTTGATGTATCGTTCGTCCGCGTGACGGCCACGGCGCGATACGGCGCGGCTTCACCGCCGCGGTTCCTGCGGCTGGCGGGGCACCCGTTGCGGTGGCGGCTGATGAGCGAGCTGGCGCGCAGCGACCGGCGGGTGGGTGAGCTGTGCGCGCTGGCGGGCAGGCGCCAGAGCCTGGTCTCGTACCACCTGCGCCAGCTCCGCGACGGCGGCGTCGTCTCGACGCGTCGCAGCGCCGCCGACGGCCGCGACACCTACTACGTCCTCGATCTCGCGCGCTGCGGGGAGCTGCTGTCGGGCGCCGGCGTGTCGCTGCACCCCGGCCTGGCGCCGACGCCGACGCCGAGCCCGTCGGCCGTGCGAGCGGCGCCGCCGCACGCTCGCACGCGTGCTGTTCCTGTGCACGGGCAACAGCGCGCGCTCGCAGATGGCCGAGGCGCTCGCCGAGCAGCTGTCCGGCGGCGCGGTGAGCGCGGCCAGCGCAGGCAGCCATCCCAAGCCCGTGAGCCCCCACGCGGTACGCGTGATGCGCGAGCGCGGCATCGACATCTCGGGGCGCCGTTCGAAGCACCTCGACGAGCTCGCCGGCCAGCGCTTCGACTACGTGATCAGCCTGTGCGATCGCGTCCGCGAGGTCTGCCCCGAGTTCCCCGGCGGCCCCGACCTGATCCACTGGAGCATCCCCGACCCCGCGCGCGAGCCGGGGAGCGAGGCGTTCGAGCGCACCGCGCGCGAGCTTCACACCCGCATCGGCTTCCTCGTCGAAGCGATCGAACAGGAGGTGACCGCACGTGCCTGACGAGCTCGTGAACGTCCGCTACATGGTCGACGACGTCGAGAGCGCCGTCGCCTTCTACACCACCCACTTCGGCTTCACGCTGCGCTCGAGCGCCGCGCCCGCGTTCGCCGACGTCGTGCGCGGCAACCTGCGCCTGCTGCTCAGCGGCCCGGCGAGCTCTGCCGGGCGACCGATGCCCGACGGCCGGACGCCCGAGCCCGGAGGCTGGAACCGCATCCACCTCATCGTGGAGGACATCGCGGCGGAGGTCGAGCGGCTGCGGGCCGCCGGCCTGACGTTCCGCAACGACATCGTCACCGGGCCCGGCGGCCGGCAGATCCTGCTCGACGACCCCGCCGGCAACCCGATCGAGCTGTTCCAGCCGGCGGGAGCACGGTGACCGCCGGATCAGCACGGGGTGGGCCCCACATGGTCGCCGCGGCGCCTGCTCTCGAGTATCGACGCACGCGCCTACCCGACGGTCGCGCGCTCCTTCGCGACCCGGACTACCGCAGAGGCGCGAACGGGCTCAGCCTGCGCGAGGCGCGAGAGAAGGCACCGCGCTAGCAGGCGTCGCCGGCCGGGGGGCAGAGCTCGACGCCGTCGGCGAGCCTGCGCAGAAGGGCGTACAGCTGCTCGCGCTCGCTGTCGTCGAGCGGGGTGAGCAGGTCGTCCTCCGCGGCTGCCATCGCGCCCTCGGTGCGGCGCAGCAGCTGCTCGCCGGCGCGGCTGAGCCCGCAGGACGTAGCGGCGCCGGTCGGCGTCGTCGCGGCTGCGCTCGACGAGCCCACGGTCGACGAGGTCCGCGGTGACCGTCGCGAGGTTGCTCGGGTCGAGCGCGAGCGCCTCGGCGAGCGCAGCCTGGCTGGCCTGGCCGAGCAGCTTGAGCTGCTCGAGCAGCAGGAACTGCTGAGCACCGATGCCGAGCGGGCGCATCGCGCGGCGGACGCGGCCGGTCGCCTCGCGGCCCAGCGCCGCCAGGAGCGTTGTCGTCGGGACCTGTCCATTCTCCATAGTGGTATTCTACCATCATGGTAGTTCACCACGAATCTGAGAGGAGCAATGAGATGGAGAACTTCGAGTTCGGGCTCGACACGTTCGTACCGGTGACGGTCGACGAGTCCGGGCGTCCCGTCGCCGGCGATCAGGTCATCCGCAACACCGTCGAGGAGGCGGTGCTCGCCGAAGCCGTCGGCATCGACTCGTTCAACATCGGCGAGCACTACCGGCCGGAGTTCCTTGACTCCGCGGGGCACGTGATCCTCGCCGCGATCGCCGGCCGGACCGAGCGGATCCGGCTCGGGACCTCCGTGACCGTGCTGAGCACCCAGGACCCGGTGCGGCTGTACAACCACTTCGCCACGCTCGACGCGGTGTCCAACGGCCGGGCGCAGCTGATCGTCGGCCGCGGCTCGCTGACGGACTCGTTCCCGCTCTTCGGCTATGACCTGGCCGACTACGAGCAGCTGTTCGACGAGAAGCTCGATCTGCTGACGCGGCTGCTGCGCGAGCAACCCGTCACCTGGTCGGGCGAGTTCCGCTCGGCGCTGCAGCGACCAGATCGTCACCCCGCCGATCCCCGAGGGCCACATCCCGACGTGGGTCGGGGTCGGAGGCAGCCCGCGGTCGGTGGTGCGCGCGGCGCGCTACGGCCTGCCGCTGATGCTCGCGATCATCGGCGGCAAGGCCGCGCGCTTTGCGCCGTACGTCGAGCTCTACCAGCGCGCGCTCGAGGAGTACGGGGAGCCGCAGCTGCCGATCGGGCTGCATTCGCTGGGGTTCGTCGCGCCGACCGACGAGGAGGCGATCGCGATCCAGTGGCCGTACTGGAAGGCCCAGTTCGAGTGGGCGGCGCGAGAGCGCGGCTGGCGGCCGCCGACGCGCGCGCAGTTCGACGCCGAGGTGGACCACGGCGCGATGTACGTCGGGTCACCGGAGACCGTCGCGAAGCGGATCGCCGACGTGATCCAGACGCTCAGCCTCAGCCGCTTCGACCTGCTCTACGCCGTCGGGCAGGTGCCGCACGAGCAGCGCATGGCCACGATCGAGCTGTTCGGCCGCGAGGTCATCCCGCGCGTGCGCGAGCTGTTGGAGGCCGCGACGGAGCGCCGAGCACTCTCGGCGGCGGGGAGCTGACGATGCCGCTCGGCGAGCTCCGCCTCGGCATCGTCGGCGCCGGCAAGTTCGCCACGACCGTCGCGCGCGCGGCGGTCGCGGCCGGCTACGACGTCGCGATGTCGGGCTCGGGGCCAGCCGAGGACATCGCGCTGACGGTCGCGGTCCTCGCGCCCGGCGCGAACGCGGTGACGACCGGCGAGGTCGCCCGCCACGCGGACATCATCGTCCTCGCCGTCCCGGCGCACCGGTTCCGCGAGCTCCCGCGCGACCTCTTCGACGGCAGGATCCTCGTCGACGCGATGAACTACTGGGAACCCGTCGACGGCGACGACCCCGAGCTGTCCACCGCCCCTGGCGGCACCAGCACCGTCGTTCAGCGGCACTTCCCGGCCTCCCGGGTGGTGAAGAGCCTCAACCAGCTCGGCTATCACGAGCTCGACGAGCACGGGCGTCCCCGCGGCTCGCCCGATCGTGTCGCCGTCGCCGCCGCCGGCGACGACCGCTTGGCGGTCCGCGCGGTGATGCGCCTCGTCGACCGGCTCGGGTTCGACCCGGTCGACGCCGGGCCACTCGAGAACGGCAAGCTCCTCGAACCCGACGGATCGCCGTTCGCCGTCACCTACACCGCGGACGAGCTACACCGAAGGTTCGGCGGGCGGCCACTCGCCCATAGGCAGGACGTCGCCGACGGCCGTCAGCGCGAGCAGGCGGCGAGCCGGAACCGACGGATTCGCCACGAGGAGTTGGATGTCGTCGGCCTGGAGGCGCTCTCGGAGGGCCAGTAGGAGGCCGAGCGCGCTCGAGTCCATGAACTCAACGCCGCTCATGTCCACCACGAGCGCCCGGGTGGATGGGTCCCGCGTCAGGCGCTCGAGCGCGGGTTCCAGCTGGAACCCGGCCTGCATGTCGAGTTCGCCGGCAAGCGTGACCACGACCGTGTCCCGGGCTCGGTCGGCCTCGAACGTAAAGCCGTTGATCGCCATCGTCTTGACGTAGCGCGGTGAGACGAGCGCGCCGCCGGCCAGAAGCCGGCGGCGCGTCGACGAACTGCCGGCTACGAGCGGTCCTCGTCGTAGGGCTGGCGGCTGCCGGACTTGGCAAGGCCGCGGCTGACCATGTAGCCGACGGTCAGAAGCGTCACGTACAGCCACGCCTGGTTGGCGCCCATGCCGCCGGCGTTGTTCTCGTCGACCACGGCGGCCGCGATCAGGACGCCGACCGTCATCGCGAGGAACGCGAAGAACTCGGTCGTCTTGAACGACGCCTTCGTCTCGGTCGTCAGCCGGCGCACCGGGTTCCGATCCGTACGGCCGTTGTGCTGGGTGCCCGACTCACGGGCAGAGGTGCGGATGGCGCTCATTGGGTCCCTCCAAGGGGATCGCGGAGATTGCGGGAACTGACCGTCTTCGTCCCCGCAATACGGCGAGCGACTCCGTGCCAGGCAAAACAAGAGGACGCGCCGGAGCACCAGCGCGGCCTCAGCCCAGGCCTACCCAACAGGTTCCAGCGGCCAAACACCCGTTCGGTCGCCCACGGGTCTCCGCCTAATCGAGCGGCCGTCGCGGGTCCGTGTGCTCGACGATCTCGCCCTCCGGAGCGCCGCTCTTCTCCACGACGAGATACCGGTCGTGTCGCTCCACGATCGCCTCCGCTTCGAGGATCTCGTGGCCGTCGACGATCGCGAAGGTCTGCGGACTCGCGCGAACGGCCTCGTATTCCGCGCGCGTGAGCTGGATGAGCCTCGTGCAGTGCAACCGCCCGCACTCGCACACGTAGCTCATGAGCCCCGAGGGCTCCTGGCCGGCCTCCATGCCCTCGTTTACCTTGCGGAAGGTCGCCTCGTTCATCGCGACGCGCTGCTTGCCCTGGGGTTCCATGAACGACGCAGCCTAGTCTGCGATTCGCCGTGCGTCCGGATAGCAACGGCACGGACGGGTATGTCGCGAGCGATGGCGATTCCGTTCGAGGCCAGGATCCCCGGGACTCCCCTGGGCGTCCGCATGCTGCGCCGGGAGCTGTCCGGAATCGCGGCGGAGTGCGGAATGGACGCCGAAGCGATCGCCGATGTGCGGCTCGCCGTGACCGAGGCGGCGACGAACGCCGTCATGCACGCATACGCCGAGACGCCAGGCGAGCTGAAGGTCACCGCCGCCATCGAAGACGGCCGACTGGCGATCGTCATCGGCGACGACGGCCCCGGTCTCGTCGAGCGACGCGACAGCCCCGGCTTGGGCGCCGGCCTCTCCGTCATCGCCACTGTCGCCGACGGCGTGAGGATCGTCAGCGACCCGAGGGGCACCGAGATCCACATGGCGTTCGCTTGTCCGGACCCTCCGCGCGAGACGCTCTAGAGACGCGAACCCAACCGTCCACTGTTCCGTCCGTGCAGCCCGCGGTCGTCTCACCGCCTCTGACGACTTGAGGCCGGGCTGCGCAGCCGAATAGGGTCGATCCGCCGTGCACGAGTCGACGCCGAGCGAGCTCAAGGAGCGCATCGCGGCCGAGCGAGCGGGTCGCCCGTTCCTGCTGATGCGCGACGACGGCGGCAGGCAGCGGATCGCGCCGCTCGACGGCGAGGGCGGCCCACAGGCGATCGGGCGCGGTGAGCGCTGCCCGATCCGGCTCGAGTGGGACGGCGAGATCTCGCGGGTTCACGCTGAGCTCCTGTGCGTGGCCGGCGACTGGACGGTCATCGACGACGGGTTGTCCCGCAACGGGTCCTTCGTCAACGGCGAGCGCGTCGTCGGGCGCCGGCGGCTCCGCGACGGCGACAAGCTCGCCATGGGAGGCACGACGATGGTGTTCCGGCTGCCGGAGCATCCGGCGCCGGGAGACTCGACGCTGACGTCGGCTGACGGTTCGCAGGTGGCCGCGGTCTCGGAGGCGCAGCGGCGCGTGCTCGTCGCGCTGTGCCGGCCATTCGGCGACGACCGCGGGTTCGCCTCCCCGGCCCGCAACCAACAGATCGCCGACGAGCTCTTCCTCACCGTCGCGGCGGTGAAGACCCACCTGCGAGCGTTGTTCGTCCGCTTCGGCGTCGAGCACCTCCCGCAGAACGAGAAGCGGCTCCGGCTCGTCGAGACAGCGCTTCGCACCGGGGTCGTAACGCCCAGCGAGCTCCACCGGCCCTCAGCCCCGGATCGCTAGACATCGAGCGCGTAGTCGACGACGGCCTCGAGGGACATGGCCGCCGCCTCGCGGGCCGCGACCGCGAGCTGTCCTGCCGGCAGGTGCTCCTCCAGCGAGCCGCGCAGCTCGTCGACGATCGCCTGCTCGTAGGGCTCCCGCAGGTAGCCCAGCGGCGCCCACGCCGCGTCGCTCGCGCTCAGCAGGACGGCGGCCCGCCCGAACGCCCCCCGCCGTGCGGCGAGTGCCGCGAGCAGACCGAGGCTGGCCGCGATGCCCTCGGGCAGCGCGTTGTCGAAGCAGAGGAGTGCATGGCGGCGCGCGACCTCTGCCGCTTCCGCGACCCGGTCCTGCCCGAGCAGGGCCACGGTGAGCGACCAGAGGTCCTGCACGATCGCGGCGGGCTCGCCGATCGCCTCGCTGATCGCCAACGCCTCGCGCCTGAAGGTCTCCGCCCCTTGGAAGTCCGAGTCCATCAGACACACCTCGGCGCGGTTGCCCAGCACCGCGCTCAGCAGATCGTCGGCAGCCCGCGAGCGACTGAGGCGGATCGCCCGGTCGAGCCACCGAGCCGCCTCGGCGAGGTCGCGCGTTCGCAGCGCCCGGATGGCGACCATGTTGAGCGTCCACCCGAGCTCGACCGGATCGCCGAGGGCCTCCGCCAGCTCCAGCATCTCCGCCGGGGAGCCGAGCGCATCGCCGGACTCGCCCTGCATCGCGACCATCATGTGCGCGCCTCGTAGCGCGTGCAAGCGCTCCGATGTCGCCGAACCGCGGTCGCTCGCAAGCGCCCGTTCGAGGAACGCCCGCCCCTCCCGGACGTGGCCGCGAAGCGCCCAGAACCGCCCGAGCGCCGCCGCGAGCCGGAGCTGACGCTCGCTGTCGCCCGTGTGCGCAAGCCACTTCAGCGCCGCGCGCAGGTTGTCGTGCTCCTCCTCGAGGCGGTCGAGCCACGCGGTCTGATCCCGGCTGCGGAGATGCGGCTCGGCCTCGACGGCGAGGTTGAGGTAGTACGCGGCGTGGCGGTCGCGCAGCGCGGCCTCCTCGCCCGACGCGTCGAGCCGCTCGGACGCGTAGGCCTGGATCGTCTCGAGCATGACGAAACGGGTGCGTCCCGAGCGGGTCTCCCGGCGCGCGATCAGGCTGTGATCGAGCAGCGCCGCCAAGCCGTCCAGCGGATCGACGCCGAGATCGCCTTCGGCGTCGCAGACCGCCTCGACCGCCTCGACGGTCCGGCCGCCGACGAAGACCGCGAGCCGGGCGAACAGGCGCCGCTCCGGTCCGTCGAGCAGGCTCCAGCTCCAATCGATGGCGCCGCGCAACGTGCGCTGACGCGAGGGCAGGTCGCGCGGGCCGCCGGTCAGCAGCTTCAGCCTGTCACCGAGCCGCTCCAGCATCGCGTCCGGTGAGAGGAGCTTGACCCTCGCCGCGGCGAGCTCGATCGCGAGCGGGAGACCGTCGAGGCGTACGCAGATGCCGGCCACCGTGCGGGCCGTATCCGGCGTGAGGCCGAAGTCCTGTCTGACCGCGCGCGCTCGCGCGACGAACAGCGCTACGGCCTCGTTGCCGGCGAGGGCTTCGAGATCCGGATCGAGCGGGTCGGGCAAGCGGAGCGGCGGTGTGGCGAACTCGTGCTCGGCGCTCAAGCGCAACGGCGTACGGCTCGTCACCAGGATCGAGAGCTGCGTCGCGGCGAGCAGCTCGCCGACGATGGGCGCGGCGCCGAGCAGATGCTCGAAGTTGTCGAGCACCAGGAGCGTCCGGGTGTCGCGCAGGTGCTCGCCGAGGGTGCCGATGAGCGCCTCGCCGCTGCGCTCACGGACGCCGAGCGCCTGGGCGATCGTCGTGACGACGAGCTCCGGATCCACCACGGGCGCGAGGTCCACGAAGTGGATTCCGTCGGGGAACGTCTCCTGAAGGCCCGCGGCGACCGCCAGCGCCAGCCGGGTCTTGCCGGAGCCGCCCGGACCGGTCAGCGTCATCAGGCGCACGTCGCGCCGGCGGAGCAGCTCCTCGACCGTCGCGATCTCCAGCCGCCGGCCCACCAGCGCGGTCGTCGGCACGGGAAGGTGGCGACCCGCCGCCCGCGGCGAAGCGTTCACGGCGCCTGCGACGGCGCGAGCGAGGTCCCCGGCCGACGCGAAGCGTTCCTCCGGCCGCTTCGCGAGCGCACGGCCCATCACCTCGTCGAGCGCCGCGCGCGTGTCCGGCGTGGCCCCGTCGAGCCGATCGCGCAGCGGCGGGACCGGGTCGCCGAGATGAGCGGCGATCCGGGCTGGGTTGCTGTCCCGCGGGTACGGCACGGTGCCGGTCAACAGCTCGAAGAGCACGCAGCCGAGCGCGTACACGTCGGCGCGCCGGTCAGCTTCCTCTCCTCGGAGGACCTCGGGCGCGATGTAGTCCAGCGTTCCGACGACCTGGTCCGGAGCGGTGAGGCTGCCGCCGCCGATCACCTTGGCGATGCCGAAGTCCGTCAGATACGCGCGGGGATCCCCGGGGTCCCCCGCCACCAGGATGTTCGCCGGCTTGACGTCCCGGTGCACGAGTCCGCGCGCGTGTGCGGCGTCGAGCGCGTCCGCGACCTGTCCGAGGAGACTGGTCGCCGCGTGCAGTCCTATGCCGTGCTCGCGCAACAGCGTGCGCAGATCCGTGCCGTCGACGCGGCGCATCGCCAGGTACAGGCGGCCCCGGTCCTCGCCGGCGCGGTAGATCGGGACGACGTTCGCGTGCTCGATCATCGCCGCGAGGCGGGCCTCACGCTGGAAGCGCTCGGTCTGCGCGGGGCTGGGCGCGTGCGGTGACGCGATGACCTTCAAGGCGACCGTCCGGTCGAGGACGTCGTCGCGCGCGCGATACACGACGCCCATGCCGCCGCGGCCGATCTCGCTTTCGAGGACGTAGCCGCCGAGCACCTCGCCCGCGCTGAGCTCACCTGGGTCGCGCGCGGGAATCGGCGCCGTGGCCGCATCGGCCGGCGCGGCACGCCCGCAGCCGGCGCATGCGGCGTCGCCGCTGGATACCGGCAGCCCGCAGGAGGCACACGTCGGCACACCGGCGATGGTAAGCCCAGCGCCGGGGGCACCGAGGGTGGTCTACGTGCCCGGCAGGGCTGGTGCAGACCATCCCTAGGACATCTGGCCCGCGGGCGCGGCGGCGCCGGACGATGGTGACGTCCACTGACCGCGAACGTCCAGTTCGCAGGGAGATCACCATGCAGATCTGCTTCCGGCCGGCCCCGCGCGGCCGACTGCTTCTCACCTCCGCCGCCGCCGCCGTCGCGCTGGCGCTCGCCGGGGGCAGCGACGCCCGGGCGGACGGGTCGGCGCACGGTCCGGGCGCTCGGGAGCAGACGGCCCGCCCGCCGGTCCCGGCGAGCCTGCCGCGTGCGTTCCACCGCACCGGTCGCGCGCCGTCGCTGCGACGCGGCGGGCGGATGGCGAGCCGCCGGTCTCGGCCCCCGCGCCGGCCTCGCGCCCGTGCCCACGCTTCGCTCGCGGCCGGACTCCACTTCCAGACGTTCGGTGCCAGCTGCCTCGTGGGCATGAACTTCTTCGGCATGGAGCGAAGCTCGAGCATCCAGGTCGCCAACCCATATGCCATCGGGACCAAGTGGGTCTACAGCCGGCACGACCTGTACTGGTGGAACGCCGCGACCGGGAGCTGGGCGTACTGGAAGTCGAGCCCGCTTAGGTACGCCGACGCCCAGCCGCTCGGCCTGACCCGGCCGGACGGCCTGAACTGGTACTACGTCCAAGGTGGCGGCTTCGCGTCGGGCCAGGAGGTCTTCCCCAACCTGCCCTCGGGCTACCACTTCCAGGTCACCCAGCCCATCTGGTGGCAGGACTCCGCCGGCCGGTGGGTCGACAGCGTCACGGCGAACCTCACGCACTACAACCAGCAGAGCACCGAGTCGCGCTGGTGCTGGGCCTGGGCCTGAAGCCGCGACGCCATCGGCGGGACGGCGCAGCCTGACGCGGCGGCGAGCTCAAGCGCTCGCCGCCGTGACGGCCGCACGGCGCCGCGCGGCCGCGATCGCGTCCGTGAGCGCGGAGGCGTCGTAGGCGCCCTCGTGGCGGCGGCCGTTGATGAAGAACGTCGGCGTGCCGGCGACGCCGCTCGCGTCCGCGCTCGCGACGTCGTCGGCGACCCGGCCGACGTGGACATGCCGCCGGATGTCGTCCCAGAAGCGGTCGCGGTCGAGGCCGAGCTGCTGCGCGTAGCCGTCGAGGTCGTCCGGGTCGAGCTCGTCGGGATCGGTGATCAGCAGGTCGTGCATCGGCCAGAACGCGCCCTGCGCGGCGGCGGCCTCGGCCGCCTCGGCGGCCGTCTGCGCGCTGCGGTGGACGTCGTTGAGCGGCAGGTGCCGCCACACGTAGCGCAGGTCGTCCCCGAACTCGGCGAGCACCTCCCGGATCGCCACCTCGGCGACGGAGCAGTAGGGGCACTCGTAGTCGCCGTACTCGACCAGCGTGACGGGCGCCTCGACCGGGCCGCGGATGTGGTCGCGGGCCGCGTCGACCTCGTCGGCGAGGTCGACGAGATCGGCGGAGGTCTGGGCGAGCTGCCGCGCGCGGACGTCGGGAGGGAGGCGACGGACGATGCTGAAGACGACCCAGGCGCCCAGGGCGGCGGCGACGGCGGCCGCGAGCACGCCGACCTTCGCCTGCTCGAGCTGCGCGCCCTCGAAGGCGATGTTGGCGATCAGCAGCGAGATCGTGAAGCCGATGCCGCAGACGACCGCCCCGCCCACCCTCGCGGGCCAGGCTGAGCGCGATCGGGACTCGCCCGGGCCATGCGAGGGCGACGAGCCGGCCGCCGAGCAGGATGCCGGCCGGCTTGCCGACGACGTACCCGAAGAAGATGCCGAGCGTGATCGGCGAGCCGACCGCGTCGCCGAGGAGATCCCCGTCGAGGCGGATGCCGGTGTTCGCGAGCGCGAACAGCGGCACGACCAGGAAGCTCGTCCACGGATGCAGGCGGTACTGGAGCCGCTCGTTGGTCGAGATGGCCGCGGCGACGCCGAGCTGCGCCGAGCGGGCGAGCTGTGGCGACGGCTGCTCGCGGAACGCGCGCGCGAGCTGCGTGACCTGCTCGAGGCTCTCGCGGGCGGGCGGGTAGGCCGTGAGCACCAACCCGACGGCGAGGCCGGTGATGACCGGGTCGATCCCCGCGTCCAGCAGCGCGCCCCAGACGGCGAGGCCGATCACCGCGGCCATCGGACCGCGCCAGCCCGCCGGCGCGTACCGCAGGGGTAGCAGCGCTGCGAAGAGCACCGCCGCGATCAGCAGCGGCACGAGCTCGACGCTGTCCGTGTACACGGTCGCGATCACGAGCAGCGCGATCAGGTCGTCGAACACGGCGACCGTGAGCAGCGAGATCCGCAGGCGCGTACCGCCCGGCGCGACCAGCGCGAGCACGCCGAGCGCGAACGCGGTGTCGGTCGACATCGCCGCGCCCCAGCCGTGCGCGCCGTCGCCCCCGGCGTTGAACGCGAGATAGACGAGCAGCGGCGATACCCATGCCGCCGACTGCCGCACCGAGCGGGGCGGCGGCGCGGCGGCGGTCGCGCAGCTGCCCGACGTCGAGCTCGCGCTTGGCCTCGAGGCCGACGACCAGGAAGAAGAACGTCATCAGACCCTGGTTGACCCACTCCCGGAGCTCGAGCGAGATCCCCTCGTCGCCGAGGCGGATCGAGAGCTCCGTGGTCCAGAGGGACTCGTAGGAATCGGGCCACGGCGAGTTCGCCCACAGCAACGCCGCGACCGCCGCGCCCAGGAGCGCCACCGCACCGCCGCTCTCGGTGGCCAGGAAGTCGCGCAGCGGCGCCGCGAGGTTGCGCGCCCAGGCGGTGGTATCTCGGAAGGGGGCGGTGCTCACGGCCTCCCCTCCAAGGATGGCGTGTACCTAGCCCACAGGTGCGGTGTGCCGCGCGCCGGATCCCGGGGCCGGCGTGCTCGGCGGGTGCTCGTCGCCGATCGGCGCCTCCATCCGCAGCTGGAGCAGGGCGAGTGCGCCGGCGGTGCCGAGCAGGCCGCCGAGATACAGCCAGGTCAGCGGGTTGCTCGTGTCGAAGTCCGCGAAGGCGCGGATCGCCCCGATCAGGAGCAGAACGCTGGCCACGAGGAAGGTGTGCACGATCAGCCGCCACGTGCTCCAGCGCGGGTCGCGGGACAGCAGGAGCGCGCCGACGCCGACCTGGACCGTGAGGCTGGCGATTACGCGCGCGGTGAGCGGCGTGAGCTGCCACGGCCAGATGTCGACGGCGATCGCCGGCACCACGAAGAACAGGGCGCCGATCGCAAGCGCGCCCGCCGCGAAGGTGCGTGCGGCGAGGAGCGCGCCGGGCGGTACGCACGGGTCGTCCGGCGCCGGCGTGCGCGGGTCGGTGGCCCGGTTGCGCCACCAGATCGCGAAGACCGCGAACGGCGAGACGATGTAGACGACGGTCCAGGCGTAGAAGGCGATCGCCGCCAGAGCCGGCGCGTCACCGTGGTTGAAGCGGTCCCAGTGGATGACCGTCGCGATCAGCATCAGCCCGGCGAAGATCGAGGCGCCGAGCACGCCGGGTGATGACGCATGCCAGCGCTCGGCCCGGAAGGTGCGCCAGAAGAAGTACGCGCCCGCGCCGTAGCCCGAGCCGAGGAAGATCGGCGTGAGCTCCCGGCTGGATCATCCAGGCCCACAGATCACCGGTCCGGTCGGGCGCGACCCAGAGGATCGCCGTCGCCGGGAGCAGGATGAAGAAGACGATCAGCGCCGCCCAGCGGGTCTCGGGGAGCATGCGATCGTCGCGCACGAGCTGCGGATGGAGGGTCATACCGCGATGAGTTGCCGGTGGCGCCCGGGCGTTACATAGCCTGTATGGCGGGTGAGCAGTAGCTTCACGAGGCGGTGGACGACGACCAAGTGCTCCTCGACGGTCTGCGCGCCGGTGACGAGCGGGCGTTCGAGATGCTCGTGGCCCGGTACGACGGCGGCCTCCGCCGCGTCGCGCGGACCTTCGTCCGCACGCCCTCGGCGGTGGATGACGTGGTCCAGGAGACGTGGCTCGGCGTCGTACGAGGCCTCCACGCCTTCGAGGGCCGCTCGTCGCTGCGGACGTGGATCTTCAGCATCCTCGTCAACCAGGCGCGGACCCGCGCGAAGCGCGATGCGCGCAGCCTGCCGTTCTCCGCGCTGGAGACGGAGGATGGTCCGACCGTCGATCCGGCGGCCTTCGCGGCCGACGGCCGCTGGGCGAGCGCGCCTCCGCGACTCGACGGCGACCCGGAGACCGGCCTGCTCAGCGGCGAGCTGCGCGCGCAGCTGCTGCGAGCCGTCGAGGAGCTCTCGGACGAGCAGCGCGCCGTGATCACGCTCCGCGATCTCGTCGGATGCTCCGCCCCCGAGGTCTGTGAGCTGCTCGACATCAGCGACGGAAACCAGCGGGTGCTGCTCCACCGCGCCCGCACCCGGGTCCGCGGCGCCCTGGCGCCGCTGGTGGGGGTGACTCAGTGATGCGCTTCTGGCGGCGCCGCCGCGCGGAGGACCCGCTCGTATGCCGCGAGTTCGTCGAGCTGGTCACGGGCTACGTCGAGGGCACGCTCCCGGAGCGCGACCGCGTGCGGATGGACGCACATCTCGCGGAATGCGACGGATGCGCGGGCTACCTCGAGGACATGCGCAGGCTGGTCGGATCGCTCCACGAGACGCCCGAGCCTCCGCCCGACGAGGCGACGCGGGAGGCGCTGCTGCGCGCGTTCCGCGAGCTGCGCCGCGAGCCGTAACGGCCGCCGCGGCCGGGCGCGGGCTGTAACGCGGCGCGCCACCAGTGGACGGAAGCGCATGACCCCCACCGCGACCGCGACGCGCCACTCGATCTCCGGCGGGCTGCTCGAAGGGCACCGCGTCCGCATCCTCGCCTCGCACGACGCACGACCTGCGCGTGACGTTCGCCCCCGCGCTCGGGATGGTGGCCTGCTCGCTGCGCCATCGCGGCGAGGAGCTGCTCGGCCTGCGCGACGGACTCCGCGCCTATGCCGGGCGCGGCGCGACGATGGGCGTCCCGCTGCTGTACCCGTGGGCCAACCGCCTCGCCGCTCCCGGCTACCGCTTCGGCGGCCGCGCCGTCGCGCTCGACGGTCTCACGCCCCGCGATGACGACGGCGTCCCGATCCACGGCCTGCTCGCAGCGGTCCGCGGCTGGACGTCCACCGGAGCCGGCGCCGGCGACGAGCGGCGCGTGGTGCGAGCGCGGAGCTGGACGGGCGCACGGCCGGACTGCGAGCCGGCTTTCCGTTCCCGCACGTCGCCCGAGTCGATGCCGACGCTCCGCGGGGCGACGCTGACGATCGAGACGTCGATCCGCCCGGCCGGTCGCCGACATGGTGCCCGTGGCCTTCGGCTACCACCCCTACCTGCGGCTTCCCGGCGTCCCGCGCGAGGACGTGGGCAGGTCGAGGCCCGGTCGCGCGCCACTGCCGCGTAGATCGCCCGCTGCATCCCGAGCGGCGAGCGAGCGACCGGTGGCCCGATCCCGGGCCGCTCGGGCGGCGGCGCATCGACGACGGATACGTCGTCGCGGCCGGCGGCCGCCCGTTCGCGCTCGCCGGCGGCGGCCGCGCGGATCGAGGTCGCCTTCGAGGCGGGCTACCCCTACGCGCAGGTCTTCGCGCCCTGCGACGACGACGTGGTCTGCTTCGAGCCCAT
The DNA here is from genome assembly GCA_963728465.1 of uncultured Solirubrobacteraceae bacterium. GTDB lineage: Bacteria > Actinomycetota > Thermoleophilia > Solirubrobacterales > Solirubrobacteraceae > DATFQI01. The sequence goes on from CAVSJY010000003.1 coordinate 520,751, forward strand.
GACCGCTCCCGCGAACGCGCTGCGGACGAGGCCGCCGTCGATCGAGCCGGGCGGGACCTACGAAGCGCGGTTCTCGATCACGGTGACGGCATGATCACGCGCCTGGCCGATGTCGATGCCCACGAGGGCCCGGTCTTCGTCGCGGACGAGCAGGCGCTGTACTTCACGACGCAGCGCCACGGCCGGCGGGTGGACATCATGCGCCTCTCGCTGGCGGACGGCGCCGTCAGCATCGGTACGCGCCGGATGCGAGCGCCGCCAACGGGATGGCGCTCGACTCCGACGGGACCCTGCTCGTCTGCGAGCAGCAGCCGGCCGCGATCGGTCGCGTCGATCCCGCGAGCGGCCGGCGCGAGACGGTCGTCGACGCCTACCGCGGCCGTCCGCTCAACTCGCCCAACGACATCGTCGTGAAGTCCGACGGCAGCATCTGGTTCACCGACCCGAGCTACGCGTACCTCCAGGGCTTCGGCCCGGAGCCGCAGCTCGGCGACCACGTCTACCGCTTCGGCGGCGGCGAGCTCGAGCTCGCCGCCGGCGGGTTCGAGAAGCCCAACGGGCTTGCCTTCTCGCCGCGCGAGTCGATGCTCTACGTCGGCGACAGCGAGGCGTGCACGATCGAGGCGTTCGACGTGCTCGACGGCCGCCGGATCGCGAACCGCCGGCGCTTCGCGACGATCGCGGAGGGCTACCCCGACGGGCTGAAGGTCGACAGCGACGGCAACGTGCTACACGACGGGCGGCCCCGGCCTGCTCGTCTTCGACCCGGGCGGCGCCCTGCTGCGCGAGATCGAGCTGCCGGGGGCCGTGAACTTCACGTTCGCCGGCGAGCGCCTGCTCGTCACGGCGGACGACGCGATCTGGGCGGTCGACGTGGCCGCCGCCCGTCTGTAGGGTCGCCGGGTGGACCAGGCTTCGGTCCAGGAGCGGACGGCGCAGGACGAGGGCGAGCTCCTCGACCGGCTTCGCGCCGGCGACGAGCGCGCCTTCGAGGCGCTGGTGGCGCGCTACTACCCCACGATGCTCGCCGTCGCGCTGCATCACGTGCGCACGCGCGCGGTGGCGGAGGAGGTCGTCCAGGAGGCGTGGCTCGGCGTGCTCAAGGGGCTCGACCGCTTCGAGGGCCGCTCCTCGCTGAAGACCTGGATCCTGCGCATCCTCGTCAACACGGCCAAGACCCGCGGCGTGCGCGAGGCACGCACGGTCCCGTACTCCTCGCTGGCGCCCGAGGGCGAGGAGCCGGCCGTCGAGCCCGAGCGCTTCCGCGGCCCCGGCGATCCCTTCCCCGGCCACTGGCGCGCCTACCCGGGCGACTGGCAGCGGCTGCCGGACGAGGCGCTCGCGCAGGGCGAGACGCTGAAGGTCGTGCTCGGCGCGATCGAGGCGCTGCCGCCGCGCGCAGCGCATGGTGATCGCGCTGCGCGACATCCAGGGCTGCGACTCCGAGGAGGTGTGCGCGCTGCTGGAGGTCTCGGAGGGCAACCAGCGCGTGCTCCTGCACCGGGCCCGCTCGAAGGTGCGGGCCGCGCTGGAGAGGCACCTCGATGGCTGAGCACGTGACCTGCCAGGAGGTCGTCGAGCTCGTCTCGGACTACCTCGACCAGGCGCTCCCGCCGGAGGAGGCGTCGCTGTTCGAGCAGCACGTGAACTTCTGCGACGGCTGCGACTGGTACCTGGACCAGATGCGCTCGACGGTCGCGACGGTCGGGCGCATCACCGAGCAGGACGTGCCGGAGGAGACGCGCGAGAAGCTGCTGGCGGCGTTCCGGGAGTGGAAGCGGCCGTGATCGCCTACAAGTTCCTGCGCTCCGGACGGCACGGGGGTCTTCACCCGCTTCGCGTGGCCGCTGCCCGACGCCGGCCCCGGCGCGTGGGTCGACGCTCCGGCCGACCCCTGCCGCGCGCGGCATCCACGCCTGCCGCACCGGCGACCTCCCGTACTGGGCCGGCCGCGACGCTCTACGAGATCGAGCTCGACGGGGACGTCGTGGAGCACGGGACCAAGGTGGTGGCCCCGCGCGGGCGGCTGGTGCGGCGGATCGAGGCGTGGGACGACGCCTTCCGCGCCGCCTACACGCGCTGGTGCGCCGACCGCGCGCACGAGATCGCGCACGGCGTCCGGGCTCGAGCGCTGGCGCGAGGTGATCGAGCCCTCGATCCCGGAGGGTCCCGCGCTGCTCGGGTTCGTCGCGGCGCGGATCGCCGAGGAGGGCGCGGGCGTCGAGGCCTACCACGCGGAGCGTGCGCGCCAGGCCGAGTGGCTCGCGGCGCGCCTCGATCTCGCGTAACGCCTGAGCCCTTCGTGAGACCATGATCTTCCCGGGGTATCCCGGCAGGGGACTGGACCACCCATGGACAGCGGCGCCACGACCGATCTCACCTGTCGCGAGCTCGTCGAGCTCGTGACGGACTACCTGGAGGGCAGCCTCCCGGCGCACGAGCACGCGCGCTTCGAGGCCCACCTCGGCGAGTGTGAGGCGTGCGTCGCCTACGTGGAGCAGATGCGCACGACGGTACGGCTCACGCGGGCCGCCGGGACGGCCGAGACGGTGCCGGGGATGGACGCGCTGATGGAGGCGTTCCGGGGCTACGGGCGCCGGCTGTAACGAAGCGGCGCTCGCGGCGACTGAAGCCGCGTCCCCATTCTCCCGACCCCCTTGGAGGTCTCCATGTCCCGTCCGAAGCCGCGGTGGCGCGGCCGTCTCGTGCTGGGCGCGTCCGCCGCGCTCGCGATCCTCGCCGGCCCGGCCGCCGCCGGAGCGATGGCCGATCCCGGCGCGCTCTACTCGCAGACCAACGACCCCGCCGGCAACGTCGTGCAGAAGTTCGACCGCGATGCTCGCGGCGAGCTCTCGCCGGCCGGCACGTTCTCCACCGGCGGCACCGGGCTCGCCGCGCTCGGCGGCCGCCAGGGCGCCGTCGAGCTCAGCGACGACGAGTCGACCGTCTATGCCGTCAACGCCGGCTCGAACACCGTGTCCGTCCTGCGCGTCACCAAGGGCGGACTGGCGCTCGAGGACGTCGTCGCCTCCGGTGGCGTGGCCCCGGCCAGCGTCGACGAGCGCAACGGCCGCGTGTGGGTGCTCAACTCGGGCGGCACGCCGAACGTGACGGCGTTCCGCGCGTCCGGCGGATCGCTCGCGCCGATCGCCGGCGGCACCCGGGACCTCCCCGGCGCGATGGGCGCCGCGCAGGTCTCCGCCGCCCCCGACGGCAAGAGCCTGGTGGTCTCCGAGCGCGTCTCCAACCGGCTCGAGACGCTCGCGCTGGACGGCGCCGGGCGCCCCGGCGCGCCCGTCGCCACGCCGTCGAGCGGCGCGGTGCCGTTCGGGTTCGCGTTCGGCCATCGCGGTGACGTGATCGTCTCCGAGGCGGGCGCCAGCACGGTCTCCTCGTACCGCGCCGGCGCGGACGGGGCGCTCTCCGCGATCACCGCGTCGCTGCCGGTCGGCTTCGGCGCGGCCTGCTGGCTGGCGGTCTCGCCGAACGGCAAGCTCGCCTACACCGGGAACGCCTCCGGGAGCATCAGCGGCTTCGACGTCGCGCCGGACGGCTCGCTGTCCGCGATCGGCGCGACCGCGCTCGTCCCCTCCCCGCGCGACCTGGACTTCTCGCGCAACGGGCGGTTCCTGTACGCCGTCAGCCCTGGCAACGCCACGACGGGCGGCCGGGTGACCGGCTACCGCGTCTCGGGCGACGGCGCGCTCGAGCAGGTCACGAGCGTTCCCGCCGCCGCGGGCATGACCGGCGCCGCCGCGGGCTAGCTCCTCCTGGGAACACCGCCGGGCAGGGCCGCGGAGCTCGCGGCCCTGCCCGGCTTTCGTCGTTGTAACGGCCCGGTGTCTCGCGGGACTGGAGGCGCATGAGCACCGTGATCCCGCACCCCGCCATCGCCCGCGCCGGAGTCTCCACCCCGGTCGCCGACTACGGCCTGCTGGCCGACTGCAACGGCTCCGCGCTGCTGGATCGCGCGGGCTCCATCGACTGGCTGTGCATGCCCCGCTACGACAGCCCGGCGATCTTCGCCCGGCTGCTCGACCCCGACGCCGGCCACTGGACGATCCGGCCCGCCGGCGCCTTCGAGGCCGAGCGCCGCTACGTCCCCGGCACGCTGGCGATCGAGACGACGTTCACCACCGACACGGGCACCGTCCGGCTGATCGACGCGATGGCGGCCGCCGAGGGCCAGCGCGGCCACGACCTCGGCTTCGACGCCCCGCACGAGCTGCTGCGCGCCGTCGAGGGCGTCGCCGGCGACGTCGCGATGGTGATGGAGCTCGCGCCGCGCCCGGAGTACGGGCTGATCCGCCCGCTGATCCGGCTCGAGGACGGCGGCGCGCGCACGTTCGGCTCCGGCCGCGTCTCCGTGCGCTCGTCGGCGCCGCTGGAGGTCGAGGACGCCACGATGCGCTCCGCCTTCCGCGTGCGGGCGGGCGACGAGCACGGCTTCTCGCTGCGCTGGGCCTCGGCCGAGGACCGGACGGCGCCGGCCGCGACCGACGCCGCGCGCGTGCGCGCCCGCATCGAGGACACCGCCGAGGCGTGGCGCTCCTGGGAGGCCGAGCACGACGTATACCGCGGCGCGCACCGCGAGCTCGTCCGCCATAGCGCCCGCATCCTGAAGGGGCTCACCTATCGCCCGACCGGCGCGATCGTCGCCGCGCCCACGACCTCGCTGCCGGAGACCGTCGGCGGCGAGCGCAACTGGGACTACCGCTTCTCCTGGATCCGCGACTCCAGCCTCACGCTGGAGGCGCTCTACATCGGCGCCTGCTCCGACGAGGCGGAGGAGTTCGTCTCGTTCATGACCAGCGCCGCCGGCGGGCGCGCCGGCGAGGGCTCGCTCCAGATCATGTACGGGATCGGCGGCGAGCACGACCTGTCCGAGCGCTCGCTGGACCACCTGCGCGGCTGGCGCGATTCCCGCCCCGTGCGCGTCGGCAACGGCGCCTGGGACCAGGTCCAGCTCGACGTCTACGGCGAGCTGCTCAACGCGCTGCACACCTACCGCGAGCGGCTCGGCGACCTCCATCTGGAGATCCGGGCGTTCGTCGCCGACCTCGCCGACACGGCGGCCCGGCGCTGGCGCGAGACGGACTCCGGCATCTGGGAGATGCGCGGCGAGCCGCGGCACCACCTCTCCTCGAAGGTCATGTGCTGGGTCGCGCTCGACCGTGCCGTGTCGCTCGCGCCGCAGCTGGGCGAGCACGCCAAGCTCTCCGAGTGGACCGCCGCGCGCGACGAGCTGCGCGACGCGATCCTCGAGCGGGGCTGGAGCGAGCACCGGCAGGCCTTCGCGCAGTCCTTCGGCTCCGACGATCTCGACGGCGCGGCGCTGCTGATGCCGATCTACGGCTTCCTGCCGGCCACCGACCCGCGGATGCGCTCGACGATCGAGGCGATCGCCCGGGACCTCACCGAGGACGGGCTGGTGCTGCGCTACCGCGCCGACGAGGGGCTCAACGCCGACGGACTCACCGGCGAGGAGGGCACGTTCGTGATCTGCTCGTTCTGGCTCGTGTCCTGCCTGGCGCAGGCGGGCGAGGTCGAGCGCGCCGAAGCGCTGTTCGAGCAGCTCGCCGGCTACGCCAACGACCTGGGGCTGCTCGGCGAGGAGATCGACACCGCCAACGGCGAGCAGCTCGGCAACTTCCCGCAGGCCTACAGCCACATCGGGCTGATCACCGCGGCCTACGAGATCGACCGGGCGAAGGGCCTGGCATGACCTCCTTCGACGCGATCGTGCTCGGCGGCGGCCCCGCCGGCGAGCACTGCGCCGCGCGCCTGGCCGAGCGGCGGCCTGCGGGTCGCGATCGTCGAGCGCGAGCTGCTCGGCGGCGAGTGCTCCTACTGGGGCTGCATCCCGTCCAAGACGCTCGTGCGGCCCGGCGAGGCGCTCCAGGCGGGCCGCGACGCCGCGGTCCGCGGCGGGGCGATCGACGTCGCGGCGGCACTCGCGTGGCGCGACTTCATGGTCTCGGGCTACGACGACGCCGGCCAGGCGTCGTGGGCCGCGGGCGAGGGCATCGAGGTGCTCCGCGGCGCCGGGCGGCTCGACGGCCCCGGCCGCGTGCGCGTCGGCCACGAGACCTACACGGCCCGCGACATCGTGATCGCCACAGGATCGGATCCGGTGATCCCGCCCGTCCCCGGCCTGCGCGCGCTCGAGGGCGTGTGGACGAACCGCGAGGCCACCGGGGCTGACCGAGGTCCCCCGCCGGCTGCTGGTGCTCGGCGGCGGGCCGGTCGGGCTCGAGCTCGGCCAGGCGCTCGCGCGCATGGGCGCGTCCGTCGCGATCGTCGAGGGCGCCGAGCGCCTGCTGGCCCGCGAGCCCGCGCCGCTCGGCGCGGCGGTCGCCGCCGCGCTGGCGGCCGACGGCGTCGAGCTCCATCTCGGGCGCCATGCCGGCTCGGCGCGGCGCGACGGCGACGAGTACGTGCTCTCGGTCGGCGACGCCGAGCTGCGCGGCGACCGGCTGCTCGTGGCCACCGGCCGGCGACCGCGCGTCGACGGGCTCGGCCTGGAGACCGTCGGCCTCGAGCGCATCGAGGTCGACGCGCGCATGCGCGCGGGCGACGGGCTCTGGGCGATCGGCGACGTCACCGGCATCTGGCCGCTGACGTACGTGGGCAAGTACCAGGGCAGGATCGCCGCCGCGAACATCCTCGGCGAGCGGCGCGAGGCCGACTACGCCGCCGTCCCGCGCGTGGTCTTCACCGACCCGCAGGCGGCCGCCGTCGGCGAGACCGACGGCGCGCGCACCGCCACCGTCCCGCTCTCCGACGTGGCGCGGAGCGCGACATACACGCGCGCGTACGACACCGCGCCGGGATTCGCGACGCTGGTCTCGGACGGCGAGCGCCTGACCGGCGCCTACGCGGTCGGCCCCGACGCGGGCGAGTGGCTCCAGCAGGCCACGCTCGCGATCCGCGCGCGCGTGCCGCTCGACGTCCTCGCCGACGTCATCCAGCCCTTCCCGACCTTCTCCGAGGTCTTCCTGCACGCCCTCCAGCAGCTCACGATCAAGGAGCCGTCATGGCCATCGTCCGCACCCGCAGGATCATCGACGACGCCGGCGCCGCCGCCGTCCTCGCCGCCGCGCAGGCCTTCGCATCGGAGCGCGGCCACCGCGTCGTGATGGCGGTGGTCGACCCGTGGGGCGAGCTCGTCGAGCTGCGCCGCACGGCGGGCGCGCAGATCGCCAGCTCCCGCGTCGCCGTCGACAAGGCCCGCACCGCCGCGATCTTCGTGCGCCCGAGCCGCGAGATGGAGGAGCAGGTCACGGCCGGGCGCCTCGGCGCGCTGGCGCTGCACGGCGCCTCGTGCCTGACCGGCGGCATCCCGCTGACGGTCGACGGCGAGGTCGTCGGCGCGATCGGCACCAGCGGCGAGACGCCCGACGAGGACGAGGCGATCTCGGTCGCCGGCGCCGCCGCGGCGTTCTCGGTGACCGAGGTGCCGGCGCTCACCTACGAGGGCGCGCGGGTGGCGGCGGAGGCGGCGGGCGCCGAAGCCGCGCGTCGCGGCGTCTCCCCGGTGATCTCGGCGGTCGACGCGGGCGGCGCGCTGATGTTCCTCGTGCGCCCCGACCTCGCGCAGGTCGCGAGCGTCGAGGTGACCACCGACAAGGCGCGCACGGCGGCGATCTACCGCCGCCCGAGCAAGGACTTCGAGGACCAGGCGTCCGGCGGACGCCCGTCGGCGCTGCACCTCGCGCGCGCCGTGCCGCTCCAGGGCGGCATCCCGATCGAGGTCGACGGCCACGTGATCGGCGCCGTCGGCGTCAGCGGCGCGACCTCGGCCGACGAGGACAACGAGCTGGCGACGATCGCGGCGGCCGCGTTCGCGTCCGAGGCCGTGGCGGCATGACCGCGCTCGCCGCCGAGGGCAGAGCGCCCGTTCCCGGGCCGCCCGAGCTGCTGCCCGGCCGGCCCGATGCCGTCATCGACCTCCAGACGCCCGAGGGCTGCGCGCTCGTCGGGGGCGAGTGGCGCTACGCGGACGCTCGCGTCGAGGAGACCGCGTTCGTCGAGCTCGCCGGACCGGGAGCGCCGGACCCGCTCGGACCGGGCGACGTGCCCAACCGCACCTACGACATCTCCCCGCGCGCGCACGTGCGCGACTTCGACGACTCGGCGCTGGCGGCGGCTCGCCCCCGAGGACACGATGCGCCGGCTCGCGAACGGGCGCGTGTGCTTCAACTGGTACCGCATCGCGGTCACCGTCCCCGAGCGCGTCGGCGAGCTCGACCCCACCGGCGCCACGCTGGTGTTCGAGGTCGTCGTCGACGACTACGCCGAGGTCTGGGTCGACGGCGAGATGCCGCTCGTGCTCGGGCTCTCCGGCGGTCAGGTGGTGGCCGGGTTCAACGCGCCCAACCGCGTCGTGCTCACGCGCGACGCCCGCCCGGGCGACACGTTCCAGCTCGCGGTGTTCGGCATCAACGGCCCGATCTCGGCCTCGCCGGCCAACTACATCTGGATGCGCGCGGCGTCGCTCGAGCTCCACCCGCCGCGCCCCGAGCGCGGCGAGATCGAGCGCGTGGCCGGCGGCTTCGAGTTCACCGAGGGTCCCGTGTGGGCGCCCGACGGCGCGCTGCTGTTCAGCTCGCCGAACACCAACGCGATCTACCGGCTCGACCCCGAGCTCGAGCGCGTCACCGTGTTCCGCTCCAAGAGCGGCTACGCGGGCGTCGACATCGGCCGCTACCACCAGCCCGGCTCCAACGGCCTGGCGTTCTCCCCGGACGGGCGGCTGACGATCTGCCAGCACGGCAACCGGCGCGTCGTGCGCGTGAACCCGCACGGCGACGTCACCGTGCTGGCCGACGCGTTCGAGGGCCGGCGGCTCAACAGCCCCAACGACCTCGTCTACCGCTCCGACGGCACGCTGTTCTTCACCGACCCGCCGTTCGGGCTCCCGGACGGCTTCGACGACCCGGCCAAGGAGCTGCCGTTCAGCGGCGTGTTCATGGTTCGCGACGGCGAGGTGATGCTCGTGACCGACGAGCTCGCAGGGCCGAACGGCATCGCCTTCTCGCCCGACGAGCGGTACCTGTACGTCGGCGACTGGGATCCCGAGCACAAGGCCGTGATGCGCTACGACCTCGCCCGCGGCGGGCGCGGCGAGCTGCTGTGCGACCTGACCGGCGAGCCGGGCGAGGACGCCATCGACGGCATCGAGGTCGACCCAGACGGCCGCCTCTACGTCTGCGGGCCGGGCGGCATCTGGCTGCTCTCGCCGGCGGGCGAGAAGCTCGAGCTGATCGAGCTCCCCGAGGCGCCGCACAACCTCACTTGGGGCGACGCCGACGGCCGCTCGCTCTACGTGACCGCCATGACCAGCATCTATCGCATCAGGAGACACCCATGAGCCGCAACCTCGAGCCGGGCACGACCATCCCGGACTTCACGCTCCCCGACGAGAACGGCGTCGAGCACCGGCTCTCGGATCTCCAGGGCGACAACGTCCTGGTGCTGCATCTCAGCCGCGGCGAGCACTGCCCGCGCGAGCGGATGCACCACCGCGAGCTGCTGCGCTTCCACGAGTGGTCGAGCGTCGCCTTCACCGAGCTCGTGACCATCATGCCCAACACCCAGCACGACGTCTTCCGCCTCAAGGCCGCGACCGGCGCGCACTGGACCTTCCTCTCCGACGAGCAGCTCGAGGCCCGCGAGCACTTCGAGATCGACGAGTACACGGACGTCCACCACGACTACGCGGTCGTCCCGCACACCCTCATCCTCTCCCCCGGCCTCGTGATCGAGAAGGTCTACGTCGGCTACTGGTTCTGGGGCCGGCCCTCCAACGAGCAGCTGTGGGCCGACTGCGGCGAGATCCTCGCGCGCACCAAGGCCGACTTCGACCCGACGACCCCCGAGGCGCGCGCTGCCTGGGAGCCCAGCCTGGTCGGGGTTCACTGAGCTTCGGGCGCGTGCTGAGGTCGTCCGACGCCGCGGCCGGCCCATCCGCAGCCCCGGTTCAGCGCAGCGTCTGCTTGTTCGGCCGCATCGGTCGGGGCAGCTACCGGCATGCGCCTGGGCCAACTGCTCTGCGAAACGGTCGCGATCGGAGCCTGGTCCCGGCCGGCGTCCCGCTGTCTGCTCGGTTAGCCGATCCGTGACGCTCCACGTCGCTGGTCCGTGCCATGCAGGGCGCACGACGCGCGAGAGTGCTCCTTCCGCGTGAGGCCACCAGCGTCCGCGCACGTGCCGTAGGCGATCCTCCGGTGGGTGGCAGGAAAGGGCGCTGCGGGCCGGGGAGCTTTTCCGGCGCTCTCGTTGGCGTGCGGAGTGAGGCGCCAAGGAAGGAAAAGTCCACGGCGGGTTCCATTTCCTGACAGGACCCGCCGGCCGACGGGCTGGGCCCCCGGCCGTGCCTCGGTGCGTGATGATCGTGTACGCGCGGCCGGTGGCGTAGACGCGCGCCGGAACGTGTCGTTGGCGACCTCGCCTACCCTCGAGCAGTTCGCCTAGCCCTTGGCGTACTCCTCCGCCGCGCGCGACTCGAACTCGAACCCGACGAAGCCCTCGTCGCCGACGACCCACGCGTCGTGGCCGGGCTCGATGACGTACGCGTCGCCGGGGCCGATCTCGACCTCGGTTCCGTCCTCGTGCCTGATGCCGAGCCGGCCCGACTGCGCCACGCCCACGTGTCGGGCCTGGCAGCTCTCGGTGCCGGCGACCGGCTTGATGCAGTCCGACCAGCGCCACCCCGGCTCGAACGCGAACCGCCCCGCGGTCGTCGAGCCCATGCGCACGACGTCCACCCGCGTCTTGTCCGGCGTACGGGTCTCGTCAGGCGAATCGAAACTGCGCGTCTCCACACCAGCCACGGCCGTCTCCTCTGCTCGATCGACCGGCTGATCCTCGCGCTGTCAGGGTCGCAACGCAACCCTGCCGGCTGGAGCTAGGTCCGCCGATCGCCGTGTAGGCGAGCCCGGTGACCGCGGCGTAGACAGCGTGGTGGAACGCGTCGATCGCGACCTCGCGGGCGCCCCAGTAGATCGAGGGCGGGGCGATCTCGAGCGCGGGGAGGGTGACCTGGGCGGCGCCGTAGATCGCGGCGCCGTGCACGAGCGTGGCGCGGCGCGGCGACAGGCTCGTCGCCCCGAGCAGGCCGCGGAGGACGCCCCAGCCGGTGCCGTAGCCCCAGTGGGAGAGGTCGCTGAAGCGCGCGTAGGCGAGGTCGGAGTCGAACTCGCGGATCCCGAGCACCTTGGCGGTCGCCCGTGCCGGGGCCGAGCTGGGGGCGCGGCCACGGAGCCGCGCCTCCAGCGTGCTGGAGACGGTCATCGCGGCCGTGCCGGCGAGGCCGGCGAGCAGGCCACGGCCGATCGAGGTGGCGAGGGTGTCCGGGGCGCTCATGCGGTCGTCTCCTGGAGCTGGTGCTTGCCGTTGGTGTG
>CAVSJY010000004.1:0-88228 GCA_963728465.1 uncultured Solirubrobacteraceae bacterium
CAGCGCCGGGCCGCTACGACGCGACGACCAGGACCGCTCCCGCGACGTAGATCGCCGCGAAGAGGATCGGGATCCACTGTTCGACGTGTGACAGGGGCCAGTAGACGCGCCAGTCCTTGCCTCGCTTCAGAGCGGCCCACTCGGCCGCTTGGTAGGGCGAAGCCGGGAGCCGCTCCTCGAGCAGCCCGATGACGTCGTACTTGGCGCTGACGGCGAGCACCGCCGGTGAGGGCTCCGGCGGGCGGTCCTTCCAGAAGATCCCGATCACGGTGAAGACCGCGGAGTTGAGCGTGAGGAAGAACGTGTTGGTCAGGCCCCGGCGCGCGCTGATCCGATCGGCCATCTCGACGTACGCCTTGTACTGCTCGAGGATGGCTGCCCGGTACCCGTCGGGCTGGGCGTAGCTGGCGGGGCCGACGCCTCGGCTCCAGAGCGCCTCGCGGATCCATTCCCGCGGAGGCGCCTCGCCCTTCTCGAGACCTTCCCAGTCGCGCTGCGGCGGCGAGTCGGCATCCTCGGGCACGGCTGCCGATCATAAGCCGCCCGCACGGCCGTGTCCGCTATCACTCGACGGCGTGACGGCGGCGACGGTGGCGCTCGAAGGAACGCGGCGCCAGCGGCGCGGGCAGATCTACGTGGCGCTCGCCGCGGTCGCGTGGTCGACCGCCGGCGTCCTCCAGCGCCAGCTCACGCTCGACACGTCGACGCAGGTCTTCGGCCGCGCGGTGTTCGCCGCCGCCGCGCTGCTGGCGTACGTCGCGGTCGTCGAGCGCGGCCGGGTGGTGGACGCGTTCAGGTCCGTCGGGCTGGCGGGCGTCGCGGTGGCGCTGTGCGTCGCGACCGCCTCGGGCGGCTTCATCGCCGCACTGAACCACTCGGGCGTGGCGCGCGTCCTGTTCATCCTCGCCATCTCCCCCATGCTCGCCGCGGTGCTCGCCCGCATGACGCTGGGCGAGCCGATCACGCGGCGGACCGTCCTCGCGATGGCCCTGGCGCTGGGAGGCGTCACGCTGATGCTCGGCGCCCCGGGCGAGGGCAGCCTGGCGGGCGACGGCTTCGCGTTCGCCGCGGCGCTCGCCTTCGCGGTGATGATCGTGATCACCCGCTGGCGCCACGACGTCTCGATGGCGCCGGCGACCTGCCTCTCGCAGGTCATCCTCGTCGCCGTCTTCCTTCCCTTCGCCGGCCCGGCGCAGATCGGGAGCGAGGACGTCGCCTGGCTGGCCGCGCTCGGCGTCGGTCAGATCGGGCTCGGCTTCATGCTGCTCACCGTCGGCGCGCGGCTCATCCCCGCCGCGCAGGTGGGCCTGATCACGCTGCTCGAGGTCGTGCTCGGACCGCTGTGGGTGTGGCTCGCGCTGGACGAGGGCCCGAGCACGCTCACGCTCGTCGGCGGCGCGATCGTGATCGCCGCGATCGTGACCCAGACGGGCGCGGCGGCGCCGCGCGAGCCCGACGACGAGCCCGCGCTCCCGGCGCCGCACTAGGAATGTGCCGCACTCGCGCCTTGAGCTCAGGACCGCGCCGCGTCCTGCGCCTCGGCGGGTTCGCTCCCGGCCCGCAGGCCGAGGTGCGCAGCCGTTCGCCGGCCGAGGAGCAGCGCCGCGACGAGGAGGCCGGCTCGGCGCTTGAACGCGGCGAGGTCCGGCGTGAGCGTCGCGGCGGTCTTGGCTCGGAGCGTCACGTAGAGCCCGACGACGAGGAGGTTCGGGGCGAGCCCGACCAGGCCGTCGATGGCCGAGCCGGCGAGCACGGCGGCAACTCCGGGGGCGGCGACGGCGAGCGCCGCCCCGACGCTCGAGCGCGCCGTCGAGGCGGAGGTCGCGAGAGTGGCCCCCGCCATCCCCAGCAGCACCGCGCCGATCACGAGACCCACCGGCGGACCCGGCTCCGCGAGGAAGAGGCCGAGCGCGGCGCCTGCGGCCGCCGCCACGAGGAGGGCCGGCTCCCATGGCGCCGGATCGCGCCAGCCGGCTCGGCGCTCGATCCGCCAATCCGCGCCCTCGTGCCGCGTGCCGGGCGGCGGCGCCTCCACATGCGTCGCGACCGTCACGCCGGCGTGCGGGAGCAGAGCCTCGAGGTGCGGCGGCGACTCGCCGTGCAGCGTGGCGGCCTCGCGTGGCCCGTCGCACTTGCCCAGCTCCTGGATCGCCCACACGATCGTCACGGCCATCACCCCGAACGCCGTCATCGTCGCGAACGTCAGCGCCGATACGGCACTGAGCAGCGCGTAGCCCGCGAGCACGACGCCGAGCGCCGCGCGGACTCCGTAGCCGACGCCGACCCAGGCCCACACGCTCGCCCGGCGCCTCTGCGCGCGCAGCCGCTCGTACAGCGCCGCGGTGGCGCTCACCGCGAGCGTGAGCCCGGCGGCCCACACGAGGCCGGATTCGAGGAGCGCGACGCACAGGCCGACCGCGAGGACGACGCGAGCGACCACGGCCCACACCGCCGTCGTCACGATCTGACGATTCTCGCGCAGCCACTCCACGCTGCCCTCCGGGTGCTCGCTGTGGGGCAACCGGTCGAAACGGCGGTTCGCGCCGTCCTCTTCGTAGTTGCGGATGTCGTTCCACTGGTAGCGCGCGTCGTAGAGCAGGAACTCGAACGTGAGGAAGACGATCACGGCGCGCAGCCAGTCGATCTCATCCCAAGCGTCGCGGGCCGCCGCGCCCAAGAGGAACGCGGCCGGGATGTAGAGCCGCTTGACCGCCTCGTCGAAGCGCGCTCGCGGGACCACGATGGCCGAGGCGAGCGACCGGTACCTGCGCTCGGCATGCGGCATGAGCAGGTCGGGCCGCAGCGAGACCCGCGCCACGAGCCGGCCCAGCAGCGTGCGCCCGCCGACGGTGGCCTGACGGGCCTCCGCCGCGATCATCAGCGCCGCGGTGCCGTACACGATCAGCATCAGCGTCGCCCACAGCCTGTCCACTCCCGTGGCGATGTAGACCGTCAGGCCGCCGAACAGCACGAGCAGCGCGCCGACGATGAAGAACCCGATGAAGCGGTACGGCAGCGAACCGCGCGTCTGGCTGATCTGGACCGTCAGCAGCTCCGAGTAGCTGGCGGGTGGAAGCCCGGGTACCGCGGCCAGCGTGCCGCCGCCCATCTGCTCGCGCAGCTCGCGCTCGAGCGCGCGCATGTAGTAGTTGCGAATCGTCCCCGCCGTCCCGATCATCTGGAGATAGCCGACCATCGCCAGCGGGGCGAGCGGCACCGCCGCGAGCAGGGCGTCGGGAACCTGCACGCAGCTCTTCTTCAGCTCGTAGGCACAGGCCTGCGAGACGATGGCGCCGATCCCGAGGAGGAGCGCGACGGCGACGCTGAGGATGGTCGCCTGAGTCGACATGGTCGACCGGTCGTCCTCGCGCGCCATCTCGTAGTCGAGCATGAGGACCGCGAGCCGACGCCCGTCATCGGGAGCTCCGTCGTTGTCCGTTGCGTCGCGCGTTCCGTGCATCTTCCCCGGCCCTCTACGGAGCTTCCCTGAACAACACCCTACGCACGAACCGGCCGGCGAGCGCCTGCGCGGCCGGCCACCAGGGCATTCGACCGTGGTGCGGCAGGTGCACGAAGGCCGCGCCGAGGCGGTGTGCCAGCAGTCCATCGGTGAGGACCTGATCGCCGATCACGACGACCGGGGCGGGAAGCGTCCGCAGCGTCCACAGGCGCCACGGCTTGCGGGCGCGGGCACGGTAGGTGAACTCGCCGGTCGCGGGCATCGCCCGGCGGGGCGAGTTGGTGAGGAACACGACCTGGCGCACGGCCGGGAGCTGCGCGAGCTCGGAGGTCACGCGGGCCACCCCCTCCTCCAGCGTCGCGGCGTCCGTGTCCCAGGCCGCGACAGCCGGCTCGACGTCCACGATCACGCTCGCGGCGCCGCAGTCGGCGACGGTGCGGACGGCAGCCGCCCAGGAGGCGACGACATGGACAGTGGTTCGCCTCCAGGTGGCTCTCGCGATTCCGCAACGATAGGGATGAGACGGCGAGGCACGGCTCGCCCCCGGGCGATCAATCGGTGAGCGTGCGGAACGCGAGGCGCCGCGGGTGGCCCTGGCGGAACACGAGCGTGATCCAGAGGCGGGTGACGCCGTCGACTACGTCGATCGCGTCGATGTCGCCGACCCGCATCGGGCGCAGGCCGACGTCGGCGATCAGCTGCTCGACGCCGGCGTCGTCCGGCCCGCACCAGAAGAGGTCCGCGACATCGCCGCCGATCGCCGGCTCGGCGAACAGCTCGAAGCCGAGCGTGTTGAACGCGCGGACGAAACGGGCGCCCGGCGCGGACTCCGCGTACGCGTCGGCGTGGTGCAGCCGCTCGGCGCCGACGTCGTTGGTGGCGTCGATGACGACGCGTCCGTCCAGCGCCGCGCCGTGCTCGGCGAGCAGCCCCGGGACGGCGGCGCCGGGAGTCGCCAGCAGCACGACGTCGGCCACCCCTATCGCGTCGGCGATCGAGACCGTCCGCGGCGGCTCCGGCGACCGCGACGCGTAGAGGACCGCGTGCCCCGCACGCTGCCATGCGCCACCGATCGTCGTGCCGATCCTGCCGCCGCCGATGACGCCGATCTTGGCCACGGAGCCAACCATACGTCCCCGCGGAACTTCGCCAGCCGGCCCGCGGGAGATGCATGACCGCGCGGGCGTAGGATCGCGGTCCAACTGCCGAGCCAAAGGGGGCAGCAATGAACGACGGGCATCCAGTCCGATTCTCGGTCGACTACCCCGAGCGGGAGCTCAACCGCCTCACGACGTTCTTCCGGATCTTCACGGTCATCCCGATCGCCATCGTGCTCGGGAGCATCGGCGGCTGGAGCGGGGACTGGTGGAGCGACAGCGGCTCCAATAGCGGCACCGTCGTGATCGGCGGGACCGGCCTGCTGTTCCTGCCGCCGCTGCTGATGATCGTCTTCCGCCAGAAGTACCCGCGCTGGTGGTTCGACTGGAACCTCGAGCTGCTGCGCTTCTCCAACCGCGTCTGCGTCTACGTCGCGCTGATGGAGGACCGCTATCCATCCACCGACGAGGAGCAGGCCCTGCATCTCGACGCGCCGTACCCCGACGCGCGCCAGGGGCTCAACCGCTGGCTGCCCCTGGTCAAGTGGCTGCTGGCGATCCCGCACTACATCGTGCTCGTGTTCCTCTGGATCGGCGCGGTGATCGCCGTGATCGTCGCGTGGTTCGCGATCCTGTTCACGGGCCGCTACCCGCGGGGGCTGTTCGAGTACGTCGAGGGCGTGTTCCGCTGGCACAACCGCGTGGCGGGGTACGCGTTCATCCTCGTGA
This sequence comes from uncultured Solirubrobacteraceae bacterium, assembly GCA_963728465.1. GTDB lineage: Bacteria > Actinomycetota > Thermoleophilia > Solirubrobacterales > Solirubrobacteraceae > DATFQI01. The sequence goes on from CAVSJY010000004.1 coordinate 5,287, forward strand.
CGGACGCCTACCCGCCGTTCAGCCTGCGGCCCTGAACCGCCTCAGCGCCTGACGTCGTAGACCAGGTGGGTGACCCGGTCGCCCTGCACGACCGTGGTCGGGTCCTCCAGCAGCAGCGGGTCGGGCAGGTCGCCGGTGGCGAAGAACGGGCGGCCGGAGCCGAAGACCACCGGGACCACGTTGACGACCACCTGGTCGATCAGGCCGAGCGCGAGCGCCTGGCCGCCGATCTGACCGGCGGCCACGTCGACGACCCGGTCGCCGGCGAACTCCTGGGCGGCGGCAATCGCCTTCTCGACGCCGTCGACGAACGTGAACGGTGCGCTGTCGGCGTGCTCCCAGTCCGTCGGCGGCTCGTGCGTGACGACGAAGACGTGCTCGCCGGCCGCCGGCTTGCCGTTCCAGCCGTTGGTCAGGTCGAACACCCGCCGGCCGATGACGTTCGCAGCCATGTCGCCGTACAGGGCCAGCATGAAGTCGGCCGACGCCTGGGTGGTCCGGACCTCGTCGTCGGAGCCCGGGAAGCTCCAGGCGACATCGCCGTTGCCCAACCAGTCGAACAGCGGCCCGACGCCGTCGTCGTCGTCGGCCATGAACCCGTCCAGGGACATCACCGCGCCCATCACCGCCTTGCCCATGCCGCGAACCGTACAGTGAGCAACCGCTGGGAGAGCGGCTAGGCACGCGAGAACGCCGGGATGAGCGCGGTCAGCGCCGCCTCGTAGGCGCGCACCTGCTCGAGCTCGACCCACTCGACCGCGGTGTGCAGGCCGCCGCCGGCCGGCCCGCAGACCACGGTCGGCACGCCCGCGGCCTCCCACAGCGCCGACTCCATCCAGTACGGCGCGCCGGCCGGCCCTCCGAACGGCAGCAGCTCGAGCAGCCGCCGCGCTGCGGGCGCGTCGGACAGCTCCCAGGCGTCGCGGGCCAGCAGCTCCCGGCACTCGCCGTCGAGCGCCAGCGACTCCATGATCGACTCGACCTCGCGCAGCCCGGTGTCGAGCGGCTCGCCGGGGAGCGTCCGGCGCTCGACGATCGCCGACGCCCTCGCCGCGAGCGTGAAGGGCGCGCTGCCGCCGTGGACGACCGTGGCGAGCAGCGAGCCATGCCCCGCGTGGGGGTGCGGCGCGCGCGCGGCGAGCGCCTCGTCGTGCGCCTCGACGCCGCCGAGCAGCCGCCCGAGCCGCGTGACCGCGTTGAGGCCCTCGTGCGGGCGCGACGAGTGCGCGGCGCGCCCGTGGAGCTCGACCTCGACCACGGAGTAGCCGCGGTGGGCGACGATCACGTCCAGCCACGTCGGCTCACCGACGATGCACGCGTCCGGGAGCGTCCCGGAAGCGCGCAGGACGTCGAGCACCGCGGCGCTTCCCACGCTGGCGTGCTCCTCGTCGGCCACCAGGGCGAGGACGACGTCGCCGTCGTGGCCGGCCTCGGCCGCGTGCTCGGCGGCGACGACCATGGCCGCGACCCCGGCCTTCATGTCGCACGTGCCGCGGCCGTACATCCGGTCGCCCTCGACGCGCCCCGAGAACGGGTCGTCCATCCCCTCGACGCCGACCGTGTCGAGGTGCCCGTTGAGCGCGAGCGACGGGCCGCCGCCGCGGCCGCGGTGCGTGGCCAGCAGGCTCGGCCGGGAGGCGGGGCCGACGACCTCGATCTCGAACCCGCGCGCGCCGAGCCTCGCGGCCAGCAGCTCGACCGCCGGACGCTCGCCCGCCGCGCCCGGCACCAGCGCGGGGTTGACGGTGTCGAGCGCGACGAGCGCGCGCGTGAGCTCGACGGCGTCGCTCATCCGGTGGCTACGGGCGGCGCCGGTAGGACATCTTCAGGTCGTCCTGCCAGTCGCCCGGCGTACGCGCGAGCTGCCACGCGCCGTCGAAGCGGTCCGGCCGGAGCGTGGCGGCGTAGCGCTGGGCGAACTCGGGGTCGTCGCGCCAGATGCGCAGCTCGCCGTCGTCGAGCGAGATCCCGTACGTCCGGCGCACGCCCCGCGAGTCGAAGTACTCCATCACCAGCCCGTCGCCGGCCTCGGGCGGCCCGATCACGGTGATCGCGTCGGGGAACAGCTCGTGGTCGTTGCGGGAGCGCTGGACCACGAACTTGCCGCCCTCGAGCCATTCGAACGTGATGCTGCCGGGCACCGTGCCGTCGAACATCGGGTGTGTCGCCTCGGTGTCCCAGGTGCCGATCAGCATGTCGAACGGCTCGAGGGCGGGATCTCGCTCGGTCATGCTCAGTTGGACCATTGCACGGCCGGCAACTCATCGCCGGACCGCTCGAGCTTGGGCAGCCAGCCCAGGCGCTCTGGCAGGTACCAGTTGCGCGCGCCGAGCAGCTTCATGCCGGCCGGCAGCAGGACCGCGCGGATGAGCGTCGCGTCGATCAGGATCGCTGCGGCGAGCCCGACGCCGATCTGCTTCGCGAGCTGATCGCTGGCCAGCGCGAAGGAGCCGAACACCGCGACCATCACGAGCGCCGCGCTGGTCACGACCCCGGCGGTGCTCTTGATGCCGTGCGCGACCGCGTCGTCATTGCTCATGCCGCGGTCCACGGCCTCGCGGATGCGGCTGAGGATGAACACGTGGTAGTCCATCGAGAGGCCGAACAGGATCACGAACAGGAACAGCGGGATCCAGGGGGCGACGCCGCCGACCGACTGGAAGTCGAGCAGCTTCTCGCCGTGGCCGTCCTGGAAGACGAGCACGAGGACGCCGTAGGCCGCGCCGACCGACAGCAGGTTGAGGACGATCGCCTTGATCGGCACCACGATCGAGCGGAACGTGACCAGCAGGAGGATGAAGGCCAGGCTGAGCACGAACAGGAACACGAGCGGCACGTGCGCGGTCATGTCGTCGATGAAGTCCTTCGAGCTCGCGGTCAGGCCCGTCACGGCGACCTCCGCGCCCGCCAGCCTGCCGACCGTGGCCGGGACGACCTCGGAGCGCAGGGCGTCGAGCGAGCGCTCGGAGGCGGCGTCGGTGCCGCTGCCCTTGACCGACAGGGCGACGACGGCGACGGTCTTGTCGGGGCTGATCTCGACGTGCGAGGGCTCGGACAGCTCGCCGGTGGCCAGCGCCCGCTCGTGCAGCTGCGCGATGGCGGCCTGGACCGGCGCGGACGTGACGTCCTCGGCCTCGATCACGGTCAAGGCCGGGACGGCGCCGCCGGGGAAGGCGGCCTGGACGCGGTCGTAGGTCTGGATCACCGGCTGGCTGCGCGAGTAGCCGTCGAGGCCCGGGTTCTTGAACTGGATGCCCAGCGCGGGGATGCAGAGGGCGACGAGCAGGCCGCCGGCGATCACCGTGGACACGAGCGGGCGCCGGAGGACGCGGGTGAGGATGGCGCCCCAGACGCGCGACTCGCCCTTCGCCTTGTGGCGCCGGTTGGCGACGTAGGGCACGCGACCCTTCTCCAGCCAGTTCTTCTGGCCAAGGAACGACAGCATCGCGGGCAGGAAGGTCGGCGACCCCAGCATGGCGACGGCGACGACGAGCATCGTGCCGATGCCGAAGCCGACGAAGATCGGGTTGCCTGCGAACAGCAGCCCGGCCATCGCGGTCATCACGGTCATCCCGGAGATCAGCACCGCGCGGCCCGATGTGGCGGCGGCGATCTCCACTGCGGCCTGGGCCGAGTGGCCGCGGTCGCGCTCCTCCATCATGCGGCGCGAGTAGAACATTGCGTAGTCCACGCCGACCGCGAGGCCGATGATCACCATCAGCTCGGCGACATCGGACGGGAGGGCGTAGAGCCGGCTGACCGGGCCGATCAGGCCGATCGCGGCCGCGACGGCGGTGGCGCCGAGCACCAGGGGCAGGCCGGCCGCGACGAGCGCGCCGAACGCGACGAGCAGGATGATCAGGAGCAGGCCGTAGGAGATCGACTCCGACGTCTTCCCGTCCTTCGCGTCCTTGGCCGCGATCTCCTTGGCGGCCGAGACGTCGCCGAACTGCTCGACGCGCACGCCGGGGTGAGCGGCCTGGACGGCGGCGACGGCGGCGAGCGGCTCCTCGATCAGCTTCTCGACGTGCTCGTCCGTGCCGCGCAGCTTGAAGTTCACCGCGACCGAGCGGCCGTCCTCGGAGACGGTGTCAGCGCGGGTGGCGGGATCGAGCGGGCTCTCGATCTCGGCGATGCCGTCGATCCGCCGGAGGCGACCCACGACGTCGCTCACGGCGGCCGTGACCTGCGGGATCGCCGGCCGTGACCGAGCCCTTGCCCTGCACGAGCACCTGCTCGCCGGCCTGGTCGGGGAAGCCCGCCGCGTCGACGATCATGTCGCCGCGCTTGGACTCGCCGCTGCCGGCCGCCGACTCGTCGAGATCGTCCTGACCGACCTTGCCGCCGAGGACGGTGGCGAGGACGACGAACAGGATCCAGCCGAGGATGGCCTTCCTGCGGTGCTGGGCGCTCCAACGGCCGGCGCGTGCGGCGAGATTTCGAGAGTGCATTGCGGTCTCCTCCAAGAGTTCGTACGCTGTACGAACGCACTCTTTCGTACACTGTACGATCCAGCTAGTGGGGTAAACCGAACAGCCGATGAGCCGACCCGAACCAGCCACTGAGACGCGCGAGCCGCTGAGCCGGGAGCGCGTGCTCGAGACCGCCGTCGCGTTCGCCGATCGCCACGGCCTCGAGGCGCTGTCCATGCGCAAGCTCGCCGACGAGCTGGGCGCGGGCGCGATGTCGCTCTACCACTACGTCCCGAACAAGGTCGACCTCATCGACGGGATGGTCGACATCGTCTTCGGGGAGATCGAGCCGCCGTCGCCCGAGCTCGACTGGAAGACCGCGATGCGCCGGCGAGCCGTCTCGACCCGCGAGGCGCTCGGCCGCCACAGGTGGGCGGTCGGCCACATGGAGGGGCGCACGACCCACGGGCCGGCGAACCTGCGCCTCCACGACGCGGTGCTCGGCTGCCTGCGCGCGGCCGGCTTCTCGATCGAGATGACCGTCCACGCCTACTCCGTCCAGGACGCCTACATCTACGGGTTCGCGCTCCAGGAGTCCGACATGTCGTCCGAGACGCCGGACGACTTCGCGGCGGAGGCCCAGCGGCAGATGCGCGAGTACGAGACCGTGCTCGCCGACTACCCGCACCTCGTCGAGGTCGTGGGCGGATACGTCGCGAAGGCGGGCTACGACTACGCCACCGAGTTCCTCTTCGGGCTCGACCTGATCCTCGACGGCCTCGACAAGCTGCGAGAAGTCTGACTGAGGCTCACGCTCGCGAGCGGGCGTGGAGGCCGATGGCCAGCGTGGTGAGGTGGTCCTCCAGCGCGTCCGGGAAATCGAGGTGCGCCTGCGCGAGGCGCTCGTCGGCGGCGCAGGCCTCGACGAGGGCCTCGGGCGGCCGGGCGTGCGCCCACAGCGCCGAGGTCATCAGCCAGGCGCCGACCATGTAGCGCCAGGCGTCGTCCTGGCCGAGCTCGGGCAGCGCGTCGCGCACGAGCCCCGTGAGGGCCTCGGCGTCGGCGAGGCGCGGCGAGCTTGTACCTGGTGATCGCCTCGACGGACACGTTGTGCTCGAGCACCGCGGCCTGCGCGCTCATGAGGTCGCACAGGACCGGGCGCTCGGCCAGCGACCGCGCGATCGCCGTCGCCAGCTGCTCGGCGCGGCGCTTGAACCGCGCCCGGCGGCGGACGGCCGAGGGCAGTTCGGCCGCCAGGTGCGCGATCCACTCGCGGGCGGAGCTCGGCCAGCAGCTCGAGCAGCACGGCCTCGCGCGAGTCGAAGTAGCGCAGGACGTTGGACTTGGCGAGGCCGACCCGCCGGCTGAGCTCGTTGAGCGAGAGCGTCGGCGACGGGCATCTCCTCGAGCATCGCGGCGGCGGTGCTCGAGGATCGCCTGGCTGCGAAGCGCGCGCTGCTCGTCGCTGCGTGCGCGTTGGAAGGTCGTCGCCATGGTCGTAGATCGTTACAGACCGATGGTCTCTTCGTCGTAGTGGGCGGACGACGCGGCTCGGCCGGCGGCGCCGGCTCGGGCGCGTCGGATCCGGCGCGCCGGACGGCAGCAGCAGCCACGCCAGCAGCGCGCCGACGGCGAACACCGCGGCGGCCCACGTGAAGGCCGTGGTGTAGCCGTGGACGGCGGCCTGCGCGGCGACGTCGGCGGCCGCCTGGTGTGGTCGACGCGTACGCGCCCGCGGCGCTGGCCGCCAGCGTGCTCAGCAGCGCGGTGCCGATCGAGCCGCCGACCTGCTGGCCGGTGTTGACCAGCGCCGAGGCCACGCCGGCGTCGGCGCCCTCGACGCCGCGCGTCGCCGTGTCCATCGCCGGGGCGAAGATCAGGCCGAGGCCGAGGCCGATCACCAGCAGGCCCGGCAGCACGTCGGTGCCGTAGCTCGAGTCCACGCTCACGCCCGTGAGCATGAGCATCGCGGCGGCGCTGAGCAGCATGCCGGACGGCCACCAGCGGCCGGGGGCCGAAGCGCGGCAGCAGGCGGGTCTGGCCGATCGCGCCGGCCGGCATGATCATCGCCATCATCGGCAGGAACGCCAGGCCGGAGACCAGCGGCGAGAAGCCCAGGGTCTGCTGCATGTAGTAGGTGAGGAACAGGAAGACGCCGAAGATCCCGGCGCCGACGACGGCGAGGGCGAGGAAGCCACCGGCGCGGGCGCGGTCGGCGACGACGCGCAGCGGGAGCAGCGGGTGCTCGACGCGGCGCTCGACGGCGACGAACGCGGCCAGCAGGGCGGCCGCGGCGGCGAGCCCGGCGATCGTCAGCGGGCGAGCCCCAGCCATGCGACTCGGCGTTGGAGAAGCCGTAGACGAGCGCGAACAGGCCCGCCGACGCGGTCAGCGTGCCGGCCAGGTCGATCCGCGCGCGGCTCGTCTGCACGGCGTCGTCGGCGAGCAGGCGCACCGCGGCCGCGGCGGCCGGGATCGGCGAGGAGGAGGTTGACGAACATCGTCCAGCGCCAGTCGAGGAACTCGGTCAGCGCACCGCCGAGGATCAGGCCGACGGCGGCGCCCGAGGCGCCGATCATGCCGAAGACCGAGAACGCGCGGTTGCGCTCCTCCGGGATCGTGAACGTCGTGGTCAGCAGGCTCAGGGTCGCCGGCGCGAGCAGCGCGGCGAACGCGCCCTGCAGCGCGCGGGCGCTGACGAGGACGCCGAAGCTCGAGGCGAAGCCGCCGAGCGCGGACGCCGCCGCGAAGCCGGCCAGGCCGGTGATGAAGACGCGCTTGCGGCCGAAGAGGTCGCCGAGCCGCCCGCCGAACAGCAGCAGGCTCCCGAACGACAGCGCGTACGCGGTGACGACCCACTGGCGCGACTCGTCGGAGAAGCCCAGCGCCTCCTGGGCGGAGGGCAGCGCGATGTTCACGATCGTCGCGTCGAGCACGACCATCAGCTGCGCGACGCCGATGAGCGCGAGGATCAGCCAGCGCAGCCGGCTGCCGGCTTGCTGTGGGGGAGGGCACGGTCCTGACTCCTTGGCTCGATAACAGACCGGAGGTCTCTTGCAGCACCGACTACATCAGACCGCCGGTCTCTTGTCAAGAGACCGGCGGTCTTTTCCTACGCCCGCGAACGGGCGCCCGGGCGAGCTGCGCGGGGGCGGGAGTATCGTGCGCGCGCATCGACACGGGCGACTTCATCCGCTTCGAGCGCGTCGACGACGTACGGCAGACCGGCAGGGGGATGCTCGCGGAGCTGCACGGCGAGCAGTTGCGCGTCGACCTCGTGCGCGACGACGTCGTCCGCTTCAAGATCAGCCGCGGCGGCGCGTTCGACGAGGCGCCGACCTTCGCCGTCGCCGGCGACCCGCTCGCGGAGGAGGTCGCCTTCACGTTCGAGCGCGACGACGCGACGGCGCGGCTGCGCACCGCGAAGGTCACGGTCTCGCTGGGCCTCGACCCGTTCCGGCTCGACGTCCACCGCGCCGACGGCAGCGCCGTCGTCGAGACGGCCGGCGACACGGCCTACGCCACGCTCAACGACGCCTTCGTGGTGCGGCGCCGCTGCCGCCAGGAGGACGCGATCTTCGGCCTCGGCGAGCGGTCCGGGAGCCACAACCGCAAGGGCCGCGACTTCACGCTCTGGAACACCGACATCCTCGACGAGCACGCGATCGCCGAGTTCAAGCAGGGCCGCGACCCGGACGACCCGCGCGCCGACGAGACGAGCACGGAATGGGACCCGTACTACGTCTCGATCCCGTTCTTCTACCACCAGGCCTACCCCGCCGGGGCGATGGCCGCGTCGTTCGTCGACAACGGCTACCGCGCGACGTACGACTTCACGGAGGACGACGAGTACGCCATCGACTTCGACGGCGGCCAGTACACGGAGTACGTGTTCGCCGGCCCCGACATGCCGGCGATCCTCGAGGCCTACACCGCCCTCACCGGCCGCGCGGCGCTGCCGCCGCTGTGGGCGCTCGGCTACCACCAGTGCCGCTGGTTCCGCTACACGCAGGACGCCGTCGAGGCCCTCGCCGCCCGCCACCGCGAGGAGGACGTCCCGTGCGACGCGCTGTGGCTGGACATCGACTACATGGACGGCTACCGCGTCTTCACCTGGGACGCGGAGGCGTTCCCGGACCCGCCCGGCATGCTCGAGCGGCTGCGCGCGCAGGGCTTCCGCGTGATCACGATCATCGACCCCGGCGTCAAGCTCGACCCCGGCTACGCGATCTTCGACCAGGCCGTGGAGCGCGACGTGCTGTGCCGGACGGAGAGCGGCGACCTCTACGTCGGCCAGGTCTGGCCCGGCCTCACCGTGTTCCCCGACTTCGTCACCGAGGAGGGCGCGCCGCTGGTGGGGCGAGCTCAACGCCGCGCACGTCCAGTCCGGGCTCGCCGGCATCTGGAACGACATGAACGAGCCCGCCACCGGCCGGATCCCCTCGGACCCGATGCGGTTCGACCACGGGCGCCGGCCGCACGCGCGCTTCCACAACCAGTACGCGCTGCTGATGGCGATGGGCACGCGCGCCGGCCTGCTCGAGGCGATGCCGGACCTGCGGACGTTCGTCCTCAGCCGCGCCGGGTTCGCCGGCATCCAGCGCTACGCCGCCAACTGGATGGGCGACAACGTCTCGCGCTGGGACCACCTGTGGATGAGCATGCCGATGGCGATGGGGTTCGGGCTCTCCGGGCAGCCGTTCGTCGGCGCCGACGTCGGCGGGTTCGCGGGCAGCTCGAACGCGGAGCTGTTCCTGCGCTGGATGCAGTACGGCGCGCTGACCCCGTTCTGCCGCAACCACTCGGCGATCGGCAACGTCGACCAGTACGCGTGGGCGTTCGGCGAGGTCGTGGAGGACGTCGTGCGCGAGGCGCTGCGCCTGCGCTACCGCCTGCTGCCCTACCTCTACGCGGCGTTCGTCGAGGCGACGGAGACCGGGGCGCCCGTGCAGCGCCCGCTCGTCTTCGACCACCAGTACGACCCGACCGTCCGCGACCTCGACGACCAGTACCTGCTCGGGCGCGACCTGCTGGTGGCGCCGGTGTTCGCCCCCGGCACCACCGCGCGCCAGGTCTACCTGCCCGCGGGCGACTGGTACGACTGGCACACCGGGGAGCGGCTCGGCGGCCGCCGCTGGCACCTCGTGCCGACGCCGATGGACCGCATCCCGCTCTACGCCCGCGGCGGAGCGGTGGTGCCGATGTGGCCGCAGGCGCCCGCCTCGACGGACGGCCACCACCCCGAGGCGATCGAGCTCCACCTGTTCGTGCCCGGCGACGACGGCACGCACCGCTCGCGGCTGCACGAGGACGACGGGCTGACGTTCGCCGGCGGGCACTACGCGACCGCGTTCGAGGTCACGCGCGCGGGCGACCGGCTCACGGTGCGCGCGGAGGTCGACGGCGACGGCTACCCGGAGTTCGCGCGCCGGGCGTTCCACCTCGTCGTCCACGGCGCCGAGCCGCGCGCCGTCCGCGTCGACGGCGCGGACATCGAGGCGGCCGACGGCCGCTTCGTGCTGCCGAACGCCGGCGCGGCGTTCACGGCGGAGCTCAGCCTGTAGGCCGCGGCGCGGGGAACAGCGCGAGGAAGCGCTCGAGCGCCGGGCGGTCGCCCTCGACGGTCAGCGCCCCTCCTTCTCGGCGCCGTCGAGGCTGCCGCCGTGCCAGAGCACGTAGGTGAGCGTGTCCGGGTCGGTGGCGAGCGCCGCGTCCGGGCTCTCCGCCTCGCCGCGGGCGACATCCAGCCGGCCGTCCTCCACGCGCGCCCGGAACGCCTGCTCGCCGAGGCGCAGCCCGAACGTCCCGCACAGGCCGTCGGCGGCCGCCGGGTCGAACAGCGTCGGCAGCGCCAGCACGGTCGCGTCCACGCCCAGCGGCGCGCCGCCGGGAGGCAGCGGCGTCCGGCTGCCGAAGCGGCCGAGCGCGAGCAGCACCGGCTCGAGCTCCGCGCCGAGCGGCGTGAGCTCGTAGACCCGCGAGGCGGCGGGCGCGGGCAGGGTGCGACGGGCCACGATCCCGCCGTCCTCCAGCTCGCGCAGCCGCTGGGCGAGCACGTCGGCGCTGAGGCCGGGCAGGCCCGCCCGCAGGTCCGTGAAGCGCTTCGGGCCGAGCACCAGCTCGCGGACGACGAGCAGCGCCCAGCGCTCGCCGACGAGATCGAGCGCGCGCGCGATCCCGCAGCGGTCGCCGTACGTGCGCTTCGTGGCCATGTCGAGAGTGTATCGGTTTATCCGACTTGTTAGTTGGAAACTCCAACTGTATAGTCGGCACCGCCAACCAGCGATGAGAGGAACGGTATGAGCCAGCGCGACGAGTACCCGGCCGGCGTCCCCTGCTGGGTCGTGAACCTCCAGCCCGACCCGGCCGCCGTGACCGGCTTCTACGGCGACGTTTTCGGGTGGGACCTCGGCCTCACCGACGGCGGCTACTACCTGGCGCAGGTCGACGGCCGTGACGTCGCGGCGATCGCGCCCGCTCCCGAGGGCGTCGGCTCGACCTGGATGACCCACGTGCGCGTCGACAGCGCCGAGCAGGCGGCCGCCGACGCCGAGCGCGCCGGCGGCGCGGTGGTCGCCGGGCCGATCGACGTCTCGCCCGAGGGCCAGGTCGCCGTGCTCCGCGACCCCGCGGGCGCCGTGTTCAACGCGTGGCAGGCCGGCACGCGCGAGGGCGCGCAGCGGATCAACGAGCCGTCGGCGTGGTCGATGAGCGCGCTCCAGACGCCCGACCCCGACGGCGCGATCGCGTTCTACGGCGCGCTGTTCGGCTGGGAGTTCGAGCCGTTCGGGCCGCCCGAGGCCGGCATCCAGCTCATGCGGCTCCCCGGCTACTTCGGCGGCGAGCCGAAGCAGCCCGTGCCGCGCGACGTCGTCGCGGTGATGAGCCCGCTCGCGCCCGGCGAGCCGGCCCGCTGGGGCCCGGACTTCTGGATCGCCGACGCCGACGCCGCGGCCGGGCGCGCCACCGAGCGCGGCGGCGCCGTGCTCGCCGGCCCGTTCGACCAGCCGCCGTTCCGGACGGCCGTCCTTGCCGACCCGGGCGGCGCGGCGTTCTCCATCAGCCAGCTCACGGGCCCCCCGCAAGCGTCAGACACTTGACACCTCGCAGCCCGCGCCGCGGCTTCGTCCTACAGTTCCGGGCGCAGGTCGCGCGCCGCCAGACGGATGCGCCGGCAGGCCGCCGATGAGCGATGCAGGAGGGGTTCCGATCAGGGATCGCCGTCCGGCACCGCGCAATCCGACCGCCGGAGGATCCCGTGCCGCACGCCTGCAGAGACCCGCATGGAAGACGACCTGCACAACCCCGAGCAGCCCGCGCAGGAACTCCTGCGCGCGGCCGGCGGTCTGCTGCCGGACGAGCCTGGCGGCTCGGTGCGGGCCGCGCTGGCCAACGCGATGGTCGGGCTCAAGAAGCAGCACTACGGCCGCGGCCCGACGGCGGCGAAGGCCTGGATCCTCGACGACTACGTGTTCGTCGCGATGGAGGGCGGCCTGACGCGCAACGAGGAGACGCTGCTGGCCGACGGCAAGGAGGACGTCGTCCGCGCGTACCGGCTCTCGTTCCAGGAGACCGTGAAGGACATCGCGATGCAGGCGGTCGCGGAGATCACCGGCCGCGACGTGCTCACGTACCACAGCCAGATCGTGTTCCACCCGATGCGCGCCTTCGAGATCTTCGTGCTGGAGCCGGAGCCGCCGCGGTAGCGGCCGCGAGGGTCGCATGACCGGCCGCGAAGCGGCCGCGGCGGCCCTGTTCACGCTCGAGGTGCGCCCGGAGCGCGAGCGCGTGCGCGTCGCGCTCGCCGGAGAGCTGGACCTCGCCACCGCCGACCGGGTCGGCGCCGAGGTCAACGGCCTGCTCGACCGCGGTTTCGGCGACATCGTGCTCGACCTGCGCGACCTGACGTTCATCGACTCCTCCGGGATCCACGCGCTGCTGACGGCGACCCGGACCGCGCGCGAGCGCGGCGCCCGCCTGGGGGTCGTCCTCGCGCCGGGCCCGGTCGCGCCGAGCGGTGGAGCTCTGCCGCGTGCGAGACCAGCTGAACGTCGTGCCCGGCGCGGTGAGGCCGCCCGGCGAAGCCGTGCCCTAGCGCGGACGCCCGTCGAGCGCCCCGCGGAGCTCGTCCCACAGGCCGCCGTAGGCGAGCGCCGCGCGGCTGCGCGGCAGCGTCTCGACGACGGGAGCGCGCTCGAGCCCCATCCGTTCCACGACGCTCGCCGTCGGGATCGCGGTCTCCGCCGCGCCCGGGACCGACTCCGTCAGCTCGCGGTGCAGGCGCTTGCGGCGGTCGACCATCGAGAAGAACGCGAGCACGTCCGGCGGCGGCTGCGGGCCGTCGGCGAGGAACGTGCGCAGCTGCTCGAGCGTGCGGACCGACAGCGTCGACGGCACGAGCGGGACGAGCAGGAGGTCGGCCGCCGCGAACACGCTCTCGGAGACGAGCGAGATCGAAGGGGCGCAGTCGAGGATCGCGAGGTCGTAGCTGCCGTCGAGCTGCTCGAGCACGCGCGAGACGCCCTCGAGCGGCTTCTTGCGCTTGTCGAGCTGGATGTCGAGATGGCGGTAGGAGAAGTCGGCGGGCAGGAGGTCGAGCCCCTCGTGGTCGGTGCCCTTCATCACCTCGAGCGGCTCACGCCGCCCGCGGATCAGCCCGCGGCCGCCGCCCTTGACCTTCGGGCGCACGCGGAACAGGAACGTCGCGGCGCCCTGCGGGTCGAGGTCCCAGATCACCGTCCGCAGGCCGTCGCGGGCGGCCAGCGCGCCGAGGTTGACGGCCGCCGACGTCTTCCCCACTCCGCCCTTGATCGAGTAGGTGGCGACGACCTTCACGCGCGCGACCGCTTCGGGAACGCCTTGCGCACCAGCTTGCGCTGGTCCTTGCCGGCGAAGCGCGCGAAGCGCTCGGCGAACTCCGCGCGGGCGGCGCGCTGGTCGGCCAGCAGGGCGTCGAGCGCCGGGCCGAGCGCGATCAGCGCGGCCGGGCCGCCCGGCTCGTCCGCCAGCTCCTCGCGCACCTCGCGCAGGGTCTCGATCTGCACGGCGCGGTCCTGGAAGCGGCCGAGCACGTCCTGGAGGTCCTTCAGGGTCGCGACGAGCGGCTTGACCACCTTGCCGGGGAACGGGCTGCCGAACAGCTCGAGCAGGTAGCGCAGCTCCTTGCCGCGCTTGCGCAGCTCGTGCAGCGCCTCGGGCGGGCTGTCGTCGCCGATCCGCCGCCCGTCGCGCACCATGCGCCGGTAGACCTTGCGGATGCGGTCGCCGGCGAGGACGTCGATCGGGACCGCCGCCTCGGGCTGCTCGCCGGCGGGAGCGGCCGCCAGCGCGCGCCACTCGTCGAGCGCGCGCGTGAAGCGCCGGCCGCGCAGCCCGCGCTTCAGGCGCGCGAGCTCGCGCGCCCGCCGGCGGAGCAGCAGCGCGCGCAGCGGCTCGAGGTCGGCCGCGCGCGCCGGCTCGAGCGGCGCGACCAGCTCGTCCCACTCGAGCAGCTGGACGTCGAGGTCGCGCACCGGGCCCGTCAGCGCCTGCGCGTACTTGAGCTCCGCGCGCACGTGCGCTCGCCGCGCCGGGTCGTGCACGTCCTTCAGCTCCCGCAGCACGGACCGCGCGCGCCGGATCGAGACGCGGAGGTCGTGCAGGAACTCGCTGTCGAGGTCCTGCTGCGCGCCGGGGAGGTTGATCTCGGCGATCTCGAGCAGGCGCGCGAGGACCGTCGCGGCGGCGGCGTCGGCGCGCGTGCCGGGCGGCAGGTCGACGCGCGGCTTCGTCGAGACGCCCTCGGGGCGCCCGCCGGCGGCGAGCACCGCCTCGTCGTAGAGCGGCTGCCCGGCGGGCTCGAGGCCGAGGCGATCGCGGAGCGTGCGCAGCGTCCGGAAGAACGCGTCGTCGTAGCCGAGCACGGGCTCGACCGCGAGCCGGGCGCTGAGCCGCACGCGCCTCCGGCCGCGCAGCACCGCCTCCGGCCGCTCGACGGTGAGCCGCACGACGGTCTTCGCCTCGCCGTCGAGCACCGCGAGCGGCTGCACCGAGCTCCGCACGCGGACGGCCGGCAGCAGCGCGCGCTCCTCGAGCACGCCCGCGAGCCGGTCGCGCACCGGCCCGGCGGGCAGGTCGGGGACGAGCAGCCGCGGCGCCCGCCGCGCCTCCGCGCGCCGCACCGGCGCCCCGGGCTCGTACAGGGTCAGCGTCGCCCCGTCGTGCTCGGCGCGCAGGCCGGCGGCGCGCAGCCGCCCGTCGAACGAGTCCAGCAGCACGCGGTCGGCGGTCCGCTCCCGGGCCGGCTCGAGCCGCAGCCGCTTCCCCAGCGGCGCGAGCGCGCCCGACCCGTCGAAGGACGCGGGCAGCAGGAGGTCGACGGGCTCGGGCGGCACGGCGCGGCCATTCTCCCAGCCGCGGCGCCGCTCACGTGCGCGGCGGGTCGTCGCAGGCTCACGTCAACTGCGGCTGGGTGGGGGTGGCGGGGGGTCGCAGGCTCAGGTCGACTGCGGCTGGGTGGGGTGGCGAGGAGCCAGCGGCGGTGGTCAACGTCGTACTGGTCGGACGCGACGAGGGCGGTTACGACGTTGAACACCATATGGGTGGTCAACGTCGTAATCGCGGCCCGAGCGCCGAGGCGTTACGACGTTGACCACCGCCGCTGGCGTCCTCGACCACCCCACCCAGCCGAAGTTCGTCCTGCCCGTGCCGCCCCACGGCCGCGAGCGGCTGCTGTCAACGCGCCGCGACGGCCGCGGTTGGCTCGCCGGGGACCTGGGTACGCCCGAGGCGCCGAGTACCCCAACTCGGGCCGGCAGCCCATGCCGGCGTTCGCCCCAACAGGAGGTCAGGGTGCGTCGCATCCTTCTCGTCTCGTCCGTCGCCGCGCTGCTGGTGGCGCTGATTCCAGCTGCCGTCGCGTCCGCCGCACCGCGCTCCACCGCCGTGTTCGCGGGCGCCGCCTCGACCCCGAAGGGTCGGCTCGCGGTCAAGGTCAACGTCACGAAGTTCCGCACCACAAAGCAGGGGACGGTCGCCGAAGGCGTCGCGACCGCGACGCTGCGCGGCCTCGGCGGCGAGCCCACCACCGTGCGCAAGAAGGTCACCCTTTCCCAGGCCAGGGGCGGGCGGTGCACGATCCTCACGCTCGTGCTCGAAGAGCTCGACCTCACGCTGCTCGGCCTCAACGTGCACCTCGACAAGGTCGACCTGCGCGTCACCGGCCGGCGCCGCGGCGGCATCCTCGGGCGGCTGTTCTGCTCGCTCGCCAACGCCCGCGTCAGGACCTCTCGGGTCTCGGCGGTCAGCAAGATCAACCGCGAGATCCGCAAGACGGGCACGCTGCGCCCGATCGCGTTCTCCGTCCCGGTGACCGCGGTCGCCGCCCAGGCGCCGACGTGCAACGTCCTCGACCTCGTGCTCGGGCCGCTGCACGTCAACCTCCTCGGGCTGATCGTGGACCTCAACCGGGTCCATCTCACGATCACCGCCGACCCGACAGGCGGGATCCTCGGCAGCCTGTTCTGCGGGCTGGCCAACACACCCCTCCCCGTCTAGCGACGTGGCCCCCGGCGCCGCCCGCCCGCGGCGCCGGGGCCGCACCGGCGGAGGTGTGAAGGCTTACACCTAGGGCCCCTGTGCCGGGGGGCGCCGGGCCGGGACGATCTTGACGTTCTTTCAACGTCGTCCGGAGGCTCGAATGCACCCGCACATGCAGGCCACCATCGCCGGGATGATCATCGACAGCCGGATCCGCGAGGCCGAGATCGGCCGCGCCGTCCGCGAGGCCCGCCGGGCCCGCCGTCAGCACACGGTCGGCGGCGTGCTCCGCCGTGCTCAGCGCCTCGTCAGGCCGCTCCGGGACCCGTCCCCCGCCTCCGGAACCTTCGCCCCGAGGCGCTGAGCGTCCATGCCCGCGACCTTGCCCGCGTCCGCGCCCGCGGGTAGAACAGTGCCGTGGCCGATGCACTCATCGCGAAGGAGTTCGCCGGCTACCGGATCGACAGCCGGGTGGGCCGCGGCGGCATGGGCGTGGTTTACAGGGCGACCGACCTCACGCTCGACCGCACCGTGGCGCTCAAGGTCCTCGACGACGACCTGGCGAAGGACCCCGCGTTCCGCCGGCGCTTCGTCACGGAGTCCAAGCTGGCGGCGTCGCTCGACCACCCCAACGTCATCCCGATCTACGGCGCCGGGGAGTGCGACGGCATGCCGTTCATCGCGATGCGCTTCGTGCCGGGCGACGACCTGCGCGCCGTGCTCCGCCGCGACGGCCGGCTGGAGCCCGAGCGCGCCGTCCGGCTCATCGCGCAACTGGCGTCGCGCGCTCGACGCGGCCCACGCGCACGCGCTCGTGCACCGAGACGTCAAGCCCGCCAACGTGCTGGTCGACGCCGGAGGACCACGTGTACCTCACGGACTTCGGGCTGACGAAGCGGGTGGCGGCCGACACGGAGGCGACCCGCACCGGCGTGGTGCTCGGCACGCTGAACTACATGGCGCCGGAGCAGATCCGCGGGCAGGGCATCGGGCCGTTCACCGACATCTACTCGCTCGGCTGCATGATCGTCCACGTCCTCACGGGCCAGGTGCCGTTCCCGGCCGAGACGGAGGAGGCGAAGCTCTGGGCGCACGTCTCCGAGCGACCGCCGAGGCCGAGCGAGCGCGTGCCCGGGCTCGGCCCCGCGTTCGACGAGATCGTGGCCCGCGCGATGGGCAAGCGCCCCGAGGACCGCTACGGGACGGCGGGCGAGGTGGGCGCGGCGCTGACCGCCGCTCTGCGCGAGCCGGTCGCGGCGCCCCGCGCCGTGCGGCCCGCGGCGCCGCCGCGCGCCGGCGCCGGCGCCGGCTCGCGTGGCCGAGCCGTCCGACCCGTCGAGCCGGGAGGTGCTCGTCGCCGCGGCCGGCGAGCGGTTCAACGTCGGCCTGCTCGCCGCGCTGCTCGTCGTCGGCGCCGTGCTCGGCACCGTCAGCCTGATGGTGCCGCTCGCGGTGCTCGTCTACGCCGTCGCGGTCGGGCGCAGCTACCTCGATCCCGCGACCACCGAGCGAGTGAGGGCCGCGCGCCGCGCGGAGGGACGTAAGCATGGTTGAGCCGGCCGCGCACGAATCGACGCCGGCCGAGCTCAAGGAGCGGCTCGAGGCGGAGCGGCGGGGCATGCCGTTCGTGCAGTACCGCGACGACGGCGGCCGCCAGCGTCTGGTGGAGCTCGATCCGGGCGCCGCACCGATCACCATCGGCCGGCGCGACGACAGCCCGATCGCGCTGCCCTGGGACGCCGAGGTGTCGCGCGTCCACGCGCAGCTCGAGCCGGTCGGCTCGGACTGGGTCCTGGTCGACGACGGGCTCTCGCGCAACGGCACGTACGTCAACGGGGACCGGATCGCGGGGCGCCGGCGCCTGCGCAACGGCGACCGGCTGTGCTTCGGCGAGACCGGCATGTGGTTCCGGGCGCCCTCCGAGGACCTCTCGATGTCGACCGCGTCCGTCGCGGCCGGCCGCACCGACCTGCACCTCACGGAGACGCAGCGCCGGTTGCTGGTCGCGCTCTGCCGCCCGCTCCAGGACTCCGCCTACGCGGTCCCCGCCACGAACCGCGAGATCGCCGAGGAGATCCATCTCAGCGTCGACGCCGTCAAGGCCCACCTGCGCGTGATGTTCGAGCGGCTGGGGCTCGACGACCTGCCCCAGAACCAGAAGCGCGCCCGGCTCGCGGCGGTCGCGCTCGTCGACGGCCTCGTCCGGCAGCACGACTTCTGAGGATGAGGCATGCGCGGCCGGCTTCCCGTCATCGCCCTCGCCGCCATTGCGGTGGCGATCGCGTTCTTCACCTCGCGCGACGGCGGCGGCACCGCCCCGACTCGGCGATGACGCGGCGCGCGCGCCGGCGAACGCGGTCCGTGTCACGTTCGTCTACTCGCCCGAGAAGGAGAAGCTGCTCGCGCCGCTGATCGAGCGCTTCAACTCGGAGCGCCACGAGCTCGGCGGGCGGCCCGTGTTCGTCGACGCCGACGCGCGCGCCTCGGGCGAGGTCGAGACCAGCATCGCCCGCGGGAGGCTCCGGCCCGTCGCGTGGTCTCCGGCCTCGTCGCTGTGGGGCCGGCTGCTCGAGTTCGACGCGGACCGCGCGCTGGTGCCGGACACGAACCCGTCGCTCGTACGCACGCCGCTCGTGATCGCGATGTGGGAGCCGATGGCGCGGGCCCTCGGCTGGCCGCGGAAGCAGATCGGGTTCGCCGATCTCCTGGAGCTCGCCCGCTCGGGCACCGGCTGGGCCGACTTCGGGCAGCCCCAGTGGGGCAGCTTCAAGCTGGTGCACACGAACCCGGACTTCTCCACGTCCGGCCTGTCGGCCGTCGTGGCCGAGTACTACGCCGCCACGGGCAAGCGCGAGGGCCTCACGGAGCGCGACGTGCTCGGCTCGGGCGCGCGGCGGACCGTGCGCGACCTGGAGCAGTCGATCGTCCACTACGGGGACACGACGCTGTTCATCGCCGACCAGATGCGCACGCACGGGCCGGGCTACGCCTCCGCCGTAGTCATGGAGGAGGTCACCCTCCTCGAGTTCAACGCCGACCGCGGCGGCCAGCCGAAGCTCGTCGCCCTGTATCCGAAGGAGGGCACGTTCTACTCGGACAACCCGTTCATCGTCCTCGACGGCGACTGGGTCACGCCCGAGCAGCGCCGCGGCGCCGAGGTGTTCCGCCGCTTCCTCGCCGAGGAGATCACGCCCGCGGTCGCGGCCAAGGGCGGCTTCCGGCCCGCCGACGTCGACGTGGCGCCCGTCGCCCCCGTGAGCGAGGAGAACGGCGTCGATCCGCGCCAGCCCGCGCGCGTGCTGGAGCTGCCCGAGCCGCGGGTGCTCGCGCGCCTCAAGGAGACGTGGCGCAAGGACCGCAAGCCCGCCAACGTCCTGCTCGTGCTCGACACCTCCGGCTCGATGGCCCAGGAGGACCGGCTCAAGAACGCGAAGAAGGGCGTGCGCGCGTTCCTCGCGGAGGCCGGCGCTCAGGACCGCATCGGGCTGACGACGTTCTCCGACGAGATCCGGCCCGTGATCCCCGTGCGGCCGTTCCGGCAGAACCGCGAGCGGCTGGCGGTCGCCGTCGAGGGCCTGATCGCCGAGGGCGGCACGGCGTTCTTCGACGCGACGGTACAGGCGTTCACGACGATCCGCGACCTGGCCGGCCGTGAAGATCGCATCAACGCCGTCGTGATGATGACCGACGGGCAGGACATCGACTCGAAGCTCGAACCCGAGCAGGCGCTGGCCGAGCTCGACCAGGCGGACACGCCGAACCCGGTCCGGGTCTTCACGATCGCCTACAGCGCCGAGGCCGCCGAGGCGCGCGAGGCGCTCGAACGGATCGCCGCGGTGTCCGGCGGCAAGTCGTACACGGGCGACACTGGCGACATCGAGACGGTGTACCGGTCGATCAGCTCGTTCTTCTGAGGCCCATGACGCGCGGCCCCGACAGCCGAGAGGAACTGCGGCGGGCGCTGGCGGTGAACGCGCTCACGAAGCCGCTGAACCTGCTGCTTCCCGCCGGCGTCGCCGTCGCCGCGAGCCTGCTCGGCGCCGCGTGGCTCATCGCCGTCGCGATCGTGTGCTGGCTGACGCTCGCCGTGATGACGTTCCTCGACGAGGACGAGGCGGCCCGCGTCGGCGCCCGCCGGCGTGCCGCGCTGCGCCCCGCGCAGGAGGCGCCTGCGGCCGATCCGGCGGCCCTGAGCCCGCCCATCCGCAGCCGGCTGGAGGCGGCGAGGGAGGTCCAGGCGGCGATCCGCGCCGCAGCGGCGGCCGCCGAGCTGCCGCTCGACGACGTCGTCGAGGAGGTCGACGCGCTCGCGGCCGCGCTCGAGGCACAGGCGCTGCGCGCCCAGCGCATCGACGAGTACCTCGCCGGCCACCCGCCGGAGACGCTGCGGCGCCGGATCGCGGAGGAGCGCAACCCGGCCGTCGCCGAAGCGCTCGAGGCGCAGCAGCAGGCGCTCGCCCGTCTCCGCCGCCGCCACGCCGATCTGCTCGGCGAGATGGATCACGTCGTCGCCTCGCTCGACACGGTCCACGCCGAGGTGCTCGCCGCCGAGGGCGTCGGCGCCGCGTTCGAGCGGCGCGCCGTCGCCGGCCGGCTCACCGAGCTGCGCACCGACGTCCAGCTTGTCTCGGCGGGGCTCGAGGAGGCGTTCGACGAGACTCGCGCGCACGTCGCGGCGGACGCCTGAGGCCGCCGCGTCGCGGCGCGGTGCTCCGCGGCTCAGGGTGCGCGTTCAGGGGAGCGCCCCGATGTACGCGGGCGGGCTGCGCTTCAAGCTCGCCATATGACCCAGACCGCCCTCCCCGAATCCCCCACCCTCGCCACCTTCGACGCCGCTCGCGCGTTCGAGGACGCCGAGCGCGCGCTGCTCGCGGAGTACCGCGTTCCCGCCTCGAGCCGCTTCGTGTGGCTCGCCGATCCGGCGCTCGGCGCGCGCGTCCTCGAGACCGGCGCCGGCGCGCCGCTCGTCCTCCTGCACGGCAGCGGCATGTCCGCCCCGACCTGGGCGCCGCTGCTCGCGCAGCTGCGCGACCGGCGCATCCACGCGTTCGACCTGCCCGGCTTCGGGCTGAGCGCGCCGCACGACTACGCGGGCCGCACGCTGCGCGAGCACGCCGTCGCGCAGGTGACCTCGATGCTCGACGCGCTCGGCCTCGAACGGGCGGCGCTCGTCGGCACGTCGCTGGGCGCGATGTGGGCTCTCTGCACGGCGCTCGACCGGCCCGACCGCGTCGAGTCGGTGGTCGGCCTCGGCGTCCCCGCCGTGTCGCTCGCGGGCATGCGCGGCGACCCGTTCTTCCGCGCGATGACGACGCCGGGCGTGCGGGCGCTGGTGAGCCGGATGCCCGCGCCGAAGACCGCGAAGGCGACGCGCCGGGCCTCCACGAAGGCGCTCGGGCGCCACGCGCGCGACGCGATGCCGGACTCCTACTTCGAGGTGATGCGCGCGACGATGGGGATGCCGGGCTGGCGCCTCGCGATGTCGTCGCACCTGAACCTCGCGATGCGCTCCGGCCGCCCGCGCCCGGAGAACGTGCTCACCGACGACGAGCTGCGCGGCATCGAGGTCCCGGTGCGCCTGATCTTCGGCGACGACGACGTCTACGGCGGCCCCGAGATCGGCGAGCGCGCGGTGGCGCTGATGCCCGACGCCCGGCTGGACGTCATCCCGGGCGGCCACGCCCCGTTCCTCGACGACCCGGCGCGCTGCGCGGACCTCATCCGCTCCCGCTGAGCAGCTGCGAGCAGGCGAGCTCTGCGCACCAGAGCTCGTACTGCTCCGGCGTCCAGCCGCGCTCGACCACGAGCAGCCGCCACACGTCCGGGTGCAGGATCGTCCACAGGACGTCGGTCGCGCGCTCGACGTCGAGCCCGGGCGCGAGCGCGTCCTTCGCCGCGAGGCTCTCGGCGATCACCCGCTGGTTCGCGTGGAACTCGGTTCCGATCCGCTTCCACAGCGCGGCGATGTCGGGCTCGATCAGCGCGGCGCTGCGGATCACGTCGAACAGCGGCGCGATGCCGACCTTGCGCTCGCGGGAGTTGCGCGCGTCCAGCCGCAGCTGGCGCTCGGGGTCCGGCTCGTCGACGACCTCGCGGTACCACGGCTGCTCGGCGACCGGCAGCTCGTCGCGGTCGCCGCGCAGCCGCAGGTTCCACAGCGAGCGCAGGACGCCGCTCTTCGTCTCGAACGCGACGTAGACCGTCTTCAGCGCGACGCCGGCCTCGTCCGCGATCGCCGCCATGGTCGTCGCGGCGTAGCCGTCGCGCTCGAACAGGCGCTGCGCCGCTTCGAGGATGTCGCGCCGGGTCGCCTCCGCCTGCGCCCGCCGGCGCGGGGAGTTGTAGTCGCGCTTGCGCTTGACAGGCTCCGCCATTTCGCCTACCTTAGCGCCACTTCAT
The DNA here is from genome assembly GCA_963728465.1 of uncultured Solirubrobacteraceae bacterium. Lineage (GTDB taxonomy): Bacteria > Actinomycetota > Thermoleophilia > Solirubrobacterales > Solirubrobacteraceae > DATFQI01. Next base: position 27,615 of record CAVSJY010000004.1, read on the forward strand.
TACTCATGACGAGTAATCAATACTAGGAGGATGTCATGGAAGCCGGGACGATCTCCTCACCCGCGGAGCAGTGGGCCGCCGTCGCGGCGGGCTGGGCCGACAACGCCGACTACGTCGACGCGCTCGTCGCGCCGGTCACCGAGCAGCTGCTCGCCCTCGCGGCGCCGCAACCGGGCGAGCGCGTGCTCGAGCTCGCCTGCGGCCCCGGCGGCGCCGGGCTGCTCGCGGCCGAACAGGTCGGGCCCACCGGCGAGGTGGTCCTGTCGGACGTCACCAGCGCGATGACCACCGTCGCGGCGGAGCGCGCCCGCAGGCGCGGGCTGGGCAACGTCGAGCACCCGCGAGATCGATCTGGACGCGATCGACGAGCCCGATCAGGCCTACGACGTGGTGATCTGCCGCGAGGGCCTGATGTTCGCGCGCGACCCGCTCGCGACCGCGCGCGAGATCCGCCGGATCCTGCGCCCCGGCGGTCGCGTCGCCGTGTCGGTGTGGGGCTCGCGCCGGGCGAACCCGTGGCTCGGGCTCGTCTTCGACGCGGTCTCCGAGCACACCGGAGCGCCGGTGCCGCCGCCCGGGGCTCCGTGCCCGTTCGCGCTGGGCGACGCCGCGCGGCTCGCCGGCGCGCTCGTCCGGCAGCGGGCTGTCTGACGTGCGCGTCACCGAGCACGCGATGACCGTGCGCGACGCGAGCGCGGAGCGCTGGTTCGAGCGCCGCGCGGCGCTGGCCGGGCCGCTCGCGAGGCTGCTCGCGGCGCTTCCGGCGGACGCCGCGGACGCGCTGCGTGCCCGGGCGCACGCGTCCGCGAGCGGCGTACGAGACGCCGGACGGGGTCGAGTTCCCCGCGCTGACGCTGATCGCCTCCGCGCGCCGCTACCCGCCGTCGATCCCTGGGCGCCCGTGCCGCGCGCGTCAGCGCGCGCCGGTCGCGAACGCCACGCGGACGGCGGTCAGCGCGTCGTCGAGCGAGGCGCCGGTGCCGGCAGCGCGGTCCGCGTAGCTGCGCGCGGCGTCGAGCAGCTCGGGTGGCGGCGCGGCGCTCCGGGGCGGGCCGGCGATGACGGTGCCGTGGCGCCCGTGGGTGCTCACGACGCCGTCGGCCTCCAGCTCGCGGTAGGCGCGCGCGACGGTCCCGCCGGCGAGGCCGAGGTCCTTCGCGAGCTGCCGGATCGCGGGCAGCCGGGCGCCTTTGGTGAGCGCCCCGCCGAGGACGAGCGCGGTGACCTGCTGGCGCAGCTGCTCGTACGGCGGTACGGCCGCCTCGGGGTCGATCTCGAGGATCACGTCGCCGCCGCGCGCCCGGGCGCGCTCGCGTCCCGGCGCACGCGCCAGCCCCGCTCGCCGTAGTGCTGGCACGCGACGACCGCGAGCAACAGCCCCACGATGCCGGGCGCCCACATCGTGCGGCGGAGCACCTCGACGTCCGAGCTCGCGAGCACGAAGGCGACGAGGCTGCACGCGAACAGCAGGAACGCGATGCCGGCGCCCGCCAGCGAGTGGACCGACTGGGCGCGGATCGCGTCGTCGGCAGCGAGCACCGACTCGCTCACATACGGCTGCGGGCGGCGGACGATCCATATCCTCGAGCCGCTCGAGGACCACGGCGAAGCCGACCACGAACGCCGCGAAGCCGACTGCCGACGACCACGACGGCGTCGCGCTGCTCGGCCCGTAGGGGACCAGCCGCATCGCGACCCCGCCGAGCACGCAGGCGGCGGCGAGGCCTGCGCTGCGTCCAGACCACGGCGCGCGGAAGGTAGTCGCCCAGCTCGCGCGGGAGCAGCGCCGCCGAGCGCCGCGCGGCGCCGAACGGGCGGGCGACGGAGACCTCGGCGCAGACGGCGCCCGCGAGGTAGCCGACGAACGCCGCCCCGAGCTCTCCGGGAGCGGAGCCGTTCTCCCCGACGCCGGCGACGTGGACCGGCTCGCCGAGCGCGAGCCGCACGACCGTCGGCGTCAGCAGCCCCACGACGACGCCCCACGTGCGCAGCCGCCGCGCCCTGCGCAGGTAGCGCACCACCAGCGGAAGGTTCTCGCGCGTGAGCTCCAGGCCGTGCGCGCGCGCCCACTCCGCGACCGCCACGTGGCCGACCGGCGCGTACGCGCGCGCCAGCGCCGCGACGCAGAGCACCGCCACGACGATCGAGAGCTCGAGTACGGAGACGCCCATGGCGGCAACTATATATCAACGATCTGATACATTGCAACAATCGCTCTGGCGGCGCTTCGCTCGCGGTTCGTCAGCCCGCGTCACCCGTCCGCACCGTCAGGACGCGATCGAGCACGGCGCCCCGCAGCCCGCCCGGGAGGGTGTCGCGCCGCCGCGCGCCCAACCGGATGCGCACGACCGTGAGCCGCGCGGGCGTCATGTCCCCGTAGCGGTCGAAGCGGAAGGACCCGAGGATCCCGTCGGTCACGTCGCCCGTTCGAACCTCGTGGAGGACGGATGCGCGCGTGCCGTCCGAGCGGGCGATGGCGTCCATGACCGCCTCCGTGGCCGCGACGGTCTCCGACACGTAGGCGCTGTCCGCTGTCGCGCCGAGCGCGCGCACGATGCGCCGCTCGTCGGCGTCGAGGTCGAGCGCGCGCGGAGGCACGTCGGGGAAGACCACGTAGAGCCCGTCGGCGGCGCGGCCGGCCGCGGCGATGACCTCTGTGATGTCCGCGAAGCCGTCCCCGGTCATGATCGTCATCCGCGGGCCGAGGCCGGCTCGCAGCGCCTTCAGCAGCTCGGCCCCGTCGCCCACGTGGCCGCCGAGTACGACGCCGTCGGCGCCTGAGCGCGCGATCCTGTCGACGAGGCGGTCGTACCGCCGAGCCTCCGCGGGGAACGACTCGTCGCCGGCGATCTTGATCCCGAGCCGCGGCGCGGCTCTGGCGAAGCCGTCGGTGAACAGGACGTCGCCGATGCCGTCCGGAGTGTCGTGGAGCAGGTACACACGACGCAGCCGCAGGCCGTCGGCGAGCTGCGCGAGCGCCGGCCCGTGGAGGTCGCCCCGGGCGACGACCCGGAAGTAGTTGCGCTCGCCGGTCGGGTAGTAGATACCGGGCTCGCCCCGGAGCCCGTACGGCGGGGGCAGCGCGAGCACGCCGCCCCGCGTGAGGTTCGGGTGCGTGTTCGCCGGGCTGACCAGCGCGAGCGGCCCGCCCGGCGCGGCGTTGAGGATCGGGATCTCGATCATCGCGCAGAACGACTGCCACGGGCCGATGACCGCAACGAGGCGGTCCGCGCGGCCGTACGCGTTGGCGTTCGCCGCGCACTTGCGGTCCTCGAAGCCGCCGGTCTGCGCCGTCGAGTCGTCGCAGGACTGGTAGCCCACCGTGAACCGTCCGGCGCGGTGGCCACGGCCCGCCAGCACGGTGCGGATCGCCGTCACGACCGCGCGCGGATCCGCGCTGTCGACGCCCTGGAGCGGCATGTCCGAGGCGATCAGCACGTCCGGCGTGCGGCCGCCCGAGGCGACCCGGGTGCAGACGGACGCGGGAAGGCTGCCGTTCCGCGGCCCGCTCGCCACGCTCACCCACGCCGAGCCGGCGCCCGCGGCGAGCGCCTGCGCCGCGCCGACCGGCACGGTCGCCGCGACGGCGTTGGTCCTCGGGTCGATGCGCGAGACGGTGCCGGTGACCCAGTTCGCGGTCCACACCGCGCCGTCCCCGAACGCGACGTACCCGCTGCCGGTGCCGACGTCGATGGTGCGCATGATCGGCTTCGGGCCCGGCTCGATCCGCCACAGCAGGCCCTCCTCCGAGGTCGCCCACACGGAGCCCGCCCCGACCGCGACGCCCGACAGGGCGTTGCTGCCGACCTCGATCCGCTGAGCGACCCGGTTCGTCCGCGGGTCGATCCTGGTGAGGATGTTGTTGCCGACCACCGCCCACACGCCCTCCTTGCCGGCCGCGAGCGTCCGCACGTCGACGTCGACGTTGGCCACCAGGCGGACCGTCCTCGGGTCGATGCGCGCGACCGTCGACTCGGGCGTGATGGCCCACACCGCCCCGGCGCCGACCGCGACGCCGGGGAAGCCGGCGCTGAAGTTGAAGCTGTGCCCGTCCGGCGGCGAAGGCAGCTTCACGCTGCGCGTCACGGCCGTCGAGTCTGGGTCCACGCGCGCGATGCGCCCCGTCGCGGTGCCCTCCGTGCCGTGGCCGATCCAGACCGCACCCGCCCCCACCGCGAGGTCCGTCGGCTGCCGCCCCGTGCTGAAGGTGTCGATCACCTCGCCCGTCTTCGGATCCAGTCGCGAGACCGACTCGTCCTCGGTGTTGAGCACCCAGACGCCGCCGTCGCCGACCGCCAGGTTGCTCGGCGCCGTCGGCATCGCGGCGAACGAGCGGACGGAGTCCCCACTCACCCGGATCGCGGCCACGCCGTTGTCGGCCGGCGGCGCTTCGGACCCGTCGTCGCCGGTGAGCGCGATCGCCGCGGCGGCGATCGTCGCGCCGAGCACGAGCAGCCCGGCGGCCAGCACCGCGCGGCGCCGGCGCAGCAGGCCGGCGGGGATCCGGCGCCCGCGGATCGCCGGCGAGACGCCGAGGCCGAGCGCCGCGCGGGCCGCCTCGACGAGCTCCGTGCAGGTCGCATGGCGCTCGTCGCGCTCCTTCGCCAGCGCCTTGGCGAGCACGGGCTCCAGCGCACGGTGCTCCCGCAGGGGCGCTGGGTCCTCCTGCATGTGCGCCCACAGCGTCTCGGCTTCCGTCTCGCGCCGGAACGGCGGCACGCCCGCCACGCACTCGTAGAGCACGCAGGCGAGCGCGTAGACGTCGGCGCGGCCGTCGACCGGGTCGCCGCGGATCTGCTCCGGCGCGAGGTAGTCCAGCGTGCCCACGATCCGGCCGGTGTCCGTCGACGCGTGGCCGACCTGCTTGGTCACGCCGAAGTCGGTCAGGTACGCGTGGCCGTCGTCGTCGACGAGCACGTTGCCGGGCTTCACGTCGCGGTGCACGAGGCCGCGCCGATGCGCGGCGTCGAGCGCGTCGGCGACCTGGCCGAGGAGCGCGAGCGAGCGCTCGGGCGGCGGCCGGCCCCGTCCCAGCAGCGTCCTAAGGTCGCTGCCGTCCACGAACCGCATGGCGATGTACAGCTGCCCGTCGACCTCCCCCGCGGCGTAGATGGGGACGACGTTCGGGTGGTCGAGCGAAGCGGCCAGCCGCGATTCGCGCAGGAAGCGCGCGCGGAAGCGCTCGTCGCCGGCGAACTCGGGGGCGATCAGCTTCAGCGCGACCGGTCGCCCCGAGCGCGACGTCGCTCGCCCGGTAGACGATGCCCATCCCGCCGCGGCCGGCCACCCCCTCCACCGCGTAGCCGGCGAACGTGCCGCCCGGGCCGAGGGCGATGGTCACCGCGGCGCCCCCGTCAGCGACCAACTGAACCGGGTGCGCGCCTCGGCGGGAGCGAGGCCGCCCGGCCGCGCGCCGCGCCGCACGAGCACGGTCGGCGCCGGCGGCCGCTCGGCCAGCTCGGTCCGCACACGGCCGAGGCCCTCGTCGCGCCAGCGCTCGGACAGGCCGACGACGAGCAGGCCGGCGCCCTCGGCCAGCGCCCTCACCCCGCTGCGGCCCGGCGCCGCGAGCAGCGGCTCCGCGACGATGCCGGCCGTGCGCTGGACGATCAGCGACGCATCGGCGAGCAGGCGGCTGGCGTCGCGGCGGCCGTTGCTCACGTCGGACGCGGCGCCGATCAGCCGCAGCTGCGCGCCGGTCGCCCTGGCCGCCCACGCCCCGAGCTCGAGCGCGGCCCAGTCGTCCCGCGCGGCGCCGAACGGCACGATCACCGCGCCCGCGCGCAACGGCCCGCCGCCGGGGATCACGAGCGCGACGTCACACGGCGCGCCGTCCAGCACGACGCCCGCGTCGCCGCCGAGCGGGGGGTTCCCCGGCGTCATGACCAGCAGGTCGACATCCTGCTCGGACGCGAGCCGCACGACGTCCTCGCCGGGCGCCGGCGAGCTGAACGCGGCGGTGCGCGCGGCGAGCCCGTTCGCCCGCAGCTCGTCGCGCAGGGCGGCGAGCGCGGCGGTCGCGGCGCCGACCTCGTCGCCCGTGACGATCGCGGCGACGATGAGCTCTCGCGCCGGGTCGCCGCGCGCGAGCGGCGCCGCCAGCGCGAGCAGCGGCTCGAGGTCGCCGAGCGCGGCCGGGACGACGAGGATCGACCGGTCGGGCGCGGCGAGCGGCGGCGCCGACGGCGGCGCGGCGGCCGGCGGCGGCGCGAGCGCCGGGTCGTGTACGAGGATCGCGTGCTCGAGCCGCTTGAGGGCCTCGCCAGGCTCGAGCCCGAGCTCCTCCGCGAGCTCGCGGCGCGCGGCCTGGTAGGCCTGGAGCGCCTCGGCCTGCCGGCCCGAGCGGTACAGCGCGAGCATGAGCTGCCCCCGCAGCCGCTCGCGCAGCGGATGCTCGGCGACGCTCGCCTCGAGCTCGCCGACGAGCTCGGCGTGACCGCCCGCCGCGAGCTCGGCGTCGAAGCGCTCCTCGCGGGCGGCGAGCCTGAGCTCTTCGAGACGGGCGATCTCCCGCTGGGCGAACGCCTCGTACGCCAGGTCCGCGAGCGGCGGCCCGCGCCACAGCGCGAGCGCCTGGCGCAGCTTCTCCGCCGCGCGGCGCGGCTCCGCCCGGCGCGCCTCGCCCGTCAACCGCTCGAAGACGGCGAGGTCGAGCTCCGCCGGGTCGACGTGCAGGACGTAGCCGGGCGCCCGCGTCGTCACGCGCCGCTCGCCGAGCTCCTTGCGCAGCCGCGACACGTAGTTCTGGACGCTCTTGGCCGCCGTGGCCGGCGGCGCCTCGCCCCACAGGTCGGCGATCAGGCGGTCGCTCGACACGAGCTCGTTCGCGTGCAGGAGCAGCACGGCGAGCAGCGAGCGCTGCTTTACGCCACCGAGCGAGAGGGCGCGATCGTCCTCCACGACCTCCAGCGGGCCGAGCAGGCGGAATTCCACAGGGAGCCTTTCGCGCCGACGGTACCGCCGGGAGTTACCCGCGTCTACCGCCGGGCACCGCGCGCGTCTACCGGCGCGGTGGACGGTGTGCGCCGAAGGGACCGCACCGGGCGGTTCCCACCGAAGGAGTCAGGATGCATCGCCATCGCCTCACCCGCATCGCCGCGCTGGCGCTCGTCGCCGGCGCGATCGCCGCCCCGGCCGCCTCGGCCGGCGTGCCCCAGGACTTCCGGAACCCGGACAACCGCACGGACCAGCCGGGCGGCCCGCGCCAGGACCTGCGGTCGCCCGACGCCGTCGACGCGGCGAACGGCCGCGGCATGGCCACCGCGCCCGACGTGGTCGTCGTGAAGGTCAAGGACCCGCAGTCCCAGCCGTCGGCCGGCGGCGGCATCGACTGGGGCGACGCCGGCATCGGCGCCGGCGGGCTCGCCGGCATCACGCTCGTGAGCCTCGGCGGCGCGCTGCTCGTGGCGCAGCGCCGGCACGCCCGCACGACGCACGCGTGAGCCCTGGCCGGGCCTCATGTCTCGGACGTCCGTCGAGTCATGAGGCCCGGACGGCCCTTCTGGACGGATGTCCACTCCAGCGGCCGGCCGCCGTCACCGAACTCAGGGCCAAGACCCACGACGGCACGACGCCGTCGAGACGAAGGAGAAAGCAAGGATGCCGACCCGACGCAGCAACGTCACCCGCTTGGCCAAGGCGGCCGTCATGGCCACACTCGCACTGGGCATCGTCCCGGCCGCGGCCTCTGCCGCCGTCTGCCCGGACGTCCCGTCCTCGCCGGTGCTGTCGCAGTTCGGCGACACCAACGACTACTTCCTCGCCACCGGCGGCGATTTCGAGAACACGCAGTGGTCCGGCAAGGGGCTCGAGCGCGTCGACGTGAGCAAGCCGTGGGCGCTGGCCGGCCCGAAGGCGCTCTCGATCCCAGAGGGGAAGCGGACCACCTCGTGGGAGTTCTGCGTGAGCGAGCGCCATCCCCACCTCCGCTTCTTCGCCCGCGGCGGGGCGGGCGACACGCTCCAGGTCGAGGCGATCGAGAACGGCGTCACCACCGGGCTGATCGTGGTCGGCGGCGCCAACAGCTGGCAGCTCACGTCGATCGTGCCGCTGGCCACCGCGCTGGGCTTCCTCGGCGACGACGGCCATGACGTGCGCCTGCGCATCACGGCGCTCACCGGCGACTGGCTGATCGACGGCGTCTACATCGATCCCTACCGGCGCTAGTGACCGACGAGGGGAACAGCCGCGACGGCGACGGGGCGCTCGAGCACCTGCTCGAGTCCTCCTGGGCCACGCGGCTGCGTCCTCTCGAACCGGATGAGCGGCGACTCGAAGGCGGCCTCACGGCCGCCTTCTTCGTAGTCGCGAGCCTGCTGCTGCTCTGGGTCCCGGGCTCGTTCGAGCCGTCCCTGCTGATGGTCGCCGGCGTGGCCGGCTATGCGCTGGCCTCGCGCATCGTCTACCCGCTGGGCGCGGGCTACGCGGTGCCGACGCAGGTCGTGCTCGTGCTGCTGTTCGCCACGGAGCCGGCCGCCGTCATCCCGGCGCTCGTCGTGCTCGGCATGTGCCTCGGCACGATCGGCGACACGCTGCTCGGTCGCAGCCGGCTCGAGCGGCTGGTGTTCGCGGGCGGCGACGCCGCGCACGCGCTCGCGCCCGCGGCGCTGATCATCCTCTCCGGCCACGCGTTCGCGGCCGACGCACCGTGGCCGGTGCTGTGCGCCGCGCTGGGCGCCCAGCTGCTCAGCGACCTCGTCTTCTCGACGCTGCGGGAGTGGGTCGCCACGGGCGTCCGCCCGCGGGTGCAGGTGCAGGTCATCGGCCAGGTGTGGGCCGTCGACATCGCGCTCACGCCGCTCGGCATCCTCGCCGTGGCCGCGCGCGACGAGGCGCTGTGGGCGCCGGCCGGCCTGCTTCCCGTGCTGGCGCTCTTCGCCTACACCGGCCGCGACCGCTCGGCGCTGATCGGGCGCGCGTACCGGCGGCTCCAGGAGGTCGAGCGCGAGCGGGCGCGGCTGCGCGTCGCGGTCCGGCGCATCGGCGAGGCGTTCGCGTCGAACCTGGACCTCGACGCCCTGCTCCAGATCGTCACCAGCGCCTCCGTGGAGGCGCTCGACGCCGACCTCGGGCGCGGGAGCACCTCGCGCGGAGCGGGGCGCCGGCTGCTCGCGCGCGCCACCGTGCAGCGCGACGACGCGCTCCTCCCCGTCTTGCGGGAGGCCGAGGTCGCGGCGCTCGAGGTCGGCGGCGTGGTGGGCGCGGAGCTCGACGGCCGGCACGCGGTCGCGTGCCCGCTGGTCAGCGGCGCGCAGTACCTGGGCGTGCTCGCGGTGGCGCGGTCGACGCCGTTCGCCGCCGACGAGCGTGAGCTGCTCGCCTACCTCTGCGAGCAGGCGAGCATCTCCGCCGGCAACGTCGTGCGCCACGAGTCGCTGCATCGCATGGCGTTGACCGACGAGCTGACGGGGCTGGCGAACCACCGCCGCTTCCAGGAGGTCCTCGCCGGGGCCGTCGGCCGCAGCCGCGCGACCGGCGAGCCCCTCGCGCTCGTGATGATGGACATCGACGACTTCAAGATGATCAACGACTCCTACGGCCACCAGACGGGCGACGTGGTGCTCGCCGCGGTCGGGCGGCGGCTGCGCGACGAGTGCCGCGGCGGCGACGAGCCGGCCCGCTACGGCGGCGAGGAGTTCGCGGTCGTGCTCGAGGGCGCCGACATGCGCACCGCGCACGTCATCGCCGACCGCCTGCGGCGCGAGATCGCCGCGCTGCCGGTCGCCGCGCCGACCGGCGAGCCGCTCGGTGTGACCGTGTCGGTCGGCGTCGCGATGCTCGAAGGTGACGTCACGAGCGCCGCCGACCTCATCGGCGCCGCCGACACCGCGCTGTACGCCGTAAAGGGCGCCGACAAGAACGCCGTGCTGGTAGCGCGCGGCGGCCAGCTCGTGGCGCCCCGCTTCACCCCGGCCTGACCCGCGCGTCTCACAGTGACGCGTCGTCGTTGCCGTCGCGCCGGCCGCCCGACCCACCACCCTGACCGACGCGACAACAACTCAACTCAAGCCGCCGTTGGCAGCGGCGTCCATCTCAGTTCTTCCAGGCGCTGCAGCCCTCCTGCTCGACGCACACCCTGACGGCGCGGATGAGGAACCAGGACTTCTGCGGTGCCGCGCAGCCCTGGCTCGGCGCCCACGCCGTGACCTGGTAGTTCGTCCGGGTTCTGGATCGCCTGGTTCGTGTAGTGCAGGCGGACCCGGTGTCCGTCGACGCGGATGTCGCAGGCGTACAGCGTCTGGAGGTCCGCCCGCACGTAGCCGTAGCTCCCGTCCGTCGGGTGCACGACGTACCCGGCCGGCGAGGCCTGGGCAACCGCCGGGATCGCCAGCGCCATCCCCAGCCCGAGCATCACGATGAACCGCTTCGAGCGCAGCATGCGCCCTCCTTCACATCGTGCACGCGAGCCGAACGACCGGCGGTCGGCGTCCCGAGTGCGAGGTCAGTCCGAGATTGCGGATGTCGGCGCGACCTCGCCAGCGGTCGATCGGTGATTCTTGCGATGACCCTCGACCCACTCCGATCGGTGACGGCCGGACCCCCCGATCGGCAGTGTCACGCGCGATCGTGTCCCGTCCCCGACCCGAGCCTCGGTGTCGAGCGAGCCGCCGGCATCCGTCACCCTGCGCCGGACGATGGCCAGCCCGACGTGCCCGCCCGCGACGGATTCCAGGGTCTCCGCGATCCCGACACCGTCGTCGCGGACCTCGAGTTCGATGCGATGGTCGGTGACCGCAACGGTGACCGCGATCGTGGTGGGCCGCGCGTGCTTGGCCGCGTTGACGACGAGCTCCTGCGCGACGGGGAGCAGGACCGAATCGGTCAACCGCGGATCGTCGGTCGGCCCGTCCACCGTGAGCTGGAACCGCCCAGCGGTCTGAAACGGCGCGGCGGCGGCGCGCACGCATGCCTCGAAGCCGAGCTGACTGATCGTCGCCGGGTGGAGTGACGTGACGATGGCGCGGGTCTCCTCGATCGCCGCGTCGAGTTGGCGCGATACCTCGGCGTCCGTCGCGGCGAGGCGCAGGCGCAGCGCCGCGAGTCGCTGGAGGGGACCGTCGTGGAGGGCTTCGGCGAGCCGTCCGCGCTCGCGACGCTCGGCCAGCAGCAGGTCCTCGAACAGGCGGTCACGGTCGTCGCCGGATGCGATACCGCCGGCCACGGACTGCGACAGCGCGATCGAGATCGGCAGCGCGATCAGGAGACTGGCGATCGCGACCAGTCCCGCCTCGACGTACACGAGCACGGCCACCGAGGCGATGACGGCGTTGAAGAGCTCCCACGGCAGCATCGGCGTCGACTCGCGCAGCAGCGAACGGCGGCCGCCCTCGGGATCCTCATACATCATCACCACGAGCGCCAGGTTCAGCGCCATGAGGGCCGCATACATCGGTGCGACGAGCGCCGCGTAGCCGGGGTCGTCGCGCGCGAGTCCCAGGACCGATCGCAGCACTTCGAACAGCAGGCCGCCGACCAGGGCGACCACCGCGAATCCGAGCGTGTTGTCGACTCCCGCCGACACGTCGCGGCGGTGGATCACGGTTTGGAACGCGGTGACGGGCACGATCATCGCGACTGCGGGCGCCGGCCCCAGCAGTGCCATGACCGTCACCTGAACGACGGAGCCTGAGGAGACCTTCAGCCGGCGTGCCGGCAGAAGGATCGACTCGCTGAGGAGCTGGAGGACTGCGAGCGCGACGAGCAGCGACGCCGGCTGCCAGTCCTCGCCGTCCGAGACGAGGGCGGCGAGCCCGATCACCGCTGCGAGCGCCGCGAGGCGGGCCTTCATCGGCGATTCGTCCCGGCCATCAGCGGCAGTATCCTTCACCCGCGTGAGCGCGGTGGGTGGCCCGATCCGTGTGCTCCTCGCCGACGACCATCCGGTCTACCTCGAAGGCCTCGCGTCGGCCCTCGCCGCTGTGCCCGACCTCGAGGTGGTGGCGGCGTGCACGGACGGAAGCGAGGTGCTGGCACGCATCGAGGCCGACGCTCCCGACGTCGCGGTGCTCGACCTGCACATGCCCGAGCCGAGCGTGCATGCGGTGCTGGAGCGCCTGTCCGGCGGCGAGCGGCGGTGTGCGGTGATCGTCCTCACGCTCGAGCTCGACGGCGCGGCCGTGCACGACTGCCTGAGCCTGGGCGCCTCCGGCTATGTCACAAAGGACGCCGGAGCGCCGGAGATCTGCCGTGCGATTCGCACCGTGGCCGAAGGCGGCAGCTACCTGTCGAGCAGGGCCCAGGCGAGCGTGACGGCCGAGTTGCAGTCGCGCCAGGCGCGCGCTCCCGAGCCGCTGAGTCCGCGTGAGACGGAGATACTCGGCTTGCTCGCCACCGGCGCCTCGGCGCCCGAGATCGCGCGCCAGCTGTGCCTCAGCCCGTCGACGGTCAAGACCTACCTTCATCACCTTTACGAGAAGCTCGGGGTCTCCGACCGCGCGGCTGCCGTTGCGGTCGGCCTGCGACGCGGGCTGATCGGCTGATCCGGCAGCGCCGCCGGACGCACCAATGTGACGTACGTCTCATCCCGAGCCGGTAAAAGGGCGCGGACGGACGGGACGGGCGCTGAGACCGTGCCCGCCCATGTTCACCACACCATTCAACGCAGCGATCACGACGTTCCTCGCCACCGCGGCGCTGGCGGGCGGCTTCAGCCAGGCGGCGATGGCCGACGTCCCGAACGCGACATACAGCAGTTCCTCCACCTCGACCTCGGTGACGCAGAAGTGTGTGACGCCGGCGACGAAGGGTGTCTTCGGCCAGTACGGCGCCTGGGGCCACTACGTGGACGGCTGCACGGTCAGGCTTCGATGCCCGTTCAGCTACTGCGAGATCAAGTCCGGGGCGGGCGCGCGTCTTCACACCTGGATCGAAGCGGGCTGGCAGCAACACCCGAACCGGAAGAGCTGCAACACGCGCGTGCGCGCCTACGACCAGAACGGCGTCTACCGCTGGCACCGCGACTACAGCGAGACCTCCCAATTCCTCTGGTCTTGCAGCGCCATGGACATCGACAGGCAGGTCGTGCGCTACGGCGAGTCCGTGACCGTGCAGTCCAACGGCGTGCACGAACTCGACGACGCCCAATTCCACTGGAACCGTCTGGCCCGGATCGAGTCGCAGCTGACGCTGGACTGGTACTCCGGCGGGCTGCGTCCGCCGAGCTGAGCAGGTAGTCGTGAGTCGTACAGCGACGGCGGGGCGGCGACCCTCGTCCGAGCTACGCGGCGTAAGAGGACGACGAGCGGGCGGCTGCTGTCGCGCGATCGGCTCGCGCCTTGCTGCTGCTGTCGCGAGCGAGCAACCGCGTCGCTATAGCCTGCGTTGCCGATGACGGCCGAGCCGCCCGACCTGCGCGCATCCGACGCCGAGCGCGAGCGCACCGCGCTCGCGCTGCGCGACGCCGCGGCCGAGGGGCGGCTCACGCTGGAGGAGCTCGCCGGCCGTCTGGACCGCGCGCTGACGGCCACTACCCGCGGCGAGCTCGAGCCGCTCACCGGCGACCTGCCGGCGGCGGTGCCGGCTGAGGCCGCCGCGAGCCGCGCCCCGGCCCGCGTGCGCGGCACTCGCTGGATCGTAGGCATCATGGGCGGCGGCGACCGCAAGGGGCGCTGGAGGATCGCGCCGCGCTGCACGATCATCAACGTCATGGGCGGCGCCGACCTCGACCTGCGCGACGCGGTCGTCGAGGGCCCGGAGGTCGCGATCACGGTGATCTCGATCATGGGCGGGTCCGACATCGTCGTGCCGGCGGGCGTCGAGGTGGAGCTCGGCGGCTTCGCGCTGATGGGCGGCAACGACCTCGAGCTCGGCGGCGACGCGCCGCCGCCGGGCGCGCCGGTCGTGCGCGTCCGCGCGTTCTCGCTGATGGGCGGCACGGACGTGAAGACCAAGAACATTCGCTCGCGCTGAGATCGCAGCCCTCCAAGACGCTCGGGCCGAGCGCGCCGCAGGCTCGGCACCCTGGTGAGCCTGAGGGCTGGATCAGGGCTACTAAACGGTTGTTGCGCCCTCCGCGACGACCGGACCTGCCGACCCATGCGCCGGGTCGGCCGTCCTTATTCCGGTCCGGGGGCACGCGGCAGCGACCGGACGAAGTCGCCCAGTTCCCGGTACACGCGACGCCTGAACTCCACGGCGCCGGCTGACGAGCTCCTCGAACCCCATCCATCGGTGGCCGACGAACTCGGGATCGCCAGTTTGCGGATCAACCCGGTCCGTTCGCACGGCTGGCGCGTCGTCGACGAGCCGTACGATGAACCACTGCTGCACCTGGCCTCGTCCCGTTTTCTCGGACCAATCTGCTGGCGGCAGCTCGTATGCGAGCCAGGCCGGATGCTGAGCCAATAGCTCGACCTGTTCCCAGCCCAGGCCGGTTTCCTCTTTCAGCTCTCGGCCAGCGCTATCCGTCGGCGATTCTCCCGGCTCGATGCCGCCTTGCGGGAGCTGCCACCGCCCATCGGGGGCATTGCGCTGGAACGCGAGCACCGCGCCGTCTCCATCGACGATCGCGACCCCGACTCCCGCGCGGAAGAACTGATCGATGTCCATCGGTGGGGCTACGCGGTCGCGTCGCGACGTCCCACAGCCGACTCCTCCTCTAGCAACCGCTTCGCCGCCTTGATCCATTTCTCGTGTGCGCCGCGGATGAGATCGGCGCTCCGCCATGACGCGACTGCGACGACCGCGGCAAGTATGAAGACCGTGGCGACTACCCACTCGGACGCCCCCGCACTGACCGAGTACGCCACTGACATCACTGCCGTGATCGCGGCGTTCACCGACGTTCCGCGTGCGACGCGCAGACGGCTACGCTGATACTCCAAGAACGTACCCCACTCCTTCCGGGCGTACATAACCCGTAACCGCTCCTCGCGGAACGAGGGATCTTCCCCGTGGGCGAGCTTCGCCACAAGAGAATCCGCAAGACGATCGCCTACTACGCCGAGCACGTAAGCGGAAGCCACCGCCACGATCGTGATCAGACTCACCCACTCGTCGAGCAGTCCGAATTGGATCCAGTCGACACCGAAGATGGTCAGCACTAGCAGCGCGATCCACGCTTCAATCTGAAGCCCAATTACAACGATTTCGGCGAACACCGCCGTCGTCGCCATGCGGTCCACCGTACCGACCTCGCGGCTGCCCGCCAAGACTGCTCGAGGCGATGGCCCCGTCGCGAACCTCGGCACCGGCTCGAGGAACGGCTCGTGCGTAGCCGAGAGTCGGGATTGCCGGCGCCGACGGAGCCCGGACACCCGCGTAGACGACGAAACGCTGGGCCCGCAGCGCGTCGATGTCGTCGCTGAAGACCCTGCGCGGCGTCGAAATGGCCCTCTGGCCCGATGTCGTTGTAGATCTCGGACCAGTCGCTCCAGTTCTGCGCTCGATCCTCTATTACTCAGCGTGTCAGACCGCCGACAGGCGAAGGGCAGATTCGTAACCCGGACGGGACGAGTCGGAGCGGCGGAGGCCTTCGTGCCCAGAACTCGGTGCGTGGCGTCGTTTCCGGCCCTCGGTCGCGCCTATGACGTGGTGACGCGCGCCGCGGGGCGATGCGAAGCCCGACGTTCGCACCGGGAACGACACTTGCTTAACGGTGCCGGGCCTGCGAGGAAAGGCGTGCCAGCACGACACCACGTCCTCCGTATTCCCAGCAGTTCAACCGTCGCCGGACGGAGGAGAATCGCATGAGTGACAACGGCAGGCTTTCCGACAGCGAGCTCGCGGCGATCCCCGGCGGGAGGCTCGCCAGGGAGGCGGCGGCGAACTGGCTCGCGATGCGCCGCAAGGGCGGGCAGGAGCTCGGGGTCTGGATCGCCCCGATCGGACCGCGCGGCTCCTACCGGACCTACGACGAGCAGGTGTACTTCTGGCGGCTCTACCAATCGGGCAGGGGCAACCTCGCCGCGCACCCTGGCACGAGCAACCACGGCCTCGGCCACGCGGTGGACCTGGCGGCGCCCGCGTCGATGCGGCCCGTGGTCGACCGCTTCGGCGCGACCTACGGCTGGCGCTGGGGCGAGGCCCGGAGCGAGAACTGGCACGTCACCTATTACGGCGGCGGGAAGGCGGCGGCCGACGAGCTGAACAAGGTCGACCATCGCTCGCTGGGCGTCGGGGATACCGGTGACGACGTCAAGAAGATCCAGACCTGGCTCGCGATGCACGGCGCCAACATCAAGGCCGACGGGGCGTTCGGCAAGAAGAGCCTCGCCGCCGTCAAGGACTTGTACCGCGCCTACGGCCACGAGCCGCACGACCGCTTCGGCGACGTCGGCTGGTCGATCGTCGATGGCAAGCATCCCTGGTGCGTGCTGGGCGATCAGGAACGCAGCAAGCTCGCCGACCTGTATGCGGAGCGGCGCATCGCCAAGCGCAACGGCGGATGGGACAAGGTCGACGCGTCGCACCTCAAGCACGCGCGCGAGCTCAAGGAGTGGCTGACCGCAAGGCGCAAGGAGATCTGGCGCAACGGCCAAGCCGAGGGCTGGAAGCCTCACAACCGCCGACGCCGCTACCTCGTGCTCAAGCGGGCGACCTCCGGGGGCAAGAAACAGCGCTGAGCGGACAGGGAGCAGACCATGACCGAACGACCCGCGGCCGCGGCCGAAACCGACGACATCGAGCGTCACCCGGATTACCTGCCGGAACCGGACTTCTTCGACGAGGACGACAACGGCGCCGACGATCAGGCACCGGAGCCGGCCGAGGATGACGACAACGGCGGCTGAGAAGGCGTCGCTGCCGAACGCCGGCAGGTCCCCAGCCCGCCGCGCACCACGGCGTGCACCATCCGTGCACGTGCAGATCTTGAAGGCTTCCGAGGCGATGACGCGCTACGCGCTCGCGTCGGGCCTGCGCGTCCCCGACCGAGTGGTCGAAGTCGTCAACCGCGAGCGGCTTCGCGCTGACGACCCGGATTCCACCGATGACCTGGACCCTGCGCTCCTGCGCGCTCACGGCGAGCTCGTGCGCCTCGTCGCGCCGGCCACGCCGCGTACCATCCTGCTGATCTCGGAAAGCCGGCGCACACGGCTGTCCATGCTGGGGCCGGTGCGGCTCGTGCAGCACATGTTGATCGCCGTGCTGATCCTTCTCGCGATCTTCATCGCGCTGTCGTTGACGACCTACGTGGGGCGCGGCGGCGGCGACTATGAGAACTCGAGCGGCCTGCCGCTGCTCGCCAACGAGTTGTTCTTCCTCGCCGCGGGCGGTCTCGGTGCGGCGTTCTCCGCGCTGTTCACGGCCTACCGCTACATCTCCGAGGGGACCTATGACCCGAAGTACGAGTCCAGCTACTGGCTGCGCTTCATCCTCGGGTTGATGGCCGGCCTGCTGCTGGCGCTGCTGGTTCCGGTCAGTTCCGGTGAGGGCTCGACGCCGCTGAGCCGTCCGTTGCTGGCGCTGCTGGGTGGGTTCTCGGCTGCGGTGCTGTACCGCATCCTCGAACGGCTCGTCTCCGGGGTGGAATCGATCATTCAAAGCGACTCGCGCGAGCTCCGCGTCGCCGAGCGCGAGGCGGTTGCGGCGCGCGCTGCCACCGATGCCGTCCGCGATCGGCTGGGGCTCGTGGCCGAGCTTCGCCGCGTCCAGGACCGCGCCCGCGCGGGAAGTCCCTCGGCGGAGGTCGCGGACGAGCTCGACGGCATCCTCGAGGGCATGCTGACCGCGCAGTCCCGCGACGCGGCCGATGGTCAGCGATCGCAGGCGCCCAACGGGGCTGCTCCCATCAACCCCGCGCAGGTGCACGAGTCGGGGGGCGCGCGGCCGGCGGCGTGAGCCTCCGACGCGCCGCCTCTCGGGTACCACCGCCGTGTCCGTCATCCCGCGGCGCACCGGCTTCTTCCCACCCGAGGTCCTCGAGGACGTGCGCCGCGTGGGCCGGTGCCTCGTTCTGCGGCGCCGCAAGAGCAGCGACGGGAGCGTCGGACGCGCGGGACTCGTCTGGCTGTGGCTGTTGCTGCTCCTGTACCCGTTCACCGACTATCTCTTCACGGTGCTCGACGAACAGGGCGTGCCCGACCTCATCGCCGCGGGCGCCTTCGTCGCGCTCGACACCGGGATGATCGTCGCCGTCCTGCTCAGCCACGGCGACGCAGCGGGTGCACGCTTCTTCGGCGTGCTCGTCCTCGCCTTGGACCTCACCTACGCGGCGACTGACCTCGTGCGCGAGAGCACGGTCATCGTGGAGCTGCTCTACGACATCGTGTACACGATCCTCCTCGCGTGGGTGCTCGCGCACGTCTTTCGGGCTGAGCCCATCGGGCGTCTGCTCACCGCGCCGATCGTCGTCGGCGCCTTCGCCGGCTATCTCGCATTCACCATTCCGCGTTTCATCAGCGACGTCGAGCTGGCGGACCTCCTGAGCAGCGCCAACGGCGTCACGTACTACAACGCCGCGGCGTCGGTGATCCCGGTCTTCCTCATCGCGCTCAGCCTCGAGGGTGGCTGGCTCACAGAGGTCGAAGGTGAGTCGCCTGGAGCGCACGCGCTCCGCCATAGCCTGCGGCTCGTGACGATCATCGTGCTGGCGGTCGCCCAAGCCGCCGCAATCGGCGCCATGCTCTCCGGCGGAGGGTCGATCCTTGCTTACCAGATCACCGTCGAGGCGATGGCCGTCGGCTTCACGGCGATCTTCATCATGCTGCTCACCCAGGAGCACCCGTTGCGCCCGTAGGTTCGGGATCGATCGAGGCTGCCGCCGGAACGCGGAGTGGGCCGCCACCGGCGTCGCCGGTCGCGGCCCACGGTGTTCTGTGCCCTGCGGCTGGGCGTGTGCGTCAGACGGCCGTGTCGCTCCCGCTGCCGGGGGCGAGGAAGTCGACGAGCAGCTCGTTCACGCGCTCGGCCTCGTCGTGGTGGACCCAGTGCGACGCGTCGGGCAGGCGCTCGACCCGTTCGAGGTTGGGCACGTCCTCGTGGTGCGGCTCGGCGAGCTTGGGGCCGAGGTAGCGGTCGCGCTGCCCCCAGATGACCAGGGTGGGCGCGGAGATGGTGCGCACCTCCTGCTTGGACCCGAGCCGGACCGCGGCGCGGTAGTAGTCGATCATCGCCTTCGCCGCCTCTGGCTGGGACCACGCCTCGACGTAGCGCTCGAGCTCCTCCGCCGTGTACGGCGGGCGGGCGGTTCGCAGGAAGCGCTTGAAGAACCGCCAGTGCCAGCGGCGCGCACGGCGCTCCGGGAGCCCCGGGAACTGGAAGTAGAAGAAGTACCAGGTCCTCAGGAGCTGGCGCGGGTTGCGCAGCCCCTCGTTGAGCTTGCGCGGGTGGGCGGCGTTGAGGATGACGAGCCGGTCGACGACCTCCGGGTGGTTCATCGCCAGGGTCCAGGCGGCGGTTCCGCCCCAGTCGTGGCCGACCACCATCGCGGACTCGGCACCGAGCTCGCGGATGAGGCCGCGGACGTCGTGGGCGAGCTTGTCGGCGGTGTAGGCGTCGTAGCCGTCCGGCTTCGACGACAGGTTGTAGCCGCGCAGGTCGGGCGCGACGACGCGGAAGCCCGCCTTCACGAGCGGTGCGATCTGCTGCCGCCAGCCGTACCAGAACTCCGGGAAGCCGTGCAGCAGGACGACCAGCGGCCCGTCGCCGGCCTCGACGTAATGCAACTCCACGTCGCCGATCTCGGCGTAGCCCTCGCGAAGGCCGGTGTCGGCGTCCGTCGCCGGGCTGGTGGAGTTATCGGGTGTCGTGGTGGTCATGACAATCTCCTCTCAAGGGATCTACTTGTTTGGGCAACTAGATCCTGCGCCTCTCGGCCCCCCGTCGCGCCAGTGAGATGCCCTGGTCTGCACCCCCCGGGCGCGACCTCAGCCCCGCTGACCTAGTGCGCCGCCGCGATCAGCCGGGCCACGACGTCATCGAAGTGCTGATGGGCCAGCTCGGGCCAAGGCGGACACGGCGGCACCTCGATGACGACGGGCAGGATCTCGGGGCGATCGAAGTCGGTGACCTTGCGCGCGAGCGCGTACTGGACCTCTCGTCGCACCCACGTCGAGTCGTGCGCCGCCGTCGACCAGAACAGCAGCAGGACGTCGCAGCGGTCGATCTCGAGGTACAGCTGACGCTCCCAGCGCATCCCGGGGTCCTCGTCCAGGACGTCTTGGAAGGTGAACAGGCGCGTCAGGCGCTTCATGCGGAGCACCTGCACGCGGCGCAGCACCTCGGCCCAGTCCTCGCGAGCGTAGGAGATGAACGCGTGTTGATAGGGACGCGCGTCATCGCCGACCGGTGCCGGAGCGGACATGGGCTGCTCGACCGGCACCGATAGCGGTGTGATCGTCAGCTTGAACTTGACGTGGCCGACGGGCACTGAGTCCAGGCTGACGATGACCGTCGCGATGCGCGTCCCGGGCTGCGTGTCAGCGGGAACCGACACGCCGAACTGGACGCTCCCCGGCCTTCCCCGCCACACCAGGCTCTGAGCGTCCTCGCGCACCTCGAGCCCAGGGACAGCAAGCTCGAACGCGAGCGTCGAGCCGCGCCTGACCGGGAGCGCGAGGCTCGCGAAGCCTCGCCGCATCGCATCCGTGTCGAACTCGGTGGCCGTCGCGCGGACGTCGGACAGCTGCGCGGGGAGATGGGCGAACACCTGGATCAGGAACGAGTCCCCTTGCGACGCTTGCGGGGGACTGAACACCGTGACATCGACGTCGTCGACCTGGTCCGGCGTGGGTTCGACGACTCCGCCCACCAGCCATCGAAGGATGAGCGCGGCGAGGCCGCCGAGCGACGCGACGGCGATCGCGACGTGCACCAGTCGCAGCCTGTACGCCCGTCGGCGGCGGGGGCGTCGGAGCGCCTCCAGCTCGGGCACGTCGAGCCGGTAGGCCGCGGGCGGGAGGGACGCTGCTGCGTCGTCCGCGGGCATGTAAGGCTCGGCTGGAGGCGGCGTTCGCCGCTCGGGTCGCACCGTTCGCCGCGGCGACTCGGGCGACCGTGCGCGCTCGATCTCACCGCCGGCCTCCAGGAGCAGCAGGCGCTCGAGGATCCGGTGTCCCGACGCGGCCTCTCCCGGGTGCACGAGTGCCGGTCGCATGCTTGCCGGGGCCCGCCCGTCCCCGTCCAGCAGGCGCGTCAGCTTCGACGCCACGGACGCCACGTCTTCCGGCCATTGCCGTTCGTCCAGGCACCAGGTCGTGAGCGGATCTCGCGCGACACGGAAATGCGGCATCCGGCGAAACGCCAGCCCGACGACGCGGAGCGTGATCACCGGGTCGTCGCGAAGCAGCACTTCCTCGAGCTCGCGAGCCCCGAGCTCCCTCGTAACACGGCCGACCGCGGAAGCCGAGGCCTCGCCGCCCTCCGTGATGACGACCACGACGACGTCGCCGGGCGTGGGCGTCCCGTGCGCTACGACGCGGTCTTCGCCCAACCACTCGGTCAGGTCGCCATGGAGTCGCGCGGCGTGCCGCGCGGCCTCATCTCCTCGATGGCTGACGAAAACCCGCCTCACTGAGACTCGAGCGGACTCTCTCATCTCCGGCTCTCTCGCGCGCTCGGAGCGCTCCGACACGCTGAGCATTCAGAGGTATAGAGTCGGACCGGCAACGCGATCCCGGAGGGCTCGATGCGGTTCAGGTCGCAGCGCGTCGATGGCTACCAGGTGACCGCCGTGAGCGGCACGAACACCGTGTCGTTCGCGATCGACGCCGATCCGTCCGTGACTCCGGGACTGCTCGGTTTCGCTGTCGAGCGCAGCGACCCCGCCGCGAGCGAGCGCTACTTCATGTACGGCTTCAAGGTCTTCGCCTCGGTGATCCCGAACCCGACCGAGGATCTCGTCGTCACGACGTTCGACCATCCGGTCCAGAGCTTCGTGTGGGACGACTTCACCACGAAGCCGAAGCGGCAGTACGACTACGTCTTCCATCCGCTCAAGGGCACGCCGAAGAACCTCGATCGCAGCGCGCAGCCCGTGCCGATCTCGGTTCGCACGGAGCCGCTGTTCACCGACGGCGCTCACGACATCTTCTTCAACCGGGGTGTCCTGAGCAGCCAGGCGTATCGGCGCAAGTTCGGGAACCGGCGTCCGGACTCGCTCACGCCTGAGGCCAAGCAGCGCGCCGCGTTCAACTGGCTGAGCCGCGATCTCGACGACGCGCTGCTGCGGTTCATCAAGCGGACGCGGACCGGGGACGGCCTGCTGTGCTGCTTCTACGAGTTCCGCTTCCGGCCCGTGGCGGACGAGCTCGTGAAGGCGATCGGCCGCGGCGTCGACGTGCGCCTGATCGTGGACGCGAAGGACAACGGCAGCCCGGCACGACCGGCGTCACCGGGCCACAAGGCGAAGCCTGCCGAAGCGCCGTTCCCTCGCGACGAGAACATGGCGATGCTCGAGGCCTCGGCGTTCCCGGATGACCGCCTCGTGCTCCGAAGGGCGCGCGCCGCGAACATCCAGCACAACAAGTTCATGGTGCGCCTCCGCGGGGCGAACAGGGCGCCGGCGGAGGTCTGGACGGGCTCGACGAACCTGTCCGACGGCGGCATCTTCGGGCAGGCCAACGTCGGGCACTGGGTCCGCGACGCTGCCGTGGCCGAGCAGTTCCGGCGCTACTGGGAGGTGCTCGCTGCCGATCCGGGCGGAACAGAAGCGGACAGCCCCGCGGCGAAGCGCGCGAAGAACACGGCCTTCCGCCGGGCCGTGGACGGGCTCGTGACCGCCCCGACTTCGCGCGACGAGATACCCGCCGGGATCACGGCGGTGTTCAGCCCGCGGAGCGATGCGGCGATGCTCGACCTCTACGCGCGCCTCGTCGATCAAGCCGACGACCTCTCCTGCATCACGCTGGCCTTCGGGATCAGCCGCGAGTTCAAGGTCCTGCTGGAGGACAACACGCCGGCGAGCCACCTCGCGTTCTTCCTCCTCGAGCGCCGCGACGTGCCGAACCCGAGAAGCGCGCAGCCGTTCATCAACCTGAACGCGCGCAACAACGTCTACAAGGCGTGGGGCTCGTTCCTCAGGGAGCCGCTGCACCAGTGGGCTCGGGAGACGTACACGAAGGCGCTCGGGCTGAACAAGCACGTCGCCTTCGTCCACTCCAAGTTCCTCCTCGTGGACCCGATGGGCGACGATCCGATCGTCGTGACCGGCTCGGCCAACTTCAGCCAGGACTCGTCGAAGGAGAACGACGAGAACATGCTGCTGATCCGCGGCGACCGCAGGGTCGCCGACATCTACTTCACCGAGTTCAACCGGCTGTTCAACCACTACTACTTCCGTTCGGTCCGCGAGGCCACGCGGCGCGTCACGTCCGGCGACGACGCGGGCGCAGCGGCGCAGAGCGATCTTCAGACGCTCTTCCTCGCCGAGACGGACGACTGGCTCGCGAAGTACCAGCCGGGCAGCCTCCGGAGCAAGCGGGTCCGCATCCTCACCACGGCGAGCGTCTGACCGCGGACGCCCGCGCGGCGATCGTGTCGCCGCGCGGGGGACCGAGGCCGGGCCTACTCGGCGTTGGCCGCGTACTCCTCGGGGGTCGGGACGTTGAGGGGCTGGGGAGCCGGCTGGGTGATCCGGAGCGGGTTGCCGAACGGGTCGCGCAGGCCGCAGTCGATGCCGTAGAAGTGCTC
This sequence comes from uncultured Solirubrobacteraceae bacterium, assembly GCA_963728465.1. Taxonomy (GTDB): domain Bacteria; phylum Actinomycetota; class Thermoleophilia; order Solirubrobacterales; family Solirubrobacteraceae; genus DATFQI01. Next base: position 51,183 of record CAVSJY010000004.1, read on the forward strand.
GGTCGGCGGCTGGGTGAACTCGACGCCCTTCGCGAGCAGCTCCTCGTAGGTCTTGCGGCAGTCGTCGACGCTGAAGATCACGCCGGAGCCGCCGCCCTTGGTGACCAGGTCGCGGATCGCGGCGGCGGTCTCCTCGTCGTGGCCCATGTCGGGCGTGGCGAGCACGAGCTCGGGCTCGGCGCTGCCGGGGACGTGCACGGTGAGCCAGCGGAACGGGCCGAGGTCGGCGTCGGTCCCGACCTCGAGGCCGAGCTTGCCGACGTAGAACTCGATCGCCTGGTCGTGGTCGAGGACGTAGATGAAGGAGTGGGTGAGTGAGTTGAGCATGCGCCGCACGCTACGGAGAGCCGTTGCCGTTTGCTTCTCCAAAACTGCTGTCCTGCCGCGCGCCGCGCGGGCGCGTCCAGGACATCACGACGCACGTCGGCACATAGCCCGCGGTGCCCGCGCCGGTCCGCCACCCGTGGCGGTAGGCGGTCGGCGACATCCCGATCACCTGCGTGAACGTCCGGCTGAAGGAGCCGAGGCTCGCGAACCCGACGTCCAGGCAGATCTCCGTCACCGGCCGCTCGGTCTCGCGCAGGAGCGCCATCGCCCGCTCCAGGCGGCGCCGCTGGAGGTAGCGGTGCGGCGTCTCGCCGAACGTCTCCTTGAACGTGCGGATGAAGTGGGCCTCGGAGGTCAGCGCGACCCGGGCCAGCGCCGCGACGTCGAGCGGCTTGTCGTAGGAGTGGTCCATCTCGTCGCGGGCGCGCAACATGCGGCGGCTGGCGGCGTCGACCCGGAGCGCCCGCCCGCTCATCGGTTGCGCGCCTTCCTGTCCGTCGGCTTGAGCCGCACCCACAGCTGGTTCAGCCCGGTCGGGCCGGGCACGTCCTTCACGTCGACATACGGCTCCGCCCGGACCAGCTCACCGAGCTTGGAGTGGCCGTAGTCGCGGGGATCGAACGCGGCATGGCTCTTGACCAGGTACGAGCCGACCTCGCCGAGGTTGGACCAGCCGTCGTCCTTGGAGGTGCTGCCGATCGCCGTGGACAGGATCCGCTTGAGGTTCGGCAGGACGGGCGCCGGCTCGTCGCCCGGTGCCGCTCGCTCCTCCGGCTCCTTCGCCTGCTCGCTCAGGAGGTCGAGGTAGATGAACCGGTCGCAGGCGGCGACGAACGGTGCGGGCGTGTTGCGGCGCCCGAGCCCGTACACGGTCATCCCCGATTCCCGCAGCCTCGTCGCCAGCCGCGTGAAGTCGCTGTCGCTCGAGACGATGACGAACCCCTCGAGGTTCCCGGCATAGAGCAGGTCCATCGCGTCGATGATCAGCGCGGAGTCGGTCGCGTTCTTGCCGCGGGTGTAGCCGAACTGCTGGATCGGCTGGATCGCGTGGCGCAGCAGCTCGTCCTTCCAGCCCGCGAGCTGCTGCGTCGTCCAGTCCCCGTACGCGCGCTTGATCGTCGGCGTCCCGTACTTGGCGATCTCCTCGAGCAGCTCGGTGGTGAGGCTGGCCGTGGTGTTGTCGGAGTCGATGAGGACGGCGAGGCGTGTCGTATCTGTGCCGGTCACGGGATCGACCCGAGTCTACGGCCGCGGGGCGAGCGATCCGTGATGATGCGGGCGCATGCGCCTCGCCGACTTCCCCCGCCACCCGCTGCTCTTCGGCCCGTCGCCGGTCCACCCGCTCGAGCGCCTCACCGAGCACCTCGGCGGCGCGACGCTGTGGGCCAAGCGCGAGGACTGCAACAGCGGGCTGGCCTACGGCGGCAACAAGACGCGCAAGCTCGAGTACCTCGTCGCGGACGCGCTGGCGAAGGGGTGCGACACGCTCGTCTCGATCGGCGGCGTGCAGTCCAACCACACGCGCCAGGTCGCCGCCGTCGCCGCGCGGACCGGCATGAGGGCGGTGCTCGTGCAGGAGAGCTGGGTCGACTGGCCCGACGTCGTCTACGACCGCGTCGGCAACATCCAGCTCAGCCGGATCATGGGCGCCGACGTGCGGCTCGTCGGCGAGGCGTTCGGCATCGGCTTCAAGCGCAGCTGGGAGGCAGGCGATCGAGGACGTCGAGGCGGCGGGCGGGAAGCCCTACGCGATCCCGGCGGGCGCCTCGGACCACGAGCTCGGCGGCCTCGGGTTCGCCGGCTGGGCCGCGGAGGTCGAGCAGCAGGAGCGTGAGCTCGGCGTGTTCTTCGACACGATCGTCGTGTGCTCGGTGACGGGCTCGACGCAGGCGGGGATGATCGCCGGCTTCGCGGACCAGGACCGCCCGCGGCGGGTCCTCGGGATCGACGGCTCCGCCAGGCCCGAGGAGACGCACGCGCAGGTCGCGCGCATCGCCCGGCGCACCGCGGAGCTGCTCGGGGTGCGCGAGCTGCGCGACGACGAGATCGTCCTCGACGACCGCTGGCACGCCGGCACCTACGGCATCCCGGACGCGAAGACCATCGAGGCGATCCGCCTCGCCGGGCGCCTCGAGGGCATGCTCACCGACCCGGTCTACGAGGGGAAGTCGATGGCCGCGATGATCGACCTCGTGTCCTCGGGCGAGATCCCCGCGGACTCCAACGTCCTCTACGCCCACCTCGGCGGCCAGCCCGCGCTGAGCGCCTACGCGGCGCTGTTCACCTCGTGACGTCGCGTCTTCCTGCGTTTCTCCCCGCCCGGCCGCGGGGAGTTCGACGCCATGCGCCGGAGCGTCACCGTCAGCTTCGCGGCGGCGCTCTTCGCGCTCGCGCCGGCACCGGCGCATGCGACCTGGCCGGGGGCGAACGGGCGGATCGCGTTCGGCACGCTCAACGAGCACGGGGCGCAGCTCCGGACGAGCACGCTCGGAGGGCGTCGTGAGCGCGTGGTCGCGCGCTTCGAGCCGCTGCCGATCGGGCTGGAGCGCAAGAGCGGGTTTCCCGAGTGGCGGCCGGACGGCGCTCGTGTCCTCTACCAGCGCATGGCGACCGGGATCGAGTCGGTCCGCGACGACGGTCGCGGACGGCGCACGCTGAAGACGTCGCTCCTGTTCCCCGGCTGGTCGCCGGACGGCCGCCATCTCGTCGCGGTCGAGGCCGAGCCCCAGCCCTACGCCCTCGTGCGGCTGCGGCCGGACGGCTCTCGCAAGCGGCGGATCGCCGTACCGCCGGCCGGCAGCCTGGCGCTGCCGCGCTGGTCCCCCACGGGTCGCTGGATCCTCTTCGAGCACGCCACGTCGGAGGGCGTCTTCGTCTGGCGCGTGCGCCCGAACGGCCGCGGGATGCGTCGGCTCGTGCTCGGCAACCTCCACACGTGGGCGCCGGACGGCCGCCGCTTCGCCTACAGCGACGGCCGTGACATCTGGTCGGTCCGCGTCGACGGCCGCGACCGCCGGCGGGTCCTGCGCTGCCCGGACGACACGACCCTCGCGGGACTCGCGTGGTCGCCCGACGGCCGGCGGATCGCGTACGTCCGCCAGATCCCCGCCGACGCGCACGACAGCTCCACGGTCATGAGCGTTCCGGCGCGCGGGGGACGCGCCCGGCGGCACTTCGGCGGGGAGCGCTTCATCGGGATGCTCGACTGGCAGCCGCGCTGATCCGGCGCCTCCGGTCGCCCGATTTCACAGGCCGCGGCGGAACGGCTTCGAGAGGCTCACCCCACCACGGGTACGCACCTCTGTCACCATCGCCGACGTGTCCTCCACGCGGGTCCGGCAGCTGATCGACGCGCCGCGCGAGCGTGTCTACTCCGCGCTCATCGACCCCGAGGCGGTGGCGCGCTGGAAGGTGCCGTCGGGCATGACCTGCGAGGTCCACGAGTTCGACGCGCGCGAGGGCGGCGCGCTCCGCGTCTCGCTCACTTACGACGCGCAGGACCGGACGGGCAAGACCGAGGGCCGCACGGACACCTACCGCGGCCGCTTCGTCACGCTCGTGCCCGACGAGCTCGTCGTCGAGGTCGACGAGTTCGAGACGGACGACCCGGCGCTTCAAGGCGAGCTGACCTCGACCATCCGCCTCGCGGACGCGGACGGCGGCGGCACGGAGCTCGTCGCGGTCCACGACGGGATCCCCGACGGCGTCTCGCCGGAAGCCAACGAGCAGGGCTGGCGAGAGGCGCTCGCGCGACTGGCCGCACTGGTCGAGGCACGCTCTCAGGAATCTCACAGCCCGCTCTGAGCTGCGCCAGAGGCGCGCCCGCGAGGGTGTCGCCATGCACAACACGACACCGGAGCTCAAGCGCGCGCTCGCCCAGCAGGCTCGTCGCGAGCGCGCCGCGCGCATCCGCCGGTTGCGCCGGCGGGTCGCCGCCACCGCCGCCGCGACGCTCGTCCTCGCGACGGGAGTCGTCGCCTACGACGGCTCGAGGGGCGCCACGACATCGACGCAGGCGTCGACGACGGCCGTGGCGCAGGCGCCGTCCGTGACCTCGTCGGCCGAGAACGACACGATCACGACCCAGCAGTCCTGACGCCCGTGCCCGAGCACCTCTTCTGGATCGTCAGCCGCGGCGCCGGCATCTCCGCGCTCCTGCTGAGCAGCGCGAGCGTGGCGCTCGGGCTGATGATGGGCGGCCGCCTCGCCAGGTCGCGCGCCAAGGACCTGCGCCCGCTGCACGAGGCGCTCTCGCTCGCGACGCTCGCGGCGCTCGCCCTGCACGCGGGCGCGCTCCTGGCCGACGGCTACCTGTCGCCCTCGCTCGCCGACATCACGATCCCGTTCGTCATCGCCTACGAGCCCGCATGGACGGGCGCCGGCATCGTCGCCGGCTGGATGCTCGCGATCCTCGGGCTCTCGTACTACGCCCGGGCGCGGATCGGGGTGCAGCGCTGGCGCCGGCTCCACCGCTTCACCGCGCTCGCCTGGCTGCTGGCGATCGGCCACAGCCTCGGCGCGGGCAGCGACGCCGACCGCTGGTGGTTCCTGGCCGCCTGCGGGATCGTGGTCGCGCCGGCGCTCGCACTGCTCGTCGCGCGCCTCGGGAGCGAAGGCCGCGCCGCGCCGGGAGCGGCAGCGAGATGAACGCGCTCCAGCACGCCGAGCGGTTCCCGTGCTTCGGCACCACGGTCACGATCGTCGCCCGCGGTCCCTACGCGACACTCGTCCCGGCGGTCGCCCGCGCCCGCGCGATCGCCGCCGAGATGCAGCGCCGGCTGAGCCGCTTCGACCCGGACAGCGAGCTGTCGCGCCTCAACGCCGACCCGCGCGAGCGCGTCCCGGCCGGCGCGCTGCTGCGGCGGCTCGCGGCGTCGGTCGCCGTCGCCGGCCGCCGGTCGGGCGGCCTCGTCGACGCGACGTGCCTGCCCGCCGTCGAGGCGGCCGGCTACCGCGGGCACTGGACCCTGGGCGCGGACTTCACCCCGGCGCCGCCGGAGACGGCCGCCACGGGCTCGTGGCGCGACGTCCGCGTCGAGGGCGGCGCCGTCGTCCGCCCGCGCGGCGTCCGGATCGACAGCGGCGGGCTCGGCAAGGGGCTCGCCGCCGACCTCATGGCCGACGCGCTGAGCGGCCTCGACTCCTGGCTCGTCGACTGCGGCGGAGACCTGCGGGCGGGAGGACGGCACGAGCGCACCCGGACCGTCCAGGTGCTCGACCCGATCGACCGCGACGTCGTCATCCACAGCTTCGAGATCGGCCGCGCGGCGGTGGCGACCAGCGGCACCACGCGCCGCCGCTGGGACGGCGGCCATCACCTGATCGACCCGCGCACGCGCGGGCCCGCCGACACCGGCGTGCTCCAGGCCACCGCCGTCGCCGCCACGGGCCTCGAGGCCGAGGTGCTCGCGAAGGCCGCCATCCTCGCCGGGCCCGAGCGCGCGGCGCGGACGCTCACCCACGGCGGCGTGATCGTCCTGGCCGACGGGGTGGTGGAGGTCGTCGGCGCGCTGCCAAGATAGACCCCGGTGTCGACCTCGTCAGGCGAGCGTCAGAAATCGGCGCGCAAGCGGACCCCGGCCACGATCACGGAGGTCGCGAGCCGGGCAGGGGTGGGCGCGAGCACCGTCTCGCGCGTGCTCAACGGCGGGCAGGTGAGCGGGCGGCGCGCGCACGCGCGTGCTCGCGGCGATGTCGGAGCTGGACTACCGCCCGAGCGCCAGCGCACGCTCGCTCGTCACGGGCTCGACCGGCACGCTGGCGCTCGTGATCCCGTTCTTCACGCACCCGTCGTCCGTCGAGCGCATGCGCGGCGTGCTGTCGGCGCTCGACCACACGGACTACGAGCTCGTCGTGTGCAACGTCGCGACGCCCGGGCACCGCGACGAGTACCTCGGCCGGCGCACGCCGCTGGACCGCAGCGACGGCCTGCTGATCGTGTCGCTCTCCCCCACGGACGAGGAGGCGGAGGCGTTCCTGCGGGAGGGCGCGCCGGTCGTCCTGGTCGACGCGTTCCACCCCGCGCTCCCCTCTCTGCACACCGACGACGTGGCGGGCGGGGCGCTGGCGACGCGCCATCTGATCGAGCTCGGCCACGAGCGGATCGCGTTCGTGGGCGACCGGACGGATCCGCGGCTTCCGGTTCGTGACCAGCGACCGGCGGCGCGCCGGGTACGAGCGCGCGCTGGAGGACGCGGGGATCGAGGTCGATCCCGAGCTGGTGCGGGAGGGGCGGCACGAGCGGCTCGTCGCGCATCGCCTCACGCGCGAGCTGCTCAGCCTCGACGACCCGCCGACCGCCGTCTTCGCGGCGTCGGACACGCAGGCCCTCGGCGTGCTCGAGGCCGCGCGCTACGAGGGCTTCGACGTGCCCGGCGATCTCTCCCTGGTCGGCTTCGACGACCTCGAGGTCGCGACCTACGTCGGCTTGACCACCGTCCACCAGCCGCTCGAGGAGAGCGGCCGCCGTGGGCTCCAGCGGCTCGTCGCCGGCCTGCGCGGGGAGGACGGCCTGCCGCGCGAGCAGCGGCTGGACGTCGAGCTCGAGGTCCGCCGCACCACGGCGCCCCCGCGCTGACGGTCTCGTGCAGAACGTCCACGTCATGCGCCCTGACGTGCGCGCCGAGTACGAGCAGGCGCGCGACCGGCTCGACGGCGACGACGCCTTCGGACTGCGCTTCGAGCGGTTCTTCACCGAGCTGCGAGATCCGCTGCACGCGGTCTACGGGGACGACCCGCGCTTCCCGGAGCAGTTCCGGCTCCTGCTCGAGTCGATGGCGCGCGCCGCCGCCGCGCGCGATCCGGAGCTCCGGCGGCTCGACCACGAGCGCGAGATCACGCCCGACTGGCTCCAGCGCGAGCAGGCCGTCGGCTACGTCACCTACGTGGACCGCTTCGCCGGGACGCTGGCCGGCGTCCGCGAGCGGGTGCCCTACCTGCGCGAGCTCGGCGTCGGCTACCTGCACCTGATGCCGCTGCTCAAGAGCCGGCCCGAGCCCAACGACGGGGGCTACGCGGTCGCCGACTACGGCCAGGTCGAGCCCGCGCTGGGAACGATGGAGGAGCTCCGCGGGCTGGCGAGGGACCTGCGCGCGCAGGGGATGGCGCTGTGCGTCGACGTGGTCGTCAACCACACCGCGCGCGAGCACCCGTGGGCGCAGGCGGCGGTGGCGGGCGACGAGCGCATGCTCGAGCGCTACCTGACGTTCCCGGACCGCTCGCTGCCCGACGCCTACGAGCGCACGCTGCCGGAGGTCTTCCCCGACATCGCGCCCGGCAACTTCACGTGGTCGCCGGAGCTGGAGCGCTGGGTGTGGACGACGTTCAACGAGTTCCAGTGGGACCTCGACCACGCGAACCCCGAGGTCTTCCGCGTCATGGCGGAGGCGATGCTGGAGCTCGCCGCGGCCGGCGTCGACGTGCTGCGCCTCGACGCGGTCCCGTTCCTGTGGAAGCGGCTCGGGACCGACAGCCAGAACCAGCCCGAGGTCCACCAGCTGCTCCAGGCGTTCCGGACCGTGCTGCGGATCGCCGCGCCGGCGGTCGCGTTCAAGGCGGAGGCGATCGTCTCCCCGCGCGAGCTGATCCGCTACCTCGGCGCCGGCCGCCACGAGGGCAAGGAGTGCGACCTCGCCTACCACAACGTGCTCATGGTGCTGCTGTGGAGCTCGCTGGCGTCGGGCCGCGTGCCGCTGATGACGCGGACGCTGGAGTCGATGCCGCCCGCCCCGCCGGGCACGGGCTGGGTCACCTACGTGCGCTGCCACGACGACATCGGCTGGGCGATCACGGAGGAGGACGCGGGCCGGGTGGGCGAGAACGGCCACCTGCACCGGCGCTTCCTGGCCGACTTCTACGCCGGCGAGTTCCCCGGCTCGTTCGCCCGCGGCGCGCGCTTCCAGCCCGACCCGCGGTCCGGCGAGGCGCGCACGAGCGGGAGCGCCGCGTCGCTGGCCGGGCTCGAGGCCGCGCTCGAGCTCGGCGACGAGCTCGCCGTCGAGCTCGCGATCCGGCGGATCCTGCTCCTGCACGCCGTCGCGTTCGCGCACGGCGGGCTGCCGCTCGTCTACATGGGCGACGAGCTCGGGCTGCTCAACGACCCGGGATGGGCCGACGACCCGGCGCACAGCGGCGACAACCGCTGGATGCACCGGCCGCGGATGGACTGGGAGGCCGCCGCGCGCCGGCACGACGAGCGCTCGGTCCCGGGCCGCCTGTGGAGCGGGCTGACGCGGCTGGTGAGCGCGCGGCGCGCGACCCGCGCGGTGCACGCCCAGGGCCGGATGCAGCCGTTCATGACCGGCAACGACCACGTCTTCGGGCTGCTGCGGGAGTTCGCCGGCGAGCGGCTGCTCGTGCTCGCGAACTTCACGGCCGCCGACCAGGCCGTCGACGGCGGCCTGGTCCGCCACAACGGCCTCGAGCTGGGCGCCGACGCGGTGGCCGCCGACGGCCGCCCGCTCGCGACCCACGGCGGCGATCTGGTGCTCGCGCCGTACCAGTTCCTCTGGATCGCGGCGTGAACCGTCTCGAAAGCCGCGCCCCCGGCCGTACCGCCCGGGCCGTGCCGCGTCAGGCGCGGGCGGCGCTCGGCCTCCTCCAGCCGGGTCAACGGCGGCTGGGTAGGGCTGCGGGAGATCGGCCGCCCCGCTCGCGAGGTACGAGTTTGTGTCTCTCAGCGGCAGGAACTCGCATCTCGCGAAGAGCCTTCTCACGAGATGCGAGTTTGTGCCCGTCAGCGGAGGAACCCGCGTCTCGTAAACCGCGCCGCGACCCGCGAACTCCGGCATCTGCCGGATGCCCGACGTGTCAGCGCAGCGTCGCCGGCGTGGAGGCGATCCGCTTGCCGTCGCCGTCGAAGACGTGCGTCGTCCCGGTGATCTGGAGCCCGACGCTGTCTCCCGGCTCGGCGTCGAACGGCGGCGGCATCTTCGCCACGAGCGGCACGCTGTCGCCGCGGTGGTCGATCGCGAGGTGGACGAACACCTCCGAGCCGAGGTCCTCGGCCGTGCGGACGTGCGCGCGCAGCGGCCCGTCCCCGACCTGCAGCGCCTCCGGCCGGAACCCGAGCGTGATCGCGCCGCTTGCCTTGCCGAGCGCCTGGGCGGCGGCCTCGTCGGCGGGCACGACCTCGGCGTTGCCGAGCTTGAGCGGCTGCTCGGCGCCCACGTCGACGAGGTTCATCGCCGGCGAGCCGATGAACCCGGCGACGAACAGGTTCACGGGCGCGTGGTAGAGCGCGCGCGGCGTGTCGCACTGCTGGAGCACCCCGTCCTTGAGCACCGCCACGCGATGGCCCATCGTCATCGCCTCGACCTGGTCGTGCGTGACGTAGACCGTCGTCACGCCGAGCCGGTTCTGGAGCTCGACGACCTCGGTGCGCGTCTGCACCCGCAGCTTCGCGTCGAGGTTGGAGAGCGGCTCGTCCATGAGGTAGACGGCCGGCTTGCGGACGATCGCGCGGCCCATCGCCACGCGCTGGCGCTGGCCGCCGGAGAGGTTCTTCGGCTTGCGGTCGAGGTAGGGCAGGAGGTCCAGCACGCGCGCCGCCTCCTGCACGCGCTTGGCGCGCTCCTCCTTCGGCACCTTCTTCTGCTTGAGCGCGAACCCCATGTTCTCCGCGACGCTCAGCTGCGGGTAGAGCGCATAGTTCTGGAACACCATCGCGATGTCGCGGTCGCGCGGGCGGACGTTGCTGACGTCGCGGTCGCCGATGCGGATCGAGCCGCCGTCGAGCGGCTCGAGGCCCGCGAGCATCCGCAGCGCGGTCGACTTCCCCGACCCGGACGGCCCGACGAGCACGAGCAGCTCGCCGTCGGGGATGTCGAGGTCGAGCGCGTCGACGGCGGCGACGTCGGTGCCCTCGTACGTGCGGGTCGCGTGGTCGTAGCGGACTGCGGTCATCGCGGATTCCTCACTTGATCGCCCCCATGGCCAGGCCGCGGATCATGCGCTTCTGCGCGATCCACCCGGCGAGCACCACGGGGATGCACGCCAGCACCGAGGCGGCGGACAGCTTCGCGAGGAAGTCGCCCCTGGTGCTGATGTTGGTGGTCACCCAGATCGGCACGGTGGAGCCCTCGACGGGGTTCAGCTGCACGGCGTAGAAGAACTCGTTCCAGGCGAAGATCACGCACAGCAGCGCCGTGGCGGCGATGCCCGGCGCCGCCATCGGCAGGATGATCGAGGTGAGCTGGCCGCGCAGGCCGGCGCCGTCGATCTCGGCCGCCTCGATCAGCTCGCGCGGGATCTCCTGGAAGAACGAGCGGAGCATCCAGACCGCCAGCGGCAGGTTGATCCCGATGTAGAGGATGATCAGGACGTCGCGCGAGTTGAGCAGCTCGAAGTCGCGCGCGAGGATCCAGATCGGGCAGGATCGACGCGACGACGGGCAGGAACTTCGTCGAGATGAAGAAGAACAGGACGTCGCGCCACTTGACGACGGGCCGGATCGCGAGCGCGTAGGCCGCGGGGATCGCGAGCGCCAGCACGATCAGCCGTCGACACGAGCACGATCACCGCCGAGTTGGTGAACGCCTCGCCGAAGGACAGCAGCCCGCCGGCGCTCTCGGTGACCTCCTTGTAGCGGTCCAGCGTCGGCTCGAAGAACAGCTTCGGGCTCGTGTTGGCGTCCTGCTCCTCCTTGAAGGAGTTCAGGAGCATCCAGAACACGGGGAAGAAGAAGATCAGCGCGAGGAGCCACGCCAGCGCGCCGAGCGCCCGGTTGACCCACGCGCTCTCGCCGACGACGACGGGCGGCGTGCTGTCGCTCATGCCGCCTCCTCCCCCTTGAGCAGATTGGACAGGACCCGGAGCGCGATCGTCGCGATGACGATCGACGCGACGACCACCACGATGCTGAACGACGACGCCTGACCGAACTCCCAGCCGCCGCCGATCGACTTCTGGAAGACGAAGTACGGGACGTTGGTGGAGCCCGGCCCGCCGCCGGTCATCACCGCGATGTGGTCGTAGACCTGGATCAGGTAGATCGTCCCGAGCAGGACGCCGAGCTCCATGTACGGCCGCAGGTGCGGCACCGTGAGCTGGCGGAAGATGCCCATCGGCGTCGCGCCGTCGACCTTCGCGGCCTCCAGCACGTCGCTCGGCTGGCTCTGGAGGCCGGCCAGCATGATCAGCATCATGAACGGCGTCCACTGCCAGATCAGCACGACGATGATCGAGAACAGCGGGTAGCGGGAGACGAACTCGATCGGCTCGGCGCCGAACTTCTCGATCACCCAGTTCCAGACGCCATAGAGGCCGTTGAACATCTGGTTCTTCCAGATGAGCCCGATGACGACGGGCATCATCAGGAACGGCGTGATGATCAGGGTGCGCACGATGCCCAGCCCGAAGAACTTGCGGTCCAGCAGGATCGCGAACGCGGTCCCGAGCAGCAGCGCGCCGAGCACCGGGAAGACCGTCATCCGGACGGTGACCCAGATGGCGTCGACGAAGAAGTTGTCGCTGAAGAGGTTGGTGTAGTTCTCGAGCCCGACGAACTCGCGCGGCCCAGGTGGTACGACCTTCCAGTCGGTGAGGCTGTACCAGATGCTCATCACGAACGGGACCTGCGTCAGCAGGACCGTGAAGATGAGCGCCGGCAGCAGCGGCAGCCGCCGACGCCACGACTCGCTGAGGAGGAAGCGCTGGGTGGCCCGTGGCCGGGCCGGCCCTGCCGTGGCGTCGGCGGTGGTCATGTCCGAGGTCGGTCCGTGATTCCCGGGATCACGACCCTGCCGCCGAAGCGACCTGCTGGCAGTTGTCGAGCGCCGCGTCGATCGACGTCCGTCCGGCGATCAGCGCCGAGAACTGCTGCGTGCACTGGTTCCCCACGTCCTGGAACTCCGGGACCCCGACGTACTGGACCCCCGGCAGCCCCGGGCGCGGGGACGTGCCCGGGTTGTCGATCGGCGCCGTGGACATCGCCTCGAGCGTCGGATCGGCGAACGCGGACGCGGCCTTCTTGTACTCGGGGATCTCGTAGGTCGACTTGCGGGTGCCCGGCGGGATCGCCGCCCAGCCGCCCTCGATCTGGCCGCCGGCCTTCTTGATGTAGTCGGGCCCGGTCGCCCACGCGACGTACTTCCACGCGAGGTCCTGCTTGGGGGTGCTCTTCGGGATCGCCAGCGCCCACGACCACAGCCAGCCCGAGGCCTCGGTCTCCTTGACCGGCGCGGGCGCGTAGCCGTTCTTGCCCTTCACCGGGCTGTCGTCGGCCTCGAGCAGGCCGGCGGCGACCGTGGCGTCGTACCACATCGCGACCTTGCCGTCGCGGTACTGCGACAGGCACTCGTTGAAGCTCGCGTTCGCGGCGTCCTTCTCACCGGCGTTCTTGACGAGGTCGGTGTAGAACTGGAGCGCCTCGCGGAACTGCGGCTGGTCGACCATCGCCTTGTCGATCGAGCCGTCGGAGGTGGCGGACCACCAGGTGCCGCCGAAGGTGTTCAGGACCGTCGTGAACGACGCGCCGAGGTCGCCCCAGCCGGGCTTGCCGCGCAGGCAGATGCCGGCCATGTCGGGCTTGTTGACCTGCTGGGCGATCTGCGCGACGTCGTCCCACGTCGGCGCGTCCGGCATCGTCACGCCGGCCTTCTTGAGCACGTCCTTGCGGTACATCAGGAACGACGACTCGGCGTAGAACGGCGACGCGTAGAGCTTCCCGTCGACCGACAGGCCGTTGCGCACGGACGGGATCAGGTCGTCGATCGCGTAGGCGCTGTCGGACGTCGCCTGCTCGGTGAGATCGACGAGGCTGCCGTTGCTGCCGAACTGCGGCGCCTCGTACATACCGATCATCGCCACGTCGAACTGCTGGCCGCCGGCGGCCACGTCACGCGTCGTCACCTGCCGCAGCGTGCCCTCGTCGAGCACGGTGTACTCGACCTTGATCCCGGTCGGCTCGGTGAAGAGCTTGGGCGTCAGCGTCGCGATGTCCTTCATCTGCGGGTTGTCGACGATCGCGACGTTGATCGACCCGCCCTGGGTGCCGGACGCGGGCGAGCCGCCGGAGTCGTCATCCGAACCGCCGCAGCCGACCACCACCCCGCACAGGGCGGCGAGCAGCGTGGACGCGCAGCCAAGACGCACGATCCCTCTCATGGGGTGACTCCCTCCTCCGGCCTCGAACTCGCGGAGGTTGCCGTCCTCCGCAGGCGTAGACAGGGTGGACTTATACGTTGGTTTATGTTGGTTGTCAAGCGCAAATGGCGCAAGAGCCAACCAGTTCGGGTCATTTACGTGTGAGAACATCTGTGTTACGCTCCGCGGCCGGTGACCGGGTCGGCTTTGCTCAGCCTCAGCCAGGCGCGGCTCGCGGAGATCGCGCGTCGCGGCGTGCCGGTGCCCGCCTACGACCGCGGGCGCCTCGAGCCGCGCATCGTCCATGTCGGCGTCGGGGGCTTCCATCGCGCGCACCTCGCCGTGTACGCGCACGAGCTGGCGGCGACAGGCAGCACGTGGGGCATCGCCGGCCTGGGCATGCTCGACAAGGACGCGGAGATGGCCGCGGCCCTGCGCCCGCAGGACCACCTCTACACGCTGATCGAGCGCGGCGCCGGCGAGCCGGCGGCCGAGGTGATCGGCTCGATCGTGAAGTTCGTGCACGCGCCCGCGGGCCACGACGACGTGGTGGCAGAGCTGCTGGCAGCACCCGCGACCGCGATCGTGTCGCTCACGGTCACCGAGGCCGGCTACGCGGAGCCGACGGCCGCGCAGCTGGCCGCCGATCCCGCTCCCACGTTCGACCGCCTCGCCGCCGGCCTCGCCCTCCGTCGCCGGCGCGGGCTCGGCCCGGTCACGATCCTCAGCTGCGACAACCTGCCCGGCAACGGCGACGCCGCGCGCGCCGCCACCGTGGCCGCGGCCGCCCGCGCCGGCGACGGGCTCGCCGCGTGGGTCGAGGATGCGTGCACGTTCCCGAACTCGATGGTCGATCGGATCACACCGGTCACGCAGGAGGGCGACCGCGAGTGGCTGCGCGCCGCGCGCGGCATCGAGGACCGCTGGCCGGTCGTGGCGGAGCCGTTCCGCCAGTGGGTCATGGAGGACGAGTTCGCCGCCGGCCGCCCGGCGTGGGAGGACGCCGGCGTGCTCATCACCGACCGGATCCACGACTGGGAGCTGTACAAGCTGCGCTTCCTCAACGCCGGGCACTCCTGCATGGCCTACGTCTGCGCGCTCGAGGGGATCGAGCTCGTCCACGAGGCGATGGGCGTGCCGGAGGTCCGCTGCTTCTTGGAGGAGCTGCTGCACGAGGAGGCGCTGCCGACGCTGACCGAGATCCCCGGGCATTCGCGCGAGGGGTACATTCGCTCCGTGCTGGAACGTTTCGCGAATCCCGGCGTTCGGGACCAGATCGCGCGGCTGTGCATCGACGGGAGCGCGAAGTTCCCGACGTTCCTGATCCCGACGATCGCGGCGCAGCTGCGCGCCGGCGGGCCGGTCGACCGCGCGACGACCGCGCTCGCGGGCTGGGCCCGCTACCTCGGGACCGTGGACGAGGCGGACATGGCGTTCGACTCGAGCGCCGCGACCGCGCGGCGCCACGGCGCGGCGGCGCGAATCGAGCCGCTGGCCTTCCTCGACTTCGAGGCGGTGTTCCCCGCGGCGCTGCGCGACTCCGAGCGCTTCCGTGCCGCGTTCACGAGCGCGTACAGGGGGATCGCGGAGACGGGGCCGATCGCGGCGATGCGCGCCGCCTCGGACCCGTCCGCGGCCGGAGGGCGCTGATGGCCGCCCGCCGCAACGGGCCCGCCCTCCAGCACGACCGCCAGCGCGAGATCTACATGCTCGCGCTCCGCGAGGGCTCTGTCGACGTCGCCGACCTCGCCGACCGCCACGGCGTGACGACCGAGACGATCCGCCGCGACCTCTCGGACATGCAGCGCCGCCAGCTGCTGCGCCGCGTCCACGGCGGGGCGATCCCCGTCGAGCGGATGAACCACGAGCCGATGATCGAGGCGCGGGACGTCGTCAACGGCGACGAGAAGCTGCGCATCGCGACGCGCGCCGTCGGCGAGGTGCCCGAGCGCGGCTCGGTGATCATCGACTCGGGCTCGACCGGGCGCCGCGTGGCAGAGGTCTTCCCGGTGGACCGCGACGTCCATGTCGTCACGAACTCCCTGCTCACAGCGCTCACGCTCAGCCGCCGCGGCCTCAAGGACCTGACCGTGCTCGGCGGCGCGGTGCGCACGAACCGGCACGCGATGGTGGACGAGACGACGCGGGCGGAGCTCCAGCCGCTGTCGGTCGACGTGCTGTTCTTCAGCTGCGACGGCCTGTCGTTCCCGCACGGCCTCACGACCCCCTACCGCGAGGAGCACATGATCAAGCGCGCGATGATGGAGCGCGCGCGCAAGGTCGTGGCGCTCGTCGATGCCTCCAAGTTCCACAACGTGCAGATGTTCAGCTTCGCGTCGTTCACGGAGATCGACGTGCTGATCACCGACACGCGCGCGGACTCCGACGACGTCGAACTGCTGGAGAGCCTCGGCATGTCGGTCCTCCGTGCCTGACGAGCCGGCGCCGCCCTCGCCGGAGTCGCTCGAGCGCATCGCGGCGGCGGCGTCGCGGGAGGCCGCCGCGGTGATCACGCCGGCCTACGGCCGCGCGGACCTCGTGGGGCGGAAGTCCTCGCCCACCGACGTCGTCACGGCGACGGACCTGCGCGCGGAGGCGCTGCTGTCGAAGCGCCTGGCGGCGGAGACCCCGGGTGCCGGCATCCTCGGCGAGGAGGGCGGGACGACGACGCCCGGCGCGCGCCTCCAGTGGATCCTCGACCCGCTCGACGGCACCGTGAACTTCCTCTACGGCGTGCCGCTGTTCGCGGTCAGCGTCGCGGCGGCGGTCGACGGCGAGGTGGTCGCGGGCGCGGTGACCGACGTGCTGCGCGGCGAGACGTTCACCGCCCGCCTCGGCGGCGGCGCGCGGCTCGACGGCCGGCCGATCGGCGCCTCGGCGTGCGCGTCGCTCCCGTCCGCGCTCGTGCTGACCGGGTTCTCCTACCACGACCACGAGCGCGCGGTCCAGGGCGCCGTCGTGCACCGCCTGCTCTCACGCGCGCGTGACGTGCGCTGCTTCGGCTCGACTGCGCTCGAGCTGTGCTGGGTGGCGTGCGCTCGCGCCGACGGCTACTACCAGAGCGGCACGGCGATCTGGGATCGCGCGGCGGGCGCGCTCATCGCCGCGGAGGCCGGCGCGCGCACGGAGCTGCCCTGCCCGGAGAACGCGGACCTCGTGATCGCGGCGGCCCCGGGGGTGTTCGACGAGCTCTGGAGCGTGGTTCAGGACGTGGCGGCCTGAAGGCGGCCGCCGCTCCGAAAGCGGGTCCAGACGTCGGCCAGCGCATCGCGCGGCACGCCCTCCGCCATGCGGGCGACGGCGTTCACGGCCTGCCAGCGGCTGAGCGCGGCGTCGGGCAGGTCGCGGTTCTCCGCCATCCGGGCGAGGTAGGCGGCCGTGAGCCGCTGGAGCGTGGCGGGATCGGCGCCCGGGAGATGTCGCGGCGGGTCGGCGCCCTGGGCGAGCAGGACGAGCGTCGAGCGGGCGACGTCGGCGATCGGATCGCCGCGCGACGCGTCGAACCAGTCGACGATCATCGGCCCGCGCGGGCTCAGGATCACGTTGCTCGGGTGCAGGTCGCCGTGGCACAGGCACGCCGCGGCCGGCGTGGCGGGGAGCAGGGCCAGCGCCTCCGTGTAGCCGGCATCGATCGTGGCGGCGGCGCGGCGGATCTTGGTGGTCAGCCGGTCACGCTGCGACGGGAGGGTCACGGGCGTCGGCAGGCCGAACAGCGCCTCGTGCACCTCGGCGAGCAGCACGCCGAAATGCGCGCCGCGCGCCGGCATGTCGACGGTGTGCTGCCACAGCGAGGGGCCCTCGACCCGCTCCCACACGCTGGCGGCGCGGCCCTCGATCCGCTCGATGCCCAGCAGCCGGGGCACCGGGGCGCCGCTCGCGCGCGCCGCCTCGGCGTGCTCGGCCTCGGCGAGGATCCAGCGCTCCGACGTGGCCGGGTCCGGCACCTTCACGACCGCCCCGCGGCCGTACGCGCGGACGGACGAGCGCGTCCCGCGCGCAACGACCTGGCCTGGCGTTCTCGCCCTCACGTCGCTCGTCCCACGACCCTCCGCGTGAACCTACCATCGCGCGGTGATGGCGCCGCGCCGCGAGACGAGCGCGGCCGCGAAGACGCCGAGGCACAGTGCCGAGATCCGCAGCGGTGCGATGCGGCCCCTCACCCCGCGAGCTGGGCGCGGGCGGCCTCCACCACCGCCTCGGGGGTGAAGCCGAACCGCCGCTGGAGGTCCTTCAGCGGCGCCGACATGCCGAAGCTGCGCATCGCGATCGTGGTCCCGGTCGTGCCGACGTAGCGGTCCCAGCCGAAGTCCGAGGCCTGCTCCACGGCGACTCGCGCGGCGATCGCGCGCGGGAGCACCTGCTCGCGGTAGGCCTCGTCCTGGCGCTCGAAGAGGTTCCACGACGGCATGCTCACCACGCGCGCGCGGACGCCTTCGCCGGTGAGGATCTCGAAGGCCGCGACGACCAGCTGCACCTCGGTGCCCGTGGCCATGAGGATCACCTCCGGGTCGCCGTCCTGCGGGTCGGCGAGCACGTAGGCGCCGCGGCCCACGCCCTCGGCCGGCGCGTAGATCGAGCGGTCCAGGGTGCGCATCGGACCGCGCGAGACCACGATGACCGCCGGGTCGTGCCGGAGCTGCATGACGACGCGCCACGCCTCGGCCACCTCGTTCGCGTCGCCGGGCCGGATCGTGATCAGGCCCGGCATCGCGCGCAGCGACGCGAGCTGCTCGATCGGCTGGTGGGTCGGCCCGTCCTCGCCGACGCCGATCGAGTCGTGGGTGAACACGTGGATCGTCGGGATCTCCATCAGCGCGGCCAGCCGGATCGGCGCGCGCCCGTAGTCGGAGAAGATCAGGAAGCCCGAGCCGAACGCGCGCAGCTTCGACAGCGAGAGCCCGTTGACGGCGGCGCTCATCGCGTGCTCGCGGATCCCGAAGTGCAGGTTGCGCCCGTGCCGGTCGTCGCGGCTGAAGCTGCCGGCGCCCTCGAAGGTGAGCTTGGTCTTGGTCGACGGCGCGAGGTCCGCCGCGCCGCCCAGCAGCCACGGGTGGTGCTTCGCGATCGCGTTGAGCACCTTGCCCGACGCCTCGCGGCCCGCGACGCCCTTCTCGTCCGGCGGGAACTCGGGGATCTCGGAGTCCCAGCCGTCCGGCAGCTCGCGCTTCTGCATCCGCAGCATCTGGTCGGCCAGCTCCGGGTGCTCGCCGCGGTAGGCCTCGAAGCGCTGCATCCACTCCTCGCGCAGCCGCCTGCCGCGCTCGCCGATCCCCGCCGCGAAGTGCTCCCGCACGCCGTCCGGGACGCGGAACTGCGCGTCCTCGGGCCAGCCGTAGGCGCGCTTGGTCAGCCGCACCTCCTCCTCGCCCAGCGGCTCGCCGTGGGCCGACGCGGTGCCCTGCTTGCCGGGAGACCCGTAGCCGATGTGGCTGTCGACGATGATCAGCGTCGGCCGCGCGGTCTCGCGCTTGAACGTCTCCAGCGCGCGGCCGAGCATCGTGCGGTCGTTGGCGTCCCCCACGCGCGTGACGTTCCAGCCGTAGCCGATGAAGCGCGTCGCCACGTCGTCGGAGAACGCGAGGGCCGTCGAGCCCTCGATCGTGATGCGGTTGTTGTCGTAGATCCAGCAGAGGTTCGACAGCGCGAGGTGGCCGGAGAGCGAGGCGGCCTCGGAGGAGATGCCCTCCATCAGGTCGCCGTCGCCGCACATCGCGTAGACGTCGTAGTCGAACAGCTCGAAGCCGGGGCGGTTGAAGTGCGCGCCCTGCCACAGCGCCGCGATCGCCATGCCGACCGACGTCGCGACGCCCTGCCCGAGCGGCCCGGTCGTGGTCTCGACGCCCGACGTCCAGCGGTACTCGGGATGGCCCGCGGCGCGCGAGTCGATCTGCCGGAAGCGCTTGAGGTCGTCGAGCGGCATCGACAGCTCGCCGAGGCGCTCGTAGGCCGGGTTCACCGCCTTCACGCCGGTGAGGTGCAGGAGCGAGTACAGCAGCGCCGACGCGTGCCCGATCGACAGCACGAAGCGGTCGCGGCCCGGCCAGATCGGGTCGTCCGGGTCGAAGCGCAGGAAGTCCTGCCACAGCGTGTACGCCACCGGCGCCATCGCCATCGGCGTGCCGGGGTGGCCCGAGTTCGCCGCCTGCACCGCGTCCATCGCCAGCGTGCGGATCGTCGTGACGGCCAGGTCGTCCATCGACGCATCCGACTGCCCGGCGGCCTGCCCGGTCCCCGGCACGGTCTCGGTCGTCATCACTCGCTCCTTTGCCGCGACGAACGCTGAAGGTCGACTGCCAGGGACACAATCGCACCTGCGCCGCGAGAGTGTCGGCGGGCGTCGCGCATCCGGCCGTTGGCGGATAGCGTCGACACAGGGATCCGGTGCATTCGCGGGAGGACAGGACAGCCGATGTGGCCCAGGCGGTCACCCAGGGAGGCGAGGCTGCTCGCCTGCTGCCGCTTGCTCCGCAGGCCTCAGCGGTGCTCGCGCTTCAGCGGAGCGCCGGGAACCACGCGGTGTCGGCGCTGCTGAGCCGGGCCTCGGCGGCGGCCGATGCGCCGCCCGGCGACGCGTCCGCCGGGGGGACGAAGGTCAGCGCCGAGACCGAGGCGGAGATGCGCACGGACGTCGACTTCATCGTCGAGACCCTGCGCGAGGAGCTCATCACCGCGGGCGAGGAGCAGCAGATGCTCGACCGCATCGCGAAGTGGGAGCGCGCCGACCCGCCGGGCGGCGCGACACCGCACCTGGACAAGCTGCTGCTGCTGCTCAAGATGCGGGCGTTCACGCGCAGCACGGCGTCGTCGTTCTGGATCGAGCAGACCGTGAACGCGTTCGACGAGCTGTGGCGCGAGCTCGAGGACGAGCGGCTGGCGCAGTTCCGCGCGATCGTCGGCCGCAGCCAGGGCCAGCGTGCCGCCGGACCCGCCAGTGGCCCTGCCGAGAACTTCTGGGGCACGATGGGCAAGCAGGAGGCGATGGGGCTCCTCGGCGCGATGAAGGGGCTCGTCATGGGCGCCACCGGGCTCGTCGACGCCGGCGCCGGAGGCATCACGACGCTGCTCAAGTCCGCCCAGCTCGACGTCGCCGAGCCGCCGAAGATCGCCGAGTGGTTCGGCCAGCAGTACGACTTCATGGGCCGCGAGGCGTTCGGCGGCGCCTGGGACACCGACAAGCTCTACGGCAACCGCACCGCCGCCGGCGTGGGGGAGTTCGGGGGCAAGGTCATCTGGCAGCTGGTGATGATCGGCGCCGGCAACCAGCTCGGCGCCGCCGGCGAGGCGCAGGCCGCCTCGAGCGCGTTCCAGTCCGCCGTCTACGCCCAGAAGGCGATGGCGGTGATCGGCATCTTCGGCAGCTTCAAGGGCGTCGAGGAGGCGGTGACCGGGATGTTCAAGGTCATCGAGCGCCTCCAGGCGGAGGACAAGCTCAGCGCCGGCGCGGTGCTGACCGACAAGGAGTTCCTCGAGCACCTCGTGAACCTCGTCGCGGCGATCTACGGCGCGATCTCCGCCGGCGCCGGCCTGGGGAGCGCGAACGCGAACGCGACGGCCGAGCAGCAGAAGGCCGCGCGCTGGGCCGCCGCGCGCATCGGCGCCCTGCTCGAGATGACCGGCGCCGCCGTCCACGTCGGCACGCTGATCGAGATCGCGCTGTCCGACCTCCCACCGGAGCAGAAGTCCGTCGCCTACACGGCGGCGACCGAGAAGCTGATCGAGAAGATCGTCGGCGCCGTGGGTCAGATGGCGAGCGCCCGCGACGAGGACGTCCGGACCGAGAAGCAGGCGGCGCTCGAGCAGGCCGCCGCCGAGCCGGCGCCGGTCGAGCTCGAGGTCGGCGTTCCGCAGCCGACCGATCCGACCGACTTCCACCCCGAGGGGGAGGTCGTCTTCACCGCCGAGGATCTCGAGACCGCCGCCACCGTCGAGCTCGAGTCGTCCCCGGGGCGGCCGCAGGACGAGCTCGACATCGAGAACCTGCCGCCGGTGACGCCGGGCGAGGAGACGCCCGCCTACGGCGAGATCGAGCTCGATGACTCGGGCCCGACACCCGCCCTCAACAAGAAGCGCACGAAGTCGAAGGCGATGCTGGAGCAGGAGGCGAACCCGCAGCGGCCGCTGGGGGAGGTCGAGTGGGGCGCCGCCGAGGTCGCGCTCGGCGCGCGCTGGGAGCACGACGAGGCGCTCGGCGTGCCCAAGGCCGCCGAGTACGACGTCCCGGCGGCGACCGGCAACACCGACGCGCTCGGCACGAACCTGCGCGACGAGCTCGGCTTCCACCAGAGCGAGCCGCGTCGAGAACCAGCTCTCGACCGACGACTACACGAAGACCGGCACGGAGCGCGGGCACCTCGTCGGGCAGGAGAACTCGGCGGCCGGCGGCCCCGCCGAGTTCCTGTCGCCGGAGACCAACGCCCAGCTGCACCGCGACGTGGCGCGCGACCTGATGGAGATGACGAACATCGTCGCCCAGCGCGGGGAGGGCGCGAGCGGTGTCAACCAGTCGACCGTGCGGGCCGTCGAGGTGGAGATCCAGGCACTGCGCGACAGCATCCGCGGCACGCCGGACGCTCCCGCCACCGACTACCTCCGCGTGCGGATCGAGTGCGAGTTCGGCAACCCGCCGGCGACGGTCGTCGGCAAGGCGGGCACGCCGGTGCCGGTCCCGGACACGATCGTCTACAAGATCTACAAGGTGCCCGGGACGGGGACGGGCATGGTCCTCCACAAGGAGATCCGGGTCACCAACCAGGTCGGCGTGGCCGCGCAGAGCACCTAGCCGCGCAGGTGATCGAGCGCGGCCTCGAGCGTCTCGGCCGGCTCGCACGCGACGTCGGGCACGACGCCGCCGCCCTCCCAGCTCGCGCCGGTGACGGTGTCGCGCACGCGCGCCTCGGGCACGAGCGCGCGCACGTGCGCGGTCACGCGCACGGGCGTGACGTGGTCCGCCGCGCCCGGCGTCCGCTGTCCGACCACGCGCGCCCTGCCCCGGCTCTGGATGAGGTACGCCAGCGCCTCGCCGGAGGAGTACGTGCGCTCGCCGACCAGCACGGCCGCAGGGACCTCCGCCGGCCGCACGCGCCCGGTCGTCCACCACTGCCGCGTGCGGTCGCGGTACACCACGTCGGCGATGTGCTGTCCAGGCCCGCCGAGCAGCCAGTCCATGACGAGCATCACCGTGCCCGGATCGCCACCGCCGTTGCGCCGCAGGTCGAGGACCACGCCGCTCGCCCCGCGAAGCAGCGCGAACGCCGCCTCCAGGTACGGCGCGGCGTAGCGCACGTCGTCGAGACCGTCGAGCGCGAGCACGCCCACGCCGCCGGGCTCCCGCCGGACGGCGCCCACCCACCCCGCTCGCGCTCGCACCTCGTCCGGCTCCTGCGGCGGCCACCCCGGCGGGTCCACGTCCGGCACGAGCCCGCCGCCTTCCACGAACTCCAGCTCGAAGTGCCGCGCGAACGCCTGCGCGACCGCCTCCACCTCGCGGCACACCTCGGGCGTCACGGCGCGCCCGTCCTCCCCGAACCGCTCCACGAGCGCCTGCCGCAGCCGCGCGCCGCGGTCGGGGTCCGGGAACAGCCGGTCGATCCAGACGCCCAGCCGCGAGACCAGGTCACGCGCGGTGCCCGCCTCGGTCGCTGGCATGGGCGGCAAGTCTCCCAGGCGTCCGGCGCGTTTGCCAAACTTGTTGTGCTGAAGCACTCAAGAACAACATTGGCATATCCCCTCTTCCATCCCCGTAGCCGCCGGCAGCCGCCGCTGTCGCTGAACCTCGAGGCCTTCTCGCGAGAGTTCGCCGGCGAGACGGATCAGATCGAGTTCAAGAGCGGCACAGGGGAGAGGCCGGTCCAGGAGACCGCCGTCGCGTTCTCCAACCACACCGGTGGCGTGATCCTGCTCGGCGTCGCCGACGACGGCACGGTTCGAGGCCGGCCGCTCGATGCGGGAACCGCCGACGACATACATCGCGCGCTCAGCACTGCGCACGACCTCGGTCGGTATGAGCTCCAAGAGCTGGACGTCGACGGAAGCGCGATCAGCGTGATCTCGGTCGCACGCCGGCAGGAGGGCTTCGCGCAGACCTCGAACGGACGCGTCCTCGTGCGCCTCGGGACTCGCGACGCCTCGCTCTTCGGCGCGGACCTCCAGCGCTTCATCAACGAGCGGTCGTCCACCCGCTTCGAGACCACGCTGACCGACGTCGCGGTTGCCGATACCGACGACGACCTGCTCAACAGCCTCGTCGGCTCGTACGGCTGGTCATCCGCCGGAGAGGTCGAGGCTCGGCTCGCGGAGATCGGTCTCGCTCGCGACGGGCGACTCACCGTGGCCGGCGCCCTCTATCTGCTTCGCGAGCCGGCCAGGACGCTCGGCAAGACGTTCGTCGAGGTCATGCGCTACCCGGACGACGACACTCCGGACTACGACCGGAGGAGGAGCTCGGAGGACCCCTGGATCGACAGCTCGAGTCCGCCGTGGCGCAAGTGAGCGCCGAGCTTGGCACGGAGATGGTGGTCCTGGGGGTACGTCGATATGAGCTCGCCCGGATCCCGGAGATCGTCCTGCGCGAGAGCGTGGCGAACGCGCTCGCGCACCGCTCGTACGAAGTGGCAGGCACGCCGGTGAGAATCGAGTTGCGCCCCGCCACCGTTCGCGTCATCTCGCCGGGATCGCTGCCTGAGCCGGTCACCGTCAGGAACATCCGCGAGACCAACGCCGCGCGCAACCTCGATGTGATCCGCGTGCTGCGAAGGCTCGGCCTCGCGGAAGACGCGGGCCGCGGCGTGGACGTGATGCAGGACACGATGCAGTCCGAGATGCTCGATCCGCCGGAGTTTCGTGATCACGGGCACGCCGTTGAGGTGATCCTGCACATTCGAAGCGCGATCGCGCCGGTCGAACGCGCGTGGATCCGCGAGCTCGAGATCCGCGGCGAGCTAGAAGGTCCCGATCGGATCGTGCTCGTCCACGGGGCGCGGAGCGAGGCGCTCACGAACGCCCGCGTGCGCGAGCTCCTCGGCCTCGACGCCCAAGGGGCGCGGGCGGTTCTCCAGCGTCTTCGCGATCGGGGATTCCTCAACCAGCACGGCCGGCGTGGCGGCGCGACCTACACGCTGGCCGGCTCGCTACGGCCGCCCGCTGGTCTTCGACTCACGCCGCCGGAGCTCGCCGATCTCGTCGAAGGCCTCGCCGCCGAGCGGCCGATATCCAACGCCGACGTCCGCCGAGCTACAGGTCTCGACCGCGTTGCCAGCCTCTCGATCCTCGACAGGCTCGTCGCCGACGGCCGCCTACGGCGAGTGGGACAACGCCGTGGCACGCGGTACTTGCGGCCCGGCCGCGAACGCTGACGATCTCAGCCGGCTCCCAGCGCGGCGGCCGGCAGCCGATCGGCGAAGTCGCCGAACCGGGGCGCCGACCCGTACTCGTGCAGCACCGCCGCCTTCACGGCCCTACCAGCTTTCCGGCCTGCCCTCGTCGTAGAGCCAGGCCTGGAAGAACCCGTCGAGCTGCTGCCCGCTGACCCGCTCCGCCAGCGCGATGAAGTCCGCGGTGCGTGACGTTGCCGTTGCGGTTCTCGGCGTACCAGGTCCGCAGGATCGTGAAGAACACCCCGTCGCCGACCTTCTCCCGCAGCGCCTGGAGCGTCATCGCCCCGCGGTCGTAGACGGGCGTGTGGAACATCTCGGCGGGGCCGGGCAGCGCGGCCGGCGCGGGGAACCAGAGGTCCTGCCCGGCGGCCGAGTCCTCCGGCGTGGCGTAAAGCTGGTCGAACGTCTCCGCAGCGCTCGCGCCGCCGGTGCGCTCCGACCAGATCCACTCCGACCAGGTGGCGAAGCCCTCGTTCAGCCAGATGTCGGGCCAGACCTCGAGCGAGACGGAGTCGCCCCACCACATGTGGGCGATCTCGTGGACGACGGTGGCCGCGCTCGGGACGCGCCAGTACATCGGCTTCGTCTGCGACTCGAGCGAGTAGAAGACGTTGGGCGCCCAGTCCACGACCCCGCCCACGCTCTCGAACGGATACGGGCCGTAGAGGCTCGAGAAGAGGTCGACCGCCGGCCCGTTGAGCTCCAGGCGCTGCCACGCGAGCTGCGGGTTCGGGTCCTTGGCTCCGCCGGGCGCGTCTGCGGGTCCACCGCGTTGTACTCCGGCAGGCCGTTCGGCAGCGTCCCGAAGTCGGTCTCGAACACGCCGCTGGTCGCCGTGGCCAGGTAGGGCGCGGTCGGATCGCTCGCACGCCAGCGCCAGGTCGTGGTCGCGCCGTTGTCGGTGGTGCCCACGAGCAGCCCGTTGCCGAGCGCGGTCACGCCCTCGGGCACCGTGATCGCGAAGTCGTAGGTGGCCTTGTCCCTCGGCGTGTCGTTGACCGGGTACCAGCTCGGCGATCCCTGCGGCTCGTTGACGACGAAGGCGCCGTCGTCGGTCGGGATCCAGCCGTCCTTGGACTTGTCCGGATCGATGATCGGGTTCGGATGGCCGTCGTAGTCGACGGCGACCTCGAACGCGCGGCTCCTGCGGATCCCGGCGCGCGGCGTGATCACCAGCTCCTGCCCGTCGCGCCGGAACGCGGCGGGGCGCCGTCCACGGTCACCTGGGCGACGTGGAGGCCGCGCAGGTCGAGATCGAAGCGCGACAGGTCCTGGGTCGCGCGCGCGGAGATCACGGCGCGGGCGTCGAGCGCGTTGTTCTGCGGCTCGAAGTCGAGCCGCAGGGAGTAGTGGCGGACCTCGTAGCCGCCGTTGCCCGCGAGCGGGAAGAAGGGGTCGCCGGCGCCGGGCGCACCGGGGGTGAACGTCACCGCCTGGGCGGCGGGAGCGGCGACCGCGAGCAGGATCGCGATCGGCAGGGCCGTGAGAGCACGCTTCATGGGCGCGACTCTACGCCCGCGGCCGCCCGCGAGGTGCTGCTCACGCCCGGCGCGCCGCTAGCGCGCCGGCCGGCGTCGCCAGCCTGCCCCGGTCAGGACCGCCGGGTTCGGCGGGCGCGACGGCGTGCGTTCGACGACGTGGACCCGGTTGTAGCGATCGTGGACGATGACCTGGTCCGCATCGAGGACCTCGGCGTACCTCCACGCCGCCCGTTCGGCGTCGGTGGCGCTGGCGTGCTCGGAGAGCGGCGCACCGGCCATCGACTCGTCGACGACGCGCCATGCGCCACGCTCGTCGGGGAGGACTTCTATGCACAACATCGGCTGCCCTTCAGCGCGTTTCCGATCCCCAAGGATGGCACCCCGTCCAGGCCCGGGCGAGCGCCCGTAACAACGATTGCGCGAACGGGCAACCGCCCGCCGGTCAGGCCGCCGCGGCGACGTCGGTCGAGGCCGCCCGGAGGTCACGGGTGTGCGCGACGACTGGACTGTGCGTGCGCGGCCCGTGAGACTGGCGGCATGCGGCAGCATGCCGAGCAGCGTCGCCGGCGGCCGCACGACTCCGCTGAGTCGCCGGCCCAGCGCAGTGAGCCGGTCGCGGCGGACGTGCTCGAGCTCCAGCGGGCGGCGGGCAACGCGGCGGTGAGCCGGATGCTCGCGCAGCAGGCGCCGGCGCGCATGCTCGCCCGGGCGTGGATGTTCCTGCCGAATCTCGGGCGGCTCGACCGCACGCGCGACCGCTACTACTGGGAGG
Source organism: uncultured Solirubrobacteraceae bacterium (assembly GCA_963728465.1). Classification (GTDB taxonomy): domain Bacteria; phylum Actinomycetota; class Thermoleophilia; order Solirubrobacterales; family Solirubrobacteraceae; genus DATFQI01. The sequence goes on from CAVSJY010000004.1 coordinate 78,218, forward strand.
GCTCCGCGCCGGAGCCGGCGATGCCGCCGGGATCGTGCGCCGGCTCGGCCTACCTGGGTCGGCGACGACGAGATGCTCGACGCGGACGACCTCCGGTTCACCGAGGCGCAGTATCTGCAATTCGCCGGCAACACGACGAAGCAGAGAACCGTCTTCAACCCGTTCGGGCGCTTCAGCGAGGACGTCTCGACGCCGCGTTCATGCCGAACATCGGTGTCAGCGTCCCGGACCAGCTGGGCCAGCAGGGCGAGCACGAGGAGATCGACTACACCGTGCCGCCGCTCGCGTACATCGGCAACGGGATCCCCGCGACGGTCACGACGGTCTCGGGCACGCAGCTCAACGCGATGGCGGTGATCCCGCCGTTCGGCGTCTTGTACGGCGACGGCCCGGGTCTGGCGCCGGACGCGCTGCCGGCGCGTTCGCAGCGGCCGCAGCTGCCCGGCGGCATGCCGCCCCACATCAAGGTGGCGCTCGACACGCTGCGACGCGGCGTCGACGCGCAGCACATCGATGCGAGCGTCATCGCCGGCTACCGCGGCAGCCGCAAGGAGGACGTCGGGCAGATCGACGTCATGGGCGTGTCCGCCGCCACCGTCGCCGCGGCGGCGGGCTACGACCAGGCGATCGATCCCGAGTTCGCGGTGGACCCCAGCCAGGCCGGCCGCAAGAAGCATGGCTGGGAATGGCTGCACCTCGTGGCATACGAGCTGGGCGGCCCTGCGGCCACGGGCCCGCAGTCGGCGACGAACCTGGTCGTCGGCACCAAGGCGGCGAACACCTCGATGATCATGGTCGAGGACGCGATCGTCGACGTCATCGCCAACGGCTATGCCGCGTCGGCGGACGTGTACGTGCTCGCCGTCCTGGCCGACGAGGCGTACCGGGTCGCGGAGAGCATCCACTACCAGGTCGAGTTCGTGCTCCAGGACGGGCGCCGTGTCCAGGTGCCGACCATCGTCTTCAGCGCGCTCTCCGTCTCGACGCCGTTCGTCGCGTCGAACCGCTACTTCCGCGAGATGCTCAAGGAGTACCTCTCGGCGGCCGCGGAGGAGCCGATCTCTGGCGACAAGCGCACCACGCCGGACGACGACGACGACTACGAGCGCGACCGGCAGGTCTACGAGGGGACGCACGGAAAGCGCGCGAGGGTCTAACGGCCGCGCGGCCCGCCTAGCCGGAGGGGGCGACGATCGTGGAGGCCGGCTGGAGCAGCGCCGCGGTCGCGGCCTTCCTGCGCATCTCCTCGGGCGAGAGGGTCTCGAACTTCTTCGGAACCGCCTGCTTCGCGTACTCGTGGTCCTCGAAGTCCACGAGCGACGGCCGGCCGACGCCGAACACCGTCTTGCCGCCCCGCTCGCGGTACGCGCCCGCGCCGCCGCCCGGCGTCAGCGTCTTCTTGTCGTCCATGTCGCGGACGTGGACCACGGAGGAGTCCCTGGTCGCCGCGGCCTGGGCGAGGTCGCCGTCCACCCGCTGCGCGTCACCCTCCTCGTCGGGGCGGATGCCCCAGTGCACGTTGCCCTCGATCGTCACCAGCTTGCCGTTGGCCACGTCGACGGACTCGACCATCACGATGTGGTTCGCGATCGACTTCTCCGGCTTGGTGCCCGAGTGGCGGATGAGCGCGACGTCGCCGGGACGGATGCGCGACAGGTCGATGCGTGCCCTCCATCCAGGTGCGCGTCGCGCCCCGCTTCTCGTGGTACTCGCTGACGAGCCACCAGCGGCCCTCGGCCCAGATCGACAGCGGCGTGCGCTCGTCGTTGACCTTCGCCGTGTAGCGGAAGAAGTCGTAGACGTTGTCCGTGTGGGCGAAGGCCTTGCGCATGTCCTTGTCGATCCCCGCGCCCCGGAACATGCCGGCCGCGACGAACATGCCGCACCAGTCGTTGATCTGCTCGATCTCGTTGCCGTCCTTGTCCTTGAGCTTCTCGACCGACTGGCGGGTGGAGAAGCCGGAGTCGGCGAAGATGTCGTCGACGACGTTGCGGGCGCGCTTGGGGTCCTTGGCCTGGGCGACGGTGCTCTCGATCGCGTCGCCTGCACGCCACGTGGCGCGCGCGCTGGCCACCGAGCGGGCCTGGAGCATCGCCAGCGCCGCGTCCTGGCACGCCTGCGCGGCGTCCCGCACGCCCATGCTGCTGAAGACGCCGCCGAGCGCGTGCAGCCTCGTGGCCAGCTCGCGCCACTCGGTCACCTGGTCGAGCGGCATGAGCGTCGGCTCGGGCGCCGCGGCGTCGGGCGCGGCGGCGACCGAGGAGGCGTTGATCCCGCCCATCGCCAGCGTGCCGACCTGCGTGCCGGTCTCCTCCGCCTTCTGCATCGCCGGCCAGATCAACTGCGGGAGCTCGGCCTCCGCGGCGCCGTACTCGGACGCGAGATCGCCCTGGGCGTCGAAGCCCTCGAAATGCAGGTCCACGCGGTCGCCGACTCCCTTGGCGGCCTCGAGCGCGGCCACCACCCTGGCCATCCACAGGTTCGCCTGCGCGATGTCCGAGACGGTCACCGCCGGCTTGGCCAGCTTGGCCGCATCACGCAAGCCGGCCGCCGACTTGCGGAACTCGGCCAGGCGGGTCCCCGCGGCGGCTGACGCCACGGTCGCCGTCGGCTGGCGCGCGAGGAGCCGGGCCACGGCCGCGTTGCCGGCCGTGCGCTGGAGCGCGATCACGGCGTGTTCAGCCCCGGGCGTCTCGTCGTGCGTGCGGGGTGCGTCCTTGCGGTCCGGCTCGAGGCGGCGGGGGCCGCGGGCGGCCATGCTGCGAACCTAGGCGACGCCGTGCCCGAAGGCAACCGCTCGGCGTCAGCGCGTTCCCCCGACGAGCGCGCCCCCTGCCACGACGAGCGCCGCCACGACCACGAGCCGGGGCCCGATCAGCTCGCTGCGCCGGAGGAAGATCGCCGCGAACACCACGGTCCAGAGCACGCCCGTGCCCACGAGCGGGGCGACGATCGTGACGCGCTCCCGGTCGAGCGCCTCCAGCAGCGACGCCTGCGCGCCCGCGGTGACGAGTGCGGACGGCAGGAAGGGCATGGCCGCCGCGCGCAGCCGCCGGAGCGGGGACGGGCGCCGCAGGAGGTTCGCCAGCAGCACCGCGGAGGCTCCGAGCATGAGCGCCGCCGCCTCGGCGAGCGGCTCCGCCGCGACGTCGTCGCCGAACGCGCGCGCGGCGTTGTCGCGCACGCCGAAGGCCACGGCCACGCCCACCGCGAGCGCGGCGCCGTAGGCCTTGTAGTCACTCGGACGCTCGCCCTCCCAGGACAGGGCCGCGCCGCCGGCGACGATCAGCAGGGTGCCCGCGGCCAGCGCCCAGCGGAGCGGCTCGCCGAACACCACGATGGCGATCAGCGCCGAGAACAGCGGCGCCATCCCGAACAGGATCCCGGCCCGGGACGCGCCCGCCGCGTGGACGGCCTGCACCGCGGCGAGCTGGACGACGCCGGGCACGAAGGCGCCGAGCGCCAGGAAGGGCCACAGCTCGCCGGCCCTGATCTCGACGCCGGCGGCGAGCGCCGTGGCCGCGACGAGGGCGAACGCGAGCGTCGCGATGACCGCCGAGGCGGCCTCGACGTCGACGAGCCGGGCCAGGCCACGGCGCATCGTGACGTTGAGCCCGCCGAGGAGCATGCCGGCGACGCAGGCGAAGAGGACCGCGGTCAAGGCCGCACACGATGTTGGCAACTCGGCGCGGATCGTGCGAGCGTTGGCGCATGACGCTCCTGCGCAGGGCACTCGTCGCGGCTTGTGTCGGCGGGCTGGGTCTCGGGGCCGGCGGCGCGCAGGCGGCGACCGTGACGGTCACGCGCGACGCGCGCTTCGGCTCGTCCAACGAGGTGCTCTACGTCGCGGCCGGCGGCGAGGTGAACGACTTCACGGCGGAATACGCGCCCGATGCGTTGAGCGTCACGGTCACGGATCCGGGCGCGGTCATCACCGCCATGGCCTCGTGCGCGTCGCTCTCCGCGCACTCGGCCGTCTGCCGTGCGCCCGATCCGCCCTTCCCCGTCGCCGGGCCGTTCGTCCAATCGGTCCGGGCGCTGCTCGGCGACATGAACGACCGCGCGATCACCACCCGGACGGGTCCGAACGTCATCGGCGGCATCGACGCCTTCGGCGGCCCGGGCGACGACGTGCTGATCGGCAGCCCCACGGAGGACCTCCTCGACGGCGGCGGCGGGACCGACCTGCTGACCGGCGACGCGGGCGGTGACGTGCTGACCGACGGCGATCGGGACGCCGCCGCGGCGGGCCTGGCGCCCGACGCCGACAGGCTGGACGCCGGACCGGGCGTCGACACGCTCTCCTACGCGCAGCGGACGCGGCGCGTGCTGGTCGACCTCGCCACGGCCGATCCCGCCGGCGCGCCGGGCGAGGGCGATGTCGCGCGCGGCTTCGAGTCCGTGCGAGGCGGCCGGGGGAACGACCGGCTCGCCGGTGACGGCCGTGACAACGACATCGACGGCCGCGGCGGCCGGAACCGGCTGGTCGGGCGCGCGGGCGACGACATCCTGCGGCACGCGTCAGGCCGCGAGGCGCTGTGCGGCCCGGGGTTCGACATCGTGACGCGCCCGCGCCGGCGCACCCGCATCGCGGCCGCCTGCGACAGCCTGTCGATCCCGCTGCCGCGCGGCGCCCTCGTCGACAGCGGCGCGACGATCAAGCCCACCCCGCATCGCCGGCGCGGGAGGCTCGGGTTCGACGTGTCGTGCCCCGACCTCGACGGCGAGCCGCAGGACTGCCGGGCGACCGTACGCATCCGCGCGCGCTCCACCCGGCGCCTGCTCGCGGTCGGCAGGCTCCGGCGAGGAGGCGCTTCCAGTCGGTTCCTGCGTCTCCGCCTCACCGACGCCGGGCGCCGCGCGCGCGGCGACGGCCGCCGCCGGCCCGCGACCACCGCCATCCGTGGCCGGTTGATGCGCACGACGGCCTGGACCATCCGGTTCTGAGCCGTCGGCCCGCTAGGCCGGCACGGCCGCCGCGCGGCCGTCCGGCAGCGCGGACGCGGAGCTCCCTGCGGGAGCTGATGCCGAGCTTGCTGAACACCTTGTGCAGGTGCCACTCGACCGTGCGCGGGCTGAGGAAGAGCTGAGCGCCGATCTCCGGGTTCGTGTTGCCGCCGGCCGCCAGCCTCGCGATCTGCCCCTCCTGCGGGGTCAGCTCGTCGAGCGTCTCGACCGTGCGCTTGCGCACCGTCTCGCCGGTGGCGAGCAGCTCGCGGCGGGCGCGCTCGGCGAACGCCTCCATGCCCATGTCCGCGAGCATCGAGTGCGCGATGCGGAGCTGCTCGCGGGCGTCGACGCGGCGGTTCTGGCGTCGCAACCACTCGCCGTACAGCAGGTGGGTGCGACCCACCGTCACGCGGATGCGGGTGCGGCCGAGCCGTTCGATCGCCTCGCGGTAGTGCGGCTCGGCGTCCGCTCCTTCCGCGAGGAGCGCGCTGCCACGCGCATGGATCCCGAGCGACCAGTCGTTCCCGTTGGCCACGGCGATCTCCTTCAACCGCTCGAGCGGGCCGGCGGCGCGCTCCGGCTTGCCGCTGCGTACGGCGGCCTCGATGAGGTCGGAGAGAAGCCAGGTCGAGACGCCCATCCCGTGGGGGTCCTCGGCGGCCCGCTCGGCGGCGGCCAGCGCGTCGTCGTAGCGGCCGAGGCCGTTGTAGAGGACGGCGCTGCCCCAGTCGACGGCGACGAGCCAGAGCCCCTCGCCGCGGCGCAGCACGTCCTGCCGCTGCGCCTCGATCAGCGCCCGCGCCCCCGCCTCGTCACCGCGCCAGTTGGCCAGCGCGATGCTCCCGCGCAACGTCAGCCGGCTGCCGGTCGCCTCGACGACCGCGTCCAACTCCGCGGCCAGCGACACGGCGACCTCGATCCGGCCGCAGAAGAGGTCGACGTGGATCCGGTCGTCCAGGGCGACCGACAGCAGGGAGAGCGCGCCGGCCCGGCGCGCGAGCTCGACCTGGCGGCCGGTCAGCTCGTCCCAGGCCTCGTCGTCCCCGAGGGCCCGCGCGATGTGGCAGGCCAGCCAGAGCCACCCCAGCTCCTCGTCCTCGGCGAGGGCTGCCTCCCGGAACGCGCGCAGCGCCTCTTGCAATGCCGGCGCCCCCACGCTGTAGCCCTGGCAGGTGAGCCGGGCGAGCCCGTCGAGCAGGAGATCGCAGGCATGAGTCGAGGACGGCCGGTCGGCGGCGAGGACTGCCGCGGCCACCTCACGCGCATCGCCGCCGCGCGCCAGGCGGTCCGCGGACAGCGCGGCGGCGAACGCGTCCAAGTACGTCTCGCGCGCGAGCGTCGCGTCGAGCGACTCGAACCGCTTGGCCGCCGCGAGCAGCAAGGGCGGCGCGTCGCGCCCGCGCGTCATCGCGAACGTGATGTGCGCGCGCAGAAGCTGCGCGTGGGCCTGCTCGAGCTCGTCGAGCGGCCCCGCCTCCGCCATCGCCAGCAGTCGCAGCGCCACATCCTCCGCGCCGGCCCGGTGCTTGCTCTGCGCGGCGGCCAAGGCGCGCTGCGCCCGGCGTCCCGGCTCCGGCGTCAGCTCGGCGGCGCGCTCGTGGAAGGCGGCGTCCGCGGCCAGGCCGCCTCGCGCCCGCGCTCGCGCGGCGGAGCGCTCCAGCTCGGCGGCGACGTCCTCGTCGAGCCCGGCCGTCGCCTGGGCGGCGTGCCAGGCGCGGCGGTCGGGATCGGTGCCGGCGTCGGTGGCCTCGGCCAGCGCGCGGTGGACGCGGCGGCGCTCGTCCGGCGCGGCCGCCCGGTAGACCGCCGAGCGCACGAGCGGGTGCCGGAAGCGCACCTGCGCGCCGAGCTCGACGAGGCCCGCCTCCGTCGCCGGCGCCGCCGCGTCGGCGCCGATCCCCAGCGCGGCGCCGCCTTCCACACGAGCGGCGGATCGCCCACCGGCTCGGCCGCCGCGACCAGCAGCAGCAGCCGCGTCGGCTGCGGCAGCGGCTCGAGCCGGTCCCGGAAGCTCTCCTCGATGCGCCCGGTCAACGCCGGGCCGCCGGCCGAGCCGAACCCGCCCGCCAGCTCGGCGGGCGACAGGCCGCGCGGCAGCTCCAGCAGCGCCAGCGGGTTGCCCCGCGTCTCGGCCACTATCCGGTCGCGCACGCGCGCGTCGAGCGGACCCGCCACCACGGCCCCCAGCAGCTCCTGCGCCTCGCGGTCGCCGAGCCCGTGCACGACGAGCTCCGCAAGCCCCTCGAGCCGCCGCTCGCCGGCCGGCTCGCGGAGGCGAACACCAGGCCGACCGACTCGGCGGCCAGGCGGCGCGCGACGAAGGCCAGCGCCTGCGCCGAGGCCGCGTCGAGCCACTGGGCGTCGTCCACGACGCAGACCAGCGGCCGCTCCTCGGCCACGTCGGACAGCAGGCTCAACACGGCCAGGCCGACCAGGAACCGGTCCGGGGCGTCGCCGTCGCGCAGCCCGAACGCCGCGCCGAGGGCGTCGCGCTGCGGGCCGGGGAGCCGCTCGACGCGGTCCGCGAACGGCCCGCAGAGCTGATGCAGCCCCGCGAACGCGAGCTCCATCTCCGATTCGACGCCCGCCGCCCGCGCGATCGCGCACCCCGAGGCGCGCCGGACCAGGTACTCGAGCAGCGCGCTCTTGCCGACGCCGGCCTCGCCGCGCAGCACCAGCGCCCGGCTCGGGCCCGCGCGCACGCTCGCCACCAGCTCGTCCAGCACCGCGCACTCGCTGCGCCGCCCGAGCAGCCGCGGCGCAGCCGCGGGGGCGGCCGCGGCGGTCGTGGTGGTCACGGGTGCTCCTCTCGGGTGGTCATGGCGATCCCGCCCCGGCCGTCGCGCGCCCCGGCGATGTCCCGGCGGAGGGCCTTCAGCGCTTCGAGGTAGATCTCCGAGAAGGTCGGGAACGGCTGGATCGTGTCGACGAGCACGTCGAGCGGGACGCCGGCGCGGATGGCCAGCGTGGCCTGCTGGAGCCACTCGCCGGCCTCCGGGCCGAGCGCGTAGGCGCCGGTCAGCCGCTCGCCGTCGCTGAGCAGCGTCAGGAAGCCGTTCGCCTCCGCGTACGCGCGCGTGTAGGCGGCGGTCTTGGCGACCGCGGACACGGGGTTGGTGGCGCTGAACGACGCGTCGGTCGCGCCGGCCGCGGCCGCCTGCGGGTCCGTGTAGGTGACGCGCGGCACCGCGTCGTAGTTGGCCTCGCGCGGCTCGCCGAGGATGTTGGCCGCGACGACGCGCCCCTGGTACTTGCCCACGTGCGTGAGCGGCCAGATGCCGGTGACGTCGCCGATCGCCCACAGGCGCTCGGCGACCTGGCAGCGGCCGTCGACCGGGACGCCGCGGGGGTTGGCCTCGACGCCGACGGTCTCGAGGCCGATCCCCTCGACGCGCGGGCGCCGGCCGGTGGCGACGAGCAGGCGGTCGCCGCGCAGCTCGTCTCCGTCCTCGAGCGTCAGCACGAACTCCTGGTCGTCGCGACGCGCCGCGGCGACCCGCCCGCCGAGGATCAGCTCGATGCCGTCGCGGCGCAGGACCTCGCCCAGCGCCTCGCCGAGCGGCGCGGGCTCGCGCGCGAGCACGTGCTCGGAGCCCTCGACGAGCACCACCTCGCCGCCGAGGCGCCGCACGGCCTGCGCCATCTCGGTGCCGACGGGCCCGCCGCCGAGGACGAGCATCCGGCGCGGGACGGCCTTCATCCCGGTCGCCTCGCGGTTGGTCCAGATCCCGTCGAGCTCGCGCAGCCCCGGGATCGGCGGGATGAACGGCGCGGCGCCGTTGGCGAGCACGACGTGCTCGGCGGTGTGGCGCGAGCCGCCGACCTCGACCACGCCGGTCCCTGCGAGCCGGCCGCTGCCGCGCAGGAGGTCGATGCCGTTGTCGGCCAGCCAGCGCTCCTGACCCGCGTCGGAGTAGTCCGAGACCATGAAGTCCCGCCACGCGAGCGCGGCCTCGACGTCGACCTCCGCGGTGGCCGCCGCCTCGCGCGCTCCCTGCACCGCCTCGCCCGGCCGCAACAGCGTCTTCGACGGGATGCACGCCCAGTACGAGCACTCGCCGCCGACCAGCTCGCGCTCGACGACCGCGACGCGCAGCCCGCCCTCTGCCAGCGCGCCCGCGCAATGCTCGCCGGGCGAGCCGCCGCCCACCACGATGACGTCGTACTCGCTGCTCATGGTCACACGCTCCCGGTGGCGTTCGGGCTTGCTGGGGCGGCCGGCCGCGCCGCCGTCCGCCAACCCTAAACGACCTGGGTGCCCGCGCCTCGGGTCTCGTCGCGACACGGGCCCGGGGGTGAACCAGGGACCCACACGGGCGCGACCGATCCCGCAACGCGGGACCTTGTCATCCACACCAACCTGAAGGAGCTCGCCATGAGCACCAGCGAGAAGAGCAGCACCACCGCCACCCAGGTCACCGGGACGCAGCGGACGGACATGAAGCTCGAGGTCGTGATCCGGCCGGTCGCGGACGCCGAGCGCGCGAAGCAGTTCTACGCGTCGATCGGCTGGCGCGAGGACGCCGACTTCGTCTTCAGCGACGACCTCCGCGTCCTCCAGTTCACGCCGCCCGGCTCGCAGGCGTCGATCATCTTCGGCACCGGCGTCACCACCGCGGCCCCCGGGAAGGGCGCGAGCCTCCTGCTCGCCGTCGACGACATCGAGGCGGCGCGCGCCGAGCTGATCGAGCGCGGCGTCGACGTGTCGGAGATCTTCCACGGCAACGCGTTCGACGCCAGCGGCAAGTCCCGCCAGCCCGGCGTGGATCCCGAGCGCACGACCTACTCCTCGTACGCGTCATTCAGCGACCCGGACGGCAACGAGTACCTGCTCCAGGAGGTCACCACCCGCCTGCCCGGTCGCGTCGAGGAGCCGGACGTCGCCGCGCTGGCCGCGCTGCTGCTGGAGACCGGCCTGCACCACGGCCGCTTCGAGGCCGAGGCGCCGGCCCACGACTGGTGGGACTGGTACGCCGCCTACCTGAGCGCGCGCCAGCAGGGCAGCACCTCCGAGGAGGCCGACGCCGTCGCCGACCGCTACATGGCGGAGGTGCACGGTGT
>CAVSJY010000005.1:0-525349 GCA_963728465.1 uncultured Solirubrobacteraceae bacterium
ATCGAGTTCACGGTCTCCTTGTCGCCGAACGCCAGCGCGCCGTCCTGACGCAGGGCGGTCACGCCGTCGACGCCCGGGGTACGGGCCAGCGTGTTCGCGATCGCCGGATCGGTGGGCGACCAGCCGTCGGCGCCCGTGACGACGTGCGTGGCGTCGATCCGGCGCTCGATCGAGCCGGTCGTCGTGTCGCGCAGGCCCTGCGCGACGACGGTGACCAGCGTCACCAGCGCGACGCCGATCATCAGCGCCGACGCGGTCACGGCCGTGCGGCCGGGGTTGCGCATCGCGTTGCGGCGGGCGAGCCGCCGGCCGAGCCGCCGAGCCGCTCGGCCGGGCGGCCGAGGACGACGGCCAGCAGGCGCACGCGCGCGGGCGGGCAGGCGGACCTTGTGCGCGCCCGGCGGCCGCCTCGCGCAGCGCCGCGACCGGCGGGACCCGGGTCGCGCGCCACGCCGGGACAGGCCGGCGGCGAGCGTCACGAGCGTGCCGACGAGCATGGCCACCACGATCGTGCGGGCGGCGAACACCATGCCCGCATCGGGCAGGTCGATCTCCATCGAGGTGAACACCGCGTCCAGCCCGGCGGCGATGCCGAAGCCGGCGCCGATGCCGATGAGCGAGGCCAGCAGGCCGATGCTCAGCGCCTCGAGCATCACCGAGCCGAGCACCTGGCGGCGCGAGGCGCCGACCATCCGCAGCAGCCCGAACTCGCGCGAGCGCTGGGCGACCGTGATCGAGAGCGTGTTGAAGATCGTGAACGCTCCGACGAGGATCGCCACGAAGCCGAACACGATCAGCACGACCTGGATGATCGAGATGAACTGCTTCAGGCCGTCGAGCGTGAAGCGGTCCTGGCCCGCGGCGGTCTGGACCTGCGGCGGCGGAGCCGATCGCGTCGCCGACGGCGGCGCGCACGTCGGCGGCGGGCGACGCCGTCACGGCCGGCGACGAGGATCGAGTCGTAGCGACCCTGCTTGTCGAACAGCTCCTGCGCGGTGCGCAGGTCGAACACCGCGGTGGTGGCGACGCCGAGCGACTTGACCTCGCCGAAGCGCGAGATGCCGACGACCGTCGAACTCGCGCGCCGCGCCGCGGGTGGTGATCTTGACGGTCGAGCCGAGCGCGTAGTCTCTCGTTCTCGGCCGTGCCGGCGTCGATGACGACCTCGCCCGGGCCGGTGGCCCAGCGGCCGTAGTCGAGGCGGAACGGGTGGTCGTGCTCCGCGCCCTGCGTGCGGCTGTCGTAGCCGACGCCGAAGTAGGGGCCGTCGCCGACCGGCTTGCCGTCGCGGCCGATGATCTTCGCCTCGTCGGTGATGTCGCCGACGGCGACGCCGACCTGCGGCACGGCGCGGACGCTGGGTCGAGCACGCCCTCGTCGACGGTCGGGCGCGCGACCGCCCAGTCGTCGGACTCGACCTCGAACGCCGTCTTGGCGGTGACGACGGCGTCGGTGCCGTCGTAGGCGGCGGACGGACAGCGAGTCCGCGCCGTTGCGCATGGTGTCGGTCAGCGTGAACGCGCCGCTCACCATGGCGACGCCGAGCACGATCGCCAGCGTGGTGAGGACCGTGCGCACGGGGCGCGCGGCCAGGCCCTTGAGTGCGACGCGGTTCATCGGGCGTACGCCTCCTTGACGGCCGCGAGGATCTCGCCCTCGGTCGGCTCGGCGAGGTCGGCCACGATGCGGCCGTCGGCGATGAACACGACGCGGTCGGCGGCGCGCGGCCGCGCGCGGGTCGTGCGTGACCATCAGCGTGGTCTGGCCGTCGAGCTCGACGGCCTCGCGCAGCAGCGCGAGGATCTCGGCGCCGGACGTGGAGTCCAGGTTGCCGGTCGGCTCGTCGGCGAACAGCACCGTCGGCCGCGTGACGAGCGCGCGGGCGATCGCGACGCGCTGCTGCTGGCCGCCGGAGAGCTCCGACGGCCGGTGGTCGCGGCGGTCGGTCGAGGCCGACGCGCTCGATCAGCGCCTCGACCTCACCGCGCTCGCGGCTTGCGGCCGGCGATCGACAGCGGCAGGAGGATGTTCTCCTCGGCCGTGAGCGTCGGCAGCAGGTTGAACGACTGGAACACGAAGCCGATGTGGCGGCGGCGCAGCTTCGTGAGCTGCTTGTCGTTCATCGCGGTGATGTCCTCGCCGCCGATGTGCACGCTGCCGCGCGGTGGGCGTGTCGAGCCCGGCGAGCAGGTGCATGAGCGTGGACTTGCCGGAGCCGGAGGGGCCCATGACGGCGGTGAACTGGCCGGCGGGGACCTCGAGCGAGACGCCGCGCAGCGCGTCGACGGCGGACTCGCCCTCGCCGTAGCGGCGGGTGACGGCGGTGGCGGTGACGGCGGGGGCCGTCACGGGGTCGGAGCGATGTCGAGCATGTGGGCTGGGGCCTTGGGGTTCGCTCTGCGGTCGGGGGAGCGTCACCCGCGAGCACGGGCGACGTCGGCGAGCGCTTCGCGGGCGATGCGCCCGAGGGCGGCCTGGAGCGCGCCGGCGGTGAGCAGGGCGCCGGTGGCCTCGGCCAGCAGGCGGCCGGTGCAGGCCGCCGCCGGAGCGGACGGACACGGAGGCGTGGACCTCGCTGCCGCCGCGCGGTGCGGGCGACAGCCGGTAGTCGACGTCGAACGCGACCGGGCCGCTCGCGCTGAGCGCGATGCCGGTCTCGTCGGCCTCGTGGACCTCGACGTCGAAGCCCACGCGCGGCCTGCGAGCTTCCCGGACACGCGGGCGCGGCTGCCGGCGAGCAGGCGCTCGCCGTCGAGGTCGTCGACGTCGAACGGCACCGGCGCCCAGCGGGCGGCGGCGTCCGGGATCCGTCAGCACGTCGAGCACGGCCTCCGGGCCGGCCGCGGCGGTGGTGGTGGCCGTCCATGTCCTCATGGCGGCAACGGTCCCAGCCGCCGGCGCCGCGCGTCGTCGGCCGCCATGACGATTCGCGCGGGCGGAGGATGATCCGGGGTCATCCTCGAGGAGGACCCGGGATGGTCAACGAGGAGGACGATCACGGCGGGACGCGGGCCCTACGCTCTCGGCATGCAGCTGCTGCGACGGCTCCGCGCGCGCGTCCGCGAGGATGGACCCGCTCCGCGCCGACGTCCTGCTCGCGGCGCGTCGTTCGCGTCGAGGCGCAGCTCGAGGTGCTGCTGCTCGCCGGCGACGCGCCCGGCGCGGGGCTCGCCGCGGTCTTCGTGCTGCTATGCGCCGCCGGCCTCGCGCTGCGGCGCGGCGCGCCGCTCGGGGCGGTCGCTGCTCGCGATCGGCGGCGTTCGCCGCGCTGCAGCCGCTCGGGCGCCCGATCGACGACAACCTCTACGCGCTGTTCTTCGTGCTGCTGTTCGTGCTCTACTCGGCCGGCGCGCACGCGAGGGGCGGCGCCTCGTGGTCGCGGCGGTCGCCGCCTGGGCGCTGAGCCTCGTCGGCTGGCGATCGACGGCTACCCGAACGCGCTCGGCCGACTACACGTTCGCGCCGCTGGTGACCGCCGCTGGGCCCGATCCTGCTCGGGCGCTTCATCCGCCAGCGCGCGCGAGCTCAACGAGCGCGCTGCGCGTGAAGGCGGAGCCGCTGCGGCGCGAGCGCGATGCGCAGGCCGAGCGGCGGCCGCCGACGGAGCGCACGCGGATCGCCGGGCGAGCTGCACGACGTGGTCGCGCACGCGATGAGCGCGATGGTCGTGCAGGCCGGCGGCGCGCGCCGGCTCGCCGAGACGGACCCCGACCGCGCGCGCGACGCGTTCGGGGCGGTCGAGCAGACCGGGCCGCGAGGCGCTGACGGAGATCCGCCGCCTGCTGGGCGTGCTGCGGCGCGACGACGAGGAGATCGCGCTCGCGCCCCAGCCGAGCCTGCGCGCACCTCGCCGGGCTGGTCGCAGCGCACGCGCGCGGCCGGCCTGCCGGTGGAGCTGGAGGTCGAGGGCGACGAGCGCGCCGCTGCCGGCCGGCGTCGACCTCGACGGCCTACCGGCTCGTGCAGGAGGCGCTGAGCGGGGCGCTCGAGCAGGGCGCGGCCGGCCGCGCGCAGGTCGTCGTCCGCTACCGCCCCGACGGGCGTCGACCTCGAGGTGCTCGACGACGGCGACGGCCGGCGACGGCAGCGGCGGCTCGCCGGCGTCGCGCGAGCGCGTCGCGCTGTACGGCGGCCAGCTGCAGGCGGGGCGGCGGCGCAGCGGCGGCCACGCCGTGCGCGCGCGGCTGCCGGTGGGAGGCGCGGCGTGAGCGCGCTGTGGCAGCGGCTGCGCCGGCTCGACCGCGATCGCAGCTCGACCGCGTCCTGGCCGCGGTGCTGTTCATCGTCGCCGAGGCCGAGGTGGCCAGCATCAGCCCGCGGCGACGCGCCGCTGCTGCTCTGCCTGGTCTTCGCCGCGCGGCTACTCGCTGCCGCTGGCGTTCCGCCGGACGCACCCGCTGACGGTCGCCGCGGTGTGCGTCGGATCGGTCCTCGCGATGCGGCTGCTGCTCACCGACCCGACGGACTTCTTCATCCCGTTCCTCGTCGCGATGCTCGTGTCTCCTGCGGCGTCGGCGCGTACGCCGAGGGTCGCGCCGCGGTCGATCGGGATGCGTGCTGCGTCGTCGCCGGGATCCTGCTCGTGAGCATCCTCCAGGCCGACGCCGACGTCGTCGGCGACTACATCTTCCCGCCGCCGTTCGGCGCGGTCGTGTGGACCGCGGGCCGCGCGGTGCGCGTGCGCTCGCGCCTCACCGAGGAGCTGCACGAGGCCGCCGTGCGCGAGCAGGAGGAGCACGAGCGGCAGGCGCTCGAGCGCCGCCGCCGAGGAGCGCCGCCGGATCGCGCGCGAGATGCACGACGTCGTCGCGCACAGCGTCAGCGTGATGGTGGTGCAGGCGGGCGGCGCGCGGCGGATCCTCGACCGCGACCCGGCGCGCGCGGTCGCGGCCGCCGAGCAGATCGAGCGCACGGGCCGCGAGGCGCTGGCCGAGATGCGGCGGCTGCTCGGCGTGCTGCACCACGACGAGGACGACGGGCGACCTGCGCGCGCGCCGCAGCCGACGATGACCGCGGTGGCCGGCCTGGTCGAGCGGGCGCGCGAGGCCGGGCTGCCGGTCGTGCTGGTCGAGCGAGGGCGAGCCGCGCGCCGCTGCCCGCGGGGCTCGACCTGGCGGCGTTCCGGGTCGTGCAGGAGGCGCTGACCAACGCGCTGAAGTACGCGGGCCGGGCGCCCGACCGAGGTGCACGTGCGCTGGAGCGCGCGCGCGCTGGAGATCGAGGTCGCCGACCGCGGCCCGGGCCCGGCGCGCGAGCGGATCGAGCCTGCGAGGACGGCGGCCACGGCCTCGTCGGCATGCGCGAGCGCGTGCGGATCTACGGCGGCGAGCTGGAGGCGGGGCGGCGCCGCGGCGGCGGCTTCCGGATCCGTGCCAAGCTCCCGCTCGTGGCGGACGACGAGCAGGTGGAGGCGGTCGCGTGAGTCCGGTCCGGGTGCTGATCGCCGACGACCAGGCGCTGGTGCGCGCCGGCTTCCGGATGATCCTCGACGCCGAGGACGACATCGACGTGGTCGGCGAGGCCGCCGACGGCGCTCGAGGCGGTGACGGCGGCCGCGCAGCTCAAGCCCGACGTCGTGCTGATGGACATCCGCATGCCGGAGCTGGACGGCATCGAGGCGACCCGGCGGCTCCTGACCGGCGGCCGGCGACGCGCCGCCGCGGGTGCTGATGCTCACCACGTTCGACCTCAACGAGTACGTCTACGACGCGCTGCGCGCGGGCGCGAGCGGGTTCCTGCTCAAGGACGTCCCGCCGGAGCAGCTCGCCGACGGCATCCGCGTGGTGGCGGGCGGCGACGCGCTGCTCGCGCCGTCGATCACCCGGCGGCTGATCCAGGAGTTCGCCCAGGCCGGCCCGCCCGCCGGCCCGCCGCCCGAAGGGCCTCGACGAGCTCACCGCGCGCGAGCTGGAGGTGTTCAAGCTCGTCGCCCGCGGGCTCTCGAACGCCGAGATCGCCGCCGAGCTGATCGTCTCCGAGACGACGGTCAAGACCCACGTGGCGCGCGTGCTGATGAAGCTCGGCCTGCGCGACCGCGTCCAGGCGGTCGTGCTCGCCTACGAGTCCGGGATCGCGGTGCCGGGCCAGGTCGGCGGCTGACGTCGCGCGATACGTCTTGAACGGCGGCTGGGTGGGGTGGCGAGGGTGCATTTCGTCACGCCCGCGACCGCCGCGTCGATGAGCGTGACGTTTCGCTCCTCTGGCGTGCATTTCGTCACGCTCGTCAGAGCGATGTGGCTCCGTGTGACGTTCGCCCCACTGAAGGGCTGACCTGCGCTCCGTGCGCGCGCGTGGCGCTAGGCGGCGAGCGCGCCGACGGCGTCGCCGGACAGCTCGGCCTTGGGGATGAAGCCGCGGGCGCCGCAGTTGGCGAACACGGCCTCGCAGCCCGCGCCGTCGCGGCTGGAGATCAGGACCACGGCGGGCGCGTCACCGTCGGCGGCGGCGGTGATGCGCTGGGCGACCTCGATCCCGTCGATGTCCGGGAGGCCGATGTCCAGCAGGACGATCTGCGGGCGCAGGCGGGCGGCCTCGGCGACGGCCTCCAGGCCGGTCGCGCTCTCGCCGACCACCTCGAACCCGTCCGCCTCCAGGACGGCACGGGCCGCGGCGCGGTAGCCGGGGTGATCGTCGACGATGAGAACCGTGTGTGCCATCTCGATATCCAGGATGAACGAAGGGAGTTTTGTCCCCAAGCGCGCTATCCCCCGTTGGCGCGCGGGGCTAACCGCCGGAAGCAGGGGGGCTGGCGCGCGTACGATCCTCGCGTGTCCCCTTCCGCGAACCCCCGGCTCCCCGCGCGCGGCAGATGAAGCTCACCGTCGTCGGCGGGGGCGGCTTCCGCGTGCCCATGGTCTACGGAGCGCTGCTGGCGCGCCGCGACCGGATGCCGTTCGACCGCGTGGTCCTGCACGACGTCGACGCCGCGCGGCTGGAGCGGATCGGCACCGTGCTGGACGGGCTCGCGGCCGAGCACGGCGCCGCGCTGCCGTTCGAGACCACGACCGACCTCGGCGAGGCGGTCGACGGCGCCGACTTCGTCTTCAGCGCCATCCGCGTGGGCCGGCTCGAGGGCCGGGTCGTCGACGAGTCGGTGCCGCTGGCGCTCGAGGTGCTCGGCCAGGAGACCACCGGGCCGGGCGGGATCTGCTTCGCGCTGCGCACGATCCCGGCCGTGATGCAGCTCGCCGAGACGATCGCCGAGCGCGCGCCCGGCAGCGTGGCTGATCAACTTCACGAACCCCGCCGGCATGGTCACGGAGGCCGCGCAGCGCGTGCTCGGCGACCGGGTGGTGGGCATCTGCGACTCCCCGGCCGGGCTGTGCCGGCGCGTCGCGCGGGCGCTCGGCGAGGACCCCGCGCGGATGTGGTTCGACTACTTCGGCCTCAACCACCTCGGCTGGCTCCAGGCCGCGCGCGACGGCGAGCGCGACCGGCTGCCGGACCTGCTGGCCGACGACGAGGCGCTGGCCGGCTTCGAGGAGGGCCGCCTGTTCGGCCCGGACTGGCTGCGGACGCTGGGGATGATCCCCAACGAGTACCTCTACTACTTCTACTACGGGGCGGACACGGTGGCCTCGATCCGGCGCCAGCCGCGGCCGCGCGGCGCGTTCCTGCTCGAGCAGCAGGCCGCGTTCTACGCGGCCAACGGCCAGGCGCCCGCCGAGGCGCTCGCCGCCTGGCGCGCCACGCGCCACGACCGCGAGCGCAGCTACATGGCGGAGGCGCGCGGCGCCGCCGGGCATCGGCGAGGAAGCAGGAGTGGAGCGGCGATCCGGGCGGCTACGAGGGCGAGGCGATGGCGCTCGTCGAGGCGATCGCCAACAACACGCGAGCGGTGATGATCCTCAACACCGCCAACCGCTCCGCGCTGCCGTTCCTGGACGAGCGCGCGGTGGTCGAGGTGCCCTCGATCGTCGGCCGCGCGGGCCCGGTCCCGACCGCCGCCGGGCCGGTCCCCGAGCACGCCCGGGCGCTGATCGCCACGATCAAGGACGTGGAGCGCACGACGATCGAAGCCGCGCTGACCGGGTCGGCGGACCTCGCGATCCGCGCGCTCGCGCTGCATCCGCTCGTGCCGAGCGTCAGCGTGGCGCGGCGGATCTTCGCCGGCTACCGCGAGCGGCTCCCCGAGCTCCAGGAGCGCTTCGCGGGATGAGCGTCGACGTCGTCGTCACCGCCACCGCCTTCATGGACCTGACGTTCATCGGCCTCGAGGCGCTGCCCTCGACCGGCGAGGAGCGCTTCGCCGGCGACCTGCTGCGCTCGCCGGGCGGCGGCGCCATCAACGCGATCGGCGTGGCCCGGCTGGGCCTGCGCGCGGCGCTCGCGGCGCCGCTGGGCCGCGACCTCGAAGGCGACTTCATCCGCGACGCGCTCACCGACGAGGGCATCCTGCTGCTGACCAGCGACGCGGCCCGCACGCCGACCACCGTCGTGATGCCGCACGGCGGCGAGCGGGCGATGGTGACCTACGAGCCCGGCACGACCACGCGCGCGTCCGACGTCGCCGCGTTCGACCCGCGCGCCGTCGTGGTGAGCCTCAACCAGCTCGACGTCGTCCCGGACGGCGTGCCCGCCTACACGACCTGCGGCGACGACGACGCGCGCGCGTTCGCCCGCCGCCCGCCGCGGCGACCTCGGCAGCGCGCGGGCGCTGTTCGTGAACCGCCGCGAGTCGCGGCAGCTGACCGGGAAGGACTCGGCCGAGGAGGGCGCGGCGCGGCTGGGCGAGTGCTGCGAGATCGCGATCGTCACGTGCGGGCCCGACGGCGCGGTGGCCTGCGTCGACGGCGCGCTCCTGCACGCGCCCGGCTTCCCGATGCGGGCCGTCGACACGACCGGCGCCGGCGACCTGCTGTGCGCGGCGTTCGTGTGGGCCGACCTCACGGGCGCCGACCCGCAGACCGCGCTGACCTGGGCCGTGCTGTACGGGGCCCTGTCGGTCACCGTGCCGACCGGGGCCGGCGGCGCGGTGACGCGCGACCGCCTGATCGAGGAGGGCATCAAGCGGGGGCTGCCGCCGCTCGAGGCAAAGGAGATGACCGCATGAGGATCCATCGTGTCGCGGCGCTCGCCGCCGTCATCGCGCTCGCCGGCTGCGGGACGCCCGGCGGCGACTCGGACGACAACGCCGAGAAGACCCGCGAGAGCAACGCCGACGCCGCGAAGGTCGACGTCGCCAAGGCCGGCGACGTGACGCTCACCGTCTGGGACCAGGAGGTCCGCGGCGGCCAGGCGAAGCAGATCAAGCGCCTCAACGAGAGCTTCCAGGCCAAGTACCCGAACGTGACGATCAAGCGGGTCGCGAAGTCGTTCACCGACCTCAACACCACGCTCAAGCTCGCCGTGTCCGGCCCGAAGGCGCCCGACGTCGTCCAGGCCAACCAGGGCCGCCCGGTGATGGGCCAGCTCGTCAAGGGCGGCCTGCTGCGGCCGATGGACGCCTACGCCGACGCCTACGGCTGGGCCGACCGCTGGTCCAAGACGCTGCTGGACCTCAACCGCTTCTCGCCCGACGGCAAGCAGTTCGGCACCGGCAACCTCTTCGGCGTCTCGCAGATGGGCGAGATCGTCGGCGTCTACTACAACAAGGACAAGGTCGCGTCCGTCCCGAAGACGTTCGCCGAGTTCGAGCAGATGGTCGCGCAGGCCAAGCAGGACGGCGAGGTCCCGATCTCGTTCGGCAACCTGGACAAGTACGGCGGCATCCACGAGTTCCAGACCGTCCAGAACCAGTACGTGGACAAGCAGGCGGTGCGCGACTTCGTGTTCGCCCGCGAGGGCGCGACGTTCGCCACGGCCGAGAACGAGGAGGCCGCCTCGAAGCTCCAGGAGTGGGCGGAGAAGGGCTACTTCACGCCGGACTACAACGGCACGGGCTACGACCAGGCGTGGCCGCAGTTCGCCAAGGGCCGCGGCCCGTTCCTGATCGGCGGCACGTGGCTGACGTCCGACCTCGCCGACGCGATGGGCGACAAGCTCGGCTTCTTCCTCATGCCGCGGCCGGAGGAGGGGGGCGAGCCCGTCTCGCTCGGCGGCGAGAGCCTGCCGTGGGCGATCACCGAGAAGCTCGAAGAACGCGGACGTGGCGGCCGCCTACATCGACCACCTCACGAACCCCGAGGCGGCGCAGGTGCTGGTGGAGACGAACAACCTGCCGGCGATGAAGACCGACGTGCAGCCCGAGGGCGCGGCCAGCCAGGAGATCGCCGCGGCCTGGCAGGCGCTCAACGACGCCGACGGCCTGACGCCGTACATCGACTACGCGACGCCGACGTTCTACGACGACTTCTCCGGGCGCCGTCCAGCGGCTGCTGCCCGGGAAGCTGTCCGTGCGCGACTTCGTGGCCGACGTGCAGGGCAAGTACCAGGAGTTCCTCGCGAAGCAGTGACGTGAGCCAGGTCCTCGCCCCACCCGGCGAGCCGCGGCGGGTCGCCTACCTGTACCTGCTGCCGGCGCTCGCGGTCTTCGCGCTGTTCGTGCTCGTCCCGCTCGGGCACAGCATGTGGCTGTCGCTGTTCGAGTGGGACGGCGTGACGCCCGGCACGTGGGTCGGGCTCGACAACTACGAGGCGGTCGTCAGCGACCCGGAGCTGCGGTCGGCGTTCGGGCACTCGCTCGTGCTCGTCGGCTTCTACGCCGTGCTGCCCGTGGTCATCGGGCTGGCGCTCGCCGCGGCGATGTCGCGCGCGCGGGTGCGCGGGCTGGCGCTGTTCCGGACCGTGCTGTTCCTGCCGCAGGTCATCGCGCTCGTGGTCGTCGGCGTGATGTGGCGGATGATCTACGCGCCCGAGGGCGGGCTGCTCAACGAGGGCCTGCGCTCGGCCGGGCTCGGCGGGCTGGCGCAGGACTGGCTCGGCTCGTTCTCGCTCGCGCTGCCGTCCGTCGGCCTGATCGGGACGTGGGTGATGTACGGCCTGGCGATGGTGCTGCTGCTGGCCGGCGTGCAGAAGATCCCGCAGTCGCTCTACGACGCCGCGCGCGTGGACGGCGCCGGGCCGGTGCGGGAGTTCTTCGCGGTCACGCTGCCCGGGCTGCGCAACGAGGTCGCGGTCGCGCTGACGCTGACCACGATCCAGGCGCTGCGGTCGTTCGACATCGTCTACGTGACGACCGGCGGCGGTCCGGGCGACGCCACGTCGGTGCCCGCCTACGAGGTCTACGACCGGGCGTTCCGCGGCGGCGAGGTCGGGACCGCGTCGGCGATCGGCGTCTGCATCGTCGCGCTGATCTTCGTGCTCGTGTTCGTGATCAACCGCGTCGCGGAGCGGGGGGCGGCGCGGTGATCGACCGCCGCGAGCAGGCGCTGACCTACGTCCTGCTGGGCGTCTTCTCGCTGATCGCGCTCGTGCCGATCGCCGGCATCCTGCTGACCGCGCTCCAGCCGCCCGGCGAGCTGGCGACGTTCGGCGAGCCGAGCGGCTTCCATCCCGGCAACTTCGCGACCGCCTGGGACGAGGGCAACTTCTCCACCTACCTGCGCTCGAGCGCGATCGTCACGGTGGCCGTCGTGGCCGCCTCGTCGGCGCTGTCGATCCCGGCCGGCTACGCGTTCGGGATGATGCGCTTCCGCGGCGAGCAGGCGCTGTTCTACCTGTTCCTGCTCGGCCTGATGGTCCCGCTCGAGGCGACCATCGTGCCGCTCTACTACGACTTCCGCGACCTCGGGCTGACCGACACCTACGCCGCGCTGATCCTGCCGCAGGTCGGCGTGTCGCTGGCCTTCGGGACGTTCTGGATGCGGGCGTTCTTCCGCTCCGTGCCGCGCTCGCTGGTCGAGGCCGCGCGGATCGACGGCTCGTCGGCATGGAGCACGCTGTGGCGCGTGCTGCTGCCGGCCGCGCGGCCGGCCGTCGTGACGATGATGGTCCTGATCTTCATGTGGACCTGGAACGAGTTCCTGCTGGCGCTCGTGATGGTCTCCGACGAGGGCCTGCGCACGGCGCCGCTCGGGCTCGCGTTCTTCCAGGGCCGCAACACGACCGACTTCGCGCTGCTGGCGGCCGGCGCGGCGATCGTGGCCACGCCGGTCGTCGTGCTCTACGTGTTCCTCCAGCGCCACTTCATCCGCGGCATGCTCTCCGGGGCGATCAAGGGCTGATGGCGCCCGTCTCGTTCGAGGGCGTGTCGAAGCGGTTCGGCGACGTGGACGCCGTGCGCGACCTCACGCTCGAGGTCGCCGACGGCGAGTTGCTGGTCGTGGTGGGGCCGTCGGGCTCCGGCAAGACGACCGCGCTGCGGATGCTGGCCGGGCTGGAGTCGGTCGGCGCGGGGGAGATCCGCATCGGCGGCCGCGTGGTCAACCGCGTCGCCCCGCGCGAGCGCGACATCGCGATGGTCTTCCAGGACTACGCGCTGTACCCGCAGATGTCGGTCTACGACAACCTCGCCTTCGGCCTGCGCCGCCGCGGGGCGCCGAAGCCGCAGGTGGCCGAGCGGGTGGCCCGCGCCGCGGAGATGCTCGGCCTCGAGCCGCTGCTGGAGCGCCGGCCGCGCCAGCTCTCGGGCGGGCAGCAGCAGCGCGTGGCGCTCGGGCGCGCGCTCGTCCGCGACCCGCAGGTGTTCCTGATGGACGAGCCGCTCTCGAACCTCGACGCCCAGCTGCGCGCGCAGACCCGCGGCGACATCAAGCGGCTCCAGCAGGAGGTCGGGACCACCACCGTCTACGTCACGCACGACCAGGTCGAGGCGATGACGATGGGGGACCGGATCGCGGTGATGAACGACGGGCGGCTGGAGCAGGTCGGCACGCCCGAGGAGGTCTACGACGCGCCGGCGAACCGCTTCGTCGCCGGCTTCATCGGCTCGCCGGCGATGAGCTTCGCGCTCGCGGGGGACCTGCCCGGTATCAGTCCCGCCCTGCCCGGCGACGTGCTGGTGGGGGTGCGGCCGGAGCACGCCCGGCCCTGGGCGGACGGCGCCGGGCTGATCGGCCCGCTGGACGGCACGGTCGAGTACGCGGAGGCGCTCGGCCGCGAGACGTTCCTCGGGGTGCGCCACCCCGCGGGCGCCCGCCTGGTGGTGTGCGTCGACGGCCGTTCGCGAGCCCAGCCGGGCGATCGCGTGGCCTACGGGCTCGTGCCCGACGGCCTGCGCTACTTCGACGCGGACACCGGCGCGGCGCGCGACGCGCCACGGTGATCCGCCGCTCCCGGTACGCTCCGCCGCGCGTGAGCATCGACCTTGCCGTCACGACCCCGGCGTTCCTCGACCTCACGTTCGTGGGGCTCGAAGCGCTTCCCGGGCCGGGTGAGGAGCGCTTCGCCGGCGATCTGCTGCGCTCGCCCGGCGGCGGCGCGATCACCGTGGTCGCGGCCGCCCGCCTGGGCCTGAAGTCGGCGCTGGTCGCGCCGCTCGGCGACGACCTGGCCGGCGAGTACGTCCGCACCGAGGTCGAGGCGGAGGGCGTCCTCGTCACCGGCTACCGCCCGTCCAAGACGCCCCAGACGGTGGTCATGCCCGTGGGCGACGAGCGGACGATGGTCACCGTGGACCCGGGCGTCCGCGCCCGCGCGGCCGACCTCGCCGATCTCCATCCGGTGGCCGTCGCCTGCAACGTCGAGCAGCTGGACCTCGTGCCGGACGGGGCGCGCGCCTACCTGACCTGCGGGGACGACGACGCGCGCGCGTTCGCGGGCCGGCCGCCGGCCGGGCTCGCCTCGATCCAGGGGCTGTTCCTCGGCGCGCCCGACGCGATGAAGCTCACGGGCGCCGACGGGGCGCAGGCCGCCGCCGAGCGGCTGGCGGAGACCGTCCCGACGATCGTGCTCACGCTCGGCGCCCGCGGCCTGCTGGCGATCGCGGGCGGCGAGCGCGTCGAGGTGCCGGACTTCGACGCCCGCCCGGTCGTGGACCCGACGGGCGACCGCGACCTGATGTGCGCGGCCTACGCGTGGGCGGACCTGCGCGGCGCGAGCGTCGAGGAGGCGCTGGCGTGGGCGTGGCTGTACACGCGGCTGGCGATGACGGTCCCGACCGCCACGGGCGGCGCGCTCACGGAGGAGGAGCTGCTGGAGGAGGGCGCCGCCCGCGGGCTCGCGGCGCCCTCCCCCGCGGGCTGACTAGCGGCGGCGCAGCCGCACGCTGCGGCTGGAGCTGGCGATGTGGTCGCCGTCCGCGATGTTCGCCACCACGCGGAACGTGCCGCTGCGGCGGATCCGCACGCGCTTGCGGTAGCGCGAGCGCGAGCCGCGGTGGCGCGAGGTGGTGGTCCGGACGGTCACCCACTGGCCGTTGCGGAGCCGCTGGATCAGCATCTGCGTGCCGTCATGGGCGGGCGTGATCCGCCCGCGCAGGCGGAACGTGCGGCCGCCGAGGCGCTTGACCTTCAGGGAGACCCACGGCGCGACGCCGACGGCGACGATCGGGCTCACCACGTTCGGGTTCTGCGCCATCACGACGCGGTACTGCGTGTTGATCGGCACGGACAGCACCGGGAACGAGAAGCCGCCCTGGGCGTTGGTGAGGTGGACGTCCGAGGCGTTCTGGAAGCCCTGCGTGTACGGGAACGGGTTCGACTGGAGGACGATCTGCCGGTTGGCGTTGCCCGTGCCGGACAGCGTGCCGGCGAGCGTCGTCGACGCGTTCGGGCGCACCGGGTTCGGCGTCGCCGCGAACGTCAGGCCGAGCGGCTGGCGCTGCGTGCGGAACGTCCGGTCCGGGCCCTTGGTCAGCCCGCGCTCGTTGCTGGCGACGAGGCGGTAGTGGTAGCGCGTGAACGGCGCCAGGCCGGTGATCCCCGCGGCCACCGCCCTGCGCGCGTTGCCCGCGCCGGCGTCGCCGTCGGCCGTCCGCGCGCCGTACAGGCTCGTCGTCCCGTACTCGAAGAAGTACGTGGTCTGGCGCTCGTTCGGGTTCACGGCCCCGGTGAGCGTCGCGTCCGTCTGCCCGACGTTGGCCGCCGCTCCGGTGCGGACGGTCGGCTTCGCGGGCGCCGCCATGGCCGCGGCGGGCGCGAACAGCGCGCACGCCGCCATGGCGGCGACCAGCCCACCTGCTCTCAGTCCCCTGCGTTTCATCTGCCCCTCCGATCGGTGTGGATCGATCCTCCGACGCCCCTGCAACACGCAGCGCCGCCGAAAGGCGCGGCGTCCCTTACGCGATCGCGGGCGCCTCCGGGAGCCGGGCGAGCGCGGCCTCCATGTCGGCCTCGGAGAACTCCGGGTCCTCCAGCGTGCCGGAGAGGTACGCGTCGTAGGCGGCGAGGTCGAAGTTCCCGTGGCCGCAGAGCCCGAACAGGATCACGCGCTCCTCGCCGGCCTCGCGCGCGGCGTCGGCCTCGTCGAGCACGGCGCGGATCGCGTGCGCGGGCTCGGGCGCCGGGATGATCCCCTCGGTCCGCGCGAACCGGACCGCCGCCTCGAACGTCGCGTTCTGCTTGTAGGCGCGCGCCTCGATCGCGCCAGCCTTCACCAGCCCGCACAGCATCGGGGCGTCGCCGTGGTAGCGCAGGCCGCCGGCGTGCACGGGCGGCGGCACGAAGTCGTGGCCGAGCGTGAACATCGGCATCAGCGGCGTGAGCCCCGCGGTGTCGCCGTAGTCGTAGCGGTACACGCCGCGGGTGAGCGTCGGGCACGCGGCCGGCTCGGCGGCGATGATGCGCGCGCCGGTCCGCGCGCGCAGGAACGGGAACACGAGCCCGGCGAAGTTGGAGCCGCCGCCGACGCAGCCGATGATCACGTCCGGCTGCTCGCCCGCCAGCTCCATCTGGAGCATGGCCTCCTGCCCGATCACCGTCTGGTGCAGCAGCACGTGGTTGAGGACGGAGCCGAGCGCGTAGTTGGCGTCCGGGTCCTGGGCGGCGACCTCGACCGCCTCGGAGATCGCGATCCCGAGCGAGCCGGTCGGGATGCTCGGCGTTCGCGCGCCCGCTGTTCGTGCGGTCGGACGGCGAGCGGTGCACGGTGGCGCCCCAGGTCTGCATCATCGAGCGCCGGTACGGCTTCTGGTCGTAGCTCGAGCCGACCATGAAGACCTCGCAGCCGAGCCCGAACAGCGAGCACGCGAACGCGAGGCTCGAGCCCCACTGGCCGGCGCCGGTCTCCGTCACGAGCCGCTTGATGCCGGCTCGCGCGTTCTCGTAGGCCTGCGGGACGGCGGTGTTCGGCTTGTGCGAGCCGGCGGGCGAGATGCCCTCGTACTTGTAGTAGATGCGCGCCGGCGTGCCCAGCGCCGCCTCCAGCCGCCGCGCGCGGTACAGCGGCGTCGGCCGCCACAGCCCGTAGGCGTCGCGGACCTCCTCCGGGATCTCGACCTCCGGCTCCATCGAGACCTCCTGCTCGATCAGCCCCATCGGGAAGATCGGCGTGAGGTCGCCCGGGCCGGCCGGCTCGCCCGTCTGCGGGTTCAGCGGCGGGAGCGGCTCGCCGGGCAGCTCCGGCAGGAGGTTGACCCAGTGCGTCGGGACGTCGGACTCGCTGAGGAGGAACTTCGTCGTCTCGGGCATGGCCCGACCTTACGCCCTGCTAGGCGGTCTGCGTCTCGACCAGCCCGAGCTCCTCGATCGCCTGCTCGCGCAGCTTGTACTTCTGCACCTTGCCGGTGACCGTGAGCGGGAACTCCTCCACGCAGCGGACGTAGCGCGGGATCTTGTGGCGGGCGATCCGGCCCTGGCAGAACTCCGCGACCGCCTCCGCGTCCGGCTCGGCGCCGCCGCGCGGGACGACGAACGCCATCAGCTCCTCGCCGTAGCGCGCGTCGGGGACGCCGACGACCTGCACGTCCGCGACGTCCGGGTGGCCCATCAGGAACTCCTCGATCTCGCGCGGGTAGAGGTTCTCGCCGCCGCGGATGACCATGTCCTTGATCCGCCCGACGATGTTCGCGTAGCCGTCCTCGTCCATCGTCGCGAGGTCGCCGGTGTGCATCCAGCGCGCGCGGTCGATCGCGTCGGCGGTCCGCTCCGGGTCGTCCCAGTAGCCGAGCATCACGCTGTAGCCGCGCGTGCACAGCTCGCCGGGCTCGCCGTGCGGCACGATCGCACCGCTCTCCGGGTCGACGATCTTGACCTCCACGTGCGGGTGCACGCGCCCGACGGTCGAGACGCGCTTCTCCAGCGGATCTCCGGCGGCGGTCTGCGTCGACACCGGCGAGGTCTCGGTCATGCCGTAGCAGATCGTGACCTCCTCCATGTGCATCTCCGACACCACGCGGCGCATCGTCTCGATCGGGCACGGGGAGCCGGCCATGATCCCCGTGCGCAGCGTCGACAGGTCGAACTCGCCGAAGCGCTCGTGCTCGAGCTCGGCGATGAACATCGTCGGGACGCCGTAGAGGCTCGTGCAGCGCTCGGCCTGCACGGCGCCGAGCGTCTCCACGGGGTCGAACGCGGGCGCCGGGATCACCATGCACGCGCCGTGCGTCGTGCAGGCGAGGTTGCCGAGCACCATCCCGAAGCAGTGGTAGAAGGGCACCGGGATGCAGACGCGGTCGCGCTCGTCGTAGCCGCAGCCCTCGCCGACGAAGTAGCCGTTGTTGAGGATGTTGTGGTGGCTGAGCGTGGCGCCCTTGGGGAAGCCCGTGGTGCCGCTCGTGTACTGGATGTTGATCGGCTCGTCGAACTGACGCGGTTCGCAGCTCGGCGTCGCCGCCCGCCAGCAGCTGCTGCCACTCCTCGGAGCCGAGGAAGGCGACCTGCTCGAGCGCGGGCAGCTCGCCGCGCACCTCGTCGATCATCGCGGCGTAGTCGGAGCTCTTGAACGCGCGCGCGGCGACGAGCGCGCGGCAGCCGGACTGGCGCAGCGCGTACGCCAGCTCGGTGGTGCGGTACGCCGGGTTGATGTTGACGAGCACGATGCCGGCCTTCGCGGTGGCGTACTGGACGAGCACCCACTCGGCGCAGTTCGGGCTCCAGATCCCGAGCCGGTCGCCGGCCTCGAGCCCCGAGGCCAGCAGGCCGCGCGCGAGCCGGTCGACGGCGTCGCCCAGCTCGGCGTACGTGAAGCGGACGTCCTGGTGGACGGAGACGAGCGCCTCGCGGTCGCCGAACCGCGCGATCGTGTTGTCGAGGTTCTCGCCGATCGTCTCGCCGAGCAGCGGGTCCGCCCCCGCGCCGTGCGCATAGGAGGGAGCCATGGCGGAGAGCGTACGCCTAGAGTGCAGACCGTGCACCGCGTCGTCGCGCTTCCCGCGGTCATGGTCGCGCTGGCGCCGTTCCAGGCGTCCGTGAAGCCGCTGCCGCAGCCCGTCAAGGCGCAGCTGAAGCAGGGCGGGTTCTGGCACCGCGGCTGCCCGGTGCCGCTGTCCGGGCTGCGGCTGCTCACGGTCACCCACCGCGGCTTCGACGGCCAATCGCACCGAGGGCAGCTGATCGTGCACCGGAGCGCGGCGCGGCCGCTCGCGGGCGTGTTCCGGCGGCTGTACGCGAACCGCTTCGCGATCCGGCACATGCGGCTCGCTCACTTCTACGGGCCGAAGCGCGGCATCCCGACGGACGGCGACGTCACCGCCGCGTTCGAGTGCCGCCAGGCGGTGCCGTCGCCGTGCACCGGCGGGCAGCGCACGGGCACCTGGTCGATGCACGCCTACGGCCTGGCGGTCGACCTCAACCCGCGCGAGAACCCGTACGTCGGCTGCGGGATGAGCCGCGACCGCGCGGCGCGCTCATACCGCGACCGCTCGAACCGCCGGCGGGGGATGATCGGCGGCCGCACGGTGCGCGCGTTCGGCGACATCGGCTGGGAGTGGGCCGGCGCCTGGGCGGGCGACACGAAGGACTACATGCACTTCTCGTCCAACGGCCACTAGGGCCGCTCACGGCTCGATCCGCGTCACCGTCCCGGCGCGGAAGTCGGCCGTCCACACCGTGTCGTCGCCGGCGGCGATGCCGATCGGGTCCTCGCCGACGCCGATCGGCTCGTCGGCCTCGCCGGTGGCCGCGTCGATCCGCGTGACCGTGCTGTCGGCCGCGTTGGCGACCCACACCGCGCCGTCGGCCACCGCCAGCTCGCGCGGGTTCTCGCCGACCGGGATCGGGTCGCCGGTGACCGCGGCGTCCGCCGGATCGATGCGGACGACGGTCCCGTCGCCGGCGTTCGCGACCCACACGGACCCCTCGCCGACCGCCACGCCGCGCGGCCGCCGCCCGACCTCGACCGGCTCGCCCGCGACCCGGCCCGACTCCGCGTCGATCCGGGTCACGGTGCCGGCGTCGAAGCTCGTCACCCAGACGACGCCGTCCGCGACCGCGACGTCGACCGGCCGGCCGGGCACCGGGATCGGCTGGCCGCGCACCTGGCCGGACGCGCGGTCGATCCGCGTGACGGTGTCGTCGCCGGCGTTGGCGACCCACACGGAGTCCTCGTCGACGGCGAGGCCGGAGGGGTCGTCGCGCACGGGGATCGTCCGCGTCTCGCCGCCCTCGACGCGCACGACCGTGTCGTCGCCCGACGCCACGAGCCAGACGACGCCGTCCGCCTCGACCGGGCTGTCAGGCTGGCGACCGACGGCCACCGGCCGGCCCTCGACCTCGTCCGCGCCGGCCGGGATGCGCACGAGCGTCCCCGCGGTCGCGTTCGCGACCCACACCGTGCCGTCCGCGGCGACCGTGATCCCGTCGGGGCCGCGGCCCGCGCGCAGGGTGGTGGTCTGCGGCGCGCCGCCCTCGCCCGGGGTCGCCGTGGCGGCGGCCGGCTCCTCGCCGCCCGAGGCGACGTAGGCCGCGACCGCGCCGATCTCGGCGTCCGACAGCTTCCCCTCGAAGCCCGGCATGAGCCCGGAGCCTCCGCTGACCACCGATTCGACGCCCGCGGCGTCGAGGCCCACGTCGTCGAGGTTCGGGCCCGTCGTGCCGCTCGTGCCGGCCGGCGTGAACGTGTGGCAGCCGCCGCAGCCGGCCGAGGCGAACACCGCCGAGCCCGAGGGCTCGGCCTCCGCGCTGCCCGTCTGCGCCGGCGGCGGTCCGTCGTCGGCCCCGATCAGCGACGGGCCGGCGAACAGGAGCACGGCGAACAGCATCGCGGCGAGCCACGTCACGGGCTCGAGCACGCGGTCGATCAGCGCGGGAAGGCTGGGACGGTCCGGGGCGATGGCCGATCCTCGCCAACCCGCGGGGCGCGCGCAAGTGCGCGCCGCGGGCGGGCGGCGGCGCCCGCGTGGTCGCGGGCGCCGTCGCCGGGCCGGTCCTACGAGGACTTCGCGGGGGCCGGGACGATCCGGATGTAGGGCTTCGGCTCCTTCCAGCCCTCCGGGTAGCGCTCCTTCGCCTGGTCGTTGCTGACCGAGCCGGCGATGATCACGTCCTCGCCCTCCTGCCACTGCGCGGGGGTCGCGACCTGGTGCTTCGCGGTCAGCTGGAGCGAGTCGATGACGCGCAGGACCTCGTCGAAGTTGCGGCCGGTCGTCATCGGATAGACGAGGATCAGCTTGATCTTCTTGTCCGGGCCGACGACGAAGACGTTGCGCAGCGTCGCGTTCTGGGCGGGCGTGCGCTCCGTCGGGTCGCCGCTGGTGTCGGCCGGCAGCATCCCGTAGGCCTTCGAGATCTCGAAGTCCGTGTCGGCGATCATCGGGTAGTTGGGCGCGGTGCCCTGCGTCTCCTCGATGTCCGCCGCCCACTTCTCGTGGTTGTCGACGGGGTCGACCGACAGGCCGACGATCTTCACGCCGCGGCTGTCGAAGTCCGGCTTGATGCGCGCCATGTACCCGAGCTCGGTCGTGCAGACCGGGGTGAAGTCGCGCGGGTGCGAGAACAGCACCGCCCAGGAGTCGCCGATCCAGTCGTGGAAGCTGATCCGCCCCTCGGTGGTATCGGCCTCGAAGTCCGGTGCGGTGTCTCCGATCGTGAGGGCCATGTGACTCCTATCTCCCTGCCTTAGGGGTTGGCCGGATCCTCTCTCATGTGGGAGGTCCGGTGCCAGTTTTCGCTGCCCTCCACGATATCCATGATTGCTGGTCGGCTTCGGGGCGTTTACTTGCCGGTGGCCCAGGCGTCGGTGGCGCCGTCCTCGGCGATCGCGCGCAGCTCGGGGGACGCGGCGAGCGCGGGCGGCAGCGGCGTCGCGTGCAGGATCGCCAGCGCGCGCGTGGACCGCGTGAGCGCCGTGTACAGGCCGCCGCGGCCGCCGTCGATCGGCTGATCGAGGATCGCCTGCGGCTCGAGCACGATCGCGGCGTCGAACTCGAGGCCCTTGATCGCCTGGAGCCCGAGCACGTTGACACCGCTCGAGAGCGCGCCCGCGGCGTCCTCGGCGGCCCGGGCCGCGCCGGGGAACGCCGGGTCGACGCGCTCGCGCAGCGCGGCCGGCGTGATCACGCCGACGCTGCCGACCTCCGACCCCATCCGGGCGGCCAGCGCCGCGGCCAGCGCGCCCAGCCGCTCCGGCGCGGCGCGCACGGACACCGCCGCCCACGGCGCTCGCCGCACGCCCTCGGGCACCGCCGCGCCGGGCGCGAGCGGCGCCGCGATCCGCAGGAAGTCGTCCGGCACGCGGTAGGAGACGAGCAGCTCCTCGACCTCGACGTGGGCGACGCCCGCGTCGCCGAGCACCTGCTCCCACGTGCTCAGCCGCGCCTCGGCGGTGCGCTGCGCGATGTCGCCGAGCACGGTCAGCGACTGCCCGCGCGCCCGCCGCACCACCATCCGCAGCTCCATCGGCGTGAGGTTCTGCGCCTCGTCGACGACGACGTGCCCGAACGTCCGCAGCTCGGGGTCGATCAGCGCGCGCGCCTCGTCGATCAGCGCGAACTGGCTGTGGGTCATCGCGCCGCGCTTGGGCGGCGGCGCGGAGGACAGCAGCAGGTCGAGCTCCTCCTGTGACAGCAGGTCGTCGGCTGCGGCGGACAGCCGCCGGCGGTTCTTGAACAGCGCGGCGACCAGCGCGTCGGGCGCCTGCCGCGGCCACGCGCGGTCGACGAGGCGCTGGAACTCCTTCGTCTGCCGCACGGCGGAGCCGACCTCGTCGGGCGAAGCGGCGCGCGCCGTCGCGGAGCGCTCCATCACCCGCGTCGCGACACGGTCGGCCAGCCGGTCCCGGAACCGCTCCCGGCCGCCCTGGTACGTCCGCCGCTCGCGGCCCTCGGCGATCACCTCGGCCACCTCGGCCGGCGCGACCGACACCTCCGCGCGGGCCACAGTGATGGTCGCGGGCTCGGCCGGCGGCCCGACGCGCTCCCACAGCAGCCGCTCCAGCAGCACCGCCATCCGCCCGCTGCCCAGCAGCGTCGCGCGCGCCTCGTCCTCGCCGCCGGCCCACGGCCGCCGCGAGACCAGCGCGTCGATCGGGCGCTGCTCCACGCTCTGCTCGCCGAGCGACGGCAGCACCTGCGAGATGTAGGCGATGAACGTGCGGTTCGGGCCGACGACGAGCACGCCCGCGCGCGCGAGCGCGGGGTCGGCGTACAGCAGCCACGCGGCGCGGTGCAGGCCGACCGCGGTCTTGCCGGTGCCCGGCCCGCCCTGCACGACGAGCGCGCCGTCGAGCCGCTCCGTGATCAGCGCGTACTGCTCCGGCGTGATCGTCGAGATGATCTGCCGCATCTCGCCGACGCGCCGGCGGGTGATGTCGTCCACGATCGCGTCCGTCAGGTGCTCCTCGCCCGCGGCGAGCCGCTCGTCGACGAACCCGAGCACCGTGCGGTCCTCGATGTCCAGCCGGCGGCGGCGCGTCAGCCCGCGCGGGTCGGCGGCGTCGCCGCGTAGAACGCCTCGGCCGCCGGCGCCCGCCAGTTGATCGCCAGCAGCTCGTTGCGCGCGTCGGCCACCGCGTGGCGGCCGATGTACAGCGGCGTCGCCGTCCGCGCGGTCGATGCGCCCGAAGTAGAGCGGGCCGCTGGCCGCGTTGTACGCGCGCAGCCGCTCCATCCGCATCTTCTCGAGGATCTCCTCGGTGAACACGTCGCCGTGGCGGTCGCGGCGGCTGGCCGACAGCGCGCGCAGGAGCGCCTTGTAGGCGTCGTACGTGCGGTCGAGGTGCGCCTGCTCCTCCGATAGCTCCTGTCGGGGGCCATGCCGGCGCGGGAGGTTCCCACACCGGGCGCGCCCGCTACCGCTCGCAGTTGCGCTCGCTGTCCGTTCCGGGACCGCCGCGACAGACGTCGCGCTGCGGCCCTCCGTCGAGCTCGTCGTCGCCCGCGCCGCCTCGCAGCCGGTCGCCGCCCCGGCCTCCGCGCAGGTCGTCCGCGCCGCGGTCGCCGAGCACGCGGTCGGCGCGGGCCCCGCCGCTCACCGTGTCGCCGCCGCGCCCGCCGCGGAGCACGTCCCGGCCGCCGTTGCCGCAGATCAGGTCGGCGCCGCCGCGGCCGTCGATGACGTCGCGGCCGTGGCTGCCGGCGATGACGTCGCGACCAGCGGTCCCACGGACCGGCGGGGCGCCGCGCGGCACGACGATCGTCGCCCGCACTCCCTCGCACGCGGGTCCCAGCGGAGGCGGCAGTGGCGGTGGCGGTGGGGCGGCGGCGGCGGTGGCGGTGGCGGTGGCGGCGGCGGCGGCGGCGGTGGTGGCGGTGGCGGTGGCGGAGGCGGGGCGTGCTCGAGATGGTGAACGTCCGCGTGGCGGGACTCGGATCCACGTTGCCGTCCGCGTCGATCGCGCGGACCGCGAAGGTGTGGGTGCCGGCCGGCAGCGGCGCGGTGGTCGTGAACGGGGACGAGCAGGGCGTCCACGGACCGAGGTCGATCCGGCACTCGAACCGCGAGCCGGCCTCGTCGGAGACGAACGTGAACGTCGGCGTCGGATCGTCCGTGGGGCCGGACGGACCAGAGGTGATCGTGGTCTCCGGCGGGTCGGCGTCGCCCGCGCGCCGGTGGAGCATGAGCACGTACGAGCCGGTCTCGGCGAACCGTGCGCCGACGATGACGTGGTGGATGCCGTCAGCGTCGAGCGGGCAGTCGAGGTCGCCGTCGGCGAAGAAGAGCGCGGTGTTGCAGCGGGCGGTGCCGTTCGGGCGCAGGACGTCCATGACGAAGGTGCCTGTCCCGGCGGTCCGGAGCCGGCGCAGGCGGATGGTGTCGCCGGCGGCGCCCAGGAAGGCATGGCATTCGGCCTCCGGGGCCTCCGCGATCGTGCCGGGAACGGGCGCGCCGCCGTAGGTCAGCGCGCCCGCGCAGCCCACGCCCGGGTTCAGGCGCTGGAGGTGGAGCTTGTACGAGCCGGTCTCCGCGGCCCGGGCGGTGACCAGCACGTGGTGCGTGCCGGTCGTGTTGAGCAGGCAGTTGAACTGCTCGTCGGCGACGAAGCCGACGGTGTTGCACGCGGTCGTGCCGTCCGGGCGCAGGAGCTCCATGACGAAGCCGGCGGCGCCCGCGGTACGAAGACGGCGCATGCGGATGCGCTCGCCGGCGGCGCCCTGGAACGCGTGGCATTCGCTCTCGGGTGGTTCCGCGACCGCGCCGGGAACCGGGGCGCCGCCGTAGGTCAACGCGCCCCCGCAGCCCACCGGCGCGTTGAGGCGCTGCAAGTGGAGCCGGTACCCGCCGGTCCCGGCTCCGGAGCCCCTGACGGCCAGCGAGAAGGCTCCGGCACCCGTCAGCGGGCAGTTGAGCGAGGTGTCGCTGCTCGCGATCGCCGTGTTGCAGACCACCGTGCTGTCGCGGCGCACCTCGAGGAAGACGGTCACGTCGCCCGAGGTCCGGAGCACGCGGACGCGCATGCGCTCGCCGGCCACGCCCGGCAGCCCGTAGGCGTCGACCTCTCCGCCGGCGTCGATCGAGCACTCGACGACCTCTCCGTACGCGATGCCGGGCGGGCAGACGGGTGGTGCCTGCGGCGCCGCGGGTCCCGCGCCGCTGGACGCGAAGAGCCACAGGAGCGCGAGTAGCGGCTTCACCTCACTCTCATCCCGACGCTACCGGCGCCCTCACCGCGTGTAAATGGACCGGAGCGAGGTGTGCCCGATCGGCCCAGTCAGGCCGTCGTGCGCGCCCGCGCTCGCGCGAGCTTGACCCGGCCGATCTGGTCGAGCGCGACCTTGCGCAGCCGCACCGCCCTGGGCGTCACCTCGACGCACTCGTCCTCGCGCACGAACTCGAGCGCCTGGTCGAGCGAGAGGTTGCGCGGCGGGACGAGGCGGACCAGCACGTCGGACGTGGAGGAGCGCATGTTGGTCAGGTGCTTCTCCTTGCACGCGTTCACGTCGAGGTCCTCGGCGCGCGCGTTCTCGCCCACGATCATGCCCTCGTAGACCTCCTCGCCGGGGCCGACGAACAGGATCCCGCGCTCCTGGAGGTTGAACAGCGCGAACGACGCCGTCTGCCCGCGCCGGTCGGCGACCAGCGAGCCCGTCGGCCGCAGGCGCATGTCGCCCGCCCACGGCTCCCAGCGGTCGAACACGTGGTGGAGCAGGCCGGTGCCGCGCGTCTCGGTGAGGAACTCCGTGCGGAAGCCGATCAGCCCGCGCGCCGGGACGAGGTAGTCCATCCGCACCCAGCCCGTGCCGTGGTTGACCATCTGCTCCATCCGCCCGCGCCGCAGCGCGAGCAGCTGGGTCACGACGCCGACGTAGTCCTCCGGCACGTCGATCGTCATCCGCTCGACCGGCTCGTGGCGCTTGCCGTCGATCTCGCGGATCACGACCTGCGGCTTGCCGACGGTCAGCTCGAAGCCCTCGCGGCGCATCAGCTCGACGAGGATCGCGAGCTGGAGCTCGCCGCGGCCCTGGACCTCCCACGTCTCCGGCCGCTCGGTGTCGAGCACGCGGATCGACACGTTGCCGACGGTCTCCGCGTCGAGCCGGTCCTTGATCTGGCGCGAGGTGAGCTTGCCGCCGTCCTGGCCGGCGAGCGGGGACGTGTTCTGGCCCACCGTCACCGACAGCGACGGCTCGTCGACGGTGATGACCGGCAGCGGGCGGGGATCCTCGGGGTCGGCGAGCGTCTCGCCGATCGTCACCTCGGGCATGCCCGCCACGGCGATGATCTCGCCGGGCCCCGCCTCGTCGGCGTCGACCCTGTCGAGCGCCTCGGTGACGTAGAGCTCGGACACGCGCGCGGGGGAGACCGTGCCGTCGGCGCGGCACCAGGCGATCGGCTCGCCGCGCCGGATCGTCCCGTTGCGCACGCGGCAGATCGCCAGCCGGCCGACGTACGGCGAGGCGTCGAGGTTCGTCACGTGCGCCTGGAGCGGATGGCCCTCCTCGTAGGCCGGCGCCGGGATGCGCTCGATCAGCAGGTCCATCAGCGGCCCGAGGTCCGTGCCCTCCTCGCCCTCGGTGAGCGAAGCCCAGCCGGCCCTGGCGTTCGTGTAGACGATCGGGAACTCGATCTGGTCCTCGCCGGCGTCGAGGTCGATGAACAGCTCGTAGACCTCGTCGACGACCTCGGCGATGCGCGCGTCGGGCCGGTCGACCTTGTTCACCACGAGGATCACCGGCAGCCGGTTCTCGAGCGCCTTGCGCAGCACGAACCGGGTCTGCGGCAGCGGGCCCTCGGAGGCGTCGACGAGCAGCAGCACGCCGTCGACCATCGTCAGCCCGCGCTCGACCTCGCCGCCGAAGTCGGCGTGCCCCGGCGTGTCGACGATGTTGAGCTTCACGCCGCCGTACCGGACCGCCGTGTTCTTGGCGAGGATCGTGATGCCCTTCTCGCGCTCGAGGTCCATCGAGTCCATGACCCGCTCGTCGACGTCCTGGTTCGCGCGGAACGCCCCGCTCTGCCACAGCATCGCGTCGACCAGCGTCGTCTTGCCGTGGTCGACGTGGGCGATGATCGCGACGTTGCGGAGGTCCTCGCGGCGGGCGGGCATGGCCGCAGGAGGGTAGAAGGGTTTGACGGCTGCCTACTGCGTATGCATACTGCGTAGGCATGAGCATCCGGCATGGGCTGCTGGCCCTCCTGGAGCGGGGCCCGATGTACGGCTACCAGCTCCGCAGCGAGTTCGAGGCGGCGACGGGGGCGACGTGGCCGCTCAACGTCGGGCAGGTCTACACGACGGTCTCGCGGCTCGAGCGCGATGGCCTCGTGCAGCCCGGCGAGTCCGACGCCGAGGGCCGCGTCACCTACGCGATCACGGACGCGGGGCGGGACGAGGTCGGCCGCTGGTTCGCGACGCCGGTCGCCCGCCAGAGCCGCCCGCGCGACGAGCTGGCGATCAAGCTCGCGCTGGCGCTCACCACCCCCGGCGTCGACGTCCACCGCGTCGTCCAGGCGCAGCGCACGGCCACGCTGCGGTCGCTCCAGGAGCTGACGCGCCTGAAGGCGCACGCCGACGAGCGGCGCGACGCCGCGTGGCTGCTCGTCCTCGAGTCGATGATCTTCGGGGCCGAGGCGGAGATCCGCTGGCTCGACCACTGCGAGGCGCGGCTCGCCGACCTCGACCTGCCGGCCGCCGCCGCACCGGACCGAGCGCGGGCGGGCAGCGCGGAGGAGGTGCGGCGATGACCGGTTTCGTGCTCGAGCTGCGCGAGGTGACCCGCGTGCACGGTGCCGGCGAGACCGCCGTGCACGCGCTGCGCGGCATCGACCTCGGCGTGCTGCCCGGCGAGTTCGTCGCCGTCATGGGACCGTCGGGCTCCGGCAAGTCGACGCTGCTCAACCTCGCGGGCGGGCTCGACGCGCCGACGGGCGGCGCCGTGCTCGTGGAGGGCACCGACCTCGGCGGGCTGAGCCGCGCGTGCGCTCGCCGCGCTGCGGCGGCGGAGCGTCGGCTACGTGTTCCAGGACTTCAACCTGATCCCGGCGCTGACCGCCGCGGAGAACGTCGCGCTCCCGCGCGAGCTGGACGGCGCCGGCGGGCGCGAGGCGCGCCGCGACGCGCTCGTCGCGCTCGAGGAGGTCGGTCTCGCCGACGTCGCCGACCGCTTCCCGGACGAGCTGTCCGGCGGCCAGCAGCAGCGGATCGCGATCGCCCGCGCGGTCGTCGGCCCGCGGCGGCTGATCCTCGCCGACGAGCCGACCGGCGCGCTCGACAGCCGCACCGGCGAGCGGGTCCTGCGGCTGCTGCGCGCCCGCTGCGACGCCGGAGCGTCCGGCGTCCTCGTCACGCACGAGGCGCGCCACGCCGCGTGGGCGGACCGCGTCGTGTTCCTGCGCGACGGCGTGATGGTCGACGAGACCGGCGTGGCGACGCCCGCCGAGGCGCTGCTCGGGGGCGCGCCGCGGTGAGCGGCCTGCTTGGGAGCGCGCCGCGGTGAGCGGCTGGCGGCCGGCGCTGCGGATCGCGCGCCGCGGGGTTCGCCGGAGCGCCGGGCGCTCGGCGCTCATCGCCGCGCTCGTGGCGGTGCCCGTGGCCGGCGCCACGCTGGCCGACGTCCTCGCCCGGACGCTGTCCGCGCCCGGGCGCGAGGCGCAGCGCGCGATGGGAAGCGCGGACGCGCTCCTTCGCGTCACGCCGTACGCGCGGCTCCAGCTCCCGGCCGGCTCGCCGTGGGACTACCGGCCGCCCGCCGGCGCGGATCCCGAGCGCGACGCGGCGCGAGTCGACGCCGCCGCCCTGGTGCCCGCGGGCACGCGGCTCGTGCCGCAGCCGGTCGCGAGCGAGGTGCGGCTCGAGCGCGGCGACCGCATCGTCCGCACGATGGTCACGACCGCGGACCCGCGCGAGCCGCTGCACCGGCACGAGGTCCGCGTCGCATCCGGCAGAGCGCCCACCGCGCCGGACGAGGCGCTCGTCACGCGCGCGCTGGGCGAGCGGCTCGGGCTGCTCGACGGCGACGGCCGGCTGCGGACCGGCGCGGCGGTCCGGGCGGTGGACGGCCCCACCGCGGCGGTGACCGGCGTGGCCCGCATGCCGTTCTGCCTCGACTGCGAGCAGCTGTTCGCGAACGCCGGCTCGGCCCTCTACCGCTCCGGGACGCATCAGTCGCACGGCCAGGAGGAGCGCGTCTACCTCGCCGACCTCCCGCGCGGCGCGTCGGCCGACGCGCTGCTGGCGCCGCTCGCGGCGCGCGGCGTCGCGGTGATCCCGCGCGGCGCCGTGCTCGACCCCGACCGCTACGGCGGCGCCCCCGGCGGTCCGCAGGTGAGCTCCGACGACCTGCGGGCCGCCGGGCTCGTCGCCGTGATCGTCGGCATCGGCCTGCTCGAGGTCGTCCTGCTCGCCGGCACGGCGTTCGCGGTCGGCGCGCGGCGCCAGACGCGCGCGCTCGGCCTCGTCGCCGCCGCGGGCGGCAGCGCGCGCGACGTGCGCCGGATCGTGCTCGCGCAGGGGCTCGTGCTGGGCGCGCTCGGCGCCGCCGCCGGCGTGGCGGCGGGCTTCGTGCTGGCGTTCGGGCTCGAGCCCGATATGGGAGAACCTCGACGACGCGGAGATCACGTCGTGGACGTTCGGCCCGCTGGAGGTCGGCGGCGCGGCGCTGGTGGGCGTGCTCTCCGGCCTGGCCGCGGCGCTCGTGCCGGCGATCGGTGCCGGGCGGATGCGGCCCGTCGACGCGCTGTCCGGCCGCTTCCGCGCGCTCGGCGGCGCGCGCGGGCGGCGCGGGCCGCTGGCCGGCCTGGCGCTGATCGGCGCCGGCGCGGCGTGCGGCCTGGCCGGCGACCGGCTGCTCGCCGGCGACTTCGCGGCCTACACGCGCGTGCTCGCCACGGTGCAGGAGACCGGCGCGCAGGTCTCGGCGCCGAGCCCGACCGGGCCGCTCGCGCTGATCCTCGGCGGCGCGACGATCGCGATCGCGGGGCTCGTGCTGCTGGCGCCGGCGCTGATCGGCCGGCTCGCGCGCGCGGGCGCGCGCCTGCCCGTCTCCGTGCGGCTCGCGGTGCGCGACGCCGCCCGCCACCGGCACCGCACGGGGCCGGCGACGAGCGCGATCGCGGTCGCGGTCGCCGGCTCGGTCGTGCTGGCGCTGCTGCTCGCGGGCCGGTTCCACGCCGACGACCTCCAGCGCGTCCCGGCCGTCCCGCCGGGCGTGATGGGCGTCGACGCGGCGGAGCCGGGAGCCGCCGCGCGCGGCGCCGCGCTCGCCGCCGCCGAGCTGCCGGACGCGCGCGTGCACGAGGTGCGCGTGCCGATCCGCCCGCTCGAGCCGGGCGAGGAGGTGCCCGACGACATGCCCGTCGCCCAGGCCCGCGCGATGTGGGTGCGCGACGTCGCGGCCGATTGCGACCCGGCCGGCGAATGCCCGGCGGTGAACGCCGGCACGGGGCAGCTGGCGATCGCCGCGGACGAGGCGTCCGACCGCGTGGTGGCCGGCGCGCCGCTGGACGCCGCGGCGCGCGCCGCGCTCGCCGCCGGGCGCGTGCTCGTGTTCAACCGGCGCCACCTCGACGCGAAGGGCATGGTCATCGTCGAGGTCGGCTGGGACGAGCGGCGCGACGTGCCGCGCGAGGCCCGCCTGCCGGGGCATCTCGCGGCGCGCGACGTCGCCTACACCGGGCTGCCCTCGGCGCTCGTGCCGCGGAGCGTCGCGCGCTCGCGCGGCTGGGAGATCGCCGAGGCCGGCGCGCTCGTCTCGTACTCGACGGCCGCGACGCCGGACGACGTCGACACCGCGATCGCCGCCGCGGAGGGCGCCGGCGTGTTCGCCTACGTGGAGCTCGGCCCGGAGGCCGCCGACGACGCGATCCTGCTGATCGTCGCCGCGATCGCCGCGTTCGTGACGCTCGTCGGCGTCGCGATCTCCGTCGCCCTCTCCGCCGCCGAGGGCCGCGGCGACCTCGCCACGCTGGCGGCGGTCGGCGCCGACCCGCGGCGCCGCCGCGCGCTCGCCGGCAGCCAGGCGCTGCTGATCGCGGGGCTGGGCTGCGCGCTCGGCGTCGCGCTCGGCGTGTTCGTCGCGTTCACCGCGCGCGCCACGACCGGCTCGCCCGACTTCGTGATCCCGTGGGCCAACCTCGCCGTCACGGGCGTCGCCGTCCCGCTGCTCGCCGTGCTCGTCGCCGCGCTGTTCACGCCCGGCCGGCTGCCGCTCGTCCGCCGCGCGGAGTGAGCGAGAACCGCTACCCGCGCAGCAGCGGCGCGGTGAGGCAGGTCGGGCCGCCGTCGCCCTTGAGCGAGAGCTCCGAGCCGTCGTAGACGTGGACCTCGACCCCGCGCCGCTCCAGCTCGCGCCGCACGGCGGGGACGCCGTCGACCATGACCACGACGCCGGGGCGGACGGCGAGGATGTTGCAGCCCATGAGCTCGTAGGAGGCGCGGTCGATCGCGATCCGGTCGAAGCCGCGCTCGCGCAGGTCCTGGAGGAACCGCACCGGCGCGAGCGGCTCGAAGACCACGCACAGGTCCTCCGTCACGGCGGACACGAACGACTGGAGGTGCAGGACGTGGTCGGGCCCGAGGTCGTGGGCCATGTCGTACGGCTCGACCGCCACGCCCTCGGCCTCCGCGATCGCCGCCACCGCCCGCGCGCCCGCGCGGTTCGTCCGGTAGGAGAGGCCGATCGCCATCAGCGAGTCGTCGATCCAGAAGCGGTCGCCGCCGTCCGCGTAGGCGCCCTCGGGCAGCTCGGCGACGACCGGCACGCCGAGGCGCTCGAGCTCCTCGCGCGCGTGAAGAGGCTCGCGGGCCCGTGCCGGCTTGCGCATCCGCAGCGGGATCCCGCCGCGCGCCGTCACCAGCAGCGGGTCGTGCATGTACACCGAGTCCACCTGGCCCTCGAGCGCGGGCGCCACCTCGACCTGCGCCCCGAGGCCGGCGAGCAGCTCGCAGAACGCCTCGTGCTGGCGCTCGAGCGCCACCGGGTCCGGCACCCGCCAGCCCGCGCCGAGCCAGTCGCCGGAGGTCGCCGGCCGCCGCACGAGCACCCGCCGCAGCGGGGCGACCATCGAGGTCACGCCGTACGTCGCGGTGGCCTCGTCCATGGCCGGCGACTCTACATCGCCTA
This sequence comes from uncultured Solirubrobacteraceae bacterium, assembly GCA_963728465.1. Taxonomy (GTDB): domain Bacteria; phylum Actinomycetota; class Thermoleophilia; order Solirubrobacterales; family Solirubrobacteraceae; genus DATFQI01. The sequence goes on from CAVSJY010000005.1 coordinate 31,691, forward strand.
GTCTGGCGGCCATGCACCGCGTGGCGATCGTGGGCGGCGGCTTCGGCGGGCTCCAGGCGGCGCTGCACCTCCACAGCGCGGAGGTGGAGATCACGCTGATCGACCGCCGCAACTTCCACCTCTTCCAGCCGCTCGCGTACCAGGTCGCGACGGGCGCGCTCTCCGCCGGCGAGGTCTGCTACCCGCTGCGGGCGATCTTCCGCAGGCGCCGCAACGTCGAGGTCGTCCTCGGCGAGGTCACCGGGGTGGACATGGCCGCCCGCGAGCTCGCCGTCCGCACGCCGGCCGGCGACCGCACGTTCGGCTACGACACGCTGATCGCCGCAGGCGGCTCCGCGTACAACTACTTCGGCCACGACGAGTGGCGCGAGCCGGCGCCCGAGCTGAAGTCGCTCGAGGGCGCGCTCAACATCCGCGCGCACATCCTCCAAGCGCTCGAGACCGCCGAGCTGGAGACCGACGAGGAGGCCCGGGCCTGCGCTGCTCACGTTCGCGGTCGTCGGCGCGGGGCCGACGGGCGTCGAGATGGCCGGCCAGATCGCCGAGATCGTCCGTGACACGCGCCGCGACTTCCGCCACGTCGACACGTCGAAGGCGCGGGTGCTGTTGATCGAGGCGGGCGAGCGCGTGCTCGCCGGCTTCCCGCCGAAGCTCTCGCAGCGCGCGTTCCGCTCGCTCGAGAAGATGGGCGTGACCCCGCTCGTCGACCACCTGGTCACGGACGTCGACGCCGGCGGCGTGGTCGTGAAGACAGCCGAAGGCGAGTCGCGCGTGGCGACGAAGACCGTGATCTGGGCGGCCGGCGTCCGGGCCTCGTCGCTCGCCACGCTGCTGGCGCAGGCCGCCGGCGAGACGCAGGACAAGGTCGGCCGGGTGTTCGTCCAGCCCGACCTGACGCTGCACGGCCACCCGGAGGTGATCGCCCTCGGCGACATGGTCGTGGTGCGCGGCGAGGGCGAGCTGCCGGGCGTGGCGCCGGTGGCGATGCAGATGGGCCGCTACGCCGCCCGGCTGGTGCGCGACCGGCTCGAACGGGTCGCAGGACGGCGCCGTTCCACTATCGCGACAAGGGCAACCTCGCCACGATCGGCCGCGCCCGCGCGGTCGCCGACCTCCACGTGATCAAGATGAGCGGCTTCCCGGCGTGGGTCATGTGGCTGATGATCCACCTCTTCTACCTGATCGGGTTCCAGAACCGGCTGCTCGTCCTCCTGCGCTGGACGTTCAGCTTCCTCACCCACGGCCGCGGCGCCCGGCTGATCACGTCGCGGCACGTCGAGTAGGTGCAGGCCGGCGCGGACGTCGCGGTGGTCGGGGCCGGGATCGTCGGCCTCGCGACCGCGTACGCGCTGGCCGAGCGCGGCGCCTCGGTGGCCGTGTACGAGCGCGGCGTGCCCGGCAACGGCCAGTCGGGCGGCGACTCGCGGATCTTCCGCCACGCGCACCGCGACCGCCGGCTGGTGGGACTCGCCTGCGAGGCGCGCACCGCCTGGCGCGACTGGGAGGAGCGCTTCGGCGAGGAGCTGCTGTCGCGCGACGGCGTCGTCGGCCTCGGCGCCGCGCACCTGCGGCGGCTCGAGCACCTGCGCGACGCCGGCGTGCGCGCGCGGGAGATCGGGCCCGACGAGGTCGCCGAGCGGCTCCCGCTGCTCGCGCGCCACGACGGGCCGGCCGTGCTCGACGAGGACGGCGGCGTGATCCGCACCCGCGCCGACGATCGCCGCGCTGACCGGCGCGCTGGAAGACGCGCTCGTCCACGACGAGGTCATCTCGCTCCGCCCGACCGGCGCCGGGACCGTCGAGCTGCGCGCGGGCGGCGGCGTGGCCGAGCACGGCCGCGTCGTCGTCTGCGCGGGCCGCGGGACCGCCTCGCTGGCGCGCGGCGCGGGGCTGCCGCTGCCGGTGCGCCAGTCGGCGCACGTGCGGCTCGCGTTCCGCGTCCGCGGCGAGCCGCCGGAGCTGCTCGCGTGCCTGCTCGACTCCGACGCCGGCGCGTACGGCGACCCGCTGCCCGGCAACGCGGCGTACGCGGTCGGGCTTGGACGACACGCCGGTCCACGAGGACGGGAGCCTGCTCGACGTGGCCGGGCTGGCGGCGGCGGCCGAGCGCGTCGCCGCCTACGTGGCCCGCGCGCTGCCGGGCCTCGAGCCGGAGCCGTACGAGGCGCGCCACTGCTGGGTCACCGAGCTGCCGTGGGACCCGGACGGCCTCGCCGTGTGGGAGGCCGGCGGGCTGCTCTTCGCCGCCGGCAACAACCTCTTCAAGCACGCGCCCGCGCTCGGGCGCGCGCTGGCGCGCGCCGCGCTCGGCGAGGGGGTCGAGCCGATCCTGCTCCCGCAGGCCAAGCTGGGTGCGGAGCAACTCCTACCGCGTTGGTAGGCTTTAGCGCCGAGATGATCTTCACGACGAAGGCGGAATACGGCGTCCGGCTCCTGATCCAGCTCGGCATCCAGGGCGGGCAGGCGCCCGTGAGCCTGAAGGCGGTGGCCGCCGCCGAGAACCTGCCGCTCGCGTACCTCGAGCGGATCGCCGCGCTGCTCAAGAAGGCCGGCCTGATCTCCGCCACGCGCGGCGCCCACGGCGGCTACGTGCTCGCCGCCGCGCCCGAGGAGATCACGATGGACGCGGTCGTCCTCGCGCTCGAGGGCGCGATCGCGCCGATGGACTGCTTCGTCGACGACCGCGACGCCCGCGTCCAGTGCTCGCACCTCACCGACGGCGAGCACTGCGCCACCAAGCTGCTCTGGACGCGCGTCCAGATGGGCGTCATCAAGTCGCTGCAGCGCACCACCCTGGCCGAGCTCGTCGAGTTCGCGGGCTCGCATCCGACTCACGACACCCACTTGGAGATCCATGGCTGACCTCGAGATCAAGAACCTGCACGTCACCGCGGGTGACAAGCAGATCCTCAAGGGGGTGGACCTCCACGTCCGCTCCGGAGAGATCCACGCCCTGATGGGCCCGAACGGCTCGGGCAAGTCCACGCTGGCCAACGCGGTCATGGGTCATCCCGGCCTGGAGGTGACCGAGGGCCAGATCCTCTTCAACGGCGAGGAGATCACGGAGGCCGATCCGGACGAGCGCGCCCGCGCCGGCCTGTTCATGGCGTTCCAGTACCCCGTCGCCATCCCCGGCGTGACCACCGCCAAGTACCTGCGCATGGTCATGAACGCCCACCGCGAGGCGCGCGGCGAGCAGCCGGTCAGCCTCAAGGACTTCCGCAAGACGGTCGAGGCCGCGATGGAGCTCACGCACGTGCCGAAGGAGTTCTCGTCGCGCTACATCAACGACGGCTTCTCCGGCGGCGAGAAGAAGCGCATGGAGATCCTCCAGCTCGCGCTCCAGGAGCCCGCGCTGGCCGTGCTCGACGAGACCGACTCCGGCCTCGACATCGACGCGCTGAACACCGTCTCGCACGGCGTCAACACCGTCGCGGAGCGCGACGGGCATGGGCGCGCTGATCATCACCCACTACCAGCGCATCCTGCACCTCGTGAAGCCCGAGTTCGTGCACATCATGTTCGAGGGCCGGATCGTCAAGGAGGGCGGCCCGGAGCTCGTCGAGCAGCTCGAGAAGCGCGGCTACGGCTGGATCCGCGACGAGGTCGCCGCGGCCGCATGACCCTGGCGACGCCCGCCTCCGCCGACTTCCCCGTCCTGGCGCAGGAGGGCCTGACGTACCTCGACTCGGCCGCGACGGCGCAGACGGCGCGGCCGGTGATCGAGGCGATGGACGAGTACTACAACGAGTACCGCGCGTCGATCCACCGCGGCGTCTACCCGCTGGCGGCGCGCGCGACGGAGGCCTACGAGGGCGCGCGCGACGCGCGTCGCGGCGTTCGCCGGCTCGACGCCGAGGGAGACCGTCTTCACGCGCAACGCGACCGAGGCGATGAACCTCGTCGCCTACTCGTGGGGCCGCGCCAACGTCGGCGCGGGCGACCTCGTGGTCGTCACGCAGATGGAGCACCACTCCAACCTCGTGCCGTGGCAGCTGCTGTGCGCGGAGACGGGCGCCGAGATGGCCTACGTGCCGGTCACGGACGCGGGCCTGCTCGACCTCGGCGCGCTCGACGCGCTGCTCGCCCGGCGGCCCGAAGCTGGTCGCCGTCACGCACGTCTCCAACGTGCTCGGCACGGTCAACCCGATCGCCGACATCGCCGAGCGCGCGCACGCCGCCGGCGCCGTGGTGATGGTCGACGGCGCGCAGGCCGCGCCGCACCTGCCGCTCGACGTCGCGGCGCTGGGCGCCGACTTCTACGCCTGGACCGGCCACAAGGCCTACGGGCCGACCGGGATCGGCGTCCTGCACGGCCGCCGCGAGCTGCTGGAGGCGATGCCGCCGTTCCTCGGCGGCGGGCACATGATCTCCCGCGTGGGCGACTTCGAGTCGTCCTGGGCGGAGCCGCCCGCGCGCTTCGAGGCCGGCACGATGCCGGTGGCCGAGGCGATCGGCCTCGGCGCCGCCGTCGAGTACCTCGGCCGGCTCGGCATGGAGGCCGTCTGGGAGCACTCGCGCGACGTCGTCGGCTACGCGGTCGAGCGGCTGCTCGAGGTCCCCGGGCTCACGCTCCACGGCCCGCTCGACCTCGAGCACCGCGGGACCGTCTGCTCGTTCGTCTTCGAGGGCGTCCACCCGCACGACGTGGCCGAGATCCTCGGCCGCGAGGGCGTGTGCGTGCGCGCCGGCCACCACTGCGCCCAGCCGCTGATGCGCCGCCTCGGCGTGCCCGCCAGCTCGCGCGCGTCGTTCGCCGTGCACTCCACGCGCGACGACGTCGACCGGCTGGTCGAGGGCCTCGAGCGCGTTCGTAGCGTGTTTGCCTGATGGACGACCTCTACCGCGAGCAGATCCTCGAGCACTACAAGCAGCCGCGTAACTGGGGCGACCGACTCGACGACCCGGACCTCGAGTTCGAGGACTACAACCCGCTCTGCGGCGACGAGCTGAAGGTGCAGCTCAAGCGTCGGCGAGGACGAGCGGATCACCGACGTGCGCTTCTCCGGCCACGGCTGCGCGATCTCGCAGGCGTCGGCCTCGATGGCCTCCGACGAGATCGTCGGGATGCCGGTGTCCGAGCTGCTGAAGCTGGACCGCTCGTTCGTGCTCGACCTGCTGGGGATCGACATCTCCGCGACCCGCATGAAGTGCGCGCTGCTGAGCCTGAAGGTGCTCAAGAGCGCCGGCCTCGGCCACGCCGCCGGCTGGGAGTCCTAGACCGTCGCGGGCTGGGAGCTCGCGAACTCGCCGTGGAGCGCCTGGAGCACGGCGAGCAGGCCGCCGGGCCGCGCGGCCACCACGCGCTGGCGCGACTCGCCCGTCCTCCGGTACAGCGCGGCGACCGACGCCAGCTCCGCCTCGCAGCCGAGCGCGCGCGCCTCGGGCGCGCAGTCGGCGAGCAGCGCCGGCAGCAGCTCGCCGACCGGCACGCGGGCGCCGAGCGCGGGCACGACCAGCTCGGCGCGGACGCCGTCGCGCGCGGCCAGGAAGCGGTTCTCCTCCACGATCTCCGGCGCGGTGGCAGGTGCCCGCGGCCCATCGTCGAGCGCCTCGTGGCGCACCAGGCACTGCACGAGCGCCGCCAGCGCGGCGGTGTCGCGCACCCGCGTCTGCGCGTCCATGATCCGCACCTCGACGGTCCCGAACCGCGGCTGGAGGCGGGCGTCCCACCACAGGAACGTCGGCTCGGGGATCGCGTCGCAGCGCAGCAGCACGTCGACCGCCTCGACGTAGGCGTGGTAGGAGTCGAACGCGCGCGGCGCGCCCGTGCGCGGGAAGGCCTGGAAGACCGGGATGCGCGCCGACGCGAGGCCGCTGTCGCGGCCCTGCCAGAACGGCGAGTTGGCCGACAGGGCCAGCAGCAGCGGAAGCTGCTCGCGGACGCCGTTCAGCGCCCGCAGCGCGCTCTCGCCGTCCGGCACGGCGACGTGCACGTGCAGCGCGAAGGTCGGCTCGCGGCGGGCCAGCTCGCGCATCGACGCGTAGAGGAACTGGTAGCGGGCGCCGGGCGAGACCTCCGTCTCCTCCCACCTGGCCAGCGGATGGGTGCCGGCCGCCGCGGCCGCCAGCCCCAGCGTGTCGAGGCTCGAGGCGAGGCCGCCGCGCAGGCGCGCGAGCTGGGCGACGGCGTCGGCCACGGTCGCGTGCGGCTCGGTGGCCAGCTCGACCGCCGAGCCGTGCGTCTCCGCCGCCGTGTGCTCGGCGATCCGCGGGTCGAGCGCGGCGAGCACCTCCTCCGAGCGCGAGGCGGGCAGCCACGTCACCGGGTCGAGGAGCATCACCTCCTCCTCGATCCCGACCGTCCACGGGCTCGCCGCGGCGTCGGGGTTCCAGTCGGCCCAGGCGGGGACCCTCACGGCAGCACCCACGTGTCCTTCGCGCCGCCGTCCTGCGTGGAGTTGACCACCATCGCGCCCTCCTCGAACGCCACGCGGGTGAGCCCGCCCGGCATGACCGCGGCCTCTCCGGAGGCGCGCAGGAACACGAAGGGTCGCAAATCGACGTGGCGCGGGCAGAGCGCTCCGTCGATCACGGTCGGGTGCAGGGAGATCTCGACGAGCGGTTGGGCGACGAAGTCGTGCGGGGCCGCGACGATCCGCTCGCGTACCGCCTCGACGTCCTCGCGCTCGGCGTGCGGGCAGATCACGATGCCGCGCCCGCCGTAGCCGTTGCGCGGCTTCACGACGAGGTCGCCGAGCTGGTCGAGCGCGCGCTCGAGGACCTCCGGGCGGCCCAGGTCGAACGTCTCGACCGAGCGCAGCAGCGGCTCCTCGCCCAGGAAGAAGCGCACCATGTCCTCGACGTAGGCGTGCGCGAGCTTGTCGTCGGCGACCATCGTGCCGAACGCGTTGACGACGCCGAGCGTGCCGGCGCGCAGCGGCGGGAGGAGGAGGGCGCCGACGTCGGTGTCGACTCGGTCGGCGTCGGTGCGGCGGTAGACGACGTCGACCGGCTCGCCGCGGTGCAGCAGCCGGTCGCCGCTGGTGCGGAGGTCGCCCGGCAGGACGAGCGGCACGTCGAGCGCGCGCGCGAGCCACGCGTGCTCCCACGCGGCGCTGTTGTCCGGCCCGTCGGTGAGCACGACGATCGACGGCTCGCCGCTCTCGGGCGCGGCCGAGCGCAGCGTGGCGGCGAGCATGTCCGACGACGGGATCGAGCGACCGCGGCGGCTGCTCCGGGCGCAGCCGCGCCAGCAGCGCGCCGCGGGCGGCGACGACGTACGCGATGCCGCTCGGCGTGGTCAGGTTGTCCTCCAGCACCTTCAGCTCGCCGTCGCCGTCGCGCACGAGGTCGAGGCCGGCGATGCCCACCCACAGGTCCCCGGGCGGCCGCAGCCCGGCCAGCGTCGGCTCGTAGCCGTCGGCCGTGTCGATCACGCGCTCCGGCACCACGCCCTCGGCGACGGCGCGGCGCGGGCCGTAGGCGTCGGCCAGGAACGCGTTCAGCGCGCGCACGCGCTGGGTGAGCCCGGCCTCGAGCCGCTCCCACTCGTCGGCGGCGAGCACGCGCGGCACCGGGTCGAGCAGGAACTCGCCGCCGCCGTTCTCGGATTGGAAGCCGATCCCCTCGCGCGCGAGCGACTCGCGCACCTCGGTCGCCAGCGCGCCGACGTCGAGACCGGCCAGCGCGGCGAGCTCGGGTCCGCGGGTCTCGTCGTGGAACGCCATGCTCACCGGCTCCGGATCGCCCGCGCGCTGATACGGTCCCGCCGCGCGGCATGGGAACGCCCCCGGACAGGGAAGGGCAGGGCGAAGGCGGCTGGCAGTCCAGCGGCTGGCAGAGCTCGTGGCAGCAGCCCACGGGCGACCAGCCGTGGCAGCAGCCCGCCGAGCAGCAGCAGCCCGCCGCCGGGCCGACCGGCGGTGACTGGCGGCGCGCCCCGGACGGCGGCTGGGTCCGGACGGGCCAGGAGACGAGCGGCAAGTCGACCGCCGCGCTGGTGCTCGGCATCCTCGGGCTGTTCCTGTGCCCGCTGATCTGCTCCGTGCTCGCGCTCGTGTTCGGCTACCAGGCGCGGCGCGAGATCGACAACTCGGGCGGGCAGATGACCGGCCGCGGCAACGCGACGGCGGGGATCGTGCTCGGCTGGGTGGGCGTCGCGCTCGTGGCGGCGTTCATCGGCCTGGTGATCCTGGGGCTGGCGGTCGGCGACGACGAGTCGAGCTCGCCGGGGACCGGCGCGCCGGCGGTGCTGATCTCGCATCTGCGCTAGCTCCCCGCGATCGTCGCGCGGTGCGCGAGCGCGTAGATCCAGGGGATCGCCACGAGCAGGACGAGCGCCGGGGCCAGGCTGAGCCGCGGCCGCGCGCGGCGGGCGAGCGCGACGGCGCCGACGGCGATCGCCCCGATCGCAAGGACCACCCACGCGGCGTTGTACTGCCACATCGCGGCGTCTCCGCGGGCGGCCAGCGTGAACGCGCGGGTGGCGCCGCAGAGCGGGCAGGGCACGCCGGTCAGCTCGCGGAAGGGGCACGGCAGCCCGAGGCCGCTCTCGGCCGGCGGCGCGAGCAGCGCCCCGGCGGCGAACGGGAGGCAGCCCGCTGCGAGGAGCAGGGCGCCCGTGTGGCGATCCGCGATCACCACCTCATTCTCCCCCCGCGAGGCCGCGGAACAGTCGTCAGATCCCGGCCGGGTAACGCACTCTCAAGTGGTCGATCCAGGCGGCGAGGCGCTCGGCGAGCGCCCCGTCGTCGATCTCGAGCACGTTCTCGGCGTTCTCCTCGCCGGATCGCGAGAGGTTGAACGAGCCGAGGAAGACGACGTCGTCGGCGACGCAGACCTTCGCGTGCATGAAGTCGTGGAGCGAGCCGGGCGCATACGGCGTCGACGGCTTGCCGCTGAACGCCTCGAGCGCGCTGACCAGCAGCGGCGCCTTCCAGCGCGAGCGCGGGTTCTTCGACCACTGCCGGAAGACCTGGCGCGTCTGCGTCGCGTCGCAGACGCCGGCGATGTCGACCCGCTCCTCCGCGATCGCCTCGTTGAGCGCGGCGAGGATGGGGGCAGCGGTGACCAGCGGCGTCGCGATCCGCACGCGGCGCCGTGCCGCCGCGATCCGCGCCGCGATCCGGTGCGACAGCGCGCGGCCGCGCCCGGGCGTGAACCACGGCCGCACGCCGTTCCCGGCCGGCGTGTCGAAGTTCCCGCTCGCGCCCACCGTGCCCGTGTCCCACAGCTGCGCGAAGTCGCTCGCGTAGGCGGCCGCCACGGCCGGGTCGGCGATCGTGGCCAGCACGTTCTCCTGGCGCGTCCACGAGTCGAGCGTCCAGTTCGTCGAGCCGGTCCAGACCGCCGACTCGTCGCGGACCACGTACTTGTGGTGCATCAGGTCGCGCCACCCCGGGATGCCCTCCAGGCGCGCGCCGAGCTGCTCGAGCACGTGCGGCCGGGTGCTCGGCGGCGGTGGCTCGAACGGGCGCTCGTCCGGGCCCGGCGTCTCGTCGTTGTAGGCGATCCGCACCTGCACGCCGCGGCCCATCGCGGCCCGCAGGGCGTCCGCCACCGAGTCCCCGACCGGGCCGGGCAGGCGCACGTCGTAGAGTGCGAGGTCCAGGGTCCGCGAGGCCTCGCCGAGCCAGGCGATCAGGCGCTCGGCGACCGCCTCGGCGGGCTGCGCGCCGTCCTCGAGCGTGAACACGTCGACCACGGCCGATCCCTACCCGCGCTCGCTAGACTGCAATACCTACTTCGAAGGTCTGATTTGAGCCCTGTGATCGACATCTGCCGCGTCGACGACCTGCCGCCCGGCGAGCACAAGCTCGTCGAGTGGGACGATCTCGAGATCGGCGTCTTCAACTGCAACGGCGCGTTCTACGCGATCGAGGACCGCTGCTCGCACGACAACGGAGAGCTCGTCGAGGGGACGCTCGACGAGGAGCGGTGCGCAGTCGAGTGCCCGCGCCACGGCTCGCTCTTCGACCTTCGCACCGGAAAGCCCCTGACACTGCCTGCGTACGTGCCCGTGGACATCTTCCCCGTGTCCGTGGAGGACGGCGTCATCAAGCTGGAGGTCGACTGACTCATGGCCACCCCCGAGGTGATCGCCGAGCAGCAGGCGCTGATCGGCATCAACGCTGACTACAAGGAGAAGTTCGGATTCCACGATCCGGAGACCGGTTACGCCTTCAAGGCCCCGAAGGGCCTCTCGCGCGAGCTGGTCGCCCAGATCTCCGAGTTCAAGAACGAGCCGCAGTGGATGCGCGACTTCCGCCTGAAGGCGCTCGAGCACTTCCTCTCGCGGCCGCAGCCGACCTGGGGCTCGCCGATGCTGGCCGAGGTCGACTACGACAACATCCACTACTTCGTCCGCGCCTCCGAGAAGTCCTCGCGCACGTGGGACGACGTCCCGGATGACATCAAGAACACGTTCGACCGCCTTGGCATCCCCGAGGCCGAGCGGAAGTTCCTCGCCGGCGTCGGCGCGCAGTACGAGTCCGAGGTCGTCTACCACCAGGTGCGCGAGGACCTCGAGAAGCAGGGCGTCGTGTTCATGGACATGGACTCGGGGCTGCGCGAGCACGAGGACATCGTCCGCGAGTACTTCGCGAGCGTCATCCCGGCCAACGACAACAAGCTCGCCGCTCTGAACAGCGCCGTGTGGTCGGGCGGCTCGTTCGTCTACGTGCCGCCGGGCGTGCACGTCGAGATGCCGCTCCAGGCCTACTTCCGCATCAACACCGAGAACATGGGCCAGTTCGAGCGGACGCTGATCATCGCCGACGAGGGCTCGCACGTGCACTACGTCGAGGGCTGCACGGCGCCGGTGTGGACGTCCGACTCGCTGCACTCCGCGGTCGTCGAGCTGATCGCCAAGCCGGGCGCGCGGATCCGCTACACGACCGTGCAGAACTGGTCGCAGAACGTCTTCAACCTCGTGACCAAGCGCGCCATCGCGCAGACCGACGCCACCGTCGAGTGGGTCGACTGCAACCTCGGCTCGAAGCTCACGATGAAGTACCCGAGCGTCTACCTGATGGGCGAGCGGGCGCACGGCGAGGTGCTCTCGATCGCGTTCGCCGGCAAGGGCCAGCACCAGGACGCGGGCGCCAAGATCGTCCACGCGGCGCCGAACACGACCTCGAACATCTTCGCCAAGTCGATCTCCAAGGACGGCGGGCGCTCCTCCTACCGCGGCCTGCTCGAGGTCGCCAAGGGCGCGCACGGCTCGAAGTCCAAGGTGGTCTGCGACGCGCTGCTGCTCGACGAGCACTCGCGCTCTGACACCTACCCGACGATCCGGATCGGCGAGGACGACGTCGACGTCGGCCACGAGGCCTCCGTCTCCAAGATCGGCGAGGAGCAGCTCTTCTACCTGATGAGCCGCGGCATCCCCGAGGACGAGGCCGGCAAGCTGATCGTCAACGGGTTCATCGAGCCGATCGTCAAGGAGCTCCCGATGGAGTACGCGGTCGAGATGAACCGGCTGATCGAGCTCCAGATGGAGGGCTCCATTGGCTGAGCTTGCCGCGGTCCGCGAGCCGGAGTGGCTCGCGGCGCGCCGTTCGCGTGCCGCGGAGCTGGTCCGGTCGCTCGACCTTCCCCGCTTCAAGGGCGACGCCGGGTGGGAGTTCACCTCGCTCGGCTCGTTCGCGCTGGACGACTTCGCGCCCGCCGCGCCCGGTGAGGGCGACGCCTCCGCCGTCGATCGCGTGGAGACGCTGCTGGAGGCGCCCGAGGGCGCCGTGACGCTCGGCCAGGTCGACGGGCGTGTGGTGGAGACGCCGGAGGCCGTCGAGGACGGTCCGGTCGTCCTGCCGCTGTCGGTCGCCGTCGAGCGCCATCCCGAGCTGGTCGAGCCGCACCTCGGCACGATCGTCGCCGGCGACCAGGACGTCTTCACCGCGGCCAACGACGCCACGTGGACGGGCGGCGCGTTCGTCTACGTGCCGCGCGGCGTGCGCGTCGACGCGCCGATCCTGCTGACCGCGATCTCCGACGCCGCCGGCGTGGCGCTGAACCGGCGCACGCTGATCGTGCTGGACGAGGGCGCCGAGGCCGAGGTCTGGGAGCAGTTCCTGTCCGGCTCCGAGGACGGCGAGGGGCTGCTCAACACGGTCGTCGAGCTCGTCGTCGGCCAGAACGCGCGGCTGCGCTACGTCTGCGGCCAGGACATGAACGAGAAGTCCTGGATCTTCGGCACCCAGCGGGCCGAGGTCGCCCGCGACGGCTCGCTCGACTGGGCGGCGGTCGCGTTCGGCTCCTCCCGCGGCAGGATGCGCATGGAGACGCTGCTCGCGGGCGAGGGCTCCCAGGCCACGGTCACCGGCGCCTACGCGCCGCACGCGCGCCAGCACCTGGACTTCGACACCACGCAGGAGCACGGCGCGGCCAACACGCGCTCCGACCTCGCGTTCCGCGGCATCCTCTCCGAACGCTCGTCGGCCGTCTGGCGCGGGATGATCAAGGTCGACCCGGGCGCCCAGCAGACCGACGCGTTCCAGGACTGCCGCAACCTGCTGCTGTCCAAGCGTGCCCACGCGGACGCCATCCCGGGCCTCGAGATCCTGGCCAACGACGTCCGCTGCACCCACGCGGCGGCGATCGCCCAGATCGACCCGGACCAGCTCTTCTACCTGCGCTCGCGCGGCCTGTCCGAGGGCGTCTCGAAGCGCCTCGTCATCGAGGGCTTCATGGCCGAGCTGGTCCAGCGCTTCGAAGAGGGGCCGATCCGCGACGCGCTCGGCGGCGCCATCGAGCGCCGCATGACGCAGGTTCTCGGCTAGGCGGCGCGGCCGGGCGGGCGCACTTCGCGCCCGCCCAGACCACTACCGGCGTGCCGGTGGCCGTTCAGGGCGATCTCCCTGACCCGGCGGGGCCGCTGCGAGCAGCGCCTCCACGCCGAGGTCGAGGTCCAGTCGCTCCCCGGCGGACAGCGACGCGCAGGCGTCCCACGGCGGGCGTGTCCGCCCGTCCGGGTTGCGGCGGCGCTGCGCCTCGGGACCGCGGAGCGCGGGCGCCGCCGGACAGGCAGGGATGCGCCGCCCGTCAGGCCGGCGGAAGACCAGCGCGCCGCCGCTTCGCCGCTCCACGCGGTACCCGCCCTCGTGCAGGAGCCGGTGGTGGCGCCGGCACAGCTGGACGAGGTTCGCCAGGTTCGTCGGACCGCCGCGGGCCCAGTGCTCGATGTGGTGGGCGTCGACCCTGCGGCACTCGCAGCCCGGGAACCGGCAGCCGCGATCGCGTGCGGCCAGCGCGCGCCGCAGAGCGGGCGGGATCGCGCGCGTCTTGCGGCCGACGTCGACGGCGCGCCCGCCGCGGCGCGCCATCGCCACGATCGCGGCGTCGCACGCGATGCGCTGCGCCGTCCGCGCGGCCAGCGGTGCGCCGTCGGCAAGCTCGCAGCGGGCGTCGTCGTCACCCCCGAGCGCGGGCGCGTCGACGTGCACGACGACCTGGAAGCGATCGCCGTTCGGCCGGCTCGTCGGCCCGGCGGCGAGCAGCGTCTCGGCCATCAGCACCAGCCCGTCGGCACGGGCTTCGGCGAGCGTCGGCGCTTCCGCGGAAGCGCCGATCGGCCTCGTGATCCTCCGCGCCGGCTCCTCGGCCGCCATCACCGGCGGCGGCCCTCGTCGCCTCCGCGGCCGGCCCGTGCCGGGCGCTTCCGCGGAAGCGCCCTGCCGGGCGGCGTCCAGCGCCGCCAGCACGACCGCGCCCTCCTCCGGCGCGAGCCGCGCTCTCAGCAGCAGCGAGCCGTCGTCGTCGTAGCTCCAGTCCAGCCACCGCTCGGGCGAGCCGCCGGCCGCGGCGCGCTCGACCGCCTCCACCCGCCGGTAGCCGCGCACCAGCCGCTCGAGCTGCGCGGCCGTGGCGTGGCGGGCGAGCGAGAGCAGCTCGGCCTCCTCGACCACCTCGCCCACGCGCGTCAGCGCCCGCACCTTCGAGAAGCTCAGGCGCCCGGCCGCGAAGGCTTCCCGTATCAGCGGCAGCTCGGCCAGCCTGCGAGCGACGCGGACGTGCTCCCGGGCGGCGACCGGTGCGATCCCGCAGCGCCACGAGACCCACTGCGCGCATGTGCCGAAGCCCCACCCCGCCCAGCCCTCCCGGCGGTCGAACTCCGCGATCAGCCCGAGCCAGCGGCACGTCGCCGCATGGATCTCGGAGGCCAGCTGGGTGATCTCCCGCTCGAGGGCCTCGAGCGGCTTCTCGATGAGGGCTGTCGAACACATGTTCGTATGGTACGTCCCCCTCCGGACGGCATCGCGAGGTGTCGCGCGGCCGAACGGGCGGGTAGGCCGATCCCGATGCCGACAGAGCCAGAACCAGTCACCGTTTCCCAGGTCGTCCACCGTGCCGCCGAGATCGTCGACCCCGACGGCGCCGACGACGACGTCACCGACCTCCTCCGCCGCCTCGAGGACGCCGACGTGCCCGTGACCGCCGTCGAGGACTTCGACACCCGGATGGCCGAGGTCGCCGGCATGATCGATCCGCAGGAGGAGGCGCCGGCGGTGCAGATCGCCCGCGCCGTCGCCGTCTACCTCGCGTTCCGGCGCGACGAGGTCGACGACGACCCGGACGACGTCGTGCGGCTCGCCGTGCGGGCCGAGTACGACGGGCAGCCGCCGGCCAACGTCGCGAACTGGCTCGACGAGGCCGGGATCGAGTACTAGCTCCTACGCGCCCGGCTCACCGTGGAAGTAGGGGACCCTCGCGCTGCGCGGGACCATCGCGTCGTCGTCCGGGTTGCCGGTCCAGAGCCCGATCTTGTCGCTGTCGGGGTAGACGGTCGCGGCGGGGTGGCGGACCTCCGAGAACATCATCACGCGCACCGTCGAGTCCGTCTCGTTGGTGACCTTGTGGGCGCCGGTCGGGCCCGTCTCGAAGACCGCGACGTCGTTCGGCGCGAGCGGCTGAGTGCCGTCGGGCGTGCGCAGCGTCGGTGAGCCCTCGAGGACGATCAGCCACTCCTCCTCGGCGTACTCGTAGTGGTACGGGCAGATCGCCTGGCCGGGCGGGAGCTCGTAGATGCTGAGGCCGGTCGCCTTGGCTCCGAGGCGCTTGCCGAACCGCTTCATCCCGCTCCGGTAGGTCTCGGGATCGTCGCTGTCGTACTCGAACTCGAGCTCGTCGACGTTGATCTTCTTCATGTGCTGAAGGCTGCCACAGGCGTCGTGGCCGCCTCTCGCCGCGCCGGGGCGCGCGGTGTCGTGACGCCTGGCGGGCGCGGCGCGCGCGCGTTCCGGCGCTCAGCGCTTGCGCACGAAGGCGACGCCGTCGGCGACCAGTGCGAACGCGGCGTCCACCCGGTCGTCCTGGGCGATCTTGTCGTTCAGCCGCGCGACCGCCTCCGCGCTGCTCCCGGCCTCGGGGTCGACGACGTCGCCGTTCATAAGGACGTTGTCGATCAGCAGCAGCGCGTTCGGCTGCATCCGCGGGAGGATCTGCTCGTAGTAGCCCGCGTAGCCGGTCTTGTCGGCGTCGAGGAAGACGAAGTCGAAGGTCGGCTCCTCCGGCATGGCGTCCAGCGACTCCCCGGCCGGCCCGACCCGGATCTCGACCCTGTCCGCGACCTGCGCGTCGTCCACGTTCCGCTGCGCGATCGCGGCGAAATCGGGGTCCAGCTCCAGGCACGTAAGCCGCCCGCCCTCGGCGAGCCCACGAGCGATGCAGATCGCGCTGTAGCCCGTGAACGTCCCGACCTCCAGCGCGTTCCGCGCCTGCACCACGCCCGCGAGCACTTGCAGCAGCGCACCCTGGTCAGGCGAGACCTGCATCATCGCCCGAGGCATCTCCGACGTCTCCCGCTCGACACGCTCGAGCACCGCGTCCTGCCGCGAGTGCGCGGCGAGGTAATCCAGCGCCTCGGGGCTGAAGATCGTTTTCGCGCCGCGAACCATGGCGCTGGACGCTAGCGCAGCGCGGTCAGCAGACGACGATCAGGTGGAACGGAAGGTCGGTTGGCGTGCCGCTGGAGTTGCGGGTGCGGACGATGACGCCTTGGTTCGTACGGCTCAGCGACGATCTCGCCGCGCTGTGGCGGGGTTTCGGGTGGAGTCGCTGCGAGCGTCGCGACTGCCCGACAGCCCCGCAGATCGCGATCGAAGACGACGTCGTAGACGCCTTGACCGCTGCCGTCGTGGTTGGTCCCAACGTTCGGAGTGCCAGAGATGACGTTGCCGCCGCGGCCTACAGCCACCGAGAGGGGAACGCCGGCTGGGCCTGGCGGACCGGGCGGACCGGCCTGTCCGCGGAGCAGGTTCCGCGCGACCAGGGACACGTCACGGAGCCGGATCGAGCGATCCTTGACGTCCGTCGAGCGGACTGCTCCGCGACGCAGTTCCTTTGTTCCGACGCTGTTCGTGCGGATCTGCTTGGAGCCGACACTGTTCCGCGGCAGCGACGCCACTGCGTAGGACGTTCCGCCTAACGCGATGAACACTGCGATCGTGGCCATTACGTTCGCGTAGCTCAAGTGCCCCCGCAGGCGCTTCATGTCCTCACCATACGCCGAGCTGCGAGAAGTTGCGGTCATCACAAGCCCCTGACTGTCACGCGTTGAGACCGGGAAGTTCCAGTGGCGTAGGGGAAGCCAGCCTCGCGGGGAACCAGCGCACGGAACCGGTAGACCACCCGGCCACGCGTCGCCGTGAACCGGTATGGATGCCGCCAACGCCCGGTGAAGCGCTCTGCTCGCGGTGTGGCGAAGGTGGACCAGCGACCACGTGTGTAGACCTGCAGATGGATGAGCTTGCCAACCGGATTGGGCTGCCGGCCCCTCAGCCGGCCATGAAACACGACTTCGTCTCCGTTTACGACGCGATGCCTCGTCACGCCCAAGGACGTGGCCGCGCGGATCCGGAGATCGACTTCGGTGGAGCGCGCTCGGATCGTCGGAGTGCCTGGGTACCGAAAGCGCAGCACGCGGCTTGGGCCGCGTAGCGCCTTGAACTTGAATCGCCCGATGCGGGACGTGCGGACAAGGCTGATCCGTCGCCAAGCTGCGGCAGGTAGCGTTGACGCGCTCCCAGACCTCGATGTCCGCGCCCGCGAGCGGATTGCCACCCGGCATCGTCAGCCGTCCCTTCAGCGGGATGGTCCGACCGAACGACGCGGTCGGGACGGACGAGCAGGCGCGTGCGGTACCGGCGTCCCTTCGCACCATTCGCGCGGACTCGCGTGGGTTTGCCGACCGCGAGGCGAGTAGGGATCCGCAACGGCAACGTGCGAGTGGCAGCCTTGCCGCCGGCGAGGCGTCTGCGTTGACCGCTCATTTCCGGCGCGGTCCGCGGCTCTGGCTCGTAGCTCGTACGTTCCACGCGGGAGTGCCTCGTCGTCCAGGACGGCCGAAAAGCCGGTTCGATCGAGGACCGTCGTGAGCGAGCGCCAAGCGCTCTCTCCACGGCGACGTGCCTCGATCTGAGCCTGACTGATCCCGGACGTCAGATCGTTGGCGGTGACGTGAACGCGCGTCGGATCAGCTTGCGTGGGCGGATCGAATGCGAGTGTCGGCGGCAGATCGTCAAACCGCAGGCCCGAGATGGTCACCGCGCGACTGAAGTCGAAGTTACCGGCTTGGTCCTCCAGCCACAGCGGACACACGCCAGAGCCCTCTGGCCGGGACCCGGAAGTTCGTGATCGCCGTGATTCCAGGGCTCCGCACGATGCGTTTGACGCACCCCGGGGATTCGCCCGGCGGGCTTCCCGCACGGCACAGTAGGTAGCGCGCCCCCCGAATCGGCGCGGCACTCTGCGGCGGGTTGCGCCAGCGGAGGGTGAACGAATTGTCACGCCGCCAGGGGCCAGCACCGAGAACGTCAGCCGCGACGGGCTGTGTCGGTGCAGTTCGATCAATCAGGACCGACCGTACGGCGTCGCGCGTGTTCCACGCGCCGTCGAAGGCCCTCACCGTGACGGTGTGCCGACCGTCACCGCGGAACGCGCCGGCAAACAAGGAAGACGGTCGCGGAGCGGTCACTGCATGGCCGGGTCGTGACATCGCTACACGAGCCGCGAGACGTCACGAGAAGCTGGCCGTCGACGAAGAGCGTGGAGGTGACGGATGCCCGTTGCGTCGCTGCCAGCGAACGACACCGATTGGTCGCCGTTCCTCCACCCGCCGCGCGTCACCGACCCACCGGTGATCGCCACATTCGGCGCGACGTTGTCCTCCACGGTCACGAGGAGGTCCTTCGCGTAGACGTAGCCGAGGAGGGCGTTGCGCGGGCAGCCGGATGTGTTGCCGCAGGTGACCTGGATGAAGAGCTGGCCGGTGCGGGGATAGATGTCGACCCAGTTGTAGTTCTCCCAGGTCGTGTAGGGACCGCCTCCCCAGACCCAGCGTGGCGTGGAGTCGACGATCCCGGCGTGCCAGCCGTCCCATGCGAACGCCTCGACGCTTCCGCGGAAGCGCTGGACGGAGGTGCCGGGCGGCGGGGTGAACACGAAGCGGGCCGTGGCGCCGTAGGGCGCTTTGCCCGGGCCTCCGCTCATGCGCGTGACGAGGCCGAGCCCGTCGCAGTTCGCGTATGCGGTCGCGTAGCCGCTGCTGACGTCCGGGACCCATGACGCGTTGCCGAGCCCGCCTGAGCAGGCCCTGACGTCGTATGTGCCGGCCCGAGCGCGGCGTGGCCAGCGCGCATGTGGCGAGGGTGGTGGCGATGGCGATCGTGGCGAGGCGCTTCATCGGCGGCTCCTTGTGACTCACGGCAGGAACTCGCTTCCGCCGGTCTGGGGGGCTGGGTTGGGGTTCGGGTGTGACGCGGGTGGCGCGGACTGCTCGAGGGAGAACTCCGACGCGCTGCCCGTCTCCGCCGAGGAGATCGGGACCGACTCGTGGGCGCGCGGGCCGGTGCCCTGGCTGGGATCGGACGAGCGCCCGGCGGACGAACGGCGTGGCGTGCGCGACGGCGGCGGGGGAGGCGGCGCCAGCGTGGGGGCGGGCGTCTGGATCGCGACCACCTCGCGGTAGCGGCGGGTGTTGTCGCGCGAGCGCGAGCGCGCGCGCGCGAGGCGGCGTCGGCGCGCGGCGCTGACCGGCGCGCGGCGGCCCTGCGCGATCCTCGAACATCCAGCTCGGCGCGCTGACCACGCCCGTGGCCACGCAGAGCGCGCCCGCGCCCGCGCCGCTCACGCAGAAGCCGATGATCGTGGCGACCGTGCTGATGCGACCGCCACCGCCGCCCGCCGTGAAGATGTGGATCCCCGTCGCGAGATCGGAGCCGTTGCTGCGATGCAGCAGCGCCAGCGCCTCATCGCGAACGCGGCCGAGAGGGCGTGCCCGCTCGCCCCGCGACCCGAGATCGAGCGGGATCGTGAGCTGAGTCCCGAGGTCGAGGATGTGCGGCACGTCGACGGGCGGCTCGGCCGGCGTCACCTCGATCGCCGGCCCCGGGTCGAGCGGCAGCGTCAACTGGCCGTCGAAGGGCGCTTCCGTCGGAAGCGCCCGGGACGTGGATCGGCGGAAGATCGTCGACCGAGGGCCCGCCGCCGAAGCGAGCGAACAGGAACCCCGGCAACAGGAGCCTCGCCCGGCGCAGCCGGGACATGTGGAGCTCCCGCACGGTCGCCCGGCACGCCAGGCAGTGCCGCAGATGCGGGCGGACCTCGACCAGCTGGGCGCTGGTCGCCTCACCCGCCGCCAGAGCAGCCAGCACCGGCGCGAGCCGCGAGCACTCGTCGCCCGCCTCGATCGCCGCGTAGGCCTTCATGAACCGCCGCCGGCCCTCGGTGATCGCTCGGTTGACCTTCGTGTAGGTCCACCCGCAGCGCTCGCCGATCTCCGCGTAGGAGAGCCCCTCGGCCTTGAGCATCAGCGCCCGCGCCTCGTCCGGCTTCAGCGCGCGCAGCGCCTCCGCCGACCGGCTCACCCGCTCGCCGCCCGCGATCTGCTCGTCGACCGGCCGCGCGCCCCCCGGAGCACCGACCGAGTCCAGATCCGGCTCCACGGCCGAGACCGCCTGCGACCGCGCGCGGCGGATCGCCAGCGCCTCGTTCTTGACGACCACCTTCAGCCACGCCACCTCCGTGGCCGGGTCCACCCCCGCGGCCCGCCGCAGGAAGATCTCCAGCGCCCGCTGGTAGGCGTCCAGCGCGTCGTCGTGGCAGAGCGACCAGTGGTTCGCGATCCGCAGCAGCGTGCGTCCGTGCGCGGCCATCACCGCGGCGACCCGTTCCTCCGGGTCCGGCTCCCGCTCCCGGATCGCGAGTGGCTGCTGAATCCGTCCCAACCGGCCTCCTCGAAACGACTCACAGAACGGAGGCCCGCCTCCCTGGCCGGCTCCGTCTGGATTAGTGCAGTTCGTGAACCATTCAGCCCCCTAGACGCAATCG
The DNA here is from genome assembly GCA_963728465.1 of uncultured Solirubrobacteraceae bacterium. Taxonomy (GTDB): domain Bacteria; phylum Actinomycetota; class Thermoleophilia; order Solirubrobacterales; family Solirubrobacteraceae; genus DATFQI01. The sequence continues at coordinate 51,959 of CAVSJY010000005.1, forward strand.
AAAGGTGCGCAAAATGCGGACACTTCGAGGCTCCCCGTATAGTCAAGAAGCGATGGCCGCGGTCGATCCCAGACGGACGCCGGCGGGCGCCGACATCAAGGACTCGATCCTCGACACGGTGGGCGATACGCCCCTCGTGCGGCTCGCGCGCATCGGCGCCGGGCTGACCCCGCAGATCGTCGCGAAGATCGAGTACTTCAACCCCGGCGGCTCGATCAAGGACCGTGTCGCGATGCGGCTCGTGGAGGCCGCGGAGCGCGACGGACGGCTGAAGCCGGGCGGCACGATCATCGAGCCGACCTCCGGCAACACGGGCACCGGCCTGGCGATCGCCGCCCGCATCAAGGGCTACCGCGTGATCGCGGTGATGCCGGACAAGATGTCCAAGGAGAAGATCGACCTGCTGCGCGCGTACGGCGCCGAGGTGGTCGTGACGCCGACGGACGTCGACCCCGAGTCGCCGCAGAGCTACTACCGCGTCGCCGACCGCCTGACCCAGGAGATCCCGGGCGCGTTCCAGCCCAACCAGTACGCGAACGCGGCCAATCCCGAGACCCACTACGAGACCACCGGTCCCGAGCTGTGGCAGCAGACGGGAGGCGCGATCACCCACCTGGTGGTCGGCGTCGGCACCGGCGGCACGATCACCGGCACCGCCCGCTACCTGAAGGAGCGCAACCCGGAGATCGAGATCATCGGCGCCGATCCCGTCGGCTCGATCTACTCCAACGAGGAGGTCCACCCGTACCTCGTCGAGGGCGTGGGAGAGGACTTCTGGCCGGCGACGTTCGACCCGTCGGTCGTCGACCGCTACGTGACGGTCACCGACAAGGACTCGTTCCTCACCACGCGCCGGCTCGCCCAGACGGAGGGCCTGCTGGTCGGCGGCTCGTGCGGGCTCGCCGTGCACGCGGCGCTCGAGGTCGCCGCGGGCATCGACGACCCGAACGCGATGATCGTCGTCGTCCTCCCCGACGGCGGCCGCGCCTACCTGAGCAAGATCTTCAACGACGCGTGGATGTCGCAGTACGGCTTCCTGGACCGCACGGGCGAGCGGATGGTCGGCGACGTGCTGCGCACGAAGACCGCGGCCGGCGAGATCCCGCCGTTCGTGGTCGTGCAGACCCACCAGAAGGTCCGCGACGCGATCGCGCTCCTGCACGAGCACCGGGTCTCGCAGCTGCCGGTCGTGTCCGCGAACGACAGCAACGCGATCGTCGGCTCGGTCGGCGAGCGCGGGCTGCTCAAGCGCGCGATCGAGAACCCGCAGCTGATGAACACGGACATCGTCGAGGTGATGGAGCCGCCGTTCCCGAACGTCCCCACCACGGAGCCGGTGCGCGAGGCGGTCGAGCTGCTGTCCGGCGAGGGCCAGGCGATCACCGTGAGCGAGGACGGGCGGCCCGTCGGCATCGTCACGCGCGCGGACCTGCTCGAGTCGCTGGTGTCGTGACGGACTACCGCTTCGCCACCCGCGCGGTCCACGCGGGGCTGGATCCCGACCCGGCCTACGGCGGCGTCGTGCCCGCGATCCACCAGGCCTCCACCTACGTGCAGAAGGCGCCGGGGGAGTTCGTCGAGGACTTCGACTACTCCCGCTCGGCGAACCCGACCCGCACGCAGCTGGAGAAGGCGGTCGGCGAGCTGGAGGGCGGCCTGGGATCCGCGTTCGCGTCCGGCATGGCCGCGACCCACGCGCTGATCACCGCGGTCGCCACGGCCGGCTCGCACGTGATCATCCCCAGCGACCTCTACGGCGGCACGTACCGGCTCGTCGACAAGGTGCTCAACCGCTGGGGGCTGGAGTACACGATGGTCGACCAGTCGGACCTCGACGCGGTCGAGCGCGCGGTCCGCCCGGAGACGAAGCTGATCTGGGTCGAGACGCCGACGAACCCGACGCTCAACGTCGTCGACGTCGAGGGCATCGTGGCGCGCAAGCAGGGCGCGTTCGTCGCGGTGGACAACACGTTCGCGACGCCCGTCTACCAGCGCCCGCTGGAGGTCGGCGCCGACGCCGTCGTCCACTCCACCACCAAGTACCTCGGCGGGCACTCCGACGCGGTCGGCGGCGCGGTGGTCACCAAGGACCCGCGCGCGCACGACGGGATCAAGTTCGTGCAGAACTCCGTCGGCGCCGTGCCCGGGCCGTTCGACTGCTTCCTCGTCCACCGCGGCCTGCGGACGCTGCACCTGCGGATGCGCGCGCACACGGACAACGCGCGCGCGGTCAGCGAGTGGCTCGCCGGCGTGCCGGGCGTGACCGACGTCCGCTGGCCCGGCTTCGCCGGCATGGTCTGCTTCCGCCATCCGGAGGCGACCCGCATCGCGAGCGCCACGAAGGTCTTCGCGCTCGCCGAGTCGCTGGGCGGCGTCGAGTCGCTGGTCGAGGTGCCGCAGGCGATGACGCACCAGTCCGTCGAGGGCTCCGACGCCGCCGTTCCCGCCGATCTCGTGCGCCTCTCGTGCGGGATCGAGGACGCCGCCGACCTGGTCGAGGATCTCGCCCGGGCGATCGGCGCGCCCGTGCCCGCCACGGCCTAGCGCTCAAGCCCGGCGCCGACGCGCCGATCCCCGAGGGGAGATGATGCAGCGACCGGTGACCGCGCGCCATACTCGCTGGATGCGGCGAGGCGCCCTCATGGCGGTCCTGCTCGGCATCGCCGTGCTCGGCGCGGGCTGGCTGGCGATCGGCGCGGCCGGCGACGACGCCGCCCGCGACGGCGGCCGGCGGACCCCCGCGGAGGAGGAGAAGGCGCAGGCGAAGCTCCCGCCGCTGCCGTCGAAGCTGCGCCCGCGCGTGGTGCAGCCGGAGGCCGGCGCGGTATCGAGCGCGCGACGAGGAGCCGGTGGCGCCCGATCCCGGCCTGTCCGATCCCGGGCCGAAGCCGACACGCGCCGCGAGCTCCGGCGGCCGCCGCCCGAACGGCGTGCTGAGCGGGCGCGCGGGCGGGATCCACACCGCCACCGCGCTGTCCAACGGCGTCGCCCTGCCGCCGCTCGAGGCGCCCGAGGCCGTGCGCCAGATCATCGAGGCGGGCAACTCGATCGCCCGCACGCCGTACAAGTGGGGCGGCGGCCACGGCAAGTGGCAGGACACGGGCTACGACTGCTCGGGCTCCGTGTCGTTCGCGCTCGCCGCGGCGGGGCTGCTCGAGGGGCCGCTGGCCTCCGGGCCGCTGATGTCGTGGGGCGAGCCGGGCCGCGGCAAGTGGGTCACGATCTACTCGAACCCCGGGCACGTCTACCTCGAGGTCGCGGGCATCCGCTTCGACACCTCCGGGCAGCGCGTCACCGGGTCGCGCTGGCAGAACGAGCTGCGCGGCCACGCGGGCTTCGTCGCCCGCCACCCGCCTGGCCTCTAGCGGCGCTTGGGGTGCCGACCCCATGAGGGGAGCGGGCCCGGCCGCCGATGAAGAGTGTGCAGCGAGGTTCCTTCTGAAGAGCTCAGTCACCTGATGTCCCGCTCCCACGACTCCACGCTCGATCTAGCCGCCGGCCCGCCGCCTGAGGTCCTGGACGAGATCGACGCCGCGTGGGAGCGGGCTCAGGCGCCCCTCGACGGCGACCTGGAGCTCCACTTCGAGTCCGATCCGGCGACGCACCGCGCCTTCGCGTCGCTGCGCCGGCCCGACGGCACGGTCGAGCAGCGCCTCACGGCCGCCGAGGCGCTGGCGATCGCGTGCGGCGAAATCGTGCCGCGGCTCGCTCTGGCCGTGTAGCCCGCGCGCCACGTGGGAAGCTTTCCCACATGGCACTCAAACCGAAGGACATACTCGACTCCGTGGCGGGAGTGGGCCGGACCGCCATCTCGGAGGTCGCCGGCATCGCGCGGCGCTTCCGGCGCGAGGAGGACGACACCGAGGTCCGGGCCGCTCCTCCGACGACGCCCGCGACGCCGGCCTCCGCCGGCGGGACCGCCACCGCGGCGAAGCCGCGCGCGGGCGGGACGAAGACGGGTCGCGCCGCGTCCGGCGCGACGAAGACCGCGCGGACGAAGGCCTCCGGCGCCGCGACGAAGCCCAAGCCGGCGGCGGGTCGCTCCGCCGCGGCGAGCGGGACGCGCGGGCGCGCGGCGACGTCCGGCGCGCCGAAGCCGGGCGAGGCGGGCGGGCCGAAGTCCGGCACCGCCGCCAAGCCGAAGCCGAAGGCGGCGGCCGCGAAGCCGAAGGCGGCGACCGGCGAGACGACCGCCACCACGACGAAGGCCGGCGAGGCCGCGCAGGCGACCGCCAGCGCCGGCGCGGCGCAGAGCGTCCCGGCGCCGCCGAAGGCCGGGACCGGCCGGGCGAAGACGACCGGCGCTGCCAAGGCGAAGCGCCAAGCCGCCGACGGCGAGCGCGGCCGTCGGCAGCGAAGAGCACGCCGGCGGCGAAGAGCGCGCGCGGCAGCGAAGAGCACGCCGGCGGCGAAGAAGCCGGCGGCGGCCAAGGACGAGACTCCCGAGACGGCGCCGACGCCGCCGGCCTCGAAGTCCTAGCGCGGACGCCGCGCACGCCGCCGCCGTGGGCGGCGGCGTGCGCCACGCGCGAATCGGCGCGGCGGGCGTTAACGTCGCCTCATGCGTCCCATTCCGGCCCCCCGCATCGGCGAAGCCCACGGGCTGCTGCGCGCGATCAACCAGCGCGACCGCGTCCGGCTCGACGAGTTCGTCACCGAGTTCTCGGCTGACGAGCTGTTCCCGCCCGACCTCGAGAACGGCCTCGGGCGGACGCGCCAGTTCGTCTCCTACGCGCGCGCGGCCGGGCTCGTCAAGGAGGACCGCGGGACCGTCGAGCTGACCGAGGTCGGCAAGCGCTACGTCCGCGCCGGCGACGCCGAGCGCCCGTTCGAGGTCTCGGAGGGCCAGGCGGAGTGGCTGCGCCGCCAGCTCAGCGAGAAGCACATGACGGACAGCATCTTCCACGGGCTGGCGATCGCGCTGAGCCTGCTGTCCTCCGTCCCGCCGGCCACGCGCATCGCCACGCTCGACTTCGGCCGCGCGCTCGGCTACCTCGGCCGCGCCGGCTGGGACAACGACAACACGCTGCAGATCCAGGGCGAGCGGTACCTCGCGCTGATGCGCGACCTCGACCTGATCGACGAGGAACGCGGCCTGACGCAGACCGGACACCTGATCAAGGGCGAGCTGACGCTGCCCATCCACATGTCGCTGACGGACATCGCGGCGCAGCTCAACCCGGGCGGCGCCGACGCCGTCCGCGACCGAGGGGGAGGCCGAGTGGGCCGCCGCGACCGCCCCGCCGCCGGCCGTCGCCGAGCCGGAGCCGACCGCCGCGGAGCCGGAGCCGGCCGCCGCGGCGGAGACGGGCGAGTGGCAGGACGTCACCCCGGGGCAGCGCCGCCCCGGCGCTCTCCGAGGAGCCCGCCGCGCCGCCGCCGTTGCCGACAGGCCCGCCGCCGGCCGAGCCGGCCGCGCCGCCCACGCCCGAGCCCGCCGCCTCACCGGCCCCGCCCACGCCGCCGTCCGACATCTGGGACACCGCCGAGCCGCGACGAGACCACCCGCGCGTACGCGGTGGTGCCGCCTCCCGAAGCGCCGCCGGAGGAGCGGCCGCAGGATGCCGCGACCGTGATCTCGCGCCCGCCCGCCGAGCCGCCCGCGGAGACGCCGCCGGAGCCGCCGGCGGCGCCCGAGCCGCCGGCCGCCGCCCCGCCGCCTCCGGCCGAGCCCACGCCGCCGCCCCCCGCCGCGGCTCCTGAGCCGCCGCGGCTGGTCGAGGTGCCGCGCGAGCCGACCCCCGCGCCGCCGCCGGCCGCGCAGCCCGCGCGCGCCGCGAGCGGCTTCCTCGACGCCGGCGCGATCCGCGCCGCCGCCGAACGGCAGGGCCTGCGGCTGCCCAGCGCCGTCTACGCCGGCGTCGCCGCGGCGCTCGCCGGCGGGAAGCACGTCGTGCTGACCGGCGCGCCCGGCTCGGGCAAGACGACGCTCGCGCTTGCCGTCGCCCAGGCCGCTGCGACGTCCGGCCGCTCGTCGGGCGCCGTGCTCGTGACCGCCGCCGAGGGCTGGTCGGCCGGCGACACGCTCGGTGGCGGCGACCAGCCCGGCCATGTGCTCGACGCCGCCCGGCGCGGCAAGTGGCTCGTCGTCGACGAGCTGGACCGCGCGCCGCTCGACGAGGCGCTCGGCGCGCTGTCCACGTTCCTCGCCGGCGTGCCGATCCTCACGCCCGGCGGCGAGGAGGCGAAGCCGCCGAAGGACTGGCGGCTCGTGGCGACCGCGGCCGACGGCGCGACCGCGTCCGCCGCGCTGATGCGGCGGTTCGCCCACGTGGCCGTCCCGGCGCCCGACGGCGCCGATCTCGACGCCGTGATCGCCGACGCGGCCGGAGGCGACGCGGCGGCCGCCGGCGCGGCGCGCCGGCTGCTCTCGCTGCGCGAGCTGCGCCCGCTCGGCGCCGGCGTGTTCACGGACGCCGCCCGCCACGCGGCCGAGCGCAACGCGATCGAGCCCGCCGACGAGCGCACGCTCGCCCGCGAGGCCTACGGCGCGTACGTGCGAGCCGCTGATGGCCGGCCTCGACGAGCGCGCCGCGGTCCGCCTGCGCGAGCTCGTCGAGTCGCTCTGTAGTGGAGGCAGGCCGGAGCGGGCGGCGCTGGCGCGCGCGAAGGCGCGCCTGGACGGGCTGCGCTTCTACCCGCGGCCCGTGGACATCGGGCGCACGCGGATCTGGCACCTCCCGTGGCTGTTCCGGATCCCCGGCTTCCGCCGCTACCGACGGCTACGAGGCGTTCCGCCAGGTCATCATCCGCCGCCCGCTGGACCAGGTGTCCGACGACCTGCTCGTCCACGAGCTGTGCCACGTCTGGCAGGAGCAGCACGGCGCGCTGCAGGATGTGGCTCTCGTACCTGTACTCGGCTACCGCGACAACCCGTACGAGGTCGAGGCGCGCCGGGCGGTGGCCGAGTCCCGGTGAGCGGCCGCGATGGCACCATGACGCGCATGGACGAGGCGCTGACCCGGCACGCCGACGCGCTCGCGACCGTGCGCGCGTTCGCCGAGCGCTCGCGCGCCGAGCGCGTGGTGCTGCTCGTCGACCACGGCGACGAGCGCGAGCCGGTGATGCTGGACTGCGCGCCCGACCTCACGGTCGAGGTGACCGAGGGCGGGTCGAGCTGGACGGTGCCGCCGGACACGCCCGCGCCGGGCACGCCGAGAAGCCTGCCCGACGTCCGCCCGGCGCCGGCCTCGTCCCTGCGCGCGGACCCCGACACGGGCGAGCTGATCGCCCCGCTCGGCGCGGTGGCGAACCTGAGCGAGTCCGTGCTCGGCCTGGCGCGCGCGTTCGGCGGCCGCAGCGTCGCCTCCGTCGACTTCGCCACCCACGACCCGCGGCTGCCGATGACGATCGTCGCCCGCGAGGGCGAGCCGCTGCTGCTCGCGATCGGCGACGGCCGGTTCGAGCTGCCGTACGAATGAGCGGTCACGGCGAGCGCTGCGCGTGGTGCGGCACGGCGGTCGACGCCGAGGACGGCTTCCGCGCCTACGAGCCGGCCGGCAGCCGCGCCGCCGTGTTCTGCCGGCTCGAGCACATCGTGCCGTGGGCGATCCGCGGCGCCTACTGGGAGGCCGCCCCGCAGGTCGCGGACCCCGAGCTGGAGGTCTGCTCGTGGTGCGCGGCGCCGCTCGGCGAGGCGCACGTGGCGCTCGTCCGCTCGCGCGGCGAGCACCGGATCCCGGACGGGTTCTGCGGTGTCGGGCACCTGCTCGAGTGGGCGAAGGCCGGGGGTCGCTGGCGGGCCTGACGATCGGCCGGAGCGGGTACTCCCCCTGGCGAGATGCTCCACCACCGCCACTACACCCCCGAGCAGGCCAACCTGCTCCTTCCCGCCGTCGGCCGGATCGTGCGCCGCATCCGGGACGCTCGCAGGAAGCTCGCAGTGGAGGGCTTCGACACCGACTTCACGACGCTCGCCGAGCTCACCGGCGGCGCGTGGCCCGGCAGCGAGCACGCGCAGGCGGCGCTCGAGATCGCGCTCGGGTTCGACCGGCTGGAGCAGCTCGACGTGGTGGTGCGCGACCTGGAGCGCGGCCTGATCGACTTCCCGTCGCTGCTCGACGGCGACGAGGTCTACCTCTGCTGGCTGCTCGACGAGCCCATCCGTCGGCCACTGGCACGCCGTCGAGGCGGGCTTCGGCGGCCGCCGCCCGCTCGACTGACGCTCGCGTAAGCGATGATGGCGGCATGCCCCTGCCGCCGGGGCCGCGTGAGCCGGCCGCACTCCAGACCGTCGAGTGGATCGCCCGGCCGACCGCGTTCCTGAGGCGCTGCCGGGCGCGCCACGGCGACCCGTTCACGATCCGCGTCGCGTGGGCGGACGCGCCGATGGTGCTCGTCTCCGAGCCCGAGGACGTCAAGCGGGTGTTCACCGCGCGCGACGGCGCGCTGCAGGGCGGCTCGAGCTCGACGGTGCTGGAGCCGTTCGCCGGGCCCGGCGTCGATCCTCCTGCTCGACGGGCCCGAGCACATGCGCCAGCGGCGGCTGATGCTGCCGCCGTTCCACGGCGACGCGCTCCAGGCCTCGCGCGCCACGATCGCCGAGCTGGCGCACGCCGAGATCGCGAGCTGGACGCCGGGCGCCCCGCTGCGCACGCTCAGCCCGGATGCAGGCGCTCACGCTCGACGTGATCCTGCGCGTCGTCTTCGGCCCGGGCGACCGGCCGGAGCTGCGCGCCGCGATCCGCCGCGCGCTCGACATGACCGGCTCGCTGCCGCGCCTCGTGGCGATGTCGCTCACCCCGCACGAGCGCGGGCCGTGGCGGGCGTTCCGCGCCGCGGTGGCCGGCGTCGACGCGCTGCTGCGGCGGGAGCTCGCCGAGCCCGCCGCCGACGGCTCGATCCTCGCGATGCTGCTGGCCGCGCGGCATGACGAGCGAAGCGGTGGCGAGGGCTCTGCCCGAGACAGGGCGAGCCCGCCCACACCGGGCGAGCTGCGCGACCAGGTCGTGACGCTCCTCGCCGCCGGCCACGAGACCACCGCCGGCTCGCTCGCCTGGGGGCTCGAGCGGCTCGCGCACCACCCGCACGTGCTCGCGCGCATCCGCGACGGCGACGACGACTACCTCGAGGCGACGGTGAAGGAGGTCCTCCGCGTCCGCCCCGTGCTCTCGATCGCCGCGCGCAAGACCGCGATGCCGTTCGAGGTCGGCGGCCACACGCTGCCGCCGGGCGTCCACGTGGCGCCCTGCATCTACCTCGCCCACCGGCGCCCCGAGGCATGGCCCGACCCGACCGCCTTCCGCCCGGAGCGCTTCCTCGGGGCGGCGCCCGCGCCGTACACCTACCTGCCGTTCGGCGGCGGAGTGCGCCGCTGCGTCGGCGCGGCGTTCGCGACGCTGGAGATGAAGGAGGTGCTGCGCGCGGTCGCGGAGCGGCTGCGGCTGCGCCCCGCCGCGGCGCGCGGCGAGCGCATGATCCGCCGCTCCGTGACGCTCACCCCCGCCCGCGGTGCCGTCATCGTGCCCGAGGCGCTACAACCAGTACGGCCCCTGTGTCCCTCTTCTGCCGCCACAACCGCCTGACCGCCAACTGCCCGATCTGCAGCCGCGAGCTCGCAGAGCGAGCTGAAGGAGAAGGCGCCGCCCCCTGCGCCGCGGAGCCGGGCGTCCACCGGCCGCTCGACCGGCGCGCGTGCCCGCACGCGGACCGGCGTCGTCACGCGCCGCGTCGCCCGCGCCGCCGACGACGGCTACCGCAACCCGCTGGCGCCCGGGCTGCGCGCCACCGCCGACGCCGAGCGGCTCGCCGCCGCGATGACCGCCGCCGCGGCGCGGCTCGAGCCGCCCGGCCCGTACCCGGAGATCGCGGAGCAGGCCGACCACGAGGAGGGGACGTGGCTGGCCTTCCTGCTCGCGCTCGCCGGCCCCGAGGCCCCGGAGCTGCAGGCCGCGCTGCTCGAGGCGACCCCCGCCTGGGGCGCCGGCACGCCCGGCGACCTGCCGGCGGAGCGCCGCCGCAGCGCGGACGCCTACCGCGCCTGGGCCGCGCGCGCCGGCTCGCAGGCCGCCGCCTTCGAGGGCGACCCGCGCTGGACGCCCGAGCGCCGCTTCGCTCGCGTGTTCGAGCGGCTCGCGCTGCCCGGCTTCGGCCGCGCCCGCCGCTACGACCTGCTGACCGCGCTCGGCGCCGCGGGGCTGTACGAGCTGCGGGCCGGCGCGCTGCACCTCGGCGGCGACGACGACGCCACCACGATCGCCGCCAAGCGGCTGCTGGTGTCGGGCGACATGCTGCTGCTCGAGCGCCGCGCGCGCGACCTGGCCGAGGCGTGCGAGCTGCCGATCGCCGCGCTGGACCGCGGGCTGGCGGTGTGGAACACGCCGGGCGAGCACGTGGACCTCACCGCCGAGGTCCCGGGCAGCGTCCGCGCGGCGCTGCGCCTGCCGTGAGCGCGACGCTGGAGCGCACGTACTAGATTCGCCAGCCGCCGTGACCGCGACGCCCGCCCGACCGCTCGAGCGCCTGCGCGCGGCGCCCGCCCCCGAGCCGGAGCGCGCGCGCCCCTGGCGGCTGCTCGTGCTCGGCTGCGTCGCGCTCGCGGTCGCTGTCGCTGCGTGACGCCGTCGACGCCGACGTACGACCCGTGGGCGTGGATCCTCTGGGGCCGCGAGGTCATGCACCTCGACCTCGTGACGACCGACGGCCCGTCGTGGAAGCCGCTGCCGATCTTCTTCACGGCGCCGTTCTCGCTCGTCGGCGACGGCCCCGCGCCGGAGCTGTGGCTGGTCGTCGCGCGCGCGGGCGGGCTGCTCGCGATCGCGATGGCCTTCCGGCTGGCCGCGCGGCTCGCCGGGCCGGCGGCGGGCGCGATCGCGGCGGTCACGCTGCTGATCTCGGACGAGTTCATCCGCAACTTCGCCCGCGGCAACTCCGAGGGGCTGCTGGTGGCGCTGTGCCTGTGGGCGGTCGAGCGCCACCTCGACGGGCGCCGGCGCGACGCGTTCCTGCTCGGCTTCGCCGCCGGCCTGCTGCGGCCCGAGGTGTGGCCGTTCTGGGGGCTCTACGGGCTCTGGCTGCTGGCGGGCGCCTGGCACGGGCGCGTGCCGTGGCGCACGCTGGCGCTGGTCGGCGGCACGGCCGTGCTGACGCTCGTGCTGTGGTTCGTGCCCGAGTACCTCGGCTCGGGCTCGGCGCTGCGGGCGGCCGAGCGCGCGCGCCAGCCCAACCCGGACTCGGCCGCGTTCGCCGCCTTCCCGTTCCTGGAGGTGTTCCGCCGCTCGGCCTCGATCCTCACCGTGCCCGTCTACATCGGGGCGGCGATCGCGGTGCTCGGCGCGTGGCGGGTGCGGAGGAGCGACGAGCGCGCGCCGGTCGTGCTCGCGCTGGCCGCGATCTCGACGCTGCTGATGATCGGCGTGGCGCTGATGACCGAGGGCGGCTTCGCCGGCAACCTCCGCTACGTCGCGCTGCCGGCGGCGATGGTCTGCATCCTCGCCGGCGTCGGCTGGGTGGAGCTCGCGCGCTTCGCCCGCGAGCGCCGCGGGCCGCGCGCGGCGGCCGCGCTGGCCGCGATCGTCGCGGCGCTGTTCGTCCCGTTCACGGTCGCGGACGTCCGCAAGCTCGACGAGGGCCGGCAGCTGCTCGTGCGCGAGGCCGACCTCTACGGGGCCAACCTCAAGGCGATGATCGCCAAGGCCGGCGGCGAGGACCGGGTGAAGGCGTGCGGGCAGGTCATCACCGGGGCGTTCCAGACGCAGGCCGTGGCGTGGTACCTGCACCTGCACGAGACCGACCTGAGCATCTTCGCCGATGACGCCGGGCACGACGATCGCGCCCCACTACCTGGCGCTCGCGCGCGACCCGCGGTTCCCGCAGGTGACGATGACCTCGCGCTGGAACGTCGGAAGCTCCTGCAACGACGCGCTGACGGGCCTCTCTAACCTCACACGCATGGCGACCATCGGTCTGCGGCGGCCGGGCTGGAGCCTGCCGGCGGGCGTCGCCGGCCGGGCGCACGTGCTCGCGCCCGTCGCCATGGCCGGGCTGATGGCGCTCTCGGTGTTCATCCGGACGCGGGACATCGGCGCCGGGTTCTGGATCGACGAGGGGCTGTCGGTGGGCATCGCCGACCGGCCGCTCGGCGACATCCCCGGCGTGCTGCGCCTCGACGGCTCGCCGCCGCTGTACTACATGCTGCTGAACGTCTGGATGGCGCTGTTCGGGCGCGGTGAGGAGGCGACCCACGCGCTCTCGATGGTCTTCGCCGTGCTCGCCGTGCCGGCCGCGTGGTGGGCGGCGCGCGGGGTGTTCGGCACGACCGCGGCGTGGATGGCGGCGCTGCTCACGGCGACGAACCCGTTCGTCACGCAGTACGCGCAGGAGACGCGCATGTACACGCTCGTCGTGCTGCTCGGGATCCTCGCCACGGGCGCGTTCCTGCGCGCCTTCGTGGAGCCGGGCGCGGGCGGGCGGCGCCGCTGGGCCGTCGCCTTCGCCGTCGCGCTGGCGACGATCTTCTACACGCACAACTGGTCGCTGTTCTTCGCGGGCGCGTGCGGCGTCGCGTGGCTCGCGCTGCTCGCGCTCGCGCGCGGCGCGGACCGGCGCGAGCTGCTCGCCGCCGGGCTGATCGGCTTCGGCGGCGCGCTGCTGCTGTGGCTGCCGTGGGTGCCGACGTTCGTCTTCCAGGCCCAGCACACGGGCGCGCCGTGGTCGAGCCCGCCCGAGCTGGAGCAGCTGCTGAACGTGCCCGCGCGGCTGCTCGGCGAGGTCGCCCCGCTGGCGCTGCTGTTCGCCGCCGGCACGGGCGTGGTGGGGCTGCTCGGCAGCTTCGCCGGGCAGGTCACGCCGCGGGCCCGCGGCGTGGCGGTGCTGCTGGTGCTGTTCCCGCTGACCGTGCTGGCGGCGTGGACGACGTCGCAGGTCTCGCCCGCCTGGGCGTCGCGCTACCTGGCGATCGCGGTGCCGCCGCTGCTGCTGCTGATCGCCGCCGGCCTTTCGCACGCCGGGCGGCTCGGCCTGATCGCGGTGCTGGTCGTCGCCATCGGCTGGGCGACCGACAGCGCGCCCTCGAAGAAGAGCAACGTGCGCGAGGTCGCCGAGGCCGTGGCGCCGAGCCTGCGGCCGGGCGACCTCGTCGTGTCGACCCAGCCCGAGCAGATCTCCGTGCTGGCCTACTACATGCCGCCGGGGCTGCGCTACGCCACGCTGTGGGGGCCGGTCGAGGACGTCGGGGTGACGGACTGGCGCGACGGCGTCCGCCGCCTGCGCGCGACGACGCCCCAGCGCGACCTGGCGCCGCTGGTCGAGCGGATGGCGCCGGGGAGCCGGCTCGTGCTGGTCGAGCCGGTGATCGAGGGCATCGGCGCCTGGCTGGCGCCGTGGACGGAGCTCGTGCGCGTCCGCTCCAGCGAGTGGCGCCAGTTCCTCGCCAACGACCCGGCTTTGACCGCCACCGCGGTGCGCCCGACGGAGACGCCGCCGGGCAACCACATGGTCAGCGCGACCGTGCTGGTGAAGAACTAGCCGTCGCGCGCTCGTCCGGCCGCGGCTCGGGCTCGCGCTCCGGCTCGGCGGCCGGCAGCTCGAGCCGGAAGCGCGTGCCGGGCCCGTCCTCGCCGGCCAGCGCCAGCGAGCCGCCCATGCGCTCGGCCAGCTCGCGGCCGATCGCGAGGCCGAGGCCGAAGCCGGCCTCCGCGCCGGCGCTGCGCCCGCGCTGGAAGCGCTCGAAGATCTGCTCGCGCTCGGCCGGGTGGACGCCCGGGCCGCGGTCGGCGACCTCGACCTGGGCCCGCCCGCCGGCACAGCCGGCCGCGACGCGGATGGGCTCCCCGGCCGGCCCGTAGCGCAGCGCGTTGTCGACCAGGATCCGCACGACGCGGGCGATCGCGTCCGGGTCGCCGCGGCTCCAGCACGGGCCGGGCGGCGGCACGACGTCGAGCCGGGCGCCGCGCTCCTCCGCGCGCAGCCCGAACTCGGCGGCCACCGCGCGCGCCAGCTCGCCGAGCTCGACGGCCTCCGAGCGCAGCGGCACCGACGCGTCGAGCCGGCTGAGGTCGAGCAGCTCGCCGGCCAGGTTGGACAGCCGCAGCAGCTCGCGGCGGGCGCGCGCGACCTGGATGCGCAGGTCGTCGATGTCGACGCGCCCGTCGTGGAGGTCCTCCTCGAGCAGCTCCATCGTGCCCTGGAGCATCGTCAGCGGCGTGCGCAGCTCGTGCGAGGCGGTGGCGACGAACGAGCGCCGGGCGGCCTCCTGCTTGCGCAGCTCCTCCTGCATGCGGGTGAACGCGCGCGCGAGGTCGCCGACCTCGTCGCGGCCCTCGTCGTGCTGGAGCGGCGCCTCGGCGACGCCCTCGCGTGAGATCCGCACGGCGGCGGTGCGCAGGCGGCCGAGCCGGCGCAGCAGCGTGCTCGACAGCGCCACGGCGAGCGCGACGGCGACGAGCAGGCCGACGGCGCCGGCCGCCAGCAGCGCGTTGCGCACCTGCCCGACCGCCGTGGTGACCTCGGTGAGGCGCCGCTCCACCACGAGCACGCCGATCACCCCGCCCTCGCCGAACAGCCGGACGCCGATCCGCACGACGTCGCCGCCGGATGTGCGTGGTCGTCGCGCCCGTGCGCAGCGTCTGGAGCGCGACCACGGTGACGCCGCGGGTCGAGGCGTCGTTGCTCGTGTCGTAGAGCACCTCGCCCGGGAGCACCGGGTCCTCGACGACGACGCGCCCGTCCGTGCGCTGGCGGAGCTCCTCGGCGGCGCTGGGGATCGCGAACTCGTCCTCGATCCGCCGGCGCACCGCGTCCTCCAGCGCGGGCCGGGAAGCGAGCACGGCGGCGCGGAGGTTGACGGCGCTCTGCTCGCGCAGGCGCTCCGGCAGCGGGCGCAGCAGCAGGACGGTGGCGGCCACGCCCAGCGTCGCCAGGCTGGTGAGCAGCAGCGCCAGCAGCAGCCGCGTGCGCAGGCCGCCGGGCAGCCGGCTGCGCATCAGCGCTCCCGGACGCGGTAGCCGCGGCCCGGCACCGTGAGGATCAGCGTCGGCTCCTCCGGGCGCTCCTCGAGCTTCTCGCGCAGGTGGCGGATGTGGACGTCGATCGCGCGCGGGTCGCGGTACGCGGAGTCGCCCCAGATCGCGCGCAGCAGCTCCTGGCGGTTGTAGGCGTGGCCGGGCCGCGACATCAGGCAGGCGAGCAGCTCGAACTCGCTGAAGGTGAGCTTCACCGCCTCGCCGTCGACGGTCACGCGGCGCAGCTCGCGGTCCAGCTGGACGCTCCCGACCGCGAGGCTGCCCTCGACGACGCGGCCGTGGGCGCGGCGCAGCACGGCGCGGATCCGGCTGCGCAGCTCGGCGAGGCCGAACGGCTTGGTCACGTAGTCGTCGGCGCCCGCCTCGAGGCCCTGGACGGCGTCGGCCTCGGAGTCCAGCGCGGTGAGCATGATGATCGGCACGACGTCGCGGCGGGCGCGCAGGAGCCGGGCGACGTCGTGGCCCGTCGGCCCCTCGCCGAGCGCGACGTCGAGCAGCACGACGTCGTACGACCGGTCGGCGGCCGCCCGCAGCGCGGCGTGGCCGTCGGGCACCGCCGTCACCTGGTGCCCCTCGCGCTCGAACGAGCGGGTGAGCATGTCGCGCAGCGGCTCGTCGTCGTCGACGAGCAGGATGTCCAGGGCAGAGGGCGCCGCCACGCGGCTGAGCGTACCGCCCGGCCCCACCGAGTTAAGGCGTGTTAGCGGCGGTTAGCCGATGGCTGCGATACATCGGCCCCGCGGGCAGGATGGCCGCCATATGGCTCTCGACTTCCCCACTGAACGCTTCGCCCGCGACCGCGGCGGCTCCCCCAAGCCCGTCGTCGTCCTCGGCGGCGGCCCCGCGGGGCTGACCGCCGGCTACCTCCTCGCCCAGCAGGGGCGCCCGGTGATCGTGCTCGAGGCCGAGGACCAGGTCGGCGGCCTGGCCAAGACCGAGGTCCGCGACGGCTACCGCTTCGACCTCGGCGGCCATCGCTTCTTCACCAAGTCCAAGGAGGTCGACGACCTCTGGCACGAGGTGATGAAGGAGGAGTTCCTCAAGCGCCCGCGCATGTCGCGCATCTACTGGCGCGGCAAGTTCCTCGACTACCCGCTCAACGGCTCCGACGTCGTCAAGAAGCTCGGCCCGCTCGAGCTCGTGCGCTCCGGCCTCTCCTACCTGTGGGCGCTGATGAAGCCCAAGGGCAAGGAGGAGAACCTCGAGCAGTGGGTCATCAACCGCTTCGGCAAGCGGCTCTACCAGCACTTCTTCAAGGGCTACACGGAGAAGGTCTGGGGCGTCTCGACCACCGAGCTGCGCGCCGAGTGGGCCGCCCAGCGGATCAAGGGCCTGTCGTTCTTCTCGGCCGCCAAGGCGGCCTTCATGGGCAACAAGGGCAACAAGATCAAGTCGCTGATCAACGAGTTCCACTACCCCCGCTTCGGCCCCGGCCAGATGTGGGAGACGATGTGCGACGAGATCATCGCCCTCGGCGGCGAGGTCCGGCTCAACACGCCGGTCGAGGACATCGAGGTCGAGGACGGCCGCATCGTCGCGATCGAGGCCGGCGGCGAGCGGATCGAGCCCGGCGAGGTCATCTCCTCGCTGCCGCTGCGCGCCACCGTCGGCCTGTCCGGCGCGGCCGCGCCCGAGCCCGTCAAGCAGGCGGCCCAGGGCCTGCGCTACCGCGACTTCCTGACCGTCGCGCTCGTGATCGACGGCGAGGACCTGTTCCCGGACAACTGGATCTACATCCACGAGGACTCCGTCCGCGTCGGCCGGATCCAGAACTACCGCTCGTGGAGCCCGTGGATGGTCCCCGACTCCTCGAAGGCGTGCGTCGGCCTGGAGTACTTCTGCTTCAAGGGCGACGACCTGTGGGAGTTGGACGACGACGCGCTGGTCGAGCTGGCCAAGCGGGAGCTCGCGCAGCTCGGCCTCGCCGACCCGGCCAAGGTCGAGCGCGGCTTCGTGACCCGCGTGCCGCTCGCCTACCCGATGTACGACGCGGACTACGTCTCGCGCGTGGACTCGATCCGCGCGTGGCTCGAGGGCATCTCCAACCTCCAGCAGGTCGGCCGCAACGGCCTGCACCGGTACAACAACTCGGACCACTCGATGCTGACCGCGATCCGGGCGGTGGAGAACGTCACCCGCGGCACCCAGCACGACATCTGGGCGGTCAACGCCGAGTCGGTCTACCACGAGGAGGAAGTGGCCGAGGAGCACCCGTACAAGCGGGCGCCCGAGACCCAGTACGTCCGCGAGCCGCTGGTCTCCGCCGAGGGCTGAGCCTGTCCGTGGGGGTCGACGGCCATTGGACGCATGTCCGATGGTCAGTCAACCGGTCCAGTGGCAGTCTGGGAGTGTCCTGGAGGGCGTACGGATTGGGCTATGAGCCCGCTCACGGAAGAGCAGCGGAGGGATTCGCTTGAGACGGCCGCGCGGTCTGCACCGCGCGGCCGTTTCCTTTTGGGGAGCGCGCGGGTACGCGAGCCACATGTCCGAAGAAGAAGTCCAGGACCGCGAGCAAGAGGACTCCGCTCAGCCTGACGACGACGACTCCGCCTCCGCGAAGGCCAAGCGCGAGGAGGAGGAGGTCGAGGAGGCCAAGCAGAAGATGGAGGAGATCGAGGAGGGCGATCCTCCCGAGAACCTCGAGGACTGGCCGGGCGGCAAGGCCAAGTACCAGACCTACGGCGGCCCGGACTCCGAGACCGGGTACGACGACGGCGCGACGGCCAAGCTGGGCCCGTCGAACCTCCGCCACCACGAGGACGGCGCGGTCACGATCGACGGCGAGGAGGTCGACGACCCCGACGAGTACAAGGGCGAGCCGATCCCGGGCGGCCCGAGCGATCCCGACGCCCCGCCCGATCCCGCGATGATCGGGCAGGAGGACGAGGACGACTCGGACGAGAGCGAAGACCGCGACGAGGACTAGCGGCGGCGCGGCACGACGACGCGGCGGCCGGCCCGGCGCCGGTTGCCCGCGGCGTCGCGCACCGTCACGCCGAGGCGCGCCACGACCCGCTTGCGCCGCAGCGCCCGGCGCAGCTTGCGGGCGGTCGCCGGCCGCAGCTTCAGCTTCACGACGCGCGCCCGGCCCGCCGGCGAGCTGCACGCGGGCGGTCCGGAACCGCCCCACGCCGCGCAGCCGCCCGGTCACCCGCGCCGTCACGGCCTCGTCGGAGCGCAGCGCGACGCGCAGCCGCGCCCGCCGCGCGAGCGCCCGCCGGCCCCGCACCCGCACTCGCAGCGACGGCCGCCGCGTGTCGGCCGCTGCGCCCGGCGGCGGGGGCGGCGGCGTGGCGCCAGGGCCGGGATCGCCCGGCAGCGGCCGGGGCTCCGGCTTGAGGACGCAGCTGGCGTCAGGCGCGTCGGCCGAGCCGGTTCACCGGCCCCGCGAGCGAGACGACGTAGACGTGGCCGCACGCGTCCTCGCCGAACGCGGCGACGTTCGCGGCGTTCGGCCCGCTCAGGCCGGTCGCGCGCGGGTCGGCGCCCGGGGCGCCGAGCGCGAGCGAGCGGATCTCCGGCGAGGGGCTCGGGTCGTTGAAGTCCGCGTAGAGGTAGCGCCCGAGCAGCGTCGGCAGGCCCGGGTCGCGCACGACCACGCCGCCGGTCACGGTCCGCCGCCGCGTCGCGCCCGTAGTCGAACGCCGGCGGGATGTAGGGGCCGCGCGGCTCGCAGGCCGCGATGTTGGGGTTGCGGATCGAGCCCTCGTAGCAGCGCCAGCCGAAGTCGCCGCCGCGGCCCAGCCCGTCCGCGGCGCGGACGAAGTCGATCTCCTCGCGCGCCTGCTGGCCGACGTCGCCGATCGACGAGGTCGCCGGTGCCGCGGTCGAACGAGAAGCGGAACGCGTTGCGCAGCCCGGTCGCCCAGATCTCGTCGGCCGCGCCGTCGCGGCCGCCGCGAACGGGTTGCCGGGCGGCACGGCGTAGCCGCCCGGGCACCGGGTCGATGCGCAGCAGCTTGCCGAGCTGCGAGTCGAGCCGCTGGGCGTCGTCCTCGGGGTCGTCGCCGCCCCCGCCGTCGCCCGGCGCGAGCCACAGCATGCCGTCGGGGCCGAACTCGATCGTCCCGCCGTTGTGGTTGCTCGCGCGTCGCGTGGGGGTGGCGCCAGATGACGGTCGAGCCGGGCTCGGTCCGGTTCGGGTCGGCCGTCGACCGCCGGTGCTCCCGTATCTGGAGCTCGCCGTCGGCGCCCGTGAGGTAGGTGTAGACCAGGCCGGAGGACTCGTAGTCGGGCGGGAACGCGATCCAGAGCAGGCCGCGCTCGCCGTCCAGCGTGACGACGCCCGTCAGGTCGATGAACGGCGCGGCGACCGCGACCCCGTTCTGGACGACCTTGACCAGCCCTTCCCGCTCGGCGACGAACACGCGCGACGCGTCGCGCGGCGGGGCGGTCAGGAAGATCGGCTGGTCGTACGCGCCGTCGAGCGGCTCGAAGCGCGGCGCCGCCTGCGCGGGCGCGGCGGCCGCGGCGAGCGAGCAGCGAGGGCGGCAAGGACGGCGCGCATCAGTGGGCGGCCACCGTGCCGTCTTCGGGCTCGAGCGGGAGCCCGCGGTCGACCCAGGCGGCGAGGCCGCCGTCGAGCGAGTAGGCGTCGTAGCCCGCGCGGCGGAACGCTTGGGCCGCCATGGTGGAGCGCGAGCCGACGCGGCAGTAGAAGACGACGGGGCGCTCGCTGTCGATCGTCTCGGCCTCGGCGGCGACGCGCTGGAGCTCGACGTGGCGGGCGCCGGCGATGCGGCCGGCCTCCCACTCGTAGTCCTCGCGGACGTCGATCACCTGCACGCCGGGGTCGGCGCGCAGCTCCGCGAGCTTCTCGGGCGGGACGTCGACGTCGTCGGCCATCGGGCGCAGGAACGGTAGCGAGTCACGGGCGCGGCCCGCGCGCCTTGGGGCCGCCGCCGCGCTCGTGCGCGACCAGCTCGTGCGCCCGGCGCGCCCACGCGCACAGCAGCGGCCGCGTGTCGCGCGGGTCGATGATGTCCTCGACGCCGAAGCGCTCCGCCGTGCGGAACGGGGAGCGGACGGCGTTCAGCCGCGCCTCGATCTCCGCGCGCAGCGCCACCGGGTCCTCGGCGGCCTCCAGGTCGCGCCGGTACGCCGCCTCGAGCCCGCCCGCGATCGGCAGCGAGCCCCAGTCGCCCGACGGCCACGCGTAGCGGACGTTCAGGCGCGAGTGGTCGGCGTGCGCGGCGCCCGCGACGCCGTAGACCTTGCGCACGAGCACGGACGCCCACGGCACCGTCGCCTGGTGGACGGCGAACAGCGCGCGCGCGCCGCGGCGCATCGTGCCCGCCCGCTCGGCGTCGGTGCCGATCACGAACCCCGGCTGGTCGACGAAGTTCGCGACCGGCAGCCGGAACTGGTCGCACAGGTCGACGAAGCGCGCGAGCTTGTCCGACGCGTCGCCGGTCAGGCCGCCGCCGTAGTGCTTCGGGTCGCCGGCCAGCACGCCCACGGGCCGGCCGTCGAGCCGCGCCAGCGCGCAGATCAGCGAGCGGCCGTGGCGGGCGCCGAGCTCGAACACCGAGCCGCGGTCGAGCACCGCGTCGAGCACGTCGCGCATGGCGTACGGGGCGCGCGGGTCGCGCGGGACGATGCCCAGCAGCGCCTCCTCGCGGCGGTCGGGCGGGTCGGTGGCCGCGACGACCGGCGGCAGCTCCCACACGCTGGCCGGCAGGTAGGAGAGGAAGCGGCGGAGCTGCGCGAGCGCGTCGTCCTCGTCCGCGGCCTCGTTGTCGACGGCGCCCGCGCGGGTCTGCGCGCGCGAGCCGCCGAGCGCCTCCTTGTCGGGCGACTCGCCCATCGCGGCCGCGACGACCGGCGGCCCGGCGACGAACAGCTGGCCGGTGCCGCGCACGATCACCGAGAAGTGCGAGGCGACGACGCGCGCGGCGCCGAGCCCGGCCACGGGGCCGAGCGCGGCGGCGACGACCGGCACGATCGCCAGGTTGGCGACGGCGATCTCCATGCCCGGGAGGAACGGCACGTAGGTGAAGCCCATCTGCTCCAGCGACTTCACCGAGCCGCCGCCGCCCGTGCCGTCGACGAGCCGGATGAGCGGCAGCCGCAGGTCGTGCGCCATCCGCTCGGCGTGGACCATCTTCTGCCAGATCGCGGCGTCGGCGGCGCCGCCGCGGACGGTGAAGTCGTCGCCCTGCGACGACGACGCCGCGACCCTCGACCTCGCCCTGGCCGATGACCATGTTGGCCGGCAGGAAGCCCTCCAGCTCGCCGTCGGCGCCGTAGCTGCGCCACGCCGGCCAGCCCGCCGGTCTCGTGGAAGGTGCCGGGGTCGAGCAGCCGCTCGATCCGCTCGCGGACGGTGAGCTTCCCGGCGGCGTGCTGGCGGGCGACGCGCTCCTCGCCGCCCATCTCGCGCGCGAGCGCCTGCGCGCCGGCGCAGCTCCTCGAGCTCGGCCTCCCAGCTCATCTCGGCGTGAGCTCCGGCGCGCCGTGCTCGCGCAGCCAGGCGAGCAGCTCGTCGCCGTCGAGCAGGCGCGGCTCGTCGCCCTCGCCGATGTCGACGGGCCCGTGGATCGCGCCCCGCGCCCCGTCCAGCGTGGCGCCGTGCAGGCGGCAGCCGTCCAGCGACGCGCGATCGAGGTCGGCGCCGCCGAGCACGGCGCCGCGCAGATCCGCGGCTGGAGAAGTCGGCGCGGACGGCGCGCACGCGGGTCATGTCGGCCTCGCGGAAGTCCGCCTTGTGCGCCTCCGCGCGCACCATCAGGGCCTCGCGCAGGATCGCGCCGCGCGCGCTCACCCGCTCGAGCTTGGCCTTGCCGAGGTTGGCGCCGGTCAGGTCGGCGCCCGCCAGCGAGGCGCCGTGCAGCGACGCCCCGACGAGGATCGCGCCGGCCAGCGAAACGCCGTCGAGCCGCGCACCCTGGAGGAACCCGTCCGAGAGGTCGAGCCCCCGCAGGTCGGCGCCGGTGAAGTCGAGGTCGATCGCGGAGACGACCGCCCGCTCGTCGCCGGCGCGGTCGGCGAGGTACTGCTCGAGCGCCGCGCGGGCGGCGGGGTCGCGAGGCCATTCGTGCACGGTCATGGGGTCAGCCACCGTCGTAGAAGATCACGCGATCCTGCCAGCCGCGCTGCCGGATCACCGCGCGCATCGCGTCGAGCGTCGTGTCGCTCAGGCCCCGGACGTCGTTGATCACGACGATGTCCTCGCGGATCTCCTTGGCCAGGTTGCGCTCGAACGCGTCCGGGGTGAACGCCCCGCGATCCGGCGTGTACGGGGCGCCGGGCGCGTGCCCGGCGCCGGGCGGCCAGTCGTCGTAGAAGCGCTTGATGTCGTAGTGCTCGCCGGTGGAGGGCGAGAACACGTCGCCCTCGCCGGCCGGCGCGCGCTCGATGTCGGCCGGCAGCTCGCCCCGCTCGCGCATGTGGAGCATGGTCTTCGCCTCCTCCGGCCGCGGCCGCCCGGTGTCCGGGTCCTGCATGAACCGCCGGTAGTCGTCCTCGTAGCGCGTGGCGAGGTCGTCGCGCTCGGCGTCGATCCGCCGCGTGCGGGCGGCGGGCGGCTCCGGCAGGTCCTCGTCCGGCGTCATCCGCCGCGGGCCGAAGCGATCGGCGATGCGCTTGCCGGCGCCCCGCAGGAGCCGCTCGAGCAGCAGCCCGACCGCGAAGGCGAGCGCCTCGCCCGGCGTCATGTCCTTGACGAAGTCGCGGATCGCCTTGCGCGGGTCGCGGATCAGCGCGCCGAGACCCTGGCCGTGCTCGGCGATCGCACTCAGCGTCGAGATCAGGCCGAGCGCCGGCAGGAAGCCCATGCCGCCGAGGGCGAGCAGGGCGGCGAGCCCGAACACGGCGGCGAGCTGCTGGATCCCGGACAGCCCGTCCCACCACGCGCCGAGGTCCTCGAGCAGCCCCGCGAGGAAGGCCGGCTCGCCGCCGAGCGCGACGGCCGCGCCGCAGACCGCGACCGCGAGCAGCAACGCCGCCGCGGCGCCGGCGAGCGCGGCCCGCAGCGCGCCGGCGCGGGCGGCGAGCGCGGCCTCGTCCGGCGCGCGCCGCCGCGGGCCGTCGCCCGCGCGGGCGAGCCCGTAGGCCAGCTCGCGGCGCTCGCGCAGCCACGGCAGCGCGGCGAGCCAGACCCGCGGGCCGCGCTCGGCCGCGCCGACGAGCACCGCCGTCTCCGACGCCGCGGGCAGCGGCGGCAGCCGGTCCTCGACCGCCCGGACCGTCCGGCGGTCCACGATCACCGCCGCCGCGATCAGCGCCAGCAGCAGCGGGACCGCCTCGCCGCCGCCGCCCCACAGGTCGTGCAGCCGGGTGAGCCAGCCGGGCAGCGTGACGGTCCCCCCGCCGTCGTCGAACCCGCGCGCCGGCGCCGTGACGACGTAGTTGTAGATCGCGTGGTCGGCGACGGCGAGCGCCCACAGCGCGCCGGGGATCAGCCAGGCACGGCGGCCGACCCGCGGCGCCAGCCAGATCGCGAGCCCGATGCCCGCGCCGACCAGCGCGCTCAGCACGCCGTGGCCGGCGAACGTCGCGCCGTCCACTCCCGAGCCGCCCGGCAGGAGCGCGATCGGCCCGTAGTCCGCCTCCACCTCGGGGAGGTCGAGCAGCGCCACGACGAGTTGCGTGAACGGGCTGCCCGGGTCCTGCGCGGCGTCGAGCAGGCGCCGGATGATGTCCTCCGTCAGCTGGAAGCCCGCTCCCCCCGCGAGGCCGAGCAGGAGGTGGTCGGCGACGCCCATCCGGCGCGCGCGGTTGGCGGCGAGCCAGATCACCAGCCCGAGCGGGGCGAGCTTCAGCGTCTCCTCGACGGGCGCGGCGATGACCACCGACGGCGCCTGGTCGGCCGGGCTCCACGCGACCACGGCCGCGAACGACCGCTCGAGCAGCCCGATCGGCCACGCCAGCAGCGCCGACAGCGAGAAGGTTCGCGCGTAGGTGGCCCACGACAGGCTCTTGGAGCGGCACAGCAGCCAGGCCTGGAGCATCAGCCACAGCAGGCCGGCGGTGACGACGATGCCCGCGCCGCCGCCCGGCACCACGATCGCCGCGAAGATCGCCCACGGGATCGCCACCCACAGCGCGACCCGGCGCGCCACCTGGATCCGCGCCGCCACGACGGGGTGCTCCGCCTGCCAGGCGGCGCGGCGGGCGGCGAGCCGCTCGGCGAAGTCGAGGGGCGGCTCCGCCGTCATGGCGCCGAAGCCTAGGCCGGGATCCGGCGCGACAGCGCGCGAACCGGCCGATCCGGCCAGGTAGCCTCGCGGCGATGTGGCGCAACTGGGCGCGGACCCACAGCTGCGTTCCCGTCGCGATCGAGCGGCCGAAGTCGCGGCGCGAGGTGGCGGCCGCGATCGGCCGGGCGGCGGAGGCGGGCCGCGCCGTGCGCGTCGCCGGCTCGGGGCACTCGTTCTCGCCGTGCGTGCCGACCGACGGGACGCTGCTCGACCTCGCGCGGCTGGACCGCATCCTCGACGCCGATCCCGCGACCGGGCTCGTGCACGTCGAGGCCGGGATCACGCTCGCCGCGCTCAACCGCGGCCTCCAGGAGCGCGGCCTGGCGCTGCCCAACCTCGGCGACATCGACGCCCAGACCCTCGGCGGCGCGCTCGCCACCGCCACGCACGGCACCGGCGCGCGCCTGCCCAACCTCAGCGCGCAGGTCCAGGCGCTCGACCTCGTCACCGGCGCCGGGGAGCAGCGCACGCTCGACGGCGGCGACCTCCTGCGCGCCGCGCGCGTGAGCCTCGGCTCGCTCGGCGCGGTCACCGCCGTCACGCTGCGCTGCGTCCCCGCGTTCCGCCTGCGCGGCGTGGACCGCACGCTGCCGCTCGAGGACGTGCTCGGCGCGCTCGACGAGCACGCCGACGCGCCATGACCACTTCGAGTTCTGGACGTTCCCGCACTCGCCGCTCGCGCTCACCCGCGCCAACGACCGCACGGACGCGCCGGTCAGCACGCCGGGCCCCGCGGCCGCGTGGGTGCACGACATCGCGCTCGACAACCACGCGCTGCTCGCGCTCCAGCGCACCGCGCGCCGCTTCCCGCGCGCGATCCCGGCGATCAACCGGCTCGCCTCGCGCGCGGCCTCGGGGCGCGAGCGCGTCGACTGGTCGCACCGGATCTTCGCCAGCCCGCGGCTCGTGCGCTTCGACGAGATGGAGTACGCGATCCCGCGCGAGCACGCGGCGGAGGCGGTGCGGGCGTGCCGGGAGATCCTCGAGCGCCACCCCGTCTCGTTCCCGGTCGAGCTGCGCTTCGTGGCGGCCGACGACGCGCTGCTGTCGCCCGCGCACGGGCGCGAGACCGCCTACGTCGCCGTCCACGTGTTCGAGGGGATGGACGGCGAGGCGCCGTTCCGCGAGGTCGAGCGGCTGATGGCCGGCTGGGGCGGCCGCCCGCACTGGGGCAAGCGCTCGTACCTCAGCGCCCGCGAGCTGGCGAAGCGCTACCCGGCCTGGGACGCCTTCGCCGCCGCCCGCGCGGAGCTGGACCCCGAGGGCCGGTTCGAGAACGACTGGGCGCGCCGCGTATTGGGTCGCGCATCGCACCCGACCCTCGGAACGCGCCGCGTCGCTCAGAGGAACGCGCGGCCCTCGCCGCGGTAGGTCGGGACGGTGTCCACGACCTCGGCGCCGGACACGAGGTGGACCTCCCCGAAGCGCTCGCACAGCTCGCCGGCCTTGGCGTGGCGGAACCAGACCCGGTCGCCGACCCGCAGGGCCGCGGCGCCCGGCCCGAGCAGCGGCGTCTGCACCTCGCCGGCGCCCTCCTGGCGGTCCAGCCGCAGGCCGGGCGGGAGCACGGGGCGGGGGAGGCGGTCGGCGCCGGCGGCCCCCGAAGCGGGGTAGCCGCCGCCGAGCGACGGTCGCGATCCGCGGCGCGGCCGCCGCACGACGGGCAGCGCGAACAGCGCGGCCGGCCGCGGCGCGAACGAGCGGTAGGCGTCGAACAGCGTCGGCGCGAACAGGCCGGAGCCGGCCGCCACCTCGGTCACGGCCGGCTCGGCGGCCGTGCGCTCGACGGATCCCGTGCCGCCGCCGTTGACGAAGCGCAGCGGCGCGACCTCGCGCACGGCGGCCACCACCGCCGCGCGGCGCTCGGCCAGCTCGCGCGCAGACGCCCGCTGCATCGCGCCGATCGCGGCGCCGAGCGCCGCGCCGAGCCGGCCCGGCGGGCGGTCGCCGACGCCCGCGATGTGCGCCTCGTAGCTCATCAGCCCGTCGAGCGCGAGCGCCCGGGCGGGCGGCGACCTCGCGCGCCAGCGCGGCGGCCTGCTCCGGCGTGCGCAGCGGCGAGCGCTTGGCGCCGATCTTCACGCGGCCGCCGAGCGGCCACCACGAGGCGTCGACGTCGATGCACACCCGCACCGGCCCGTCGCCGGCCGGGATCGCGTCGAGGTGCTCCACGCAGTCGACCATCACCGTCACGCGCTCGCGGGCAGGGCCGGTGGCGAGCTCGCGCAGGGCGGCGCGGTCCACCGTGGGATAGGCGACGACGAGGTCGTCGTGGCCGCTCGCCGGCGAGCCACAGCGCCTCGGGCAGCGTGAACGCGAGGATGCCCTCCAGACCCGCTCCCAGCGCGCGGTCGATCAGCGCCCGGACGCGCACGGACTTGCTCGCCAGCCGCACCGCGGTGCCGCCCGCGCGGCGCAGCAGGTCGGCCGCGTTGGCGTCGAACGCGTCGAGGTCGACGACGGCGAACGGCGGATCGAGCCCGGCGGTCGCGGCGTCCAGCCGCTCGCGATCCGCTGTGGTCAGAGTGCTCACTCACGCGAGGACGCTACCCGCCGTCCGCTCCGCTAGAGTGCCGCGCTTCAGAAACGGGACATAACGCCGAGTCCCGCGCGGTCGCCAGAAGCCGTGCGGGAGCGGGGGACCCAGAAGGTGGCCCAGGGAACACGGGCCGGGGGCGAATCGCCGTGAAGGAGCGGCGTAGCGCGAGTCTTTCCGCGCGAGCCCGACAGCTAACCCCGTAGGCGGTGGAAGAAAGGGTCGTCTTGTCACGCCGTCGTACGCTCGCTGTGGCGCTGGCCGCAGCCGGTGCAGCTGTACCGATGTTCCCGGCCGATCAGGCCGATGCCGCGAGGCTCACGCTCGGGGACCGCAACCTCCGCCAGGGGATGGCGGGGCGCGACGTCCGCATCCTCCAGGACTTCCTCACCCGCGTGGGGCTCAGGACGGAGGTCGACGGCCAGTACGGCCCGGCCACCTCCCGCCGCGTGAAGTCGTGGGAGCGGCGCTCCGTGCGCAAGGTCAACGGGCGCATGTCGCGCTACGACCAGCGCAAGCTGCGCCGCCAGGTCAGCGCCGGGACGACGGTCTACGAGGCGCCCGCGCCCGAGGCCCAGCCTGCGCAGCCGAACACGGGCGAGGTGGCCGTCCTCAACCCGGACGGCACGGCGACGGCGCCTGAGTCGGCGCCCGAGGTCGTCAAGGCCGTCATCGCCGCCGGCAACCGGATCATCGACAAGCCCTACAAGTACGGCGGCGGCCACGGCCGCTGGGAGGACTCGGGCTACGACTGCTCCGGCTCGATGTCCTACGCGCTGCACGGCGGCGGCCTGCTCGACGAGGCGCTGACCTCGTCCGGCTTCTCGAGCTTCGGCGAGGCCGGCAAGGGCGCGTGGATCACCACCTACGGCAGCGGCGGCCACTCGTACATGGTCGTCGCCGGCCTGCGCTTCGACACGGGCTACAACGACAGCGCGTCCGACGGCCCGGACTGGAGCACCAAGATGCGTCCCTCGGGGGGCTACACCGCGCGCCACCCCGCCGGACTCTGAGCTTCGGGTGGGGAACGGGCCGGCCGCACGGGGGAGCGGCCGGCCCGGTGCGCCCGCCGCCTACGAGGCGGCGGGCTGGATGTTCTGGTTGACCCGGAAGAGGTTCCCCGGGTCGTACTCGGCCTTGATGGCGGCCAGCCGGTCGTAGTGCCCGCGGTAGCTCGCGCGCACCCGCTCCTGGCCCTCCTCCATCATCATGTTCACGTAGCCGCCGCCCATCGAGAACGGGTGCAGCGCGTCGTGGTAGGCGACGGCCCAGTCGCGCAGCTCGCCGGCCTTCGCCGGGTCGGGGTCGACGCCGACGACCACCTGGCCGTAGCGGGCGTCGCGGTACGCCCACGCGGTGTCGTCGGCCCCGACGCGCGACGCCGCCCCGTCGATCGGATACAGGTGCATGCTCGACTGCATCGTCGGCTGCCGGCGGGCGTGCTCGACGTGCGCCTCGATCGCGGCGTCCGGCAGCTCCTTGAAGAAGTCCGCGCGCCAGTACCACTGGTGGCCGGGCGGGTAGAGGCCGTCGAAGAACGAGTTGAGCATCGGCATCGGCATCCGGCCGACCGCATGCAGCTCGGGCGGCACAGCGTCGAGCAGCGGCTGGAGGGCGTCGGTCGCCTCCGGGTCGGAGACGCACCAGACGACGCCGCACATCCGGCGGCCGTGCAGCTCCTCGGGGAACGGCGGCGCCGGCGGGACCTCGAGGAACAGGAAGAAGCCGCCGACGTGGTCGGGCGCGCTGCCGATGAACTCGTCGTAGGCGCGCATCGCGGTCGTCGCCTGTTCGAGCGGCCACACCGTCGGGCCGGCGAGCACGTCGGCGACCGGGTGCAGGTTGAACGAGAACGAGACGACGACGCCGAAGTTCCCGCCGCCGCCGCGCAGCGCCCAGAACAGGTCCGGGTTCTCGTCCTCGCTGGCCCGCACGAGCCGCCCGTCGGCGAGCACGACGTCGGCGCCGATCATGCTGTCGATCGTCAGCCCGCAGCCGCGCGTCAGGTGGCCGAGCCCGCCGCCGAGCGTGATCCCGCTGACGCCGGTGGTCGAGATGATCCCGCTCGGGAGCGCGAGCCCGAACGCGTTCGTGGCGTGGTCGACGTCGCCGAGCAGCGAGCCGCCGAGCACGCGGGCGACGCGCGAGGCCGGGTCGACGAGGACGCCGCGCATGCCGGACAGGTCGATCACGAGGCCGTCGTCGACGCTGCCGAGGCCGGCGCCGTTGTGCCCACCGCCGCGGACGGCCAGCGGCATGCCCTCGCTGCGCGCGTGGCCGACGGCCGCGATCACGTCGGCGGCGTCCGTGCAGCGGGCGATCAGCGCCGGCCGCTTGTCGATCATCGCGTTGTAGAGCTTGCGCCGCTCGTCGTAGTCCGGATCGCCGGGGCCGGTGAGCGTGCCGCGCAGAGCGCCCGCGAGGGCGTCGGGCGTGGCGAGTGTGGACATGCGAACCTCCGGGGACGCGGTTTTGGGCGCCCCCCGGGGGTTGCGTCTACTCAACCATGCTCCGGGGTGCGAGTCCACCCCTGCTCATGAGGGTTCTTTATCTAGTAGGGCTCACGGTCGCGCACGACCGTGCGCTCCGACGCGACGGGCCGCCCGGCGCGCGAGACGAAGAACAGCGAGATCAGCAGGCCGACGATGCCGACGACCATGAGGATCAGGCCGATCGTCGAGATCTCCAGCCCGGAGATGTCCGCGTTCACGGCGAAGTAGAGGATCGCGCCGACGGCGATGAGGAAGAGTGAGGTTCCGATGCCCATGCCACGAGGTTCTCCGTGGGGGTAAGGAAGCAAACCCCCACTACGCTCCGACATATGGCCACGGCGACCCCACCTCCCGACACGTACGCGCTCACCGACGACCAGGTCGAGTTCCGCGATGCGATCCGCAAGATGGTGGTGGAACGCGTCGCGCCGCGGGCTGCGGAGATCGATGCGAAGGCGGAGTACCCGTGGGACCTCCGCCGCCTGTTCGCCGAGCACGACCTGTTCGGGCTCCCGTTCGGCGAGGAGCACGGCGGGACGGGCACGGGCACGCTGATGCTCAACGTCGCGATCGAGGAGATCGCCCGCGCGTGCGCGTCGAGCGCGCTGATGCTGATGGTGCAGGAGCTGGGAACGCTCCCGATCGGGCTGTTCGGCTCGGACGAGCTGAAGCAGCGCTTCCTGCCGCGCTGCGCCTCCGGCGAGTGGTCGCCCGCGTTCGCGCTGTCCGAGCCCGAGGCCGGATCCGATCCGGGCGGCATGATCACGCGGGCCGAGCGCGACGGCGACGAGTGGGTGGTGACCGGCACCAAGAACTGGATCACCAACCTCGGGATCGCCGACTTCTACGTGGTCTTCGCGAAGACCGACCCGAAGGCCACCCGCGCGCAGGGGATCAGCGCGTTCGTCGTCGAGGCGGACCGCCCCGGGTTCAGCGTCGGCAAGCTCGAGCACAAGCTCGGCATCAAGGGCTCGCCGACCGGCCAGCCGATCTTCGACGGGGTCCGCGATGCCGGCCGGGAACCTGATCGGCGAGGAGGGCAGGGGCATGCACGTCGCGCTCGGGACGCTCGACCACTCGCGGCTCGGCGTCGCCGCGCAGGCGGTCGGCATCGCCCAGGGCGCGACCGACCACGCGATCGCGTACGCCCGCGAGCGGCGCCAGTTCGGGCGCGCGATCGCCGAATTCCAGGGCATCCAGTTCAAGCTCGCCGACATGGAGACGCGCACGGCCGCCGCCCGCGAGCTGCTCTACCGGGCGTGCGCGAAGATCGACCGCGGGGAGCCTGACCGCGGGAAGTACTCGGCGATGGCGAAGCTGTTCGCGTCGGACACGGCGATGGCCGTCACGGTCGAGGCGGTCCAGGTGCTGGGGGATACGGCTACGTGACCGAATACCCGGTGGAGCGCTACATGCGGGACGCCAAGATCACCCAGATCTACGAGGGCACGAACGAGATCCAGCGTCTCGTCATCGCCCGTTCGATGCGGTAGCGGCGTACGCTGAAGGTCATGTTCGCGCACCTCCCGGCCGGCCGGCGCATCGTCTTCTCCACCCTGGTGTGCCTGTGCATCGCCGCGCTCGTCGCGACGCTGGCCAACGGCCTGTCGGCCTCGTACCCCGTCCGGCTGCTCCAGGTGCTGGCGTGCGCGGTCGCCGCGATCGCGGTGATCGGCTCGGTCGTGAGCCTCATCACGGGGCGGCTGGCGAACTACTCGGACCCGGTCGACGAGGAGGAGTTCGAGCTGCTCGTGCGGCGCACGGAGCGGCTCGCGCGCGAGAACCTGGCCGCGGAGCCCGACGAGTCGGAGTTCATGGACCTCGACCCGCGCAACCCGGCCGACTTCGAGGAGCTCGTGCGCCAGGCGCTCGACGACCTGCCGGACCTCCTGCTGCGGTCGCTGGACCACGTCGCGGTCGTGATCTCCGACAAGGGCCGCCGCCACCGCGCGTACGGCGTCTACCAGGGGGACACCGCGGCGCGCGACGACTACCCGGACCGGATCGTGATCTTCCGCGACACGCTGCTGCGCGACTTCGGGCACGACCCGGACGAGCTGCGCGCGCAGGTCACGCGCACGGTGCGGCACGAGCTGGCGCACCATCTCGGCGCGGACGAGCTCGGGGTGCGGGAGCTGGGCCTGTGATGATCGTGATGACACCCGACGCGGGCAAGGCGGAGATCGACGCCGTCAAGGCCAAGCTCGCGACGACCGGTGTCCACGTGCTCGTGCTGCCGGGCGAGCTGACGACCGCGATCGGGGCGATCGGGGATCCGGAGGGCGTGCGCGAGCTCGGCCTGGAGGGCATGGCCGGCGTGGATCGCGTCGTGCCGATCTCGCGCCCCTACAAGCTCGCCTCCTCCGAGCTCGCCCACCACGAGCCGACGAAGTTCAGCGTCGACGGGCGGGTGGTCGGCGGCAACGAGACGTTCTGCCTGATCGCGGGGCCGTGCACGGTGGAGTCGCGCGACCAGACGCTGGAGGTGGCGCGGGTCGTGAAGGACGCGGGCGCCTCGATGCTGCGCGGCGGCGCGTTCAAGCCGCGGACGTCCCCGTTCGCGTTCAAGGGCCTCGGCGTCTCCGCGCTGGAGATCCTGGCCGAGGCGCGGGCGGAGACCGGGCTGCCGGTCGTGACGGAGTTCCTGGACTCCCAGCACGCCGACGCGATCGCCGAGCACGCGGACGTCGTCCAGATCGGCGCGCGCAACATGCAGAACTACGCGCTGCTCGAGGTGGCGGGCAAGCTCGGCAAGCCCGTGCTGCTGAAGCGGGGGCTGTCGTCGTCGCTGGACGAGCTGCTGATGGCGGCGGACTACGTCCTGAAGGAGGGCAACGAGCGGGTGATGCTCTGCGAGCGGGGCATCCGCACGTTCGAGACGGCCACGCGCTTCACGTTGGACCTGAGCGCGGTGCCCTGGCTCAAGCTCCACTCCCACCTGCCGGTGATCGTCGACCCCTCGCACGCCTCCGGCGACCGCCGCCTGGTCGAGCCGCTCTCGCGCGCCGCCGCCGCCGTGGGGGCCGACGGGATCATCGTCGAGGTCCACCAGGACCCCGACGAGGCGCTCTGCGACGGCCCGCAGGCGCTCTACGCGCGCGACTTCCCCGAGTTCGCCCAGCACGTCGGCGCGCACGCCTCGCTCGTCGGCCGCCGCGTCTCCTGAAGTTCCCGCCGGGAAGCCCCCCGGGCCTAACCCCGCAGCCGTGCCGGTCGCAGTCCGGCGTCGTCGAGCGCGGCGGTGACGAGCCTGTCGTAGCGGCCCTCCTCGAGGTCTGTGAGCGGGTCGCGCGTGTAGCGGACGAGGCGCTCGTACGGGAGACCGTAGGCCGCGCGCATCGCGAGCGTGCGCTCCCGCTCTGGCGTGAGCGTGGGGCCGATCGCTCGTGCGGCGGCGGTCAGTCGGCGTGCGTCGGTCATCCGGCGCGGCAGGTAGCGCGCCAGCACGACGAACGCCGGCAGCAGGAACACGATCGCGCCGAGGAGGTCGGCCAGGTCGTTGACGCTCTCCTCGCCCTCGCGGCCGGCGTCCGCGATCGGGCGGCCGGCGCCCGACCCGGCGTCTCGGAGCGCGTCGGCCAACGGCCCGCCGACGACCGGCGCCTCGCCGACGGCGTCGCCGGCCGATTCGAAGCCGCGCTGGATGGCCGTGCCGCCGTCGGTGACGCCGCGCGGCACGCTGGCAAGCTCCATGACGGCGTCGTGGACCTTGAGCCCGAGCAACGCGAGGAGCACGAGCAGGAGCAGGATGAGGAGATCGCTGAGGATCGCGCCCGCTCGGCGGGCGGCTATGTCGGGGTAGAAGCGCACGACCTGCCACTACCCGGCACGTCGCGCGGCCACGATCGTGGCGGCCAGCGCGATCAGCGGAAGGGTATGGTCGCCCGGGCCTCGGACCTCGGGGGGTCCGCGCGCCGTATCTGCGGCGATGGTTCGACTGCGCCTCGCTCTCGTCTGCGCGCTCGGCGTTCTTTACGTCACGCCACAGGCGGCGGCGGGCGGGGGCTGGTGGTCGTCCATCCACGTGGATCGCGCTCCCGTCGCGCCGGGTCAGCGCGTCGAGTTGGATGCGACGATCGCGTTCAGCTCGAACGCCGCTGCGCGGGCAGCGCAGCGAGCCGGCCGCTTCTCCGTCTACGTGTTGCGGGGCTTCGACGACTCGGCCCTCGAGCGGGCGATGCGCAAGCGCTCGCCGGGTGACTGGTGGTCGCTGGGCGGCGCCGAGGCGATCCGGGTCGGGCCGGTGACGATCGGCGGCCTCGACGCGAACCTCGCCAGGGCGAGCGCCGCATTCACCCTGCCGGAGATCCCGCCCGCGACGTACCACCTGATGCTCTGCGACGCGGGCTGCACGGAGCCGCTCATGGACGTCATCCCCGCCGAGGGCTTCACCGTCGTGGCCGATCCGGCGACTGCACGCATGGCGAAGCGCGTCAGCCGCCTGGAGCGCCGGACCCGGAAGCTCGTCGGTCAGCTCGCCGCGGCGCGCGCCGACGGTCACGCGGCGCTCGGCGCAGCGCGGAAGGCGCGCTCGGAGGTGTGGCAGCTCAAGGCCCGCGTGTCGGCTCCTGAGAAGGCGCGCTCGAACCCGCGGGCGGCGTACGCCGGATGGCTCGTCGCCGCGCCGCTCGCAGCCGCTCTGGCCCTGCTCGCCCTTCGCGGCCGCGCCGCCGGCCCGCTCAGCGCACGCCTCCCGGGCCGGGTCTAAGCCCGGACAAGCGACGTGACAGGCGGGCCGCCCTCCAAGGAGGCGGCCCGCCCGCGCAGTCCTATGCGGTCGGTCGGATGTTCTGGTTGACCCGGAACGCGTTCGCCGGGTCGTACGCGGCCTTCACGCGGGCGAGGCGGTCGTAGTTGCCGCGGTAGCTCGCGCGGACCCGCTCCTGGCCCTCGTCCATCATCATGTTCACGTAGGCGCCGCCGGCCGAGTACGGGTGCAGCGCCTCCTGGTAGCCGACGCTCCAGTCGCGGATCGCGCCCACGTTGGCCGGGTCAGGGTCGACGCCGGCGTAGACGGTCGCCCAGCGCGCGTCTCGGTAGCTCCACGCCGTGTCGCCGGCGCGACATCGTGCGCCGCGCCGTCGATCGGATAGAGGTGCATGGTCGACTTCATCGTCGGCATCGCCGCGCCGAAGCGCGCGTGCAGCGCACGGCCTCGTCGGGGACCTCGGAGACGAAGTCGGCGCGCCAGTACCACTGCTCGCCGGCGGGGTAGAGCCCGTCGAACGCGCCCTGCAGCTGGGCGTGCGGCATCTGCTGGACGCCGTGCAGCAGCGGCTCGGGCAGCGAGTCCATGAGCGGCGCCATGTCGGCGCGGGCCTGCTCCTCGCTGCCGAGGTGGCACCAGACGATGCCGCAGACCTCGCGCAGGTGGATCTCCTCGGGGAACGGGGGCCCGGGCGGGACGGTGTAGAACGCGAAGAAGCCGTTCAGGTCGCGCGGCGCGGCCGGCAGGAACTCGCGGTAGGCCGAGAGCACCTCGCTCGCTCTGCTCGACCGCCCAGAACGTCGGGCCGCCGAAGATCGTGCCGACCTCGTGCAGCCGGAACAGGAACGAGGTGACGACGCCGAAGTTGCCGCCGCCGCCGCGCAGGGCCCAGAAGAGGTCGGGGTGCTCGTCGGCGCTCGCGCGGACCTGCCGGCCGTCGGCGAGCACGACGTCGGCCTCCAGCAGGTTGTCGATCGTCAGGCCGAAGGCGCGCGTGAGGTGCCCGAGGCCGCCGCCGAGCGTGAGCCCGCCGACGCCGGTCGTCGAGATGATGCCGCTGGGGGTCGCGAGGCCGTGCTCGCCGGTGGCGCGGTCCACCTCGCCCCAGGTGCAGCCGCCGCCGACGCGAACGGTCCGCGCCTGCGGGTCGACCTCGATGTGCCTGAGCGCGGAGAGGTCGATGACGACGCCGTCGTCGACCGTGCCGAGGCCGCCGCCGTTGTGGCCGCCGCCGCGGACGGCGAGCGGAGGTCGTGGTCGCGGGCGAACGCGATCGCCGCGCGCGACGTCGTCGGCATCGCCGGGCGCGCGATCAGCGCGGGGCGGCGGTCGATCATCGCGTTGTAGACGGCACGGGCGGCGTCGTAGCCGGCGTCGCCGGGCTCGATCAGCTCGCCGCCGAACTCCGGGCAGCTCCTCGCGGGCGTTGATGAGGTGCTCATGGACCGCAACCTACGAGCGGCCGCCCGGCCGCGTCATGACCCGCGCTGACCCACTTCGGCCGTGCCGCGGGCTTGCCTGGCAGCGCGCGCCGATGGTCAGATCTGACTATCGTCGGGGGTGAGCGCACCTTCCCGGCCCGCTGAGCCTCCGCTCGCGCTTCCCGTTCGTGGGGCGCTCGAGCGAGCTGGCGATGCTGCGCTCGCTGGTCCCGTGGGCGGACGGGGAGGGGCGCCGGGTCGTGCTCGTCGGCGGCGAGGCGGGCTCGGGCAAGAGCCGGCTCGTGCGCGAGTTCGCGGTCGAGGCGGCCGAGCGCGGCGCGCTCGTGCTCTACGGCGCGTGCGACGCGGTCGTGCACCCGCCGTACGGCCCGTTCGTGGAGGCGCTCGACCACCTCGCGCGCGTGGTCGACCCCGACGAGCTGCGCGCAGCCCTCGGCCCCACGGGCGGCGAGCTGGCCCGCCTGCTGCCGGACCTCGGCGCCGCCCGGCGCCCGCGGCCGCCGACCCGGACACCGACCGCCACCGCCTCCACACGGCGGTCACCGACCTGCTCGAAGGGATCGGTCGCGCACCGGCCGGTCCTGCTCGTGTTCGAGGACGCGCACTGGGCCGACGCCCCGACGCTCGGCCTCCTGCGCCACCTGGCGCGCGCCGGCGGCCGGGCGCGGCTGCTGCTGCTCGCGACCTTCCGCGACACCGAGGCCGACTGCCGGAGGCGCTGGCGGAGACGCTCGCCGACCTGCGCCGCTCCGACGACGTCGTCCGCCTGCGCTCGGCGGGCTGTCCGGCGACGAGGTGACGGAGTTCGTGCGGCACGCGCGGGCGGCGGACGCGGACGTGCCGGAGCTGGCGCGCGCGATCAGCGACCTGACCGGGGGCAACGCGTTCCTGGTCTGCGAGCTGTGGCGCGCGCTGGTCGACAGGGACGCCGTCGAGATCGTCGGCGGCGAGATCCGGCTCAGCCGCCCGCTGGCGGATCTCGGCACGCCGGAGAGCGTCCGCGAGGTCGTCGGCCGGCGGCTCGCGCGGCTGCGGCCGGCGACCCGCGACCTGCTCGAGCTCGCCGCCACCGCCGGCGCGGAGTTCGACCTCGAGGTCCTGCGCCGCCGCGGCGCCGCGAGGCCGACCTGCTGGCCGCGCTCGACGAGGCGGTCCCCAGCGGCATGATCGAGGAGCTGCCGTCGCGGCGGCTGGCGTACCGGTTCACGCACGAGCTCGTCCGCCGCTCGCTCTACGACGGGCTCCGGCGTGCGGCGCGCCGAGCTGCACCTGCGCGTCGGGCGAGGCGCTCGAGCGGGCCGGGCGCGCGGCCGTGGCCGACCTCGCGCACCACTTCGCCGCCGCCGCGCCGTTCGGCGGCGCGGCGCGCGGCGTCGAGTACAACGTGCTGGCCGCGCGCGCCGCGAGCGCCGGCCTCGCCTTCGACGGGGCGGCCGAGCGGCTGCGCGTCGCGCTCGAGCTGGGCGTCGACGGCCCGGCCGAGCGCGCCGGGCTGCTGCTCGAGCTCGGGACCGCGCGGCACCGCGCGGGCCGGGCGGTCGATGCGCTGGCCGCGTTCGCCGAGGCGGCGGAGATCGCCGCCGAGCTCGGCGACGCGGAGCTGCTCGCCGCGGCCGCGATCGGTTACGAGGACGCGTGCTGGCGGCCGGTGATCACCGACCAGCGCGCGGTCGAGCTGCTCGAGCGCGCCGCGGTGGCGCTCGGTGAGGAGCCTTCGCAGCTGCGCGTCGGCGTGCTCGGCGGGCTGGCCCGTGCGCTCGAGATCCGGGGCAACCACGTGCGCGGCGCGGCGGTCCGCGCCGAGGCGGTCGCGATGGCCCGGCCGCTCGGTGACCGCGCGGCGCTCGCGCGGGTGCTGGTCGGCAGCTACTGGGCGCGCGGGACCACGCTCGCCGGAGCGAGGTCCTCGAGGCGCTCACGAGGCGCGCGACCTCGCCGACGAGCTCGGCGACGTCGACCTCCGGACCGAGGCGATGTGCTGGCGCGTGCCGGCCCTCCTCGCGCTCTGCGACCTCGAGGCCGCGCGCCGCGAGGTCGCCGCCGTGCGCGCGACCGCCGAGCTCACCGCGCAGCCGTTCTACCTCCACGTCGCCGAGCACTGCGGCTCGGCGATCGCGCTCTGCGAGGGCCGGCTGGACGACGCCGAGGCGATGGCCGAGCGCTCGCACGAGTGGAGCCGGCTGCTCACCGGCCGCGACGCGTCGGGCGTCTACGGGATCCAGATGTTCGGCGTCCGCCGCGAGCAGGGCCGGCTCGCGGAGCTCGCGCCGGTGATCCGGATGCTCGCCGGCGGCGAGGGCGGCGGCGCTGGCGCCCGGGACTCGCGTCATTGCTCGTCGAGCTCGGGATGGAGGCCGAGGCGCGGGACGAGCTGGCCCGCGTCGCCGCCGACGGGCTGGACTCGTTCCGCGCCTCCTTTGGCTCGCGTCGCTGACCTACCTGACGGACGCGTGCGCGGCGCGTCGGTGACGAGGCGACGGCCGCGCTGCTGTACCCGGAGCTGGCGGCGCTACGCGGGCGCGAACTCGATGATCGGCCACGTCGTCGCCTGCTACGGCGCCGCCGACCGCTACCTCGGGATGCTCGCTTCGACGCTCGGCGAGTGGGAGCGGGCGGAGGCGCACTTCGAGCGGGCGATGGCGCTCAACCGCGGGATGGGCGCCGCAGACCTGGCTCGCCCACACGGCGTTCGAGTACGGCCGCATGCTGCTGCGGCGCGGCGGCTCCGGCCGCGACGCGCCGCGCGCTGCTCGGCGAGGCGGACGGCGCTCGCCGAGCGGATCGGCATGCCTGCGCTGCTCGGCCGGATCCGCGGCGCTGGGAGCGGCGCGCCGCCGTGGCCGCCGGCCCCCGGACGGGCTTCGTTCCGCGAGGTCCAGATCCTCGTGCTGGTCGCCCGGGGCCTGAGCAACCGCGAGATCGGCGCGACGCTGTTCATCAGCGAGCACACGGCCGCCAACCACATCCGCAGCATCCTGCGCAAGACCAGCTGCGCGAACCGCACGGAGGCCGCCTCCTACGCCCACCGCCACGGTTGGTCGACGCCTAGCGCCGCTGAGTACGGTCGCGTGCATGCCGCTCTACGTGATCGAGCGCGAGTTCGCCGAGGACCTCGACCTCACCAGCGAGGACGTCCGGCTGATCGACGAGATCAATGCCGACGAGGGCGTCCGCTGGCTCTTCTCGTTCCTCAGCGCGGACAAGCGCCACACGTACTGCCTCTACGAGGCGCCGTCCCCGGACGCCATCCTCGCCGCCGCCGCCGAGCCAACGTCCCCGCCGACGCGATCGTCGAGGTGTCCGGCCCGGCCTCCCCGGAGCTCACCCCGCGCCTGCGCGACTGGGCCGTAGCCCAAGCCGACGCCTGAGCTCGCGCTCTAGCGCCGGACGCGTGGTCGCACGAGTCTTGGTGGCGCTGAGGCTCAATCGAACAGGCCCGCGCCCGGGAAGGGTGACTCGACCGGCGGCACGGCGTAGAGGCCGCCGGCCAGCACGGAGGTGAACGGCGGCTCGTCGCCGCCGAAGTCGGCGTCGCCGAGCCAGCCCGGCAGGTGCATGACGTGGGCGAGGATCGCGAGGCTTCGCTGGAAGCTGACGAAGTTCAGGCCCGAGGCGAGGGCCGGCGGGCCCGAGGTGCTCGAGGAAGTCGTAGCCCTGGCGGAACATCCGCAGGCCGCCGGGCGCGTACGGCGAGGCGCGGTTCTGGTTGACCCGGTGGATGTGGGACGCCTCCAACACCGGGTCCGCGGTCTGCGGCGGCTCGATGAAGTCGGCGATCTCGCGGTCGCTCGGGTCCTCGCCCGGCGCAGGCGCCGCGACCGGACGCGGCTCGCCGCCCGGCCCGCGCTCGAGCGCCACGAGCGCGCCTCCGGTGAGCTTGTCGCGGCCCACGATCAGCTCCTGCCGCGCTCGGCCCAGGCGCCGCCAGTGCGCGAGGTCGACCGCGATCCGCAGGAACGCCATGTAGGTCCCGCCGGCCATCCACGCGGGGTCGGCGGGAGCGAGCCAGCGCGGCCTCGCGCTGGCTGGCCTCGAGGTTGCTGACGCCGTCGTGGAAGTCGAGCCAGCCGCGACCGTCCTGCCGCCCGAAGCCGTCGAACGTGCCCCGGATCGTCAGCGCGAGCCGGCGGTCGACGATCAGCTTCCAGATCTCGACGGCCGCGCACTCGACGGCCGCCCGTCGCGGCGCGGTGAGCTGGATCGCGACGTCGCCCTCGCCGAGCCGCTCACCGGCGCCCTCCGCGGCCCAGCGCAGCGCCGGGTAGGGCCCGTCCGCCGCCAGGTACGGCGAGATGGGCGGGGCGCGGGGCGTCGGTCAGCTCGCCGTCGAAGAACCGCCGGCCGTAGCCGAGCAGGTGCCGGAGTCCCTCGAACTGCTCCGCCGACTCGACGCCGTCGAGGTCACGCACGTGGCCGCCGGCGAGGGCACCCAGCATCGCGTGGACCGCCTCGAGCGCACCTCGAGCAGCCGCCGGCCCGGCCTCGCGCGCGACGTCGAGCGTCACGAGCCGGAAGCACGGCGGCGGCCGGTCCTTCGGCGCGAAGTGGATGCCCGGCTGGAGCGGCACCGTCACCCCTCGAGCGCGGCGACGACCTGCCGCACGTCATCGCAGCCGTCGGCTTCCTCCATCGCGGCGGCGACCTCGATCGGATCCGGCAGCGCGACATCCACCGCACCCGGCTCGCTCACGCGCAGCCGGACCTCCAGCTGCACCAGCTCGGCGACCTGCCCGCCGTGGCGGATCGGCTCCTCCGTGGCGATGTCGACGAGGTCGCTCACCGCAAGGCCGCCGTCCTCAGGGCACCGCAGCACGAGCCGCTGGCCGCCGCGGCCGAGGCGGAACCAGCCCGCCGGCACACGCTCGCCCGTGACCGTGCGCAGCCGCCCGTGCTCGACGCCCTTGATGTAGACGCCGAAGGGATCGTCGAACGCGATCAGCCGGCCCTCGTACGCGAGCCGCCCGAGGCGCTCCACGAGCACGGGATCGCTCGCGCGACCCTGCACCGCGTCGCCGTCGAGCAGCGGGATGGCCTCGTCGCAGGTGAGGCAGCGCAGCCGCCCGGACACGACGTCGCGGACGATGCGCGGAGTCGTCGCGGCATACGCGAGTGCCAGCAGGGCGGTGAGCGTGTTGGAGGGGTGGACCATGCAGCAGATGGCCTCGCGGCCGTCGTTGAGCGGGCTCGTGCCGTCGAGCATCCTGCGCGCGAAGGCCTGCTCGCGCTCGCCCGGCGTGGCGGCGTCCCCGAACAGCTCCCGCGGAGCGACCGGCCGGCCGGCGAAGCGGGTGACCAGCTCCACGGCGCGGGCCGGCGCGTGCGCCGCCATGACGCGCCAGTAGTCCCCCATCTCCGTCGTGAGCTCGATCCGGCGGATCGCTCGCCCGTCGCGGACGACCCGCCACTCGACGTACTCCTCCTGAAGCGCGCGAGCGCCGCGGTCCAGCGCCGGCAGCGCGACCGCGCGGGTGACGCACTCCCCGACCCGCGAGGGGAACCCGGGCCAGTCCGGCGCCGTCCGCCACGGCATGTCGGCGTCCGGCGCCGTCCGCAGGTAGGGGTTCGGGCCCACCCGGCTCGCGAGCTCCTCGAACGCCGAGCGGTAGCGGCGGTCCCATTCGCGGGCTCCGGCCGCGCCGAGGTCGCGGAGCCCGCCCGGCGGCCGCATCGCTACGGCTCGCCGCAGCGCTTGGGCTTCGGCTTGTGATCGCCGGGCTTGACGCGCACCGTGATCCAGACCGGGACGCGCTCGGCGATCTGCCCGCCGAACTCGATCAGCTTCCCGCGGCTCTTGATGTCCCCGACGACGTACCCGCGCTTCGCGGGCACCTCGAAGCGCGCCCGGAGCGTGTGCTGGGCGTCGCCCCGCTCGATCTTCCAGAAGCGGGCGGCGTCGGCGCCGTCGGGCGTGACGAGCCCGGCCGTCCGCGGCCGGCCCAGGTGCAGCCCCGGCGGGTCCGAGAAGGCGATCTCGTCGCCCTCGCCGGCTGCCACGTTGACCGCCGAGGCGATCTGCGGGTCGCTGTTGCGCAGCGGATCGCCCAGCCCCGCGCACTCGACGAGCTCCTGCTGGTTGATCACGGGGTCGCCGTCGGCGTCGATCCGCTGCACGGTCGCCCGGGCGACGAGGTCGATGGCGGCGAACAGGTTGTTCGGCCCGTTCTGGAGGTGCGCGAGGTTCGCGCCGCGGTTCCAGCGGTTCGTCCGCCGATACCCGCCCGGGCCGCGCAGGTCCTTGAGCTGGACGTCGGGACTCGACGTACCTGCGGTAGAGCCGCAGCAGCTTGGGCCGGTCGGTCTCGAACAGGTGCTCCCAGTACTCCGGCAGCTCGGTGGTGAACGTGACCCGGGTGATCTTCCCGGCGCGGTTGCGGCGCACCGCCCACTCGCAGTACTCGTCCTGATTGCGGCGGTCGCGGTCGGCCAGCTTCCAGCGCTCGCGCTCGGAGGGCACGAACGAGCGCAGGCGCGCCGGGAAGGCCGTCCAGGAGACCATCGGCTCGGCCGCCCCGGCCGGCGTGTTCTCCTTCGTCGGGTCGTAGAACTGCGGCAGCTGCGGGCTGAGAGCCGTGGCCATCAGCCGCACCACGGTGGCGTTCCACGCGCCCGGGTGGCGGTCGGGCAGGAAGGCGGGGGTGCTGAACCGCGCGAGCTTCGGCATCGGGTCAGCCCTCCTCGACGGTCCCGTCGCGACGCATGCGCCGCGGCGCGGCCGCGATGTTGGTCTTCGGGAGCAGCAGCGGGAACTCCGAGATCGGCATCTTGCGGAACTCGTTCCGGCGCGCCTCGGCGAGCTTGAAGTACGCCTCGAACCCGGCCTGCGTCTTGGCCTGCTTCTCGACCGCGTCGACGTACGGCCGCAGCAGCTTGCGGAACGGCTGCTTGAACTGCGGGCCCACCGCCCAGCGCTCGGCGAACTCCGCCTCGGGCGAGCCCGGCGGCCCGTTCTCGGCGGCCGCCAGGATCGCCTTCGCCATGTCCGTGGAGAACGTGCTCTTGCCGTTCTGGATGCTCGCGGCGGCGGGTGTGTGGCGCAGCAGCGAGCTGCGGCGCTCGGAGAAGATCGGGTTCCACGGGTCCACCATCAGCAGGCAGGCCGCGAGGCGCTTGCTCACGAGCCCGATCTCGATGGCGACGCGCAGCACCTCCTGGTCCTCGAACGCCCGCTCGGGGACCAGGAAGCAGAAGTGCGTGTCGCCGCGGCGCTTGAAGTTGCCGTCCTCGAGCCGCACGTCGAACTTCTCGAGGCAGCGCTGGTAGACCTTGCCCGGGACGAATCGCCGCGAAGCCGGGCACCTCGAGCACGAGCGAGAGCCCCTCCATGTCGACGAAGAACTCGTTCGGCAGGAAGATCTCGTCGTTCGGCCGGACCCTGCGGCTCTCCGTCGTCGTCGTCATGAGGTTGACCGTCGGCGTGGTCACGATCTGCTCCATGATCAGCCGCGGGCTCGGCACCGTGCCGCCCTTCCGCCGCAGGCCCTGGAAGCGCCGCTCGGCCCATCGCGTGATCGCCGGGCGCGCGGCGTCGAACTCGAGCGCGTACGCGCCGAGCGGGTCCTTCTGCGTGAACCAGGGATGCTTGCGGCGGTCGTCGTCCTTCCTGAACGCGCTCACCGGGATGTTGGCCTCCGGCGAGTGCCAGTTGACCCACGGGATCTTGAGCTCCTTCATCAGCAGCGCCCCGCTGCGATGGCTCTCGAACGGCCCCTTGCCGTGGCTTCGCGACCGCAGCGCGTCACGCGAGTTGCCGGCGAACATCCACATCCCGCCCTGGCCCGAGCGGTAGTAGTTGAACCCGCCCGCCCCGCGCCTCCAGGCCATCACCTCGATGCCCTGCCGCTGGCGCGGGTGACCGACGCTGAGGAAGAGGTCGGGCCCGTTCGTACCCCGGCCGAGCGTGACCACGAAGCGCAGGGAGCGTTCCACCCGCGCGGCCTCCGGGAGCTTGCTCCCCTCGCCCACGACGAAGCTCGCGAAGTCCTTCAACTTGTGGTTGCGCGGCACGGCCGCCCGGATGCCGTCCACCAGCTCCTCGGCGGTGCGGGGGAACTTCCCCTTCGCGAGCAGGAGCACGGCGAACGGGTCGCCGAGCTTCGCCACCTCGGCGCGGGAGAGCTTGACCGGCGCGTCGTCGACGCCGACCACGAACCGGTGCAGCGCGCCGGTGTCCCCGGGCGGAGCCGAGTCGAACGCCATGCAGGTCTCGTCGATGAGCCGCATATCCCCCCTCACACCATGAGCCGAGTGACCGGCGCAATCCTCGCGATCCGATTGACGCGCCGTCAAGCCCTTCGCCCGGAAAGTGCCCGATGTCCTCACGCTGACCCGGCAGGACACGAACCCTTCCCTTTCTCGATTGTTCGGCGTCTTTGACCTAGGATCGAGCACGTGCCGACACATCTCAGCGACGCCGGCGCGCGGTTCATCGGCCGCTTCGAGGGGTTCCGCGGGCACCTCTACAACGATGCGGCCGGCCACTGCACGATCGGCTACGGGCACCTGGTGCACCTCGGCAACTGCAACGGCTCCGAGCCGGCGGAGTTCAAGCGCGGCCTC
Source organism: uncultured Solirubrobacteraceae bacterium (assembly GCA_963728465.1). Classification (GTDB taxonomy): domain Bacteria; phylum Actinomycetota; class Thermoleophilia; order Solirubrobacterales; family Solirubrobacteraceae; genus DATFQI01. The sequence continues at coordinate 95,853 of CAVSJY010000005.1, forward strand.
AGCGAGCAGGAGGCCGAGGCGCTGCTGCGCCGCGACGCGCAGAGCGCGGCGGACGCGGTGCGCTCTGTCGTGCACGCCTCGCTCAACCAGAACCAGTTCGACGCGCTCGTGAGCTTCGTCTACAACCTCGGCGCCGGCGCCTTCGAAGGCTCGACGCTGCTCAAGGACCTCAACGCGCACAACTTCGCGGCCGTTCCCGGCCAGCTCGAGGAGTGGGTCCATGCCGGCTCACAGGTCCTGCCGGGGCTCGTCGCACGGCGCAAGGCCGAGGCCCGGCTGTTCACGACCGGCCACTACAGCTGACCGGGATGCGGCGGGAGCCGTGACACGGTGGCGCCGACGACGCTCGCCGGCGGAGAGGAGCAACCGCGCGTGACGCAGTTCACTGAGCAGAACCGCGACAAGCCGATGTGGCATACGGTCGCGTTCCACGACGTGCCGATGTTCCGAGCGCTCGCGCTGGCGCTCGACGACGCGCAGGATCACGGCGCCACGTTCGCCATCTACTCGGCCGATCGCCGCGACGCCGTCGTCGCGCGCTTCAACGCCGAGTACCACACCAACCTGCACGGACAGCAGTACCTGTACGACCACCAGGGACAGCCGGGGTTCTTCGCGGCCGACCGCCCCAACACCACCAGTCACTGCCTGTTCTCCGACGGCAATCCCGTCTACCAGCAGAACGGCCGGCAGATCCCGCCCGGAGAGCCGATTCCCGGCTACATGCTCGGCATCGACGCCTGCGACGAGGGAGCGGTGAACGACTGCACCAAGCTGGTGGGAACGCTCGAGCACCTGGGCTACGCGGTCACGCGTCCGTATCCGGGCACGGGCGAGGCGCACCACATGATCTTCACCCACAACCCGATCCCGGCGCTCCGCAAGCGCGGCCGGATCGCCAAGGACATACCTGAGGGCGAGCCCTGATCGCTAGTTCTGCGCCTTGCCCGCTTCCTCGATCGGGGGCAGCTGCCTCACCGTGGCCGGCACGACCGGCTCCGGCCCCAGCGCCGCCTTGGCCGCGCACGCGCCCAGCCGCCGGTAGGCCTCGAACTTCTGGTCGTCGAAGAACTGGTCGATCGTGCTGTGGTTGGGGAACACCAGGTCCTCTTCGCGGTACTGGCGGAGGTCCCACGCCGAGTTCTCGGCGATCACGCTGCGGACGTAGTAGAGCGTCCCGTCGTACGCCTTGCGATCGTCGGTCGCGGGATAGTGGATCGTCCCCTTGGCGAAGACGCGCTTGCTCAGTCCGGTCCCCTCGCTCGCGGCGAGCTCCGTGGTCGCCGCCTCCATCTCGATGTCGACGTTGAGCTCCGTGCGGGCCAGCGCGATGGCGTCGCCGAGCGCCTGGCTCGTCTTGCCGCCGCCGGCGTCGAAGCAGTAGATCGGTCCCGCAGCCGCGGCGCACCAGCTCGACGAGGCCGAGGTTCTCGTAGTGGCCGCCGTCGGTCACGTAGAGGAACTTGTCCTCGATCCGGTTGCGCCCGATCAGCTCCTTCCACAGGTACTGGGGCCGCGGGCGGTGAAGCAGGCTGATGCGGTCGCGGCCGCCCTTCGGGGCGAGCGACGTCTCGCCGTCGGAGCACGTGTCGTTGACGTGCCGCGGGTTGGGGACCCAGACGCCGAGGCGGATGTTGGCCAGCGCGAGCAGGAAGGTCAGCGGGCGGTACGTCATCTTGCCCATCGACGGCGAGAGCGCGGCGCCGGACATGGCGACGGCCGCCGGCAGGGTGATGTCGCGCCGACGGTTGCGGCCCAGGTTCTCGTACTTGTCGGTCTCGGCGGCCCCGGTGAGCGGCCCGCCGATCGCGGTCGGGCTGAAGGTGAAGCTGGCGACGGCGCGGCCGGGCGGCGTCGCGCCCGGGTCGGACACATTTGCCGCCGCGCAGACGATGAGCATCGGCCACTTGTCGAACTCGGGTCCCGGCTCTACCCGCGACTTGGACAGCTCGACGATCGCGTCGAACGGGCGCTGGCGCGCGACGCCCCGGTTGCCGTTGCGCTGCGCGGGCGGCGGTGCAGGCCGCTCTTTGCCATCGGCGTCCTCAGGCCAGATGCGACGCAGCGCGAACGCGGTGGCGAGGCGGCGGCGGTAGAACGGGTGCAGGGAGACCGTGGTGAGGTCGACGCCGGCCCACATGATGGCCAGCAGGAGGCTCGCGCCGATCAGCCACCAGGCACCCTCGGTCGCGTCGAACACCGAGATCAGCACGCCGAGCACGCAGATCGCCGCCAGCAGGAGCGGGCCGGCGAGCATGACGACGGCCGCGACGGCGGCGGTGCGGAAGCGCTTCGCGAACTTGCCGAGGCGGCCGGGCGCCGCCATCGACGGCCTGCTGCTGGTCCTTGACGTGCCCCCTGACGTGGGTGATCGCGGCGGCGGCCAGCGCGGCCATCGAGGAGAGCGCCGTGCCTGCCGAGCCGAGCGCGGCGTCGCTGACCGAGAGGTTGTCGATCGCGATCGCCCGGACGGCCAGCCAGGGCACCGCGATCAGCAGCAGCGCGCCTGCGGCGGCCAAGAGGAAGAACCGCACCTGCCACGTCTGGGTCATGGTCTGGAGGTCGTCCTTCCTCGGGCGCCAGATGACGTCGAGGACGGCCAGCGCGAGCGCGAGGGCGGCGAGCCCGACCACCGGCAGCCAGACGCCGGCCGGGACCTCGAGCCGGCCGGCGAGGGCGTTCCCGTAGTCGGCGATGACCCACTGGCCGACCAGCAGTCCGAGGATCAACGCGGGCAGCCCGATGAGCAGCACGTTGACCGACATGCCGGCCAGCATCCGCAGCGCCAGATACAGCTTCGCCGTGCCGTCCGGGGCCAGGTAGCCGAGGTGGTTGCGCAGGTACTGCTCCTCCGGCGAGCCGGGTTCGAACGGCAGCGCCTCGTGGTTGACGAGCGCCGGGTCGGAGTCCCTGCCGTTGGGCTCCTTGCCGCTCCAGCGGTTGGCCACCATGCAGAACGCGGCGGCGATATACGAGCCGCCGGAGACGGCCGAGAGGTACTTGGCCTTCTGGAGCACGCGCTCCTTCTGAAGGACCTGGAGGGCGCCGAGGTTGAAGGCGGCCGAGCGGATGCCTCCGCCCGAGCAGGAGATGCCCACGTGATCGCCAGGCGGCTCGTACAGGTCAACGCAGCCAGGCGTCGGGTCCGTGCGCTTGCCCACCAGCAGCCAGTCACGCCACGCCCTCCCGCGCTGCGCGGCGCGCCCCCAGCCGCCGATCCGATCGAGCATGCCCTGATCGGGCTGAACCGTGTCGCTCATGTCGCGACCGTACGCACAGTCAGTGACGCAGGTCAAGAACGGTCTGCGAAGAACTTCAGGACGCGCGGCGTCTTCTGCTCCTGGCCCACGGCGACGTTGACTGCGATGCGCTCGAGCAATGCGTGGAACGCCGCCTGCGCGCTCGGAGCCGCCTTGCGTTTCACCTTTACCGAGAGCTCGATGAAGCGCGTCGTGTCAGGCAGCGACCACTCCTCGATGCACAGCGTGTACGGGAAGTCGTCCAGGTCGTCGAACACCCACTTTCGTGCGTCGACGGGGCCGAGCATCTCGAGGTCGTCGAACTCGATCTCAGGTGCATAGGCCTTGACGAGATCCTCCTGTCGCTTCGAGAACAGCGAGCCGATCGGCCGCCGATCTTCCTCGACGTCCTCGATCTCCCCCTGCTCCGGGTTGCCTTCGAGCTTGGCCGAGCACATCGGCCCCCTCCCTGACACGTCGAGCTCGACAGCGACGCCGCCGATCTCGCGCCAGGGGGCGTCGCCCTCGAGGCTCGCCGGGCGCACCTTGACGGTCGAGTCGTCATCCTCGCCCTGCGTCACGCGCGCGCGGAGCACGAGGCCGCTCTCGTAGAGGTCGAGCTTGGTGGTGTCGTAGAAGTACACCTTGCGCCGCTGCGGCTGCTTGAGCTCCTCCCGGAAGAGGCGGGGCAGCTTGTCCTCGTCGCCGGTCACGAGCGTGTGCTTGAACTCGACCTCCGCGATGTCCTTCGCGATCTCGCTGAGCTTCCCGATGCCGGTTGTCGCAGCCATGACAACTCCGTTCGTGCGCGTGTCCTGTTGGAGGAGCATTCTCCTCCGCTTGTCCGCACCGGTGTGTCACACCGCGCAGCCTTTCGGGCATCCGTTGCCGGCGGCGCTCGCCTGCGGGACCATGGGGGCGCCGTATGAGCCGCTCCGTCGCCGACCTCCGACGCCCGACCGATGTCCACGCGGAGGAGCGGGAGCGCCAGCGCGTGCCCGCGCCGCTTCCGGTCGCGGCGGGTCTGACGCCGCAGCTGCTGCGCTTCATGCAGACGACGGTGGGCAACCGGCAGGTCGTTGCGCGGCTTCAGGCCGGGCTCGACGACGCACACCTCCGGCGCGCCATCGCGTACGTCGCCGGGCGCCAATACCCGGGCGAGCTGATCAAGCAGATCCAGACCGCGATCGGCGTGAACCCCGACGGCGACTTCGGCCCGATCAGCGCCCGCGCGGTCGCCACCTGGCAGTCGGCCCATGGTCTCGGCGCCGACGGGCGGGTCGGCCCGGCGACGCTGGCCGCGATGGGGCTCGCCCCGGGCGGAGCCGCCGCGGCCGGCGGAACCGCGGCTCCTGCGACCGGCGATGCGGCGGCGCCGTCCGTCCCGGAGACCGAGCCGGCGGAAGACGGCGTAGCGGCGCCGGCGCCCCCGGCCGACCTCGCGGCGCTCATGGCCAAGCCGCACCTGAGCGACGCCGAGATGGACGCCGCCCGCGACCTCATCTCCGCGCTGCCTGACGCGGGTCAACGCGCGGACTACTTCCTCCAGCTCCAGTCGAAGGTCGCCTACCACAGTCAGCGCGACAACAAGTCCAGGTCGGGCGAGAAGACGATCGGCGACGTGATGTGCAACCTCACGTCGCTGTCGATGTGCCTCGAGTACCTCGGCGTCGACAACCCCTACCCGGAGATGCAGTACGAGGACGCGCTGGAGAAGATCCGCGTCGAGCACGTCGGCAAGCCGCGCACCTCGTCCGAGGGCTGGGGCGGCGTGGCGACCTACCTCGGCGTTCAGTGGGGCTTCATCAAGGGCGCCGGCGCGCACGACAAGGCGTGGTACGACGCCAATGTCAAGCCGCACCTGGCGGCCGGCGAGGCGGTCATGCTCTCGATCGACGGCCACATCTGCCGCCTCCAGGCGGTTGCGGACGGCGGCCTCGTCGCCGACGATCCGTTCGGCCACTCCACGCTCGGCAAGGGCGCGTCGCGCGGCTGGGCGAGCACGAACGTCAAGGGCGATACGGCGTCCAACAAGGGCGAGGACATCACCTGGCCCTGGTCGGAGGTCGAGATCCACGCGATGCTCTGGATCGCGTGGTTCAAGGCGTAGTATCGCGCGGTGGCGGGGAGCTTCGACGCGTTCGTTTCCTACGCCCGGAAGGACGAGGCGTTCGTGGACGGCCGGCTCGTGCCCGCGCTGGCTGGGCGCGGCAAGACGGCGTGGGTCGACCGCGAGAACCTGCCGCCGGGCGCTGAGTTCCCGTCCCGCATCGAGGGGGCGATCCGCGAGAGCGCCGCGTTCCTGTTCGTTCTCAGCCCGGACTCGGCGAAGTCGGACTGGTGCCGGCGGGAGCTGGAGGAGGCGGTCCGGCAGCACAAGCGGCTCGTGCCGATCCTCGTCCGCGACGTCGCCGAGGCCGCCCGCCCGCGGGCCGTGAAAGACGTCACGTGGGTCCGCTGGCTGACCGCCGAGGACGACGCGCGCGCGACCGGAGAGGTGCTCGACGTGCTCGAGGACACGGTCGAATGGCGGGAGCGGCAGGCGGAGATCGCGACGCGGGCGCACGACTGGCGCCTGCGCGGCGACCGCGGCTCGCTGTTGCGGGGCAGGGCGCTGAAGGACGCCGAGGCGTGGCTCACGGAGGCGAGCCTCCATGGCCGGTCGCCGACCCCCGAGCAGGCCGAGTACATCGACCGGAGCCGGCGGGCGCAGACGCGCTGGCGGCGCGGGGGCGTGGGCGCGCTGCTCGGCGTCGTGGCGGTCACCAGCATCCTGGCGGTGGTCGCCTGGCGCGAGCGCGGGCGCGCCCTCGACAACGAGCGCGAGGCGGAGGCGCAGACCCGGGTCGCGCAGTCGCGCGAGCTCGCGGCCAACGCCCGCACCCGGCGCGGGGACGATCCCCAGCTGGCGCTGATCCTCGCGCTCGTGGCCGTCGACACGTCCGAGACCGACGCGGCCGAGGAGGCCCTCCGCAGCTCGCTCGCCGCGGTGCGCGGGTGGTCCGACCCTGAGACGATCCGGCTGGACGAGCCGGTCGTCGCGCTGGGGCCTGCGGGCGGCCACGCGGTCACGCGCGGCGACGGCGGGCGGCTCGCGGCGCGGCGGCTCGACGAGCCCGCCCGCCCGGTCCTCACCACGCCCGCCGGCGAGCCGCTGTTCAGCGCCGACGAGCGCCTGCTGGCGGTGCGGACCACCACCGGGACGCTGGGCGCGTGGCGCCTGACCGGCGAAGCCCTCGGGAAGCTGAGCGCGGTCGCGGCCGCCGACTTCGACCGCGACGGCCGCCTGCTCGCCGCGATGCCGGACGGCCTCGTGGAGTGGGACCCGGTCACCGGCGAGCAGCAGCCGCGGGCGCTCGGCCTACGGGAGGGCGTGCGCTCCGTGATCGCCTTCGACCGCAACTACTACGCGACGGTCGACGACCGGCGGGTCAGCCTCTGGAACCCGCTGGCGCCAGGCAATGGAGGGGGGCCGGTGTCCGAGTACGAGGAGCCGCACGGCATCGACCGGTCGTGGCCCAACCGGAACCGCGGGACCGTCGCGACCACGAACGCGCGCGGATCGGCCGTGATCTCCACGATCACGAGCACGCTGATCAGTCGCATCCCGCTCGGATCGCTGCGCGCCGTCGCGTTCAGCGGTGGCGGTGAGCTCATGCTGGCGGCGCCGAGCGCCGGCCCGCCGGCGCTGGCACGGGTCGAGACGGGCGAGATCGTCTCGCGCCTACCGCGGGAGGCCGCGGGGGCGACGGCCGTGGCGTTCGCCGGCGAGTCGATCCTCGTGGCGGCCGGCGGCGTGGTCAGGCGTTACGCGTGCGCGCAATGCGCCCCGCTCGCCACGGTCGTGCGCGACGCGCGCACGCGCATCGAGCGGCCGCTCACGGGCGCGGAGCGGGAGCTCTTCCTGCGCGAACCGCGGGCCACCCCGTGCCCGCTGAACGATCTCCAGGCCGACCCGTGCCTCGAGCTGTTCCCGGACTCCGGGCCGCCGGGCACGGTGGTCGAGGTCAGAGGGCTTCGGGCCGGAGGCCAGCAGACGCTCGTCGACGCGACGGGCAAGTCGTGGCAGCTCGAGCGGCTCGACGCACCGACGGTGTCCGGGCTCGCCGCGACGCGGCTCGGCACGGTGAAGATCCCGGACGACGTGCCACAGGGGCCGGCGCGGATCGAGGGCGGCTCGAGCCGCCGAGCGGGCGTTCCGGGTGACGTGCGCGTGGTGCTACCGGCCGCGCTGACGGTGACACGACCACGTCAGCCATGGCGCACGGTTCTACAGGGGATGGAATAGTCGCGGGCTGTGACCGTGAGGGCGCTGGTGTTCGACGTCTTCGGGACGCTGGTCGACTGGCGCACCGGCGTGGCCGACGCGTTCAGGGACAGCGACGTACCAGGCGACCCCGAGGAGCTCGCCGACGACTGGCGCGCCCGCTACCGCCCGATCCTGGAGGAGGTCAACGAGGGCGAGCGCCCGTGGGGGACCTTCGACGAGCTCCACCACGCGACGCTCGACGACCTGCTGACCGACCGGGGCGAGAGCGCTTCCGCGGAAGCGCGCGCGAAGCTCGTCCAAGCCTGGCACCACCTCGACCCATGGCCCGACGTCCGCGGCGGCCTGGACCAGCTGCGCCGCGCCCGCCCGGTGGCCGCGCTGTCGAACGGCCACACGGCGCTGCTCGTCGACCTCGCCCGCCACGGCGACCTGCGCTTCGACTGCCTGCTGTCGGCCGAGCTCGCGCGCGCGTACAAGCCCGCGCCGCGACGTACGAGACGGCGGCCGCGCCTGCTCGGCGTGCAGACCGACGAACTGATGCTCGTCGCCGCCCACCCCTGGGATCTCGAGGGCGCACGCAACGCCGGGCTGAAGACCGCGTTCGTCGACCGCCCGCTCGAGTACGGCATCGGCTCGCCGCCCCGCGAGGACCCGGAAGCCGACATCGCGGTCCTGGACCTCCACCAGCTCTCCAGGCGCCTCGCCACGTAAGCCAATCTCATGCCAAGGAATCTCCAAGGTCGCACCCGCACGCTGGAGGGATGCTCTTCCCGCCCTCCACCGGCCGCGTCGTCTCGCGCCTGACCTCGTCCCAACCCCCGCCGACCCGCAAGCGCCGCCACACCCGCTGGCATGCGCCGCGGCTGGCCCTCCGCGTGCCGCCGGTGCGGCGGTTGCTGCACCTGCGCGCCCGTCGGCGCGCGCCCGCAGGTTAGGGCGATACCGAACAAACAAAGCCCACAGACCGCGAGGTAAGTCCGCGCTCTTGACAAACCTCCCCCAATTCGGGGAGAGTCCCGGGCGGGGATGGAGGAGGGAACCGGAACATTGCGCTCGCTGCGCGAGCGCAACAGCATGCGCGTGGTCGACCTGCTGCGCCGGCACGGCACCGCGAGCCGCGCGGAGATCGCGCGCCTCACCGGCCTGTCGCGCTCCACGGTCAGCTCGCTGGTCGCCGACCTCCAGGCCTCGGGGCTCGTCGTCGAGCGCGACGGGGAGGGCTCCCGGTCCAGCTCGATCGGCGGCCGCCCGCCGGTGCTGCTCGCGCTCGAGCCCGCCGCCGGCGTCGCGCTCGGCGTCGACTTCGGCCACTCGCACCTGCGCGTCGCCGTCGCCGACCTGTCGTCGCAGGTCATGGCCGAGCGCCACCAGGTGCTCGACGTCGACCGCGCCGCCGACGAGGCCCTCGACGCGGCCGCCGCGATGGTCGAGCAGGTGCTCGCCGACGCCGGCCTCGAGCACGACCGCGTCATCGCCATCGGCATGGGCATGCCCGGGCCCGTCGACGGCCTCACGGGCGTCGTCGGCTCCAGCCTGATCCTCCCCGGCTGGGCCGGGATGCGCCCCGCCGCGGAGCTCGAGCGCCGCGTCGGCATCCACGTCGACGTCGACAACGACGCCAACCTCGGCGCGCTCGCCGAGATCGCCTTCGGCGCCGCCCGCGGGGCGCGCGACGTCATCTACATCAAGGTCGCGTCCGGGATCGGCGCGGGGATCGTCATCGGCGGCAACCTCCAGCGCGGCTCCACCGGCGTCGCGGGGGAGCTCGGGCACGTGCTCGCCGACCCCGACGGCCGCGTCTGCCGCTGCGGCAACCGCGGCTGCCTGGAGACCGTCGCGGCCGCGCCCGCGCTCACCGACCTCCTGCGCACCTCGCGCGGCGGCGACGTCACCACGCGCACGATGGTCGCGCTCGCCCAGGAGGGCGACCTCGGCGCCCGCCGCGTGCTCGACGACGCCGGGCGGGCCATCGGCCGCGCGCTCGCCGTCCTCGTCAACTGCCTCAACCCCGAGCGGATCGTCGTCGGCGGCGAGCTCGGGACCGCCGGCGACTGGCTGCTCGAGGGCATCCGCGAGTCGCTCGGGCGCTACGCGCTCCCGCGTGCCGTCGAGGCCGTGAGCGTCGTGGCCGGCGTCCTGGGCGACCGCGCCGAGGTGCTCGGCGCGCTCTCGCTCGTCATCAGCGACACCCAGCGGCTCAGCTCCGCCGACCTGAGCCGGGTCTGAGGAGACCACCACCGTGACCCACACACCCGTCAACCATCCACAGAAGGAGAGGGGATCCATGAGGAGGAACATCGCGCGCACCGCGCTCGCGGTGCTGGCGGTCGGCGCAGTGGCCGGCCTGGCCGCCTGCGGCGACGACGACGAGTCGAGCAGCGGCAGCAGCTCGAGCTCGGGCGACAAGAAGGGCGGCAAGATCGCGCTGCTGCTGCCGGAGACCAAGACCGCCCGTTACGAGGCGGCCGACCGGCCGTTCTTCGAGGAGAAGGTCAAGGCGATCTGCTCGGACTGCGACATCATCTACTCGAACGCCGACCAGGACGCGTCCAAGCAGCAGTCGCAGGCCGAGGCCGCGATCACGCAGGGCGCCAAGGTGCTCGTGCTCGACCCGGTCGACTCCGCGTCCGCGGCCGGCATCGCCCAGCGCGCCAAGCAGTCGAACATCCCGGTCATCTCGTACGACCGCCTGATCACCGGCGCTCCCGTCGACTACTACATCTCGTTCGACAACGAGAAGGTCGGCCAGCTCCAGGGCGAGAGCCTGCTGGAGGCGCTCGGCGGCGACGGCAAGTCGATCGTGATGATCAACGGCGCGCCGACCGACAACAACGCGAAGCTCTTCAAGGAGGGCGCGCACTCCGTCCTCGACGGCAAGGTCGACGATCGCCAAGGAGTACGACACCCCCGACTGGAGCCCGGACAAGGCCCAGCAGGAGATGGAGCAGGCGATCACCTCCGTCGGCAAGGGCAAGATCCAGGGCGTCTACGCGGCCAACGACGGCACCGCCGGCGGCGCGATCGCCGCGATGAAGGGCGGCGGCCTCGACCCGACGAGCATCCCGGTCACCGGCCAGGACGCCGAGCTGGCGGCGATCCAGCGGATCCTCGTCGGCGAGCAGTTCATGACCGTCTACAAGGCGATCCGGCCCGAGGCCGACGCGGCCGCCGAGCTGGCCGTCGCGCTCGTCCGCGGCGAGGACCCGCCGAGCGGGCTGGTCAACGGCGAGGTCGACAACGGCTCCGGCCAGATCAAGTCCGTGCTGCTCGAGCCGGTCGCGGTCACCAAGGACAACGTCAAGGACACGGTCGTCAAGGACGAGTTCGTCGACACCGGAGAGCTCTGCTCCGGCAAGTACGCGGACGCCTGCAAGGAAGCGGGCATCCAGTAGCCATGGCCACCGAGACGCAGGCCGGCGCCGCGCAGGCGCCGGCCGGCGGCCGGCCGCTGCTTCGGCTCGAAGGCGTGTCGAAGAGCTTCGGCCCCGTTCAGGCGCTGACCGACGTCGCGTTCCACGTGCACGCGGGTGAGGTCGTCGCGCTCGTCGGCGACAACGGCGCGGGCAAGTCGACCTTGATCAAGGCGATCTCCGGCGTCGGCCCGGCGGACTCGGGCGAGTTCGAGTTCGACGGCGAGGAGACGACGATCCGCGCGCCGCACGACTCCGCGACGCTCGGCATCGCCGTCGTCTACCAGGACCTGGCGCTGTGCGACAACCTCGACGTCGTCCAGAACCTGTTCCTGGGCCGCGAGGCCACGCGCGGCGGCACGCTCGACGAGATCGCGATGGAGAAGGAGTCGCGCCGGCTGCTGGACTCGCTGGCGGTGCGGACCCTGCGGTCCGTGCGCTCCGAGGTCGGGTCGCTCTCCGGCGGCCAGCGGCAGACGGTCGCCATCGCCCGGTCGATGCTCGGCGAGCCGCGGATGGTGCTGCTCGACGAGCCGACGGCGGCGCTCGGCGTCGCCCAGACGGAGCAGGTGCTGGCACTGGTCGGCCGCCTGCGCGAGCGCGGGCTCGGCGTGGTGCTGATCTCGCACAACCTGGGCGACGTGTTCCAGGTCGCCGACCGCATCGTCGTGCTGCGGCTGGGCCGCAACGCGGGTGACTACGCGGCGCGCGACAGCAACCGCAACGAGGTGGTGGCGGCGATCACCGGCGCGGGCGCCGAGCAGAAGCCGGCCCCGGGCGAGGGCGAGGTGAAGGCATGAGCACGGCCACGGCGACGACACCGCCACCGTGACGACCGACCCCGAGGAGCGGCCGTCGGTGCGGATGGCGCTGCGCAAGCTGGCCGAGGGAGAGCTCGGCTCGCTGCGCGTCCTGATCGTGCTGGCGATCATCTGGACGGTCTTCGCGTTCGCGAACGACTCGTTCCTCACGTCGATCAACCTCACCAACCTCGCGCTCCAGACCGCGGGCATCGGGATGATCTCGACGGGCATCGTGCTCGTGCTGCTGCTCGGCGAGATCGACCTCTCCGTCGGCGCGGTCAGCGGCCTGTGCGGAGCGATCGTCGCCGTGCTCAACGTCAAGAACGGATGGAACCCGTACCTGGCGATGCTGGCGGGCCTGCTCGCCGGCGCCGCGATCGGCTTCGTCCAGGGGACGATCGTGACGCGGCTGGACATCCCGTCGTTCGTCGTCACGCTCGCGGGCCTGCTGATCTGGCAGGGCGCGCTGCTCAAGGTCCTCGGCTCGACGGGCACGGTCAACCTGACCGATCCGGCGATCACGAACCTGGCCGGCACGTTCCTCGTCGACTGGCTCGGCTGGGTCGTCGCGCTCGCCGCCGCGGTGGTGATCGCGCTCACGCAGCTCACGAAACGGCGCGCGAAGGTCGGCGGCCGGACTCGAGCTCGAGCCGACGCTGAACCTCGTGCTCAAGATCGCGGCGCCGATCGTGGCGATCGTCGTGGCGGTCTGGGTCGTCAACCAGGACCGCGGCGTGCCGCTGTCGCTGCTGATCCTGGTCGGCACGGTCGGCGTGTTCGTGGTCATCACGACCCGCACGTCGTTCGGCCGCCACATCTACGCGACCGGCGGCAATGTGGAGGCCGCGCGGCGCGCGGGCATCCCCGTGATGTGGATCCGCACGGCGGTGTTCACGCTGGCGTCGATGCTGGCGGCGGCGGGCGGCATCCTGCTGGCCTCCCGCCTGCTGGCGGTGAACCAGTCGTCCGGCGGCAGCGACCTGCTGCTGCTGTCGATCGCCGGGCCGGTCGTCGCGGGCGTGAGCCTGTTCGGCGGCCGCGGCGTGGTCTGGGCCGCGCTGACCGGCGCGCTGGTGATCCAGTCGATCGCCAACGGCATGGACCTGCTCGGCCTCGAGTCGTCGGTGAAGTTCATGGTCACCGGCGGCGTGCTGCTGGGCGCCGTGTCGCTCGACGCCATCGCGCGCAAGCGCCGGCGGGCGCACGGGCGGTTGTAGGGCACTCGGGCCGCGGGGAGGCGCTCCGGCGCCTCCCCGGTCAGGCCTGCTCGCGGTGGACGACCGCGAACGGGACCTCGGCGGCGGACCGCTCGAACGTGCGGCCACCGCTATCAAGCTTCCCCGTGGGGAGCCGAAGCCTCCGACATGCCTCCGTGTCTGCGCGCGGCGCTTCCGGCAGCCGCCCTCGTGCTCGCACTCCATGCCGTCCCCGCGACCGCGAGCGCCGGCATCGTCGAGTACCCGGGCCTCACCGGCGCGCCGGCGGGCATCACCGCCGGCCCGGACGGCGCGGTGTGGTTCACGGAGCAGGGCTCGCCCGGCGCGATCGGCCGGATCACCACTGCCGGCGCGATCACGGAGTTCCGCGCCGGCGACGTCCCCGGCTTCACGGCCGACGCCCAGCCCGCCGACATCGTCGCCGGGCCGGACGGCGCGCTGTGGTTCACGGAGACGGACGCGACCGGCGCGATCGGCCGCTTCGACCCGGTCACGGAGACCGTCACGGAGTTCACCGACGGGCTGACCCCGAACAGCGAGCCCGCGGGCATCGCCGTGGGCCCGGACGGCAATCTCTGGTTCGCCGAGCGCTCGAAGGGAGCGATCGGCCGCATCACGCCGGACGGCGACATCACGGAGTTCAGCTCCGGGCTGTCCGGCTCGTCCGAGCCGGCCGACATCGCGGCCGGGCCGGACGGCAAGCTGTGGTTCACCGAGGCCGCCGACCCCGGCCGCATCGGTCGCATCGACCCCGGCACCGGCGCGATCACGGAGTTCTCGGAGGGCCTCACGCCGGACGGGGCGCCGACATCGATCGTCGCGGGTGAGGAGAAGCTGTACTTCACGCTGGCGGCCGCCTCGCGGATCGGCCGGATCGACACCGCCGGCGAGGTCTCCGAGACGCCCGCCGGCGTGCAGCCGCGGGACATCGCGCTCGGCGGCGACGGCGCGCTGTGGTTCACCGACCCGGGCGCTCCCGGCCGGCTCGGGCGCCTGTGGCCGGGCTCGAGCACGACCCAGGTCCTGACCGGCGGCGTCGCGCCCGGCTTCAGCGCCGGCGGCGGCCCGACGGGCATCACGCGCGGCCCGGACGGCAACATCTGGTACGCCCAGCGCGCGCTCCCGGCGATCGCCCGCGTCACCCTCACGCCGGCGGCCGAGGTGACCAAGCCCAAGCTGCTCACCGACGGCCGCTTCCGCCTGCGGGGGACGGTCGGCGCCAACGGCCAGCCGACGACCTACTTCTTCGAGTACGGCCCGACGACGGCGTACGGGTCGCAGACGGCGACGGCCTCCGCCGGCGCCGGCGGTGAGCCGGCCGGCGTCGCCGCCGACGTCGAGATCGCACGCGAGGCGCCGCTGCACGTGCGCCTGACCGCGACGAACGGCACCGGGACGACGCTCTCCCCCGATGCCGGGTTCTACGTGACGGCCGACGGCAGCGATCCTCAAGGACAAGCCGGAGCCGCCGCCCGTCGAGGCGCCGGGCACGCCTCCGCCCCCGCCCGCGCCCGAGGACGACCAGGGCGAGGACGAGGACGGGGACGCGGGCGCGCCGCCCTCGCCGCCGGTGCTGGGCGAGACCGTCACGGTCCACCCGCGGACCGGCAGGGTCCGGATCCGCCGCCCGCGCGCGCGCCGCTTCGTGCCGCTCGAGGCCGGCGCCTCGATCCCCGTCGGCTCGCGGATCGACGCGCGGGCCGGGAAGGTGGTGCTGCGCACCGCCCTCGACGCCGCGGGCCGCAGCCAGAAGGGCACGTTCTGGGGCGCGATCTTCCAGGTCCGCCAGCGCCGCGGCGGCCGCGGGATGACCGAGCTGGCCCTGCGCGGCGGGAACTTCTCGCGCTGCTCGCGCAAGCTCGCGAGCATCGCCGCGGTGCCGCGCCGCGACGCCGGCCGCCGCCGCATCCGCAGCCTGTGGGGCCGCGATCGCCACGGCCGCTTCCGCACGCACGGCCGCGACAGCGTCGCCACCGTCCGCGGGACCGTCTGGCGCACGACGGACCGCTGCGACGGGACGCTCACGCGCGTCAAGCACGGGAAGGTGCTCGTCCGCGACCTGCGCCTCAAGCGCCGCGTGCTCGTGAAGGCCGGCCGCTCGTACCTGGCCCGCCACGTGCGCTGACGCCATGCGGGTGCGCAGGGACGTCCGCGCGGTCCTCGCCGCGGCGCTCGCCGCGGTCGCCCTCGCGGGCGTCGCGCAGGAGGCGGGCGTGCTGGACCGCGTCGAGGACGAGACGATCGGCCTGCGGTTCGCGTTGCGCGGCGATCAGGAGCGCGGCGACGTCGCGCTCGTGGCGATCGACGACGCGACGTTCTCCGACCTGCGCCGCCAGTGGCCGATCTCGCGCTCGCTGCACGCGCGCGCGATCGACCGCCTCACCGAGGCGGGGGCGCGCACGATCGTCTACGACGTCCAGTTCACCGAGCCGACCGCGCCGCGCGAGGACCGCGCGCTCTACGACGCGGTCGCCCGGGCGGGCGGCATGGTGCTGGCGACCACGGAGACCGACAGCCGCGGGCGCACGAACGTGCTCGGCGGCGACGACAACCTCGCCCGCGCCGGCGCCCGCGCGGGCGCCGCGAACCTGCTGACGGAGGCCGGCGGCGTCGTCCGCCGGTTCCCGGGCGCCTCGGGCGGCCTGCCGACGATCGCGGTCGCCACCGCCGAGCAGCTGTCGGGGCGGCCGCTCCCGCGCGGCCGGTTCGATCGCGACGGCGCGTGGATCGACTTCGCCGGGCCGCCCGGCACGATCCCGTCCGTCTCGTTCTCCGACCTGCTGGACGGGCGCGCGAACACGCGCCTGCTGCGCGACCGGATCGTCGTCGTCGGCGTGACGGCGCCGACGCTGCGCGACGTCCACGCGACGCCGCTGTCGTCGGACGCGCTGATGTCGGGGCCGGAGATCCAGGCCAACGCGATCTCGACCGCGCTGCGCGGCCTGCCGCTGCGCGACGCGCCGGGATGGGCCGCGCTGCTCGCGCTCGTCGCCATGGGGCTGGCGCCGGCCTTCGCCCGGCTGCGCTTCGCCGGCGCCGCGCCGGTGGCGCTGACCGCGGCGGTCGCGCTCGCCTGGGCCGGCATCGCCCACGGCGCGTTCGCCGCCGGGATCATCGTGCCGGTGACGTACCCGCTGCTGGCGCTCGCGCTCGGCACGGTCTCGAGCGTGGGCGTGGCGCTGATCCTCGAGCGGCGCGAGCGCGGCCGGATCGCGCAGCGCAACGACCTGCTGGAGCGCCGCGTGCGCGAGCGCACGCGCGACCTGTGGGAGACCCAGCTGGAGATCGTGCGCCGTCTCGGCCAGGCCGCCGAGCTGCGCGACGAGACGACGGGCGAGCACATCGAGCGCATCAGCGTGCTCAGCCACCGGCTCGCGCTGGCCGCCGGGCTGCCCGACGAGCAGGCCGAGCTGGTCGGCCACGCGAGCACCATGCACGACGTCGGCAAGATCGGCATCCCGGACCGCATCCTGCGCAAGCCGGGGCGGCTGGACGACGACGAGCTGGCGATCATGCGCACGCACACCACGATCGGCGCCTCCATGCTCGGCGGCTCCAGCTCTGAGCTGCTCCAGCTGGCCGAGCGGATCGCGCTGACCCACCACGAGCGCTGGGACGGCTCCGGGTACCCCGCCGGGCTGCGCGGCGACGAGATCCCGCTCGAGGCGCGCATCTGCGCGGTCTGCGACGTCTACGACGCGCTCGTCTCCCCGCGTCACTACAAGCCGCGCTGGACGCACGACGAGGCGCTCGAGGAGATCGCCCGCCAGCGCGGCAAGCACTTCGACCCGGCGCTCGTCGACGCGTTCCTGAACATCGCCGGCGAGTTCGACGCCGGGCTCAGCGACGAGCTGCCCGGCGAGCGCGCCGCGTAGCCCGCCGCGGCGCGGCATACTACGCGGCGTGGCGGAGGACGTGCACTTCTTCGAGACGCGCGGCGGAGTGGCGCGCGTGGCTCGAGGAGCATCACGACGAGCGCGAGGCGAGGTCGGAGGTCGGCTTCCGCCGGCAAGGCGACAGGGCTGCCGAGCATGACGTGGCCGGAGGCGGTCGACGAGGCGCTGTGCTTCGGCTGGATCGACGGCGTGCGCCACCGCATCGACGAGACGAGCTACCGCAACCGCTTCACCCCGCGGCGGCCCGGGAGCAACTGGAGCAGGGTGAACATCGCGAAGGTGGAGGCGCTGATCGAGCAGGGCCGGATGCGGCCGCCGGGCCTCGCGGCGTTCGAGGCGCGGCGCGAGGACCGCTCGGGCGTCTACTCGTTCGAGCAGGCGGAGCGCCCGGACCGGCTGCCGCCGGAGTACGACGCCGAGCTGGCCGCGCACCCGGCCGCCGCGGAGGACTTCGCGGCGCGGCCGCCGTCGTACCGCCGCGCGGTTGTGCACTGGGTCACGAGCGCCAAGCGCGAGGAGACGCGGCGGCGCCGCCTCGCGCAGCTCGTCGAGTGCTCGGCGCAGGGGCGGACGGTGCCGCCCCTGACCCCGCCTAGCTGACGCTCGTGCCGATCGGGCAGGAGACGCCGGTTCCGCCGAGGCCGCAGTAGCCGTTCGGGTGCTTCGAGAGGTACTGCTGGTGGTAGCCCTCGGCGTAGTAGAACGGGCCCGCGTCGGCGATCTCCGTGGTGATCTCGCCGTAGCCGGCGCCGCCCAGCCGCTCCTGGAACATCTCGCGCGAGGCCTGCGCGGCGGCGAGCTGCTCCGGCGTCGTCGCGTAGATCGCGGAGCGGTACTGGGTGCCCATGTCGTTGCCCTGGCGCATGCCCTGCGTCGGGTCGTGGTTCTCCCAGAACAGCTTCAGCATCGCCTCGTAGGAGGTCTTCTGCGGGTCGAAGACGACGAGCACGGCCTCCGTGTGGTTGGTGCGCGCGGAGCACACCTCCTCGTAGGTCGGGTTCGGCGTGTCGCCGCCCGCGTAGCCGACGGCGGTGGTGTAGACGCCCGGCGCCTGCCAGAAGACGCGCTCGGCGCCCCAGAAGCAGCCCATCCCGAACACGGCCTGTTCGAGGCCCTCGGGGAACGGCGGGCTGATCGGGGTGCCCAGGACGTCGTGGCGGTCGGGCACGGGGAGTGGCGTCTCGCGGCCGGGCAGCACCTGCTCCGGCTCGAGCAGCGTGGTCTTGTTTCGAGTGAAGAACATTGTCATCGTCATGGTAGGTCGCGCGACGCGCCGGATCGTTACGGTGGCGCGCCATGGTCGTGCACGAGGAGGTCCGGGAGGCGCTTGCGGCCGGGCGGCCGGTCGTGGCGCTCGAGAGCACGATCGTCAGCCACGGGCTGCCGCGGCCGCGCAACCTCGCGGTCGCGCGCGAGATCGAGGCGACCGTGCGCGACGCCGGCGCGGTGCCGGCGACGATCGCGGTGGTGGCGGGCGAGGTCCGGATCGGGCTCGACGCGGAGGCGCTGGAGGCGGTGGCGAGCCGCGAGGACGTCGTCAAGTGCGGCGTCCGCGACCTCGCGCCGGTGGTGGCGCTCGGCGGGTACGGCGCGACGACGGTCGCCTCCACCGCGCGGCTGGCCGCGGCGGCCGGCGTGCGGGTGTTCGCCACCGGCGGGCTCGGCGGCGTGCACCGCGAGGCGCGCGAGTCGTGGGACGAGTCGGCCGATCTCACGACGCTGGCCGAGACCCCGATCACCGTCGTCTGCTCCGGCGTGAAGTCGATCCTCGACATCGGCGCGACGCTCGAGCGGCTCGAGAGCCTCAACGTCACCGTGCTCGGCTACGGGACCGACCGCTTCCCGGGCTTCTACCTGACCGACTCCGGCTTCGGCGTGCCGTGGCGGGTCGACTCGCCGGCCGAGGTCGCCGCGATCGCGCGCGCTCGCGGGGAGCTCGGGATCGTCGCCGCGATCGTGGTCGGCAACCCGCTGCCGGCGGCCGAGCAGGTCGATCCGGCGCTGCACGACCGCGTGCTCGCGGCGGCGCTGGCGGAGGCGGCCGAGCGCGGCATCGCGGGCAAGGACGCGACCCCGTTCCTGCTCGACCGCTTCCACCGCGAGACGGCCGGCGGGAGCCTCGAGGCGAACGTCCGCATCATCCTGCGCAACGCCCGGCTCGCCGCGGAGATCGCGGCGGCGATGTGAACGTGGTCGTCGCCGGCGACGTGATGGTCGACGTGGTCGCGGCGCTGCCCGGACCGCTCGCGCACGGCAGCGACACCCCGGCGCCGATCTCGCACCACCAGGGCGGGTCGGGCGCCAACGTCGCCGCGTGGCTCGCGGCCGCCGGGACCGACGTGGCGTTCGCGGGCCGCGCCGGGCGCGGACGCGCTCGGCGACGCGGCGGTGGCGGCGCTGGCGGGCGTCGCGCTGGCCGTCGAGCGCGACCCGGAGCGGCCCACCGGGACCTGCATCGTGCTCGTCCATCCGGGCGGCGAGCGCACGATGATCCCCGACCCCGGCGCCAACGACGCGCTCGAGCTCGCCGCGCTCCCGGAGGGCGAGCACCTGCACCTGACGGGCTACGGGCTGCTGCGCGACGGCTCGCGGCCGGCGATGCTGCGCGCGCTGGCCACCGCGCGGGAGCGCGGGATGACGATCTCGGTGGACCCGTCGTCGGCGGCGCCGCTGCGCGCCGCGCCGGCGTTCCTCGACTGGGTGGCGGGCGCGGGGCTGCTGCTGCCCAACGCCGAGGAGGCGTGCGTGCTCTCCGGTGAGCGCGACCCGGAGCGGGCGGCGCTCGCGCTCGCCGGCGGCGGCCGCGAGGTGGTCGTCACGCTCGGCCCGGGCGGCGCGCTGTGGACGGACGGCGCCGACGTCGTGCGCGTCCCGGCCGTCGCGCGTTCCGTGGTCGACACGACCGGGGCGGGGGACGCGTTCGCGGCCGGGCTGCTGTCGGCACGGCTGGCCGGCGCCGGCCCTCGCGAGGCGCTCGAGGCGGGCTGCCGGACGGCGGCCGAGGCGGTCGCGAAGGTCGGCGCGCGGCCCCGACCTCGCCGAACGGGTGGTTGACGCTGCGCAGCCGCTGCTGAGACAGTCTTCCGGTGCAGCGGCTGCTCGTCTGGCTGACGGTCGCGGCGCTCGCGGTGGTCGTGGCCCTGCCGGCGGAGTCGCCCGCGCGAGTGCCCGACGCCGTCGCGGCCGCCGACTGCGCCAAGGAGACGAAGCGGCTGAAGGTCTTCAAGCGCGGGATGAAGGCGGCCAAGCGGCGCTTCTTCAAGCGCCACAGCTCGGCGAAGGCGCGCAAGCGGTTCGTCCGCCGCCAGAAGGCGAAGCTGAAGCGGCTCCAGCGCGCGCGGCGGCGCTGCCTCGCGAAGCCGGCGCCGGTCCCGCCCGCCCCGCCGCCGCCCGCCGTGCCGCCGCCGCGCCGCCGCCTGCCGCCTCCGCCGGCCCCTCCGCCTCCGCCACCCGGTCCACCGGCGGTCGGCGCCATCGAGGACGTCGTCAGCAGCGCCGCGCAGTTCACCCCGGGCGAGGTGTCCGTCGAGCGCGGGGTCGAGTTCGTCCGCACGCAGCTCGAGCTGGAGCTGGACGCCGGACGCGACCGTCGCCGAGATGCAGGCGCTGCTCGCCGCGCTCGACGCCGACGTCGTCTCCTCGCTCGAGGGCGTGCCGCTGCTCACCGTCCGGATCCCCGACCCGGGCAGCCTGGCCGCGCTGCGCGCGCTCGTCGCCGGCCTCGCGGGCCGGCCGGGCCTGGCGCGCGCCGACCTGGCCACCGTGCCGGCGCCCACCGAGCTGCCGGACATCATCGGCACGACCGACGTGAGCCCGGTCCGCCCGCAGCTCGCCTCGCGCGCGGCGGCCGCCTGGAACGCGCGCGGCGCTCTCACCGGCGGCTCGCGGCCGACCCTGGTGATCGGCGACTTCTTCGGCGCCGGCCCGCCGGGGCCGGAGGTGGCGGTGCAGGAGACGGCAGCGGACTTCGTGACCGGACAACCCGCTCGCCCACGGCTACACGATCCTCGGCCTCGCGGCGGCCACGTTCGAGCCCGGCGCGGTCTCCAACCTCGCGGTCGACCAGGTCACCGGCATGTGGGCGGGACCCGACATCCCGCTGCGGGTCGTCGACCTCCGGCGCTCGATCGCCGGCTCCACGGCGCAGGACCGGCTGCTCCAGATGATCCGCGGCCTGCCCGGCGACGTGGTGGTCAGCACCAGCTTCGAGGACGGCTGCGCGCGGGCCGGCTGCACGGCCGCGCAGATCGAGACCGACGCCCGCCAGTGGATCCGGCGCGTCCGCGACAGCGGCCTCGAAGGCCGGTTCCTGCACGTCTCCGCCGGCCGGCAACATCTACCCGGACCTGCTCACCGACACCCAGGCGGCGCTCGGAGCCGCGTTCAACGCCGCGGCGCTCACGCCGCCGCCCGGCGTCCCGGCGCTCCGGAACACGCTCGTCGTGGAGAACACGACGTCGTCCGATCCGGCGGACGGGCCGGTCGAGCCGCTCTGCATCACGGCGACCTCCAAGCGCGGCGGCACCATCTCGGCGGTCGGCAACGACATCAAGTCGTTCTCCGCGCCGGGCGTCTTCCGCGACCTCGCGGCGGGCGGCACGTCGAGCGCGGCGCCGCAGGTCGCCGGAGCGGCGGCGATGGTCTGGGCGCTCGCGCCGGGGTTGACGCCGGCTCAGCTCGCCACGCTTCTGCGCGCCACCGCCCGGCCGGTCGCGACGACCGGCGGCGACCCGCGCTGCGGCAGCGCGCAGGCCGCCCCCGCGCTCGACTTCCATGCCGCCGTGCTCGGCGCCGACAGCGCGGCGACGCCAGCCGGCGCGCGCGGAGATCCTCGACGCGGACGGCGACGGCACGTTCGACGAGGCGGACCTCGCAGGCGTTCCGCGACGCGTTCATCGCCGCGGGAGGAGCCATCGACTACGGCCGCTTCGACCTCAACGGCGACGGGCGCACCGGCGGCGGGCCGCGATCGCTACGACCTCGACGCCTCCTCGCCGCCCGCGTGGACGTTCAGCCGCCGGCGCGAGATCCTCGGGCTCGAGGTCGGCCACGACGAGAACAACGTCCGCGACCTCGACGTCCTCTGCCACGAGGCGCACGGCCCGCTCTACGCCGGCGACACGCGCGGCTCTCGACCTGTTCGCCGAGCAGTTCTGCCTCCCGCCGGTCGCGATCGAGACCGACCCGCCGTTCCCGGCCTCGCTGAGCCCCGGTCAGACCGCGCAGCTGCGCATCCGCGCGCGCCGCAGCGACCTGGCGGACCCGGTCGTCTCGCAGCAGCCCGGCGTGCACCTCGAGTTCACCGGGCTGAGCGGCACGATGGGCGCCGCGTCCGGGACCACCGGGCAGGACGGCGCGTTCAGCACGACCGCGAGCCTGCCGGCCAGCGGCGGGTTCCAGGTCACGGTCATCGCCCGCGCCGGTCCGGGCGGCCCCGAGCTGGACCGGCTCACGGTCACCGCCGCGCGCAACACCGCCGTCACGCTGATGGAGGGCGAGACGTTCCTCGTGGCCAACGCCGAGGGCGCCGACGAGGTCGAGGAGCAGGAGGACCCGAACTACTCGGGCAGCGTGAGCGCCGCCGACAAGGACGCGACGGCCTCGGCCACGCTGACGACCACGTTCGACCAGTCCGATGCCGGCTTCACCTTCACCGGCGTCGCGAGCATCGACGCCTCCGACGACGGCGGGGGAGGCGACGCCACGGCGTTCTTCACGCGCCGCTTCATCGTCAACGACACGCTGTTCTTCCGGCTCAGGGCGACGCTCCAGGGGGAGGACCCCGAGGAGACGGCGGGCCATATCTCGCTCGGCCTCACGAGCTCGCCCAACCCGTCGTACAACCGGACCACCTTCGGCACCGACGACTTCGGCGGCCAGTTCGCGCCGGGCGACTACACGCTCACCGCCGAGGTCAGCTGCTCTCCCGGCAACGAGGGCGGTCCCTGCACCGGCTCCTTCAACTTCGACCTCGACGCCGGCGACTTCATCCAGCCCTGACCCAGCTACGATTGACTGGTCAGTCAATCGCTGTCGAGGAGCCGCCGAATGCCCGAAGCCGTCATCGTCGACGCCATCCGCACGCCGATCGGGCGCGCCGGGAAGGGATCGCTGAAGGACGTCCGCGCGGACGACCTGGCCGCGGTGCCGCTGAAGGCCCTCGTTGAGCGCAACCCGGAGGTCGACTTCGCCGAGACCGTCGACATCATGATGGGCTGCGGCTTCCAGCAGGGCGAGCAGGGCTACAACGTCGGCCGCAACGCGCAGCTGCTGGCGGGCATCGACCATCACGTCCCCGCCACGACCGTCAACCGCTTCTGCGCGTCGTCGCTCCAGACGCTGCGCATGGCCTTCCACGCCGTCAAGGCGGGGGAGGGCGACCAGTACATCGCGGCCGGCGTCGAGGCCGTCTCGCGCTTCGGCCAGGGCGAGCAGTTCCAGTTCCACCCCAAGCTGGACGGCTCGGAGGGCTCGCTGTTCAACGTCTACATCCCGATGGGGCTGACCGCCGAGAACGTCGCCGAGCGCTGCAAGGTCAGCCGCGAGGCGCAGGACGAGTGGGCGGTGATCTCGCAGAACCGCGCGGTCGCCGCGCGCGACGGCGGCCACTTCGATCGCGAGATCGTGCCGGTCACGACGCCCGACGGCGCCGAGGTCGCGCGCGACGACGGTCCGCGACCCGGCACCACGATGGAGAAGCTGGCCGAGCTGAAGCCCGCGTTCAAGCCGGACGGCGGGACGGTCACGGCCGGCAACGCGTGCCCGCTCAACGACGGCGCGGCCGCCGTGCTGGTGATGTCCGACGAGAAGGCGCAGCGGCTCGGGCTGAAGCCGCGCGCGCGGATCGTCGCCTCCTCCGTCGCCGCGATCCGCCCGGAGATCATGGGCCTCGGCCCGATCCCGGCGGTCGAGAAGGTGCTCGCGCAGGCGGGCA
Source organism: uncultured Solirubrobacteraceae bacterium (assembly GCA_963728465.1). Classification (GTDB taxonomy): domain Bacteria; phylum Actinomycetota; class Thermoleophilia; order Solirubrobacterales; family Solirubrobacteraceae; genus DATFQI01. The sequence goes on from CAVSJY010000005.1 coordinate 119,622, forward strand.
TGACGATCGACGACATCGACGTCCTGGAGCTCAACGAGGCGTTCGCCGCGCAGGTCGTGCCGTGCCGCGACGAGTGGGGCATCGACCCCGAGAAGCTCAACCCGTTCGGCGGCGCGATCGCGCTCGGCCATCCGTTCGGCATGACCGGCGCGCGGATCATGACGACGCTGCTGAACGACCTCGACGCGCTCGACGGCACGATCGGCCTGGAGACGATGTGCGTCGCCGGGGGTATGGGGCAGGCGATGATCGTTGAGAGATGTAACGTCGCCTGGCAGGCGCAATATGAAAATCTTGTTCGTCTGCGCCGGCAACATCTGCCGCTCGCCCGACGGCGGAGGGCGTGATGCGCTCGCTCGTCCGCGAGGCGGGGCTGGAGGACGAGTTCGAGATCGACAGCGCCGGGACGGGCGGCTGGCACGCCGGCGACCCGCCGGACGAGCGGGCGACCGCGACCGCGCGCCGGCGCGGGATCGTGCTCGAGGGCGCGGCGCGGCAGATCCGCCCCGACGACTTCGAGCGCTGGGACCTGCTGCTGGCCGCGGACCGCGAGAACCTCGCGCACCTGCGGGCGCTGGCGCCCGACGAGGAGTCGCGCTCGAAGGTGCGGCTGCTGCGCGAGTTCGACCCGGACTCCGACGGCGCGCGCGACCTCGACGTGCCCGATCCGTACTACGGCGGGCCGGACGGCTTCGAGGAGGTGCTCGACCTCGTCGAGGCGGCGTGCCGCGGGCTGCTCGCCAAGACGCGGTGATCGACCTCGCGCGGGGCCGCCGCGTCGCCGGCGGCGACATCAACCAGGCGTACCGCGTGCCGCTCGGCGACGGCCGCGACGCGTTCGTCAAGACGCGCGCGGACGCGCCGCCCGGCGAGTACGCGGCCGAGGCCGCCGCGCTGGAGTGGATCGCCGAGCCGGGCACGATCCGCGTCCCGGAGGTGCTCGAGGTCAGCGACGAGTACCTCGCGCTCGAGTGGGTCGAGCCGGGCCGGCTCGACGCGGCCGGCGAGGAGGAGCTGGGCCGCGGCCTCGCCGCCGTGCACCGGGCCGGGGCGCCGGCGTTCGGCGCGTTCCGCGACGGCGCGGACGAGCTCCGGATCGCGCTCGCTGACCTTCGACGTCACGCCCGCCGGCGACTGGCCGGGCTTCTACGCCGAGCGGCTGATCCTGCCGCTCGCGGGCGGGCTGCCCGCCGGCGGCCGCCGCGCCGTCGAGCGCGTGTGCGAGCGGATGGCCGACCTCGCCGGCCCGGCCGAGCCGCCGGCGCGGCTGCACGGCGACCTGTGGGCCGGCAACGTGCTCGGGGACGCCGCCGGCCGGCCGTGGCTGATCGACCCGCTGTCCTACGGCGGCCACCGCGAGGTCGACCTCGCGATGCTGCGGCTGTTCGGCGGGCTGTCCGCCGCGCACCCTGGCCGCCTACGACGAGGCGTTCCCGCCCGCTCCCGGCCGCGACGAGCGGGTCTCGCTCTACCAGCTGTTCCCGCTGCTGGTCCACACGGCGCTGTTCGGCGGGGGCTACGCCGCCTCGGCCGAGGACGCGGCCCGCCGCTACGCCGGGTAGACATCCCGGCATGGACCTCGGCATCTCCGGGCGCACGGCGGTCGTGACGGGCGCCAGCCGCGGCATCGGCGCGGCCACCGTCGCGCTGCTGGAGGCCGAGGGCGCGCGCGTGGTCCCGGTGTCCCGCGGCGACGGGATCGACGTCACGGCCCCCGACGCCGCGGAGCGGATCGCCGAGCGCGCGGGCGCGCCGGTCGACATCCTCGTCAACAACGCCGGCACGAGCTTCGCCAAGGCCCTCGGCGAGCTCACGGACGCGGACTGGCAGGGCCAGTGGGATCTGCACGTGATGGCCTCGATGCGGCTGATGCGGGCCTTCGCGCCCGGCATGGCCGAGCGCGGGTGGGGGCGGATCGTCAACGTGGCCTCGTCGGCCGGCAAGCGCCCCTCGCTGACCAACGCCGCCTACTCCGTGACCAAGGCCGCGCAGCTGTCGCTCTCGCGCCTGTTCGCCGACACCTACGCGGCACAGGGCGTGCTCGTCAACGCCGTCGCGCCCGGCGCCGTGGCGAGCGGGCTGTGGATGGACGAGGGCGGCCTCGCCGACCAGACGGCGGCCGCCAAGGGCCTCACGCGCGAGCAGGCGCTCGAGGCGCAGGCGGGGAAGTCGCCGCTGGGCCGCTTCGCCACCGAGGACGAGATCGCCTCGGTCGTCGCGTTCCTGTGCTCCGAGCGCGCGTCGATGGTCGCCGGGGCCGCCTGGTCGGTCGACGGCGGCCTCGTCGCGACGATCGTCTAAGGGATCGCGACCACGGCGTAGCGGAAGCCGACCTCGAACGACTGCACCGCGGCGGTCGTCACGTTGCAGCCGGCCAGGACGAAGCGGCTGTCGTTGGCCGAGTTGCGGGCCGTGAACGCGAGCGACTTCTCCGGCCAGCCCTCGGCGGGCGTGACCAGCACGAGGTCGCCGGAGATGTCCGCGCCGGCCTGCTCGGGGGCCAGGCCGGTCGGCTCGCCCGACCAGCACTTCCCGGGGTCGACCCGGGGCACCGTGATCCGGAACCGCCCGGAGAAGCGGGCGAAGTCGCGCGCGTCGAGCGAACCGTCGGCGACCTTGGCCCCGCTGACGGACCCGTCGGCGAGCTGCGCCGCGCCGGTCGCACCGGCGCGCAGCTCCCGCGGGCCGACCGCCCCCGCCGCGAGCTGCGCGGCGCCGACGGCGCCCGGCGCGATCTTCGCCGGCGTCACCGCCGAGTCGGCGAGCTTGGCCGAGGTGACCGACTTGTCGGGCGTCCGGCGCAGCTCGCGCACGGCCTTGCGGCTCAGGTCCTTCGTCTGGACGGAGCGGTTCTTGATGTCCTTGCCCGTGAACAGCCGCTTGGCCTCCGCCGGGCCGCCGAGGGCGACGAACAGGGCGATCAGCGCGACGACGAGCGCGGCGGACGACCGGTGCTTGGCGAGTGCGTGCATCGTTGCCAACCCTATGCTCGCGCCGGACGCGTCGGGCCGGAGGTCAGCGGATGGACGATGGCGCCCCCCACGCGGTCAGCCGCCACGCCGAGAGCGCGGCGAGCAGCGCCATGCAGATCGCCGAGCCGACGCACCAGATGCAGATCGCCTGCAAGTCGACCACTTCGACGTAGGTGAGCCACGCCGAGAACCCGGCGCCGGCGAGCGACAGGAACGCCGCGGCGGTGCGCGCGCGCTCACCGTCGATCGCCAGGCACGTCAGGATCGCGACGTAGCCGGCCGCCCCCAGGAGGGCGACCGGCACGCCGGCGAGCTGTGCGTATTCGGACTGCTGGACCTCCGCGCACCCGTGCGCGATGGCGCAGACCGGCGTGCCGCCCGCGTAGTGGACGGCCGTGAGGTAGGCCGCGATGCCCAGTCCGGCGAGCGCGACGGCGGCGGAGACGGCGCGTGTCGCGCTCATCGGCCGAGCTCGCGGTCGAGCGCGTCAGCGACCGACACGGGGTCGAGCGGGTCCGCGGAGAGCACGCGCTCCGCCCCGTTCCCGCGCCGCACGGTCAGCGTCGGCGTGCCCTGGACGCCGAGCCGCGCCGCGTCCTCGTTCGCGCGGTTCAGCCGGTCGGCCGCGAAGTTCGTGTCGGCGGCGGCGAGCGCGGCATCGGCGTCGACGCCGGCCGCGCGGGCGGTCTCGCGCAGCATCGCGTCGGTCACGTAGCCGCTGTTCTCGGCTCCCTGGCGGGCGTAGAACGCGTCGATGAACGGCCACAGCCGGTGCTGGCGCTCGGCGCCCGCGGCCACGCGCGCGGCGCGCACGGAGTCCGGGCCGAGGAACTGGAGCGTGCGGGCGGCCAGCTTCACCTTGCCGGTGCGCACGTAGTCGCGCACCAGCATCGGCAGCGTGGTCTCCGCTGCATGGGCGCAGACCGGGCACTGGAGGTCGACGTACTCGGTGACGGTGAGCGGCGCGCGGCGATCGCCGAGGACGCCGTTGCGCTCCGGCAGGCCGGCGAACAGGGTCGACGGCTTTGACGTGGTCACGTGGCCGGAGGGCTTGCCGCCGGCGTGCGAGACGGCGATGGCGCCGGCGACCAGCACGGTGGCGGCGAGGGCGGCCGCCGCGAGGCGGCGGGCGGGGGACTGCATGAACATGGATGACTCCTTCGGATTTCGACTGACGCGGATGGCGCGAGCCGGCGTCTGCGGCTCGCTGCGGGGTGGGGCCTTGCGTCAGGCGGCCGGAGGAGCGCGACCCGCCGTGGCGGGCGTGCGCGGCGTGCCGGCGAAGCCGGCGGGAAGCGCGGGGAACGTGAGCGTGACGACGGCGCCGGCGGGCGGGCGCGGCGCCGCCGGGCGCAGGCGGCGGACCAGCGCCGGGACGGCGCGCAGCGCGAAGGCGATGACGCCGCCGGCCAGCGCGCAGAACGCGAGCATCTCGGCCCAGCCGCCGCCCAGCGCGCCGAAGTCGGCGGCGAGCGCCGCCTGGCCGCCGATCACGGCCGCGGTGCCGAGCGAGCCGAGCAGCCACAGCCGGCCGGCCGAGCCGCCGCGGGACAGCCGCGCCATCAGCAGCGCGAGCGCGAGCGCGTAGACGATCATCACGGCCGCACCCGGCCCGCCGCCGGAGGCCTCGAGGCACGTCTCGGCGCCGGGCGAGCAGACCGCGGTGCGCGCCTGGTCGGCCAGGGCCGCCAGCAGCGGTACGAGGACGAGGGCGCGGAGGGTCAGGGGGATGCGACGCATCGCGGACACCATTGGATCATCGTCACCTCAAGGCCGCCTCATGAGCGAGGTTTCCCACCCTCTGTGACGAAAGCCTCGACCAAAGTGCAGTAGGAACGACCCTCGGGCCAGGAATAGCGTCGCCGCATGTGGCCCCGGGTAATCGCGGCCGCCAAGCGCGCCGCCGTGCTGAGTACGACGATCGCCGCGCTGGCGCTCCCCGCGACGGCGTCCGCCGCGATCGACGGCGAGGCGGACTTCGGCGGCCTCGACGCCGCGAACCTGATCTCCGCGGCGGCCGCGGCGCCGCCGGGCTTCGAGGAGTCCGTCGCGTTCAGCGGCCTCACCGCCCCGATGTCGATCGACTTCGCACCCGACGGCCGCATCTTCATCGCGGAGAAGAGCGGGCTCGTGAAGGTCTTCGACGGGCTCACGGACACGACGCCCACGATCTACGCGGACCTGCGCACCCAGGTGCACGACTTCTGGGACCGCGGGCTGATGGCGTTCGAGCTGGACCCGAACTTCACCGCGAACGGCCGCTCGTACGTCCTCTACGCGCGCAACGAGGAGCCGTTCAACACCACGATGCCGCGCTGGCCGGACGGGTGCCCGACGCCGCCCGGCGCCACCGGCGACGGCTGCGTGATCACCGGCACGCTGTCGCGCCTGGACGCCAACGGCAACGAGACGCCGCTGATCCAGAAGGACTGGTGCCAGCAGTACCCGAGCCACTCCGTCGGCGGGCTGGCCTTCGGCGCCGACGGGATGCTGTACGTGAGCGGCGGCGAGGGCGCGTCGTTCAACTTCACCGATTGGGGGGCGGACGGCAGCCCGGTCAACCCGTGCGGCGATCCGCCGGGCGGCGTCGGAGGTGCGATGAACCCGCCGACGGCGGAGGGCGGCGCGCTTCGCTCGCAGGACCTCCGCACGTCGGGCGACCCGGCGGGCCTCGGCGGCTCGATCCTCCGCCTCGACCCCACCACAGGCGCCGCTGCGCCCGGCAACCCGAACGCCGGCTCGAGCGACCCGAACGCCCGCCGCATCGTCGCCCAGGGCCTGCGCAACCCGTTCCGGATCACCGTCCGGCCCGGCACGAACGAGGTGTGGGCGGGCGACGTCGGCTGGAGCGACTGGGAGGAGATCGACCGCGTCGTCAACCCGACCTCCGGCACCACCAACTTCGGCTGGCCGTGCTACGAGGGCGTGGGGCGCCAGCCCGGCTACGACGGCGCCAACCTCAACATCTGCGAGAACCTCTACGCGGCGGGCGCGTCGGCCGTCACCGCGCCGTACTACACGTACAACCACGCGTCCTCGGTGGTCGGAGGCGACGGCTGCCCGACCGGCGGCTCGTCGATCTCGGGCGTCGACTTCTACACGACGGGGCCGTTCCCGGACTCCTACGACGGCGCGCTGTTCTTCGCCGATTACACGCGCAGCTGCATCTGGGTGATGAAGCGCGGGGCGAACGGGCTGCCCGACCCGGCGCAGCGCGAGATCTTCATCGCCGGCGCCGCGGCCCCGGTCGACGTCCAGATCGGGCCGAACGGCGACCTGTTCTACGCCGACCTCAACGGCGGCTCGATCCGCCGCGTGCGCTGGCCGAACGACGCGCCCACCGCGCGTGCCACCGCCACCCCGACCTCGGGCGCCCCGCCGCTCACCGTCCAGTTCGACGGCACCGGTTCGAGCGACCCCAACGGCGAGACGCTGACCTACGCGTGGGACCTCGACGGCGACGGCCAGTTCGACGACTCGACGGCGTCGCGGCCGACGTTCACGTACTCGGCGTCCGGCACCTACACGGTCCGGCTGCGCGTGACCGACACCGCCGGGCTGACGGGGACGGACAGCCTGGCCGTCACCGTCGGCGTCCCGCCGACCGTGACGATCGACACGCCGGTGGCCGGCACCACGTGGCAGGTCGGCCAGGTCATCACGTTCTCCGGGTCGGCGCGCAACTCCCAGGGCGGCTCGCTGCCGGTGACCTGGACACTCAACCTGCGCCACTGCTCCGCGCTGGACCCGAACAACTGCCACACGCACGAGGTCCAGCGCTTCACGGGCGCGACCGGCTCCTTCACGGCGCCCGACCACGAGTACCCGTCGTACCTGGAGCTCGTGGCCGAGGCGACCGACTCCGCCGGCCTGTCGTCGCAGACGACGCGGCGCCTGGACCCGCGGACGGTCGACCTCCACTTCGAGTCGACGCCGCCCGGGCTCCAGCTCACGGTCGGCAGCGAGGCCCAGATCGCGCCGTTCACGCGCACGGTGATCATCGGCTCGAACAACTCGATCAGCGCCGCGTCCCCGCAGTCGCTGAGCGGCACCAGCTACCAGTTCGCGTCGTGGTCCGACGGCGGCGCGCAGGTCCACAACATCACCGCGCCGGCGACGGCGACGACCTACCGCGCCACGTACCAGGCCGCGGCCGGCGATCCCTCGCTGGTCGCCGCGTATGGGTTCGACGAGGTGTCGGGGCCCGCGACCGGCGACGCCTCCGGCCGCGGCAACGGCGGCACGGTCGAACGGCGCGACGCGGTCGACCGCCGGCAAGTTCGGCGGCGCCCTGAGCTTCGACGGCGTCAACGACTTCGTCACGGTGCCGGACTCCGCGTCGCTGGACCTCACGACCGGGATGACGGTCGAGGCGTGGGTGCGCCCGACCTCGGTCGCCTACTGGAGCACCGTGCTGATGAAGGAGCAGCCCGGGCATCTGGCCTACGCGCTGTACTCGAGCACGGACTCCGGGCGCCCGTCCGGTCACGTGTACGCCGGCGGCGATCGCCAGCTCGACGGGACCGCCGCGCTGCCGGTGAACGCTTGGACGCACCTGGCGACGACCTACGACGGCGCGACGCAGCGGCTGTTCGTGAACGGGACGCAGGTCTCCTCGCGGGCGCAGACGGGGTCGATCGCCGCCTCGATCAGCCCGCTGAAGATGGGCGGCAACGCCGTCTGGGGCGAGTGGTTCTCCGGCCTGATCGACGAGGTCCGCGTGTACAACCGCGCGCTCACCGCCGCGCAGCTCCAGGCCGACATGACCGCGCCGATCGGCGGGGGCTCGCCGCCGCCGCCTCCTCCGCCGCCGCCGCCTCCGCCGCCTCCGCCACCGCCTCCGCCGCCGCCTCCGCCGCCGCCACCGCCTCCGCCGCCGCCTCCGCCGCCGCCGCCGCCACCGCCGCCGCCGCCGCCGCCGCCGCCGCCGCCACCACCGCCGCCGCCGCCTCCGCCGACGGGTGGGCTGGTCGCCGCCTACGGGTTCAACGAGGCCACGGGCGGGGTCGGTGACGCGTCCGGTCAGAACAACGCCGGCACGGTCAACGGCGCCACGCGGTCGACCGCGGGCCGCTTCGGCGGGGCGCTGAGCTTCGACGGCGTCAACGACTTCGTGTCCGTCGCGGACTCCGCGTCGCTGGACCTGACGACCGGGATGACGCTGATGGCCTGGGTGCGCCCGTCGAGCGTCGCCTACTGGCGGACGGTCATGCTCAAGGAGCAGCCGGGGCAGCTCGTCTACGCGCTGTACTCGAGCTCCGACGGCGACCGCCCGTCCGGCCACGTGTTCGCCGGCGGCGACCGCCAGCTCGACGGGACGTCGGTGCTGCCGGTGAACGCCTGGACGCACCTCGCGACCACGTACGACGGCGCGAACCAGCGCCTGTTCGTGAACGGCGTCCAGGTGTCCTCACGGGCGCAGACCGGCGCGATCGCCACGTCGAACAACCCGCTCAAGATCGGCGGCAACGCGATCTGGGGCGAGTGGTACGCCGGGCTGATCGACGAGGTCCGCATCTACAACCGCGCGCTGCCGGCGGCCGAGGTGACCTCGGCGATGAACGCGCCGGTGGGGTAGTCGCGCGCCACGAGCGCCGCGTAGCGCCCGCCGAGCGCGAGCAGATCGTCGTGCGTGCCGCGCTCGGCGACCCTGCCGCCGTCGAGCACGACGATCTGGTCGGCGTCGCGGACCGTCGACAGGCGGTGCGCGATGACGATCGTGGTGCGGCCCTCGGCGAGCCGCTCGAGCGCCACGCCGACCGCGCGCTCCGTCTGGACGTCGAGCGCGCTCGTCGCCTCGTCGAGGACGAGCACCGGCGGGTTGCGCAGGATCGTGCGGGCGATGGCGATGCGCTGCTTCTCCCCGCCCGAGAAGCGGAAGCCGCGCTCGCCCACCACCGTGTCGTAGCCCTCGGGCAGCGCGGCGATCGTGTCGTGCACCTGCGCCGCGCGCGCCGCGCCCTCGATCTCCTCGTCGGTCGCGTCCGGCCGGGCGAAGCGGAGGTTCTCGCGCACCGACGCGTGGAAGAGGTAGGTCTCCTGCGACACCACGCCGACGGCGTCCGCCAGCGAGTCGAACGTCAGCTCGCGGAGGTCCGTGCCGTCGAGCAGCACGGCGCCGTGGTCCGGGTCGTACAGCCGCGCGGCGAGGTAGCCGAGGGTCGTCTTGCCGGAACCGGTCTCGCCGACCAGCGCGGTCTTGGAGCCGGCCGGCACGACGACGTCGACGTCCTCGAGCGTGGGCTGGTCGTCGTAGGCGAACGCGACGCTCTCGAACCGCAGCTCGCCCTCGACGTCGTGCAGCTCGCGGGTGCCGGGGTGGATGTCGACCTCGAGGTCGAGGTACTCGTACACGCGGTCGAACAGGGCGGTCGACGTCTGGATGTCGACCCCGACGTTGAGCAGCCCCTGGAGCGGCCAGAACAACCGCGTCTGGAGCGTGGTGAACGCGACCACGGTGCCGATCGAGACCGCGTTCGGCGACAACCCGGCGAAGAGGTAGACCAGCGCCGGCATGACCGCGAACGAGGTCTGGATCGAGGCCATCATCCAGCGGCCGGCCATCCGGCTGCGGACCTCGAGGTCGGCCAGCCGCGCCGACTCGCCCTCGAAGCGGTCGGCCAGCTCGGCGCCGCGTCCCATCGTCTTGCCGAGCAGGATCCCGGACACGCTCAGGGACTCCTGCACGAGCGAGGAGATGTCGGCCATGGCGCCCTGCTTGACGGTGGTGATCTTCTTGCGCTGGTTGCCGACGCGGCGCGCGAGCAGGACGAAGAACGGCAGCAGGCCGAGCGAGAACAGCGCCAGCCGCCAGTCGAGCAGGAACATCGCGACGACGCTCGCCACGACGGTCGTCACGTTGGAGACGATCGACGTCGCGGTGCTCGTCACGACGGTCTGCACGCCGCCGATGTCGTTGGCGATCCGGGACTGGATCTCGCCCGTTCGCGTGCGGGTGAAGAACGCGAGCGAGAGCCGCTGGAGGTGGCGGTAGACCTGCGCGCGGAGGTCGTGCATGACGCGCTGGCCGACGACGTTCGACAGCCAGGTCTGCGCTACGCCGAGCACGCCGGTGGCGACGCTGATGCCGATCATCCCGGCCACCAGCCACGCGAGCAGCTCCCTGTCCTTCTCCGGGATCGCCACGTCGAGGACCTCGCGCAGCAGGAACGGCGAGATCATCCCGAGCAGCGCGGAGATCACGATCAGGCCGAGGACGGCGGCGAGCCGCCGCCGGTGCGGCCGGAACAGCCCGACGATCCGGCGGCCGTGGCCGCCGGATCGCCGTGCCGTATCGGGCGAGTCGCTCAAGCGGCGAGCCTCGGGGCGGTCACCACCGGCTCCAAGGCCGCGTCGAGCACCTCGTCGATGCTCATGGCCGGGTGGAACGTCATCGCCTCGCGGACGTCGGCGGGGACGTCGTCGAGGTCGCCGCGGTTGCGCTCGGGCAGGATCACCTCGGTGATGCCGGCCGCGTGGGCGGCGAGCACCTTCTGCTTGAGCCCGCCGATCGGGAGCACGCGGCCCTGGAGGGTGACCTCGCCGGTCATCCCCACAGTGTGCTTGACGGGGCGGCCGCTCAGCAAGGACGCGAGCGCGGTGGTCATCGTGACGCCGGCGCTCGGGCCGTCCTTGGGGATCGCGCCCGCGGGGACGTGGACGTGGAACTCGCGCTCGTCGAACGCGTCCTCCGCGATGCCGAGCTCCTCGGCGTGGCCGCGGACGTAGGAGAGCGCGATCCGCGCGGACTCCTTCATCACGTCGCCGAGCTGGCCCGTCAGGACCAGGTTCTCCTTGCCTTTCATCGCGGTTGCCTCGACGAAGAGGACGTCGCCGCCGACGCCGGTGACCGCCAGCCCGGTGGCCACGCCCGGCACCGCGGTGCGGACGGCGGCCTCCTGGAAGAACTTCTGGCGGCCGAGCGCGTCGCGCACGGTCTCCGTCGCGATCTCCACCGGCGCGTCGGCACCTGTCTCGCTTCGCTCGCCACCGCTGGCGCTCGCGGACGCGATTCGCGTGGCGGTCTTGCGCAGCACGGTCCCGAGCTCGCGCTCGAGGTTGCGGACGCCCGCCTCGCGGGTGTACTCGTCGACGACAAGGCGCAGGATCTCGTCCGAGACCGTCACCTCGTCCTCGCGCAGGCCGTTGCGCTCGCGCTGGCGCGGCCACAGGTAGCCGCGGGCGATCGCGACCTTCTCCGCCACCGTGTAGCCGTCGAAGCGGATGACCTCCATGCGGTCCAGCAGCGGGCCGGGGATGGTCTCCGCCACGTTGGCGGTGGCGATGAAGAGGACCTGGCTGAGGTCCAGCTCCACGTCGAGGTAGTGGTCGCGGAACGAGTGGTTCTGGGCGGGGTCGAGCACCTCGAGCAGGGCCGCGCTCGGGTCGCCGCGCCAGTCGGCGCCGACCTTGTCGACCTCGTCGAGCATGATCACCGGGTTCATCGTCCCGGCGTCGCGCAGGGCACGGACCAGGCGGCCCGGGAGCGCGCCGATGTACGTGCGCCGGTGGCCGCGGATCTCCGCCTCGTCGCGGACGCCGCCGAGCGACATGCGGACGAACTCGCGTCCGGTCGCGCGGGCGATCGACTCGCCGATCGAGGTCTTGCCGGTGCCGGGCGGGCCGATGAGCGTCAGGATCGCGCCGGAGCGCTTGTCCTCGGCGATGCCCCGGTCGGTGCGGAGCTTGCGCACGGCCAGGTACTCCGTGATGCGGTCCTTGACGTCCTCGAGGCCGGCGTGGTCGGCGTCCAGCACCTCGCGGGCATTCACGGGATCGAGCTTCTCGTCGGAGCGCTTGCTCCACGGCACGGCGATCAGCCAGTCGAGGTAGTTGCGGATCATCGAGGCCTCGCCGGACTGGTCGCCCATCCGCTCCATGCGGCCGAGCTCCTTGAGCGCCTGCTCGCGGACCTCGTCGGGCATCCCGGCCTCGCCGATCTTGGTGCGGTACTCCTCCGCGACCGAGCCGGAGTCCTCGCCGAGCTCGCGCTGGATCGACTCCATCTGCTTGCGCAGGAAGTACTCGCGCTGCTGCTTGTCCGCGCCGGACTGGACGTCCTCGCGGATCTTCTTGCGCAGCTGGAGCTCCGTGAGCCGCTCGCGCTGGATCTTCACGGCCAGCTCGAGGCGGTCGGTCACGTCGAGCGTCTCGAGGACCTGGACCTTCTGCTCGAACGACACGTCGGGCGCGTAGCCGATCGTGTCGGCCAGCGCGCCGGGCTCGGCGATCGCGCGCAGGAACGCGCCGATGCGGTCGTCGGCGCCGCGCAGCTCGAGGATCTCCTCGACCACGGCGCGGTACTCGCGCTCGGCGTTGCGGGTGCGTCCTTCGACCGGAAGGTCGTCGGGGTGCTCGGCGACGTCGACGCGGAGGCGCCCGAGCTGGTCGGTGTGGGCGGCGCCGGCGACGCCGCGGGCGATCCCGGACAGCGACACGGCGCGCGCGCCACCGGGCAGGCGGACGGTGTCGGTGACCTCCGCGATCGTCCCGACCTTGGCGAACTCGCCGTCGTGGCGCGGGACGAGCAGGACCCGGTCCTCCTCGCCCACGTTGACCGGCAGCGTGACGTCCATGGTCGGGAAGACCACGGTGTCATCGAGCGGGATCAATAGAAGTGAGGGCATGTGTGAGGCTTCGCCTTCTGTAGCTACTTACTAAACGTATGCAGAAGGGTAGCGCCCACGCGCGCCGCTGACAAGCCCGATCTCAGTCGCTCCGACTGAGATGTGGCGCGCGCGACCCAGCCGAACGGCCGCGGGCCCTAGCGGGGCGGCATGCGCAGCGCGCCGTCGAGCCGGACGACCTCGCCGTTGAGCATCGGGTTCTCGACGATGTGGGCGGCGAGCGCGGCGTACTCGTCCGGGCGTGCCGAGCCGGGCCGGGTGCGGCACCTGCTCGCCGAGCGCCGCGCGCGCTCGGGCTCGGGCAGCCCGGCCAGCAGCGGCGTGTCGAACAGCCCCGGGGCGATCGTGCAGACGCGGATCCGGGCGCTCGCGAGGTCGCGCGCCGCCGGCAGCGTCTGCCCGACCACGCCGCCCTTGGAGGCCGAGTAGGCGATCTGCCCGATCTGGCCGTCGAGCGCGGCGATCGACGCGGTGTTCACGATCACGCCGCGCTCGCCGCCGTCGTCGGGCTCGTTGGCGAGCATCGCGGCCGCCGCCAGCCGCAGCACGTTGAACGTGCCGATCGAGGTTCACGGCGACGACCGTTCTCGAACGGCTCCAGCGCGTGCGGCGCCGCGCCGGCCCGCCGACTTCTCGGCCCAGCCGATGCCGGCGCAGCACGACGGAGATGCGCAGCGCCTGCCGGCCACGGCGGCCGCCGACGTCGATCCTCGCGCGTGACGTCGCAGGCGGCGAACGCGCGCGCCCAGCTCGCCGGCCAGCGCCTCGCCGGCGTCCGCGTTGAGGTCGGCGATCGTGACGTCCGCGCGCCGCCGCCGCCAGCCGCCGGGCGGTCGCCGCGCCGAGGCCGCGCGGCGCCGCCCGCGCACCAGCGCCGTCGCTCCCTCGATCCGCATGCGGCGCGGCGTAGCGCCCGACGCCGGCGTAGCGCGTAGCGCAGGTACAGCTCGCCGCCCGCGCGCAGCATCCACAGCGGCTCGCCGCGGACGTGCTCGGGGAGGTCGCCGCCCTCGATCACCCGCGTCGCGTCGGCCTCGCCGGTGAGCAGCGGCGACGAGCGTGAGGAACAGCTCGTCGACCAGCCCGTCGGCCAGCAGCGCGCCGAACAGCACCGGCCCGCCCTCGCACGCGAGCGCCCGGACGCCGCGGGCGCGCAGGTCGGCGAGCACCGCGCTGGGGGTGGGCGCCTCGAGCCGGACGATCTCGACGGGCGCCGCGACCTCCGGCGCCGCGCCCTCCACGCCCGTGTAGACGATCACCGGCTGCTCGGGCGCCGCGAACAGGCCCGCGTCCCACGGCAGGTCCAGCACGCGCGAGATCAGCGACGGCGGGCGGGTCGCCCGGCAGCCCGGCGGCCTCGCGCGCCGCGCGCCGCTCGGGCGAGCCGATCAGCCGCGCGTAGCCCTCCGCCCGCAGCGTGCCCGAGCCGATCAGCAGCGCGTCCGCCATCGTGCGCAGCTCCAGCAGCATCTCCAGGTCGGCGTCCGAGCCGAGCGCGCCGGTGCGGCCGGCGACCGCCGCGCGGCCGTCGAGCGTCGAGACGAAGTTCGCGTAGACGAACGGGCGGTCCTCGGGCGCGCGCTCGCGCGGCCGCACCGCGGCCAGCGCCTCGTGGGCGCTCACCGGCTCGCCGGCGGGCTCGAGGCGCTCGAACCTCAGCGCGCGGCGCATCCGGCCATGTGGTCGTTCACGAGCCCGCACGCCTGCATCAGCGCGTACGCGGTGGTCGGCCCGACGAACCGGAAGCCGCGGCGCTTGAGCTCCTTCGCCATCGCGGTCGACTCCGGCGTGGTGGCGGGCACGTCGGCCGTGGTGCGCGGCGCCGGCCGGTCGCCGGCCGGCGCGAACGACCACAGCAGGTCCGCCAGCGGCTCGTCCAGCGCCGCGCACAGCGCGGGCGTTGACGATCGCGGCCTCGATCTTCGCCCGGTTGCGGACGATCCCGGCGTCCGCCATCAGCCGCGCGACGTCGTCGTCCCCGAACGCGGCGACCGCCTCGACGTCGAAGCTCGCGAACGCCGCCCGGAACGCGTCGCGCTTGCGCAGGATCGTGAGCCACGACAGCCCGGACTGGAACGCCTCCAGGCAGAGCTTCTCGTACAGCGCGCGGTCGTCGCGCACCGGCCGTCCCCACTCCTCGTCGTGGTAGCGGACGTACTCGGGCGTGGACACCGCCCACCAGCAGCGCGGCTCGCCGTCGGGTCCGGGCGCCAGTCCGTCGCTCATGGCCGATCACCCTACGGACGGCTGCGCTGCGGCGGGCGCTGGACCACCGCCGCTTCGCGCTGCGCTGACCGCGGCGCGGGCAGGTAGGGTGCCCGCTCGCATGCATCCGGAGAAGCTCTCGAGGAGCGAGTTCATCGCCGCGCTCGGCGGGGTGCTCCTGCTCGTCTCCGTGTTCCTGCCCTGGTACAAGCTCGATCCGGAGACCGGCAACGCGACGCTGGCGGGCTACACCGACGGATCGGTCAGCGCCTGGCAGGCCCACTCGATCCTGCGCTACGTCTTCCTGCTCGCGGCCATCGCCCCGCTGGTCCTGCTCTACATCGTCCTGCGCGACCACGAGCTGTCGTGGCCGCGGGGGGAGATGACCGCGGTGATCGCCGTCGCGATGTTCGGCTTCGTCGATCTACCTCGGGGTGATCGACCGCCCGGGCGAGCCCTCGGGCGAGATCTCGCTCGCCTACGGCTGGTTCGTGGCCCTGGCCGGCGTGATCCTGATGGCGGTCGGCGGCTCGCTCCGCGCCGGCGCCAGCGAGCGTCCCCGCAAGCCACCAGGAGTCTTCTGAGCCATGTCCGACGCCCCCAGCCGGCGAGTGCCCGACGAGGCGCCGCCGGATCGCAACCTCGCGCTCGAGCTCGTCCGCGTCACCGAGGCGGCGGCGCTCCAGGCCGCGCGCTGGATCGGCCGCGGCGACAAGGAGGCGGCCGACCAGGCCGCCGTCGACGGCATGCACGCGGTGCTGCGCACGATCCACATGGACGGCGTGGTGGTGATCGGCGAGGGCGAGAAGGACGAGGCGCCGATGCTGCACAACGGCGAGCAGGTCGGCGACGGCTCGCCGCCGCACGTCGACATCGCCGTCGACCCGCTCGAGGGCACGCGGCTGTGCGCCCAGGGCCGGCCGAGCGCGCTCGCGGTGATCGCGCTGTCGGACGCGGGGACGATGTTCGACCCGGGGCCGTGCGTCTACATGGAGAAGATGGCCGGCGGGCCGCAGATCGCCGACCTGCTCGACCTCGACCGCCCGCTCGGCAAGACGATCGAGCTGGTCGCCGAGCGCAAGGGCACCGACGTGACCGACGTGATGGTCGTCGTGCTCGACCGCCCGCGCCACGAGGACGGCATCAAGGCGATCCGCGAGGCGGGCGGCCGCGTGCGGCTGATCACGGACGGCGACGTCTCCGCCGCGCTGCTGGCCGTCGCGCCCGACCGGCCGGTCGACCTCCTGTGGGGGATCGGCGGGACGCCCGAGGGCGTCATCTCGGCGGCCGCGCTGAAGTGCTACGGCGGCGGCCTGATCGGCCGGCTGTGGCCGCGCGACGACGACGAGCGCCAGGCGGCCGTCGACGCGGGCTACGACCTCGACCGCGTGCTCACCCAGGACGACCTCGTCAAGGGCGACAACGCGTTCTTCTCGGCCACCGGCGTCACCGACGGCGACGTCCTCGAGGGCGTCCGCTACGAGGGCCAGCGCGGCGCGAGCACGGAGTCGCTGGTGATGCGCAGCCGCTCGGGCACCGTCCGGCGCATCCAGTCGCGCCACGACCGCGACAAGCTGCGGGCGCTGACCGGGTTCCGGTACGGCTAGTCCGTCATCCGCGCGACGCGCTGGCGCGAGAGTCGGCGGCATTGCGTGGACGCTCGCTGCGCCGGCGTCTCGCGAACGTGACGTTGTCGATCCTCTGGCGTGCATTTCAGTGACGCTCACCGGGGCGGCCGCGTCGCGCGATGACGAGATGCACCCTCGCCACCCCCACCCAGCGCAGTTGACGTTCGTTCCGCGCCACTCCCCCGGCCGGCAGAGTCACCGGCGCCAGCGCGCGCCGTAGCGGAGATACAGGAACGAGGACACGGCCGCGACGCCGGCGGCGATCCCCGCCCAGGCGAGCCATGGCGTGTCGCCGACGTTGACCGGCCGCTCGCCCGCGAGCGGGTGCGGGTCCTCGTCGACGCCCTGCGGCCGCGGCTCCGCGAAGCGGCCGACCGCGGACTCCTCGAGGTCGAGCTTGGCCAGCGAGCGCAGGAAGCCGTGCGTCACGAGCACGTGGATGCGCGACTGGGTGGCCTTGTAGAACCAGCGCGCCACCCAGGTGGCGATCGCGGGATAGAAGTTCGCGACCTCGACCTCCACGTGCGCGCGCTCGTAGCCCGGCTTGCCCGACGGGCAGCGCTGGACGTCGATCTCCAGGTGGCCGTGGTCGCGCTTGGAGACCAGCACGCCGTCGCGGATGCGCCAGCGGACGATCCCGTGCTCGTCGCTCAGCTCGTAGTCGGGAGGGTGGAAGCGCAGCAGCACGAACGGGCGCACGAGGAACACGACGGCGCGCTCCGTGTCCGAGTACACGACGCGGATCAGCCCGAGCGTCACGCGCGAGAGGTACTTCCAGTACGTCCGCGCGAGCCGCTCGAGGTGCATCGGCGTCCAGATCGCGACGAGGTCGGTCTCCGGCATCGTCAGGTTGGCCGCCTGGATGGACCGGACGGCGCCCGTGTCGTCCATCGTCGTGTGCTGCTCGGGATCGGCGATGACGGAGTCGGCGACCTGCACGTCGCCGCGCCGGTTGAGCAGCTTCACAGCGCCGCCCTCACCGCGTCCTCGAAGCCGAGCGGGCGGTCGTTGATGCCCTCCGGGGGCGGCTGCTCGACGATCATCTCGGAGCTCAGGCCGTCGATCAGCGGCCGCACGAGCCCCGTCTCGACCGGCGTGACGAGCGCGACCCAGTAGGAGGAGAGGCGTGGCGTGAGCACGGGAACCTTGACGATGGCGGGCGGGCGGCGCCCGAGGACGCGGGCGGCGCGCGACATCATCTCGCGATAGGTCAGCACGTCGCCACCGCCGAGCTGGAGCTCGCCGGGCACGTCGCGCAGCTCGGCCGCGCCGGCGAGCGCCTGGACGACGTCGCCGATCGCCACCGGCTGCGTGCGCGTGTCGACCCAGCGCGGTGTGATCATCAAGGGCAGGCGGCGCACGAGGTGGCGAAGCATCTCGAACGAGGCGCTGCCGCGGCCGATGATCATCGCCGCGCGCACGTAGACCAGCTCGGGGACGCGCTGGCGCAGCAGCTCGGCGACCTCGTGGCGGGAGCGCAGGTGCTCGGAGGCGCCGGCCCCGGTCGGGCCGAGGCCGCCGAGGTAGACGACGCGCTCGACGCCCGCTTCGCGCGCCGCCTCGCCGAAGTTGACCGCGGCCTCGCGGTCGCGCCGGGCGAAGTCCTCGTCCGCGCCCATCGAGTGGATCAGGTAGTACGCGGTCCGGCAGCCGTCCAGCGCCTCGCGCAGGCCGCGGCCGGAGACGGCGTCGCCGCCGCGGACGTCGACGTGGGCGGGCAGCGTGGCGCGGCTCGGGTCGCGCGCGAGCGCGCGCACGCCGCGGCCGCGGCGCAGGAGCTCGTCGACGAGATGCCCGCCGACGTAGCCGGAGGCGCCGGTGACGAGCGAGGGATCGGGTTCGCGCTGGGGAAGTGGCATGCGCCAGGTACGTACCCCGGGCGCGCCGGGATTCGATCCCCCCTGTGCGGAGCGCCGTACGAGGGGCGTGCATCGGGCAGGAGACCTTGAACGCGTTGCCGAAGCTAACTTGATCACGTTGTGAAGGGACTGGCGATCAAGGACGTCGCGGAGCGCACCGGCATCACGGCCGCGACGATCCGCGTCTGGGAGCAGCGCTACGGCTTCCCCGAGCCGGACCGCACCGCGGCCGGCTACCGCGTCTACACCGACGACGACGTCGACGCGCTCAGGCGGGTGTCCGCGCTGCGCGAGGCGGGGCTGTCGGTGCCCGCCGCCCTCGAGCGCGCCCGGGCGGCGTCCGGCGCGAGCGACCGCCCCTCGATCTACGGCGCGATCCTGGCCGCGGAGGACGCGGTCCCCGCGCGCCGCCTGCGCAAGTCCACGCTGCTCCAGATCTCGCGCGCGATCGAGGACGAGACGCTGGCCCGCGCCGCCGGGCCGGTGGTGATCGGCGCCTTCCAGTCCGAGCGCAACTTCCGCGCGGTCGAGCACCGCTACGACCGGCTCGCGGCCAACGCCGACGCCTGCGTGGTGTTCGCCGACTTCCCGGAGCTGGAGGAGCCGCCCGGGCGGCCGACCCGCGTCCCGATCACGCCGCACGACGCGCTCGGCAACGAGTGGGCCGTCGTCGTCGACGCGCCCGGCTACGCGACGTGCCTGCTCGCCTGGGAGACGCCGGAGTCGCAGAGCGAGCCGGGCCTCGCGGACCGCGACCGGCGCTTCGAGACGCTGTGGACGCTGGACCCGCGGATCGTCCGCCGTGCCGCGCTGGTCGGCGCGGCGCTGGCCGGGCGGCAGTCGCCCGAGCTCGGGCAGCGGCTGGAGGCGCTGCTGCGCGACCGGCCGCAGGCGTTCGAGACTCCGGTCCCGGCGCTCACCGCGCTCACGAACCGGATCGTCGACTACTTGGACTAGCGCTGAACGAGCGCGCCGACGCGGGCGGTCTGCGTGAAGCCGAGCGCCTGCGCGGCGGCCTCCGTGAGGTCCCAGGTCATGCCGCGCACGAACGGCCCGCGGTCGATGACGGGGACGACGAGGCTCGAGCCCTTGTAGGAGATCTCGACCGGCGTCCCGCACGGGAGCGTCTTGTGGGCGACGCCGACGAGGTCGGGCGTCAGCTCCTGGCCGCAGGCGGTCGTGTTGCCGTACAGGCCGGGCCCGTACCACGTCGCCATCGCGGGCTTGTAGACGGTGACCGCCACCTCCGGCAGCGCGGTCGTCACGCGCGCGGAGCGGCGGCGCTGGATCAGCGCGCGGACCCGCACGGCGCCCAGGGCGCGCGGGCGCCAGCGGGCGGAGAAGGTGCCGTCGCGCCCGACGGTGGTGCGGGCCTCGGAGCGCCAGGCCCCGGCCGCCTCGTCGAAGCGCTGGACGCGGACGATGCGGCCGCGCTGGCGGCGGGCGACGGTGCCGGTGACGCGCGTGGCGCGGCCGAGCAGGGCCTTGGGGCCGACGACGAGCGGGGAGTCGGCGGCGGGCGCGGGCTCCGGGGCCGGCTCGGGCGCGGCGGTGCCGCCGGTCGACTGCGCGGCCGCGCTCGCGGGCAGCGCGAGTGCGACGGCCAACGTGGCCGGCAGCAGCCGGATGTGCGTGGAGCGACCCATTCTGTTCCCCCGGGTGCCTGCGAGGTGAGCTGACGGGCTCGCGTCGTGCGCTACGGCCGCAATCGCGGCCGATTCGCCCCCGTGGCATCAGTGCCACCTTGGTTCCCCCGCTCGCCGGGAACGGGTCCCCGGCGATTCGGCGCAGCGGAACCTAGCAGCTCAGGGCTTCGGGAGGCGCTCTACGGCGCGCTTGGCGGCGCGCACGCCGAGCTTGACGCCGATCTGCGCCAGCTCGCCCGTGGCCTGCACCGCCGTGGTGACCAGCTCGGCGCCCTTCGGCGGGCGCGACTGCGGCGGCTTCGGGTGCGCCTTGGAAGACGTGGGCTTCAGCGCCGGGGCGCCCGAGCGCACGGCGCGCGGGCCCGCGGCCTTCGGCTTCGCCGCCGCGCGAGGCTTCGCGGCGGCGGGCGCGGCCGGCTTGGCCGCCGCCGACGACTTGCGCTGCGAGGCGGTCGTCGCGGCGCGCGGCCTGCTGGGCACCGCGGCCTTCGGCGCGGCGGCCTCGCCGTCGCCGTTCGCGTCGCGCCGGCGGCTCATCCGCGCGGGCCGCGTGGACGGCAGGTTCCCCATCACGCTCTTGGGCTGCTTGGACCGCTTGCTCTTAGGCTTCTTCTCTGACATTCCGAGGACGTACTCTAGGGTGGCCCGCCTGCGCACGCGAAAGGCGCCGCCGCGAGCGGGCTACAGTCTTGTGGCCGCCTGTCCTTTGCGCTAGAACGGACGCCGATGTCAGTCGTTGATCTGCAAGAGCTCGAAGAGGTCAAGGGTCTGCTCCTCAAGGGGCAGCAGGTCGGGGTGCTCACCTTCGCCGAGATCAAGCTCGCCGTCGCCGAGATCGACCTCGACGAGACCGACATCGAGGAGCTCCACGGCTTCCTCGAGCGCTCGGAGATCGAGATCGTGGAGGAGATCGACCCCGCCGTCGAGGCGGCCCAGGTCGAGCGCGCGCCCGACAAGCGCGGCCGCCGCAAGGCGAAGACGACGATCGACCTCAAGCCGGACATGACGACGGACAGCCTCCAGCTGTTCCTCAAGGACATCGGCAAGGTCCGGCTGCTCACCGCCCAGGAGGAGGTCGACCTCGCGCGCCGCATCGAGCGCGGCGACCTCGACGCCAAGCAGAAGATGGTCGAGTCCAACCTGCGCCTGGTGGTCTCGATCGCCAAGAACTACCGCAACCAGGGGCTGCCGTTCCTCGACCTCATCCAGGAGGGCACGCTCGGCCTGGTCCGCGCCGCGGAGAAGTTCGACTACCGCAAGGGCTTCAAGTTCTCGACCTACGCGACCTGGTGGATCCGCCAGGCGATCGCCCGCGCGCTCGCCGACAAGGCGCGCACGATCCGGATCCCGGTCCACGTCGTCGAGAAGCTCAACAAGATCGGCCGCGCCGAGCGCAAGCTCGTCACGGAGCTGGGCCGCGAGCCCACCCCCGAGGAGATCGCCGACGTCACGGGGATCGACCCGGACGAGGTCGACTCGATCAAGCGCTCCGCGCAGGCCCCGGTCTCGCTCGAGAAGCCGGTCGGCGACGAGGAGGAGTCCGAGTTCGGCCAGTTCATCGCCGACGAGCGCGCCGAGTCGCCGTACGAGCGCGCCGCGGAGATCCTCACCAAGGAGGCGCTGCGCGAGGCGCTGGAGAACCTCTCCTACCGCGAGCGCCGCGTGCTCGAGCTGCGCTACGGCCTCGGCGGCGAGCACCCGCGCACGCTCGACGAGGTCGGCCGCACGTTCAACGTGACGCGCGAGCGGATCCGCCAGATCGAGAACCAGTCGCTGAAGAAGCTCCAGTCGCTCGCGGAGGCCCAGAAGCTCCGCGACGTCGCGTAGCTAGGGTCGCCGACCGGATTCAAGCGCGGCCATGACGGGGCCGATGTAAGCCTCGTCATGGCTTTTGATCTCGATCACGCGCTGCGCTACCTCATCGCCGCGGAAGGCTCGGACCTCCACCTCAAGGTCCCGTCGTATCCGCTCGTCCGCCTCCACGGCTCGCTGGAGCCGATCCCGGGCACGGAACGCCTGTTCCCCGAGGACACGCAGCAGGCGCTCGCCCAGATGCTCGACGACCCGGACAAGCTCGAGGAGTTCGACTCGGAGAACGAGGTCGACTTCTCGTACTCGGTCGAGGGCCTCGGCCGCTTCCGCGTCAACGCCTTCATGCAGCGTGGCTCGATCTCGATCGTCATGCGCGCCATCCCGGTGATCATCAAGGCCGTCGACGAGCTCGGCCTGCCCGAGACCGTCACCCAGCTGGCCGAGGAGGAGCGCGGGATCATCCTGCTCACGGGCACGACCGGCTCCGGCAAGTCGACCACGCTCGCGGCGATGATCGACCACATGAACCGCACGATGTCCAAGCACATCGTCACGATCGAGGACCCGATCGAGTTCCTGCACCGCGACCGCAACTCGATCGTCAACCAGCGCGAGGTCGGTCAGGACACGGCGTCGTTCAAGCGCGCCCTGCGGCGCGTGCTGCGCCAGGACCCGGACGTGATCCTGGTCGGCGAGATGCGCGACGAGGAGACGGTCCACACCGCGCTGAGCGCGGCCGAGACCGGCCACCTCGTGCTCTCGACGCTCCACACCGTGGACGCGTCGGAGACGATCAACCGCATCATCGACTTCTTCCCGCCCCACCAGCAGCAGCAGGCGCGGGCGATGATCGCCGGCACGCTGAAGGGCATCGTGTCCCAGCGGCTCGTGCGCACCGCCGACGGCAACGGCCGCGTGGCGTGCTGCGAGATCCTGGTCATGACCGGCCGGGTGCACGACATGATCCTCGACCCGAAGCTGACCGGGCAGCTGCCCGAGGTGATCGCCGAGGGCGCCTACTACGGCATGCAGACGTTCGACCAGCACCTGCTGGCGCACCTGCAGGCCGGCCGGATCACGTTCGAGGACGCGCTGCACGTCGCGACCTCGCCGCACGACTTCAAGCTCATGGTCGCCGCGCAGGAGAACGGCGGGAAGGGCAAGCCGGCCTCCGGCGAGCAGGGCCACGCGCCCCCGCCGCAGGCTCCGCCCGCCGGGCCCCCGGCTCCGCCGTCCGCGCCGCCCGGCTCCGTCCGCGCCGCCCGCCCAGCCGGTCGCCCACCACGCCGCACCGCCGGCCGCCCGCCGCCCCGCCGCCCGCCGCGTCGGCGCCGCCGCCGCCGTCGGCGCCTCCGCCAGGCCTCTAAGTCGCGCCACCGGCCGGCCCTCCGGGGCCGGCCTTGACGTTTATCGTTCGGCACCAGTTCCCGTACCGAAAGGAATCGCGGCCACCGTGCAGACCACCCTCGCCAACTTCAGCGAGCAGGAGTCCCAGGACGCCTTCTCGCTCCAGAACTCCAAGCTGCTCAAGGTCGAGCTCAACCAGGTGACGATCCAGGCCAAGCTCGGCTCGATGGTCGCCTACCAGGGCGAGGTGCGCTTCGAGCACGCCGGCTCCGGCGGCATCGGCCGGATGCTGAAGAAGGCGGTCAGCGGCGAGGGCACGCAGCTGATGAAGATGACGGGGACGGGGGAGGTGTTCCTGGCCGACCAGGCGCAGGACATCCACCTGATCTACCTCGAGAACGACTTCATCACGGTCAACGGCCCGAACCTGCTCGCGTTCGACGAGGGCATCGACTGGGACATCCACCGCGTCCAGGGCGCGAGCTCGATGATGGGCGGCGGCCTGTTCAACATGTCGCTCAAGGGCACTGGCTGGGTGGCGATCCTGTCCGACGGCCCGCCCGTGCTGCTCAACGTCGCCAGCGCGCCGACGTTCGCCGACGCCCAGGCCGCGATCACCTGGAGCTCCGGGGTGACGACCGGCATCAAGACCGACGTCAACCTCAAGACGCTGATCGGCCGCGGCTCGGGCGAGAGCATCCAGATGTCGTTCGCCGGCCAGGGCTGGGTGCTCGTGCAGCCGTCCGAGGGCCGGGTGTCCGCCGCGCCGCAGCAGGGCAGCAGCGGCGGCGGCCTCGGCGGCCTCCTCAACCAGTAGGGCGGCGCCCTACACGTGGACGAGATCCTCGGCGTCGGGGTCGTCGACGACGACCTCGCACGCCGGGCACCACCAGCGCGCCTCGAGCGTGCCGCCGCAGGCCTCGTGCCGGTACGGCTCGCCGCCGCCGGCGCGGGCGCCCCAGTCGGCGAGCAGGCGCAGCGCGCCGGCCAGCTCGCGGCCTGACTCGGACAGCTCGTAGGCGAACCGCGGCGGGCGCTCGGAGTACGGCTGCGCGACCACGAGCGCCTGCTCGGTCAGGCTCTTCAGCCGCGCGCTGAGCACGTTGGGCGCGATCCCTCCAGCTCCTCCTGGAGCTCGTTGAAGCGCCTGGGCCCTCCGAGCAGCGCGGCGACGACCAGCAGCGTCCAGCGGTCACCCACGCGCGCGAGCGCGTCGGCGAGCGGAGAGGCGGGGGCGCGACGCACGAGGACAGCGTAGGGGTCAGACCCCGAAGTGCAGTGATGTATAGTGACTTGCAAGTTGCAAGTGACTACGCCGGAGGTCGGCGGAATGGAAGTCCTGGAGGCACTGGAGCAGGCCGTGGTGGACGCGGCGGAGCGGGTCGGGCCCGCCGTCGTCGGGCTCGGCCGCGGCTGGGGCCGCGGATCGGGCGTGGTCTACGAGCCCGGCCGGGTGCTCACCTGCGCCCACGTCCTGCGCGGCGACGAGGTCGCCGTCACGTTCGCCGACGGCCGCACGGAGCACGGCCGCGTGACCGGCGCCGACCCCGACCTCGACCTCGCGGTCGTCGCCGTCGAGACCGGCGACACGCCGGCCGTGACGTGGGACCCCGCCGCGGCGGGCGAGGTCTCGCTCGGCCGGGCGGTGCTGGCGCTCGCCAACCCGAGCGGGCGCGGGATGCGCACCACCTTCGGCCTCGTGTCGGCGACCGACCGCGCGTTCCGCGGCCCGCGCGGCCGCCGCATCGGCGGCTCGATCGAGCACACGGCGCCGCTGCCCCGCGGCTCCTCCGGCGGCCCGCTGGTCGACACCGCCGGCCGCCTGCTCGGGCTCAACGCCGTCCGCCGCGAGGGCGGGCTCATCCTCGCGATCCCCGCCGACGCCGGGGTCCGAGCGCGCGCCGACGCGCTCGCGCGCGGCGAGGCGGCCGAGCGCCCACGGTTGGGCGTGGCGCTCGCGCCGCCGCGCCACGCGCGGCGGATGCGCAGCGCCGTCGGCCTGCCCGAGCGCGACGGCCTGCTCGTGCGCGGCGTCGTCGAAGGCAGCCCGGCCGCGCGCGCGGGCATCCAGCGCGGCGACCTGCTGGTCGCCGCCGGGGACCGCCAGCTGACGTCCCTCGACGAGCTGTTCGACGCGCTCGAGGCGGCCGGCGAGGAGCTGACGCTGGGCGTCGTGCGCGGCACGGAGGAGCGCGAGATCGGCGTGAAGCTGGGGGTCTGACCCCCCACTTCAGTCCAGGACAGCTACTTCAGTTCGTGAAGTCTTGCGGTAGACTGTGCTGTCAGTGCCGAATTCCGACTGTCCCGTCTGTCGTACCGCCGAGATCGTCTGCGGCAAGTGGACGATGCTCGTGATCCGCGATCTCGCGGACGGCCGGTCGCGCTTCTGCGAGCTGGAGCGGTCGCTCGAGGGCATCTCCCCGCGCACCCTCTCGCTGCGCCTGCGGGCGCTCGAGGAGGAGGGCGTCGTGATCCGCCAGACGTTCCCCGAGGTGCCGCCGCGCGTCGAGTACGCGCTGACCGCCAAGGGTCGCGCGCTCGTCCCGATCATCGAGTCGATGCGCACGTACGGCACCGAGTGGCTGGGCGCCGAGGGCGCCTGCGGCGAGCCGGCCGAGGTGCCGCTCGCGGCCGCCGCTGCCGCCGCCTGATCGCGCGCCGCTGACAGCCGCGTTGCATTCCGTCCGGCCGCGTGTGCACGCGGGAGGATCGCGCTCAGGCGCGGCGAACCGGCGCGTCATGCACAACCGCGCGCTGCACGATTCGCTCGCCGCCTTCGTGGAGGAAGCCGCCCAGCAGCTGGCCGACGAGGTCTCCGGCGGCGCCGAGGTGCCGTTCGAGCTGATCGAGCAAGGCCGCGCCTCCTCACCGCTGTACTGCTACCGGCCGCTCACCGGCCGCTTCATCGGGGAGCGCATCGGCGCGCTCGCCCGCCTGCCCTCGTATCCGGTCGCCGCCCAGGGGATGGCGGCGCTGCCCGACCTGGGCGGCTACCTGAAGGCGCGCGGACGCCGCCCGTCCGGGCCGGACGCGCGCTCGCACGCCGACGCCGCGCTCCAGGCGTTCCTCACCGCCGTGTGGGCGGACGCGACCGACTTCACCTTCGACGCGCGCCGCTTCGCCGAGGCGTTCGCGGAGCTGGAGACCACCGCCTACGACGGCTGCGCGCTGTCGGTCGTGCTCGCGCCGGTGGACGGCCTCGTCATCGAGTCCGACGAGGTGCCGCTCGGCGACGGGCTCGCGCTCGTCCGCGCCGGCACGCTGAGCGACGCGCCCGGCGACCTCGGCGACGACGAGCTCGCCACCGTCGCCGTCCTCGCGCTGGAGAGCGCGGCGGGCGACGACCGCGCGCTCGAGGGCGCCGGCCGGCGGCTGCGCCGGCTCCAGACCGCGCTGCGGCTGTGGGACGACGCCGAGCCCGCGCTCGGCCCGACCGCCTGGGCGCGCACCGACGGCAGCGCGTGGTTCGCCGTCCCGCTGGCCACCGGCTTCCGCCGCCCGACCGGCGACTGCCTGCTCGCCGCCGAGGAGGAGGACGCGCTGCGCGCGTTCTGCTCGCTCGTCGCCCGCCGCACGCCGCGCGCCGGCGAGCTGGCCTGGGCGCTGCGGCGGTTCGAGCTCGGCTGCGAGCGCGCGAGCGCCGTCGAGGCGCTGACGGACTGGCTGCTCGCCGGCCGCGCGCTGCTCGCCGACCCGGGGCAGCCCGGCTACGAGGGGATGCCGGAGCGGATGGCGACGATCTGCGCGACGCCCGAGGACCGCCCCGGCGCGGAGCGGCGCCTGCGCAGCGCGATCTCGCTCGAGCGCGCGGCCGTCGCCGGCCTCGTCCGCCCCGAGCCCGACGTCGAGGAGCTGATCTCCGAGCTCGGCGCGAACCTGCGCGCGATGCTCCGGGACGTCCTCTGCGGCCACCTCGAGCCGGCGCTGCGGCGCGTCGCCGACGAGATGCTCGCCGAGGAGCCCGAGCCCGCCGACACGCTGCACTGAGCCGAGCCGTCAGTCGTCGAAGAACAGGTGCTCGCGCACGAGCGCGAGCCCGTCGACGTCGTGGACGTCGTCGTCGAGCTCCGGGATGACGATCGCCGGCGGGATGGTCGAGCCGCTCGACGAGCCGCTCGACCCCGTCCGCGTCGCGCCGCGCCAGCGCGGCCAGCTCGCGCGCCGACACGTCGACCCGCGCGGCCAGCTCCTTGCCGAGCTCCTTCGCCAGCGCGGGCGGCACCCCGCCGTTGAGCTCCGGCGCCGAGTGCACGCGGTTGACCACCAGGCCGCCGAACGGCATCGCCGCCTCGCGCAGCTTGTGGTGGAAGTGGACGGCCTCCTCGCTCGGGTCGTGCCGCGGCGAGGAGACGATCAGGAACGTCGTCGCCGGGTCCTCGAGCAGCGCGCCCACCCGGTCGGCGCGCTCCATGAAGCCGTCGATCATCCCGCCGAGCGTGCGGAAGAACACCGACAGGTCCTGGAGCAGGTCGACGCCGGTGACCCGCTTCATCAGCGAGAACACCATCCCGGTGCCGCGCCCCAGCACCTTCCCGCTGAGCCCGGCGGGCCGGAGGAACATCCGGGCCGCGCGCCCGCCGAAGAACCCCTTCAGCCGCTGCGGCGCGTCGAGGAAGTCGAGCGCGTTGCGCGACGGCGGCGTGTCGAGCACCAGCAGGTCGAAGCCGCCCTCCTGGTCGAGCTCGTAGAGCTTCGCGATCGCGGTGAACTCCTGCGAGCCGGCCACCGCGTTGGAGAGCTGCTGGTAGATCCGGTTCGCGAACACCTCGTCGCGCGTGCGCGCGTCGGGCGCGAGCCGCTCGATCAGCGAGTCGAACGTCCGCTTCGCGTCGAGCATCATCGCCCACAGCTCGCCCGTCACCTCGACCCCGTGGGCGCTGAAGCGCTCCGGGTCGACCAGCCGCGGCTCGTTGCCGAGCTCCTCGAGCCCGAGCGACGTCGCGAGCCGCCGCGCGGGGTCGATCGTGACCACCGCGACCTTCAGCCCGCGCTCGGCCATCCCCATCGCGAGCGCGGCCGCCGTCGTCGTCTTGCCCACGCCGCCCGAGCCGGCGCAGATGACGATCCGCTTCCCCTCGATCAGGGATGCGACCGAAGTCATCGCACTGACAGACGCTCGGCAGGCATGCCGAGGAGCGTACGCGCTCTGACCGGAGCCCCGGCGCCGGGTCCTAGATCAGACCCTCGCGCACGGCGAAGGCCACGGCCTGGGATCGGCTGCGCGCGTTGAGCTTCGTCACGACGTCATGCAGGACGTTCTTCACGGTGCGCTCGGAGTAGCAGAGCTCCTGTGCCACCTCCCGGGTGGGATGTCCGGCCGCGATCAGCGACAGCACCTGCTGCTCGCGGTCGGTGAGCTTGGCGGAGTGGGGCCGCCCGTTGGACCCTCCGTTGGACTCGGCGGCCGCCGACTTGACGAGGCTCCCGAGCAGCTCGGGCGTCACGACGCCGGCCCCGCTGGCCGCCGCCTGGACCGCCGCCGACAGACCTTCCATCGTCAGCGTGTCCTTGCGGAGGAACCCGATCGCGCCCGCCTGCATCGCCGCGAGCACGTGCTCCTGCGAGCAATCGGAGGTGCAGACGATCACGTTGGACCCCGGTGGCCTCCATGACCGCGCCGATGAAGTCGCGGCCGCCGGCCATCGAGGGATCGAGGATCACGAGGTCGGCCTCGAAGAGCCCGGGCGTCTCCCACGCGTCGCGCACGGACTCCGCGTCGGCGATCCCCTCCACGCCGTCGAGCAGCTCCAGACAGGCCGCCAGGCCACGCCGGTAGATCGTGTGGGGATCGAGGACGAACAGCTTCACTGCGGTCTGCCTTGTCCTGACTATGCGTCCGTGCGGGTGGAGAGGTTGCCGTGCTTGCGGGCTGTGGCGATACTACGCCCAGCAGGGTCCCAAGGAAAGAGCGTTGATGAAGCCAGCAGGGATTGCGAGTCGGTGATGCCCGAAGTCATGAAGACCGTCGGCCGTTACGAGATCCTGCGCGAGCTCGGTCGCGGCGGCATGGCGCTGGTCTACCTCGCGAGGCAGACCGACCTCGATCGCTTCGTCGCGCTGAAGGAGCTCGGCGCCTTCCACGCGTCCGACGCCTCGTTCGCCCAGCGCTTCCTGCGCGAGTCGCGGGTCGCCGGCTCGCTGAGCCATCCGAACATCGTCACGGTCCACGACTACTTCGAGCACGAGGGCACGCCGTACATCGCGATGGAGTACGTCGAGCGCGGCTCGCTGCGCCCGTACGTGGGCAAGATGACGATGGCGCAGATCGGCGGCGTGCTCGAGGGGCTGCTGGCCGGGCTCACCAACGCGGAGCAGAACGGCATCGTGCACCGCGATCTGAAGCCCGAGAACCTGATGGTGACCTCGGACGGGCGCGTGAAGATCGCCGACTTCGGCATCGCCAAGGCGACGACGAAGATGCAGACCGGCGCGTTCCTGACCGCGACGGGCACGACCGTCGGCACGCCGACCTACATGGCGCCCGAGCAGGCGATGGCGCAGGACATCGGGCCGTGGACGGACCTCTACTCCGTCGGCTGCATGGCGTTCGAGCTGTTCACGGGCCGCGTCCCGTTCCACGACTCCGACGCGCCGATGGCGATCCTGCTGCGCCACGTCAACGAGCCGATCCCGGCCGTGAAGTCGATCGACCCGCAGGTCGACGACGGGGTCTCGGACTGGATCGAGAAGCTGCTGGTGAAGGACCCCAATGCGCGCACGCGGTCGGCCACCGAGGCGTGGGACGACTTCGAGGAGATCATCATCGGCCTGCTCGGCCCGCGCTGGCGGCGCTCGGCGCGGCTGATGGAGCGCGTGGAGACGGCCGACACGCCGCAGCCGCTGACGCCCGCGCCGTTCGAGGGCACGACCGCGGGCACGCCGCCGTCGGAGGAGTTCCAGAGCTTCGCGTGGGGCCAGCCGGCCGCCGACACCGGCGCGGCGCCCGCCGCCGCCCCCGGCCCGTACACGCCGCCCCCGCAGGACCTGCCCTCGGAGCCGATGGTCGAGGAGGCGGCGCCCGAGGCGCCGCCCGCGCCCGAGCCGGTGGCGGAGGCCGCCGCCCCGCCGGCGCCGGCCGAGCCCGAGGCGCCGTCCGAGGAGCCGGTCCACGACTCCGGCTTCGTCACGTTCGGCGCTCCCGCGCCCGCGCCGCCGACCGACGCGCTGGTCCCGCCCGCCGCGACGCCGCCGCGCCCGCGGTGACGCCGCCGCCGTCGGACGCGGTCCCCGCGCCCGAGGCGCCGCCTGCGGACGAGGTCGCGGAGCAGGAGCCCGAGACGGACGGCTTCGAGACGTTCGTCGCGCCCCCGCCCGCGCGCCCGCCGAGCACGGACCCGGGGACCGACGCGCTCAAGGGCCTCCAGGCCGAGCCGCCGCCGGCGCCCGCGCCGCCCGCGCCCGAGCCGGTCGCCGAGCCCGAGCCCGTCGCGCCGCCGCCGCCCGCGCCGCCACCGGCCGCGCCCGCGCCGCCGGCGCCGCCCCCGCGGCCCGCGCCCGAGCCCGTCGCCGAGGCCGGCCTCGGCGCCACGGTCATGCCGGAGGCGCTGCGCAAGGAGCCGAAGGCGGAGCCCAAGCCGGAACCCAAGCGCAAGCGCGAGCGGAAGCCGGAGCGGAAGCCGGAGCCCGCGAAGCCCGCCGCGCCGCCGCGCGCGCCGGCCGAGGGCGAGGGCAGCAAGGCCTTCCCGATCGCGATCGCCGCCGGCGCGCTGATCGCCATCGTCCTGGGCTTCATGCTCGGCGGCTCGGGCGGCGGCGACTCCGGAGGCGGCGGACGGCGGCGGCCTGTCCGTCGAGACCGCGTCCGCGGGGGCCAAGGTCACCGCCCCGTCGGACTTCGCCGCGCTCGCGAAGCCGCCCGACATCCCCGGCCTCTCGCTGTCCGAGCCCGCCGCCTCGGCGCCGGCCGGCAAGGACGGCGGCACCGCGGTCGTCGTCGGGACCGTCAAGGAGGGCGCCGACAACTCCGTGCTGCTGACGCCCGAGTTCATGCAGGCGCTGGGCGGCGTGCCCAAGCGCAGCGGCGCCGCGGCGCTCGGCTCAGACGGCCTCCAGGCCTACCGCTACGACAACCTGAAGCCGCGCGGGTTCGACCGCCAGGTGACGGTGTTCGCCGCGCCGACGACGGAGGGCGTGGCGACCGTCGCGTGCGTCGCGCCCGCCGCGCAGGCGGCCGCGTTCGCCAAGACCTGCGACCAGGTCGCGAACACGCTCTCGCTCAGCGCGGGCGAGCCGGTGCCGGTCGGCCCGAACAAGGACTACGCGGCGGCCGTCAGCAAGGTGTTCAAGACCCTCGACCGCGGCCGACAAGTCCGGCCGGACGAAGCTGGGCTCCGCGTCGACGCCGCAGGCCCAGGGCGCCGCCGCGAAGTCGCTCCAGGGCGCCTACGACAAGGCCGCGAAGGCGCTCGCCGGCCAGGAGCTCAGCCCCGCCGACGGTCGCGCCAACAGCCAGCTCGTGGATGCGCTGCGCGACACGAGCTCCGCGTACGGCAAGGCGGCCGGCGCCGCCGGCAAGAAGGACAAGGCCGCGTTCAAGGCAGCGAATCGCGACGTGCAGTCCGGCCGCAAGGCGGTCGGCGTCTCGCTCCGCAAGCTCAAGGACGCCGGATACGACGTGGCGACCTGAGCCACAGGAGAGTCAAGTCATGCAGCCACGTCAGATCGCCATCACCCTCGCCGCAGTCCTCGTCGCGTTCGTCGCCGCCTTCGGCGTCGCCAAGGCGGCGGGCGGCGGCGGGGAGAAGAAGGACACCGCCGGCGCCGCGGGCGAGCCGACCAAGCGCATCGACGTCCCGTCGGCGGCGGTCAACGCCACCTTCGTGACGTCCGGCTCGCTGCCGGCGCTGAAGTCCGTGCGCAAGCCCAAGCCGGAGAAGCCCGACGACGGCGGCTCGGCGCCGCCTCCGCCTCCGCCCCCGGCGGGCACCCCGCCCCCGGCAGCGCCGCCTCCGCCCGCCGGCCGCGAATCCGCCCCCGGTCGCTCCCCCGCCCGTGGCTCCCCCGCCCGTGGCGCCTCCTCCACCTCCGCCTCCGCCCGGCGGCGGCGGTGGCGGCGGCGGCGGTGGCGGCGGCTCCGGCGAGGGCTGAGCCGCCACCGCATCCTCCAACCAGCCCGGTCCGAGGGACGAACTTCGGCTGGGTGGGGTGGTGGCGCGGCCGGCCCCCTCGCCACCCCACCCAGCCGCAGGTTTCCGCGCCTGCGGAACGCGCGCGATGTCGCGGCGTGCCTGGCGAGCGGTCAGCCGCCGAGCAGGCCGCGGGCCTCGCCCAGACGCGTCTGGTACTTGTAGCGGTACTGGGCGGCCGGACGCTCGACGTCGGCGATCCACTCGCCCCAGTCGTTCGGGTTCTTGCCGAAGTTCACGTCGCCCGCGGCGATCGCCTTCTTCTTCACCGCCAGCGCGTTGTCGATGAACCACTTCGCCTGGAGCCGCGGATCCTGGCGGTAGCCCTGGTAGGCGCCCGAGTCCCAGATGCTCACGCGCATCTGGAAGAAGCCGGCCGAGTCGGCGTCGCCGCCCTTGAGGTTCTTGACGCCGGACTCGACCAGCGAGGCCATCACCGGCAGCTCGGGCGGCAGGCCGGCCGCCTTCGCCTCGCTCGCGAGCCACTGCGCCAGCTGGGCCTGCGACGCGTTGTCGCCTGGGTAGGTGCCGACCGGCCCGACGTCCAGCACCGCGAGCTCGTTGGCGGGCACCGGCGCGCCGACCGCCTGGACCATCGAGGCGTCGTCCGCCGCCGAGGGAGCGCCCGCCACGGCCGCGGCGGCGGCGACGGGCGCGCCGGCCTGCGGGCGGCGACGGACCGGCGGCCGCCTTGGCCGCGTTCGGGTCGATCGCCTTCATGAACTGGACGGTGACGCGGTGCTTGTGGGCCTCCTGCTCCTTGACCGCCATGAACAGCATCGAGTCATGGCGGCGCACCTCGGCGGCCTCGCGGGCGACCGCGGCCTGCGCCTTGGCGACCTCGGCGGGGTCGACCGCCGGCGCGGCGGGCGCCGCGGCGGCCACCGCCTCGGGGGGAACGACCGGCGCGGCGGCCGGCGCGGCGGGCGCGGCCGCCCCGGCGGATTCGTCGACCCGGCGCACGCTGGAGAGGCTGCTCTTCCAGTAGTCCTCGTCGAGGCTGGAGATCTTCACGACGTCGCCGGTCTTCGGCGCGTGCAGGAACTTGCCGTCGCCGAGCGCCATGCCGACGTGGTGCGGTGAGTCCTTGTCGCCGAAGAACACGAGGTCGCCCGGGCGGATGTCGGACTTGCTCGACCTCGGTCCCGACGTCGACCTGGTCGTACGTGACGCGCGGGATCTTGATCCCCGCCTGCGCGTAGGCCCACTGCATCAGCCCGGAGCAGTCGAAGCCCGTCTCCGGCGTCGAGCCACCCCAGACGTACGCGTCGCCGAGGTACTTCTTGGCCTCCTCGATCGCGGCCTGCGCCTTGGCGCCGCCGGCGCCGTTCGCGCTCCCGGCGAGCGCGTCGGCCGCCGCGCCCGAGCCGCCGCCGGGCTGGACCGGCGCCGCCTGCTGCACGGGCACCGCCGGTTGGACCGCGGCCGCCGGCTGGACGGCGGGAGCCTGGCCACCGAGCGCCGCGGGCGCGTCGCCCTTCACGCGGATGAACTTCACGTTCGCGTCGCCGAGCTGGCGCGGCACCTTGAGGACCGCGTCCTGGTAGTTGCCCTCCAGGGCGGTGAACTTGTCGCCCTGGACGTTGCTCGCGAGGAAGCCGATGTGCCCGTCGGCGCCGAAGTCCTCCTGGCCGCCCCAGTCGTACGCGACCAGGTCGCCCGGGCGGGCGTCGGCGGCGCTGACGATCTCGAGGTCGTTGTTGCCCGCCTCGGCGTTGCGGACCCACGTCTGCACGGCGGCCCAGCCGCCGCCCTCCATCTTGTGGCCGGACTGCTCGAGCGACCAGGTGATGAAGCTGGCGCACCACGGGTTCCCGGGCGCCACGCCCGCCGCCGCGAGGTACTTGTCGACGTCGGCGCCCGTGTTCGTGCCCTCCTCGTGCACCCCGCGGGCGAACTCCTTCTGCGCGACCTCCAGCGCCGACGCGCCGAGGCTGCTCCCGCCCGCGGCCGTCGCCGCCGCGGCGTCGGCGACCGCGGCCGGCGCCGTCCCCGCCGGCGCCAGCGCGCTCGCCGGGCCGGCCGGAGGCTGCACGGCGCGGAACGCCATCGAGTCGCCCTTCTTCGGCGGCTCGGCGGCTTCGGCGGCCTGCTTGGCGGTGACGGCGCGGAAGCTCATCGAGTCGTCCGGCTTGACCGCCGGCGCCGCGGCCGCGGCGGCGACGGGCTGGCCGGGGACGGCGGCCGGCTGCGCCGGCGGACTGACGGCGGACGCGGCGGGCTGGCCGGGGACGGCGGCGGCCTGGGCGCCGCCGGCGGCGACGTCGGCGGGCGGCTTCCAGCTGGCGTCGATCTCCTCCTTGAAGCCGACGTGCAGGTGGTCCTGGTGGCCGGCGTCGGTGAAGTAGCCCGGGCCCGAGATCGCCCATGGGGTGCCGATCTCGTTGGGGCGGTAGTCGGGGTCGAGGTCCTGGAGCTCCATCGCGATCTCGCGCGCGATCGCGCTGCCGGAGTTGACGATCTCGCCGTCGATGGCGGCGATGTCCAGGCCGCGGCCGAAGTGGTGGTTGGAGATCGAGCCGCCCGAGGTGAACTTCGAGTGGTCCGAGCACATGCACGAGACCGTGATCTTGTGGTCCTGGCTGAGCTTGGTCAGCACCGCCACCACCCGCGGATCGATCCGCCCCTCCTTGATGTCCTTGATCCCGACCGAGTCCAGCACCACGTTCTTGTTCTTCAACAGCGCCTGCGCCTCGGGGTCCGGCGTGCCGCCCGCGCCGTGCCCTCGCCGCCGAACTGATCCGGATCGATCGGCTGGCGGGCGCCGCCCCCGCCCGCCGCGGCCTCGACCGGCGCGGCGGGCGCTCCCGGCTGCGCGACGGCCTCGAGCGGCGCGGCGGCAGGCCCCTTGGGCGCCTTCGCGAGCAGCCCCTCCGCCTCCTCGAGGCGCTCGCCGTACCTGTAGCGGTACTGCTCGGCGGGGCGCTCGATGTCGGCGATCCAGTTGCCGTAGTTGCTCTTGTCGAGCGGCTCGCCGGCGGCGAGGCGCTGCTTCTTGACGGCCTCGGCCTGGTCGAAGAACCACTTCAGCTGGAGCTCCGGCTTCTCGGGGTAGCCGGCGTAGTCGCCCTGGTTCCAGATGCCGACGCGCATCTGGAAGAAGCCGACGGAGTCGGCGTCGCCGAAGTTGAGGTTCTTCATGCCGGACTCGACGAGCGAGGCCATGACCGGCAGCTCCGGCGGCAGGCCGCGCTTCTGGGCTTCGGCGGCCATCCAGGCGGCGCGCAGCTCCGGCGCCGCGTCGTCGCCGGGGTACTCGCGTCGGGGCGCCGGAGAGGTCGGTGACGCCGGGAACGGCCGGCTCGGCCGCCACGGCCGCGACCGGGCCGGGCGGCTGCTGGGCCTGCGCCGCGGCGCCGGGCACCGCGCGGAAGGCCATCGAGTCGCCCTTCTTCGGCGGCTCGGCGGCTTCGGCGGCCTGCTTGGCGGTGACCGCCTGGAACGCCATCGAGTCGCCCGGCTTCGCCTCGGGCGCCGCGGCGGCCGCCGCCACGGGCTGGCCCGCCGCGACGGCCGGCTGGCCCGGGGATCGCCGCCGCCGCGGCGGCCGGCGCGGCGCGCCTGCGGCGCGGCCGGCGCCTCGAACCCCGGCGGCGGCTCGCCGTCGAACGCGACGTGCAGATGGTCCTGATGGGCGCCGTCGGTGAAGAAGCCCGAGGCGCCGATCGACCACGGCGTGCCGACCTCCGTCGGGCGCAGGTCGCCGGTCATCTCGGCGATGCTCGTCGCGAGCTCGCGCGCGGCGGGGCTGCCGGGGTTGACGATCTCGCCGTCCACGCGCGCGATGTCGATGCCGCGTCCGACGAAGTGGTTGGAGACCGAGCCGCCCGACGTGAACTGGTCGTGGCCGGTCTTGATCACCGACAGCTCGATCTTGTGGTCCTCGGTGAGCTTGCCGAGCAGCGCGATCATCCGCGGATCCACGTCGCCGCTGCGGATGTCCTTCTGCGCGTCCGCGTCGAGCACGAGGTTCTTGTTCTGGAGCAGCGCCTCGGCCGCGGCGTCGCCGCGTCCCGCCGCCGCCGGCCGGCTCGACGGGCGGCGCCGTCGGCGCCGGCTGCACGGCCTCGGGTGGCGCGACGGGGGCGGCCGGTGCAGGGGCGGCGGCGCGCCTCCGCGCCATGGTCGTGGCCGGCGTGGTCGTGCCCGGCGTCCGGGCCGGACTCCTCGATCGTGGCGGGCGCCACGCCGCTGTCGGGCACGTCGCTCGCGCTCGGCAGGTCCTCGGCCTGCTCCTTGATGTCGTCGAGCGCCGCCTGGATCTTCTCCGCCTGCTTGGCCTCCGGCGACTCGGCGGCGGCGATCTTCTGCGCCGCGGCCTGCTCCGGCGGAACGACCGGCTCGGCCTTCTCGGCCTTCTCGGCCGCCGCCTTCGCCGCCTCGGCCGCCGTCCTTGCCCTTCGCCGCGGCGTCCTCGGGCGGCAGCACCGGCTCGGGCGGGGCCTCCGGCGCCGCCGCGGCCGCCGCGGCGCCGCCGCCCCCGCCGGCCGCCGCCGCGGCGCCGTCGGCCTCGGGCTCGGCCGCCGCGGGCGGCGCGACCTGCGGCTCGGCGCCGCCGGACAGCGCGCCGCGCCCCGGCAGCGCGGGCAGGCTCACGCGGCTCAGCACGTCGCTGACCGCGCCGGGCACGTCGTCGAGGTGCGGCAGCACGTGCTCGCCGAACTGGTACACGCCGACGCCCTCCATGGCGGCGGCCATCATCACGCCGGCCAGGCTGGACTTCGACTCGCGGACGTCGAGCGTCATCATCGCCTTGCCGGCCCCGAGCGACATCTCGTCGGCCAGCTCGTCGAGCCCGGCGGCGCGGCAGGCGGCCGCGGGGTCGCGCCGGAACTCGCGCCCGGAACGTCGGGTCCCCGAGCAGCCGCTCGATCAGCTGAGCCGCGATGTCCGCTTCGGAGGTCGCCACGTCAGTCTCCGCGGATGCGTTGCGCGAGCGGCCGCGCGAGCACGATGATCACCGGGATGAACGCGCCGACCCAGAGCGTGATCAGCACCGCCCAGACGACGTAGTCCGCCGCGAAGTTGTCCATGATCGGCTTGTAGCGCAGCGTCATGCCGATCACGAAGAACCCGGCCAGCCCGGACCACGCGAGGCCGAAGATGGCGTAGCGGGCGAGCACCGGCGAGTCGCCCTCGGCCCTGCCCTCGCCCGACAGCCGGCGCGCGAACTGCGCCTTCGCGCGCCGCCGCAGCCCGGGCTCGCGCAGGACGTCGACGAGGATCTGGTAGCCGTCGCGGTCGATGAACGGGTTGAGGTTGAAGAACGCCCCCACGTAGGCGGCGAACGCCAGCTGGAAGAAGATGTCGCGCACGGTGCCGTCACCGATCAGCAGGCAGCAGAGCGAGAAGATCGCGCCGAGCGAGAAGTCGGACACCGGCCCGGCGGCGCTGATCGCGATCCGCCGCCGGCGCGGCTCG
Organism: uncultured Solirubrobacteraceae bacterium; assembly: GCA_963728465.1. Taxonomy (GTDB): domain Bacteria; phylum Actinomycetota; class Thermoleophilia; order Solirubrobacterales; family Solirubrobacteraceae; genus DATFQI01. The sequence goes on from CAVSJY010000005.1 coordinate 157,263, forward strand.
AACCACGCCTCCGACGTGTCCACGAACGCGTACGGGAACACGGCCAGCAGCTTCAGGCCCGCGCGCTCGATCCGGCGCCCGAACGACGACATCGCCAGCCCGTGCGCGCACTCGTGGACGGTGACGACCAGGAAGCGGCCGATCAGGAACACCAGGCCGCCGAGCCCGATCTTGTCCGCGACGACGAACGGCGTGCCGTACCGCGCGCCGATCAGGTACCCGAACACGCCCAGCCCGGCGACCATGAGCACCGCGATGGCGATCAGCGCGGGGCGCGTGAACAGCACCCAGCCGGCCGAGCGGTAGAGCCGCTCGAACGCCGGGCCGATCGGGTCGAACGTCTTCTCGCGGATGCGGAACACGCGCCGCAGGCCGGTCGGCGGCGCCTCCTCCGCGCTGTCCGCGCGCGCGACGCCGGCGAGGAAGCCGCGCTCGCCGAGGTCCGCGAGCAGCCGCGCCAGCCGCGCCGGCCCGGTGGCGCCGAAGCGGCGCTCGGCCTCCCCGATCAGGTCGATCAGCGAGCGGCTGCCGTCGAACTGCTCGAACAGCTGGGCGTCGTTGTCGCTGAGCCGCAGGAACGTGTCGCTGCGCAGGTCGCGCAGCACCCAGCGCCGGTTGCCCTCGGCCGCCTCCAGCCGCTTGAGCGCGTAGCCCGAGCGCACGCGCGGGCGCATGCCGAACTGCGTCGCCTGGCTGGTGAGCCCGGGCGCGCCCATGGCCGGCACGACGAGGCTCGCGCCCGGCCGCACGACGATCGTCCGGCCCGCCTCGGCGCTCTCGCGCCGCCGCTCCACGACGACCTCCTGGTCGCCGAGGCGCACGCGGATCCCGTCGCGCAGCTCGATCGGCCCGGTGATGCGCGCGCCGTCCACCCACGTCCCGTGGCTGGAGCCGGCGTCCTCGAGGATCGCGACGCCGCCCCCGTTGCCGTCGGAGATGCGCGCGTGCAGCCTGGAGACCGTCGGGTCGTCGAGCACGACGGTCGAGCCGGGCGCGCGCCCGATCGTCATCTCGGTCATCACCGGCACGCGCGTACGGTCCCCGAGCACCAGCTCCAGCGGCGCGAGCTGCCCGGGCAGCGGCGCGCCGCAACTCCCGCAGAACCCGGTCCCGCGATCGAGCTGTCGCCGGCAGCTCGGGCAGAGCATCGCTACTGCCCGAGCGTCAGCGGCTGGAACACCGGGTTGTCGCCGTTGGACCCGAGCTGCTGCTGGTTCTCCTTCGGCGAGTTGGCCGGGAGGCGGACGAGCTCGCCGACGTCCTCGCCGCAGAACTCGTCGGCCTGCACGACGACGAGGTCGACGCTGTCGCTGCGCCACGCCGCCTTGCAGGCGCGCACGCCCGTGGGCTTCGCGCTGGTGAGCAGGAGGTCTCCCGGCTTGGCCAGGTAGAGCTGGAACGGGCCGCCGCCCTGGTTGGAGACCAGAGCCAGGCGTTTCCCGTCGTTCGACAGCGAGGCGTCGATCACCCCCTCGCCGCTCTTGCTCGTGTCCGTGACGATGTTGCCGCCGCGCCAGTCCTTGGGATCCGGCGAGAACGCCTTGCTGGACCGGTAGCGGACCATCCCGAACTCGCCGAGCTGCTTGACCCCGAACGCGAGGATCTCCTTGCCGTTCGGGCGACCAGTGGATCACCGAGCCGACGTTGATGCCCTTCTCGGGCAGGCAGCGGACGGTCATGCCGTCGCCGGTGAGCTCGCCGAGGCAGAGGCCGCGCTTGTCGCCCTGCACGCGCGACATGGCGATCAGGTTGAGGTCGGCGGTCGGCGCCCACGAGAGGTCGTTGAACGTGTCGTCGGGACCCGTCAGCGGGAGCGCCCGCTCGTCGGGCTTCTCGAGGTTCTTGAGGAACACGCGGCCGTCACCGGAGTAGGCCATCCGCGTCCCGTCGGGCTTCCACGTCGGATCCCTCTCGCGCCCCGGGCCGTCCGCGATCGGGTCGAACTTCCGGCCGTTGGCGCCGTTGACCAGCAGCACGTTCTTGTCGTTGTCGAACGCGAGCTGCGGGAAGCCGGCCGACACGAGCAGCGTGACCTTGGTGCCCGCCTTGACCGTCGTGCCGCCGGGCGGCTCGGTGGCGAACAGGGTGTTGCGCTTGGCCTCGTTGAAGACGCGCTTGACCTCGGGCACGAGCCCCTTGTCCGCCGAGGTTCTGCGCGTAGTCCTCGAGCGGGGTCTTCGCGATCGCCGGGATGATGATCTCGGCGTCGCCGCCCTTGTCGTCGCCACCTCCGGGGCCGCCCGCCGCGGCGCCGGCGTTGCCGGCCTTCGCGTTCTCCTTCTTGCCCTTGCCCTTGCCGTTGGGGTCGGCGAAGAAGACGTCGACCGGCGCGCCCTCCTTGACGATCTCGTTCTCGGCCGGGATCTGGCTCTCGATCTTGCCCTCGGGGTCGGGCGGCTGCGGGGAGGACTGCCCGAGCGTGAGCTTCTTGTCGCGCAGCGCCGCCTCGGCGTCGGCCAGCGTGAGGCCGGTGACCTTCGGGACGCTGATCTTGCCGTCGCCGACCGCGATCTCGATCGTCACCGGCGCGCCCTTCTCGGCCTTCTCGCCGGCCTTCGGCGTCTGCCCGACGACGCTGCCCGGCTTCGCGTCCGGGGCCACCTTCTGCTTCGGCGTCGCGTTGAGCACGAGGTCGGCCTCGATCAGCTCCTTCTCGGCCTCGAACGACGACGGCGACCCGACGACGTCCGGCACGACGACGTTCTTGGGCAGCAGCAGGTAGAGCGCGACCGCGAGCGCGGCGAGCAGCAGGACGACCGGGATCAGCCACCAGGGCAGCCACGCCTTCTGCGAGTAGACGCCCTGGGAGGGCAGCAGCGGGCCGGCCGGCGCGGCCGACTTCCCGCCGCCCTTGAGGCCGGCGAGCTTGCTCTGGGCGCCCGACGCGTCGAGGTTGAGGCCCTTCATCTGCGGGCCCTGGACCTGCGGCGCGCGAACGACGGCTTGCGCAGGCTGATGCCGCCCGGACCGATGTTCAGGCCCGGCGCGTAGACCTGCGGCTTGTAGACGCGCGGGCCGTAGACGCCCGGGATGTTGCCGCCGCGGCGGCGGCGGAAGAACCCGCGCTTGCCCTGCTCGGCGGGCGCCTGGCTGAGCTGCTCGGCCGAGACCGGCTCCTCGGCGAGGCGCTCCTCGGCGGCCTCGCCGGTCAGCGTGTTCACCGTGAAGCGCTTCTCCTGCGCGCGCCCGATCCAGATCTGCTTGGGCGGGCGCACCTGCATCGACGTCTGCACCGTCTGCCCGGCCGGGACCTCCTGCGGCGGGCGGTTGAACCCGAACTGCAGCTCGCCGTCGGGGTCCTCGCCCTCCAGCGCGACCAGCACCGGCGCGTTGGCCTTGTTCTCGACGGCGACGTCGTAGTTGGCCTTGCGCCGGCCCTTGGCGCGCTGCGGACGCAGGTTGGTCGCCGTCTCGGTGTACGGCTGGATCGTCATCGCCAGCGGCGCGGCGGCCGCCGTGACCTCGTGCGCCTTGGAGTGCGCGACGATCTGGAGGTCCCACAGCTTCGCCTCGGCGTCCGGCGTCCGCGGCGGGTGCAGGTGGATCTCGACCTCCTGCTCGTAGGTGCCGCCGGTGCCGAACGGGACCAGGTACACCGTGTCGGGGAAGATCGACCACCAGTCGGCCGGCAGGCCGTCGACCCGCAGCTGGTAGTTGTCGACGATCCCGCTCTGGTTGCGCACCAGCGCCAGCACCCGCTCGCGCTGGCCGGGCTCGATCTCGAGCGCGAGCGTGTGCTGCTTGTCGGCGTCGCGGTCGGGCAGCCGCAGGGTGATCGTCGCCTTGTCGGGCTCGAGCCGGCTGCTCGACCGGCGCGGGCGGCGGCGTCGGCACCGCCTGCTGGACCGCCGTCTTCGGCGTCACGGCCGGCCGCGGCGGAGCGGCCGACGAACTTCCGCCGACCGGGTCGCCCGATGTCAGAGCGCTGCCATGTCCGTTGCCCGCGTCGCGCTCCGACGGCGGCGGAGGCGCCGGCGCCTGGCTGACCTGAGCGCCCGCCGGAGGGGCGCGGCGGAGGCGCCGCGGGCGGAGGCGGCGCGGGGGCGGCGGGCTGCGGAGGCGACGCCGGCGCGGCGGCCGGCTCAGCCGGGGCGGCGGGCTCGTCGGCGGGCGCCGCCGGACCGGCCTCGGCAGCGGCCTGCGCGACCATCTCCGGCGTGATCGCCTGGACGTATCCGGTGGGCTCCCACCGCAGGTACTCGCCGCACTCGCAGAAGTCTCTATCCGGGGGGTTCTGGAGTCCGCAGCTCTGACAGGTCCTCATGACGCATCTTTCTTCTTCGGTGCCTTCACCCGTAGGCGATACGCCGTTCCTACCGGCTTGTGCTGCTCGATGCAACGGGCGATCCGCGCCTGCACGTCCTCGCCGACGGGCTTGTCGCAATAGACCACGAAGGAGGGCGGCGGCGCCTCGACGGGGCGCTGGTCGAGCGACCAGCGGACGCCGCCCTGGTCCTCGATGCGCAGCGGCACGTCGGGGAACGTGAGCTCCAGCGCCAGCTCGAGGCCGCTGACCGTGCCCCGGCGGCGGCCGAGCTCGGCCGACTCGGCGCACCATCTCGCGCTGGTGGCGCAGGTCCTGGGACTCGTCGAGGTCGACGCCGAGCCAGCCGGCCATCAGCCCGAGGATGTCGCGCGGGGCGTGGTCGGGATCGAAGTGCGCCGGCAGCGCGTCGAGCACGGCGACGATCGGGTCCAGCAGCTCCTCCAGGCCGCCGATGAAGCGCATCCCGAAGTCGCTCTCCTGGTAGACGGCCGGCAGCCCGCCGCGCAGGTAGGCGCGGCTGGAGGCGACCGGCGGCGTCTCCTTCGCGCCCGCCGACAGCTGGACCATCATCGTGCCGAAGCCGGCGCCGATGAAGGTCTTGAAGCCGTCGCCGTTGGGGTCCGACCCGTTGCCCGTGCCTTCGGCCATGCCGGGCTAGTCCTCCCGGTGCGTCGCCTTGACGATGTGCTGGCCCGAGGCCATCAGCTCGTCCGGCTCGAGCACGATGTGGGTGCCGGCGGGCTTGGACGACTGCTCGCCGGTCTCGAGGTTGGTCTCGTAGATCCGCAGGATCTTCACGAACTCCACGCCGTCGACCGCGTGGACGATCCCGTACAGCTCGCCCTGGTTGAGCGCGCGGCCGAACGTCCAGCCCGGCCCGGGCCCGGCGGGATTGCCGCCGACCAGCGGGTTCAGGTACGTGTAGAGCGCGTGCGCGACGTCCTCCTCGACGCGCGCGGTGTCGGCCAGCGGCGAGGCCTGGAGGTTGACCACCACCGACAGGCCGCGGAACCGGCACGGCAGCAGCTGCACGGTCGTGCCGATCAGCCGCCGCTCGTCGAGGTACTCCGCGACCTCGGTCATCAGCGCCTCGTCCGGGACCAGCTCGTCGTAGCGCAGCAGCCGGTCGGCCGGGTACACGCGCGGGACGATGTGCAGCGGCACGGCGCCGCCCTCGCGCGGCGGGATGCAGACGGCGCGCGCCACGCGCGGGCTGGCCTCGCCGGCGAGGAACTCGAAGTCCTCGGCGGTCACCGCGCGATAGCGGCTGCGGATCTCCATCGACGCGCGCTCGCGCGCGTGCCCGAGCGGCTCGGCGTCGACGCCGCCGACGGCCGGATCCGGGTTGGTCACGGTGTCGACGCCGGCGAGCGTGCTCCGGAGCACGCTCAGCGTGCCCGGCGGTGACGTTGCCCATCCGCCCGCCGCCGTAGCGGTAGCGGGTGAAGCGCAGCACGGCGCCCTTCGGCGGGACGGCGCCGTACTGGGTCCAGCCGCCGTCCGTCTCGCGGATCGCCGGGCCGAACTCGACGTCGCCGGAGACCAGGTCGAGGTTGAAGTGGCGGTCGAACTCGGTGGAGCCGACGAAGTCGTCGCGCAGCTCCCAGCGTGCCCAGTCGCCGGACTCGGGGTCCTGGACCTCCAGCGTCTCGCCCGCCTGCGGCTTCAGCAGCGGCGCGTTGCGCAGCGGGAACGTCTGGTTCGGCGTGCCGTCGGAGACGCCGAGGATCTCCTGCCGGACCTGCGAGGCGTGCGTGGCCGGCAGCCGCGCGCCGACCGGGGCGGCGGTGAGCGAGTAGATCTCCGGCGGCTGCGTGTAGGTCGTCGCGGCCCCGCCGTGCCGGGTCTTGTCGTCGATCCGGCAGCGCAGCCAGTGCAGGCGGTGCCCGGCCATCGGCTGGACCGCCGAGCGCGGCGGCAGCTCGAGCAGCACCGTGCCCGAGCCGTAGTTGAAGCCGCCGGTGAGGTCCTCGAGCACCGCCGCCTCGAGCCACTGCCCGTCGCCCTGCGAGACCTCCCAGCGCAGCGGCGGGTCCTCCGGGTTGACGCCCGCGCCGCGCGCCTGCGAGGCGTCGACGTCGACCTCGACCAGCAGGCGCCCGAGCGACTCCTCGAAGCCGACGTAGAGCGCGTCGCCGACCGCCGGCGGGTTCGCGAACGCGAGCTGGTCGGCGCCGCTGGGCTTCGCGACGCCGTCCGCCACGCCGACGCTCTTCACCTGGCCGCCGCGCTGGAGCGCGTAGGCGGCCGGCAGGGCGGCCGGGATCTCGAAGTCCTCGTCGACCTGGAAGACGATCGACTCCTCGTTCGCCGTGCGCGCGGTGCCGATCTCGGTCGTGCCGCCCTCGATCCTCACGGGCTCGCGTGCCGGCTCGGCGAGCCGGAAGCGGAGGCTGGTCTGGGCGGCGCTGGGGCCGTCCAGCCGGATGCCGAGCAGCTCGAGCAGCGACACGTGCAGCTTGTCCGGCACGCGGTTGAGCCGGTAGATCGTCATCTCCGTCATCCACGCGAACAGCTCGATCAGCGTGATCCCGGGGTCGGAGACGTTGTGCTCCGTCCACTCCGGGCACGCCCGCGTGATCTTCGTCCGCGCCTCGGAGACGAGGTCCTGGAAGCGGCGGTCGTCGAGCTGGATCTCCGGCAGTCTCACTCGAGTTCCTCCGCTGGAATCACGTAGAAGGGATAGACGAGGTTGCGGATCGTGTTGGTCACGCGGACGCGGTAGCCGATGTCGATGATCAGCCGGCCCTCGTCGACCTCGTCGAGGTCGAACTCGACGGTCTCGACGATGACCCGCGGCTCCCAGCGGTCGAGCGCGTCCCGGATCGCCAGCTCCATCTTCCCGACGGTGCCGGCGTCGATCGAGTCGAACACGAAGTCGTGGACGCCGCAGCCGAACTCCGGGCGCATCGGGCGCTCGCCCGGCGCGGTGGCGAGGATGAGCTCGATCGCCTGCTCGATGTCGGTCTCGTCGCGCGCGAGGGCGATGCCCCCGCGGCGGTCGACCTGGAGCGGGAACGCGAGTCCGGAGCCGATGATCTCGTTCACAGGCCGACCCTATCCGAGGTTGACGATCCCGCCCTTGATGTTCGTCACGGCCGAGCCCTGGACGTTGACCGTCGCGCCCTTGAACGTCGCCGGACCGGACGCCTCGATGTCCACGGTGGCGCCCTTGAGCTTCAGCGGGCCGCTCGCCTCGACGTTGATCTGCACGCCCTTGAGCGTCATGGTGGAGCCGGCCTGGATCGTGTAGTTCGTCCCGGCCTTCAGCTCGGCGTTGGAGCTCGCCTCGCTCTTGAGGTTGGCGTTGGTCTTCTCCTCGCGGTCGCCGGTGATCTGGAGGATCATCTTCTGCGCGCTCTTGAAGGTCAGGTCCTTCTTCGTCTCGACGTAGCCGCGGTTCTTCGCGACGAGAGCGAACGACCCGTCGGGCTGCCCGCCGGCGCTGAACTTGCCGCCGCTGCCCTTCTGGAGCAGCTCGTCGGTCGGCTTCGCCTTGCCGTTGAAGAGCGCGCCGATCACCAGCGGCCGACGTGTGTCGCCGTTCTCGAAGGCGACCACGACCTCGTCGTCGATCTCCGGGAGCATGACCACGCCCTTCGACTGCCCCGCGCCGACCGTCACGATCCTCGCCCAGGCGCTGTCCCCCGTGTCGCTGAGCGCCGGGAACTTGACCTTGACCCGCCCCATCTTGTCGGGGTCGTTCGCGTTGGTCACGACCCCGACCACGAGGTTGGAGCCCCAGTCGCGCTTCTCGGGTGCGTGAACGAGGTCGAGCAGCGTGCGCGGCGAGCGGCCCGTGATCTCGAAGTGGGTGTAGTAGCCCTTCGCGCCGCGGTAGGAGTGCGTCACCGCGGTCAGCGCGTAGTCGCCGCCGAGCCTCTTCCCGACACCGGCGATCTTGACCTTCGTGCCGGCGCGCAGCTTGGGGTTGCCGAGCGTCGTGCCCTCCGCCTCGACGTAGGCCTCGGCCCGCCCGTCGATCGAGGCCTTGGCGATCTTGTTCGCCTCCGCCACGCTCTCGACGACGCGATCGGCGACGAGCACGTTGCCACCGCCGAAGGCGTTCGACACCTTGGCGCGCGCGACGCCCGGCTTCGAGTTCGTGGCCGAGTTCTGCGCGCGCCCGACGATCGCGGCCTTCTGCTTGACGTCCCAGCCGCGGACCTCGACCTCCTTGACCTGCTGGACCCCGGAGATCCGCGGGCGGAACGCCATGAGGTTCTCGCCCCACGTGAGCGTGACCGTCGGGCTCGCCGCCTTGCTCGCCGAGCGGAACTTCGCGGTGTCGCCGTCCATGAAGAACTGGCAGTCGTACTCGCGCTCGAAGTGCCGGATGAGGTCGCGATCGCTCTCGCCGCTCTGCTGGAAGAACTCGTACTGCACGGTCGTCGCCTCGACCTCCTTCCTGAGGCCCGCCTCCCCCAGGACCTTCGAGATGATGTCGCTGGCCTTCATCTTCTGGAACGTCCGGACCTTGCCCACCCGCTGGAGCCTGTGCGACTTGTCGTAGGCGCGCAGCGTGATGACGCAGCCGTCCTTCAGGAACTCGGGCTCGAAGGCGACGATCTCGCCCTTGAAGATCGACGCCTGCGACTGGTCGCCCTGCGCGCCGGCCTTGACCTCGATCGTCTTGCCGATCTCGAACAGCGCATGGTCGACGTCCGCGCCCATCGGCGAGTTCAAGCGCACCACCGCGCTCGACGGCATCGCGAGGTGCTGCTTGACCGTGACCTCGGTCAGCAGGCTCCGCAGCTCCGGCGGCATCTGCTGGCCGTCGAAGACCACCCCGATGCTCGCGACGTGCAGGTCCGAGCGATCGGCCATCAGCCCTCCAGCTTCGGGAGGCTGAGCGGCCGCCCGCGACGTAGGTGGAACGGGTTCTCGATGCCGTTGGCCTCGGCGATCGCCCGCCACACCGTGGCGTCGCCGTAGGTCTTGTAGGCGATCGACGGCAGGCTGTCGCCGTCCTTGACGAGGTGGACGCCGTGGCCGGCGTTGGCGCGCGTCGTCGGGTTCTGGCCCTGGCCGCCGCTGTTGGACGTCGCCGAGCTGGCCTTGTCGGCCTGCTTGAGGGTCATCTTGACCTCGGCGCGGATCGGGTCGCCGTTCGGGCGGAACAGCTTGAACGCCACGGTCAGCTGCGTGCAGACCGCCTTGAAGCTCGTCTCCTTGCCCCACGTGAAGGTGACGAACGGCGGCACGGCGCCGGCGTCACCGGCGGTCTGGCCCTCCTTGACCTCCATCATCTTGAAGAGGTCGTTGGTGAGGCCGCGGACGTGGGCCTTCTCGCCCAGCAGGGAGGCGTCGAGCATGAGGTTCAGCGACAGCTCGCGCGGGTTGCCGCCGCCGAACTGGGCCTCTGGCAGCGAGTTGCCCTTGACCTTGTCGTACTTCCAGTCGTTCGACTTCGAGATGGAGTACTCGGTCGGGTTGAAGTAGACCGGGATCGGGCCCTTGCCCTCGATCTCGAGCTCGGCCTTGACGAACTGGGCGGGATCGGCCATCAGGGCCCCGGCACGATCGTCGATGCCATCGTGGGCGATCTCGATCGCCTCGGTGGCGTACTGGTTCTGGGAGACGTTGAACGTCGGGCCCGTCCACTTCACCGGGTAGGCGTTGGCGAAGCTCCAGCCGCGCATCCTCTCCAGCTGCTGGTTGTACATCGTGAGCTGGATCGTCTTCGGCTCGGGGCTGGCGGAGACCTTGTCGAACCAGATCTCGAGCTCGGCGCGGTTCGTCACGCCGCGCTTGAGCACCAGGTTCGGGTGCTTCATCCGCGTCGGCAGGCGGTGGACGCGGTCGTTGCGGCCGCCCTCGTTGTAGGACAGCGTCTCCATCTCCCCGCTCAGGCCGGACACCTCGCTGAAATAGCCGATCGTGTAGCCGTACAGTGGGAGCTTGAGCTCGAAGTAGATGGCGGCAACGGTTTTCGTTTTCGTTCATCACTGACATGGGCGGTCGACTCGTGGTTTAGGGGTGGTCGCGAAGGAGGTGGCCGTGCTGCTCGAGCTCGACGACGAGCTCGCGCCGGAGCCGCTCGAGGACCTTCTCGTAGATCTCCTCGTGGTCAACGTCCTGCGCGGGCGGCGTCGGGGGTGGGCGCGGACTCGCCCTCGATGAACCGGCCGAGGCTTTGCGTGGGCGCGACCGCCGGCAGGTCGGCGGTTCGCGACACGGTCACCGGCGTGGTGCTGAAGGGCGGGATCTCCGGGATGCCGCGCCCGGTGAAGTCGATCGTCGTCATGCCGTCCGAGTGGCCGACGATGTGCCCGTTGCCGGCCTCGGCGAGCGCCTCGACGCCTGAGCGGGCGACCTCGAGCGGGCCGGCGGTCGCCTCGGGCGGCTCCGGCTCGTGCTCGGGCTGCGGCGGGGGCTCGGGCGGCGGCGTCGGGACGAGCGTGAGCGCCGGGCGGACGGGCCGCTCAGCCGGAGCGGGGGCTGCCGCGGCGGCGGCGCGGGCGAGCGGCCGTCCGGCGATGCGCGGGGCGCGCGGCGATGTGGTGGCCGCGCTCGTCGCCGGCGTGCGCGAGACCTGGCGGGCGGCGCCGCGCGGGCCGCGAGGGGCGGGCGCATCGGGCGGCGTCGCGGGGGCTGCGGCGGGGCGGTCGTCGCGGCGCGCGAAACCTGGCGGGCGGCGGCGGGGGCGGGGGCCGGCGCCGGCGTCGCCGCGGCGGCGGTCCGCTGGACCGAGGCCGGCGCGGGCGTGGCGTCCGCCGCCGGCTCCGCGGGCGCGTCGCCGGCGGGGAGCTCGGCGGGCTCGGGCGGCGGGGCGGAGCGGCCGCGCAGCGCGTCGACGACGCGGCCGAGGAAGCCGCGGGGCGCGGGCGTGGCAAGGTCGGGCTGCGCAGGCTCGGCGTGGGCCTCCGGCGGCTCGGCCTCGGCGAGCTGCGGCTCGGGCGCCGGCCGCGCGACGCGGCGCAGCGCGGGACGGTTCACGGCCTCCGGGGCGGGCTTGCGGGCGAGCCGGACCGGCACCGGAGCGGGCGGCTCGGCGGGGGTCCGCGCGAGCGCGGGCGCCGCCGGGGACAGGTCGGCGTCGGCCGACGGCGGGACTCCGCCGGGGCCGGCGAGCGGTCGGCGGCGGCCGGCGGGGCCGCGGGGGCCGATGAGCTGGCGGCGGCGGCCGGCGGGGCCGCGGGGGCCGGCGGGCTGTCGGCGGCGGCCGACGGGGTCTCTGCGGCGGCCGGCGAGCTGCCGGCGGCGGGAGGCGGGGTCACAGGGGCCGACGAGGTGTCCGCGGGCGGCGAGGTCTCTGCCGCGCCCGCGCTGTCGGCGGCGGCCGGCGGCTCCTCGCCGGCGGCCTCGGAGCCCTCGGCCCTGGCGACGGCCTCCTGCGGTTCTGCGTCCGGGGTGCGCGCGACGCGCGTGGGGGCGGCGGGGGTCGGCGTCCTCGACACGCGCACGCCGGTCGGGCGCACGGGCGCGTCGCCCGGCTCGGCCGGCTCGGCCGGCGCGGGCGCGGCCTTCCGCGCCACCCGCTGGGGGCCGGCGGTGGCGGGCGGCTCGGGCGCCGGCGTGCGCGCGATCCGCTGCGGTTCCGGCGGCTCGGCGGCCGGCGCGTCCGGGACCGCCGGCGGGGCGGGGGTGCGTGCGACGGTCGCCTCGGCGCGCGTGACCTCGGCGGGCGGCTCCGGCTCGGCGGGCGTGCGGGCGACCGAGGCCGCCGCGCTCGAGGCCGCGGCCGGCGTGGAGGGCTCCACGGCCGGCTCCGCCGCGGCGGGAGGCAGCGGTGGGACGGGCGGCTCGGGCTGGGGCGCAGGCGGCCGCGGAAGCGGGGTGGGGGCGTTGGGCGCCTTCGGCGTCCCCGCCGGCGTGCGCGAGACCCGCACGGGCGAGCGGCCCGTGGGGCCGCCCGGTTCCGGCGCATCGGGCGCGGCGGGCGGGACGTCCGCCGGGGGCGCGGCGCCGGCCGGCTCGGCCGCCGAACGAGCCACGCGGGGCGCCGGGCCGGTCTCGGCGCGCGAAGGCTCGGCCGCCGCGCGCGCCACGCGCGCCGGCCCGGCCGTCGCCGGAGGGGCCGCCGGGGAAGGGGCCGCCGCCGAGGGCGCCGGGGAAGAGGCCGCCCCTGAAGGGCTCGCCGGGGGAGTGGTCGCCGCCGAGGGCGCCGCCCCCGAAGGGGTCGTCGGCGAAGACGGCCCAGGCGGGGTCGTCCCCGACCCGGGCGCCCCGGAGGGGGTCGTGCCGGAGGGGGTGCGCCCGACGGGGTCGCCTCGGAGGGGGTCGTGCGCCGAGGGGGCCGCGCCGGAGGGGGCCGCGCCGGAGGCGGGCGCGCGCCCGGAGCGGCGGGCCGCGGCCCGGACTGGGTCGCCCGGGAGAGGGTCGCCCCAGAGGGGGCCGCGCCGGACGGGGCCGCGCCGGACGGGGGCCGCGCCGGAGGGCCGCGCCGGTGGGCCGCGCCGGAGGGTCGCCCCAGAGCGCGGTCGGATCGCTCGACAGGGTCGCCCCAGAGGGGGTCGTCGCCCGACGGGGCCGCCCCTGCAGCGGCGGCTGCGCCAGCGGGCGTCGCCCCAGACGGGGCCGAGCCGGACGGCGTCGCCCCGGAGTGGGCCGCGCCGGGAGGGGGCCGTCCCGGAGGGGGCCGTCCCGGAGGGCGCCGCCCCGGAGGGCGCCGTGCCGGAGGGGGCCGCGCCGGAGGGGGCCGCGCTCAGAGGGGGTCGTCGCCAGAGGGGGCCGCGCTGAGAGGGGGCCGAGCCCGGAGGGGGTCGCGCCGGAGCGGGGTCGGCCCGGAGCGGGTCGCCCGGGAGGGCGTTGTCCCGGAGGAGGTCGTGCCGGACGGGGTCGGCCCGGAGGGCGTCGCCGCGGAGGGGGTCGCCGCAGAGGGGGTCGCCGGGGGAGTGGTCGCCGCTGGTGCGGCCGCCGCCGAAGCGGACGCGGCCGCCGCTCCCTCGGCGGGCTCGGCCGCCGGCGCCGCGTCGGCGGGCGTCCGCGCGACCTCCTCGGCGTCCGCCGTGCCGGCCGCGGCGTCCTCGGGGCGTCCCTCGGCGGGGCCCTCGAGGATCCGCGCCCCGCGCGAGACGTCCAGCGCGCCGCGCGCCCGGCGGCGGGCCAGCTTGGCCTCCTTGCTCGGCTCGGGCATGCTGGCCGCCTTCGCCATGGGGACGAGCCCCGCGGAGGCCGAGCCGCTGTCGCCGAACATGTACTCGAGCGCGAAGTCGCTCAGCCCCGCGACCTCGGGTCCTCGCCGGCACGGCGGGCGCGGCCGGCTCGCGCGCGACCGCGGCCTCGGGCGCGGCCGGCGGCTCGTACACGGGCGCGGCAGGCGTGTACGGCGCAGGCGCCGGCGGCGGCGTCTCAGCCGCGTGCTCGGCGCCGGGATGCGCCAGCCGCGTCGCCGCGGCAAGGTGCTTCGGCGCGCGCGCCGCGACGACGGCGCGCGCCAGGTGCGGCCCGCCCTTGTGGCCGTGGCGACCCTTGACGCGCAGGGCCATGCGCACGGGCGGGAGGCCCGTGCGTGGCGTGTGCGGCGCGTCGTCGCTCATGGATCAGAACTCCTGCTGGGATGGGTCCCGAGATGGCCTCTGCCTCCCGGAGGAACCGGCGCCGGTCGTGGTGCTCGAGGTCGAGGATCGTGTCGAGCGGCCAGTGGAGGTGATAGGCGAGGCGGGCCGTCTCCCCGAGGACCTCCTCGGGAGACGGCCGCGTCATTCCCCCAGGCGCCCGTCCTCTATCTCGGTCAAGTCCACTTCGAACTCGTTCGCGCACTCCGGGCACGCGACCACCCCCACCGCCTCGCCGTCGGTGTTGATGCGCTCGTAGAGCCGCTGGAGGTGGTCGAAGTCCGCCGCGTAGAGGTTCTCCACCACGTCGGGCGTGATCTCCGTCAGCTCGCCGATCCGGGTGATCGTGCGTGCCAGCAGGAGCACGGACAGGTAGGCCTCGTTCTGGCGGACCTCCACCTGCCGCAGCGGCTCGATCTCGTCGCGCGCCGTGGCCAGGCGCATCGTCCCTTCCCGATGCACCTGGCCGGAGGCGTCGACGAAGCCCCGCGGCAACGTGAACGCGTACTCGGACTTCATGAGCAGGGCCGGCCGGTCTCCGTCTCCTCCTACTCGATCGTGAAGCCCTCGTGGCAGAGGGTGATGCCCTCCACCGCGACCTCGTTCGAGTCGGCCTTCAGGCCGATCCCCGTGTACTTCTTGGGCCACGCGTTGACGATCGAGTAGGTCACGACGGGCGAGCCCTCGTAGTCGAGCATCGTGATCTGGCAGTCCTTGCGGGCGTCCTTGAGCTTCCCGTCGACGATCAGCTTGCGCCAGTTCCACAGGGTCTTGTCCTGGTCGATGCCGCGCTTGAGCTCGACGTCGCCCCACTTGGTGTTGCCCATGGCCTTGATCACGTCGGTCCGCCCGTTCGGCATCGACCGCTTGATCTCGGTGACCTCGCTCTCGGAGTCGAAGCCCGTGGCCTCCTTGAAGAAGCCAGCCGCCTCCGCGCCGCCGATCTTCAAGGTGAACCAAATAGGGACATGTGCTTCCTTGTCATTGGCGGGCACTGCGCTCCACCTTTCCTTTCTCTCTCAGGGACGGGGCGGTTGGACTACTCGACCGAAGCGCCGTCGCCGCCCGTGAACTGGCTCAGGCGGAACACGACGAACTCGGCGGGCTTGACGGGTGCGATGCCGATCTCGCAGATGACCTGGCCGGCCTCGATCACTTCGGGCGGGTTGGTCTCCGAGTCGCACTTGACGAAGAAGGCCTCGCCCGGCGTCGCGCCGAACAGCGCCCCCTCGTTCCAGGTGCGGGTGAGGAAGTTCGTGACCGCGATCCGAAGCTGGATCCACAGCTTCTGGTCGTTCGGCTCGAACACGCTCCACTGCGTGCCCTCCATGATCGACTCGGCGACGTAGTTGAAGAGCCGCCGGACGTTGATGTAGCGCCACTCGGGGTCGCTCGAGAGCGTGCGGGCGCCCCAGATCCGGATGCCCCGGCCCGGGAAGGACCGGATGCAGTTGATCCCGACCTTGTTGAGCCCGCCCTGCTCGGCCTGCGTGATCTGGAAGCCGAGCCCGTTGACGCCCATCGTGACCTCGTTCGCGGGCGCCTTGTGGACGCCGCGGGTGGAGTCCGTCCGGCACCAGACGCCGGCCACGTGGCCCGACGGCGGAACCAGCATCGGCTGGTTCGTCAGCGGGTTCATGACCTCGATCCAGGGGTAGTAGAGCGTGGCGAACTTCGAGTCGTAGCCGGCCGTGTTCATGCGCCACTCGAGGATGTCCTGCGGCAGCATGTTCGGCGGGCAGTCGAGGACCGCCATGCGGTCGCCCGCGTTCTCGCAGTGGGCGATCATCTTGCCCTGGAGATCGCGGACCTGGACGTCGTCGCCGTCGGCGGCGAGGTTCATGATGTCCGGCATGCAGACGATCGTGATCTCGTCGACCGCGGCGAGGCCGCC
The DNA here is from genome assembly GCA_963728465.1 of uncultured Solirubrobacteraceae bacterium. GTDB lineage: Bacteria > Actinomycetota > Thermoleophilia > Solirubrobacterales > Solirubrobacteraceae > DATFQI01. The sequence continues at coordinate 172,924 of CAVSJY010000005.1, forward strand.
CATGCCCTGGCGGCGGGCCACGTCGCCCTCGAAGTGCGTCGGCTTGACCTTGGTCGGGTCGACCGAGGGCGCCGACAGCGTGTAGGTGCCGGTCGCCGGGATCCGCTGCGCCTCGGGCAGCGAGGCCCCGGTCTCCTCGACCTTGACGAGCTTCGAGGCCGAGTTGACCTTGGTGGCGAGGTTCGAGCGGCCCTTCTTGAGCGTCAGCCCGGAGTGCTCCTCCTTGTCGGAGCCCGCCGAGACGACCATCTTGTAGGTCTGGTCGCCGTCCTTGTCGCCCGCAGAGGGCTCCTCGGTCAGCTCGACCTTGACGTCGCCGTTGGCGCCCTCGAGCGCGACGACGCGGAAGGTCTCGATGCTCGTGTCGGCCGCGGCCGGCAGCGCCGCGCGCGGGGCGGCCGCGCTGCCGCCGTCGTCGCCGACGCGGACGATCCAGCACAGGTTGCCGCCGTTCTGGAAGAAGCCGTAGACGGAGTGCGCGAGGTAGGCGCCCTCCATGAACGGCCCGTTGTCGGGCTCGTTGGGGTCGCCGTAGATCTTCGCGAACTGGGTCCAGTTCGAGATCCGCATCGGCGTGTTGACCGGCCCGCCGGGCGCGAGGCCCACGAACGCGGCGATCGACGTGCTGACCCCCTCGATCGGCTTGCTGGCGGACGGGACCTCCTCGACGTAGACGCCGGGAGTCAGGTACGTCGGCATGTCACTCCTCCACTCGCTGGACGTTGCTTGAGCTCAACTCGCTCCGAAGCCGCTCCAGAACGGGAGCGGAGACCCGGCGCGAGTCGGCGGACACCGGGTCGATCACCTCCATGAAGTCCTCCTCGCGCGCCCACAGGACCACGGTGGTGTCCGGTGACGCCCCCGAGACGAGCCGGCCCAACTGGTGGGCGGAGCCGCCGTCGAGGTCGAGGACGACGACGTCGGGACGGAGGCGATGGACCTCCCCGACGATGGCGCTCGGCCGGTCCTCCTGACCGACCACTTCGCACCCGTGCTCGGTCAGCACCCTGCGCATCCCCATCCGCATGATCGGGCCGAGATTGCCGAGCAGGATCCGTGGCCGGCGGACGTCGTCCATCGGCTCAAGCCTCCCGGCACCGCGCAGGTTCCGGCAAGAGCCTTTCGGGCACCGTCCGCTGCCCCTTCGGTCATCCGCGCTTTCCGCTCTTCTTGCCGCCCGCCGCGGGCTTCGCGCCGTCGAGCACGAGGTCGAGCAGCGCACCGGGTACATCGAGGTCGGCCGCGGCCTCGCGGCCGTCGGCCGCGCGTGCCAGCAGGCGGTGGCGGCCGGGGTTGAGGCGGTCGAAGCGGAAGCGCCCGTCCGGGCCGGAGGAGGTCCACCGGCCGGAGTCGGGGAGCGTGACCCAGACGTTGCCGAGCGGGTTGCCGTCGCCGTCGGCGACCGTGCCGCCCGTGCGGTGCATCTCGACGACGGCGGACGGCGGGCCGTCGAGCAGGCGGGTACGCATGGTCTGCGTTCGGACCTGCGGCACGGCGCGCTTCACGCCGGACTCGACCGACAGGCGCACCACGTAGTCCAGCGACGCCTTGTACTGGCCGCCGACCGCGGTCCAGAAGTCCGCCTTGTCGCCCTTGGCCTGGCCGACCTTGGCGGTGATGGCGGTGGGCTGCGAGCCGTTGCCGAGGCGGACGTTGAGCATGTCCTCGGGCAGCGTCGGATAGGCGTACAGCAGCGACAGGACCTGCGAGAGCAGGCGGTGCTCGTCCTCGACGGCCTGCGCCCAGGCGGTGATCGCGTAGGAGATCTCCATCACGAGCGGCGGCGGCGCCTCGACGAACTCGTCGCCCACGCGCTGCTTCGTCCAGCCCGAGGGCCGGTGCTCCTCGGACTCGCGCAGGTCGTAGAGGAACAGGTTCACGGCCGGGGAGGAGAGCTGGCCGGACCACTCGCGGGTCGGCGCGTCGAACGCGATCTCGATGCCCTCGAAGCCGTGGCGCTCGAGCTCCCCCTTGAGCAGCCCCCGGAGGCTCTCGTCGAGGTCGGCGAGCATCGTGTTGAGCGGCACCTCGACGGTGAGCATGCGCCGACCCTAACCAGATGACGGGTCATCGCGGGAGAAAAACGTGCGGACTTCCGTGCAGAGCTGCGTGTAGGTTCGCCGCTCCATGTCCAGCCGCACCGTCTACGACGAGGTCCGCTACTCGAACTACCCCTACGCGCAGACGCACCCCGACCGGCTCGCGACGGTCGCGGCGCTGCACGGGCTGCGCCCGCCGGATCCGCGCGACTGCCGTGTTCTCGAGCTGGGATGCGGGGCCGGCGGCAACCTGCTCGCGATGGCGACCGCGACGCCGGGCATCCAGGCGGTCGGCGTCGACCTCGCGACGGCGCCGATCGAGGAGGGGCGTCGCACGATCGCCGAGATCGGGCTGACCAACGTCGAGCTGCGCCAGGCGGATGTCTCTGATTTGACCTCGGCGCAGCTCGGCGAGTTCGACTTCGTGATCGCCCACGGCCTCTACGCGTGGGTCGCCGAGCCGGTGCGCGACGCGGTGCTCGACTCGATCCACTCGCACCTGGCGGCGGACGGGGTCGCGTACATCTCCTACAACGCGCATCCCGGCGGGCACATGCGCCGGCTGCTGCGCGAGGCCGGGCTGTGGTTCGGCCGGGACGCGCGCGACGAGGCGTCGCGCGCCGAGCGCGCGCAGGAGCTCTACCAGTTCCTGGAGGCCACGCGCGCGGCCGGTGACGACTGGTGGGCGGGGCTGCTGCGCAGCACGATCGAGCCGTTCGCGTGGGGACCGGTGTACCGGCTCGTCCACGACGACCTCGCCGAGCACTGGGACCCGGTCTGGCTGTCGGAGTTCGTCGGGCGCGCCGGCGGCCACGGGCTCACGTACGTCGGCGACGCCGACCTGACGTTCCTGCTGTCGTCGCGCGTGCCCGACGCGCTGGCGTCGGCGGTTCGCGAGCTGACCGGCGGCGACCGCCTCGCCCAGGAGCAGGTGTTCGACCTGCTCCGTTGCGTGTTCTTCCACCAGTCGGTCGTGTGCCGCGACAGCCAGCGGCCGACCGACGAGCCCGAGGGCGCGGCGCTGCGCCGGCTGTGGTTCGCCGCGCGCGAGAAGACGCCGGAGGGCGACGTGGGCGAGCCGCTGCGCTCGGCGCTGGAGCTGCTCTCGGCGCGGGTGCCGGAGATCGTCAGCTTCTCGGAGCTGCGCGCGGCGCTCGACGCCGACCCGGAGGCGCTCGGCGACGCGCTGCTCGAGGCGTTCCGCGCCGAGCTCGTGATGCCGCACGCAGCGCCGCTGCTGGCGGTCTCGGCGGTGGACGTCGAGCGGCCGGTCGCGAGCCCGCTCGCGCGCTGGCAGGCCCGCAAGGGGGCCGAAGTCACCTCGCTGGCCTACACGAGGGTGCACATGGAGGAGCCCGCGGCGCGGCTCCTGCTCACGCTGCTCGACGGGACGCGCGACCGGGCGGCGATCCGCGCGGAGTTCGCGGAGCGCACCGGCGTGCGGCTGTCGGCCGAGGACCTCGACGCCAACCTCGAGCAGCTCGGCCGGCTCTTCCTCGCTCAGGCGCCAGAGGTCTGACCCCTTCATCACCCCGCCGGCCTGGCGCGACGGTCAAGGGGTCAGACCCTTAGAAGATCCCGTGCTCCCGGACGATCGGGAGCAGCTCCGTGTCGAACAGGAGGACGAGCAGGCCGCGCTCGAGCTCGGCGGCGTGGCGGCGGACGTCCTTGAACACGGGGGAGGTGTGCGCCGTCTCCTTGGTCAGCGTCTCCAGCTCGCCGCGGCGGGTCTCGTCGTCGAGCACGGCGATCCAGCGGTCGTACGCGCTGAGCGCGCGCACGCCGGCGTCGCGCGCGCCGCAGTCGAGGAACGCGGCGGCCAGCCGGTCGGTGGCGGGCGCCGCGAGCTGGGCGGCGAGGAACTCCCTCCGCTCGTCGCGCTTGAAGCGGTGGCTCTGGAGCAGCGGCACCAGCCCGGCCGCGAACAGGACCTTGCGCGACGTGCGCAGCTTCGCGTTGCGGATGCCCCACTTCTCGCCGCCCTCGCGCTCCTTGCCGACGAAGTCGACGCAGATCGTGCGCCAGTAGCGGATCAGGTCGTTGAGCAAGAAGCGCGGCGGGCGGTAGGGGCGGTCGGCATCCTCCAGGTAGCCGTCGAGCACCTGCTCCCAGACGCGGCGGTGGACGGCGTCGCCGGCCACGGGCTGGGACTCGAGCATCAGCAGCATCCGGCGCGTGAGGTTGGTGTTGGAGTCGGCGTCGAGGCCGATCCGCGACAGCAGGTCCTCGCTGAAGACGGCGCCGCCGAACACGCCGGTCCGGCCGGGGCCGCGGTCGCCCGCGCCGAGCGCCTGCCGGAGCGCGCTCGGGTCGGGCTGCGCGAGCGGCCGCTCCGGGCCGTCGACGAGCAGCGCCCAGTCGTCGTCGGAGCGGCGCGTCAGCTCGCCGCGGCCCCACGAGCCGAACAGGACGACCGCGGCCCGCGGGTCCAGCGCGACGTCGGCCAGCGCGGCGCGCCGCTTCTCGACTTCCGCGCGCGTGCGCGCGCGGGCGGCGGTCAGCGCGGGGAGCTCCCCGCCGAGCCGCTCCAGCGCGCCGGAGGGGTCGATCGTCACGCCGCGGCACGATAGGGCCGGCCGCGCCCCGCGGCGCTCAGGCTCGGCGCACAACACGTGGATCGCCGCGGTCGGCGCCCCTAGAAGGGCGGTCTTCTCGTCGCCGCCGTGCCGGGGGCGGTGTGCCGGCGCAACGTCAACGGCGGCTGGGTGGGGTGGCGGGGCGGCGGCGGTCGCGATCCGCCAGACCGCACTTCCTCGTTCCTGGCGCCAGAAACTGCGACTTCGTGGAGGGCGCACTCGCGAGATCGCGGTTTCTCGCGCCTGGACGGCAGAAACTGCACACTCGCGCTACCTGCGCCGGCCGCTTCGCCACCCTCACCCGGCCGCCGTCGCGCGCTCACCGCGCGGCGCTAGGGCAGCGGGGCCTCGAGGATCCAGGGCACGTCGGGGCAGCGCCGCAGCAGGCCACCGAAGCGGGTCTCGTGCTCCACGGTGAGCGGCAGGTGGCGGCACGCGTCGTCGATCGAGGAGACGTGGAGGTGGCGGAGGCGGCCGGCGAAGGCGTCGAGCAGCCGCTCGCCCTCGTCCATCGACGGGTCGACGGTCAGCACGTGGGCGACGTCGAGGCACAGCCCCGCCTCGGGCAGCTCCGCGAAGAACGGCGCGAGCTCGGCGGCCGTGCGGCCGGCGGGCTTGCGCGCGTCCATGTTCTCCAGCACGAGCGCCCGGCCGAGCGCGCGGTAGGCGCGGCGGGTCGTCCATCGCGTCGGGGTGCACGACGATCGCGTCCACCCGCGGGGCGAGGCGGGCGAGCCGCGCCACGAGCTCCGCCTCCGGCATCCGCAGGTGCTTCACCGGCGCGTGGACGCTCACGTAGTCGAACGGCAGCTCGGGCGCCGCGGCGAGGTACTCCTCGAGGCCCGGCAGCTCGTCCTCCGACAGCGCGGCCAGCTCGACCGCGAACGTGGAGGTCTCCATCGCCTCGGCGACCATGGCCGCCCAGTCGGCGCGGCTGTCCTCCATGTAGCCCGTCGACGCGCCGAGCGGGTGGTGCTGGGCGACGAGGCCGGACTCGGCGAGCAGGGCGGGAACCATGGAACCACCAAGCCTACGGCCCGGCCCGGACCGAATCGCGGAGCGATGCCGCAACGAGCGGGGTGCGGCGCCGCCGCGCCGCCGGCCCAGCCGCGGCGGTGGTGGGGCCGTCACCTGGCGGAGGTCCGCTGGCAGGCGGAGCTGGCGCGCCTGCTCGTCGACCCCGTCTTCCGCGGGATCGTCTCGCGTGCAACCGCAAGGCGTACCTCGCGATCGCCGAGGCGCTCGCCGGGATGGACTCGTAGGGCGCCCCCCTCACCCCGCGCTCACCGGCGCGGCCCAGACGTCGGCGATCGAGGGGTCGTAGTCGGCGCCGGTGTCCTGGAACCGCACGCGAGCCACGCCGTCCTGGGTGAGCTCCGGCTCGTCCACGACGAACTGGAAGCTCAGCGACCCGGCGCCGCCCTCGCTGCGCCGGTAGGCCCGCGAGTGCACGCGCTTGCCGTCGACCAGCACGTCATAGGTCTTCAGCTGCGCCTGGTCGTAGGTCTCCACGGCCCGGAGCACGAACGGCTCGCCGGCCGGCACCCGCAGGTCGAGCTCGAACCAGCCGCCGGGCTGCGCCGAGTTCGTGTAGCGGCGCGTCAGCCCGGCCTCGACGTTGGTGCCCGACGCGGGCGACGCCGTCAGCCCGTGCGCGCGCTCGGAGTCCCCGTTCCCGAGGTCGACGTGGTCGAAGGCCTCTGCCGGCGGGTTCGAGAACACCACGCGCAGCGACGCCGTCGCGCGCTCGCCGCCCGTCGAGGCCGTCAACGTGGCCGCGCCCTCGGTCACCGACAGCGGCACGGAGAGCGGCGTCTCGACCGTGGCCGAGCCACCGGGCGCCAGCGAGTACGCCACCGGAGCCGGGGCCGTCCAGCCGTCCGGGACGGCGACCCTCACCTCGCCGGTCCGCGGCGCGCTCGTCCGGTTGCGCAGCACCGTGCTGACGGTCGCCTCCTCGCCCGGGTGGACCGCATCCGGCGCGGCCGAGGCCGCGGACACCGCGACCGCCTGAAGCACGTCGACCGCTCTCGACACCGGCAGCGTCGCGGTCCCGCCGGCGAAGCGGTAGCCGATCGAGCCGGTCAGCTCGCGGGCGCCGGCCGCCTCGTCGCCGCCGATCCGCACGAGGTACTCGTGCGCCACCGAGCCGCCGGCCGGCACCGACGAGGCCTGCTGCCCGGCCGGCTCGACCGTCCAGCCCGCGGGCGCGGCCAGCGACGACGTCACCCCGTCGAGCCCGCGTCGACCCTCGTTCGCCAGCACCACGCGCACGCGCAGCTCGTCGCCCGGCACGTGCTCGCCGGCCGGGATCTCGAGCGAGGCGACGGCGCCGAGCATCGCGCCCGACGCCGCCGAGAGGTCCCGCCCGACCGGGTCCAGCGCCGCGCGCAGCTCGTGTCCCGCAGGCCCCTCGACGTGGCGCGCGATCCACTCGTCCAGCTCCTCCACCGTGCCCAGCGCACGGTGCACCGACGTGACCGCCGGCTCGTCTTGGCCGTCGCGGCGGGCGTCCCACGCCCGCAGGCCGTCGGCGCCGATCCGTGCGAGCCGGGCCAGCAGCTCGCGGCGCTGCGACCGGTCGAGCCGATCGTCGCGCGCGACCCGCTTCGCCAGCTCGGCGGCGGCCGCGGTCGCGTCGCCGATGTCGCCGAGCACCGGGTCGACCTCGAACGCATAGGAGCCCGACTCGACCGCGTAGACCGCCGCGCCGTCCCGCATCCGCAGGAACTCGATGCCGCTCGACCGCTCCGCGAGCTCACCGCCCTCGGTGACCGCCCAGCGACTGCGGGCCGGCACGCGGACCTCCGCGGTGGTGTTGGCCGGCACGCTCACGTCGAGCGCCAGGCCGCCGCCGTCGCGCGTACGCCACGCGCTGCGCACGAGCCCGTAGCGCGTCTCGTGCGAGAAGCGCACGGACGAGATGCCGTCGCCCGGCTGCGGCGCGACCAGCACGCGCTTGTAGCCCGGCTCGAGCGCCGACACGCCCGCGAGCGTGCGGTACATCCACTCGCCCACCGCGCCGTAGGCGTAGTGGTTGAACGAGTTCATCTCGACGGGCCCGAAGCTGCCGTCGGGCATGATCGAGTTCCAGCGCTCCCAGATCGTGGTCGCGCCCTTGCCGATCTCGTAGCCCCACGACGGGTAGTCCTCGTTCTGGAGCAGGCGGTAGGCGATGTCGGTCCGGCCGACCGCGGTGAGCGCGGGCAGCAGGCCGTCGACGCCGAGGAAGCCGGTCGAGAGGTGCCAGTCGCGGCGCTCCAGCGTCTCGACGAACTGCTCGGTCACGGCGTCGCGCCGGTCCGCCGGCACGAGGTCGTCGGTGATCGCGAGGATGTACGCGGTCTGGCTGTCGCCCTTGACGGTGCCGTCGCCGGCGATGAACGCGTCCTGCCACGCCGAGCGGATCGCGTCGAACCGCGCGCGGTAGGCCTCCGCGTCCGCGTCGTTGCCCACGGCCGCGGCCATCTCCGCGAACTCGCGCGTGCTGCGCGCTACGAACGCCGTGCTCAGCACGTCGGCGGGCGTGGGGTCGTCGAGGTTGAGCCAGTCGAGGTAGCCGCCGGCCGAGCGGATGTGGTTGGTGGAGTCTGCGTCGAGGTAGTCGACGTAGCGCTTCATCGCGTCGTAGTTCTCGGCGATCACGTCGGTGTCGCCGTACGCCTGCCACACCGCCCACGGGACGTGCACGCCGGCGTCCGCCCAGCCGGCGATGCCATAGCCGCCGTCGAAGCGGCCGGGGATGATCGGGGCGACGCCGGGCAGCGCCCCGTCGTCGCGCTGCGTGTCGCGCAGGTCCTGAAGCCACTTCCCCAGGAACGCCTGCGCGTCCATGTTGTAGACCGCGGTCCGGGCGAAGACGTCGATGTCGCCGGTCCAGCCCATGCGCTCGTCACGTGCGGGCGTGTCGGTCGGGATCGACAGGAAGTTGCCCCGCATGCCCCAGACGATGTTGCTGTGGAGCTTGTCGACGAGGTCCGACGACGTGTCGAGCTCGCTGACCAGCTCGCCGTCGGTGCCCATCACGACGCCGGTCACCGCGCTCGCGTCCGGCGCGCTGTCGAGCCCGCTGATCTCGACGTAGCGGAAGCCGTGGAACGTGAACTGCGGCTCGAACGTCTCGGGCTCGGTCCCGGCGAAGGTGTAGTGGTCGGTGGCCTTCGCACTGCGCAGGTTCGCCGTGTAGATCGACCCGTCGGGGTTGAGCACCTCGGCGTGGCGGATCCGGATCGTCTGTCCGGGCGCGCCGGACAGGCGAAGCCGGACCTTGCCGACCATGTTCTGGCCGAGGTCGTAGATGAACGTGCCGGGCGTGGGGGACGGGAGCCGCGTCGCGGACAGCTCCTGCGTGACCCGCACCGGCTGATCGGTCTGCGGCTCGAGCCGGTCGGTCGCGGACGGCCGCGCCGCGACCGGGTCCCATCCGGCGTCGTCGTAGCCGCTCTCCGACCACGCGCCCAGCTCGGCCGCGCGGCGGGCGTCGTAGGACTCGCCGTCGAGCAGGTCCGCCGCGGTGATCGGGCCGGGCGTCGCGCGCCAGCCGTCGTCGGTCCCGACGACGTCCGCCGTTCCGTCGGCGTACTCGATCCGCAGCTGCGCGATCAGCGCGGTGTCGGCGCCGTAGATCCCGTCGCCGAACATCGCCACGCGGCCGGCGAACCAGCCGTCGGCGAGCTCGGCGCCGAACGCGTTGCCGCCCGCCCGGACGAGGTCGGTGACGTCGTACGTCTGGTACTGGATCCGCTTGCGGTAGTCCGTCCAGCCGGGAGCGAGCTCGTGGTCGCCGACGCGCTCGCCGTTGAGCCGCAGCTCGTACAGGCCCTGCGCCGACGCGTACACGCGCGCGCGGGCGATCGGCTTGTCCGCGATCTGGAAATCGCGGCGCATGACCGGCACGGCGTCGAGCAGCGCGAGCCACGCCTCGGGGCCGGCCGAGTCGACGAGCAGGCCGTCCTCGGTGACCGTGCCGGCGCCGAAGCTGCGGTCGCCGGGCGGGAAGTCGGTGTCGACCAGCACCTTGCCGCCCTCGCTCGTGACCTTGACGTCGTGTACGAGGCCGCTCTCGGCGCCGCTCGTACGGAAGCCGATCACGCCCGGCGCGCCGTGCGTCGCGTTCGTCCGCGCGTCGAGCACCTCGCCGTCGACGCGCGTGGTGATGTCGTCGCCGTCGACGGTGATCGCGTAGCGATGCGGCGCGTCGAAGTCGAAGCCCTGCGGGAACGCGGTCGCGGGCAGGACCGTGTAGCCGTTGTCCCGCTTCACGTGCGGGCGCAGCGCGCGGGCGGCCTCGCTGATCTGCCACATGTACGCGTTCGCGGTGTCGCGCCCGCGAAGGTACACGCCGAGCGCGGCTTCGATGTCCGAGGCGGTGAACTCGACCGTGTAGTCGGTCCACTCCGCGCCGATGCCCTGCGCGCCGATCCAGTCGGCGGTCCACTCGTCCGCTGACAGCAGGCCGGTCTCGAACGCGGCCGGCGCGCTCCAGGCGGAGGCCTCGTCGCCGGTCCATACGCGCACGGACCAGGAGTAGGGCGTGTGCGATCGCAGGTCGGGGCCGCCGTAGCGCACATCGATCGAACGATCCGACTTCACCTTGCCGCTGTCCCACACGGTGCCCTGGCGCGGCGCGGTCACGCGGACCTGGTAGGCGGCCTGGGCCACCCCGCGATCGGGCGACTCGAGCTGCCAGCCCAGGCGCGGATCGTCGCCGGCGATGCCCAGCGGATCCACGAGGCCGTTGGTCTTCAGGTGGGACACGACCGGCTTCCCGGACGCGTGCTGACGGGCGGCCTGGGCCGGCTGTGCGGCCAGCAGGACGAGCCCCCCGACGGCGACGGCGAGCGTGCTGCGCATTTCTGTTCTTTCCTCCCCTGCCCAACGTACGATCCGCTCAAGATCGCCAAGAACGGCCGCAGGCCCTTACCGGCCAGCTGCTTGCGTGCTTTGCGCCGCTCGCCGGAGCGCTCGCCCAGCCATGCGGTCCAGTCGTCCCACCACGAACCCGGGGTCGTGGCGGCGGCCGCCAGCCACTCCTCCGGCTCGTCCGGGAGCGCCTCGCCGATGCGGTACGTCGCCTTCTCGTTGCCCGGCGGGTTGACCAGCGCCGCGATGTGGCCGCTCGTCGAGAGCACGAACCGGGGCTCGGAGCCGAGCAGGTTGACCGTCCGGTAGGCGTTCTGCCACGGCGTGATGTGGTCGGCGATGCCCGCCACGACGTAGCTGTCGACGGTGATCTTCGAGAGGTCGACCGGCGTGCCCAGCACCGTCGCCTCGCCCGGCTTGGTCAGCGCGTTGTCGAGCGCGAGCCGCAGGAAGTCCCGGTGCAGCGCCGCGGGCATGTTGGTCGTGTCCGCGTTCCAGAACAGGATGTCGAACGCGGGCGGCGTCTTGCCGAGCAGGTAGTTGGACACCCAGTAGTTCCAGATCAGGTCGTTGGGCCGCAGCCAGGCGAAGACGCCGGCCAGCGAGCGCCCGCTGAGGTAGCCCTTGCGCGCGGAGTCGGCCGTCGCGGCCACCGCGGTGCCCGGGCCCATGAACGCGCCGGTCGTGCCGGCGTTGTGCTGGTCGAGCACCGTGACGGCGAGCGTCAGCCCCGCGATCCGGTCCTGCTCCCCGCGCGCGGCGAGGTGGGCGACGACGGTCGAGAGCACGATGCCGCCGGCGCACAGGCCCAGCGCGTGCGTGCCGTCGGTGCCGGTGAGCTCCTCGACCGCGTCGAGCGCCTCGAGCACGGCGCCCGCGTAGGTGTCCAGGCTCCAGTCGCGCTGGCGCTCGTCCGGGTTGCGCCACGACATCGCGAACACCTGCTGGCCGTGCTTGATCGCGTACTCGAGCATGCTGCGGTCCGGCGCGAGGTCGGCGATGTAGTACTTGTTGATCATCGGCGGCACGAGCAGCAGCGGCTTCTCGTAGACCTTCGAGGTCTGCGGCCGGTACTGGAGGAGCTCGAAGACCGGCGTGCGCAGGACGACCGCGCCGGGCGTCGCCGCGATGTCGCGCCCGACCTCGAACGCGGAGGTGTCGACCATCGCCGGGATCCGCGGCGGGCGCGACATGTCGCGCGCGAAGTTCGCCGCGCCGCGCACGAAGTTGCGGCCGCCGGTGTCCAGCGCCTCCTTGAGCACCGCGGGGTTCGCGAGCGGCGCGTTGCTCGGCGCGAGCGCGTCCAGCACGTTCTCGATCGCGAAGCGGACCTGGCGCTCGCTGCGCCAGTCCAGCCCCGCGTCGCCGACCAGGCAGTCGAGTGCCTGGCCCGTCGCGAGGTAGGTCTGGAGCAGGCGCTTGAACGCCGGGTTGCCGCCCCAGGCGGGGTCCTTGAAGCGGCGGTCGCGCTTCGGCGGGGCGACGTCCGAGCGGCCGACGGCGATCTTCGCGAGCTCCCCGGCCAGCTGCGCCCCGCGGGTGGCGATCGCGTCCGGCCGCATGGCGAGCCGGCCGGCCAGCTTGGCGGCGGCGCGGCCGGGGAGCATCCGGCGCAGCGGGCCGCGCGCCGCGTCGGTGAGCAGCGTGTCGAGCCCGGCGGGGGCCGCGCCGGGCGTCCCCGCCTCGGCGCGCTCCTGCGTCGCGGCGGCCATGGCTCAGCTCGCGACGTGCTCGGGGACCTGGATCTCGCGCTTGAGGATCTTCCCGGTCGGGCCCTTCGGCAGCTCGTCCGGGAACCAGATCTTGCGCGGGTACTTGTAGTTCGCCACGCGCTCCTTGACGAAGTCCTTGATCGCGTCGGCGTCGGCGTCCTCGCCGTCCTTGAGCACGACGGCGGCGCCGACCTCCTCGCCCATCTTGTCGTCGGGCACCGCGACCACCGCGGCCTCGGAGACCGCGGGGTGCTCGTAGAGGACCTCCTCGATCTCGCGCGGGTAGACGTTGTAGCCGCCGCGGATGATCATGTCCTTCTTGCGGTCGACGATGAAGTAGTAGCCCTCGTCGTCGCGCTTGCCCATGTCGCCGGTGCGGAACCAGCCGTCGTCGGACATGACCTCGTCCGTGGCGTCCTGGCGGTTCCAGTAGCCCTTCATCACGTTGTGGCCCTTGATCGCGATCTCGCCGACCTCGTCGGTGCCCTCGACGTCCTCGCCCTCGTCGTCGACGAGCTTCATCTCGACGCCCTCGATCGGGATGCCGATCGAGCCCGGCTTGCGCTCGCGGTCGGGGTGGTTGAACGACGCGACCGGTGACGTCTCGCTCAGCCCGTAGCCCTCGAGCACCTTGCAGCCGAACGCCTCCTCGAAGTCGCGCATGACCTCGACCGGGAGCGCGGCGCCGCCGGACATGCACGCGCGCAGGCTCGAGACGTCGGCCTGATCGTGCTCCGGGTGGTTGAGCAGCGCGTGGTACATCGTCGGCACGCCCTGGAAGATCGTGACCTTGTCGCGCTCGATGATCTCGAGCGCCTTGCCCGGCTCGAAGCGCGGGATCAGCGACAGGCAGGCGCCGACGCTGACGGAGGCGTTGAGCCCGCAGGTCTGCCCGAAGCGAGTGGAACAGCGGCAGCGCGCCGAGCAGGACGTCCTCCTCGGACGCCTCGGCGAGCTTCGTCGCGGCGATGCGGCAGTTCTCGGACAGGTTGTCGTGCGTGAGCTCGGCGCCCTTCGGCGTGCCGGTCGTGCCCGAGGTGTAGAGGATCACGGCGGTGTCGTCGCCGTCGACGTCGGCGACCTCGGTGTCGGGGTCGGCGTCCGCGAGCAGCTTCTCGAACTCGCCCGGCTTCACGAGGATCGCCTCGGCGCCGGCCTTCTCGGCGCCCTCGTTCGCCGCCTCGCCGAAGTCGCCCCAGGCGAACAGCAGCTTCGCGCCCGGATCCTCGAGGTAGAACGCGACCTCGCGGCCCTTGAGCAGCACGTTCATCGGCACGACGGTGCCGCCCGCGCGCAGGATGCCGTAGTAGACGAGCGCGAAGTACGGGACGTTGGGCAGCATCACGCCGACGCGGTCGCCCGCTTCCAGCGCCCTTGGCCTTCAGCAGGCCGGCCACGCGGGCGCTGCCCTCGTCGAGCATCGCGTAGGTGACCGTCGTGTCGTCCAGCTTCAACGCCGGCCGGTCGGGGTGCCGCTGTGCGCTCTCGGTCGCGATCGCCGCAAGGTTGTTCATCTGCCGCTCCTCCGTCGCCTTTGCCCTGCCCTACCCGGGCGCGAGCGGCGCAGCGGCGGCTCGTCAGCGAACGGACGGGAGTCAGCCCGCGCCGTTGCGCGGGGCGCCGCCGGACGGGCGGATCAGCTCGTGGAAGCGCTCGAAGTCCGCTTCGAGCGTGAGCCGGCCCTGCTTGCCGTACTCGAGCGCGACGGCGCGCACGAGATGGCGCATCCCGATCACGCCCTCTGCGTCGGCCGCCTGGAACGCGGCCGACAGCGAGCAGTTGCGGATCCCGCCGCCGGAGAGCTTGAACTGCGTGGCGAGGAACTCGATGTCGATGTCCTCGCTGAGCGGCGCCTCGGGCGGCAGCAGCAGCTTCCAGATGCGCTTGCGGTCCTCGGCCTCCGGGAACGGGAAGTCGATCACGAAGTCCAGCCGTCGCACGAACGCGTCGTCGATGTTGCGCCGGAAGTTCGTGGCGAGGATGACGGCGCCCGCGTAGCCCTCCATCTTCTGGAGCAGGTACGCGACCTCGATGTTCGCGTAGCGGTCGTGCGAGTCGGAGACCTCGGAGCGCTTGCCGAACAGCGCGTCCGCCTCGTCGAAGAACAGGATCGCGTTCGAGCCCTCGGCGGCGCCGAAGATGCGGTCCAGGTTCTTCTCCGTCTCCCCGATGTACTTGCTGACGATCGTCGCGAGGTCGACGCGGAACAGCTCCAGGCCCAGCTCGGCGGCCAGCACCTGGGCGGCCATCGTCTTGCCCGTCCCGGACTCCCCGGCGAACAGGACCTTCAGCCCCTGCGTGCGGGCGACGGAGCGCTCGTAGCCCCAGTCGGACAGCACGCGGTCGCGGTGGCGCAGGTAGGCGGAGATCGACTGGAGCAGCTCGAGCTGGCGCTCGGGCACGACGAGGTCGTCCCAGCGGTAGCCCGGCGGGAGCCGCGCCGCGAGCTCGCCGAGCCGCGAGGACGACGCCTGGCGCGAGCCGAGGTCGAGGTCCTCCGGCGTGGGCCGCTCATCGCCCCGCGCGGACGCCGCCAGCCGCGCCACCTCGGCCGCCTCCACGATCTGGCCCATCGAGAGCCGGAACTTCGCGGCGACGTCGCCCGTCTCGGAGACGCCCGTGAGGTCGGTCCACGCCTGCATCCGCTCGGCGTAGCTCGGCGGCGGCGCCTCGACCAGCAGCACCGTGCGGTCGCCGAGCGCCAGCGAGGCGCCGCGCGACGGCGCCGCCACCACCGTCCGCTCGCCACGCGCGTCGAGCGCCCGCAGCAGCCGCGCGCGCTCGGCCGGGTCGAGGTCCTCGAGCCCCTCGAACACGATCGGCCGGTCCTCGAGCGCCGAGATCAGCGCCGCGTCGGCCATCACGTCGCGCTGCTCCAGGTCGCGCACGTGCGCGACGACCAGCGGCCGGGCGTAGGCCTTCGCGAGCAGCGCCTCCGCGTCCGGCCCGCACAGCACGACGGGCAGGTTGCTGGGCCGGGAGAGCATCGCCGCGACCGCCGCGACGTGGTCGCCGCGCCCCGGGTCGTGGGCCGGAAGGCCGACGAGGCGGAGCCGGACCGGCGCCGGCAGGTCGTCCATCCGCGCGCCGATCAGGTGGGCGGCGAGCCGGTCGGCGACCTTGATCGGCCGCTCCGCGAGCGGCGTCTGCGCGTCGCCGAGCAGCTTGATCGCGCCGAGCCGCCGCAGCGGGCGGTCCTGGTCGAAGCAGGTCATCACGTCGGCGGCCGTGACGCCCTCGCCCTCGAGCAGGTGGCCGACCAGCCGCGCGCTCGGGAGCTTGCGCGTGACGTCGTCCTGGAGGTAGGCGAAGAGCCGGCCGAAGCGCGGGTTCAGCTCCGGCGCGGCGCACGTGGCCAGCACGGCGCTGTCGAGCAGGTCGAGCGCGAGCGCGCGGGTGACCGCCTCCAGGCGGTCGTCGGCGCCGGACGCCGACTGCCCTTGGGTCAGCTGGAGCGCCGTCTCGTCGGAGATGTAGAGCCCGCGGAACGGGTCGGCCGGGTTCGGGTCGGAGGAGGCCACCTGCTGCACCGCCGCCATGACGCGGCGGTCGACGAAGTCGAAGCCGATCGCGTGGCCGTCCGAGCGCGCGTTCTGGTCCGGCTCCGCGGCGGGCACTTGGGTCATCGCGCGAACACTCAGGCGATCTGGTCGGCGACCGAGTCGGCCTCGGTCTCGAGCGCGTCCCCGGGATTGGAGACGGTCAGCGGACCGGCCGCGGGCGCGCCGCGCTGCTGGACGACATGTGCGAGCTCGTGGGCGATCAGCCGGTCGCCGTCGGCCGAGCCGGGGTTGTACGTGCCCTTCGCGAAGTAGACGTCCGTGCCCGTGGCGAACGCCTTCGCGGACACGGAGCGGTTGAGCTGGTCGGATGTGTCGTCCGTGTGGACGGTGACGTCCGAGAGGTCGCCCAGCGAACCCTCCATGCGGCCGCGCGTAGAGCTGTCGAGCCCGGTGCCGCTGCCGCGCGTGGAGTCGATCGTGCCCTGCACTTCGGGGTGGACCTCGCCGCTCGGCAGGATCCCCGCGCCGTCGCGCGCGAGCGTGCTGCGGAACGCCTGGTTGCCGACGTCGGAGGCCAGCTGGTGCAGCGGCTCTGGGCGAG
Organism: uncultured Solirubrobacteraceae bacterium; assembly: GCA_963728465.1. Taxonomy (GTDB): domain Bacteria; phylum Actinomycetota; class Thermoleophilia; order Solirubrobacterales; family Solirubrobacteraceae; genus DATFQI01. The sequence continues at coordinate 189,217 of CAVSJY010000005.1, forward strand.
CCTCCTTGGGCTGCGGCTCCGGCGGCTCGATCCGGTGCTCGAGCTCGTGCTCGTGATCTCGCTGCGCGCTCCAGCTCACGCTCGCGAGCATACGCGCGCGAGCGCGTACCCCGCAAGGGACGAGTGGGCAGCCGGAGGGGAGAGAGGTACGCTTCACCACCACATGCCTGCCACTGGTGAGAAGAAGCGCAAGGCCTCTCTCCCAGCGACGATCGGGGCGTGGCTGCGCATCTGGACCCCGCCGCGCGACGTCGAGGTCCCGCCGGTCCCGAGGCGCAAGCTGGCCTTCGGCGCCGCCGCGCTGCTGATCGTCGCCGCCGCGGCGACCGCCGTCGTGGCGCCCCGCATCGACGACGCGAAGGAGCGCACGGCCGCCGCCGACGCGCGCGACCGCGCACAGCGCGCCGCCGCCCGGCGCGACCGCCAGCTCCGCGAGCAGCGTCCGCGCCAGGCGAGCGCGGCCGATCTGCTCCCGCGGGCCGGCGCGCCGGCCGCGCGCGTCATCGGCGCCCGCGAGGCGCTCATCGCCCGGGTCGAGCACGCGATCAGCGCCGACGGCCGGCAGCGGGCCGCGGCCGGCGAGCTGCGCGGGCGCGTCGGCGCCACGGAGTGCGAGCCGTATCCGGCTGGCGGCACGCCGCCCGAGAACGACGTCACGAAGCGCGCCGCCACCTACGACTGCCTCGCGCTGGTCCGCGAGATCAAGGCGACGGAGACGAACGTCGGCGGCGTGCTCGGCTACCCGTTCCGCGCGGTGGTCGACTTCCGGACGTTCCGCTTCACCTGGTGCAAGACCAACCCGATCCCCGGCGAGCGCGTCGTCCCCGACCCGCGCACGGTGGTCGAGTTACCGGCGGCGTGCCGGACCCCCGGCGCCGGGTAAGAAGCCCCGGTGCTCTGGATCCTCGTCGCGGCGGCGGTCGTCGTCGCGTTCCTTGCGCTGCGCTCGGGCCGCAAGGTGCTGGGCGCCGTGTTCGCGGTCGTCGCGGTGGCGATCTTCGGCGCCGCCGTCCTGATCGGCATCTTCGGCCGCGCCTACCGGATCCCCAGCGAGAGCATGGAGCCGACGGTCAAGCTGAACGACCGCGTGATCGCGCTGAGGTTCGCCGGCGCGGGCGTCGGCGACATCGTCATCCACAACCCGCCGGCGGCCGCCGAGCAGGGCGCCGAGTGCGCCGAGCCGCCGCCCGCCGGCACGATGTGCGCGCGCCCCTACCGCGAGCGCGGGACGGTGACGTACATCAAGCGCGTCGTGGCCGTCGGGGGCGACCGCGTCGCCCTGCGAGACGGCCGGGTGATCCGCAACGGCCGCCCGGTCGACGAGCCGTTCCGCTGCACCGGCGAGGCCTGCGACTACCCGAAGGAGATCACCGTCCCGCGCGGTCACCTGTACGTGCTCGGCGACAACCGCGGCGCGTCCGACGACAGCCGCTTCTGGGGCCCGATCCCCGAGGAGTGGGTCCGCGGCAAGGTCGTCCTGCGCTACTGGCCGCCCTCGCGAGCGGGGACCCCGTAGCAGGAGAACCGGACACCGGAGCGAAAGGGCCCCTCCGATGGGTTCCCCCGACCGTGATCGGAGCACGAAGTGACCGGCCAGGCCAAGGTCATCGCCTTCGCCAACCAGAAGGGCGGCGTGGCCAAGACGACCACCACGCTCAACCTCGCGGCGGCCTTCGCCGAGGAGGGGCACCGGGTCCTGTGCATCGACATGGACCCCCAGGGCAACCTGACGATGTCCCAGGGCATCGACCCGGACACGCTCGAGACGTCGATGTTCGACGTGCTCGTGCACGACCTCTCGATCCGGGAGGTGATCCGGCGGCGCGAGGTGGACGTGGCGTGCTCGTCGATCGACCTCGCCGGGGCCGAGATCGCGATGTCCACCAAGATCGGCCGCGAGCGGTCGCTGGACAAGGCGCTGCGCGCCGTCAGGGAGGACTACGAGTTCATCTGCATCGATACGCCGCCCTCCCTGGGACTATTGACGATCAACGCGCTGACCGCGGCCGACAAGGTGATCGTCCCCGTCCAGTGCGAGTATCTGTCGATGCGCGGGCTGATCCAGCTCCAGAACACCTTGTCGATGATCCGCGAGAACCTGAATCCCGACGTGGACATCGCGGGCATCCTGCCGACGATGGTCGATTCGCGGACGCTCCATGCCAAGGAGGCGATCGAGATCCTCGAGGAGAACTTCGGCGATCGCGTCTTCGGCGCGCGCATCCGCAAGACGATCCGGTTCGCTGAGGCGCCGGTGAAAGGGATGTCCGTGCTCAAGTACGACCCGACCGGGACGGCCGCTGACTCGTATCGCCAGCTGGCCAAGGAGGTGCTCTCGAATGGCAAGCGGTAAGCGCGCGAGCATGAGGGAAGGCCCGCTCGCGGCCCTGTTCCGCAAGACGGAGACCGAGGGGCTGCAAGAGCGGGAGCCCGAGCCGCCGCCCGCGGCCGCCGCCGAGCCGCCCGCGCCGCGCCGCGAGCCGGAGCCCGAGCCGGCCCCTCCCGCCGCCGCGCCGCGCGTGCCGACGCCGCAGGAGCGCCTGCGCCACGCGTTCTCCTCCGACCTGCCGGACAACATGATGTCCCCGCCGGCCGTGCCGCCCCCGTCGCCCACGGACTACCAGTGGTCGTCGGCGCCGCAGCCCGAGGAGACGGGCATGCCGCAGCTGAAGGTGGTCGGCGTCGGCGGCGGCGGCGTGAACGCCGTCAACCGCATGATCGAGGCCGAGGTGGCGGGCGTCGAGTTCCTCGCGTTCAACACGGACGCGCAGTCGCTCCAGCAGTCCGACGCGCACGTGAAGCTCCAGCTCGGCGCGGATGTCACGCGCGGCCTCGGTTCGGGCTCCAACCCGGACATCGGCCGCGGCGCGGCGATGGACGACTCCGACCGCATCAAGACACTTCTGCGCGGCGCGGACATGGTGTTCATCACCGCGGGCGAGGGCGGCGGCACCGGCACGGGCGCGGCGCCGGTCGTGGCGCGGATCGCCCGCGAGCTCGGGGCGCTGACCGTCGGAATCGTGACCAAGCCGTTCGGCTTCGAGGGCTCGCGCCGGCTCCAGGCGGCGGAGAAGGGCATCGAGGCGCTGGCCGAGGAGGTCGACACCCTCATCGTCGTGCCCAACCACCGGCTGCTGTCGGTGCTGGACAAGCAGACGTCGATGATGGAGGCCTTCACGGTCGCCGACGACGTGCTGCGCCAGGGCGTCCAGGGCATCTCGGACCTGATCACGCTGCCGGGCCTGATCAACCTCGACTTCGCGGACGTCCGCACGATCATGTCCAACGCCGGCAACGCGCTGCTCGGCATCGGCATGGGCACGGGCGACAAGCGGGCGGTCGAGGCGGCGGAGAAGGCGACGGCCTCGCCGCTGCTGGAGACGACGCTCGAGGGCGCGCGCGGGATCCTGCTCTCCATCACCGGCGGGCGCGACCTGTCGCTGTGGGAGGTCAACGAGGCGGCGCGGGCCGTCCAGGAGGCCGCGCACCCGGAAGCGAACATCATCTTCGGGGCGATGCTCGACGAGAACCTCGAGGACGAGGTGTGGATCACCGTCGTGGCGACCGGCTACGAGGCGCCGCGGGCGCCGCGGCGGGACGAGCGGCACGATCCGTGGGCCGAGCCCGCGGGCGAGCCGCGGGTGATGCGTGGCCAGCGCGACGGTCGCCGCCGGTCGGTCGCCGACGTCGACGTGCCGGAGTTCATCCCACGATTCTGAGATAACCCCGGCCGTGCGCGGAGTCGTCGCGGCCGGTCATCACCTCACCGCCCAGGCCGGCGCGGACGTTCTCCGCGCCGGCGGCAACGCCGTCGACGCGGCGCTGGGCGCGATGCTGACCTCGTTCGTCGCGGAGCCGCTGCTCACCGGCTTCGGCGCGGGCGGCTACATGCTCGTCGCCGCCCCGGGGCGCGACGACGTGCTGCTCGACTTCTTCGTCGAGGCGCCCGGGCGGGGCGCCGACCCGGCCGGCCGCGCGCCGCTGGTGCCGGCGGAGGTGTCGTTCGGCGACGTCATCCAGGTGTTCAACATCGGCGCGTCCTCGTGCGGCGCGTACGGCAACCCGGCGGGGATCTGGGCGGCCGCCGAGCGCTTCGGAACCGTGCCGCTGGGCGACCTGGCGGCGGGGGCGGCGGCGCTGGCGCGCGCGGGCGTCGAGGTGAACGAGCAGCAGGCGTACCTGTTCGAGATCCTCGCGCCGATCACGTCGCTCACGGAGGAGTCGCGCGCGCCTCTACATGCCCGAGGGCCGGCCGCTGCGGGAGGGCGAGCGCCACCGCGACCCCGTGCTGGCCGGCGCGCTCGAGCGGTTCGCGGCGGAGGGCCCGGATCCGTTCTACACCGGCGACGTGGCCGCCGCGGTGGTGGAGTGGCTGACGGAGCGCGGCGGCATGCTCACGCGCGCCGACCTCGCGAGCTACCGCGCGATCCCGCGCGAGCCGGTCCGCGTGGGCTACCGCGGGCGCGACGTGCTGACGAACCCGCCGCCGAGCGCCGGGGGCACGCTGCTCGGGTACGCGCTCGCGCTGCTCGACCGCTCCGACCCGCCGCCCTCGGTGCTCGAGATCGTGGCCGCGATGGAGCGCGCGCAGGACGAGCGGACGCCGGCGTTCCTCGAGGGCCTGGACGCACCCGGCTTCCTGGACCGCTTCATGGCCGGGGCGGCTCGGGTCGACGACCCACATCTCGGTGATGGACACGGACGGATGGGCCTGCTCCGTGACGTGCACCAACGGCGAGGGCTCCGGCCTCGTCGTGCCGGGCACCGGCATGCACGTGAACAACATGATGGGCGAGCAGGACCTGTCGCCGCTCGGGTTCTTCATGCACCCTCCGGGCCGGCGCCTGCCGTCGATGATGGCCCCGACCGTGGTGCTGCGCGACGGCGAGCCGGAGCTGGTGCTCGGGTCCGCGGGCTCCAACCGGATCCGCTCCGCGCTGCTCCAGGTGATCATCGGGGCGCTCGACCACGGGCTCGACGCCGCGGCGGCGGTCTGCGCGCCGCGGCTGCACTACGAGGACGGGATCGTCTACGTCGAGCCGGGGATCGACACGGAGCCGCTGGAGGCGAGCGGCCGCACCATCGCGCGCTTCCGCGACCTGAACCTGTTCTTCGGGGGGTGCCAGGCCGTCGAGCGCGAGCCGGGGACCGGCCGGCTCTCCGGGGGCGGCGACCCGCGGCGTGGTGGGGCCGTCGTAGTGGCTTGACGTTCGCGGACGGGGCTTCGGCCGGGGGAGTGGTGCGGGCGGACGTCAACGGCTCGCTTTTAGGGGGTGGGTTCGGGCGTGGATCGGCCGAGTGGAGTCGATTGACCCCCCTATAGCCCGCAAATCGACTCCACTTGCGCACTACGGCCGATTCACCACCGCCCCACCCAGCCGCCGTTGACGTTCGCCGGCACCACGCCCCCGGCCGGCAGCAACCTCGCCACCGCTTGACAACGATGAAGTGAGTGGTAACTTCCTTCGCCATGCCAGACATCCGCGCATCCGACGACGAGCGCGAGCGCGCCGTCGAGACGCTCCGCCGCCACGCCGCCGCCGGGCGGCTCGACGCCGCCGAGCTGGAGGAGCGGCTCGGCCTGGCGCTCGCGGCGACCACGCGCGCGGACCTCGAGCGGCTGACCGCCGACCTTCCGGCCGAGCAGCGGGCGCCGCGGCCCGTCGCGCGGCGGCGCCACCATGCCGGCATGTGCGGCTCCCACAAGCACGATCCGCGGGCGCTGGCGATGTGGGCGGTCGTGCTCGTCGCGATCTGGGCGCTCACGGGCGCGGGCTACTTCTGGCCGGTGTGGCCGCTGATCGGCTTCGCGATGCTGGGCTGGTCGCAGTGGCGCCGGAGTAACACGCGGGTTATCGGTAACAGCACACGTACCGGTAACACCCGTTTCACTCAGTAACAGCGGCTTCACCAACACACCCGCCGCACCGCCCTTTTCTTGAACAGTGAGCCCCATGTGCCGAGAATCGGTCCATGGGTCCACGATTTGGCGCGCTCGTCGCAGCGCTGACCCTCGCGGCTGTGGGCTGCGGAGGGTCGTCCGACGAAGGGTCCGACGGGACGTCTAACGGCGCCCCTGTCGAGGGCAAGAAGGGCGGCAAGGTCACGTTCCTGGCCGCGGCGGACGTCGATTACCTCGACCCCGGCCAGAGCTACTACACGTTCGGCTACGCGGTGCTCTACGCCACGCAGCGGCCGCTCTACTCGTTCGAGCCGGACGACGCCGAGACGCCCGTGCCGGACCTCGCGGAGGCTGACCCGGAGATCTCGAAGGACAACAAGACGATCACGGTGAAGCTGCGCGCCGGCGTGAAGTTCTCCCCGCCCGTCGACCGCGAGGTCACCTCCAAGGACGTCAAGTACGCGTTCGAGCGGGCGTTCAGCGAGAACGTCCCGTCGGGCTACGCGACCTCGTACTTCGCCGACATCAAGGGCGCGCCCGAGACGCCGGGCAAGATCAAGGACATCCCCGGCATCAAGACGCCGGACGACCGCACGATCGTCTTCGAGCTCGACAAGCCCACCGCCGTGACGGTCGCCTCCGCGCTCGTGATGCCGATCAGCGTGCCGGTGCCCGAGGAGTACGCGGCCAAGTTCGACAAGACGAACCCGTCCACGTACGACCAGTACACGGTCTTCACCGGGCCCGTACATGGTCCGCAACAACGCGGAGGGCAAGGCCGTCGGGCGCGACCCGGGCAAGAGCATCGAGATCGTCCGCAACCCCAACTGGGACGCGAAGACGGACTTCCGGCCCGCCTACCTCGACGAGATCCGGATCGAGGAGGGCAACGATGACCTGACGATCGCCAGCCGGCGGACGCTCCAGGGCGACGGCCTGATGTGCTGCGACTCCGGCCAGCCGCCGATCCCGATCCTGCGCCGCGCACTGACCAGCAACAAGGACCAGGTCGGCCGCACCGCCAGCGGCGGCACGCGCTGGATCGCGCTGCGGACGGACAAGAAGCCGTTCGACAACATCAACGTCCGCAAGGCGGTGATCGCGGCGTTCGACCGCGAGGCGCTGCTGCTGACCCGCGGCGGGCGCTTCGTCGGCCCGATCGCCCAGCACTACATCCCGCCGGGGACGCCGGGCTTCGAGGAGTCCGGCGGCGAGAAGGGCTTCCCGGAGTTCGACTTCATGCAGAACCCGAAGGGCGACGCCGAGCTGGCCAGGCAGTACATGCTCAAGGCCAAGGCGGAGGGCGTGCCGGTGTCCGACGACGGCAAGTACACGGGCGGCGAGAAGCTGCTCACGATCGCCACGAACGCCGACCCCGGCCTCCAGACCGCGACCGTCGCGCAGAGCCAGCTGGAGGAGCTGGGCTTCAAGCTCAACTTCCGCCAGGTGCCGCAGGACACGCTCTACACGCGGTTCTGCAACGTGCCGAGCACCGACTGGGTGATCTGCCCGAACGTCGGCTGGTTCCGCGACTTCACGGACCCGCAGTCGCTGCTGGAGCCGACGTTCAAGGGCGCGGCGATCAAGCAGCAGGGCAACGTCAACTACTCCATGCTCGACGTGCCGGAGATCGACGACGCCATGACGAAGGCGGCGACGATCCCCGCGGGGCCGGAGCGCAACAAGGCGTGGGCGGACATCAACCGCCAGGTCGTCGCGCAGGCGCCCGCGATCCCGTACGCCTGGGACGACTCGTTCAACCTCGAGTCCGAGGACGTCCAGGGGGTCGTGAACGGCTACACGACCGTCTGGGACTTCGCGTTCTCCTCCATCAAGTAGGCCGGCTGCTCCCCTCTTCCGGTCCCCGCCGCGTGCGTGCGGCGGGGCCGGGAGTCAGCCGGCGACGGTGAGCACGAGTCGCCAGTGCGCGGCCTCGCGGGCCGTCTCGAGCGCGTGGCCCTCGTCGGCGGCGAGGGCGGCGAGGTCGATCGGCGCCTCGGGGTCCGTGGCGAGGACGATCAGGACGTCGCCCGGGGCCAGCTGGGCCAGCGCGGTGCGCGCCTTGACCAGCGGCAGCGGGCAGTTGAGCCCGCGGGCGTCGAGCGTGCGCTCCATACAGTGGGAAGCATGATCGCCGCCATCCTCGAGTCGGGCGAGCTGGAGCGCCTGTCGACCGGGCTGTCGCTGCTGGTCTCCGCGGCCGCCGACGGGCAGCCGGCGCGCGGCCTGGCGACGTTCGGCGCGCTGCCGTGGCTGCTGCGCGACGACCTCGCCGAGTGGGCGGGGCGCCCCGCGGCGGCGCCGCACGTCAGCGACGCGGGCCGCGAGGCGTTCGCGCGCACGCTGGTGGAGCTGCGCGAGACCGCCGCGGAGCTCGACGAGGTGCGGATCTGGGCCTGCGCCGCGGCCGTCGAGGCGGTGGGCGCCGACCGCGCCGCGATCGAGGCCCGGCTGGACGGCGTGATGTCGACGCCGCGGTTCCTGCGCGAGGTGGCCGGCGCGCAGCTCGTCGTCGTATGAGGCGCGCGGCCGTGTGCGTCGCGGCCGCGGCGGCCGCGCTGGCCGGCTGCGGCACCCCGTCGCCCGACCTCTTCGAGGTCCGGCGCACCGGCGAGGACCGCAACGCCAACGTGACGGTGGTGGTCAACGACGGTGGGCAGGTGAGCTGCAACGGCGTCGAGCACGCGCTCGACGCCGACCGTCTGCTGCGGGCGCGCGAGGTCGAGCGCGAGCTGGAGCCGCAGGCCGAGCTGAACCTCGAGCTGCCGAAGGGCCCGGGAGCGCAGCTGTCCTACCGCGTGCGGCTCGGGACCGGCACGGTCGCGTTCTCCGACACCTCGCGCGGCAACCCGCAGAGCTTCCTCCAGCTCGCCGCGTTCACGAAGGACGTCACCGAGCGCGTCTGCGGGCTCGAGCGCTGACGCCCCGCGCCTTGCGCCGCGCGGCGACCGCGGGGTACGGTCGCGGCGTGGCCGGCGAGTCCGAGGCGCTGTTCGAGGCGATCCGCGGCGGTGACGCCGAACGGGTGCGCGAGCTGGTCGCGGCCGATCCCGCGCTCGCCGGCGCGCGCGACGGGAACGGGCTGTCGGCGGTGCTGACCGCGCTCTACCAGCGCAGCCGGAGGCCTGCGAGGCGCTGCTGGCCGCGGGGCCGGAGCTCGACGTCCTCGAGGCGGCGGCGCTCGGCCGCGCCGACCGGCTCCGCGACGACCCGGACGCGCTGACCGCCCGGACGCCCGAGGGGTTCACCGCGCTGCACCTGGCCGCGTTCTTCGGCGGCGGCGCGGCGGTGCGGGCGCTGCTCGCGGCGGGTGCGCCGGCCGACGGCGACGCGGAGAACGTCCAGCGGGTCCGCCCGCTGCACTCCGCCGCCGCCGCGCTCGACCACGACGCCGTGCATGCGCTGCTCGACGCCGGCGCCGACCCGAACGTCCGCCAGCAGGGCGGCTTCACGCCGCTCCTGGCCGCCGCCCACGCCGACGACCCGGGCCTGGCGAAGATGCTCCTCACCCACGGCGCCGACCCCGCCCTGGCCGCCGACGACGGCCGCGACGCCGCCGCGATGGCCGGCGAGCGCACCGCAGCGCTTCGTTCAGCCGCTGAAGTTCACCTTGCCGTTCGAGCGGGCGCGGGCCTGCGCGCGCTCGACGAAGTCCAGCCGCTTGATCGCGGCCCGGAACAGCCGCGTGACGAGCCCGAGCCGCGCGGACTCCGAGCGGAGGTCGAGCAGGCCCTGCTTGGCGTCGAGCCCGAACTCCACGGTCGCCGCCATCTGGTAGGCGCTCATCTGCCCGATCTCGGCGGGATCCGGCGTGCGGTCGGTGGCCTGCTTGACGAGCTCCGCGTACGCCTCGTGGGCCCCGTCGGCCAGCTCGGCGTCCGGCTCCTCGGCCTGGTCGTAGAGGAACTCGATGACGCCGGCGGGATACGGCAGCTCCTCCTGGCGGGCCTCGATCCGGAACGGCCGCGTGCCGCGCGCGATCAGGTTGATGCGCCCGTCCGGCAGCCGCTCCAGCACCTCCGCGATCTCGCACGCGCAGCCGACCGTCCGCAGCCCGTCGTCGGCGAGCCAGACGATGCCGAACTCGGACTCCTCCTCCAGGCAGCGCCCGATCATCGTCTTGTAGCGATCCTCGAAGATGTGCAGCGGGATCAGCTCGGACGGCAGGGCGACGAGCCCGAGCGGGAAGAGCGGGAAGTCGCGGACGGTCGCCACGACGGCGATGTTACGCCGGGGGAGCGGGTGGTCGGTCCGGCGGCGAGACGTCGGCGCCCGGCGCACGCGCGGCGGGTGAGCCGGCCGGGCGGGCTAAGGTGCCCGCCCCGTGGAGCAGCGCCTGTACCTCCAGCGCGACCAGCCCGACGGCGTGCCGCCGCTCGCGCTCACCGGCGAGCGCACGCTCCCCGACGTGCCGGAGGAGAACTACTGGTTCCGCCGCCACCTCGTCGTCTACGAGTGGATCGCGGCGCGCGCGCACGGCCGGCGGGTGGTCGACCTGGCGTGCGGCGAGGGCTACGGCTCGGCGGTGCTGGCGCGCACGGCGACCTCGGTCGTCGGCGTCGACGCCAACCCGGACGCCTACGAGCACGCCCGGCTGAAGTACGCCGGCCCGAACCTGCGCTTCGAGCGGAACATGATCGAGCTGTGGAGCGGCGACGCCGACTGCGTCGTCTTCCTCCAGACGATCGAGCACGTCCAGGACGCGGACGCCGTGCTCGAGCGGATCCGCGAGCAGATCGGCCCGGGCGGGGTCGCCTACGTCTCCACGCCCAACGTCCTGACGCTCGCTCCGCCCGGCGCGGAGCGCTCGGGCAACCCGTGGCACGTCCACGAGTACCGCGCGGAGGAGTACGAGGCGCTGTGCCGGCGGCACTTCGCGCAGGTCGACATGCTCGGCCTGTTCCACGCCCGCAAGCTGCGCCTGCACCAGTGGGCGATCGAGCACGCCGGCTGGGACTCCGTGCACCGCGCGCTGCGCCTCACGGACCCGTTCTACGCGCGCTTCACGCCCGCCATCTCGGTCCGCGACTTCGCGCTGCGCCGGGGCCGGCTGGACCGCGCGCTCGACTTCCTCGCGGTGCTGCGGCCCTAAAGGAATCGCCGGGGCGGCCGAAGGTTCCGGGAGTGCGGCGTGTAATCTGCTCCGCTCCATAAATCGAACAACCCAGCCGAATCCTCGCCGGCACATCCGGAGGGGAACGGGGGAACCGCCTGGAGCCGACCCGGCTCCGTGGGGCGAATCGCCGCCAGAGCGCGGCGTAGCGCAGGTCTTCGCGCGAGCCCGACAGCTAACCCCGTAGGCACCAGAGACCAGGGGGAACCCGCTGTGCCCACAACCGATCCTGCGAGCCATGTCGCGTGGCTCGAGTCGAAGCGCCGCTCGCGAGCGCGGCGCGCCGAGGCGCGCAAGGCGCGGCGCCGGAGCCGCGGCCACCGCGCCGGCGTCGTGATCGCCGCGCTGTCGCTGACGTTCGCCGCCGGCGGCGCCGTCGCCCACCAGACCGGCGGCAAGAGCGCCGCCGTGGTGAAGCGCTCCGGCTCGACCGTCGCCGCGCTCCAGCAGGCGCTCGGCATCCCCGCCGACGGCGTCTACGGCCCGCAGACCCGCCGCGCCGTCCGCCGCTTCCAGCGCCGCAGCGGGCTCGCCGTCGACGGCATCGCCGGCCCGGCGACGCTGTCCGCGCTCGGACTCGCCCGCGGCACCACGGCATCCACGGGCTCGCGCGTGAGCGCCCCGAGCGCGACGCTCGCCCGGATCGCGGCGTGCGAGTCCGGGGGCGACCCGACCGCCGTGTCGCCGGGCGGCCGCTACCGCGGCAAGTACCAGTTCTCGCGCGGGACCTGGCGCGACATGGGCGGCAGCGGCGACCCCGCGGCGGCGCCGGAGGCCGAGCAGGACCGGATCGCGGCGAAGCTGCTCGCCGCGCGCGGCACCTCGCCCTGGCCCAACTGCGCCTGAAGTCTCAGGCGTGGTCTCACTGCCAGCGCAGCGTCTCGGGCTCGTCGCGCATGCGCAGGATGCGCGCCGGGACGCCGCCCGCGACCGCGTTGGCCGGCAGGTCCTTGGTGACGACCGTGCTCGTGCCGATGATCGCGTTGTCGCCGACGGTGACGCCGCGCAGGATGCACGCGCCGTAGCCGATCCAGCAGTTGTGGCCGACGTTCACGTCGCGCTTGTAGATGCCCTGGACGCGGATCGGCCGCTCCTCCTCCGTGACGCCGTGGTCGAAGTCGATCAGCATCACGCGGTCGGCGACGATGCACTCGCGGCCGATCGCGACGTGCTGGAACGAGGAGATCGTGCACTCCTGCCCGAGCACGGTCTTGGCGCCGATCTCGACCTCGCCCTCGTGCGCGCGGATCTTCGTGCCGTGCCCGATCCAGGACCAGCGGCCGAGGCGCACGACCGCGTCGCGGCCGATCTCGAGCTGCACCCCGGGGCCGACGAAGCACAGCCCGTCGGTCTTCAGGCGCCCGCGCCAGCGCAGCTTCAGCCACGCCCAGCGGAGGATCAGCCGGGCGTACTTGTGGTTGAGCATGCCGTTGCGCCGCATGAAGCGCAGCAGCGCGAGCGGGCCGCCGTGCAGCGGCGCCGGGCCGCCGCGGACCTGCTGCGGCCGGGCCGGCCGCCGGCTCCCGGTCACCGTCGCCATCGGGTGGATCCTAGTTCGCTGCCATCATGCGCCGCCCATGAGCGCGTCCAAGGGCAGCCTCTCCGAGCGCCTCCTGGCGGGCGACAAGCGCGCGCTGGCGCGCGCGATCTCGCTGGTCGAGGACGACGAGCCGGAGGGCTGGGCGCTCGTCCGCGAGGTCTATCCGCACACGGGGTCGGCCTCGATCGTCGGCTTCACCGGGCCGCCCGGCGCCGGCAAGTCCACGCTGATCGGCGCGCTGGTGGCGAACCGCCGCGCCCTGGACCGTCAGGTGGCCGTGCTGTCGATCGACCCGAGCTCGCCGTTCCGCGGGGGCGCGCTGCTCGGCGACCGGATCCGGCTCAGCGAGCACTTCCTGGACCCGGGGGTCTTCATCCGCTCGATGGCCACGCGCGGGGCGCTCGGCGGGCTCGCCGAGGCGGCGCTCCAGACCGCGCTGCTGATGGACGCCGCCGGCCGCGACGACGTGTTCCTCGAGACGGTCGGCGTCGGCCAGGCGGAGGTCGACGTGATCGACCACGCGGACTCGGTCGTGCTCGTGCTGATCCCCGGCTCGGGCGACTCGATCCAGGCGCTGAAGGCGGGCATGATGGAGATCCCGGACATCATCGTCGTCAACAAGGCCGACCACCCGCTGACCGACACGATGGTGCGCGAGATCAAGGGCGTGCTGACGCTCGCGCCGCAGGGCAGCTGGCCCGTGCCGATCATCAAGACGGAGGCCCACCGCGGCGAGGGGGTCGAGAGCTGGCGGAGAAGCTCGCCGAGCACCGCGCGCACGTCGAGGCCGAGGGGACGCTGTCCGAGCGGCGGCGCCGGAACCTGCGCAACGAGGTGCTCGGCCTCGCCACGATGCGGCTGCGCCGGGCGCTCGAGGCGACGCTGCGCGACGACCCGGAGGTCGCCGACATGCTCGACGAGGTCGTCGCGCGCCGGCTCGATCCCGCCAGCGCGGCGAGCGCGATCCTGGCGCGCGGCGCGGTGGACGCCGGCGACGCGGCCCGGCCTGACCAGCAGGCCGAGGCCGCCGGGTAGTGCTCGCGCAGATCAGCGACCCGCACGTGGACGTCGGGCCCGGCGACGCCGGGTCCGCCGAGTCGCTGGCGGCGGCGGTCGCCGAGGTGCTCGCGCTCGAGCCGGCGCCGGACGCGGTGATCGTGACCGGCGACCTCGCGGAGGGCGCGCTGGCGCGCGAGTACGAGCGCGTGGCCGAGCTGCTGGCCCCGCTGCCGATGCCCGTGCACGTGATCCCCGGCAACCACGACGACCGCGACGGGCTGCGCGAGTGGTTCTCGTCCTCGCCGCCCGCGGCGCTCGGCGAGCGGCCCGCGGCGCGCCCGGCGAGCGGCTCCAGTACGCGGTGGACGCCGGGCCGCTGCGGCTCGTCGCCTGCGACACGTCGGTGCCGGGCGAGATCGGCGGCCGGCTCGACCTCGCATGGTTGGAGTCGGCGCTCGCGGCGGGCGGCGGCCGCCCGGTCGTGCTCGCCATGCACCACCCGCCGCTCGGCGTCGGCGTCCCCGTGCTCGACGACACCGGGCTGCCGGAGGCCGACCGGCTCGCGCTCGCCGGGCTGCTCGGCGCGTTCCCGCAGGTGCGCCGGATCGTCGCGGGCCACTTCCACCGGACCGCGTTCGGCGTCCTCGCCGGCTGCGGCGTCGCGATCTGCCCGAGCGTGCACCTCCAGGCGCGACTGGAGATCGGCGGCGAGGACTTCGAGCTCGTCCGCGAGCCGCCGGCGATCGCCCTGCACGTGGTGGACGACGGCGACGTCGTCTCGCACGTGCAGCCCGTGCTGGCCCGCGCCTAACCTCGGAGGGTGCTCAAGCTCCTCCTCGTCGCGGTCGTCGCCGTGGCCGCGGTCGCGCTCTGGCCGCGCGACGACGGCGACGCCGGCGACCGTCCGCGCGCCGGCGAGCGGGCCGAGCGCACGCCCGAGCCCCGGCGCCGCGCCCGCGAGCGTCCCCTGCGGCGCCCGCGCTGCCGCGACGACATCCTCGGCTGCGCGAGCACGAGCGGCCGGATCGTCTACGTCGAGCGCGTCGACCCGGACGGCGACGGCGATCTCCACGTCGTCGTCACCGACCCCAACGGCGTGACCCTGCGGGGGCTGACGTCGGTCGACGTCTCGAAGGACCTGCGCCCGCGCCGCGACCCCGCGGGTCGGCGACCGCGCCGCCGCCATGGGACCCGTCCAGACCGGCTCCTTCGGCCAGTCCCAGATCCACGCGCTCGAGTTCCGCGTCCGGTCGCCGCGTCGGCGAGCTCGGGCCCCATTCGCCCCGGGCGGCGACGCCGGCCAGGCCAGCGCTTCGGCCCGACGGTCGCGCGAGGGGCGGGCTACGCGCGCGGCCTCGCCGGGCGCCAGGGTCGGCAGGCGCCGAGCGCGAGCGTGACCGCGCAGAGGATGCCGCCGATCAGGCGGGCGTGGCGGAGCCCCCAGGCGGCGAGCGGGGCGGCGAGCGGGAGCAGCGCCGCGGCGGGGAGGCCGGGGAACCAGGGGCCGTCGGGGTCCTCGACGGCGAACGCGGCGGCGACCCAGACGGCCGCGGCGGCGCCCAGCAGGAGCTCCGCGGCTCGCTCGGACTCGCGGCGCTCGGGGATCACGGTGGCGACGTGCTCGCGCCGGGAGCGCCAGAGCAGCCAGCCGCCGAAGAACGCCAGCGCGAGCGCGGGCGCCCAGCGCAGCAGCCCGACCGACGGCGAGAGCCAGAGCGTCGCCAGGTTGCCCGCCCGCTCCAGCCACCCACCGAGGTCGTCCGGCGCCGCGCCGCCGACTCGCGCGAACGCCGGAGCGGGCCCGCCGTAGAACGTCTCGCTCAAGCGCGCGAAGAACACGAGCGAGCCGAGCATCAGCTCCGCGGCGATCAGCGCGGTGAGCCGGCGGCGCTCGGCCAGCGTCCAGCGGACGAGCGCGACGCCGACGGGCACGCCGGCCGCCGCCATCGGCACGTCCAGCCACGGCAGCAGCGCCAGCATCACCGCGGCGCCGTACGCGTAGCGCAGCCGCGCCCGCTCGCGGAGCTTCAGCGCGCACCACGCGGCGCCGGCCAGCAGCGCGCCCGCGACCGGCTCCGGCGCCACCGTCGTCGCGGCCGCCAGCGCCGGCGGCGAAAGCCCGATCGCCAGCACGCCCACGCTGGCCCACGGCTCGGGCACGAGCCGCCCCGCGAGCAGCGCCGCCACCGCGAACGCCAGCGCCAACAAGGCAAGCCACGAGCAGCTCCGCGGCACGGGCGCCACCGACCGCGTAGGGGAGCGAGATCAGCAGCGGCAGGCCCACCCCCTCTGGCTCGCGCAGCCGCCCGTTGGTCGGCTCCCCGCTCGGCTCGAAAGCCGTGTCGGTGAACGCCGTCCACGCCCGCTCCGCGTACTGGTTCGTCAGATCCAGGTCGCCGTCGTCACGCCAGGACACCGCGGCGAGCAGGTAGTGCACCTCGTCGCCGGCGTAGCGCTCGTCCGCCGTCGCCGGGACGCTCAGCGTCAGCGCGTAGACGGCCAGCAGCAGGAGGAAGACCGCAAGGGGCCGCGGGCTCACGCGCCGAGCGCGCGGGCGATCACCATCTGCTGCACCTCGTCGGTCCCCTCGCCGATCGTGAGGATCTTGGCGTCCCGGTACATGCGGCACACCGGGTACTCCTCGATGTAGCCGTAGCCGCCGTGGATCTGCACGGCCTCCTCGGCGGCGCGCACGGCGAGCCGGCCGGTCTTGAGCTTGGCCTGGGCGGCGGTGAGCGTGAAGTTGCGGCCGGCGTCCTTGAGCTTCGCGGCCTTGTAGGTCAGCAGCCGCGCCGCCTCGATCTCCGTCGCCATGTCGGCCAGCTTGGCCTGGATGGCCTGGAACTTCGAGATCGGCTTGCCGAACGCGCGCCGCTCCTTCGCGTACGCCAGCGCCTCGTCCAGCGCGCCCTGCGCCAGCCCGACGCCCATCGCCGCGACGCCGATCCGCCCGATGTCGAGGATGTGCAGGAACTGCTTGAACCCGGCGCCCCGCGGGCCGAGCAGGTTCTCCTCGGGCACGCGGCAGTCCTCGAACGTCAGCGGCCGGGTGTCGGACGCGTTCCAGCCCATCTTGCGGTACGGCGTCCCCTGCTCGTAGCCGGGCGTGCCGTTCTCCACGATCAGGTTGGAGATCTCGTCGTCGCCAGTCCTCGCGGTGATCGCCACGTGGCCGGAGATGTCCGTGCCGGCGTTGGTGATGAACTGCTTGGCGCCGTTGATCAGCCACTCGCCGTCCTCGAGCGCGGCGCGCGTGCGGGTGTTGCCGGCGTCCGAGCCCGCCTCGGGCTCCGTCAGCCCGAACGCGCCGAGCTTGCGCCCCGCGCACAGGTCGGGCAGCAGCCGCTGCTTCTGCTCCTCGGAGCCGAACAGGTACACGGGCTGCGTCCCCAGCGAGGTGTGCGCGCACATCGTGATCGCCACGCTGGAGTCCACGCGGGTGAGCTCCTCGACGGCGATCGCGTAGGCGAGCGAGTCGCCCCCGGCGCCGCCGTACTCCTCCGGGAACGGGATCCCCATCAGCCCGAGCTCGCCGAGCTTGGCGACGATCTCGTAGGGGAAGCGCTTCTCGCGGTCGAGCTCCTCCGCCGCCGGCGCGACCTCGCGCTCGGCGAAGTCGCGCACGGTGCGGCGGATCAGCTCATGGTCGTCGGAGAGGTCGAAGTCCATGCGGGCATTACAGCGCGCCCTTCCTCCACGGCCCCCAGATGACGAACGTGAGCCCGCTGCTGGCCTGGATGTTCACGAACAGCACCTTGCCGTCCGGCGCGAACGTCGAGCCCGCGAACTCCTCGCCCTGGCGCCCGGCGATCGCGTTGAGCGCGAAGTTGAAGATCTCCCCGTCGGGCGTGACGCCGCGCAGGAAGTTCTCCGTCGGCCCGTCCTCGCACAGGAGCGTCGACCCCTGCGGGCTGATGCACATGTTGTCCGGCAGCTCGAGCACCGTCCGGCTGGGCGACTCGAACAGCAGCGTGAGCTTCTGGCGCCGCGCGTCGTAGACCCAGAGCTGGCCGAAGCCGTCGCCGAAACCCGCCGGCGGCGGCTCGCCGGCCGGCGTGTCGCCGCCCTGCGTCGAGACCAGGTAGACCTTCCCGGAGTCGTAGAAGATGCCCTCGAGGCGGCTGAAGATCGCGGCCCCCTTCGCACGCCCCTGGGCGCCGACGAACACGAGCGCCTGGTTGTTCGTCGTGCCCGCCGGGAACGTCCGGTCGCGGCTCGTCGATCGTGACCCACTCGACGTCGTAGGTGACGCCCGGCGTCTGACCCTGGTCGAGCCGGGCGTTCGTGACGCCCTTGATCTTGAGCATCTCCAGCCTGCCGCCGTCCGTCAGCCGCTTCGCCGTCATCGGGTTCTGCGGCGCGATGTAGCGGTAGAAGCCGGACGGGAAGTCGAAGTTGTCCTCCGTCTCGTAGAGGATCCCCGTCTCCGGGTCGATGTCGACGGCCTCGTGCGCGAAGCGGCCGGCGGCGCGGATCGGCACCGGCTTCTGGTGCTCGCCCGCGTCCCACGAGACCGGCACCTCGTAGACGTAGCCGTGACGCTGCTCGAGCAGGGCGTTGTTGCCGCCGGTGAAGTCGTTGCCCACGTCGGGGCCGTTGACGGTCTCCTCGCAGGTGAGCCACGAGCCCCACGGCGTGGCGCCGCCGGCGCAGTTCATCTGCGTGCCGTTGCAGCTCACCCACGACTCGACCTTGGTGGCGTGGCGGTTGACCTCGAGCGTCGCGGTGCCGCCGCCGGCCCTCCTGTCGTACGCCTTGCTGAGATCGCCGAACGCGCCCACCGGCCCGTTGACCTCGTGGTTGCGCACCAGCCGGTACCGGCTCGGGCCCGCCGAGAACGCCGCCATCCCGTCATGGCGCCCAGGCGTGAGGACGCCGTCGTTCATCGGCGTGCCGGTCGGCGTGAAGCTGCGGTACTCGAACCCCTCGGGCAGGTGCAGGCGCACGACGCCGTCGGTCTCGTCGGGCACCGGGCCGAGCGGCCCGTAGCCGCCGTTGTTCGGCGCCACGCCGGTCGAGCCGACCGCGAGCGCGCCGCGGGCGAAGATCCCCTGGAGCGGGCCGCCCAGCGCCGAAAGCCCGGCCACGGACAGGCTCGCGCGCCGCAGGAACTCGCGGCGATCCGTCAACGTCATAAGACCCTCCTCCTTGCCAACCTTGGCAGCGACTGGCGCCAGCCTAATGGAGCGACGACGCCAGCTGCACGAGCAGCCGCACGCCGAAGCCGGAGCCGCCCTTGGCCACGTACGGCTTGCCGGTGTCCCACGCGGTCCCGGCGATGTCGAGGTGCGCCCACGGCACGTCGCCGGTGAACCGGCGCAGGAACTCGGCGGCCACGATCGAGCCGGCCTTGCGGTTCTCGACCGCGTTGACGATGTCGGCGTAGCGGCCCTCGATCGCCTTCGCGTACTCCTCGTGCAGCGGCAGCCGCCAGGCGAGCTCGCCGACCCGCAGGCCGGCCTCGCGGACGGCCTCGCACCACTCGTCGTCGTCGCCCATCAGGCCGGCGTGGGTGGAGCCGAACGTGGTGACGATCGCGCCCGTGAGCGTGGCGACGTCGACCAGCCGCTCCGCGCCCAGCTCGCGCGCGTGGGCGAGGCAATCGGCCAGGACGAGCCGGCCCTCGGCGTCCGTGTTGATGATCTCGATCGTCGTGCCGGTGCTGGCGCGCACGATGTCGCCCGGCTTGAGTGCGTGGCCGGAAGGCAGGTTCTCCGTCGCGCCGATCACCGTGACGACGCGCACCGGCAGGCCGAGCCGCGCGATCGCGCCGGTGGCCTCGAGCACCACGGCGCCGCCCGACATGTCGAACTTCATCTCGCTCATCTTCGCCCCCGGCTTGAGCGAGATGCCGCCGGAGTCGAACGTGACGGCCTTGCCGACGAGGCCGAGCACCGGGCCGGCCGACTCGGGCGGCTCGTAGCGCATCGCGATCAGCTGCGGCTCCTCGTGGCTGCCGCGGGCGACGCCCGCGAACGCGCCCATTCCCGCCGCCTCGATCCCGTCGCGGCCCATCGTCTCGACGCTGAGGTGCTCGACCTCGGCCGCCAGCTCGCGAGCGCGCTCGGCCAGCCGCGGCGGCGTCATCTCGTTGGCGGGCGCGTTCTGGAGGTCGCGCGCCGCGTTGACGGCCGCCGACACGATCTCCGCCCGGCGCACGGGCTCGCTCACGTCCTGATGCGCGGACAGCGCGAGCTGCTCGATCCCGCGGTCGTCGTCGTCCTTGGTCTTGTAGGCGCGGTACGCGTACGCGGTCAGCAGCGTGCCCTCGACGAAGCCGCCCGCGACGTCGTCATCGACGTGGTGCGGCAACTCCCAGCACAGCTTGCGCGTGCCGAGCTCCCGCGCGCGACCCACGACCGACGCGGCCGCGACCCGCGCGCGCTCGGCGTCGAAGCCGTCGCGCTTGCCGAGCCCGGCGAGGATGTAGCGCCGGCCGCCCGCGTGGGTGACGGCGAGCTTGCGCAGGCCCGGCTTGCTTCGCCCGAGTCGACCAGCGCCTGGAGCACGCCCCCGTCGACGTCGTGGGCGATCGGCTCGCCGTCGAACAGCCCGATCGCGATCGTGTCGGCCCCGCTGTCGGCGGGGGCTTCGGTGGTTGCTTCCGCGCGCATCGGCGCATCGTAGACTCGCCGCCATGCCCAGAACCGTGATCCTCAGCGCCGCCCGCACGCCAGTCGGCAAGCTCGGCGGTGGACTCTCGTCCCTGCACCCCACCGATCTCGGCGGCATCGCGATCGGCGCCGCGCTGGAGCGCGCCGGCGTCGAGCCCGAGCAAGTGCAGCACGTCGTCATGGGCCACGTGCTCCAGGCCGGCATGGGGCAGATCCCGTCGCGCCAGGCGCAGATCAAGGCCGGGATCCCGATCGAGGTGTCCTCCGAGACGATCAACAAGGTGTGCGCGTCCGGCGTGCGCGCCGTCGGGCTGCTCGACCAGTCGATCCGCGCGGGCGACATGGAGGTCGGCGTCGGCGGCGGCATGGAGTCGATGTCGCAGGCCCCGTACCTGCTGCCGAACGCCCGCTTCGGCTTCCGCATGGGTGACGCGAAGGCGCTCGACGCAATGGTGCATGACGGCCTCACCAACGCGTTCACGGGCAAGCAGATGTTCCAGGAGGCGACCGAGGTCGGCGACGAGCTGGAGATGACCCGCGCGGACATGGACCGCTGGGCGCTGCGCTCGCACGAGCGCACGATCGCCGCGACCGACGAGGGCCGGCTGCCCGAGGAGATCGTCCCGGTCACCGTCAAGGGCCGCAAGGGCGACACCGTGGTCGAGGTCGACGAGGCGCCGCGGCGCGACTCCTCGCTGGAGGCGCTCGCCAAGCTGCCCGGCCTGCACGGCAAGGACGGCTCGCACACGGCCGGCAACTCGCCGGGGGTCAACGATGGCGCGGGCGCGCTCGTCGTCAGCTCCGACGAGTGGGCCGAGCGCAACGACAAGGAGATCCTGGCGACGATCATCGCCCAGGCGGCGGTCGCCGACGAGTTCGCCTACCTCGCCCGAACGCCGGCGAACGCGGCGAAGCTCGCGCTCGAGAAGGCCGGCCTCCAGCCTGGCGACATCGACCTCTGGGAGATCAACGAGGCGTTCTCGTCGGTGACGCTGAACTCGATCCGGATGCTCGGCATCGACGAGGAGCGCGTGAACGTCAACGGCGGCGCGGTCGCCATCGGCCACCCGATCGGCGCCTCGGGCGCGCGCATCCTCGGCACGCTCGTGCACGAGCTGCGCCGCCGCGGCGGCGGCTACGGCTGCGCGGCGATCTGCTCCGGCGGCGGTCAGGGCGACGCGGTCATCGTCCAGGTCTGATGACCGGAGCCGCGACCAGCACGCCTCCGATCATCCATTGACCGAGCGGCCGCACATCCTCCCGCCTCCGCCTGGGGGCGGCGCGCTGCGCCGGGCCGACGAGCCGGGCGCCGCGTTCTTCGACCTCGACCGGACGCTGATGGCCGGCTCGTCGGCGTTCCAGTTCGGGCGCGCGGCGTACAAGGCCGGGCTGGTGAACCGGCGGGCGCTGGCGCGCGACGCGTGGGAGAACCTCATGTTCCGCCTGCGCGGCTCGACCGACCAGGGCACGGACGCGCTGCGCGAGCGGATCGGGCAGCTGCTCGAGGGTGTGCGCGTGCGCGACCTCCAGCGCCTGGCGCCCGACGTGCTCGCCGGCGTCCTGCCGCGGCTGTACCCGAAGATGCTCGCGATCGCCTACGAGCACCAGGACGCCGGGCGGCCGGTCTTCATCTGCACGGCCGCCTCGCAGGAGATGGCCGAGCTGATGGCGATCGTGCTCACGTTCGACGGCGCCGTCGGCTCGGTGTCCGAGGTGGTCGACGGGTACTACACCGGCCGGGCGGGCGGCCCGTTCACGTATCGCGAGGGCAAGGCGCAGGCGATCCGCGAGCTGGCCGACCGGGAGGGAATCGACCTCGGCGCGTCGTGGGCGTACTCCGACTCGGAGTCCGACCTGCCGATGCTGCGCGCGGTCGGCCACCCGGTCGCGGTCAACCCGGACTCGGAGCTGGCAAGGGTCGCGCGCGAGGAGGGGTGGGAGGTGCTGCGGTTCGACCGGCTGGGCCGGCGGCTGCGGGTCGGCGCCGCGGCGCTGGGCGCGGCGGCGGTCGGCGGCATCGGCTCACGCGCGCTCCAGCGGGTGCGGGCATGAGCGCGCACGAGCTCACGCACGAGCAGCAGGAGATCCGCTCGCTGGCTCGGCGCTTCGGCGAGGAGCGGATCGCGCCGCACGCCGCCGCGTGGGACCGCGACCACACGTTCCCGCGCGAGCTGTTCGCGGCGCTCGGCGAGCTGGGGCTGATGGGCGTGTGCGTGCCGGAGGAGCAGGGCGGCGCGGGCGCCGACTTCCTCTCCTACGTCCTCGTGCTCGAGGAGCTCTCGCGCGCCGACGCCGGCGTCGGCGTGACGGTCGCCGTGCACACGAGCGCCTGCACGCTGCCGCTGCTCGACCAGGGCTCGCCGTACGTGCCGGCGCTGGCCGCGGGCGAGGAGATCGGTGCCTTCGCGCTCACCGAGGCCGGCTCGGGCTCCGACGCGAGCGCCATGCGCACGCGCCACGAGGACGGCCGCCTGCACGGCGCCAAGCAGTGGATCACCAACGGCTCGCATGCGTCGACCTTCCTGGTCTTCGCGCGGGACGGGGATCGAATCTCGGCCTTCGTCGTCCGGGCCGGCGCGCAGGGCTTCGAGGTCGTGCGAGAGGAGGAGAAGCTCGGCCTCAACTCGTCCTCGACGGCCGACCTGGCGTTCGACGGCACGCCGGCCGAGCGGCTCGGCGAGCCGGGTCAGGGCATGCGGATCGCCCTGCGGACGCTCGACACCGGCCGGATCGGCATCGCCGCCCAGGCCGTCGGCATCGCCCAGGCCGCGCTGGACCTGGCGAGCGGCTACGCGAAGGAGCGCAACGCGTTCGGCGGCCCGATCGCCCGGCTCGGCGCGATCCAGCAGAAGCTGGCGGACATGCAGACGGAGATCGAGGCGGCCCGCGCCCTGACCTGGCGCGCGGCGCGGCTCAAGCAGGCCGGCCACCCGCACACGGTCGAGGGCGCGCAGGCGAAGCTGTTCGCGTCCGCCGTGGCGCGCCGCCAGACCGGGGAGGCGATCCAGGTCCTCGGCGGCTACGGCTACACGAAGGAGTTCCCGGCCGAGCGCTACTACCGCGACGCGAAGGTCACGGAGATCTACGAGGGCACGAGCGAGATCCAGCGGCTCGTGATCGCCCGCGCGCTGCTCGGCGAGGCCGCGCGGGACTGAACGCGCGGCGCGCCGCGGGTCAGCTCGGGCCCGGTGGCGCGTAGGCGAGCGCCGCCTGCGCGAGGCGGTCGAGCAGCTCGTCGGCGACCGGTGTCGCCGCGGTGGCGGGCGCGAGCGCCTCGACGGCGCGGCTGCCGGCCGGATGCTCGGCGAGCGGCAGCGCCCGCGCGCCGGCCGGGACGGTGGCCAGGATCAGCCCGTGCATCGGGACGAGCGCGATCCCGGCCGCGACGAACGCCTGGGACGCCGGCAGGTCATCGATCTCGTAGGCCACACGCGGCGCGAACCCGGCCTGGGCGCAGAGCTGCTCGACGACCGAGCGGAAGCGGCCCGCGGGCGTGTCGCGGCGCGGCAGGATCAGCGCCTCGCCGTCGAGATCGGCGACGCGGAGCTCGTCGCGGCGCGCGAGCGGGTGGCCCTCTGGCACCAGCACGTAGAGAGGATCGACAAGCAGGCGGCGCCGCCGCAGGCCGGCCGTTTCCGGCACCGCGACGCCCGGCATGTGGTGGACCACGGCCAGATCGGCGCCGCCCGCCCGCAGTTGCGCGATCGCCTCCTGCGTCTCGAGCTGGAGGACCTGCACGACGAGGTCGCCATGCGCTCGCCGCAGGTCGCGCACGGCCGCGGGAACGAACGACGAGAGCGCGCTGGTGAACGCGGCGAGCCGGAGCCGCCGGAGCCCGCCGAGATGGTCGCCGAGCGCCGCCTCGCCTGCGCTCACGGCCGCGAGCACGCGCTCGGCGTGCGGGCGGAGCAGCTCGCCGCCGCGGGTCGGCCGCAGCGGGCGCTGCGAGCGGTCGACGAGCGCCGTGCCGACCTCGCGCTCGAGGGCCGCGAGCTGCTGCGACACGGCGGACTGCGTGTAGCCGAGCACGCTCGCCGCGCCCGAGATCGACCCGAGGTCGAGGACGAGGGCGAACGCGCGGAGGCGCTGGACGTCGCCCAAGGACATGAAGCGATCCTACTGATTACAGAAGCGATTGAAGTAGCGCTGATGCTGCCGCACGGCGACGATCGAGGCATGGACACCCTCATCTCCAGCAGCGGCTACGCGATCCCCGCCGGCGAAGGCAAGCGGATCTGGATCGTCGGCGACACCATGACCCTCAAGGCGACGGGCGAGAGCACGGACGGGCGGCTCGTGCTGCTCGAGAACCTCACGGCGCCCGGCGGCGGACCGCCGCCGCACATCCACACGCGCGAGGACGAGTTCTTCTACGTGCTCGACGGCGCGTTCGAGATCCGTGATCGGCGACGAGATCCACAGCGTCGGGCCGGGCGGATTCGCGTACGTGCCGCGCGGCACCGTGCACAACTTCCGCAACGTCGCGGACACCCCGAGCCGCATCCTCGTCGGCTTCACGCCCGGCGGCATCGAGGGCTTCTTCCGCGAGTCGGGGCGTCCCGTCACCGACGACGGGCCGGCCCCGGCGGTCGACGGCGACGAGATCGAGCGCACGATGGCGGCCGCGCCCCGGTACGGGCTCGTGGCCGTGGCGTTCTAGCCGTAGCGGGCGGTCAGCTCCGGCCAGGCCGGCGGCGGGCCGGGCAGCGGCTCGGCGTGCGGCATCCGCAGCGCGTCGAGCAGCAGCGCGAGGTAGCGCAGGCGCAGCTCGCGGCTGCGCTCGTCACCTGAGACCTCGACCCCCTGGAGCTGCTCGAACAGCAGCGCGAGGTCGGTGACCTCCACGTCCTCGCGCAGCTCGCCGGCGGCCTTCGTCCGGTGCAGCAGCCGCTGGGTCAGCTCGTAGGCGCGGCGGCCGCCGGCCTCGAGCTCCGGCGTGGACGGGAAGCGCCCGGCGAGGCGGCGCGTGATCGAGCTCGTCCCGGCCTCGACGCAGCGGCGCATGAACGCGGCGAACGCCTCCCACGGGTCGCCGTCGTCGGCCAGCGCCGCCTCGAGCTCGGCGACGTAGCGCTCGAGCCCGTCGGCGGCGAGCCGCTGGAGCAGCTCCTCCTTGGACCGGTAGCGCCGGTACAGCGCGCCGATCCCGACGCCCGCCCGCTCGGCCACGGCCGCGATCGGGGCTCCCGGATCGGCCGTGAAGACCGCGCGCGCCGCGGCCCTTATCGCCTCGTCGTTGCGGGCCGCCTCGGCCTGCCGCCCTCTTAGCGCCATGCGCGCACCTTACCGGAATGAAACGCTCCGACTAAGGGGTTGTCGTCGAGAATCGGCACCGAATGCCCGATGTGCATAGGTCCACACCGCGAGATCATTCAACGGAGCAAATCGTTCCGATAAGGAGGATGGGATGTCGGGCAAGGCCAAATGGATCGCGTTCTCGGCGGCGCTCGCCGCGACGATGATGGACCTGCTGGACTCGACGATCGCGAGCGTCGCCGGGCCGGCGATCCGCGACGACCTGGGCGGCTCGTACGCGAGCCTCCAGTGGATCGCGGCGGCGTACACGCTCGCGATGGCGGTGGGGCTGCTGACCGGCGGGCGGCTGGGTGACGTGTTCGGGCGCAAGCGCGTGCTGCTGGCCGGCGCTGCCGGCTTCACGGTCGCCTCGCTGGCCGCCGCCGTCGCGCCGTCGATCGAGACGCTGATCGCCGCCCGCGCGCTCCAGGGCGGCATCGGCGCCGTGATGGTGCCGCAGGTGTTCGGGATGATCCGCGTGCTGTTCGCGCCCGACGAGATGGGCAAGGCGTGGGGCATCCTCGGGCCGGTCTCCGGCCTGTCGGCGGTGCTCGGGCCGGTCGTCGCCGGCCTGCTGATCGACGCCGACCTCTTCGGGCTCGGCTGGCGGACCGTGTTCCTCATCAACCTGCCGATCGGCGCGTTCGTGCTGCTCGCCGGCTCGCGCCACCTGCCGGACGTCGCGCCGGTCACCGCCTCGCGCCGCCTCGACGGCACCGGCACCGCGCTGGCCGCGACCGCCACGCTGCTGCTCGTCTATCCGCTGGTGCAGGGCCACGAGCTGGGCTGGCCGGCGTGGACGCTGGCGATGATCGCCGCCTCGCTGCCCGTGCTGGCCGCGTTCGCCGTCCACCAGCGCCGCCGCAACGCCGCGGGCGCCCCGGCGCTCGTCGAGACGAGCGTGTTCGCGCACCGCTCCTACGTGTCCGGCCTCGGCTTCGCCGTCGTGTTCATCAGCGTGATGGCGGGCCTGGGGATCACGCTCGGCATCCTCATGCAGGTCGGCCTCGGCTGGTCGCCGATCCACGCGGCCGTCGCCACCGCCCCGTTCGCGCTCGGCGCGTTCGCCGGCTCGGCGATCGGCGGGATGACGATGCACAAGCTGGGCCGCAAGGTGATCCAGGCCGGGCTGCTGTTCATGGGCGCGGGCCTCGCCGGGCTGCTGGCCGTCCTCGAGTCGGCGGGCGCCGGGATCGGCGGCTGGGACTTCGTCGCGCCGCTGACCGTCGCCGGCATCGGCCTCGGGATGGTCTTCGTGCCGCTGTTCGACATCGTGCTCGGCGACGTGGCCGACCACGAGGTCGGCTCCGCCTCGGGCGTCCTCCAGTCCGTCCAGCAGCTCGGCATGTCGCTCGGCGTGGCGGTGATCGGGACGGTGTACTTCGGCGTCCTCGGCGCCGGCGCGATCGAGGACTTCGTCGCCGCCGCGCAGGTCACGACCGTCGTCACGGGCGCGCTGACGGCGATCGCCTTCGTGCTCGCCCTGGCGCTGCCGCAGCACGCACGGGCGCCCGAGGGCGCTGTGCCCGCCATCGCGTGACCCTACAATCGCCGTGATGGCCACGGAGGAGCGGCAGATCACGGGCGAGCGCGACGCGCTGTTCACGCACGCTGAGCGGCGAGCCGATCCGGCCGCTCTACACGGAGGCCGATCTCCCCGAGGACACCTCGGGGAGCATCGGCTTGCCGGGCGAGTTCCCGTTCACCCGCGGCGTGTACCCGAGCATGTACCGCGGCCGGCTGTGGACGATGCGGCAGTTCGCCGGGCTTCGGCACGGCGGAGGAGACCAACGAGCGCTTCCGCTACCTGCTCGACCACGGGCAGACCGGGCTCTCGACGGCGTTCGACATGCCGTCGCTGATGGGCCACGACTCCGACCACCCGCGGTCGCTCGGCGAGGTCGGGCGCGAGGGCGTGGCGGTCGACACGCTCGACGACATGGAGACGCTGTTCGCCGGCATCGACGTCGGCGAGGTCAGCGTGTCGATGACGATCAACGCGCCGGCGGCGATCATGATGGCCTTCTACGTCGTCGCGGCGGAGGAGAAGGGCGTCCCGGCGGACCGGCTCGCCGGCACGATCCAGGCGGACATCCTCAAGGAGTACATCGCCCAGAAGGAGTGGTGCTTCCCGGTCGACCCGGCGATGCGGCTGCTCGGGGACATGATGCAGTGGTGCACGCGCAACATGCCGCGCTGGCACCCGGTCTCGATCTCGCGGCTATCACATCCGCGAGGCGGGCTCGACGGCCGCGCAGGAGCTGGCGTTCACGCTCAAGGACGGGCTGACCTACGTCGAGCAGCAGGTCGCGCGCGGGATGGACGTCGACGACTTCGCGCCGCGCCTGTCGCTTCTTCTTCAACGCGCACATCGACTTCTTCGAGGAGATCGCCAAGTACCGCGCGGCGCGGCGGATCTGGGCGCGCGAGCTGCGCGACACGTTCGGCGCGAGGAACCCGAGGTCGTGGCTGATGCGCTTCCACACGCAGACCGGCGGGCGTGTCGCTGACCGCGCAGCAGCCGCTCAACAACGTCGCCCGCACGGCGATCGAGGCGCTCGCCGGCGTGCTCGGCGGCACGCAGTCGCTGCACACGAACTCGCACGACGAGGCGCTCGCGCTGCCGACGCGAGGAGGCCGTGCGCGTCGCGCTGCGCACGCAGCAGATCATCGCCGAGGAGACCGGCGTGACCAACACGATCGATCCGCTCGGCGGCTCCTACTTCGTCGAGGCGCTGACCGACCGCATGGAGACGCTCGCCTACGAGTACTTCGCGAAGATCGACGAGCTCGGCGGGATGGTCGAGGCGGTCAAGCAGGGCTACCCGCAGCGCGAGATCGCCGACGCGGCGTACCAGCTCCAGCGGGAGTACGACAACGGCGATCGCAAGCTCGTCGGCGTCAACTCCTACACGGAGGGCGGCGACGGCGAGATCGAGATCCTGCGCATCGACCCGGCGCTCGAGCGCAAGCAGATCGACCGCGTGCAGGCCGTCCGCGCCCGCCGCGACGGGGCGGCCGTCGAGCGCGCGCTCGCCGAGCTGCGCCAGGCCGCCGCCACCGACGCGAACCTGATGCCGAACCTTCTCGACTGCGCCCGCGTACACGCGAGCGAGGGCGAGATCATCGAAACGCTCCAGACCGTCTTCGGCTCCTACACCGAGACCCCCGTCTTCTAAGCAGGAAGGTCGTTCGCACATGCGCAAGCTGCTGGTCGCCGCGCTCGTCGCCATCGCCTCAGCGATCTTCGCCACCCAGGCGTTCGCCGCCCGGACGGTGAAGGTCGGAGACGACTACTTCGTCCGCAAGGGCGATCCGCCGACGGTGACCGTGACCAAGGGCACGCGCGTGACGTGGCGCTGGGTCGGCGACGACTTCCACAACCTCGTGGTGACCCGCGGGCCGCGGAAGTTCCAGTCCGACTACCAGGACTCCGGCCGCTTCAGCCGCAAGCTGCGCAGGCGCGGCACCTACAAGATCGTCTGCACCGTGCACCAGCCGGACATGCGGATGACGCTGAAGGTCCGCTAGCCCCCGCTCGCCTATATTGGCGGCCATGGCCGCCGGTTCCAGCACGAAGAAGATCCGCGTCGTGGTCGCCAAGCCGGGCCTCGACGGGCACGACCGCGGGGCGAAGATCATCGCCCGCGCGCTGCGTGACGCGGGCATGGAGGTCATCTACACCGGGCTGCACCAGACGCCGGAGCAGATCGTGGAGACCGTGCTCCAGGAGGATGCGGACGCCGTCGGCCTCTCGATCCTGTCCGGCGCCCACATGACGCTGGTGCCGAAGGTGATCGAGCTGCTCAAGGAGCAGGACGCCGAGGACGTCGTGGTCACGGTGGGAGGGACGATCCCCGCGCAGGACATCGCGGAGCTCAAGGAGCTCGGCGTGGCCGAGGTGTTCACGCCCGGCGCGCCGACGCAGAAGATCATCGACTTCATCCAGGGCGCCGTCACGCCTTCAGTAGGCGCTGACGCCGGGCGGCCAGCGCAGCTCGACGCCGGCGGTCTCGAGCTCGCGCTGGAACGCCTCCGGGCCGGCGCGCACGGCGCGCGGGCTCGTCCGGGTGGCGAGGCAGTACGCGGCGAGGTGTCCGGCCGCCTCGCCGGCGTTCCACTCCACCGGGTGCAGACGGTAGGCGCCGTTGGTGACGTGGGTGGTGGCGATGTCCTTGGCGCCCGCCAGCAGGTTCTCGATCCGCACGGGCAGCAGCGCGCCGAGCGGGATCTGGAACGGCGGAGAGGGGACGTCGATGTAGGGGTCGCCGGCGGTCGAGGGATGCAGGTCGATCCGGTACGCGCCGATGCCGACGGTGTCGCGGAAGTCCGTGCCGAGGTCCTGCTCGAGCACGGTCCGCTCGCCGACGATGCGGCGCGACTCGCGGACGTAGAGCGCCTTGGCGAGGCCGTCGGGAGTATCGCCCACGACGTCCCGGCGCAGCCGCAGCCCGGGGAAGCCGGCCTCCGTCTGGAGCCAGTACAGGAAGCACAGGCTCAGCTCGCGCGCCGCGGCCGCGTGCCGGTCCGCGTCCGGGACGCCGAAGACGGGGCCGCCCACGTAGTCGACCTGCGGCCAGTTCACGAGCGTGATGTCGCTGCGCAGGAAGCCCGGGAGGAAGTTGCCGCGGGCGGCGATGCGGCGGAACAGCCACAGCTCCTTGTCGAGCCCGGGGTCGCTCAGGTCCGGGCCGACGAGCGCCGGATCGCCGGGCGGGTTGGGCACCAGCGTGCGCTCGACCGGCTCGTTGGTGCGCGGGTCCGGCGCGGCGAGCGTGAAGCGGCCGGGCTCGTAGCGGGCCGGGCGCGGGATCGTGTGGTCCTCGCCGGCGATGTGGTCGACGGCGAAGCAGGCCGTGACGGGCTGCATGTTGAGCGGGTCGGCCACGGCCGCGGCGTGCGGCTCGCCGGTCTGCTCGCGCGACTCCGCGCCCGTGACGTGCTCGGCGCCGGTGAGCGGCAGCAGGTCGCCGGTCTCCGTGGCGTCGATCGCATAGGCCGGCTCGATCGTGCGCTCGCCGCCCGGGCCGCGGAACGTGACGGCGACCACGCGGTCGCGGTCCACCTCGGCGGAGACGGGGACGTGCTCGAGCAGGATCTCGATGCTGTCGCGGTGCGGCGCCAGCAGCGCGTCGATGGCGGCGAGCGCCGCCCGCGGCTCGTGCGCGAGGCGGCTGACGCGCGCGGCGCCCGGGTTGAGGTCGCGGCGCGCCCGCGCCGCGTCGGTGAGCGGGTAGCGGTCGCGATAGACGGCGCGGATCGTCTCGCGCAGCCGGCGGTAGCGGGCGGTGCAGCCGAAGTCCTCGATCCACGGGTGCTCGTCGGGCGGCACCGCCTGGCTCGTGAGCTGGCCGCCGAGCCAGTCCGTGGCCTCGGTGAGCACGACCCGCGCGCCGCGCTCGGCGGCGGCGAGCGCCGCGGCCACGCCGCCCAGCCCGCCGCCGGCCACGAGCACGTCGGTCGTCAGATCGGCGAGCCCGAGAAGAAGAAGAACCAGACCTCGAACGCGCCGGCGGCCAGCAGCACGGTGGCGACCAGCACGACGTCGAGCGCCGAGACGCGCGAGCGGCTGCGCTGCTCGCTGAGCCGCTCGCCGCTGAGGCTGCGCAGCCACGGCTGCTGACGCCGCGGCGCGGGCGGCAGGCCGAGCAGGCGGTCGTGCGTCTCGCCGAGGACGCCCAGCAGCTTCACGAGCAGGAAGCACGTGAGGGCGAGCGTGCCGATCACGACAGCGACCGCGCCCATGGTGAGGCTGCCGTCGCCGACCACCCGCGAGCCGATCCACAGCGCGAGCAGCGGGCCGCCCGTCCAGATGTTCACGGCGACGACCGCCATGACGGCGAGCAGCGCGGCGCGCTTGAGCCGCGCGCCGAAGCCGGACGGCGCGGAGGTGGCGGGCTCGGCGCTCATGTCGCCGACGGTACCCCTTCCCGGGCGCGAGCAACACCGGTCCCGGCCGCGCGCGCCACCACGGGTGGCGTAGCGTGCCGGCGATGCGGGGCAGGCTCTCGGTGCTCGGCCGGCGCGACTTCCGGCTGCTGTTCCTGGCGCAGGCGGTGTCCTCGCTCGGCGACCGCATGGTGCCCGTGGCGCTGGCCTTCGCGGTGCTGCACCTCGGCGGCTCGGTCTCCGACATCGGGATCGTGCTGGCGGCGCGGACCCTGCCGATCGTCGGCTCGCTGCTGATCGGCGGCGTGGTCGCCGACCGGGTGTCGCGCCGGGCGGTGATGGTGGCCGCGGACCTCGCGCGGTTCGTGACCCAGGCGACGCTCGCGGCGCTGCTGATCGCCGGCGTCGCCGAGGTCTGGATCGTCGCGGTCCTCGCGGGCCTCACCGGGCTGGGTACGGGCTTCTTCAGCCCCGCGTCGGTCGGCCTGCTCCCGCTGATCGTGCCCCCCGAGGAGTTGCAGCAGAGCAACGGGCTGCGGGCGACCGCGCTCTCGGGCGGCGAGATCGCCGGCCCCGCGATCGCCGGCGTGCTGATCGCGGCGGCGGGCGCCGGCTGGGCGCTGGCCATCGACGCCGCCACGTTCGCGGTCAGCGCGGCGCTGCTGGCCCGCGTGGTCGTCCCGCCAGTCGCCGACCGCGGCGCGTCGTCGTTCCTGACCGATCTCCGCGACGGCTGGAGCGCGTTCCGCGGCCGGACCTGGGTGTGGAGCTTCGTGCTGTCCGCCTCGCTGGCGAACCTGCTGTGGGCCGCCTGGAGCGTGCTCGGGCCGGTCGTCGCCGAACGCGATCTCGGCGGCGCGGCGGCGTGGGGCGGGATCCTCGCGGCGCTGGGCGTCGGCGCGCTGGCGGGAGCGCTGGTCTCGATCCGGATCGAGCCGCGCCGGCCGCTCGTGACCGCGACGATCACGTTCTCGCTGTTCGGCGCGCCGATCTGGCTGCTGGCGGCGGGCGCACCCGGACCGGCGATCGCGGCCGGCGCGCTCGTCGGCGGCGCGTCGCTCATGCTCGGCAACTCGGTGTGGGAGGCGACGCTCCAGCGCCACGTCCCGGCCGAGTCGCTCTCGCGCGTCGCCGCCTACGACTGGTTCGGCTCGCTGGCCACGCAGCCGCTCGGGCTGGCGATCTGGGGCCCGATCTCCGTCGCGATCGGGATCTCGACGTCGCTGTGGCTGGCGGGCGCCGGCCTCGTCGCGATCGCCTTCGGACTCCTCCTCGTGCGCGACATCAGGCGGGTCGGCGGGCTCGCGCCTGCGGACGGGGGCCTTGAAACTGTACCGGCTGGACGGTAAAGTTAGTGGCATGCCCGCCGCAGTCCTGCTCTCCATCGCCATCCTCTCCGAGGTGGCCGGGACGATCGCGCTCAAGTACACGGACGGCTTCACCCGTCCCGTGCCCTCCGCGATCGTGGTCGCCGGCTACGCGATCTCGTTCTGGATGCTCGCGCTCGTGCTGAAGGAGCTGCCGGTCGGGCTCACGTACGCGGTCTGGGCCGCGGTCGGGACCGCGATGGTCGCCGCGATCGGGATCGTCGCGTTCGGCGAGCCGGCCGGCACGCTGAAGCTGCTGAGCCTCGGCCTGATCATCGTCGGCGTCGTGGGCCTGAACGTCGCCGGCACCTCTCACTAGTGCCCCGCCCGAGCGCTCGCGCACGCCTGCTCGACGCCGCGGTCGCGGTCGTGCGGCGGGACGGCGCGCAGGCGCTGACGCTCGACGCGGTCGCCGCCGAGGCCGGCGTCTCCAAGGGCGGGCTGCTCTACCACTTCAAGTCCAAGCGCGACCTGCTCGACGCGATGCTCGAGCGCTGGCTCGAGCAGTTCGACACGGAGATCGCCGCGGCGGACGCGACGACGTTCGCGGGCGGCTACGTGCGGGCGACCGACATGAGCGGCTGGGCGGACGCCGACCGCGCGATCGAGTTCGGCTTCCTCGCCGCGCTCGTCGACCACCCCGGCATGGCGCTGGTGCGCGAGCGCTACGCCGGCTGGCAGCAGCAGCTCGTGGACGGCAGCGACGATCCCGTGCAGGCCACCGTGGCCCGCCTGGCCGCCGACGGCCTCTGGCTCGCCGACCTGCTCGGCCTGGCGCCGCCGGAGGGCGAGCTGCGTTCCGCGGTCCTGAACCGGCTGATCGAGCTCGCGGGCGAGTAGCTCAGCGGCCCCGCCGCCACCACGGCCGCCGCGGCACCGCCGGCGCCCGGACCGCGCGCATCAGCGCGGCGGCGTCACCCGGCCGCCGCGCCGGATCGGCGGACAGCGCGGCCTCGAGCGCCGACGGCGCCCGGCACCCCCGCCGGCACGTGCCCGCCGGCCGGCGGGGCGCCCGTCAGCGCCGCGCACAGCAGCGCGGCGAGCGAGTAGACGTCCGAGCGCGGCGTCGGCTCGGCGCCCCGCGCCACCTCGGGCGCGACGAACTCCGCCGCCGCCGGCCGCGCGCCGAAGCCGGTGAGCACCGCCCGGTCGCCCTCGAGCAGCACGTTGGCCGGCTCGATGGCACCATGCGCGTAGCCGCGCTCGTGCTCCGGCCCGAGCGCGGAGGCCACCTGCCCGGCGATCGCGAGCGCGTGCCCCGTCTCCAGTCCCCGCCGGGAGGCGAGCAGCTCGCCGAGATCGCCGCCGCTCATCGCGTCAACGGTAGCCGCCGACGAGCGTGCCGAACCGTTGACTGACAAGTCAATCGGGGGGGAATCAAGCTAGGATGCGAGCCCTCATCCGGGCAAGGAGCGTGAACCAAGTGAAGATCTGCGTCCTGGTCAAAGAGGTGCCGGACGCCGCCGTCGAGAAGCGGATCGATCCGTCGACGGGGCGATTGGACCGCAACGGGGAGAAGAACCTCAACCCGTTCGACACGCACGCCATCGAGGCGGCGATGCAGCTGAAGGAGGGCGGCGCCGTCGAGGTCGACGAGGTCGTCGCCGTGACCATGGGCCCGGAGACCGCCGTGCGCGCGCTCCACAAGGCGGTGTCGCTCGGCGCCGACCGCTCGGCGCATCTCACCGACCCGGCGCTCGCCGGCTCGGACGTCAACGGCACGGGCTACGCGCTCGCCAAGGTGCTGGAGGCGGAGCAGCCCGACCTCGTCCTGCTCGGCCAGCAGTCCGACGACGGCGAGTGCTACACGATCGGCGCCGTCGTCGCCGACCACCTCCAGATGCCCTCGCTCACCCAGGTCATCAAGATCGACGTCGAGGACGGCAAGCTGCGCTGCGAGCGCCAGGCCGAGTACGGCTACGACACGGTGCTCGTCGAGTTCCCCGCCGTCATCTCCGTCGGCGACGCGATCAACGAGCCGCGCTACCCGTCGCTGAAGGCGATCATGGGCGCCAAGAAGAAGCCGCTCGAGACGAAGGGCGCCGGCGACGTCGGCATCGAGGTCGATCGCGTCGGCTTCGACAACGCCCGCGCCCGCTGCACGGACTTCAAGGCCCCGCCGGAGAAGGCCGCGGGCCAGATCATCGAGGACGAGGACACCAACGAGACGGTCGAGAAGATCGTCGCGTGGCTGGACGAGAGGAAGCTGCTGGCATGAGCGGGATCCTGGTCTACGCCCTCCACTACGAGGGCGCCTTCAACAAGAACTCGCTCGGCGCCGTCTCCGAGGGTGCTCGCCTGGCCGGCGAGCTCGGCACGGAGTGCCACGCGATCGTGGTCGGCGACAAGGGCGGCCTGCCCGACGACCTGTGCGCGTCGCTCGGCGCCTACGGCGCGGCGAAGGTCTACCGCGTCGAGGGCCCCGAGGGGCTCGCGCAGCCGGTGGTCGACGCGATGGCCAAGGTCATCCAGGAAAACGGCCACGGCTACGCGCTGTTCGGCGGCGGCCTGCTCGGCTTCGAGATCGGCGCGGGCCTGACCGCGCGGCTCGACGCCGGCGTCTGCATGGAGGTCACCAACGTCCGCGTGGAGGACGGCAAGCTCGTCTCGGAGCGCCCGATCCTCGGCGACTCGCAGGTCTCCGACGTCCACTACAACGCGGGCGTCGGCGTGATCATCGGCCGCCTGAACGCCTTCGAGGCGACGGAGAACGGGTCCGGCGACGCCGCCGTCGAGGACGTCGACGTCGAGTTCGCCCCGCACTCCCTCAAGGCCACGATGGTCCAGCGCGGCGAGCAGCGCGGCGCCGACGTGAACATCGAGGACGCCGACTTCCTCGTCGCCGGCGGCCGCGGGCTCGGCAAGGCCGAGGGCTTCGAGCAGCTCGAGGAGCTCGCCGGGGCGCTGGGCGGCGCCGTCGCCGCGACCCGCGCGGTGGTCGACGCCGGCTGGTACTCCTACTCGGCCCAGATCGGCCAGACGGGCAAGACCGTCGCGCCGAAGCTGTACCTGGCCGCGGGGATCTCCGGCGCGATCCAGCACAAGGTCGGCATGCAGTCCTCGGAGAACATCGTGGCGATCAACAAGGACGCGAACGCCCCGATCTTCGAGTTCTCCGACCTCGGCATCGTCGGCGACCTCAACAAGATCGTCCCCAAGCTCACCGAGGCCGTGAAGGCCAAGAAGGGGGGATAGGGTGCCCGCCCACCCACCCCCAAACCACCCGGTCGCCCCCTCCCAGTTCCCGCCGCCGGTGGACTCCGCGTCGGAGTTCATCGGCCCGCCGACCGATCCCGAGGACGAGCGGATCGAGGTCGGCGTCGCCATCGTCGGCGGCGGCCAGGCGGGGCTGGCGTGCGCGATCCGGCTGCTCCAGCTGCTGGAGGACGACCCGGAGCTCACCGAGAAGCTCGGCGAGGTGCCGGTCGCGGTGATCGAGAAGGGCAAGGTCGCCGGCGCGCACCAGCTCTCCGGCGGCGTGATGAACCCGAAGTCGATCCGGGCGCTGCTCCCGGACGACGACTCGTGGCCGCACTGGGGCGAGGTCGAGCGCGAGTCGGTGCACTTCATGGTCAACAAGAAGCGCTCCGTCCGCCTGTGGCCGGTGCCGCCGCCGTTCCGCAACCACGGCAACTACGTCGTCTCGGTCGCCGAGCTCAACCGCTGGCTGTCCGACAAGGCCGAGGAGGCGGGCGCCTACATCCTCACGGAGACCTCGGGCCAGAAGCTGCTCGGTGGAGGACGATCGGGTGGTCGGCGTCCGCACGGGCGACAAGGGGCGCGACAAGTCCGGCGGCGAGAAGGGCAACTTCGAGCCCGGCTCGGACGTGCTCGCCAAGGCGACCGTGCTCGCCGAGGGCTGCTGGGGCCACCTGGCCGGCGCCGCGCAGAAGGGCCTCGGCATGGCGGGCAACGACCCGCAGGTCTGGGCGCTCGGCGTCAAGGAGGTCTGGGAGGTCGAGAAGCCGCTCGACAAGGTCGTCCACACGCTCGGCTGGCCGCTCCGCCCGCAGGCGAAGTACAAGGAGTTCGGCGGCTCGTGGATCTACGGCATGAACCGCGAGGGCGAGAAGCCGAAGGTCTCGATCGGGTTCGTATGCGGGCTCGACAACACGGACGCGAAGCTCTCCGTCCACGACGTGCTCCAGGAGTTCAAGCTCCACCCGCTCGTGCGGAAGATCCTCGAGGGCGGCAAGCGCGTCGCGTGGGGCGCGAAGGCGATCCCGGAGGGCGGCTACTGGGCGCTCCCGCGCCTGTCGCACCCGGGCATGGTCATCTGCGGCGACGCCGGCGGCATGGTCAACGTGCCCAAGCTGAAGGGGATCCACTACGCGATCGAGTCGGGACGGCTCGCCGCGGAGACGATCTACCGGCAGCTCAAGGCCGGCTCCTCGGACTTCTCGGACTACGAGCAGGCCGTGCACGACTCGGACATCGGCAAGGACCTCTACGAGTCGCGCAACATGAAGCAGCCGTTCGCGAAGGGGCTGATCGTGGGCGGCGCCATCACGAACGCGATGGTCGTCACCAAGGGCCGCTTCCCGGGCGGGCACTGGGCGCTGCACCGCGACGCCGAGTCGCCGCTGCTGGACGGCGGCCGCGACAAGCGCTATCCGAAGCCGGACGGCAAGTACACGTTCGACAAGCTGTCGGGCGTCTTCCTGACCGGCAACGCGACGCGCGACGACGCGCCGTCGCACATCCGGATCGAGAAGCGGGTGCCGCGCGAGGTCGCCGAGGCATGGCAGTGGATGTGCCCCGCCGGCGTCTACGAGGTGCCCGAGGACGCGCCGGAGTCCGGCCCGGTGGACCTGATCGTCAACCCGTCGAACTGCGTGCAGTGCGGAGCCATCACCGCCAAGGGCGGGCGCCTCACGCCCCCCGAGGGCGGCGACGGGCCGCTCTACCAGATCACGTAGGTCACTTCATTCCGACGTCGACCGGGGTCAGACCCCTCACTTCATTTCGATGTCGTGAGGGGTCTGACCCCTGTCGCGCGCCGCAACTCGGCGCGCGCTCGTGCGTTTCTGGCACGCGATGGTCCTCCGTGCCCTGCCTCGCCCTGTTGTGCCTGGCGCTGATCGCGCCGGCCGGCGCCGCCGCGGCGCGCCCGCCGGCCAAGGCGCTGCTCGTGGACTGCGATCGCGGTGAGGATCCCGCGGGCACGTTCGAGGGCGAGATGCGCGCCGTGCCCGGCGCGACGCGCATGCAGATGCGCTTCAAGCTCCAGGTCCGCACGCCGCAGCGCGACCGCTGGACCGCCGTCGCCGCGCCCGGCTTCGGCGGCTGGGTGACCTCCGATCCCGGGACGTCGCGCTACGTCTACACGAAGCGGGTCGAGAACATGGTCGGCCCGGGCGCCTACCGGGTCCAGATCCGCTTCCGCTGGCTGGACGCGGCGGGGCACGTCGTCGAGTCCTCGAAGGCCTCGTCGCGGCGCTGCCGCCAGCCGGACCCGCGCGCGAACCTCGTCGTCGACGACATCGGCGTCGAGCCGGGCTCGGACCCGTCGCGCAGCACCTACGTCGTGCTCCTGCGCAACGCCGGCCGCAGCGAGGCCGAGGCGTCGGCGCTGACGCTGCGGGTCGGGTTCCAGATGCTGCCGGCGGCGCTCGTGGCCGCGCTCGCGCCCGGCGAGTACACGCTCGTGAGCTTCGACGGCCCGGCGTGCGCGGCCGGCGACCCGCTCGTCGCCCTCGCCGACGCCGACGAGATCGTCGACGAGCGCAGCGAGCGCGACAACCGCCTCAAGCCTGCCGTGCGCCTGAGCCAGTCCTCGAGCGGCGGCCAGTAGCGCTCGGGGACCTCGGCGAACGGGAAGTGCCCGCTTCCCTCGATCATCAGCAGGTCGCCGTGCGGGGCGGTGGCCGCGATCCGGCGCGCGGCCTCGGGCGGCTTCGGGCGGTCGTGCTCGGCGCCGATGGCCAGCACCGGGCCCTCGAACGCGGCCAGCG
This sequence comes from uncultured Solirubrobacteraceae bacterium, assembly GCA_963728465.1. Classification (GTDB taxonomy): domain Bacteria; phylum Actinomycetota; class Thermoleophilia; order Solirubrobacterales; family Solirubrobacteraceae; genus DATFQI01. The sequence continues at coordinate 227,890 of CAVSJY010000005.1, forward strand.
CCGGCAGCGCCTCCAGGTCGCCCCAGTTGCGCGGGCGGCCCATCGCCGGGCGGAACACGACATCGCGGAGCATCGCCGCGTACGCGGCCTCGTCGATCGCCATGAACGGCGCCTCGAGCAGCCACGCGTCGCGCAGCTCCTCGGGCGTCGTCGCGACCTCTTCGCGCGCGAAGCCCTCCTCGAGCCGCTCGATCTGCTCGGGCGTCAGCCCCTCGTCCGGGTCCTCCGGCGCCCCCGGGGCGGGCGTCTCGGACGCGTCGGTGCAGGAGGCGACGAGCCGCGTGGCGCTGCCCGGGAAGTCGATCAGGTGCTGGAGCGCGACGAAGCCGCCGAACGAGTGCCCCAGCAGCGTCCAGTCGCGCAGCTCCAGCTCTCCCGCGAGCCGCTCGACCGCCCGGGCGAATCCGGCGAGCGACCACTCGTTGCGGTCGCCGTCCTCCGAGCGGCCGTTGCCGGGGAGGTCGACGAGCAGCACGCGATGGCTCTCGGCGAGCCGCTCCGCGCCGGGCAGGAACACCGATCCGTCGAGCCCCGGGCCCGGGTGCAGGAACACCACGGGCGGGCCCGAACCGAGGTCCCGGACGTGCAAGGACAGGCCTGGTACCCCCATCTACACTGGACTACATCATGAAGACCGACATCCATCCGTCCTACGTCGAGGCGACGGTCCGCTGCACGTGCGGCAACGAGTTCAAGACGCGCTCGACGAAGGGCGACATGCACGTGGAGATCTGCTCCAACTGCCACCCGTTCTACACGGGCCGGCAGAAGCTCGTCGACACCGGTGGGCGCGTCGAGCGCTTCCAGCGGCGAGCGGCGAAGCGCCAGCGCGGCTAACTACCCGCCGGCCTTCTGCCGATCCTGACTAAGTGACCGACGAGACCGGCCTGCCGCACGACGCCCTGACGGCGCGCAGAGATGCGCCCGTGGGCGGGCAGGCGGTCCTCGAAGGCGTGATGATGCGCGGCGTCTCGACCTGGGCCGTCGCCGTCCGCAAGCCGCTGCCCGAGCAGGTCGCCGACGGCCGCGAGCTGCCGCCCGGCGAGGCCGCGCTCGGCGAGATCGAGATCCAGTCGTTCCCGCTCGTGTCGTGGACGAAGCGCCACCGCGCGCTGCGCTGGCCGGTGATCCGCGGCGTCGTCGCGCTCGCCGAGTCGCTCAACATCGGCTTCAAGGCGCTCGGCATCTCCGCCAACGCCCAGCTGCCCGACGGCGAGGAGGAGATCTCCAGCGCCACCTGGGCGGCGACGATCGTCGCCGGCCTGGCGCTCGCGATCGGCCTCTTCTTCGTCGTCCCCGTCGCGCTGACGAGCCTGTTCAAGGACCAGCTCGGCTCCGCCTTCCTGTTCTGGCTGGTCGAGGGCGTGCTCCGCACGGGCATCTTCCTCGGCTACCTGTGGCTGATCTCGCGCATGCGCGACCTGCGGCGCGTGTTCGAGTACCACGGCGCCGAGCACAAGGTCATCTCCTGCTTCGAGGCGGGCGAGCCGCTCGAGCCCGAGCGCGCCGCGCGCTACTCGCGCCTGCACCCGCGCTGCGGCACGAGCTTCCTGCTGATCGTCATGATCGTCGCCATCTTCGTGTTCGCGCCGGTGGGGCTGCCCGCGTGGTACCTGCTCGTCGCGACCCGCATCATCGGCGTGCCGCTGATCGCCGGCCTGTCCTTCGAGCTGATCAAGTGGGCCGGCCGCAACCGCGCCAAGCGCTGGGTCCGGAGCGTCATGTGGCCGGGGATGCAGCTCCAGAAGCTCACCACCCGCGAGCCCGACCGCGAGCAGCTCGCCGTGGCGATCGCCGCGATGGAGGCCGTCCTCGCCGTCGAGGACCCGCGCGCCGCGACCGCCGAGGACAAGGTGGGCATGGAGGTCGTGGCGTAAGCCGCTCGCCGTAGACTCGATCGCGTGATCGAGTCGCTGGTCGAGCAGATCGAAGGGCGCTTCGCCGACGTGCAGGCGCAGATGTCCGACCCCGAGGTGATCGGGGACCGCAAGCGCTTCGCCGACGCCGGGCGGCTGTTCAACCAGCTCGCCCCGGCGGCGCGTGCGGCGGAGGAGTGGCGGCGCGCGGTGTCGGACGCCGAGGGCGCGCAGGAGCTGCTCGACGAGGGCGGCGAGGACGCCGAGCTGCGCGAGGAGATGCACGACGCGCGCGAGCGGATCGAGCGGCTCGAGGAGGAGATCCGCCTCGCGATGGTCGAGCGCGACCCCAACGACGACAAGAACGTGATCGTCGAGATCCGCGGCGGCGCGGGCGGGGAGGAGGCCGGGCTGTGGGCCGGCGACCTCTACCGCATGCTCACGCGCTACGCCGAGCGCCGCGGGTTCGCGACCGACACGATGGACGCCTCGGACGGCTCGTACACGTTCGAGGTCAAGGGCGACGGCGCCTATTCCGTCTTCAAGTTCGAGGGCGGCACGCACCGCGTCCAGCGGGTGCCGGAGACGGAGTCGCAGGGGCGCATCCACACCTCCACCGCCACCGTCGCGGTGCTGCCGGAGGCCGAGGACGTCGACGTCGAGGTCGACCAGAACGACCTCCAGATCGACGTCTACCGGTCGTCGGGGCCGGGCGGCCAGTCCGTCAACACGACCGACTCGGCGGTGCGGATCACGCACAAGCCGACCGGCATCGTCGTCTCGATGCAGGACGAGAAGTCGCAGCTCCAGAACCGCGAGCGCGCGTTCAAGGTGCTGCGCGCGCGGCTCTACGAGGCGAAGCTGGCCGAGCAGCAGGCGGAGCTCGCCGCCGACCGCCGCGCCCAGGTCGGTACGGGCGAGCGGGCGGAGAAGATCCGCACGTACAACTTCCCCGAGCGGCGGGTGACCGACCACCGCGTGAAGCTCACGGTCCACAACCTCGACCAGCTGCTCCAGGGCGAGCTGGACGAGATGACCGCCGCGCTCCAGGACGCCGAGAAGCGCACGCGCCTCGAGCAGGCTTCAGCCTAGCCGGCTAGTTTCATCTGTCACTCAGCCGGGCACGAACCCGGCATGGGAGGCGCCATCCGGTGGTTGGCGGGGCTTGCCGCGCTCGCCGCGCTGGCCGGCGGGTCGCTCGCCTGCTCGGCCGACGACCCGCCCGGCGGCGAGGGGCGGCTGTCGATCGCCACCGGCGGGTCCGGCGGCGTCTACCAGGTCTACGGCGGCGGGCTCGCCGAGGTGCTGACCGACGAGCTCGACGGCCACCAGACGACGGCCGAGACGACCTCGGCGTCGGTCGACAACCTGCTGCTCGTCGCCAACGGGGACTCCGACGTCGCCTTCACGCTCGGCGACACCGCGATCGACGCGGTCAAGGGCGACGAGTCGTTCGACCGCCCGGAGCCGCTGCGCGCGCTGACGTCGCTGTACCCGAACATCACGCAGGTCGTCGCCAAGGCCGGCTCCGGCATCGAGACGATCGAGGACCTGAAGGGCAAGACGGTCTCGGTCGGCTCGCCCGGCTCGGGGACCGAGATCATCGCGCTGCGGCTGCTCGAGGTGGCGGGGCTCGACCCGGACGAGGACATCTCCCAGCGCGGCCTGGGGGTCGGCGAGTCGGCGCAGGCGATGCGCGACGGCTCGATCGACGCGTTCTTCTGGTCCGGCGGCGTGCCGACCCCCGCGGTGCTCGACCTCGCCACGACCGACGACATCCACGTGCTCGCGCTCGACCGCTACCTGGCCGACCTGCGCGAGCGCTACGGCGAGGGCTACCAGGAGGCGGAGATCGAGGAGGGCGAGTACGACGGCGTGCCCGCCACGAAGACGATCGGCGTCCCGAACCTGCTGATGGTCAACGCCGACATGCCGGCGGCGCTGGCCCACGACATCACGAAGGCGCTCTACGACAACAAGCCGCGGCTGGCCGAGATCGTGCCGTCGGCCGAGAGCCTCGATCCGGCGAAGGGCCGCGAGCTGGTCGAGCCCGTCCGGCTGCACCCGGGCGCGCGGCGGTTCTTCCGGGAGCAGGGCGGGTGAGGCGGGGCTTCGCGGCGACGCTGGTCGTGGCGGTGCTCGCCGTGGGCGCGGCGGTCGCGCGGTCCGACGGGCCGGCACGGGTCGTGGCCGCCGACCGCGGCGGCGGGACGGTCGCCTCGCTGCGGCTGCCGGCGTCGGGCGAGTTCTCGCTGGCGTACCGGCACTCGTACTACCGCCGGCCCGCGGTCGAGCGCTTCCGGGCGGCCGGCAACGGCACGTTCGAGCTGGTCGCGATCGCCTCGCCGAGCGAGGCGGTGCTCGACTACTACGAGGCCGACGGCACCCGCAGCCGGCGCGGCGGCTGGTGGACGCTGCGCCTCGCCCGGCCGGTGCCGTTCGACTCGATGCCGCTGGCCGCGACGGCCGTCGGGCGGCGGACGCTCGTGGCCGGCTCGCGCCGGGCCCCGCTGTGGAAGGCGGGCGCCCGCCCGCGGCACCTGACGCTCGACGCTGGAGGGAAGCTGACATGGAGACGCGGCAACGCCCGGGCGCGGTCGCGGCCTCCGAGAAGGAGCGCGGCGGGCGGCGGTTCTCGCGCGGCGGCGACGAGAGCTCGCGCCGCAGACGGACGAGCACCTCGTCGAGGAGTTCGAGGGCGAGCGCCCCGGCCGGCGCCTGCACGGCGCGCCCGCCGTCGTGCTGGCGGTCCTCGGCGCCGGTCTGTCGCTGTTCGCGATCTACTGGGTGTTCAACCCGATCTCCGCGCAGCAGTACCGGCCGGCGTTCCTCGCCGTCGCGCTGCTGATGACGTTCATGGTCTTCGGGGCGCGCGAGCGGCGCTCGCAGGCGGAGCACCCGCGGGAGAACCCGACCGCGGGCGACTGGCTGCTCGGCCTCCTCGCCGCCGCGTCGGTGGCGTACGCCGTCGTCACCGCCGACGAGCTGTTCCGCCGCGCCGCGGAGCCGGAGACGCTCGACGTCATCGCGGGCGTCCTCGCGATGGTGCTCGTGCTCGAGGCGACGCGGCGCACGGTCGGCTGGATGCTGCCCGCGATCGTGCTCGCCTTCGTCGCCTACGCGTACCTCGGCGGGCTGATCCCCGAGTCGCTGGCCGTCGGGCACAAGGGCTACGGGGTCGAGCGCATCGTCGGCCAGGGCTACATGGGCCTGGAGGGCCTGTTCGGCGTGCCGCTGGACGTGGCGGCGACCTACATCGTCCTGTTCACGATCTACGGCGCCGTGCTCGAGTACTCGGGCGCCGCGCGGTTCTTCGTCGAGCTGTCCTACGCCGCCTTCGGGCGCTCGCGGACGGGTCCCGGGCGCACCACGACGCTGGCCGGCTTCCTGCTCGGCACCGTGTCGGGGTCCGGCGTGGCGACGACGGTCACGCTGGGGTCGGTCGCGTGGCCGCTGCTGCGGCGCGCGGGCTATCCGAAGAACGAGGGCGGGGCGGTGCTGGCCGCCGCGGGCATCGGCGCGATCCTGTCGCCGCCGACGCTGGGCGCCGCCGCGTTCATCATCGCCGAGTTCCTCGAGATCTCCTATCTCAAGGTGCTGGTCTACGCGCTCGCGCCGACGCTCCTCTACTACCTCGGGATCCTGCTGGCGATCGAGGCCGACACGCGGCGCTTCTCCGTGCAGGGGCTGGAGATGGAGACGCCCGGCTTCTGGCGGCTGCTCGGCCGCTGGGGCTACCACTTCTCGTCGCTGATCGCGATCGTCGTGCTGCTGGCGACCGGGATGTCGCCGTTCCGGGCCGTCCTGTACGCGACGGCGCTGGCGTTCGTGATGTCGTTCCTCGACAAGCGCGACCGGATGGGGCCGCGCTCGGTGCTCGACTCGCTGGTGGCGGGCGCGCGCGGCGTGCTGCCGATCGCGGCGACGACGGCGGCGGCGGGCATCATCGTCGCGGTCGTCTCGCTCACCGGGCTCGGGCTCGAGCTCTCGAGCATCATCGTCGACGCCGCGGGCGGGTCGCTGGCGCTGACCGCGGTGTTCAGCGCGGTGGCGGTGCTCGTCGTCGGCCTGGCGGTGCCCGTGACCGCCTCGTTCATCATCGCCGCGGTCATCATCGCGCCGGCGCTCGTCGCCCTCGGCGTCGAGGACTACGCGGCGTACATGTTCATCTTCTACTACGCCGTGCTGAGCGAGGTGAGCCCGCCGACCGCGCTGTCCGCGTTCGCCGCCGCGGCGATCACCGGCGGCGACGGCTTCCGCACGATGATGCTGCTCGTGCGCTACACCGCGCCGGCGTTCCTCGTCCCGTTCGCGTTCGTGCTGACGGAGAACGGCCAGGGGCTGCTGTTGCAGGGCGGGCTCGAGACCGCCGCGCTGGCGGTGGCGGTGTCCGCGGTGGCGGTCTGCGGCCTCGGCGTGGCGCTCGGCGGCTGGCTGCGCGGGCCGGTCCGGATGCCGCTGCGGCTGCTCGCCGGCGCCGGGTCCGTCGTCCTGCTCTACCTCGAGCCGCTCTGGATCGCCGTCGGGCTCGGCGTGCTGGGCCTGGCGCTCGCCGCGCACTTCGCCACGCGCCCGCGCCGCGCCGCTCCTGCCTGAGGGCTCGTTCGAGAGCCCCCGAAACCGGCGCGCGTCACACTGAGACGCCGTGAGGAGGACTCCGCTCGCCCGTACGACCGTCCGCGACGCGCTGGACTCGGCCCTGATCGCGCTCACCGCCGCGGGGGTCGACACGCCGCGCCTCGACGCCGAGCTGCTGCTCGCCGACGCGCTCGGCGCGACCCGCGCCGACATCGTCGCGGGGCCGGGCGCGGAGCTCGAGCCGGCGCAGGCGCGGCGGTTCCAGGAGCACGTCCGGCGCCGCGTGCAGCGCGAGCCGGTCGCCTACATCCTCGGGACCAAGGGCTTCCGGACGATCGAGCTCGAGGTCGACCCGCGCGTGCTGATCCCGCGGCCCGAGACCGAGCATCTCGTCGAGGCCGCGCTCGACCTGCCGGCCGGCGCCCGCGTGGCGGACGTCGGCACGGGATCCGGCGCGGTCGCGCTGGCGCTCAAGGCCGAGCGCCCCGACCTCGACATCGTCGGCACCGACAGCAGCGAGGCCGCGCTGGACGTCGCCCGCGCCAACGCGCGCGCGCTCGGCCTCGACGTCGAGCTGCTCCACGGCGACCTGCTCGAGCCGGTGAGCGGGCCGGTCGACGCCGTGCTCTCCAACCCGCCGTACGTGGCCGACGGCGACGCGCTCGCCCCCGAGATCACCCGCTACGAGCCGGCCGACGGCGCTGTTCGCCGGCCCCGACGGGCTGGACGTGATCCGCCGGCTCGCCCCCGCCGCGGCGGCCCGGGGCGCGACGATGGCGGCGTTCGAGGTCGGCGCGAGGCCAGGCCGACGAGGTGGCCGCGATCCTGCGCGAGGCGGGGTTCGGCGAATACCACGACCGCCTGCGACCTGGCGGGCATCGAGCGCGTCGTGGTGGGGCGGCGATGACCGACGCCGAACGGCTCTCGCGCTGCATCCAGGTCGGCGGCGTCGCCGTCTTCCCGGCCGACACCGTCTACGGCCTCGCGTGCGAGCCGGACATCCCGGAGGCCGTCGAGCGGCTCTACGCGCTCAAGGGCCGGCGCCCGGACAAGCCCGCGGCGGTCATGTTCTTCGACGTCGAGCTGGCGCTCGCCGCGCTGCCGGAGCTGGAGCCGCGGACCCGGGCGCTGATGGAGGCGCTGATGCCCGGCGGCGTGACGCTGCTGCTGCCCAACCCGCTCCGGCGCTTCCCGCTCGCCTGCGGCCCGGACCCCCACACGCTCGGCCTGCGCGTGCCGGACGTCCCGCGGCTGAGGGACATGAGCTGGCCGGTCCTCCAGAGCTCCGCCAACCACTCCGGCCACGGCGACGCGCGCAGCCTCGACGACGTGCCCGAGGAGATCCGCAAGGACGCCGACCTGCTGATCGACGGCGGCGAGCTGGCGGGCACGCCGTCGACCGTCGTCGACCTCCGCCGCTTCGAGTTGGACGGCATCTACGCGGTCCTGCGACAGGCTCGCGAGCCGTCGTCGCCCGAGCACGAGGATCGACCGCGGCGGCCGCCGTGGCGTTCGCCAGAGCCGATTGACCGCGATCAGTGGGCCCACCACGAGCGCGGATCACTGACTGACCCGGCGGTGGCTACGGAGATCAGGAGCCAACCTCGAGCCGACTTGGAGAGCCGCCGATGACCGACCTTCAGCCCGACTACTTCGAGCGCCCGCTCTCGGACGTCGACCCGGAGGTCGCGGAGGCGATGGACGCGGAGCTGGACCGCCAGCGCCGCACGCTGGAGATGATCGCCTCGGAGAACTTCGTGCCGCAGGCCGTGCTCGAGTGCCAGGGCAGCGTGCTGACCAACAAGTACGCGGAGGGCTATCCCGGCAAGCGCTACTACGGCGGCTGCGAGCACGTCGACGTCATCGAGCAGCTGGCCATCGACCGCGCGAAGGCGCTGTTCGGCGCCGAGCACGCGAACGTCCAGCCGCACGCCGGCGCGCAGGCCAACACGTCCGTCTACCACGCGCTGCTGGACCCGGGCGACACGATCCTCGGCCTCGCGCTGCCGCACGGCGGCCACCTGAGCCACGGGATGAAGATCAACGTCAGCGGCAAGCTCTACGACATCGCGCCCTACGAGGTCGACCGCGAGACGTGCCTGATCGACATGGACGAGGTCGAGCGGATCGCCAAGGAGCGCAGGCCCAAGCTGATCCTGGCCGGCTGGTCCGCCTACCCGCGCTTCCTGGACTTCGAGCGCTTCCGCGCGATCGCCGACGAGGTCGGCGCCTTCCTCGTCACCGACATGGCGCACTTCGCCGGGCTCGTCGCCGCCGGCCTGCACCCGAACCCGGTGCCGTACTCGGACGTCGTCACCACGACGATCCACAAGACGCTCGGCGGCGCCCGCGGCGGCATGATCCTGTGCCGCGAGGAGTACGCCAAGAAGATCAACTCGGCCGTGTTCCCGGGCCAGCAGGGCGGCCCGCTGGAGCACGTGATCGCCGGCAAGGCGGTGTCGCTCAAGATCGCGGCGAGCGAGCAGTTCAAGGAGCGCCAGGAGCGCACCGTCGCGGGCGCGAAGGCGGTCGCCGAGAAGCTGCTGGGCGCCGGCCACGGCGTCAACGTGCTGACGGGCGGCACCGACGTGCACCTCGTGCTCGTCGACCTCCGCGAGTCCGAGCTGGACGGCAAGATGGCCGAGGACCGGCTGCACGACATCGGCATCACCGTCAACCGCAACGCGGTGCCGTTCGACCCGCGGCCGCCGGCCGTCTCGTCGGGCCTGCGCGTCGGCACCTCGGCGCTCGCGACCCGCGGCGTCCAGGAGGAAGACTTCCGCGAGATCGGCGACATCATCGCCCGCGCGCTCCAGCCCGGGTTCGACGGTGCCCGCGGCGAGCTGGCCGAGCGCGTGTCCGCGATCGTGGACCGCTATCCGCTGTACGCGCAGCTGGGAGCACCCGCCGCCGTGGCGTAGGACAATCGGCGGCGTCCGCACGTCCGGGGAGGAGCAGATGTCCGAGACCGCCGTCCAGTCCGTCGCCGCCGAGGTCGACGAGTGGCTGTCGCGCTTCGAGGGCGCGCTCGCCGAAGGTGACACGGCCGCAGCCGCCGAGCTGTTCGCCGGCGTCTGCTTCTGGCGCGACCTCGTCGCGTTCACGTGGAACCTGAAGACCGTCGAAGGCCAGGACGGCGTCAAGGACCTGCTCGACAACACGCTCGGCCACACGAGGCCGCGCGGCTTCCGGACCACCGAGGAGCCGGCCGCGGCCGAGGGCGTGACCGAGGCCTGGATCGAGTTCGAGACGGAGACCGGCCGCGGCCGCGGGCACCTGCGGCTGAAGGACGGCCTCGCGTGGACGCTGCTGACGACGCTCTCCGAGCTCAAGGGGCACGAGGAGGACAAGGGGCCCGGCCGGCCGAAGGGCGTCCGGCACGGCGCGTACCGGGACCGCGAGACGTGGCTCGAGCAGCGGCGCCGCGAGGCCGAGCAGCTCGGCTACGAGACGCAGCCCTACGTCGTCATCGTCGGCGGCGGCCAGGGCGGGATCGCGCTCGGCGCGCGCCTGCGGCAGCTGCGCGTGCCGACGATCATCGTCGAGCGCAACGCCCGGCCGGGGGACTCGTGGCGCAACCGCTACAAGTCGCTCTGCCTGCACGACCCGGTCTGGTACGACCACCTGCCCTACATCAAGTTCCCCGAGAACTGGCCCGTCTTCTCGCCGAAGGACAAGATCGCCGACTGGCTCGAGATGTACACGCGGGTCATGGAGCTCAACTACTGGAGCTCGACCACGGCCAAGAGCGCCCGCTACGACGAGGACGCGCAGGAGTGGGTGCTCGTCGTGGAGCGCGACGGCGCCGACGTGACGCTGCGCCCGAAGCAGCTCGTGCTCGCGACGGGGATGTCCGGCAAGCCGAACGTGCCCGAGATCCCGGGCATGGAGGACTTCAAGGGCGACCAGCACCACTCGTCGCTGCACCCGGGCCCGGACGCGTACGCCGGCAAGCGCGCGGTCGTCATCGGCTCCAACAACTCGGCGCACGACATCTGCGCGGCGCTGTGGGAGGCGGAGGCGGACGTCACGATGGTCCAGCGCTCGTCCACGCACATCGTGCGCTCGGACACGCTGATGGAGATCGGCCTCGGCGCGCTCTACTCCGAGGAGGCGGTCGCGAGCGGCGTGACGACGGAGAAGGCGGACATGATCTTCGCCTCGCTCCCGTACCGGATCATGCACGAGTTCCAGATCCCGCTCTACGACCAGATGCGCGAGCGCGACCGGGAGTTCTACGACCGGCTCGAGCGGGCCGGCTTCCAGCTCGACTGGGGCGACGACGGCTCCGGGCTGTTCATGAAGTACCTCCGGCGGGGCTCGGGCTACTACATCGACGTCGGCGCGGCGGACCTCGTCGCCAACGGCGACGTCAAGCTCGAGGTCGGCAAGGTCGCGCGGCTGACGGAGGACGCCGTCGTGATGGAGGACGGCACGGAGCTGCCGGCCGACGTCGTCGTGTACGCGACCGGCTACGGCTCGATGAACGGCTGGGCCGCCGACCTCATCTCCCAGGAGGTCGCCGACAAGGTCGGCAAGGTCTGGGGGCTCGGATCGGACACGACCAAGGACCCCGGGCCGTGGGAGGGCGAGCAGCGCAACATGTGGAAGCCGACCCAGCAGGAGGCGCTGTGGTTCCACGGCGGCAACCTGCACCAGTCGCGCCACTACTCGCTCTACCTCGCGCTCCAGCTCAAGGCGCGCGCCGAGGGGATCGACACGCCGGTCTACGGCCTCCAGCAGGTGCACCACACGAGCTGAGCTCCGTCAGCGCGCGGGGCGCCAGCCGCGGCGGCCGAGCACGAGCCGCCGCGGCAGGTCGGCGACGACCGGCTCCAGCGCGGCGGCGACCTCGGCGGCCGTCGGCCGGTCGCCGGGATCCGGGGCGAGCATGCCGCGCAGCAGCTCCACCAGCGGCGACGGGGTGCGGCGCGGCAGCGGGCCGGGCGGCTTCACGAGCTGCGGGAAGCGGACCTCCGGGTCGGTCGAGCGGGCGGCGCCGTGCGGGCGCGGGAACGGGCGCTCGCCGGCCACCGCGTGGTGCAGCGTCGCGCCGAGGCCGAACACGTCGGCGGGCGGCCCGATCGTCGCCCGCGAGGGGTCGGCCTGCTCCGGCGCCATGTAGCCGTCCGTCCCGACCGGCCGGCCCAGGCGGGCGGCGGCGGCCGTGCTGCGCGCGACGCTGAAGTCGATCAGCCGCGGCGGCGCGCCCATGACGATGTTGTCCGGCTTGACGTCGAGGTGGACGGTGTCCTCGCGGGCGAGGTAGTGCAGCGCCGAGGCGACGTGCATCGCCAGCGGCAGCAGCTGCTCGAGGTGCACGGGGCCGTGCTGCTCGACCAGTGCGTGCAGCGTCGGGCCCTCCAGGTGCTCCAGCAGCAGGTGCGGGAACGGCCCGTCGACCGCCGCGTCGAAGCCGCGCATCACGATCGGGTGCCCGAGCCGCGCCAGCACGTCCCGCTCGCGCGAGAGGTCGCGGATCGCGGCCGCCTCGGTGGCCTGGTCGGGCCGCAGCACCTTCGCGACGAGCACCGCGAGGCGGTGGTCGTCCCAGACGAGGAACACCTCGTAGCGGCGCCCGCCGCCCAGCCGGCGCAGCACGGTGCGGCCGGGCGCGATCGCGTCGCCCTCGGCGAGGCCCCAGGTCGGCCGCTCCCGGCGCTCGCGCTCCCACGGCGGCGCCTCGGCCACCGTCGACATCCCGCCCGCCGTCTCGCGCCCCGGCCGGGTCATGGGCGGCTCAGTCGCGAGTGTCGTCCTCGTCGTCCGCCGGCGCCGGCAGCGCCTTCGAGCCGGCGAGCGTGGCGGCGGGCTGCTCGCCGAGCTTGGCGCGCGGCGTGGGCGGCGCGGTCCAGGTCAGCGGCGCGGCCAGCGCGAGCGCCACGGCCGCGACCACGGCGGCGACGAGCCGCGTGAGCGAGGGAGAGGCCAGGGGCGGGGCGCCGTCGTCGTCGCCGAGCGCGAGGAACGCCCGCGCGAGTCGGTGCTGGTCGGCCACGGCGAATGCGGGAGTGGAGTCCATGGGGCGGGGAAGGGCGACGGCGCCTGGCGAGCCCTTACCCCCTACCAGGCGCTCGCCAACGGTTTTCACCGCCGGCGGGCAGAAACCTTCCCCGATCGGGCGGCCGGATCAGCCCCGCACGGTGGCGAGCGTGCGGCGCAGGCCCTCGCGGAGGTCGACCTGCGGCTCCCAGCCGAGCGCCCGGCGGGCGAGCGAGGGGTCGACGGCGCTGCGCCGGATCTCGCCCGGCCGCTCCGGCGCGTACTCGAGGTCGAACGGCCGCGAGCCGTCGAGGTCGCGCAGGGCGGCGGCCAGCTCGCGCACCGTCGTCTCGGTCCCGGTGCCGACGTTCACCGCGCCCTCCCACGTGGACGCCGCCGCCGCGAGGTTGGCGGACACGACGTCGTCGACGTAGGTGTAGTCGCGCGTCTGGAGCCCGTCGCCGAACGCCACGGGCTGCCCGCCCTCGACGAGCTTGCCGCAGAAGATCGCCACCACGCCGCCCTCGCCGTGCGGGTCCTGGCGCGGCCCGTAGATGTTCGCGTAGCGCAGGGAGACCGTCGAGAGCCCGTGCAGGCGCCCGTACAGCCCGCAGTAGCCCTCCGCGGCGTGCTTGCTCTGGCCGTACGGCGCCATCGGCGCCGGCGTGGTCGCCTCGCCGGTCGGGATCGTGCCGGCGTCGCCGTAGATGGCCCCGCCGGTGGAGGAGTTCACCACCCGCGGCACGCCCGCGCGGCGGGCGGCCTCGAGCACGTTGATCGTGCCGCCGACGTTGACCGCCGAGTCGAACGCGGGGTCGGCGACCGCGCGGCGGACGTCGATCTGCGCGGCGAGGTGGAAGATCACGTCGGGCGCCGCCGCCTCGACGAGCGCGAACAGCCGCTCCGCGTCGCGGACGTCCGCCTCGTGCAGCACGGCGCCCGCGGCGAGCGCCCCGCCGAGGTTCTCGCGCCGCCCCGTCGAGAGGTCGTCGAGCACCTCCACGCCGTCGCCGCGCGCCACGAGCGCGTCGACGACGTTGGAGCCGATGAAGCCGGCGCCGCCGGTCACGAAGGCCTTCATGGCGAGCGGCATGCTAGACAGACCGGCCTTGCGGATCTGGGTGGACTTCACGAACACCGCGCACGTGATCGTGCTGCGACCGCTGGTCGAGCGGCTGGAGGCGGCCGGCCACGAGGTGGCGCTGACCGCGCGCCCGCTGTCGCACACGGTCGAGCTGCTCGAGCAGTGGGGGCGGCCGCACACGGTCATCGGCCGCTACGGCGGCGTCGCCCGGCGCGACAAGGCGGTGGCGGCCGCGGACCGCGTGCGCCGGCTGATCGGCTGGGCGCGCGGGCGCGGCTTCGACCGCGCGCTCGCGCACGGCTCCACCGACGTCCCGGTCGTCTCGCGGGCGCTGCGGATCCCGAACACGACGATGTTCGACTACGAGTGGGCGGCGCTCCAGCACCATCTCAACTGCCGGCTGGCGAACCGCGTGCTGGTGCCGGAGGCGATCCCGCCCGAGCGGCTGGCGCGCTACGGCGCCCGGGGGCGCAAGCTGATCCGCTACCCGGGCCTCAAGGAGGAGTACTACCTGTCGGACTTCGAGCCCGACCGGACGGTCCTCGAGGACCTCGGCGTCGCGGGCGCGGAGATCCTCTGCGTGGTCCGCACGGCGCCGTCCTACGCGCTCTACCTCGGCGGGTCGGAGACCCCGCTGCTCGCGCGCGTGCTCCAGCGCGCGGCCGCCGGCGAGCGCGTGCACACCGTCGTGCTCGCCCGCACGGACGAGCAGCGCGCGGACGTCCGCGCGCTCGGCCTCGACCGCGTCGTGGTGCCCGAGCGGACCGTCGACGGGCGCAGCCTCGTCGCGCTCGCCGACGTGCTGATCTCGGCCGGCGGGACCATGAACCGCGAGGCCGCCGTGCTCGGCACGCCCGTGTGGTCGATGTTCGAGGGGCCGCTGGGCGGCGTCGACGAGCTGCTCGTCCGCGAGGGGCGCCTGAAGCTGCTCACGGACCCGGCGGCGATCGCCTTCGAGCCCAAGCCACCCGGCAGCCTCGCGGACCGCGTCCGGCGCGACCCGGCGGATCTGCTCTCGCTCGCGTTGCCGGGCGCTCTATCGGCGACGTTGTCGAGTTAGGGCCACTGAGCCGCCTTAAGTCGACAACGACGCGGGAATGCCCGGCCCGGGGGTTTCCCTAGCCGGCCTTGGCCTCGAGCGCGCGCTCGACGGCCTCTTCCGGCTCCGGCTCGACGGCCTTCGCCTCGACCGCCGCGCCGAGCTTCTTCAGGCCGACCGCCTGGAAGTGGCGCGCCTTGAGGATCTCGAGCGAGTAGACCATCCACACCGAGGCGGCGATCACGAGCAGGCCGACGCCCGTCAGCAGCAGCGAGCGCTCGAGGTCCCAGTCGCCGCGCGGGCGGGGCGGGACGAAGCGGGCGAGCAGCGCGTAGCCGGACATCATCAGCGCCCACAGGTGCAGGTACGCCGCCGTGCGCCGCTGGGACAGGCCGATGCGCAGGAACCGGTGGTAGAAGTGGTTGTGGTCGGCGCGCCACGGCGGGCGGCGGTACTTGAGCCGCTTCAGCACCACGAAGGACGTGTCGAGGATCGGCACCGCGAGCACGAGCAGCGGCGCGACGAGCGTGATCGCGGCGGCCGTCTTGAGCACGCCGTCGACCGACAGCGTGGCGAGCAGGAAGCCCAGCGCGAGCGCCCCGGAGTCGCCCATGAAGATCTTCGCCGGGTGGTAGTTGTGGTACAGGAACGCCAGCGTCGCGCCGCACACGATCATCGACAGCACCGCGGCGTCCATGCGCCCGAACGAGGCGGAGAGGATCGCGAAGGAGCCGGCGGCGATCGCGACGATGCCGGCGGCCAGCGAGTCCATGCCGTCGATCAGGTTCACCAGGTTGGC
The DNA here is from genome assembly GCA_963728465.1 of uncultured Solirubrobacteraceae bacterium. GTDB lineage: Bacteria > Actinomycetota > Thermoleophilia > Solirubrobacterales > Solirubrobacteraceae > DATFQI01. The sequence goes on from CAVSJY010000005.1 coordinate 243,228, forward strand.
GAGCAGGACGACCCACACGATCGTCAGCGGGTAGGCCGCGGTGCCGAGGTCGTAGTCGCCGACGCCCGGCAGCGTCACGCGGTCGAACGTCACGTCGTAGCCGACCACCGGGATCAGCGCGATGACCAGCACGCCGGCCAGCTTGCGGCTCGGCGTGATGCCGCGGATGTCGTCGAAGAGCCCGAGCGCGGCGACCAGCAGCGTCCCGATGAAGATGCCGAGGTAGGGGCCATCGAGGTCGATCAGGATCGCGGTCGGGACGAGGATCCCGGCCACGATCGCGAGGCCGCCGATGCGCGGGATCGCGCCGCGGTGCACGCGCGGGCGGTCGTCGCTGTCGTCGAGGCCGCCGATCTGCGGGGCCAGGCGGCCGACCAGCGGCGTGAGCACGAGCACCAGGACCGCGGCGACGGCGAAGCCGACGAAGGCGGTCCCGTCCTGGGCCAGCTCTTGCAGTGCCTCGCCGAAGGACATGGGTTCGTGGTATAGCGCAGCGGGGGCCGACAGGTTGCGTTGCTAGCTTCAGCGTCGATGACTCAGATCCTCTCCGCGACGGCTTTCGACGAGCGGATCGCCGCCCGCACCGCGCGCGTGGGCATCGTCGGGCTGGGCTATGCCGGGCTGCCGCTGGCGATGGCCTTCGCCGAGGCCGGCTTCCACGTGACCGGCATCGACCTCAGCAGCGAGCGCGTCGCCGCGATCGCCGAGGGCCGCTCCTATCTGGTCGACGTGCCCGCGGAGCGCTACGCGGACGTGAAGGGCCGGCTGGAGGCCACGACCGACTACTCCGTCGTGTCGTCGCTGGACGCGTTGACGATCTGCGTGCCGACGCCGTTGTCGAAGACGCGCACGCCGGATCTGTCGTATGTGGTGTCGGCGGCGCAGTCGGTGGCCGAGCAGCTGTCGCCGGGGCAGTTGGTGATCTTGCAGTCCACGACCTATCCGGGCACGACCGAGCAGGTGATCCGGCCGATCCTCGAGCAGGCGGGCGCGGTCGTCGGGCAGGACTGCTTCCTCGGCTACGCGCCCGAGCGGGTGGATCCGGGCAACAAGGACTGGGACGTGCACACCACCCCGAAGCTGGTCGCCGGCGTCACGCGACGAGTGCCTGCGGCGCACGAAGCTGCTCTACGAGACGATCGTGGAGACGGTGCAGCCGGTGTCGTCGCCGATGGTGGCCGAGACCGCGAAGCTGCACGAGAACACGTTCCGGGCGGTCAACATCGCGTTGGCCAACGAGCTGGCGGTGATGTGCGACCGGCTGGGGATCTCGGCCTGGGAGGTCATCGACGCGGCCAAGTCCAAGCCGTTCGGGTTCCTCGCGCACTATCCCGGCCCCGGGCTGGGCGGCGACTGCATCCCGGTGGTGCCGCACTTCCTGGCGTGGCGGTTGCGCGAGTACGGCTACAGCGCGCAGCTGATCGACGCCGCGCACGAGGTCAACGCGCACATGCCGAAGTTCGTGCTCCAGAAGGTCGGCGACGCGCTCGAATGACACGGGCCGGCCGATCAAGAACTCGCGGATCCTGCTGCTCGGCGTCGCCTACAAGGCCGACGTCGCCGACACGCGCGAGTCGCCGAGCCTGGAGGTGTTCAAGCAGCTCGTCTCGCGCGGCGGCGACGTGCGCTACTGCGACCCCCACATCCCCGCACTGGACCTCGACGGCGAGCCCTACACCAGCGTGCAGTGGAGCGCGGAAGAGGTGGAGGCGGCCGACTGCATCGTGCTCCTGACCGCGCACCGCGAGTTCCTCGAGCAGCCCATGTGGGACCGCGCGAAGGTCATCGTGGACACGCGCAACGCCGTCCCCGACGCCCCGCACGTCGTCAAGATCTAAGTGGTCCACTGATGACCCTGCTCGTCCTCGGCGCGGGCTACATCGGCTCGGCGCTCGCGGAGCTGGCGCTCGCCCGCGGCGGCTCCGTGGTGCTGGCCGACAACTGGCGGACCACGGACCGCGCGCAGCTGGACGGGCTCGAGCGCCGCGGGGCGCGCGTCGTCACGCTCGACATCCGCGACGAGGACGCGCTCGCCCGCCTGCTCGACGAGGGCGCGGACCGCGTCGTGCTGCTGGCGGCGCAGGCGAGCCGCCCGATCTCCGAGCGCGAGCCGGACTACACGGAGCAGACGAACCTGACCGGCGCGCGGCGCGTGGCCGAGGCGGTCGCGGCCTCGCCGGCGCGCGAGCTCGTCTACGGCAGCTCGATGCAGGTCTACGGCGGCGGGCTGCGCGGCGAGGTCGGCCCGTCGAGCCCCTACGGCGAGCAGGGCGACCTCGCGCACATGTCCAAGATCTACGCCGAGCTGGCGCTGACGATGCACGCGCGCCGCGGCGGCTTCGGCCTCGCGCTCGCCCGGCTGGGGATCGTCTACGGGCCGAGCCCGGTGGAGCACGACGCGCCGGAGTCGCAGACCGTCGTCGACAAGTTCCGCCGGCTCGCCGCCGCCGGCGCCGAGCTGCCGCTCGACGGCGGCGGCCGCGCGACGGTCGGCGCCGTCCACGTCGCCGACGCCGCGCGGCTGCTGCTCGACTGCGAGGTCCCGCCGCCGGGCGAGGTGGCGGCCTACAACATCGCCGCGGAGACGCTCACGGTGGCCGACGTCGCCGCGCTCGCCGAGGGGCGCGAGCCCGCCGGGGAGGCCGGCCTGGACCGTCGCGCCGCAGCTCGAGTACGAGCACAGCGTCCGCGACTACCTCGCGCGGGAGAGGCCGTGACCCGCCCGGCCGGGGCGAGCGGGGGTTCGCCGTGATCGCCCGCGGGGCGAGCGGAGGTTCGCCATGAGACTGCTGGTCACGGGCGTCACGGGGTTCCTCGGGTGGCGGACGGCGACGCTGCTCGCCGAGCGCGGGCACGACGTGCTCGGGCTGGCGCGGCCCGGCGGCGCGGCGCGCGCCCACGCGGCGGAGCTGCGGGCGGAGCGGATCGACGCCGGCGATCCCGCCGCCCGCGCGCTGATCGCCGGCCGCGACGCGGTCCTGCACTTCGCGGGCGTCCCCGACCCGCGGCGCGCGCGCGAGGACCCGGCCGAGGCGGTGCGCGAGAACGCCGGCACGACGGCGAACCTGCTCGACGGCTGCCTCGAGCACGGCGCCGCGCTCGTCTACCCCTCCACCGTGCGCGCGGCGCTCGACCCGCCGCCGGACGCCTACGGGCTCTCCAAGCGGCTCGGCGAGGAGGCCTGCCGCCACCACGCCGCCCGCTCCGCGGTCGTGCGCCTCACCTCGGTGTTCGGCCCCGGCCAGGTGGCGTGGGAGGGCGCGACGGGGGCGATCGCCGCGTTCGCCCGCAACGCGCTCGAGGGCCGCCCGATCGTCATCCCCGGCGACCCGCAGCGCGTGCGCGACTTCGTCTACGTCGACGACGTCGTCGCCGCGCTCGAGGCCGTGGTCGCCCAGGACCGCTGGGGCGAGACCCTGACGCTCGCGTCCGGCCGCCCGACGCCGCTGCTGCGCGCCGCCGAGCTGGTCCGCGACGCCGTCGGCGCCGACGTCCCGATCGAGACCCCGGGCGGCGAGCTCCCGCCGGGCGAGGGCGCCGGCTACGCGGCCGACGGCGATCTGGCGTCTCTAGGCTTGACCGTCCGTCCGATCGAGGACGCTGTGCGCTCCTATGTCGACTGGCTCCGTGGCCATCCCGCTGCTCAAAGCCGCGCCTGAGCCGGACCAGGTCGCGGACCGCCTCGCCGGCGGCGACTGGCGCGGGCTCGAGCTGTGCCTGGCGCCGGGCCACGTCGCGACCGCCGGGGCGCTCGAGCGGGCGATCGCCGTCGGGCGCGACGTCGCCGGCCGCGGGCTCGCCCTCACCGCGGAGAGCCCGGTCGCCTGGCCCTCGGGCGCGTTCGTGCGCGTCGACCGGCTCGACGACGAGGCGCGCGCGGGCATCGACGCGTCGGCCCGCTTCGCCGCGGAGATCGGCTCGCCCGTGCTCACGATCCACCTGTTCGTCCCGATGGACCCGGCCGACTACCGCGCCCACGTCCGGCTCGACGACGAGGCGATCGAGGAGTTCCTCGGCTACTACGCGCACGCCTGCCACAGCCGCGGCGTCACGCCGCTGATCGAGAACGTCCCGCCGGTGCTGCGGATGCGCACGGGCGGCGTCTACCTCTCGCCGGTCGGCGGCCACTGGCGCGACATCCAGATGTGGTGCGACCGGGTCGAGGGCCTGCGGGCGACGTTCGACACCTCGCACGCCGCGCTGTTCGCGCACTTCGCGGCCGCCTACCCGTCGCTGTTCGGCCTCGCCTCCGACGACGAGCTGGACCTGCCGCGCTACGCGGACGAGCTGGCGCCGCTCAGCGACGTCGCCCACGTCTCCGACGCGCACGGGCTGCTCGGCGAGGGGCTGCCGTACGGCGGCGGCGAGCTGGACCTGGACCCGGTGGTCCGCCGGCTCGGGGAGCAGGTCCCGTACATCGTGGCCGAGATCAACGAGCCCGACCCCGCGCGCTCGGGCGACATGAAGGCCGGCTACCGCGCGATCGAGCGCGCGCTCGCCGCCCCCGCGGAGCCGCCGCGGCGGCCGCGCAGCCGGCTCGGCGTCGACCCGTTCGACTGGCAGGCCGTGCTCGGCCGGCGCGACCCGGTGCCCGCCGTGCTCGAGCTCCAGGAGCGCTTCGGCGGGCGGCGCGTGCTGATCACCGGCGGCGGCGGCTGGATCGGCGGGCGGCTGGCGACGCTGCTGCTCGGCTTCCGGCCGGACAAGGTCACGCTGCTGGACTCCCACGAGGCGTCGCTCACCGCCGACCGCCGCGCCCGCGACGCCGCCGCCCTGGCGGTCACCGAGCACGTCCTCGGCGACATCCGCGACGGCGGCCGGCTCGCCGCCGCGGTCAACGAGGCGCGGCCGGACGTGATCTTCCACCTCGCCGCCTACAAGCACGTCGACTGGGCGGAGACCCACCCGGAGCAGTTCGCCGACACCAACCTCCAGGGCAGCTGGAACGTGCTGCGCGCCGCGGAGGCCGCCGGCGTCGACACGGTCGTCGTCGCCTCGACGGACAAGGCCGCGCTGGCGGCCAGCTTCTACGGGCGCACGAAGCGGTTCATGGAGCAGCTGACGGCGTACGCGGCGGGCAGCAGCGGCGGCCACCGGCTGGCCGTGCGGCTCGTCAACGTGCTGGCCAGCGCGGGCAGCGCGTCCGAGCTGTTCCTGCGCCAGGCGCGCGCCGGCGTCCCGCTCACGGTCACGGACACGGGGATGATGCGCTTCTGGATCACCGGCGCGCACGCCGCGCTGGTGCTCGCCCACGGGGCGCTGCTCGCCGCCGAGGGCGACGTGCTCGCGACGCCGCACGACCCGTCGGAGCTGTCGGTCGGCGACCTGGCCGAGCGGATCTGGCGCGCCGCCGGCGCGCCCGGGGAGCCCGACATCGAGCTGCTCGGCATCCGCCGCGGCGAGACGCTGAGCGAGGTGCTCACGGGGCCCGGTGAGCAGCTCGGCCCCGAGCGCGTGCAGGGGATCGCCGCGATCGCCGGCGGCCCGCCCGCCGCCGGCCCCGCCTGGGTGGCGGAGCGGCTCGAGGCCGGCATGGACCGCGAGGCCGCGCGCGCCGTCTGGCTCGAGGCGATGCGCCGCCCCGGCCTGCTCGTCCCGGCGAGCTGAACGCGGCCGCGGAAAGGACTCGAACCCGCCTCACCTCGGTGGTGCGGATATCCGAACGGCGGGGTGCGTCTGTTCCCTGTAGGTTCACCAGCGCAATGACGAGCCTCCGCAACATCCCCACCCCCGCGATGGCCGGCTTCTGCCGCGTCCACCGCCCGCTCGCGGCCTAGCTCGTCATGAGGCCGCGGGCGATGCCGCCCGCGTCCCTCGACCTCACACCTCGAAGCACCCGGGCGGCTCCCAAGCCCAACCACACACAACCAAGGGAGCCCCAGTGCACTCGCTGAACCACATCGCCTACGGAAACGCCGTCGCCGCTGACCGCCTCCGGGCTGTCCCCCGCGGCATAGCGCGCTCCCGCAGGCACAGGCCGCCGCCCATACGCGGCCACGTCGCCTACGCCGTGGCCCGGCTGGCCGGTCGGCTGGACAGCGACTCCGCGCGCCGCGCGATCGCGTAGGAGTCCGGTCACGGACCGGGCTCCTTGAGTCCACTCAAGGAAGTGGGGCCCCCTGCCGAATCCCCAGGGCAGGGGGCCCCGCTGCGTCTGCGACGGCGGCCTCCATGTCGAGGCCGCCTCGGGCCTCGCTAGATTGACCGCCCAGTGCAGATCGCCCGCCTCGAAGACCGCCAGCCGTTCGTGACCGCCGACGGCTCCTCCATCCGGGAGCTCGCCGGCGTCCCGACCGGCAACGCCGCCAAGCAGTCGCTCGCGGAGGCCACCGTCGAGCCCGGCGGCGCCACCACGGAGCACTTCCACCGCACCTCTGAGGAGATCTACCTGTTCACCGAGGGGATGGGACGCATGCGCCTGGGGCCCGACGAGGCCGACGTGCGGGCCGGCGACGCGGTGGTCATCCCGCCCGGCACGCGCCACAAGCTGCTGAATACGGGTACAGAGCCGCTCGTGCTGCTGTGCTGCTGCTCGCCCGCCTACTCGCACGAGGACACGGTCCTCACGGAGGCATGAGCATGCGGCCCGTCCTGCTGCTCGCGACCCTGCTCGCGCTCGTCGTCGCCGCGCCCGCCGGCGCGGCGAAGAAGCCCGCGCCGATCCCCGTCGTCGGCATCGGCGAGCAGAGCCCGGAGATCTTCTACAGCCCGTACTTCAGGAAGCTCGGCGTCAAGCACGTCCGCATGATCACGGCCTGGAACTCGCTGCGCATCAAGTGGCAGCGCCAGGAGCTGGACGCCTACATGAACGCCGCGCACGCCGCCGGCGTCCGCGTCCTGCTCGGCTTCGGCCACGCCCGCAGCAACAAGGACAAGGTCCGCCGCCGCGTGCCGCCCGTCAGGGAGTTCCTGCGCGAGTTCCTCAAGTACAAGAAGCGCTACCCGTGGGTGAAGGACTGGCTGACCTGGAACGAGGCCAACCACTGCGGCGAGCCGACCTGCCACAAGGCCCGCCGCGTCGCGCGCTTCTACAACAACATGCGGCACAACTGCTTCGGCTGCAACGTCGTCGCCGGCGACGTCCTCGACACGCCGACGATGGTGCCGTGGATCCGCACGTTCCTGCAGCACCGCGCGCCGCGACAAGCTGATCTGGGGCCTGCACAACTACATCGACGCGAACCGCTTCCGGACGAGCGGCACGCGCGAGCTGCTGAAGGCGACGCGGCGGGTCGGCGGGAAGATCTGGTTCACCGAGACCGGCGGCCTGGTGGTGCGCCGCAACGGCTCCAAGATCGCGTTCCCGGGCAACAAGCGGCACGCGGCGAGGGCGACCAAGCAGGTGTTCAAGCTCGCCCGCCTGAGCCCCCGGATCCGGCGCGTCTACTTCTACCACTGGCAGCCGGCCGACGCCCGCCTTCCGAGCTGGGACTCGGCGCTGGTCGACAAGCGCGGCAAGCCGCGCCCCGCGTACAAGGTCCTGAGGGGCTGGGTCCGCAAGCTGGCCCGCGCGGCAGCGCGGCGCGACGCCCGGCGGCGCGCCGGCGGCGGCACGCCCGAGGGCGGCGCCACGCCGGAGGGCGGCACCGGCCCCGGCGGCGGCGAAGGCTGAGCCCGTGCGGTGGCTGCCGGTGGCGGCGCTCGCCGCGGCCGGCGCGCTCGCCGGGTGCAGCTCGGTCGACCGCATCATCGAAGGCGGGGGCTCGGCCGGCGGCGACACGCTGACCGTCTACTCGCTGCTCCAGCGCCCCGGGAAGGGCAGCTCGAAGGACATCGTCGACGGGCAGAAGCTCGCGCTGTTCGACGCCGGCGGCACGGCCGGCGAGTTCGCCGTGAACTTCATCGCCATCGACGAGGGCCCGCCGGGCGGCGAGGACGGCGCCGAGACGGCCGCCGCGCCGCTGCGGGAGGCGCTCGCCGATCCGCAGGTGTCCGTGCTGATCGGGCCGCAGGGCTCCGACACGGCGATGGCGGCGGTGCCGCTGTTCAACGCCGCCGGCCTGCTCGAGGTCATGATCGGCGCCGGCTATCCGGGCTTCACGGACCGCGTCGGCCCCGGCGAGCCGGAGCGCTGGCTGGTCTCCGGCCGGCGCACGTTCTGGCGCATCACGGGCGACGACCGCGCCCAGGCGCCCGCGCTGCTGGCCGCCGCCGGCGGGCGGCGCGCCCGCGTGGCGATCGAGCAGGAGCCCGGCGACGTGGCCGACGCGCTCGTCGCCGCGCTGCGGGCCGCCGGCGCGCGGATCGTCGAGGACCCCGCCGCCGCCGACGCCGTGATCTACGCCGGCGAGGACCCCGAGAACGCCCTGGGCGTCGCCGACGGCCTCGCCGAGGAGGCGCCCGGCGCGCGGCTCGTGTTTCCGAGACGCGCTCGCCCGCACGGGCCTGCCGAGGCGGCTGAGCGCCGCCGCGCGTCGGCGCGCCGTGTTCGTCTCCAGCGCGCCAGAGCCCGGCTCGACCGCGGCGCTGCGGCGCTTCGAGCAGCGCTTCCGGGAGCGCTACGGGCGCGCCGCGGGCCCGTACGCGGCCGTCGGCTACGAGTCGATGCGCAGCGTGCTGGCCGCGATCGCCCGGGCCGGCGACGACGCCGCCCGGCGCCAGGCGGTCATCGACGCCTACCGCGACGGCGCCCCGCGCACCGGCACGCTGCTCGGGAGCTACCGGGTCGGCGACGACGGCCGGGTGGAGCCGGCCCGCTTCACCGCGTTCCGGCTCACCGCCGCCGGCCGTCGCTACCTGCCCTAGCAGCTAGTCGTTCTCGAGCGTCGCCTCGAGCGCCATCTCCGGAACGCCGGCGAGCGCGCGCGAGACCACGCAGGTGTCCTTGGCCTTCTCCGCGGCCTCGCGGAACGCCCCCTCGTCGATCCCGGGGACCTTGCCCCGGGTCTGGAGCGTCATCTTCGTGATCGTCGGGATCGCCGTCGAGGTTGCGCAGCGAGGCCCGCCCCTGCGTCTGGAGCGAGTCGGCCGGGGTTCCGGCCTGCTCGAGCACGAGCGTCAGCGCCATCGTGAAGCAGCCGGCGTGCGCGGCCGCGATCAACTCCTCCGGGTTGGTGCCGGTCTCGCCCTCGCCGAACCGGGACTGGAACGAGTAGGCGCCCTCGAACGCTCCCGAGCCCAGCGACATGCGGCCGCCGCCCTCGTTGATCGTCCCCTCCCACATCGCGTTTGCCGTGCGCGCCGCCATCGAGCGTCCTCCTGGTCTCGGGTCCGGGCTTCTCTAGCCTCCCGATGATGACCCGAAACCAGCGACTCGGCTTCCTGGCCATCGCGGCGCTCATCGCCGTCGTCGCCATCGTGCTGCTGAGCGGCGGCGGCGACGATTCCGGCGACGCCGGCGAGCAGGCCGCCCAGACGCAGACCGCGACCGCGACCGCGGACGGCGGGGAGGCCACCCCCGAGGCGACCGAGACCCCGACCGCCACGCCGACGCCCAAGCCGAAGCCGCCGCTCCTGGAGGCCGGCAAGGAGCGCGAGCTGACCTTCGACGAGGGCGACACCGTCCGCTTCCGCGTCCGCTCGGACACCGAGGAGGAGGTGCACGTGCACGGCTACAACCGCGAGGTCGCCGTGCCGGCGGGCAAGACCGTCACCGTCTCCTTCAAGGCCTCGATCACGGGCATCTTCGAGATCGAGTTCCACGGCTCCGGCGAGGCGATCGGGCAGCTCAAGGTCGAGCCGTAGTCAGGCGGCGAGCGGCTCCGCGGCCGGCTCGGCGACGTCGTCGCGGACCGCCCGGCGCAGCGGCAGCTCGGGGATCAGCGCCACGAGCACGAGCGTGATCGCCATCATCGGCACGCCGAGCACGAAGACCGGGTGGATGGCCGCGGCGAGCTGCTCGCGGGCGACGGCGCTGCCGGCGCCGGCGCCGCCGCTCAGCGCCCCGGCCGCCGCGCCCGCCGGGAGCCCGGCGGACAGCATCGCGCCCATCACGGACACGCCGACGGTGCCGCCGATCGAGCGCGAGAACTGCGCCGCGCTGGTCGCGGCGCCCATGTGGCGGCTCGGCACCGCGTTCTGGACGACGAGCGCGAGGTTCTGGATCAGCAGGCCGAGACCGAGCCCGGCGACGATCATCGCCGACGGTCGTGACGCCGCGCGAGGAGCCGGCGCCGAGCGTGCTGAGCAGCCCGAAGCCCGCGCCCATCACGACCGGGCCGGCGAGCAGCGCCCACCGGTAGCGCCCGGTCCTCGTGATGATCGTGGCCCGAGCCGACGCTGGCGACCATCATCGCGAGCATCAGCGGCGTCAGCACGAGCCCGGAGCTCGTCGCCGAGCCGCCGAGCACGCCCTGCACGAACAGCGGGACGAACATGATCGTCCCGAACATGCCGACGCCGGTGGCGAAGCCGGCCAGGTTGGCGGCGGTGAAGACGCGCGTCCGGAACAGCTCGACGGGGACGATCGGCTGCTCCGTGCGGCGCTCCCACACGGCGAAGGCGGCCAGCAGCGCCGCGCCCGCGACGAACAGCCCGACGATCTGGGCCGAGCCCCACGGCGCCTCCTGCCCGCCGCGCACGATGCCGAGCAGCAGCGTGGACAGCCCGGCGGCCAGCAGGGCGGCGCCCGGGTAGTCGACGTGGGTGCCGCGCTCGGGATGCGGTGGGATCTTCAGCGTGACGGCGACGACGACGAGCGCGAGCAGCGCGACGGGCAGCGAGACGAGGAAGACGAAGCGCCAGTCGGCGTTGTCGGCGATCCAGCCGCCCGTCGTCGGCCCGAGGATCGAGGCGAGCGCCGAACACGGCGCCGGTCATGCCCTGCCAGCGCCCGCGGTCGGCCGGCGGCACGAGGTCGCCGATCGTGGCGATCGCCAGCGGCATCAGCGCGCCCGCGCCGAGGCCCTGGATCGCGCGCGCCAGGATGAGCTGCGTCATCGAGCCGGCGGTGGCGCCGACGCACGCCGCCGGCCATGAACAGCACGATGCCCGCGATGAAGAAGCCCCGCCGGCCGTAGACGTCTGACAGCCGGCCGTAGATCGGCGTCGTCACCGTCGCGGCGAGCATGTAGGCGGTGAACACCCACGAGTAGTGCTCGACGCCGCCGAGGTCGGCGACGATGACGGGCAGCGCCGTGGCGACGATCGTCTGGTTCAGCGCCGCCAGCAGCATGCCCATGAGCACGCCGGCGATCGCGATGAACGTCTGGCGGCGGGGGAGGAGGTAGCCCGCCTCGGTCACAGCTGCTCCTCGACGACGGCGGCCAGGCGCCGCAGCAGCGCGGCGGCCTCTTCCTGCTCCCGCGCGGTCAGCTGGTCGCGCACGCGGGCACGCGCCTCGTCGACCCGCCGGCCGGCCTCCCGCACGGCCTCGCGGCCGGTGTCGGTGAGCGCGATCAGCACGGCGCGGCGGTCGTGCACCGCGGGGCGCCGCGTGACGAGCCCGTCGCGCACGAGCGCGTCGAGCATCCGGGTGGCGGTCGGGGCCGCTACGCCGGCGCCGACGGCGAGCTCCGAGACGGTCAGCGCGCCGCCGCGGCGCAGCGGCTCGATCAGGTGGTACTGGGCGAGCGTCAGGCCCGAGCCCGCGAGCGCGCCGGTGGCGCGACCGCGCGCGCGCCGGACCGCGCGGGTGAAGTCCTCCCACGCGGCGGTGAAGTCGGTCTGGGTGCGCACGGCCATGCACGAGAAGCTTAGCGTGGCAATCATTAGGTGGCTATATATCTCGACTGTCACAAAGTTGTTACAAAGTCGAATTCGACGCTATCCTGCGTGCGCCACCGCAAGCCCGGGAACCAGGTTCCTACCGCAGCCCAACGCGCGGGGACGGCTTGTAGGGTGGCCGTCGCTCCATGCCCGAAAACGAGACTCGTCGTGACGCAGAGACCACAGCCCACGCCTGCCGCCGCCGCGCCGTCGCGGGGGGCGCCGGTCGCCGCCGCGCCGGCCGGGACGGTCGCCGTGTCTGACCCGCTCGTCCTGTTCCGCTGGCTCGACGTCGTGCTCGTCGTGCTCGCCGCGCCGTTCGTGGTGCTGACCGGGCTGCCCGTGCTCGGCTACGCGGTCGGCGCCGTCGCGTGGATCGTGAACCGCGCCGATCGGCGCGCTCGTGGAGCGCCGTGCGCGCGCCCAGGACGACGTCCGGAAGGCGGTCGGGCTCAACCTCGGGGCACTCATCGCGCGCTCGTGGCTCGTGGGCCTTACCATCCTCGCCGTCGGGCTGGCCGGCGAACGGGAAGACGGGCTCACCGCTGCCGTCCTGATGCTGGTCGCCTTCACCTTGTACTTCGTCACCTCGCTGCTCCTGCGCTCGTTCGAAGGGAAGACCACGAGTCCATGACCACCCGGAAGAAGATCCTGCTCGGCGTCGCCGGCGCCTACGTCGTCGCGATGGGGATCGTGGTCGCGATCTTCGGCTTCACCCGCCGCGACAACGAGGAGTTCCAGCCGCAGAACGAGTTCCAGCTGGACTCGTGGATCAACCTTCCGGGGCCGTTCGACATCAACAAGGCCGTGATGTACCTGGTGATCGCCGCGGCGCTGACGGTCGGGACGATGGTCTACATCGCCAACCGCATGCAGGCGCGGCCCAACCGGGTCCAGACCGCGGTCGAGACGCTCTACAGCCTGATGCGCGACAACATCACGCGCGGCAACATGAGCGACCAGATGGCGCGCCGCTGGTTCCCGTTCATCGGGGCGCTGTTCCTGTTCATCTGGTACTCGAACCTGATCGGCTACATCCCGCTGCCGACGAACACGGAGCACCCGATCCACGTCTTCGGCGCGGAGATCCCGTCGTTCGCGATCTACGCGGCGACCGCCAACATCTCGATCCCGCTCGTCCTCGCCCTGATCGTGTTCGTCTCCTACAACGTCGAGGGGATCCGGGCGAAGGGCTTCGGCGGCTACCTGAAGAGCCTGATCCCGCAGGGGATCAGCGGGGGCGCCGCGGTGCCCATCTTCGCGCTCGAGGTGCTGTCGAACTTCATGCGGCTGCTCTCGCTCTCCGTCCGACTCTTCGCCAACATCCTCGCCGGCCACCTGATCATCCTGTTCATGTCGGGCGGCCTGGCCGTCCTGCTCGGCCTCGAGGTGCTCGGCGTGTTCACGCTGCCGTTCGGCATCGCGCTGTACCTCTTCGAGGTCGGGCTGGTCGCGACGCTTCAGGCGTTCATCTTCGCCACGCTTTCTGCCATCTACCTCGGCGGCGCGGTCGCCGAATCCCACTAAGGAGCCATCGGTGCTTGATCTGCTTCTTCCCCTGATCACGGTGTTCGCACAGGCCGACGCCGGTTCGGACGCCGGCAAGGCGATCGCCCTCGGCGTGGGCGGCGGCCTCGGCGCCGTCGGCGCCGGTGTCGGCATCGGCATCATCTTCGGCAAGGTCATCGAGTCCGTCACCCGCCAGCCCGAGATGCGCGACGAGATCACGTCGATCCAGTGGCTGGGCTTCGCGCTCACCGAGGCGTGCTTCTTCTACGGCCTCGTGGCGGGCCTCATCGCCTTCTTCCTCTAGGCGGCGAACGTGCTCGTCCCAGCCACATTCGCGGCCGAGGAGAGCGGCGGCGGCAGCTTCCTCGTCTCGCCCGACGTCGGGCTGATGATCTGGACGCTGATCGTCTTCGCCATCTCGCTCTACGTGCTGGCGAAGGTCGCCTTCCCCCGCATCGGCGCGGCGCTGGACAAGCGCCAGCAGGCGATCGAGGAGTCGATCGCCGCGTCCGAGCGCACCCGCCAGGAGGCGGACCGGCTGCTCGGGGAGTACCGCGAGCGGCTCGGCGACGCGCGCGGCCAGGCCGACGAGATCGTCGCCCGCGCCCGCAAGACCGCCGAGGCGCACGAGCAGGAGGTCATCGCCGAGGCGCGCGCGAAGCGCGAGGAGATGATGGAGCAGACCCGCCGCGACATCGAGGCGGAGACGCGCCGCGCGATCCAGGAGATCCGCTCCGAGGTGGCCGACCTGACGGTGGCCGCGACGGAGAAGGTGACGCGCAAGACGCTCACCGCGGAAGACCAGAAGCGGCTCGTCGAGGAGGCGCTCCAGGAGCTCGACTTCAACGCGCTGGCCGCCGGCGAGGAGCGGCGGTAACGCATGGAGGAGATCGCCTCGGTCTACGCCCGCTCGCTGTTCGAGGTCGCGCAGGACCAGGACAAGCTGGACAGGATCCACGACGAGCTGGGCGCGTTCGCGGACGCACTCGACGAGTCGCGCGAGCTACAGGTGTTCCTGTTCTCGCCGTACTTCTCCAGCAAGGAGAAGTCCGACGGGCTGGACAAGGCGATCTCCGGCGCCGACGAGACGTTCGTCAACTTCCTCGAGCTGCTCATCGAGAAGCACCGCATGCCCGTGGTGTTCCGCGTGCGCGCGGAGTTCGAGAAGCTCTGGGAGGAGGAGAACCGGCTGCTGCCGGTGACCGTCACGTCCGCGGTCGAGCTGCCGAAGTCGACGGTCAAGCAGATCGGCGACCGCATCTCCGAGCAGACCGATCGCAAGGTCGACCTCTCCGCCAACGTCGACCCCGACATCCTCGGGGGCATCATCGTCCGCGTCGGCAACTCCGTGCTGGACGCCTCCATCAGAAACCGCCTAGAGAACTTCAGGAAGCAGGTCGCACGTGCAAATTAAGCCCGACGAGATCACCTCCATCCTCAAGAGCCGCATCGAGGGGCTCGACGAGGGGCAGGCCGACCTGACCGAGGTCGGCACCGTCCTGTCCGTCGCCGACGGCATCGCCCGCGTGCACGGCCTCGAGAACTGCGAGGCGTTCGAGATGCTCGAGTTCCCGCACGACGTGACGGGGCTCGCGCTGAACCTCGAGTCCGACAACGTCGGCGTCGTGCTGTTCGGCCCGTGGGAGCACGTCGTCGAGGGCGACACCGTCAAGCGCACGAAGCGCCTGCTCGACATCCCGGTCGGCGACGAGCTGCTGGGCCGCATCGTCGACCCGCTCGGCAACCCGCTCGACGGCAAGGGCGACATCAACACGGAGCAGACCCGGCCGGCCGAGTTCAAGGCCCCCGGCGTCGTCCAGCGCCAGCCGGTGAAGGAGCCGATGCAGACGGGCCTGAAGGCGATCGACTCGATGATCCCGATCGGCCGCGGCCAGCGCGAGCTGATCATCGGCGACCGCCAGACGGGCAAGACGGCGATCGCGATCGACACGATCATCAACAACAAGGACCAGGACATCGTCTCGGTCTACGTGGCGATCGGCCAGCGGATGGCGACCGTCGTCGGCATCGCGAAGACGCTCGAGGACGCCGGCGCGATGGACAAGACCATCATCGTCGCCGCCTCCGCCGACGAGGCCGCCCCGATCAAGTACATGGCGCCCTACGCCGGCTGCGCGATGGCCGAGCACTTCCTCTACAACGGCGGCCACGCGCTCTGCATCTACGACGACCTGACCAAGCACGCGTACGCGTACCGCCAGATGTCGCTGCTGCTGCGCCGCCCGCCGGGTCGCGAGGCCTACCCGGGTGACGTCTTCTACCTGCACTCCCGCCTGCTCGAGCGCGCGGTCAAGCTCAACGACGACCTCGGCGGCGGCTCGCTCACCGCGCTGCCGATCATCGAGACGCAGGCCGGCGACGTGTCGGCCTACATCCCGACGAACGTCATCTCGATCACGGACGGGCAGATCTTCCTCGAGCCCGGCCTGTTCTTCTCCGGCGTCCGCCCGGCCATCAACGTCGGCATCTCCGTGTCGCGCGTGGGCGGCTCGGCGCAGATCACGCCGATGCGCAAGGTGGCCGGCAAGCTCAAGCTGGAGCTGTCGCAGTACCGCGACCTCGAGGCGTTCTCCCAGTTCGGCTCCGACCTCGACCAGGACACGCAGCGGACGCTGGCCCGCGGCGAGCGGCTGGTGAAGACGCTCAACCAGGGCGAGCGCCAGCCGATGGCGGCCGCCGACCAGGTCGCCGTCGTCTACGCGGCCACCAACGGCTACGTCGACCGCATCAACGCCGACCGCGTGGCCGAGTTCCACGAGGGGCTCGTCGAGCGCCTGCACTCGGAGATCTCCGACGTGCTGGAGAAGATCGGCGAGGGCGACTGGAGCGACGAGATCCAGAAGAAGCTCGACGAGGCGATCGCCCAGTTCGCGAAGGACTTCGGCTACGACCTCGACGAGGAGGGCCAGGCGCTCGACGAGGACTCGCCGGACCGCGACACCCGTGACCGCTCGGAGAAGCGCTCCGACGACGACGACTCGGACGACGACGACTCGGGTGACGAGGACGAGACGAAGGAGCAGGAGCGCGAGGGGGCGCCCGCCTAGCCATGGCCCAGAAGGACGTCAAGAACCGCATCAGCTCGGTCAAGAACATCCAGAAGATCACGCGGGCGATGGAGATGGTCGCCGCCGCCCGCCTGCGCCGGGCCGAGCAGCGGATCGAGGCCCTGCGGCCGTACGCCTCGGCCATCCGGCGGATGACCCGCCAGGCGGCCGAGGCGGCCCAGAACGTCCCGAGCCTGCCGATCCTCCAGGAGCACGACAGCGTCGACAGCGTCGGCATGCTGCTGGTGACCGGCGACCGCGGGCTGGCCGGCGCCTTCAACACCCAGATCGTCCGCGCCGGCATCCGCGCCGCGAACGACCTCGACGGCAAGGACGTCGAGTGGTTCGCCTCCGGCCGCCGCGGCGTCTCCTCGCTCACGTTCCGCGGCCGCACCGTGCTCGGCGAGTACACCGGCTTCACCGACCGCCCCGCCTACGCCAACGCGCGCGAGATCGCGTCCGACCTGATGACCGCCTACATCGACGGCAAGGTCGACCAGGTCGACATCTTCTACAACCGCTACATCTCGCCGCTCAGCCAGGAGGTCACGCGCGAGACGCTCCTGCCGCTGCAGCACGCGACGATCCTCGAGGGCGGCGACGAGGAGTCGCTCGGCGGCCGCGCCGGCGGCGACGACGAGGAGGACCGCAAGGAGGGCCCGTCCGCGCTCGTGGAGTACGAGCCGGGGCCTGAGGAGATCCTCCAGCGGCTCGTGCCCGCCTACGTCGAGATCTCGATCTTCCGGGCGCTGCTGGAGTCCACCGCGTCCGAGCACGGCGCGCGCATGACCGCGATGCGCAACGCGTCCGAGAACGCGTCCGACCTCATCAAGGACCTCACCCTGCAGATGAACCGCGAGCGCCAGGCGGAGATCACGCAGGAGATCATGGAAGTCGTCGCGGGCGCGGAGTCCCTCACGTAACGCGCGCCAAGGAGCCATCTATGGAAGCCAGCACCAAGGACAAGTAGGAGCAGCAGGCCGCCGAGAAGAACGGCGACGGGAAGCGCAACGTCGGCCGGATCGAGGAGATCCAGGGCGTCGTCATCGAGGCCGTCTTCCCGGACGAGCTGCCCGAGATCAACTCGGCGATCATCGTCGAGCGGTCCGGCGACCAGGGCGCCGAACAGGACGAGAACATCAGCCCCAACCTCGTCTGCGAGGTGCAGCAGCACCTCGGCGACGACCGCGTCCGCGCGGTCGCGATGGACACCACCGACGGCGTCTCGCGCGGCATGGAGGTCATCGACACCGGCGGCCCGATCACCGTGCCGGTCGGCAAGGTCACGCTCGGGCGCATCTTCAACCTGCTCGGCGAGGCGATCGACCAGGGCGACCCGATCGAGGTCGAGGAGCGCTGGCCGATCCACCGCTCGGCGCCGACCGTCGAGAACCTCACGCCGACGACCGAGATGTTCGAGACCGGCATCAAGGTCGTCGACCTGCTCGCGCCCTACGCCAAGGGCGGCAAGGTCGGCCTGTTCGGCGGCGCCGGCGTCGGCAAGACGGTGATCATCCAGGAGCTGATCAACAACCTCGCGCAGGAGCACGGCGGCCTGTCCGCGTTCTGCGGCGTCGGCGAGCGCTCGCGCGAGGGCAACGACCTGTGGCTCGAGATGACCGAGTCGGGCGTCATCGACAAGACGATGCTCGTCTTCGGCCAGATGAACGAGCCGCCCGGCGCGCGCATGCGCGTCGCGCTGTCCGGCCTGACGATGGCGGAGTACTTCCGCGACGAGGAGGGGCAGGACGTGCTCCTCTTCATCGACAACATCTTCCGCTTCGTGCAGGCCGGCTCCGAGGTGTCCGCGCTGCTCGGCCGGATGCCGTCCCAGGTCGGCTACCAGCCGACGCTGGAGTCCGAGATGGGCCAGCTCCAGGAGCGGATCACGTCGACCCGCAAGGGCTCGGTGACCTCGGTGCAGGCGATCTACGTGCCGGCCGACGACCTCACCGACCCGGCGCCGGCCTCGGTGTTCGCCCACCTCAACGCGACCACGGTGCTGTCGCGGGCGATCTCCGAGAAGGGGATCTACCCGGCGGTCGACCCGCTCGACTCGACGTCGACGCTCCTCAAGCCGGAGATCGTCGGCGAGGACCACTTCAACGTCGCCAACGAGGTCAAGCAGGTCCTCCAGCGCTACCGCGAGCTCCAGGACATCATCGCCATCCTCGGCATCGACGAGCTCTCCGACGAGGACCGCGTGCTCGTCCAGCGCGCGCGCCGCATCGAGCGCTTCCTGTCGCAGCCGTTCCACGTCGCCGAGCAGTTCACGGGCACGCCGGGCGTCTACGTCCCGATCGCCGACACCGTGCGCTCGTTCCGCGAGGTGCTCGACGGCAAGCACGACGACCTGCCCGAGTCGGCGTTCTTCCTCAAGGGCTCGATCGACCAGGTCGTCGAGGCCGCCAAGGGCTCGTCGTCCGGCGACGAGAAGAAGGACGAGGAGGACGACAAGGGCGAGAACGGCGACAACGGCGAGAACGGCGAGAACGAGGAGTCCTAGTGGCCCGCACGCCGTTCAGGGTCGAGATCCTCACCCCGGAGGGCGAGGTCTTCAACGACGAGGTCGAGATGCTGTCGACGAAGACCGCCGTCGGCTCCATCGGCCTGCTGGCCAACCACCAGCCGCTGCTGGCGATGCTGGACCCGACGGAGCTGCGGCTCTACAAGTCGGAGTCCGACGTCATCCGCTACGCGCAGGGCGAGGGCTTCCTCCAGATCTCCGGCGAGCACGCGCTCGTGCTCGTCGACGAGGTCTTCGACGTCGACGAGCTGAACGCGAGCGACCTCCAGGACCGCCACCGGCGGGCCGAGGAGGAGCGCGACAAGGCCGACGAGGGCACCGAGGAGCTCCGCGCCGCCGAGCGCGCCCTGCGCCGCTACGAGGCGTTCCTCAAGATCGCCACGTAACGTCGCCGAAGGCGCGCGGCGACGAAGGAGCTCGCGCGCCTGGCAGGCGAAACCCCTATCCCGGACCCTAGCTAACCTCACGGATGGACGAGCGGGCCCTGGCCGAGCGCCTGATCACCTACGACACGTCCAACGTGGAAGGTCTTCGCGCCGCCGCCGGGTTCATCAAGGGCTGGCTCGAGGCGCGCGAGATCGACGTCACCGACCACCAGTTCGGCGACCTCCACGCGCTGTCCGCGGTCGTCGGGCCCGACGAGGAGACGGCGCGCGCGACGCTCGTCTTCCACGGGCACTACGACGTCGTCCCGGCCCGCATCGAGCAGTTCCAGCCCCACTCGGAGGGCGACCGGCTGTACGGCCGCGGCTCCTACGACATGAAGGGCGCGCTCGCCGCGATGATGTGCGCGCTGCGCGACGTGGCCGACCAGACGGACGTGCGCGTGCGCCTCGTCGTCGTGCCCGACGAGGAGTCCGAGGACATCGAGCGCCGCACGAGCGACGACCTGGTCCGGCGCGGCCTCGTCGGCGACTTCGCGATCACCGGCGAGCCGACCGACCTGCACGTGGGCATCCAGGCCAAGGGCGTGCTCGCCTGCCGCCTGATCGTCCACGGCCGCGCCGCGCACGGCTCCACGCCGTGGCTGGGCGACAACGCCGTGCTGAAGGCCATCGACGTCTTCCGGCGAATCGAGTCACTGCCGTTCTCGCGCGAGTCCTCCGAGCTGTTCGACCGCCCGTCGATCAACCTCGGGCGCATCTCGGGCGGGGAGGCGCTCAACATGGTCCCCGACGAGTGCCAGATGGTCCTCGACATCCGCTACCTCCCCAACCAGGACCCGGGCGACATCCTCGAGCAGATGCGCGGCATCCCGGACATGCACATCGCGCGCACGTTCATCCACCCGCCGGCGCACGTCTCGCGCACGAACCCGTACGTGCTCGCGCTCACCGACGTCGTCGGGCTGCTGACGAGCGGTGAGTCGACGAGCGTCGGCCGCGACGGGGCCTCCGACGCCGTGTCGTTCCTGCGCGCGGGCGTGCCCGCCGTGGAGTTCGGGCCGGCCGGCGCCGGCCACCACGGGCCGGAGGAGTGGGTCTCGATCTCGTCGCTGGCCCGCTACCGCCAGGCGCTGACCGACTTCGTGCTCCAGCTGCCGGCCAAGCTCGAGCGACCGGAGGGCGCCCCGCTGCGCGCCGTCGAGGGCGGACGGTCTTGACGCCGTACGAGGAGAGCGAGCGCCCGCCGAACGTCGGCCTGGGCCTGATCAAGCGCGGCCTGCTCGCGATGGTGCTGGTGATGGCGATGAGCGCGACCGCGCTGGCCACCACCGTGATCCTCGAGGTCGACGACGTCAAGAACGCGTTCCTGGGCGAGGGCCGCATCCAGATCGACATCCCCGAGATCTCGCGGGCGGAGGCCGGCGGCGCGCGCACGATCCTGCTGCTCGGCTCCGACGCCCGCTACGAGGACAAGAAGCTCGGCCTCAAGCCGCGCTCGGACACGATCCTGCTCGTCCGCGCCGACCCGAGCAAGGACGCGATCGCGGTCATGTCGATCCCGCGCGACCTCAAGGCGGAGATCCCGGGCCACGGGACGGACAAGATCAACGCGGCCTTCGAGCAGGGCGGCGAGCGCCTGACCGTCCGCACGATCAAGAAGCTGTTCGAGGACGCCACGGGCGAGGACTTCCCGATCAACAACGTGATCTCGGTCGAGTTCGGCTCGTTCCGGCGGGCGGTCGACTACATCGGCGGCGTCTACGTCGACATCGACCGCGACTACTTCAACGACAACTCGGCCGCCGCCACGATCGACCAGCGCTACGCGACGATCGACGTCGACCCGGGCTATCAGAAGCTCAAGGGCCGCGACGCGCTCGACTACGTCCGCTACCGCCACACGGACAACGACTTCATCCGCGCCGCGCGCCAGCAGGACTTCCTGCGCCAGGCGCGCAACCAGGCCGGCGTCCGCAAGCTCGTCTCGGTGGGCGACCGCAAGAAGCTCGCGCGCGTGTTCGGCCGCTACTTCACGGTCGACAAGAGCTTCCGCTCCAACAAGGAGATCTTCTCGCATGCTGCGGCTGGCGCTCTACCTGATCCAGGAGAACCCGAGCGTCAACGAGGTCCGCTTCCGCGCCGACGAGGCGCCCAACCCGGCGGTCGACACGCGCCTGTACGCGTCCGCCGGGCAGCTGCGCCGGACGATGCGCGAGTTCATGAACGCGAAGGCCTCCTCGAAGCCGATCGTGACGTCCAAGCCGACGCCCGAGGACAAGGAGTCGGCGCGCGTGCGCCGCAAGCGCAACCGCAACCGCGCCGCCGCCGTGCCCGGGCTCGAGGAGGCGCGCGCCCAGGGCGTCGACCAGGCCGTGCTCGCGGACCCGAAGCTGAAGTTCCCGTTCTACTTCCCGGCGCTGCGCACCACCGGCGCCGGCTACGCGGGCACCAAGCCGCGCATCTACAAGATCCGCGACGAGCAGGGCAAGCGCCACGAGGCCTACCGGCTCGTGCTCTCCAAGGGCTCCATCGGCGAGTACTACGGCGTCCAGGGCATGACGTGGAAGGACCCGCCGATCCTCGACGTCCCGGACCAGATCCGCACGGTCAACGGGCGCAGGCTGTTCCTCTACTACGACGGCCGGCGGCTGCGGCTGGTCGCGTGGAAGACGCGGCGGGCGGTGTACTGGGTCTCCAACACGCTCTCGCAGTCGCTCAACCGGCGGCAGATGCTGGCCATCGCCGAGTCGTTGACGCGGCTCAAGCAGTAGCTCGCGCCCCGCTAGGCTGTCCGCCTTCGCGATGCCCAACGTCAACGACAGGGAGCCCATCGGGGTCATCGGCACCGGCTACGTCGGCCTCGTCACCGCGGCCGGGTTCGCCGAGCTCGGCAACGAGGTCTGGTGCATCGACATCGACGAGGCGAAGATCGAGGGCCTGCGCCAGGGGCGCATGCCGATCTGGGAGCCGGGCCTCGAGGAGCTGGTCGCGCGCCACCGCGACCGCATGCACTTCTCCACGGACCTCTCGCAGGCGCTCGAGCACGCGCGGCTGCTGTTCGTCGCGGTCGGGACGCCGCCGACCTACTCCGGTGACGCCGACCTGTCCGCCGTGCACGCGGTCGTCGACGCGATGCCCGCGTCCGACCGCCACGCGCTCGTGATGAAGTCGACGGTGCCCGGTCGGCACCGGCGAGGCGATCAAGCGCATCTTCGCCGAGCACGGCAAGGGCGGGTTCTCCTACGTCTCCTGTCCCGAGTTCCTCAAGGAGGGCTCGGCGATCAAGGACTTCCTGAACCCGGACCGCGTCGTCGTCGGCGACGACGGCGACTGGGCGGGCGACGCCGTCGTCGACCTGTACGCGCCGCTCGACGCGCCGCTCGTGCGCACGGACGTCAAGAGCGCCGAGATGGTCAAGCTCGCCTCCAACGCCTTCCTGGCCACGAAGATCTCGTTCATCAACGAGATCGCCAACGTGTGCGAGGAGACCGGGGCGGACGTCGTCGAGGTCGCGCGCGGGATGGGGCTCGACGACCGCATCGGGCCGAAGTTCCTCCAGGCCGGCATCGGCTTCGGCGGGTCGTGCTTCCCGAAGGACGTCGCCGCGCTCAAGCAGCTGGCCGGCAACTCGGGCTACCACTTCCAGCTGCTCAACTCCGTCATCGAGGTCAACGAGCTCCAGAAGCGGCGCGTGATCGCGAAGCTCCAGAAGCACCTCGGCTCGCTCGTCGACAAGGAGATCGCGCTGCTCGGGCTCGCGTTCAAGCCGAACACGGACGACATGCGCGAGGCGTCCTCGCTCGTGCTCTCGGCGCGGCTCCAGGCGGCGGGCGCGCGCGTGCGCGCGTACGACCCGGTCGCCGAGGCGGAGGCGCGCAAGCTGATCCGCGGCGTGACCTTCTGCGCCAGCGCGACGGAGGCGGTCGAGGGGGCCGACGCGGTCGTGCTCGTCACCGAGTGGCCGGAGTTCGGCGAGCTGGACCTGGCCGACATCGCCGGCCGGATGCGCGGCGACATCGTGATCGACGGCCGCAACTTCCTCGATGCCGACGCGGTGCTCGAGGCGGGCCTGCACTACGACGCCGTCGGCCGCCCGGCGCGGTCGGGCCGCGCCCAGGCGGACCGCGAGCCGGCCCGGTACGGCGCCGAGGTCTGATCCGCCGCCGCCGTGCAGGCGCTGATCCTGGCCGGTGGTGAGGGGACCCGGCTCCGCCCGCTGACGACGACGTACCCCAAGCCGGTGGTCCCGCTCGTGGACCGCCCGTTCATCGGCTTCATGCTCGACTGGCTGCGCCTCCACGGCGTCGACGACGTCGTCATGTCCTGCGGCCACATGGCCGAGGGCGTGCGCGCGGTACTGGGCGACGGGAGCCGGTTCGGCGTCCGCCTGCGGTTCGCCGAGGAGCCGCGCCCGCTCGGCACCGGCGGCGCGCTGAAGTTCGCCGAGTCGTTGCTCGACGAGCGCTTCCTGATGCTCAACGGCGACGTGCTGACCGACCTCGACCTCGGCGCGCAGATCGAGCAGCACGAGCGCACCGGGGCGCGCGCCACGCTCGCGCTCGTCCCCGTCGAGGACCCGTCGGCGTACGGCCTCGTGAGGACGACGGGCGACGGCACGGTGACGGAGTTCGTCGAGAAGCCGTCGGCCGATCAGATCGACACCTACAACATCTCGGCCGGCGCCTACGTGCTCGAGCGCGCCGTGCTCGACCTCCTGGCCCCGGACCAGCCCGCGTCGATCGAGCGCGACGTCTTCCCGCGGCTCGTCGGCGACGGCCTGTTCGGCTACGTCGGCGAGGGCTACTGGATGGACATCGGGACGCCCGAGCGCTACCTCCAGGCGACCTTCGACATCCTCGAGGGCACGGTGCGGACACGCGTCACGGAGCGCATGGGCGGCCGGTTCCTCTCGGTCGCCGGCGACGTGGTCAGCGACGGCCGGATCGTCCCGGCGGCGATGGTCGCGGCGCGCTGCCGGATCGGGCGCGGCGCGCGGATCGGCGGCCGTGTCGTGCTGGAGGAGGGCGTGACGGTGGGCGCCGGCACGCAGCTCGAGCAGGCGGTCGTGCTCGAGGGGGCCACGATCGGCGCGAACTGCACGCTCAGCGGGTGCGTCGTGGGCCCGGGCGTGCGGATCGGCGACGAGTGCCACGTCGACGGGCTGAGCGTGCTCGGCCGCGGCGTCGCGCTCGGCGACGGCAACATCGTCTCCCGCGGCGCGCGCATCTTCCCGGGCGTGAGCCTCCCCGACCGGGCGCTGCGGTTCTGATGGCCGGCGCGCTCGATCGCGAGGCGGTGGCGGCCGTCGACCCCACGGGGCAGGCGGCGGAGATCGCGGACCTGGCGACGCACCTGCGCGACGCGCTGTGGCGGGTCGACTCGGCGGGGATCTCGCCGGTCGATGCCGCCGGCGGGCTGGTGGTGGCCGGCGTGGGCGGCTCGGGGGTCGGCGCGCTGCTGGCGCGCACGGCGCTCGGGCAGCGGCTGCGGCGGCCGTTCCTGGTCGCCGAGGCCGACGCGTCCCGCCGTGGACGGGGCCGGAGCACCTCGTGCTGTGCTCGAGCTACTCCGGCAGGACGCAGGAGACGGTGGCGGCGTACGACGACGCGCGCGAGCGCGGCGCGCCGCTGGTGGTCGCCACCACGGGCGGGCCGCTGGCCGAGCGCGCGCGCCGCGACGGCGTCCCGGTGGTGCCGCTGCCCGGCGGCTTCCAGCCGCGCGCGGCGGTCGGCTACGGCCTGGTGGCGTGCCTGGAGGCGGCGGCGCTGGCCGGCGCCGCGCCGGCGATCCGCGACGAGATCGAGGCGGCGGCCGCGCTCGCCGAGCGGCTGGCGGCGGAGTGGGGGCCCGACGGCCCGGAGGACGGCGCCGCGAAGGCGCTGGCGCGGCGGCTGCACGGCACGGTGCCGGTGGTCGCCGGCGGGGAGCTGCTGGCGCCGGTCGCCTACCGCTGGAAGTGCCAGCTGAACGAGAACGCGAGCATGCCGGCGTTCTGGGCGCCGCTGCCGGAGGCGGCGCACAACGAGGTCGCGGGCTGGCCGGCCGGCCGCGAGTTCGGGCCCTTCTCCGCCGTCTTCCTCGAGGACCCGGCCGCCGAGGCGCGCGACGCGGCGCGCAGCGAGCTGATGTCGGCGATCGCGGCCGAGGGCGCGCGCGTCGTCGAGCACGTGCCCGCGCACGGCGAGACGCGGCTCGAGCGGCTCGTCTCGCTCGTCCTCCTCGGCGACCTCGTCTCGCTCTACCTCGCCGTCCTGCGCGGCGTCGACCCGGCCGACGTCGAGCCGCTCGACCGCCTCAAGGCGGCACTGGCCGACCGGTAAGTCACTTCATTCCACCGCCCAGAGGGGTCAGACCCCTCACTTCATTCCACGCCGAGGGGTCAGACCCCTCGCTCATGCGGAGGGGTCTGACCCCCTAGTACCGTGGTCGCCATGTCCACGCTTGAGAGTCAGCGCCCCGGCACGGCGTCCGGCGCCCCGTCGATCGCCTCGGTGATCGCCGGCGAGGCCCGCACCGACGCCCCCGGCGGCCGCCTGAAGTCCACCAACCCCGCGCGCCTGGACGAGGTCGTCGCGGACGTCGCGCTCGGCGACGCCTCCACCTTCGTCGACGCCTGCCGCGCCGCCCGCGAGGCGCAGCGCGAGTGGGCCGCCGTGCCCGCGCCCGCGCGCGGCCGCGCGATCGCCCAGGTCGGCCGCCTCGTCGAGGCCAACAAGGAGGCGCTCGCCCGGCTCGTCACCCAGGAGGTCGGCAAGCCCTATCCCGAGTCGCTCGGCGAGGTCCAGGAGGTCGTCGACACGTGCGACTTCTTCGTCGGCGAGGGCCGCCGCCTGTACGGCCAGACCGTCCCGTCGGAGATGCCCGACAAGCAGCTGTTCACGTTCCGCGTGCCGGTCGGCGTGGCGGCGATCGTGACGGCCGGCAACTTCCCCGTCGCCGTGCCCGCCTGGTACCTCGTGCCGGCGATCCTGTGCGGCAACGCGGTCGTGTGGAAGCCGGCCGAGTACGCGCCCGCGCTGGGCGACGCGCTGGTCAAGCTGTTCCACGCGGGCGGCGTGCCGGCCGGCGTGCTCAACCTCGTGCAGGCCGAGGGCGCGGAGACGTTCGCCGGGCTGGAGCAGGCGCTCGAGCAGGGGCTCGTCGACAAGGTCGGCTTCACCGGCTCCTCGGCCGTCGGCACGCGGATCGGCGAGCTGTGCGGCCGCCACATCCAGTCGCCGTGCCTGGAGCTCGGCGGCAAGAACCCGATGGTGGTCATGGACGACGCGGACATCGACCTCGCGGTCGAGGGCGCGCTGTTCGGCGGCTTCGGCACCGCGGGCCAGCGCTGCACGTCGCTCGGCACGGCGATCGTCCACGAGTCGCTGCACGACGAGTTCGTCGCCAAGCTCGCGGCCCGCCTCGGCGAGGCGCCGATCGGCGACCCGATGCAGGACGTGCTCTACGGCCCGATGATCCACGAGCGCTTCGCGGAGCGCTTCGAGGACTGGCTCGGGCTCGTGCGCGACCACCACACGGTCCACGGCTCGACGGCCCAGGGCCGGATCACGTCCGACAACCCGCGCGAGGGCTTCGTCGGCGACCCCGACGCCGGCCTCTACTACCACCCCGCGCTGGTCGAGGGCGTGACGATGGAGGACGACCTGTACTCGACCGAGACGTTCGGCCCGATCGTCGGCGTCGCCCGCTTCTCCACCTTCGACGAGGCGATGGAGCTGGCCAACAACCACGGCTACGGGCTGTCGTCGTCGATCTACACGACCTCCGGCACGAACGCGTTCCGCTTCCGCGAGCGCATCACGGCCGGCATGGTGTCCGTCAACAACTCGACCTCCGGCGCCGAGGCGCACCTGCCGTTCGGCGGCAACGGCAAGTCGGGCAACGGCTCGCGCCAGTCGGGCATCTGGGTGCTCGACCAGTTCACGCGCTGGCAGTCGATGAACTGGGACTACGCGGGCAAGCTCCAGAAGGCCCAGATGGACCTCGTCGAGCTGCCCGTGCAGGAGGACTTCCGGCTCTAGGACGTAGCGCGCGATCTCGCCGCGCTCGGCGCCGCGGAAGGGCGCGATGCGCTCGGCCTCGGCGCCGAGCGCATCCCGCTCGGCGGCGCTGAGGCGGCGGAGCGGCTCGACGTTGACGACGAGCCGCTTGCCCTTCTTCGCCGGCCGCCACAGACCGGCGACCTCCCCGTCGGCGAGCACCATCCCGGGGCCGCCGAGCATCTTCCAGATCCGCTTGCGGACGACCTCGTCGGGGACGAGCACCTCGCGGTCGCGCGCGGAGGCCAGCGGGTCGAGGTTGGGCAGCAGCCGCACGCCCTTCGGCGGCGGCGCCTCGAGCGCCGCGTCCTCGGCCAGGACCCACTTGTCGCCGACGGGCACCAGCTCGCCCGCGCGGTCCCACAGCGCCTTCGCGTGCGACGGCGTGATCCCCGCCCACCACCCGAACAGCTGCGCGGTCGCCGGCCCGTGCACCGTCAGGTAGCGGCGGGCGAGCGCGGCGCCCGGATCGTCGACCGGCGGCGCCGGCGCCGGCGTGCCGAACACCGGGGACCGGCCGTCGCGGCCCACGATCCCGAGCACGCCGCGGACGCCCGTCGCGCGCCACAGCGACGGATGCACGTGGAAGCTGTCGCAGTTCTTGCACCACCACAGCAGCTCCTTCGGGAGCCGCTCGCGCAGCGCCTGGTGGAAGTCGTCCTTGACGAGCGGGCCGGCGGAGAGCGCGTCGGCGACGGCGTCCGACACCCGGTCGAGCGCCTCCATCGCGGTGATGCCGTCGAGCTCCTTCCAGGCGTTGCCGATCAGCGCCCTGGCCGCCTTCTCGTCGGGCGGCTCGCGCCCGGCCGTGAACAGCGCGACGTCGGCCGGCGGGACGGCCATCGGCGCGCCGCGGAGGCTCTGCACGGTGACGAGCTCGTCGAGCGCCTCGGGCGGCAGGTCGCTGCGTGCCGCGAACGCCATCGGCGCGGTGCCGGGCGGGGTGTCCTGAAGCCCGGCGACGGCGGCGGCGTTCGCGTCGCCGGCCCGCTCGCCGAGGTGGTGGCGGGCGATCCGGAAGGCGAGCACGCGCTCGCGCGTCACGTCCTGCGGCGGTACCAGTTCGGCGAGGTGTTCGGGGGCGGGACGAGCGGCTCCGGCGTGCGCGCGACGAGCACGGACGGCTCGGTGTCCTCGACGTGGCGCGGCGAGCGCCTCGCCGAACGCGTCGTCGAGCCCGTCGACGGTCTCGGCGCGGATGCCGAACGCCTGCGCGAGCGCGGCGAAGTCGGGCGTGGCGAGGTCCACGCCGTAGCGCTCCGCGCCGCGTCACGTCCTGGTCGTAGCGGAGCATGCCGTAGCCGCCGTCGTCGACGATCACGAGCGTGAGCGGGAGGCTGCTCCTGCGCGACCGTCGCGAGCTCCCCGGCGGCGAACAGGAAGCCGCCGTCGCCCACGACGGCGACGACCGGGCCGGCGCCGGCCAGCGAGGCGCCGAGCGCCGCCGGGAACGCGTAGCCGAGCGTCCCCCAGCCGAGCGGGATCTGGAGCTTGCGCGGCTCGAACGGGGTGTGGAAGCCGGCCAGCCAGTAGCCGGGGATGCACATGTCGGCCACGACGACGCCGTCGTCGGGCACCGCGAAGCGGATCGCGTCGAGGAAGCGCAGCGCGCGGCCGTCGAGCGCGCGAGCAGGCGTCGGCGCGCACCTCGTGCAGGCGCTCGGCGAGCGCCGTCGAGCGCGTCGCGGCGCGCGACCTCCTCGGCCAGCATCCGCGACCCGTCGCGGGCGTCGCAGTCGAGCACGACGTCGGCGCGGTAGTTCTTCGTGGCGTCGCCCGGGTCGAGGTTGACCGCCACCATGCGCGGCGGCTGCGGCATCAGGAAGTTCTGCGTCTGCACGCCGTCGAGGTCCGAGCCGATCGAGACGACGAGGTCGGCCTCGTCCCACAGCCGGCCGACGGGCTCGACGTGCGGCGGCATGCCGGCGAGGCACGGGTGCGAGGGCGGCAGCGCGCCGGCGGCGCCGTAGGTCGTGATGACCGGAGCGGCGAGGCGCTTCGCGAGCCGCCCGAGCTCCGCCCCCGCGTCCTGCGCGCCCGAGCCGGCCCAGATCAGCGGGCGCTCGGCGCCGTCGATCAGCTCGATCGCGGCGCGCCACGGCGGCTGGGCGGACCGGCCCCCGTCGCCGGCGCCGGGCGGCCGGCGGCCGCGGGCGCCGACAGCAGGTCGGTGGGGACCTGGAGGTAGGCGGGGCGCCGCGGGGCGGTGGTCGCGGCGGCGATCGCCGCGGCCGCGGCGGCGCCGATGCCGTCCGCGTCGGCGGCGACCTGCACGTCCTTGACGACCGGCGCGAACATCGCCGCCTGGTCCGTCGTCTCGTGCAGCACGCCGCGGTAGACCCCGGGGCGGCGCAGCGCGGCGGGGATGTCCGTCGCGACGATCAGCACGGGCGAGCGCGAGGCCCAGGCCTCGCCGACCGCGCCGAGCGTGTTGGCCGCGCCCGGCCCGGTGGTGGTCAGCGCGACGCCGAGCCGTCCGGTGGCCCGCGCGTAGCCGTCGGCCGCGTAGGCCGCCGCCTGCTCGTGGCGCACGCCGACGAGCCGGATCGGCGAGCCGCGCAGCGCCTCCCACAGCGCCAGGTTGTGCACGCCGGGCAGCCCGAAGGCCACCTCCACGCCCTCCGCCTCGAGCAGCTCGACGATCAGCTCGGCGCCGTTGGGCATGGCGGCATCAAACCACGCGGCGAGGGTGCATTTCGTCACGCTCGGCCCGTCGTGGGCGGCGAGCGTGACGAAATGCACGCCAGAGGATCGAAACGTCACGCTCGCCGCGCGCGGCAGAGGCGAGCGTGACGAAATGCATCCTCGCTTCCCTACCCCGCGCAGTTGCGACCCTGCGCGGCGCCCGCGCCCTTCAGCGCACGCGCTCGCGGCGCGTCCCGCGCGCGGCGATCTGGCGGCGCACCTGGTCGATCTTCGCGCGCCCCTGCGGGCTCTGCGCGTAGCGCTTGGCATGGTTGAACGCCGCGCGGCCCTGGGGCGAGCGGGCGAACCGTGCGATGCGGCTGATCAGGGTCATGTCGGTACCTCCGTCACGTGCGATTCCGGGCGTCGCATTCCAGCTTCCCGCGCTGAGCGACGCCTAAGCGCGCCAGCAACCTTGACACAACTGTGTCAGGGTTCGCTACACTTGGCCGCAGGATGGACGGCCTGACGATCCACGAGGCGGCGGAGACCAGCGGCTGGTCGCCGCGCATGCTGCGCTACGTCGAGCGCGTCGGGCTCGTGGAGCCCGCCCGCTCCCCGTCCGGCTACCGGCTCTACGGCCCGGCCGAGCTCCAGCGCCTGCGCACGCTGCGCGAGCTGCTCGCCGAGCACGAGATCGGCCTCTCGGACGTCGCGTTCGCGCGGCGCCTGAACGAGGAGGCCGATCTGCGCCGCGCGACGGAGGGCTGGCTCGAGGCGAGGCCCGAGCGCCCCGCCGGCGTCTCGCCCGCCGACTGGCTGGGCTTCGAGCAGGAGAAGCACGAGCGCCTGCTCGCGGCCGTCGCCGCCACGCCCTGAACGACTTCGACCACCGGGAGACCATGACCGCCACCACGCACGCCCCGACCTCGAGCGACTACAAGGTCGCCGACATCGGCCTCGCCGCCTTCGGCCGCAAGGAGATCGAGCTCGCCGAGCACGAGATGCCCGGCCTGATGAAGACCCGCGAGGAGTTCGCCGCCGCGCAGCCGCTCAAGGGCGCGCGCATCACGGGCTCCCTGCACATGACGGTCCAGACGGCCGTCCTGATCGAGACGCTCGTCGCGCTCGGCGCCGAGGTCCGCTGGGCGTCGTGCAACATCTTCTCCACCCAGGACCACGCCGCCGCCGCGATCGCCGCCGCCGGCATCCCCGTCTTCGCCTGGAAGGGCGAGACGCTCGAGGAGTACTGGTGGTGCACCGAGCAGGCGCTCACGTGGCCGGACGGCCAGGGCCCGAACATGATCCTCGACGACGGCGGCGACGCCACGCTGCTGGTCCACAAGGGCGTCGAGTTCGAGGCCGCCGGCGCCGTGCCGGATCCCGAGACGGCCGACAACGACGAGTTCAGGATCATCCTGCGCACGCTCCAGCGCACGCTCGCCGAGGACCCGCAGCGCTGGACCCGCGCGGCCGAGAGCATCAAGGGCGTCACCGAGGAGACGACCACGGGCGTCCACCGCCTGTACCAGTTCGCCGACCAGGGGACGCTGCTGTTCCCGGCGATCAACGTCAACGACTCGGTCACCAAGTCCAAGTTCGACAACCTCTACGGCTGCCGGCACTCGCTGATCGACGGCATCAACCGCGGCACCGACGTGATGATCGGCGGCAAGGTCGCGGTCGTGCTCGGCTACGGCGACGTCGGCAAGGGCTGCGCCGAGTCGCTGCGCGGCCAGGGCGCGCGCGTCATCGTCACCGAGATCGACCCGATCTGCGCGCTCCAGGCCGCGATGGAGGGCTACCAGGTCGCGACGCTCGAGGACGTCGTCGAGACCGCCGACATCTTCATCACCGCCACCGGCAACCGCGACGTGATCACGGCCGCCGACATGGCCCGCATGAAGCACCAGGCGATCGTCGGCAACATCGGCCACTTCGACAACGAGATCGACATGGCCGGGCTGGGCAGGCTCGACGGGATCGAGCGGATCAACGTCAAGCCGCAGGTGGACGAGTGGCGCTTCGCCGACGGCCACTCGATCATCGTGCTCTCCGAGGGCCGGCTGCTGAACCTCGGCAACGCCACGGGCCACCCGAGCTTCGTGATGTCGAACTCGTTCACGAACCAGACGATCGCCCAGATCGAGCTGTTCACCAAGTCGGATGACTATGAGAAGCGCGTGTACGTGCTGCCCAAGCACCTCGACGAGAAGGTCGCCCGGCTGCACCTCGACGCGCTCGGCGTGAGGCTCACCGAGCTGCGGCCCGAGCAGGCGGCCTACCTTGACGTCCCGGTCGAGGGCCCGTACAAGCCTGACCATTACAGGTATTAGCCCCTGCGTGCATCCGGCCGCAGGTCTGACACCGGGGCCGGCCATCCATGGCCGTCTATGAGTGATATCTCCGATCCGGGTCTGGCCGACGAGGGCCGGGCCCGGATCGAGTGGGCCGACGCCCAGATGCCGGTCCTGCGCTCGATCGGCGAGCGCTTCGCCGCCGAGCGCCCGCTCGACGGCGTGCGGATCGGCGCCTGCCTGCACGTCACCTCCGAGACGGCGAACCTCGTCCGCGCGCTGCGGGCGGGCGGCGCGCAGGTGGCGCTGTGCGCGCCCAATCCGCTCTCGACCCAGGACGACGTGGCCGCGGCGCTCGTCGCCGACGGGGTCGAGGTCCACGCGATCAACGGCGAGGACATGGACTCGTGGGCCGCGCACGTCGTCGCGGTCGCGGCCGTCGCGCCGCAGGTGACGCTCGACGACGGCGCCGACCTGATCACCGCGCTGCACGCGCGGGAGCAGGCCCCGCTCGGCGGCACGGAGGAGACCACCACAGGGCTCGTCCGCCTGCGCTCGCTCGAGGCGGCCGGGAAGCTCGCCTGCCCCGTGATCGCCGTCAACGAGGCGTTCACCGAGCGCGCGTTCAACGACCGCCACGGCACGGGGCAGTCGGCGATCGACGGCATCGTCCGCGCCACCAACCTGCTGCTGGCCGGCCGCACGTTCGTCGTCATCGGCTACGGCTGGACGGGGCAGGGCGTCGCGCTGCGCGCGAAGGGGCTCGGCGCGTCGGTGATCGTCTGCGAGGTCGACCCGCTGCGCGCGCTGGAGGCCCGGATGGACGGCTTCGAGGTCATGCCCGCGCTCGCCGCCGCCGAGCGCGGCGACGTCTTCGTGACCGTCACCGGAGCCCGCGACGTGCTCGGCCCGGCGCACTTCGAGCGCATGAAGGACGGCGCGGTGCTCGCCAACGCGGGGCACTTCGACGTCGAGATCGACGTCCGCGGCCTCGCCGGGATCGCGGAGACGCGCCGCGAGGTGCGTCCCCTGGTCGAGCAGTTCGTCGTCGGCGGCCGGCGGCTGAACCTCCTCGCGCAGGGCCGCGTGGTCAACCTCGCCGCCGCGGAGGGGCACCCCGCCGCCGTGATGGACGTGTCCTTCGCGCTCCAGGCGCTGGCCGCCGAGCACCTCGTGCGCTCGGGGGCGGAGCTCGCACGGAGCGTGCATCCGGTGCCGCCGGCGCTCGAGCGCGAGGTCGCTCGGCTGAAGCTCGCCTCGCTCGGCGTCGAGATCGACGAGCTGACGCCCGAGCAGGCCGAATATCTCTCCAGCTGGGTGCCGGGCCGGTAGGGTCGCCGCTCATGGGCCTGCTCCACCGCGCCGCCCAGATCGCCGAGGAGTACCTCGCCGCCCTGCCGGAGCGGCGGGTGGGCGCGTCGCTGGGCTACGAGGACGTGCTCGCGATGCTCGACGGCCCGCTGCCGGACACGGGTGACGACGCCGCGCTCGTGCTGGACGCCATCGCCGGCATCGAGCCGGGCATGGTCGCCACCGCCGGTCCGCGCTACTTCGGCTTCGTGACCGGCGGCGCCCTGCCGGTGAGCGTGGCCGCGGACTGGCTCGTGAGCACGTGGGACGGCCCGCACTTCGGGCGCGTGCCGTCGCCGGCGGGCGCGGCGGTCGAGGACGTCGCCGCGCGCTGGCTGGTCGACGTCCTCGGGCTGCCGGAGCACTCGCGCGTCGGGTTCGTGACGGGCGCGACGGTCGCGAACCTGGTCGGGCTGGCGGCGGCGCGGCACCGCGTGCTCGCCGACGCGGGCTGGGACGTCGAGGAGCACGGCCTCACGGGCGCGCCGCCCGTGCGCGTGGTGGCGGGCGAGGAGGCGCACGTGTCGCTGCTGAAGGCGCTGCGCATCCTCGGCTTCGGCTCCGCGGGGGTCGTGCGGGTGCCGGTCGACGCCAACGGCGCCATGCAGCCCGGCGGCCTGGCCGGCGTGCTGCGCGGCGGCGAGGGGCCGGCCATCGTCTGCGCGCAGGCGGGCAACGTCAACACCGGCGCCTGCGATCCCATGCTGCCGATCGTCGCCGCGGCGAAGGAGGCCGGCGCGTGGGTGCACGTCGACGGCGCGTTCGGGCTGTGGGCGGCGGCGTCGCGGCAGCTCAGCTCGCACGTCGCCGGTGCCGACGGGGCCGACTCGTGGGCGGTCGACGCCCACAAGTGGCTCAACGTGCCGTACGACTGCGGCGTCGCGATCGTCGCCGACGCGGAGGCGCACGCGGCCGCGATGAGCGCGACCGCGGACTACCTCGGCGACGCGGACGGCGGGCTCTCGCGCACGCCGGAGATGTCCCGCCGCGGGCGGCAGATCCCGGTCTACGCGGCGCTGCGCAACCTCGGCCGGCGCGGCATCGCCGACCTGGTCGAGCGCTGCTGCGGCCACGCGCGGCGGCTCGCGGACGCGATGGGGCGGCTCGACGGCGCCGCCGTGCTCAACGACGTCGTGCTCAACCAGGTGCTGCTGCGCTTCGACGACGACGACGCGGTGACGGACGACGTCGTCGCCGGCGTGCAGGACTCCGGCGAGGCGTGGCTGGGCGGCACGCGCTGGCACGGCGTGGCCGCGGCGCGGGTGTCGTTCTCGAACTGGTCGACGTCCGACGACGACGTGGACCGGCTCGCCGCGGCGCTGGAGAGCGCGCTGGCGGCGGCGCGGACGGGGGCCACCGTCCGCTAGCCTCGCGCCGCGTGAGCGCCGAGGGGCTGCGGAACAGCGTCGAGAAGATGGAGGCGGAGGGGCTGCCGGACGCGGCCATCCGCACGTTCCGCCACTACTACGAGCAGCTCGAGAGCGGCGAGACCGGGATGCTGCCCGAGTCCGACATCGAGCCGGTCGAGGACGTCGTCTCGCTCGAGGACCTGCCGGACGAGGAGGGCCCGCTCGGGGAGGCCGTGGTGCTGAAGCTCAACGGCGGGCTCGGCACGAGCATGGGCATGACGCGGGCCAAGTCGCTGATCGAGGCCAAGGACGGGCTCACGTTCCTGGACGTGGTCGCGCGGCAGGTGGCCTCCCTGCGCGAGCGGGCGGGGGCGCCGGTGCCACTGGTGCTGATGAACTCGTTCTACACGCGCGACGAGTCGCTCGAGGCTCTGTCGGCGTACGACGAGCTGTCGTCCGACGTGCCGGCGGACTTCGTCCAGCACAAGGAGCCGAAGCTGCTGGTGGACTCACTGGAGCCGGTCTCGTGGGAGGCCGACCCGTCGCAGGAGTGGTGCCCGCCCGGCCACGGCGACCTCTACACGGCGATGCTCACCTCGGGGATGCTGGACGCGCTGCTCGACGCCGGCTTCCGCTACGCGTTCATCTCCAACTCGGACAACCTGGCCGCCGTGTTGGAGCCGCGGGTGCTGGCGTGGATGGCGCGCGAGGAGATCCCGTTCGTGATGGAGGTCACCGACCGCACGGAGGCCGATCGCAAGGGCGGGCACATCGCCCGGCAGGGCGATCGCTACCTGCTCCGCGAGACGGCGCAGACGCCGGACGAGGACCTCGATGCGCTCCAGGACATCGGCCGCCACCGCTACGTGAACACGAACAACCTGTGGGTCGACCTGGGCGCGCTGAAGTCGCTGCTGGAGGAGCGCGAGGGCGTGCTCGGGCTGCCGCTGATCGTCAACAAGAAGACGGTCGACCCGGGGGACAAGAGCTCGCCCGAGGTGTTCCAGCTCGAGACGGCGATGGGCGCGGCGATCGGCGTGTTCGAGGGCGCCCGGCCGCTGCGCGTGCCGCGGACGCGCTTCTCGCCGGTCAAGACCACCGAGGACCTGCTGGCGCTGCGCTCGGACGCCTACGTGCTCCACGACGACGCGCGTGTCGAGCTGGACGAGCGGCGGTCCGGGACGCCGCCGGTGGTCGACCTCGACGACGAGTTCTTCAAGAAGCTCGCGGACTTCGACGAGCGGTTCGGCTCGGGGGCGCCCTCGCTGGTCGAGTGCAAGCGGATCTCGGTCGAGGGGGACGTGGCGTTCGGGCGCGACGTCGTCGTGCGCGGGACCGTGGTCGTGCGTGCCGAGGGTGACGGGCAGCGGCGCGATCGAGGACGGCGCAGTGCTCGAGGGCTGAGGCCGGCTCGTCACCATCGGCCGCGGCGGCTCGGCGCCTCGTCACCGCCCGCCGTAACCGTCGGCCGCCGACGGCGTACCTCTTGTTGAACGTCGGTCAACAAGGAGATCGCTCATGACCGCCCCCCGCGAGAAGACCTTCCTGCTCGCCCGCCAAGAGGCGCGGGTGCTCGAGTGGCTGGCGCGCCGCGTGCCGGCGCGGGTCACGCCGGACCACATGACCCTGCTCGGCGTGCTCGCCGCGTTCGGGATCGCCGCCGCCTACGTGCTCTCCAACGGCGACCGCGCGTGGCTGTGGGCGGCGAGCGGGCTGCTCGTCGTGCACTGGCTCGGCGACTCGCTCGACGGGACGCTGGCCCGCGTGCGCCGCGCCGAGCGGCCGACGTACGGCTACTACCTCGACCACCTCGTCGACGCCGTCGCCACCGCGGTCATCGGCCTCGGCCTCGGGCTGTCGCCGTACATGCTCCTGCTCACGGGGCTGGCGATCGTGGTCGTCTACCTCGTGCTGTCGATCAACACCTACCTCGAGACGCAGGCGTTCGGCGTCTTCTCGCTCGGCTACGGGCGGCTCGGGCCGACCGAGGCGCGGCTCGCGCTGATCGTCGTGAACACGCTGCTCGCCTGCGGCGCCGGACTGGAGGCGACGGTCGGCGGGCTCGGGTTCTCGCTGCTCGACGTGATCGGGCTGGGCGCGGCGGCGGCGATGGCCGGCGGGCTGGCGCTGCGCGCGGCGCGCAACCTCCGCGTGCTCGCTGCCCGCGAGCCGGCGCGGCCCTACGCCGCGCCGTAGCGCTCGGCCCGCTGGTCCTCCGCCTCCGACTCGGAGAGCATGCGGAAGAACAGGTACGCGAGCGCGACGCCCATCACGAGCGACTGCTCCAGCGCCATCACGAGGCCGGCCACCTGCTGGTCCTCGTGCGGGCTCAGTCCCCAGCGCGTGCCCGCGACGTCATAGGCGTCGAACAGCAGGTCGGGCGAGAAGGTCAGCAGGACGCCGAGGAAGCCGACGAGGATCTTGGTCGAGGCCATGTACAGGATCGGCCCGAGGCCGGCCAGGCGCAGGCGCGAGCGGATCGGCGACAGCAGGTGCCACCAGTACAGGAGGCCGGCGGCGGCGAAGCTGAGGTGCTCGAGCACGTGGATGGCGGTGTGGTCGAGCGCGGCGTCGTACAGGGCGGGCACGTGCCACAGCCACATCGCGCCGACGTAGGCCACGACGCCGAACGCCGGGTGGCCGAACGGCCCCGCCGCGCGCTCGATCCGGTGGATCTGGCGGGTGACCGGCCGCAGGATCCACTTCGTCAGCGCGAGCGTGAACATGATCGGCACGAGGTCCGCGAGCAGCAGGTGCTGGAGCATGTGCGCGGTCGCCAGCTGCTCGCCGAGGCGGTCGAGCGGCGAGACCAGCGCCGCGAACAGCCCCGCGATCCCCGCCCACCACAGCGCGAGCCGCCCGTACGACGCCGCCCGCGCGCCGCCCTGCTCCCGCGAGCGCCGCCACCGCAGCGTGTACACGGCCGCGTACGCGACCAGCGCGAGCAGCACGATCGGCCCGAAGGTCCACGAGGTGTCGACGGGGACGTCCACGTCCGGCGAACGATTGTGACGACACGTGAGCGCGTCGTCGCGGCTCGGCGCCGCCGCCGCGTGATCGCGGCCCTCGCCGCTCGTCTCGGCGCGCACGCCGTGCCCGCGCCGACGCTCGCGCCGCCCGCGACGGCTCGGCGCCCCCGCCCGCGCGATCTCGTCGGCCGATCGGCACTGTTTCGTGACGGTCGCGTGGTGATCCGTCACGCGATCCGCGCGAGGGTGGGCGGCGATGTCGATTCGTGCCGTCGCCGAGCTCGTCGCCCTCATCGCACCGCCGGTCTGCGCGGCGTGCCGCGCGCCGCTCGGCGAGGCGGACCGGCTGATCTGCGCGGCGTGCATGCGGGCGCTGCCGTGGCTGCGCCGCGGCTGTCCACGCTGCGCGCTGCCCCGCCATCGCCGGAGCGGCTGCCCGGCGGCCGGCGCGGCGTTCGCCGCGGCGTGGGCGCCGCTCGCCTACGAGGGCGTGGCGCGTGAGCTGGTGCAGGCGCTGAAGTTCCGCGGCGCCCTCCCGCTCGCGGGGCTGATGGCGGCGCAGATGGCCGCGAACCTGCCGCCGCCGTTCCGGGCCGCGGACGCGATCGTCCCCGTGCCGCCGCACCCCGGCCGGCGCCGCCGCCGCGGGTTCGACCCCGCGGGCCTCCTCGCCGCCGCGGCGGCCACACGGGTCGGGTTGCCGGTCGAGGCCTGCCTCCGCCGCCACGGCGGCCGCCGGCAGGTCGGCGCGCGCACGGGCCGAGCGCCGCGACCCCCACCGCTTCGCGATCGAGCTGCGCGCGCCCGCCGCCCGGGCGCGCGCTGCTCCTCGACGACGTCCACACGACGGGCGCGACGCTCGACGCCTGCGCCCGCGCGCTCGTGGCCGGCGGCTGCGAGTGGGTCGGCGCGGTGAGCTACGCGCGGACGCTCTGAGGGCGCGCGCGCCACGTTGTGTTGCGCCCTGCCGCGGGTGGCCGGCGCGGTGCGGCGCGTCTACTTCGGCTGGGTGGGGAGGTGGTCGGCCCGGCCGCGGTGTTCAACGTCGTAACGCGCCGGGCTGATCGGTGGCCGTTACGACGTTGACCACCCATACGGTGGTCAACGTCGTAATGGGAGCTCACCGGGGCCGGCGTTACGACGTTGACCACCGTTCTCGTCGCCCGCACCCGATCCCTCACCCCTTACAAGAGCCGTTCAAGACGCACCGCGCGGCGGGACGGCTGGCGAGCCGGGACGGCTTGCGGGGCGGCGGGGCGGGGCGGGGCGGAGCGCGGCTAGTCGATCGCGCGGCCGGCGTCCTCGGCCCACTCCAGCGCCGCGCGGTATGCGCTCGCCAGAGAGACGCCGGGGCTGTGGAGCTCGGGGAACTCTCCGCGCTCGTAGGAGATCACCGCGGACAGCAGCTCGCCCTTGGCGCCCTCGCGGCGCAGCAGCGCCGCCTGGATCTCCTCGGTGAAGGGGAGCGAGCTCAACACCTCGGCCATCGGGGCGTCGAGCAGGGCGTCGGCGACCGAGAACAGGCCGATCGTGAAGAGCGTCTCGCGCTCCTCGGGCAGCGCGCTGCCGGCCAGCACCTCGCACATCCGCGCCCGGCGCAGAGCCAGCGACACCAGCTCGTCGTGCACGTCGGGCAGCGCCGAGATCGCCATGACGACCGCCCAGCGCCGCACGGTGCGGGCGCCCAGCAGCGTCAGCGCCTCGCGCACGGAGCTGACCGTGCGCGGCAGCGCGAAGAACGCCGAGTTGACGTAGCGCAGGAGCTTCAGGGACAGGCCGACGTCGGAGGAGATGATCTGCTCGAGGTCCTCGAAGGAGACGTCGCCGGCGGTCAGCTCGGCCAGCCGCCGCAGCGAGCCCATGCCGGCCGTCGCCACGCCGGCGCGCCGGAACAGCCGCGGCTGGGCGAAGTACTCGCCCTCGAAGTAGGTGAAGCCGAGCTCCCGGCAGACGCCGAAGGTCTCGTGGTCCGGCACGCCGGTCGCGACCAGCAGCGCCTTCTGGAGCCGCGGCCCCTCGATGATCTCGGGCAGCGCGTCGAGGCCGACCGAGCCCACGTCCACCCGCACGATCGAGCAGAGCGCCATCAGCGTGCCGATGTCGTCGCGCCCGTCGTACTCGTCCAGCGCGATCGTGTAGCCGCTGCGGCCGAGCTGCTGGAGCACCATCAGGAGGTCGTCCTGCGCCGGATAGGCGGCGATCTGGAGCACCGCGCGGTCGGGTCGCACGGGCGGCGGCCCGATCTCGACCAGGAAGTTGCGCGCGATCGTGAGCCACGCGGGGTGGCGGCCCGCCAGCTGCTCGAGCCCGATGTCGCCGAACGCGTCGACCAGCAGCGCGGAGGTGGCCTTGGCGTCCATGACGGGATCGCCGAGGTCGATCGAGCCGCCGAAGCGCAGCTCGTAGCCGACGACGTTGTTGCGCGAGTCGGCGATCGGGTGGCGGACGACCGCCAGCTCCGGCCGCTCCGAGGGGACCTGAGCGATCGTGCGCACAGATGAATCCTCGGCCGCTGCGCCGAATGGTTGAGCGCAATTGCACGAACGGGCCGCCGGGCCCGCCCCGACGTCGCGAATCTCATCTACGATCCATGAAAGCCGACCCCCGGACGCCCGGAGAGAGGAGTCCCATGAAGATCGAGGTCAAGGGACGCAACCTTCAGGTCACCGACGAGCTTCGCGAGGTCATCGCGAAGCGCTTCGAGAAGGTGGGCAAGCAGGTCTCCGAGCTGGCGGTACTCGAGATCGAGCTCTCGTCCGAGCGCAACCCGGCGAACCCCGACGGTCAGGTGGCCGAGGCGACCCTCCACCTCAAGGGCGTCACGCTCCGGGCGACCGAGTCCTCACGGGACATCAAGCACTCGATCAACCTGATCGCCGACGAGCTCGCGCGCCAGGTGAAGAAGCACCGGGACAAGCGCCGCCGGCGCCGCGAGCAGCGCGCCGCCGCGGGCCAGATGCCGCCGCCCGCGGGCGAGACCGGCCCCGCCGCGCCGGGCACGCTGCCCGCGATCTGAGGGCGCGAACGAGGCGGGTGGAGGGGGGCCGTCCCCCTCTATCCTTGGAGCCATGACGCTCCTCGATCGCGCCCTGCGCCTGGGCGAAGGCAAGCAGTTCAAGCGCTACGCCAAGCGCGTCGACGCCATCAACGCATGGGAGCCGGAGCTGGAGCTGCTCGACGACGACGAGCTGCGCGAGCACGCCGACCAGCTGCGCGAGCGCGCCCGCAACGGCGAGTCGCTCGACGACCTGCTGGCCGAGACCTTCGCGCTCGTCCGCGAGGTGTCGAGGCGCACGCTCCAGATGCGCCACTTCGACGTCCAGATGATCGGCGGCATGGTCCTGCACGGCGGCGCGATCGCGGAGATGAAGACCGGCGAGGGCAAGACGCTGACCGCCACGCTCCCCGTCGTGCTGAACGCGCTGGCGGGCAAGGGCGTCCACCTCGTCACCGTCAACGACTACCTCGCCCGCCGCGACGCGGAGTGGATGAGCCCGCTCTACAACGCCCTCGGGCTCACGGTCGGCGTGCTCCAGAACATGCAGCCCTACGAGGAGAAGCGCGCCGCCTACGCCTCCGACATCACGTACGGCACCAACTCGGAGTTCGGCTTCGACTACCTGCGCGACAACATGGCCACGACGCTGGAGGAGAAGGTCCAGCACGGCGGCCGCGTCGGCGAGGACGGCCGGCCGATCGGCATGCACCACTTCGGGATCGTCGACGAGGTCGACAACATCCTCATCGACGAGGCGCGCACCCCGCTGATCATCTCCGGCGCCCCCGAGCAGGCCGCCGACTACTACGCCCGCTTCGCCAAGCTGGCGCCGCTGCTGGAGCCGGGCAAGAAGCCCGAGGGCATGGATCCGCGCACCAAGAAGGGGTTCGTCGCCGAGTACGACTACGAGTTCGAGGAGAAGCACAAGACGGTCTCGGTGACCGAGCGCGGCGTCGCCAAGGCCGAGAAGTTCCTCGGCATCGACCACCTGTACAAGGCCGAGAACGGCCCGCTCGTCAACCACCTCATCCAGTCGCTGAAGGCCGAGTCGCTCTACAGGCGCGACGTCGACTACGCGGTCGTCGACGGCGAGGTGAAGATCATCGACGAGTTCACGGGCCGGATCCTGGACGGCCGCCGCTGGTCGGAGGGCCTGCACCAGGCGGTGGAGGCGAAGGAGGGCGTCCGGGTCCAGGAGGAGAACCAGACGCTCGCCACGATCACGCTCCAGAACTACTTCCGCATGTACGACAAGCTGGCCGGCATGACGGGCACGGCGCTGACCGAGGCCAACGAGTTCATGAAGATCTACAAGCTGCCGGTCGTCGAGATCCCGACCAACCGGCCGATGGTCCGCGCGGACCGCAACGACCAGATCTTCAAGACCAAGGGCGGCAAGTGGGCCGCCGTCGCGCGCGAGATCACGGAGCGCAACGAGGCCGGCCAGCCGGTGCTCGTCGGCACGATCTCCGTCGAGGTCTCCGAGGTCCTGTCACAGGAGCTGCGCCGCCGCGGCGTCACCCACACGGTGCTCAACGCCAAGCCCGAGCACGCCGAGCGCGAGGGCGAGATCATCGCCGAGGCCGGGCGGTCCGGCGCGGTCACGATCGCCACCAACATGGCCGGCCGCGGCGTGGACATCAAGCTCGGCGGCAACCCCGAGCACCTCACGCGGCTCGAGCTCGCGAAGCTCGGCCTCAGGCCGGGCGACCCCGACTACGACGAGCGCTTCGCGCAGGTCCTGCCGAGCATCGAGGCCAAGGTCGAGGAGGACCGCGAGGTGGTGCTCGCCGCCGGCGGCCTGTTCATCTGCGGCACCGAGCGCCACGAGTCGCGCCGGATCGACAACCAGCTCCGCGGCCGCTCCGGCCGCCAGGGCGATCCGGGCGAGTCGCGCTTCTTCCTGTCCGCCGAGGACGACCTCGTGCGCCTGTTCGCGGGCGACCGCATCTACCGCATCCTCGACCGCCTCGGGCCGACCACCGAGGAGGGCGAGGAGGAGCCGATCGAGGCCAAGATGCTCTCGAAGCAGATCGAGGGCGCCCAGCGCAAGGTCGAGGAGCAGAACTTCCTCATCCGCAAGCGCGTCCTCGAGTACGACGACGTGATGAACCAGCAGCGCGAGATCGTCTACCAGTACCGCGACGAGGTGCTGGAGGGCCGCGACATGGGCCCGATCGCGCGCGAGCAGATCTCGGAGGTCATCGGCAACCTCGTCGAGCAGTACACGCCCGGCGACTACATCGAGGACTGGGACCTCGACGAGCTGTGGTCGCAGCTGGACCAGATCTTCCACGTCGACTTCGGCCCGGACGAGATCGACCGCGAGGCGATCGACCGCGAGGAGCTCAAGCGGCTGCTCGCCGAGGACGCGCTGAAGCTCTACGACGAGCGCGAGCAGGAGCTCGGCGAGGAGCTGATGCGCACGCTCGAGCGCTACCTGCTGCTCCAGATCATCGACCAGCGCTGGCGCGAGCACCTCTACGACATGGACTACCTGCGCGAGGGCATCCACCTCCGCGGGTTCGCGCAGATCGAGCCGATCGTCGCCTACAAGAACGAGGCGTTCACGCTCTTCCAGGACCTGATGAACACCATCTGGTCGGACTTCGCGCGGAT
This sequence comes from uncultured Solirubrobacteraceae bacterium, assembly GCA_963728465.1. Lineage (GTDB taxonomy): Bacteria > Actinomycetota > Thermoleophilia > Solirubrobacterales > Solirubrobacteraceae > DATFQI01. The sequence goes on from CAVSJY010000005.1 coordinate 286,610, forward strand.
GATCTACAACGTCGAGGTGGAGATCGAGGGCGAGGACCCCGACGGCGCCCTGCCGCCGCAGCAGGCCGGCGGCGGCCGCGCGGCGCTCGAGTACTCGGGCGGCACGTTCGAGGACCAGCCGAGCGCGTACGGCGAGGCGTACGAGGGCGAGGGCGGCGAGGCGCCGGCGACCGTGACGCAGCGGCGCGTCGACGAGCACGACCAGCTCGGCCGCAACGACCCGTGCTGGTGCGGGTCGGGCAAGAAGTTCAAGAAGTGCCACGGCGCCGCCTGAGCGGCGCCGCGGACACCTCTGAGGGAGCTACCGGCGGGGCGGCCGCACGCGGTCACCCTTGAGCGCGCCTTCGACGGCGCGGCGGGTGGCGGAGTGGGCGATGGGGAGGGCGATGAACATGCATGCAGCATGCGCCTTCGCCGGCATAATCTCAAATCATCGTTTCCACCATGCGATAAGCTCACCTGATGTTGGATCCGCGCCGCGTGCTCACGTTCCGCGAGGTCGCGCGGCACGCGTCCTTCTCCCGCGCCGCCGAGGCGCTCGCGCTCACGCAGCCGGCCGTGTCGCAGCAGATCGCCGCGCTGGAGCGGCAGCTCGGCGCCCGGCTCCTCGACCGCGGCCCGGGCGGCCTGTCGCTGACCGGAGCGGGCGAGCTCCTGCTCGCGCACGCCGACGTCGTCGCGGACCGGCTCGCGCTCGCCTCGGACCAGCTGGACGAGATCGTGGCCGAGCACGCGCGGCTCCTGCGCGTCGCGGCGTTCCCGAGCGCGCTCGCCACGCGCGTCCCGCAGGCGGTCGCCCGGCTCACCGCCCAGCGACGGGATCTCAAGGCGGACGTCGATGGAGGGCACGTCCGACGAGCTGGTCTCGCTCGTGCAGTCCGGCGCCGCGCACGTGTCGCTCAACTTCCAGGACCCCGCGCAGGCGCGCCGCGAGCCCGAGGGCACCGAGCGCGCCGACCTCGGCGACGAGCCGTTCTCCGCGCTGCTGCCGCTCGACCACCCGCTCGCGGGCAAGGGGCCGATCCGGCTGGCGCAGCTCGCCGGGCACACCTGGGTCGCGCCGTCGCGAAGCGGCCTGATCGCGCGGGCGTGCGAGAAGGCGGGGTTCACGCCCGCGATCCGCTACGTCTCGCGCGACCCGCTCGCCAACCGCGGCATGGTGGCCGCCGGCCTGGCCGTGACGATCAGCCCGGCCTGGCTCGCCGAGGAGTTCCACGGCATCGCCGTCGAGCCGCTGCGCGACGGCCCGCGCCGCGACGTGTACGCGCTGCTGCCCGCCACGGGCGCCACGCCGCTCGCCCGCGCGTTCGTCGAGGCGCTCGCCGTACACTGATCCACATGGCCGCGCCGTCCGCATCCCAGCCCACGCCCCAGCGGCTGGCCACCATCCGCGAGCAAGTGTCCCTGCTCGCGGACTACCTTTGACCCCGCTGCCCTGCGGGAGCGCCTGACCGCGCTCGAAGCCGAGATGGGCGCGCCGGGGTTCTGGGACGAACCGGACGCCGCCGCCAAGACGAGCGCCGAGCACACCCGCACGCAGCGGCGCCTGGACGCGTTCACGAAGCTCCAGTCCGACGCCGACGACCTCGAGGGGCTCGCCGAGCTCACGGACGAGGACCCGGACCTGGCCTCCGAGCTGGAGGAGGCGTTCGCGTCCGTCGAGTCGCGCCTCGCCGCCCTCGAGGAGGAGCGGCTGTTCTCGGGCAAGTACGACGCCGGCGACGCGCTGGTCACGGTCAACGCCGGCGCGGGCGGCACGGACGCCCAGGACTGGGCGGAGATGGTCCTGCGGATGATGATGCGCTGGGCGGAGCGCCGCGGCTTCAAGGTCGAGCTGCTGGAGGCCGAGCGCGGGGGAGGAGGCCGGGATCAAGTCCGCCACCTTCCGCGTGTCGGGCGAGAACGCCTACGGCCTCTACTCGGCCGAGAAGGGCGTGCACCGGCTCGTGCGCCTGTCGCCGTTCGACTCCGCGAACCGCCGCCAGACGTCGTTCGCGGGCGTCGAGGTCTCGCCGGTGGTGGAGGAGGCGGGCGACGTCGAGATCGACGACGACGACCTCCAGGTCGACACCTACCGCGCCTCCGGCGCCGGCGGCCAGCACGTCAACAAGACCGACTCGGCGGTCCGCATCACCCACAAGCCGACCGGCGTCGTCGTGCAGTGCCAGAACGAGCGCTCGCAGTCGGCCAACCGCGCGACGGCGATGGCGATGCTGCGCTCCCGGCTCGTCGAGCTGGAGGAGCGCAGGCGCGCCGAGGAGATCGCCAAGGAGCGCGGCGAGGCGCAGGACGTCAACTTCGGCTCGCAGATCCGCTCCTACGTCCTGCACCCGTACACGATGGTCAAGGACCACCGCACGGACTTCGAGGTCGGCAGCGCGGAGCGCGTCCTCGACGGGGACCTCGACGGCTTCGTCCGCGCCTGGCTCGAGGCGAACGCCAAGGCCACCCGCTAGTTGCAGGGCTTCTCGGACCTGATCGACCGCGCGCTCGCCGAGGACGTCGGCGACGGCGACGCGACGACGGAGGCGACCGTGCCCGTCGATGCGCGGGCGCGCGCGACGATCCGCCAGAAGGCGCCGGGCGTGATCTCCGGGCTCGGCGTCGCGGAGGAGGTCCTGCGGCGCGCTCGATCCCGGCGTGGGGATCGAGCGGCTCGGCCCCGAGGGCGAGTGGCGCGAGGCGGGCGCCGGCGTGCTGCGGGCGGAGGGCTCGGCGCGCGCGCTGCTGATGGGCGAGCGCACGGCGCTGAACTTCCTCACGCGGCTGTCGGGCATCGCGACGCTCACCGCGAGCATCGTGCGGCGGATCGAGGAGGCCGGCGGCGCGGCGAAGCTGCTCGACACCCGCAAGACCACGCCCGGCCTGCGCTCGCTCGAGAAGGCCGCCGTGGCGCACGGCGGCGGCGTCAACCACCGTGCCGGGCTCTACGACTTCGTCCTCATCAAGGAGAACCACAGCGCGATGGCGGGCGGCGTCGGCGCCGCCGTGCGGGCGGCGCGCGCCGCCCGGCCGGACCTCCCGCTGGCGGTCGAGGTCTCCAGCGAGGCGGAGATCGACGAGGCGCTGGAGGCCGGCGCGCCGCGGCTCCTGCTGGACAACATGACGCCGGACGAGATCCGCGCCGCGGTCGCCCGCGTGGGCGGCCGTGCGGAGCTGGAGGCGTCCGGCGGGATCGACCCCGACACGGTTTTGGTCTATGCGACCATTTCTGGTCTAGACTACGTGTCGATGGGGGCGCTCACCCACTCAGCCCCCGGGCTCGACCTCTCTCTCATCCTGGAGACGCTCCCATGACCCTGCTCACCCTCGAGAGCATCCCCCAGCTCCAGTCCGAGGTCCGCGCGCTCGCCGCGGAGCGCGGCGCGGTGATCCTCGGCCACAACTACCAGCTGCCCGAGGTCCAGGACGTCGCGGACTTCGTCGGCGACTCGCTCGGGCTGTCGCAGCAGGCGGCGGCCACCGACGCGGACACGATCGTCTTCTGCGGCGTGCACTTCATGGCCGAGACGGCCTCGATCCTCTCGCCCGGGAAGACCGTGCTGCTGCCCGACATGGGCGCGGGCTGCTCGCTGGCGGACAGCATCACCGCCGACCAGCTGCGCGCCTGGAAGGCCAAGCACCCCGGCGCGATCGTCGTCATGTACGTCAACACCTCGGCCGAGGTCAAGGCGGAGACCGACTACTGCGTGACGTCCTCCAACGCCGTCGCGGTCGTCGAGCACATCTACCGCGAGCACGGCGAGGACACGGAGATCCTGTTCGGCCCGGACATGTTCCTCGGCGCCTACGTCGAGAAGACGACGGGCCGCAAGATGCACGTCTGGGACGGCGAGTGCCACGTGCACGCCGGCATCCGGCCGAGCGACATCAGCGCGATGCGCGAGGCCCACCCGGGCGCGGACTTCCTGATCCATCCCGAGTGCGGCTGCTCCACCTCGGTGATGGAGTACGTCGCCGCCGGCGACGTGGCCGCCGAGGGCGTCCACATGCTCTCCACGGGCGGGATGCTGGGCTACGCCAGGACGGCGGCGCCGGGCACCACGGCGATCGTCGCGACGGAGACCGGCATGCTGTACCCGCTGCGCGAGGCGCGGCCCGACGTCGACTTCGTCGCCGCCAACGAGGCCGCCAGCTGCCGCTACATGAAGATGATCACGCTGCCGAAGGTGCGTGACGCACTCCGCGACATGGCGCCCGTCGTGAAGGTGCCGGCCGCGATCGCCGAGCGCGCGCGGCTGCCGATCGAGCGGATGGTCGCCCTGTAACGTCGCCGAAGGCGAGCGGCGACGAAGGAGCTCGCTCGCCTGGCAGGCGAAACTAGACTGTCAGAAGCTCGAGGCCGTCCTCGGCGGCCTCGCGCACGGCCGGGAGCTGCGCCCGCCTGCGCTCGAACTCCGCCGCCGTGTAGGCGTGGATGTCCGCTGGGGCGCCCATCTCGTAGGCGTCCCACAGCGTCCCGGCCACGTACACGCGCTCCAGCCAGGGCACGCCGTCGAACTGCTCGCTCACCAGCACGACGACGTACTCGGGGCCGCGCTCGCGCTGCGCCGGCGCCCCGCGGACGTCCGCCACCCGCGCGCCGCCCAGCAGGGCACGCTGCACCGGCCAGCGATCCGCGATCCGCTGGACGTAGCGCTCGAGCTCGCGGTGGTTGAGACCCGCCTCGGTCACCCGGCCGCGGATTGTCCACGACCGGGCGCCGGGCGGCAAGCCCGGGGCGCCGCCGCGCGGGCGGCGCCCCTGGCCTCGATCGGCTACGGGTTGATCGTGATGCGGTTCAGCGGCGGCGGCCCGATCGCGGCCCCCGTGAGCGTGGGCTCGAGGTAGCGGACCAGCGAGTCGACGTCGAAGTCGGGCAGCGAGGTCCGGTTCGTGCCCGCGCGCAGCGATGCGAACGAGTCCCCGCCGTCGGCGAGGAAGTTGTTCGTCGTCACCCGGTACGTGGCCGCCGGGTCGACCAGCACGCCGTTGATGCGCACGTCCGACACCGGGTTCGGCACGCTCGGGCTGCACGCCACGCCGTTGAGCGCGGCCGCGTCCGACTGGTCGTACGTGTACGTGAGGTTGGCCGAAGGCAACAGCACGGTCCGCGGGCCGGAGCACCACTGGTCCTTGAGGACGTCGAGGAGCTGCGCGCCCGTGAACGTGTTCGTCACCACGATGTTGTTGAACGGCTGGACGCTGAACGCCTCGCCGTACGTGACCACTCCGTCGCCCTCGCCCGCCGGCGAGGACGCGAAGGTCAGGTCGGCACGGACGCCGCCCGGGTTCATCAGGGCGATGTCCGCGTCACCGCGGTTCGCGTCGTCGGTGTCCGCGAGCTGCGCGTCGGCGATCAGGTAGCCGAGCGGGTTCAGACCCAGCGGTCCGGGCGGGGTCGGCGTGGTCTCGCGCGGGATGTTCGCGGAGATCCGGCCGATGCGCTGGTTGGCGATCGGGGCCGCCAGCGTGTTGTAGCCGGCGATCAGCTGCTGGATGTCCGCAGCCGGGGTCCCCGTGCGGGTGACGATCGTGTTGTCGGCCGTGACGGCCTCGATGTCCTTCGTCTTGTGGTCGAGCGTGAAGCCGATGTTGGTGACCAGCCGGCCGAACGAGCTCGCGCTCGTGACCGGGCGGCCGTCGATCAGGCTGCCGTTGCCCGCCGAGCAGACGTACGGCTGGTGCGTGTGGCCGGTGATGAAGAGGTCGACGCCGTCGTCCGTCCGGTCGACGATGTCGGTGATCGGGCCGGACACGTTGCAGGCGTCGATGCCCGCGAACGGGGTCGGGACGCCGCCTTCGTGCAGAAGCACCACGATCGCGCGCACGCCGTGCTCGTTGCGGAGCTCGGCCGCGTATCTGTTCGCGGTGTCCGCCTCGTCGAGGAACGTCACGTTCTGGATCCCGGACGCGGAGACGATGTCGGGGGTCCCCTCGAGGGTCATACCGATGAAGCCGACCTTGATGTTGCCGAACTTCTTGATGGCGTAGGGCGGGAAGATCGGCTCGCCCGTGTCCCGATAGACCACGTTCGCCGCCAGGAACTGGAAATCGGCTCCGCCGAAGCGTCCCGTTGGGGCAGCTGTTGGCGGGCCCGGCAGCCGCCGTTCTGCATGCGCAGCAGCTCCGTGACGCCCTCGTCGAACTCGTGGTTGCCCACGGCGTTGAGGTCGAGGCCCATCTCGTTCATGGCCTCGATCGTCGGCTCGTCGTGGAACAGCGCCGAGAGCAGCGGGCTGGCGCCGATCAGGTCGCCGGCCGAGACGGTCAGCGTGTTCGGGTTCTGCTGGCGCAGCGTGCGCAGCTGGTTGGCGAGGAAGCCGGCGCCGCCCGCCGGGACGGCGGCCTGACCGGGCGCGGGCGTGATGAGGCCGCCGCTGCCGGTCGGCGGCTCGAGGTTGCCGTGGAAGTCGTTGAGGCCGAACAGCTGGACGGAGACGTCCTTGTCCTTGGGCGCCGCCTGGGCGGCAGGTACGACGATGGCCAGCACTGCGAGCGCCAGCCCGAAGATGCGCGCTCCACTGCGCGCACGCGAGGTCTTCATGCGGTTGTAACCCTCCGTCTCAAGTGACCCGGACGCCCCCTCGGCGCCCGCTTCACCAAAAATGAAAGCGCCGGCGCATGGCCGGCGCGTTATGTGTTCGGGAGAGCGTAGTCGCGCGCCGGCCCGAAGGCAACGGTCAGGCGAACTCGGAGGTGTCGTGGGGGCCGACGCAGGCGACCGACATCGCCTCTGAGACGCCGCGTGCGACGTCCGTGACCTGCTCCAGCGTGGTCTCGTCGAGCGCGCGGATGGCGGCGTCCGGGTCGACCTCCTGGCCGAACACGACGGTCTGCGCGGCCGCGTGGCGGGCGACCGCGTTGGTGTTCTCGAAGGCGAGGACGCGGCGGCCGGCGGCGTACGCCCTGGCGCGTTCGAACTCGTCCTCCTTCGGCCCGTCGGCCCGCAGCTCGTCGACGATCTCGCGCATCCGCGTGTACGCCTCGACGCACTTGCCCGACTCCAGGCCGGCCGACAGCTGGAGGATCGGCACGTCGGCGAACGCGTGGTCGACCGAGTAGACCGAGTAGGCGAGGCCGCGCTGCTCGCGGATCTCGTCGAACAGCCGCGAGCCCATCGAGCCGCCGAGCAGCGTCGAGTAGACGGTGAGCGCCGCGCGCTGGGCCTGGTCGCGCGGGTCGATCGCGGGGCGGTAGGACATCCGCAGGTGCGACTGGTTGGACTCGCGCCCCTCGACCAGCGTCTGCGGCGTGAACTCGGGCGCCGGCTCGAACGCGCCGTTGGAGGAGATCGACGGGAAGCGGCAGAAGTCCTCCGCCAGCTCGCGGTCGTCGGGCAGCGAGTCGAGGTTGCCGACCAGGAACGCGCCGCCGCGCGCGCCTGCCCACTGGCGGCTGCGGAAGGCGACGATCGCGTCGCGGGTGAAGCTGCGCAGGTGCTCCTCGGGGCCCAGGACGGGCCGGCCGAGCGGGTGGTCGCCGAACGCCGCGCGGTCGATCAGGTGCTCGGCGACGACCGACGGCTGGTCGTTGGCGCGGGCGATCTCCTGGATCACGACGCCGCGCTCGCGGTCCAGCTCGCCGGCGTCGATCTTCGGGCGGCCGACGAAGTCCGTCAGCAGGTCGATCGCCTCGGCCGCGACCTCCGCCCGGCACGTGATGTGGAACGCCACGAGGTCGTGCGACGTGTAGGCGTTCAGCACGGCCCCCATGCGCTCCGCGGTCTCGTTGACCTTGCGGTAGTCGTCGTACTTCTGGCCGCCCTTGAACACCAGGTGCTCGAGGAAGTGGGCCATGCCGTTCTCCTCCGGGCGCTCGGTGCGCGCGCCGGCGTCGAACGCCACCAGGACGGTCAGTGCGCGCGTGCCGGGGATGCCGACGCGGTGGATCGGGAGCCCGTTCGGCAGGGAGGAGCTGTGGATCGAGGCCATGCGGGGGAGAGTAGTCCTTGCAGGGTTTCTGTCAGGGGCCCGGAAGCGGGGCCGGTACCCTTCCCTCGCTGTCGATGGCCGCCACAGAACGCCATGTCCGCAGGGGCGCCGCCCCTGCCCCCGATCCGGCTCCGCGCTCCGCGCCCGGGGCCATGATCGAGTTCCGCGACGTCTCCAAGCGCTACGCGAGCGGGGACATCGGGCTCGACGACCGTGTCCTTCTCCGTCCAGCGCGGGCGAGTTCGTGTTCCTCGTGGGCGCCAGCGGCTCCGGCAAGTCGACCACGATGCGGCTGCTGATCAAGGAGTCCGAGCCGACCGAGGGCGCGATCACGGTCGCGGGGCGCGACCTCGGGGCCATCTCGCGCCGCCGCGTGCCGTACTACCGCCGCAACCTCGGCGTGGTGTTCCAGGACTACAAGCTGCTGCCGAACCGGACGGTCTACGACAACGTCGCCTATGCGCTCCAGGTGACGGGCGGCACGCGTCGCGAGATCCGCGAGAAGGTGCCGGACATCCTGCGGCTGACCGGGCTGTCGCTGAAGCTGCACTCGTATCCCGACCAGCTGTCCGGCGGCGAGCAGCAGCGCGTCTCCGTGGCGCGCGCGTTCGTCAACCACCCGCCGCTGCTGCTGGCCGACGAGCCGACCGGCAACCTGGACCCCGAGACCTCGATCGGGATCATGCAGCTGCTGTACCGGATCAACCGCACGGGCACGACCGTGCTGGTGGCCACCCACGACGTGGCGATGGTCGACCGGATGCGCCGCCGCGTGATCGAGCTCTCCGACGGCCAGGTGGTCCGCGACGAGCGCGTCGGCGGCTACGCGGCGCGCGAGACGACCCAGGAGTTCGCCGCCCGCCTGTGGGGTCGCGACTCGTGATCGGGTTCTTCTTCCGCGAGGCGCTGCGGGCGCTCAAGCGCAACGCCGTGCCGTCGTTCGCCGCGCTCGCCACCGTGCTCGTCACCGTGCTGCTGCTCGGCGTGTTCATCCCGATGGTGCAGGCGACGACCGGGGCGGCCAACGAGGTGCGCTCGAAGCTGATCGCGGACGTCTTCATGAAGTCGAACGCGACGGACAAGGACGTCGCGCGGGTCCGCAACATCATCGAGAACGAGACGCCGCACGTCGGCAAGGTCGAGTTCGTCTCCAAGGAGCAGGCGATCGCGCGCGAGCGCGAGGCCGGCCGCGGCGACTTCTACGACCTGCTCGGCTCCAACCCGCTGCCGGACACGTTCCGGATCACGCCCGACAGCCCGGAGAACATCGGTGCCGTGCGCGACGCGCTGTCGCCGGTGGCGCCGTCCGGCGGCCGGACGCTGATCGACCCGGCGATCGACGAGGTCCGCGACCGCAAGGAGAACACGGACAAGATCCTGTCCGTCACGCGCGTCGTGAAGCTCACGACCGCGCTGCTGGCGGCGCTGCTCGTGATCGCGTCCGTGCTGCTGATCGCCAACACGATCCGGCTCTCGCTCTACGCGCGGCGGCGCGAGGTCGAGGTGATGAAGCTCGTCGGCGCGACGGACTGGTTCATCCGCTGGCCGTTCGTGCTCGAGGGCGTCGTCGTCGGCGCGCTCGGCGGCGTCCTCGGGGTGCTGCTGCTCGGCGTCGTCAAGGTCGCGGTCGTCGACCCGCTGAAGACCGACTTCGCGCTCGTGGCCGCGCCGGACACGATGAACTTCCCGCTGCTGATCGCGGTCCTGCTCGGCGCCGCCGTGGCCGTCTCCGCGCTCGGCTCCGGCATCTCGCTGCGCCGCTTCCTGCGCGTGTAAAGGAGCCTTGAGGCGTCCCGCGGTACCGTGAGCGGCCCGCCATGCGCCGCCGCCGCTCGCCCGTCCCGCTGCTCGTCGTCCTGCTGCCGGTCCTGCTGTTGGCGGGGATCTGGCTCGGCGGGCACCCGTCGGCGCTGCCCGGGTTCGTCCGCGACGCGTTCGTCGACGACGGCGACGCCCAGGTCTACGAGGAGGCCGTCGACCTGCTCCAGCGCGACTACTACCGCAAGGTGAGCCGCGACAAGCTGCTCGACGAGTCGATCGGCGGCGCGGTCGACTCGCTGGACGACCAGTTCTCCAGCTACTTCTCGCCCGAGGACTACAAGGACTTCCGCGAGGCCACCGAGGGGCAGTTCGAGGGCGTCGGCATGACCGTCGAGGAGACCCCGCGCGGCCTGCGGATCCTGACCGTCTACGACGGCTCGCCCGCCAAGCGCGGCGGCCTGGAGCCCGGCGACGTCGTGACCGCCGTCAACGGCCGCTCGATCGCGGGCGACTCGTCGGAGGCCTCGACGGCCAAGATCAAGGGGCCGGCGGGGACGGCCGTGACGCTGACCGTGATGACCGGCAAGCGCGAGCGCGAGGTGCGCCTCGAGCGCGCGCAGGTGGACATCCCGGTCGTGGAGTCCTCGATGGAGCGGCTCGGCGAGCGCAAGGTCGCCCACGTGGCGCTGGCGGGCTTCACGTCGGGCGCGCACGGGGAGGTCAAGCAGGCCGTCCGCAAGCTGCTCGACGACGGCGCCGACGGCGTCGTGCTCGATCTGCGCGACAACGGCGGCGGGCTGTTGAACGAGGCGGTGCTCGTGTCCTCGATCTTCCTGCCCGACGGCAAGGTCGTCTCCACGCGCGGGCGCTCGCGGCCGGAGCGGGTCTACGAGGCGACGGGCGGCGCGATCTCCCGCCGCGTGCCGGTCGTGGTGCTGGTCAACCGCCAGTCGGCGTCGGCGTCGGAGATCGTCACCGGCGCGCTCCAGGACCGCCACCGCGCCACCGTGGTCGGCACGCGCACGTTCGGCAAGGGCGTCTTCCAGGAGATCGAGCCCCTCACCAACGGCGGCGCGCTCGACATCACGGTCGGCGAGTACTTCCTGCCGAGCGGGCGCAACATCGGCAGCGGCGTCGAGAAGGGCTCCGGCATCGCGCCGGACCTCCAGGCCCGGGACGACCCGAAGACGAAGCCCGACGAGGCGCTGCGGGCGGCAGTCCGCGCCGTCGTCCGGAAGGGGACGTGAAGCACCGCCGCGCGGAGCGCGGCGCGGTCGAGGAGCGGCCGCTCGCGGGCCCGGTCGTGGCCGTGCTCGAGCGGCACGGCCGCTTCCTGACCGCGACGGCGTTCTTCGAGCGCGGCCGGCGCATGAACGTGGACCGCCCGCGCGCCGGCTCGGCCGCGCGGCCGGGCGACCTCGTGCTCGTGGCCCCCACGGGCCCGCGCGCCGGTCACGGCAAGATCCTGCGGCGGATCGGCAGCCCGGACGTCGCCCGCGACGTGATCGAGGCGATGCTGCTGGACCGCGGGCTGCGGCGGCGCTTCGAGCCGCACGTCGAGCGCGAGGCGCGCGCGGCGGCCGAGCGGCCGCCCGAGGAGGAGGCGGAGGGGCGGCTGGACCTGCGTGCGCTGCCGACCTTCACGATCGACCCGCCGACCGCGCGCGACTTCGACGACGCGATCTCCGCCGAGGTGCTCGACGACGGCGCCGTGCGCGTCTGGGTCCACATCGCCGACGTCTCGCACTACGTCAGGCCGGGGTCGGCGGTCGACCGCGAGGCGTTCCGGCGCGCCACCAGCGTCTACGTGCCCGGGACGGTCGAGCCGATGCTGCCCGAGGCGCTGTCCAACGACGCCTGCTCGCTGGTCCCGCACCGCGACCGGCTCGCGGTCACCGTCGAGCTGGAGTTCGCGGGCGCGAAGGTCCGGCGCTCGGCGTTCCACCGCTCGATCATCCGCTCCGACGAGCGGCTCGACTACCCGCGCGTGGACCGCGTCTTCGCCGGCGAGGAGCAGGCGCGGGAGCCGTGGGCGGCGCCGCTGGCCGCGGCCCGGCGGGTCGCCGCCGCGCTCCAGGAGGTGCGCGAGGCGCGCGGGGCGCTCGCCGTCGAGTCCGAGGAGCCCGAGTTCGTGTTCGGGCGCGAGGGCCACGTCACCGAGCTGGCGTGGAGCGAGCAGACCGAGTCGCACCGGCTGATCGAGCACCTGATGATCGCCGCCAACGAGGCCGTGGCGACGCTGCTCGAGACGCGGAAGCTGCCGGCGCTCTACCGGGTGCACGAGCGGCCCGAGCCGGCGCGGGTGGAGCGCCTGGCCGACCAGCTGGAGTCGCTCGACGTCCCGACGCCGCGCGATGCCGGACGCGATGACGCCGCAGCAGGCGGCGGACGTGGTCGCCGAGATCGCCCACCTCGTGGACCGCGAGGTGAAGCGGCGGGACGGCCGCGGGCGGGCGGCGTTCACGTCGCTCGTCCTGCGCACGCTCAAGCAGGCGCACTACTCGCCGAGGAACGTCGGCCACGCCGGGCTGCGCTCGCCGCGCTACTCCCACTTCACGTCGCCGATCCGCCGCTATCCGGACCTGATCTGCCACCGCGCGCTGCTGGCCGCGGTCGGCGGCGGCGAGGACCCGCCGCGCGCCTCCGACATGGAGGGCGCCGGCGAGTGGTGCTCGATGCGCGAGCGCGACGCGATGGCGATCGAGCGCCGCGGCGACGCGATCGCCCGCTGCTTCCTGCTCGAGGCCGAGCTGTTCCAGCGCGGCTGGCACGAGGAGTGGGAGGGGGAGGTGACCGGCGTGATCGGCGCGGGCGCGTTCGTCGCCTTCGGCGGCCAGTTCGAGGGGCTGCTGCCCGTGCGGCGGCTGCGCGGCGACTGGTGGGAGCTCAACGAGCTCGAGACGATGCTCGTCGGCACCCAGGGCGGCGCGGCGATCCGCCTCGGCGACCCCGTGGTGGTCCAGGTCGAGCGCGTCGACGCCCCGCGCGGCCGCGTGGACCTCGCGCCCGTCGAACTAACCTTGAACGCTGCCGATGCCGCCGCGTGACGTCGCCACCAACCGCCGGGCCTCCTACCGCTACCACCTGCTCGAGAAGTGGGAGGCCGGCCTCGTGCTCCAGGGCACCGAGGTCAAGGCGCTGCGCGACGGCAAGGCGACGATCAAGGACGGCTACGCGTCCGTGCGCGACGGCGAGGTCTGGCTGCACAACGTGCACATCCCGCCCTACGGGCCGGCCGCGCGCGAGAACCACGAGCCGGAGCGCTCGCGCAAGCTGCTCATGCACGCGCGCGAGATCGAGCGGCTGATCGGCAAGACGCGCGAGAAGGGGCTGACGCTCGTGCCGACGCGGCTCTACTTCAAGGACGGCCGGGCGAAGGTCGAGATCGCGCTCGCGCGCGGCAAGGACGTCGGCGACAAGCGCCAGTCGATCAAGGAGCGGGAGATGAAGCGCGAGATGGAGCGGGCGGTCCGCCGCTAGCCGGGCTTAGAGCTCGCTGCTGCGGTCCACGAACGAGGCGTCCATGCCGAGGACGCAGGCCACGATCAGCCCGACGTAGACGAGGCCGACGAGCAGCCGCGCCCGCGGGGAGACCCGGTAGTAGGCGGCGTTGCCCTCCTCGCCCTGCTTGCGCTGCTTCCAGCGCCGCCAGGTCTCCATCCCGCCGAAGAGGATCACGATGAAGAGGATCGGGTTCGGCCACACGAACACCATCGCGACCATCGCGGCGAACCCGATCAGCCACATCCACGGGGCCATCGCCGCCATCGCGCGGCCGCCGTCGAGCGGCAGCACGGGCACGAGGTTGAACAGGTTCAGGAAGAAGCCGGTGAACGCGAGCGCGCGCAGGAGGTCGCTGTCGGCGGCCTCCGCGACGGGGATCAGCGCGGCGGTGCCGAGCGTGCCGAGCACGGGGCCGGCGAGGCCGACCCGCGCCTCCGCCAGCGCGTTCCCGCCCAGCGTGCGGGCGCCGACCACGGCGCCGAGGAACGGGATGAAGAGCATGAAGCTGGGCTGGATGCCCTCGCGGCGCATCTGGATGTAGTGGCCGAGCTCGTGGACGAACAGCAGCGCGACGAAGCCGACGGCGAACTTCCAGCCCCAGATCAGCGCGTACGCCGCGACGCTGACGAGCATCGACGCGGAGGTCGAGAGCAGCTTCAGCTTCGGGAGCAGCAGCGCCAGCGCCTTGAGCTTCGCCGCGTACTTCACCGCGATGACGCCGATGAGCGCGAGCGGCCCGAGCGCCTTCTTCAGGCGCGACTCGTGGCGCGGCGGCGGCGCCGCGTGGGCGGGCGCCGGCTCGGTCGCCGGGTAGCCGTCGCGCGGGGGCAGCGGCGGCAGCCAGTTGCTGGGGTTGCGGCTCTCCATCGGGTCTCTCAGTGTGGCAAGCCTGGTTATCGGTTCCTCAAGGCGTCCAGGCAAGCGGCGATCGCCGGCCGGGCGCCGCTGCCGGCCCTGACGGCGGCGAAGATGCGGCGGCTGGGGATCGGCTGGCCCGTCGCCACGATCCGCACGCCGGGCGGGGGCGGGCCGGCCAGATCGGGGACGAGCGCGAAGCCGGCGCCCGCGGCGACCAGCCCGTAGGCGGTCGCGAAGTCGTTCGTGAAGTGGGTGATGCGGGGCTCGACGCCGGCGGCGCGGCAGACGTGGAGCACGACGGCGTGGCAGAACGAGCCCTGGCGGCCCGCGACCCACGGGACGTCGGCGTGGCGGGCGATGTCCACGGGGTCGCCGGTGGCGGCGTGCTCGGGGACGGCGAGGCGGATCGGGTCCTCCTGGAGCGGCGTGCGCTCGAGCGCGGCGTCGGCGGTGGCGGGCGCGAACGGGTACTCCTGGGCGAGCACGAGGTCCAGCTCGCCCAGCTTGAGCTTCGGGATGCTGTCCTCGGGCTCCAGCTCGCGGGTGTGGAGCTCCAGCTCGGGGTGGCGGCTGCGGAGCCGTGCCAGCGCGGGCGGGAACAGCGCCCGGTGGGCGCTCGGGAACGCGGCCGCGCGCAGGACGCCGGCGGCCGTCGTGGCGGTGCGCTCGAGCGCCGCCTCGGCCGCCTCCAGCTCCCTGAGGACGGCCTCCGTGCGCTGGACCAGCTCCTCGCCCGCCGGGGTGAGGCGGCGCATGCGGCCGTTGCGCTCGAGCAGGTCGACGCCGGCCTCGCGCTCCAGCGCGGCGAGCTGCTGGGAGACCGCGGGCGGCGTGTACCCGAGGGCCTCGGCGGTGGCGGCGATCGTGCCGCGGGCGGCGAACTCGCGCAGGACGCGCAGGCGGCGGACGTCGAGCATGCGAAAGGACAGCTTACGATCCCGCCAAGGAATCGCAACTGGAACTTCCGTCGATTCGCGGGCATCCTGGGCCGTCATGCGTCCCACCCACACCGCACTGGCCGTGCTGGTCGCCGCGATCTGGGGCCTCAACTTCGTGATCATCGAGGTCGGCCTCGAGGACTTCCCGCCGCTGCTGCTGTCCGCGCTGCGCTACACGCTCGCCGCGCTGCCGCTGCTCGTGCTGCGCGGGATGCCGCAGGTGGCGTGGCGGTGGGTGCTCGCGGTGGGCGTCGCGATCGGCGTCGTGAAGTTCTCGCTGCTGTTCGTCGGGATGGACGTCGGGCATGCCGGCCGGGCTTGCGTCGCTCGTGCTCCAGGCGCAGGCGCTGTTCACGGTGGTGCTCGCGGCGGTGGTGCTGCGCGAGCGGATCCGGGGCGGGCAGGCATTGGGTCTGGCGCTGGCGTTCGGCGGGCTCGCGCTCGTGGCGGGCGGGCTCAGCGGCGAGGCGACCGCGGCCGGCTTCGCGCTCGTGATCGCCGCGGGGGCCGCGTGGGGGATCGGGAACCTCGCGCTGAAGAAGGCGGCGCCGGCCGATCCGCTGCGCTTCATGACGTGGATGTGCGTCGTCCCGCCGCTGCCGCTGTTCGCCATGTCGCTGGCCTTCGAGGGGCCGGGCGAGGTGGGCGCGGCGCTGTCCGGCGTCGACCTCGGCGGGGTCGGCGCCGTGGCGTACATCGCCTTCCTCGCCACGACCGTCGGCTGGGGGCTGTGGGGGCGGCTGATGGGCCTCTACCCGGCCTCGACCGTGGCGCCGTTCGCGCTGCTCGCCCCGGTCTTCGGGCTGGCCTTCGCGGCGCTGCTGCTGGGTGAGGCGCTCACCGCGCGCGAGCTGGTCGCCGCCGTGCTGGTGCTCGGCGGGGTGCTGCTGACGCTCCGTCCGCCGCGTCGTGTCGATTTCTCCGCAACATGCGGGATCGACGTGCGGGAGGGCTTGCAAACCGCCGGGCGGTAGGAGAGGGTTCCCCGCAGACGCGGAGGTAAGAGACGCAGAGAGCGAGGCCACTGAGGTGAGAGGCCCGCCGCCCTGAGACCGGAGGCTTCGGCCACCGGAGGAGGGCTCCTCGAGCGGCTCCCTCCGCGTCTACTTTCGTTAAGCGCTCAGTTCGGCACCGCCACGCGGTCTCAACGGATATGAGCTCACTCACCTCGCGCGACGGGACGCCGATCGCCCACAGCAGCGCCGGCGACGGCCCGGCGGTCGTGCTGGTCGACGGCGCGCTCAGCCACCGCTCGTTCGGCCCGATGCCCGAGCTGGCGGCGCTGCTGGAGCCGCACTTCACCGTGTTCACCTACGACCGCCGCGGCCGTGGGTTGAGCGGCGACTGGCGCCGTACGACGTTGCGCGCGAGGTCGAGGACCTCGGCGCGGTCATCGACGCCGCGGGCGGGCCCGGTGGGTCTCTTCGGGCTGTCCTCGGGCGCCGCGCTCGCGCTCGAGGGGGCCGCTGCCGGGCTGCCGGTGTCGCGGCTGGCGCTGTACGAGCCGCCGTTCACGGTCGAGCCCGGCGATCCGGAGGAGGAGCGCGCGTACCGGGAGCGGCTCGACGACCTGCTCGCGGCCGGCCGCCGTGGCGACGCGGTCGCCTGGTTCCTCTCGAACGCCGGCGTGCCGGACGAGGCGCTCGAGGGCATGCGCGCGGATCCCTCCTGGGCCGAGTTCGAGGCGCTCGCCCCGACGCTCGCCTACGACCACGACGTGCTCGGCGACGGCGGCGTCCCGCGCGACCGCGCGGCCCGGGTCGCCGCGCCCGCGCTCGTCGCCCACGGCGAGCTGAGCCCGCCGTTCTTCGGCGACGCGGCCCGCGCCGTCGCCGCCGCGATCCCCGGCGCCCGCCACGAGACGCTCGCCGGCCAGATGTGGGGCCGCCCGGCAGCCGCCGCCCTCGCCCCGCTCCTCGTGGAGTTCTTCGGCTCGTAGGGCCGGCGCCGGCGAACGTCAACGGCGCTGGGTGAGGCGGCTGGGACGCAGTTCGTCACGCTCGACGGTGCCGCGCTGGCGAGCGTGACGTTTCGATCCTCTCGACGTGCGATTTCGTCGACGCTCGCCGCCGCGGCTGGACCCAACGGTCGACGAAATGCACCCGCCAACCCCACCCAGCCGCTGTTGACGTGCGGCGGCGCCGCCGCGGCGGCCGCGACCGCGCGTGCTCAGCGCGCCTTCTCGAGCAGGTTCAGCCAGATCTCGCTGCGCGTGGGGAACGCGGGCACGGCGTGGCGGAGCCGGTCGACCGGGACCTCGCCGACGATCGCGATCGTGGCCGCGTGGAGGAAGTCGGCGACCTCGGCGCCCGTGATCGTCGCGCCGACGATGACGCGGCGCTGCTTGTCGATCAGGAGCCGGGAGGTACCCGGCGCGTTGCGGCCGTAGAACGAGCCTCCGGCGTTGGCGGAGGTCCCGACCTCGACGATGTCGACGTCCAGGCCCGCCTCGCGCGCGGTCTCGCTCGTGTGCCCGACGGCGGCCACCTGCGGCTCCGTGAAGATCACGCGCGGGCTGAGCGGGCCGTCGGCGCCGTGCTCGATCGCGGTCTCCTCGCCGAGGATGTGGTCGCAGGCCAGGCGCGCCTGGTACTTGCCCATGTGGGTGAACAGCGCGCGGCCGTTGACGTCGCCGATCGCGTAGAGCCAGTCGTGGCCCGGGACCTGGCAGTGGGCGTCGACGTCGACGTACTTCCCCGGCTCGAAGCCGAGGTCCTCGAGGCCGAGCTGCTCGGTCTGCGGCGTGCGGCCGAGCGCGACGAGCAGCACGTCGCCGTCCACCTGCGAGCCGTCGCCGACGGTGACGGTGACGGTGCCGTCGTCCGCCTGCTCGACCTTCTCGGCCTTCTGGCCGCGGCGGACGTCGACGCCGAGCGCCTCGAGCGCGTCCGTCACCTGCTCGCACGCGAACTGCTCCTCGCGCGGGATCAGCCGCCGCTCGCCCTCGACCAGCGCGACCTGGGTGCCGAGCGACTGGTACGCCTGCGCCATCTCGACGCCGACCACGCCGCCGCCCATGATCACCATGCGGTCCGGCAGCTCCTTGGCCGTCGTGGCCTCGCGGTTGGTCCACGCGTCGCTGACCTGGTCGAGGCCCTCGATCGGCGGCATCGCCGGCAGCGTCCCGCCGGCCAGGATCACCGCCCTGCGGGCCGCGAGCTCCTCGCTCGCCCACCCGCACGCGGCGCTCGCCCACCAGCCGGCCCTCGCCCCGGAACAGCTCGATCCCCCGGTCCTCGAGCCACGGGAGCTGCGATGCAGTCGTCGAGGTCGTGGATCACCTCGTCGCGGCGGCGGAGCACGGCCGGCACGTCGAGGTCGCCCGGGCAGGCGTCCGCGGCGCCCGGGATCCGGCGCGCCTCGGCCAGCGCCTCGTACGGCCGCAGCAGCGACTTCGACGGCATGCAGGCCCAGAACGAGCACTCCCCGCCGACCAGCCGGTCCTCGACGATCGCGACCTCCAGGCCGCCGTTCGCCAGCCGCCCGGCAGCCACCTCGCCGGCCGGCCCCGCCCCGATCACCACGACGTCGAACTCAGGCATCGGCGGACCCTACTGCCACTACAATGGAGGGCGTACATACACCCTGGGGACGACACGGCTTCGACGTGGTCGGTTCGCTGGGGCGGTTGCGAGTCGAGGTCCCGGAGGCCTCGTTAAACCCCGGGAACAAAATAAGTGCGACCACTCATGGTCACTACAAGCTCGCTGTCTAGCCGAAACTAGGCAGTAGCCTCGGCCCCCGGAGCCTGCGCCGGGACCAGGCCGAGTCAGATAGCAGGCTCACCCCCTCGAGGCCCGCCTGAGCCGACAGGGGGGACATTCAATCGGGCTGGTCCTCCACAACCCTGCCGGTGATGGCTAGTGGAGGGCGAGATACAGAGCACCGGATACGCTCGTAGACGCCGTCCTTCGCGCGATCGCGGACGCGGGTTCGATTCCCGCCGTCTCCACCCCACCATCGCCCGGGCCTCGCCGCCCGGGCGATCGTCGTTGCAATGGGCGGTCGGCCAGGGCTCCTCGATGTCGCGCCGGGACAGGGCGGCGTCCGGGGAGCCGGCCTCGAGGCTGGTCGGGGAGCGTGATCAGGGCCTTCCAGAGGCACCAGCCGCGGCCGCGGGACCAGGTGGCGTCGTCGACGCCGAGCCCGGCGCGGAAGCGATCGCGGCTCTCGCCGGCGAGGTACGTCCAGGCGATGACCATGTCGCAGGCGGGGTCGCCGACGCCGGAGCAGCCGAAGTCGATCACCGCGGCGAGCCGGCCGTCGCGCACGAGCAGGTTGCCGACCGCGACGTCGCCGTGGATCCACACGGGCTCGCGGTCCCAGGTGGTCGACATCGCGTCCTCCCACGCGCGCTCGACCGCGTCGCGCGGGATCTCGCCGCCGAGGGCGGCGATCGCCTCGTGGGTCTCGGCCTCGTAGGTGCTCAGCGGGCCGCCGCGGAAGAAGTTGTGCTCGCCGGGCGGCGGGCCGCCGTCCGCATCGGCGCGCTGGAGCGAGCAGAGGAACGCCGCGAGGGCGGTCGCGAGCTCGCGCTCATCGCGCACCGGCGCGGACGCGGCCGGCTCGCCGTCGAGCCAGCGGTACACGGACCACGGGTACGGGAACTCGCCGTCCGGCTCCCCCCGGGCCACCGGCGCCGGGATCGGCAGCGGAAGCTGCGGCGCCAGCACGGGCAGCCAGCGCTGCTCCTTCTCGACCTGCTTCGCGTACCAGGGGCCGGTCGGCAGGCGGATCGACAGCTCGGAGCCGAGCCGGAACGTCCGGTTGTCCCAGCCGTCGAGCGAGACCGGCGCCACCGGCAACCCCGCCCACTTCGGGAACTGGCGCTCGATCAGCCGCCGCGCGAGCGGCGCGTCGATGTCGTCGCGATCCACCATCGGCGTACAAGTGTGCGACCCTCGCCGGACCGACGACGCGGAGGTGCAAGGTGGAGTACAGGCTCGAGCTCGTGGCGGTGCCCGTGTCGGACGTGGATCGCGCCAAGGCGTTCTACGTCGACCAGGCCGGGTTCAACGCCGACCACGACCACATCGTCAGCGACGAGATCCGGTTCGTGCAGCTGACGCCGCCCGGCTCGGCGTGCTCGATCGCCATCGGGAAGGGCGTGATCGACGCGCCGCCCGGCTCGGTCCAGGGCCTCCAGCTCGTGGTCGCCGACGCGGACGCGGCGCGCGAGGACCTGAAGAGCCGCGGCGTCGAGGTGAGCGACGTCCAGGACTTCCCGTGGGGCCGGTTCGTGTTCTTCGCCGACCCCGACGGCAACCGCTGGGCGGTGCAGCAGCTCCCGCAGTGGGCTTGACCCGGCGATGAGTTTCGCGAGCGGCGCCGGTAGTAGCTGGTGAACCCCCACCCCACCAGCTCCGAGGAGCCCCATGCGCAAGCTCGTCTCATCCTTCTTCATCTCCCTCGACGGCGTCGTCGAGGCCCCGCAGAACTGGCACTTCCCGTACTTCGACGACGAGATGGGCGCCGTGATCGGGCAGGCCATCGCCGCCAGCGACACGTTCCTGCTCGGCCGCAGGACGTACGAGGAGTGGGCCGCGTTCTGGCCGCACCAGGACGCGGGCGACCCCGGCATGGCCCAGGCGATCAACAACACGCCCAAGTACGTCGTGTCCAACACGCTGGACGAGGTCGACTGGACGAACTCCCACCTCGTCAAGGGCGACCTCGCCACCGAGGTGAACAAGCTCAAGCAGCAGCCCGGCAAGGACATCGCGGTGAACGGCAGCGCCACGCTGGTGCGGTCCCTGCTCGCCGCGGGCGTCGTCGACGAGCTCCAGCTGATGCTGCACCCCGTGGTCGTCGGCGCCGGCGCGAGGCTGTTCGACGGCATCGAGGACACGCACGGGCTCGAGCTCGCCCACTCGAAGGCGTTCAAGACCGGCGTGGTCCACCTCACGTACCGTCCCGCGGCATGAGCACCGCCCGCTCGCAGGACGGCACGGCGATCGCGTACGACCGCACGGGCGACGGCCCACCGCTGATCCTCGTCGGCGGCGCGTTCAGCTACCGCGGCTGGAAGGGCTTCGTCGCGCTCGCGGAGATGCTCGGCGACCGCTTCGCGGTGGTCGATTACGACCGGCGCGGCCGCGGCGACAGCGGCGACGGCGGCGAATACGCGGTCGAGCGCGAGATCGAGGACCTCGCCGCCGTGATCGCCGCGGCCGGCGGGCGGGCGCACGTGTTCGGCATGTCCTCCGGCGGCGTGCTGGCCCTCCGGGCCGCCGCCGCCGGCCTGCCGATCGACCGGCTGGTCGTCTACCAGCCGCCGTTCACCGTCGACGAGAGCGGCCACGTCCCGCCGCCGGACCTCGGTCCGCGCCTCCACGACCTCGTCGCCGCCGGCCGCCGCGGCGAGGCCGTGCGCTACTTCATGCGCCGCGGCATGGGCGTGCCCGCGCCGTTCGTCGGCCTCATGCGCCTGGCGCGGCCGCTGTGGCGGAACCTGAAGGCTGTCGCCCACACGCTTCCGTACGACTACGCGGTGATGGGCGACACGACCAACGGGCGCCCGCTGCCCGCCGAGCCGTGGGCCTCGATCGCCACACCCACGCTGGTGCTCGACGGCGGCAAGAGCCCCGCGCAGGTGCGCCGGGCGGCCGACGAGCTCGCGGCGAGGCTGCCGAACGCGCAGCGGCGGACGCTCGCGGGCCAGAGCCACAACGTCTCGATGAAGCTGCTCGGGCCCGCCATCGCGGAGTTCGCGGCGTGAGCGACCGGCGGCTGCTCGAGGCCGCGCGCACGGGCGACGACCGGGCGTTCCGAGAGCTGGTCGAGCCGTACCGCGCCGAGTTGCACGCGCACTGCTACCGCATGCTCGGCTCCCTGCACGACGCCGAGGACGCGCTCCAGGACGCGCTCCTGCGCGCCTGGCGCGGCCTCGGCGGCTTCGACCCGGCCCGCCCGCTCAAGCCGTGGCTGTACAAGATCGCCACCAACGCCTCGCTCGACGCGATCGCCCGCCGCCCGAAGCGCGTGATGCCGATCGACCACCACGACCCGTCGCCGATCGAGGCCGGCCCGGGCCCGCCGGACGCCGAGATCGCGTGGATCGAGCCCTACCCCGACGAGGTGCTCGGGCTCCCGGACGGCTACGCGGCGCCCGAGGCGCGCTACGAGCGGCGCGAGAGCGTCGAGCTCGCGTTCGTGGCCGCGCTCCAGCACCTGCCGGCGCGCCAGCGCGCCGTGCTGATCCTGCGCGAGGTGCTCGGCTTCTCCGCCCGCGAGGTGGCGGCCTCGCTGGACACGACCGCCGCCTCGGTCAACAGCGCGCTCCAGCGCGCGCGGCAGACCGTCGAGGAGCGCCTGCCGGAGCGCAGCCAGCAGGCGACGCTGCGCTCGCTCGGCGACGAGCAGGAGCGCGGCGTGGTGCGGCGGTACATCGACGCGTGGGAGAGCCGCGACGTCGACCGGATGGTCGCGATCCTCGTCGAGGACGCGACGTTCGCGATGCCCCCGTTCCCGAACTGGTTCCGCGGGCGCGACGCGGTCGTCGGCTTCATCTCCGGCACCGGCACGCCGGCGCTGCGCTCGATCGTCGTCCGCGCCAACGGCCAGCCGGCGATCGGCTGGTACCTGCTCCACGAACGGCGCGCCGCCTACCTGCCGGCGTCGCTCGAGGTGCTCGCGCTCGAGGGCGAGCGCGTCAGGGAGATCACGGCGTTCGTGTGGCCCGAGCTGTTCCCGCGCTTCGGGCTGCCTGACAGACTTCCGGCATGACCCGTACCGCCCTCGGGCGCGCGACGCTGCTCGTGCTCGCCGTCAGCGTGCTTCACGACCTCGACCACGCGCGCCAGGGCACGAGCGCGCCGGCGGAGGTCGTCGTGACCGCCGTCGCCGGCTGGCTGGCGACGTTCGTCCTGCTCGCGCTCGTCGCCCGCCGGCACCGGCTCGCGGTCCCGTACGCGGCCGGCTTCGGCGTCGCGCTCGCGCTCGGCTTCGTGCTCGTGCACTTCCTGCCGCACTGGAGCGCGTTCAGCGCGCCCTACGGGGACCAGGACGTCGATGCGCTGTCGTGGGTCCTCGCGGCGCTGCCGATCTGCGCGGGACTGTGGCTGACGGCTCAGGCGGCCGCGCTGGCGCGCGCCGCGCGCACGGGGTCCGCCGGCTCGAGCGTGCTCAGGAACGCCTGAACGACGTCCGGGTGAGATCTCAGCCGCGCAGCTGCGCCTCGAAGAAGCGCAGGATCCTGGCCCACGCGGCCTCGGCGGAGGGACCGTGGTAGCCGATGCCCGCCACGCGCAGCAGCGCGCCGCCCGGCCCGAGGTCGTGGCGGTTCAGGAACGAGTGGCCCGCGTCCGGGTACTCCTCGACGTCGTGCTCGACGCCGGCGCGCTCCAGCGCCGCCTCGAGCTTCGCCGCCGTGCCGCGCAGCGTGCGGTCCTTGCCGCCGTAGCTCGCCACGACGGGGCAGGCGCCGTCCAGCGTGGCGTCGAGGTCCTTGGGCAGGTGCGCGTAGTTCGGCGCCGAGACGTCGAAGCCGCGCGCGGCCGTGAGCAGCGCGAAGCCGCCGCCCATGCAGAAGCCGATGATCCCGATCCGCCCCGTGCAGTCCTCACGGCCGGCGAGCCAGCCGCGGGCGGCGTCGATGTCGTCGAACGGCCGCCCCCGCCCCGCGGCCAGCGCGCGGAAGGTCGGGACCAGGCAGCGCAGGCGGCCCTCCGGGAACAGGTCGACGGCCAGCGCGAGGTAGCCGGCGGCGGCGAGGCGCTCGGCCTGCTGGCGGATGTCGTCGGTCAGGCCGAGCGACTCGTGGACGACGACGACGCCGGGCCACGGGCCGTCGCCGACCGGCGGCGCGGCGAGATGGCCCTTCCGGCCCCCTGAGTACGCGACCGCGGGCACTCAGCCCGCTCTCGACCGGGTGGCCGTCCCGCTGCCAGCGCGGCACGCCGCCCTCGACGACGTGCCAGACGTCGCGCGCGCCGTGGCGCTGGAGCAGCGACGCGCCGACGGCGGCCCGCTGGCCGGACGCGCAGATCACCGCCACCGGGCGCGCCGGGTCGAGCTCGCCCGGCAGCTCGTGGAGGTCGTGGTAGGGGACGTTCAGCGAGCCGGGGATGTGGGCCTCCTCGTACTCGTCGCGCTCGCGCACGTCGAGCACCTGCGCGTCCTCCCAGCGGTCGTGCAGCTCGGGCACCGTGACCCGCAGGGTTCGCCGCACGTCGCGCTTCTCCTCGCGCCACGCGGTCATCCCGCCGTGGAGGTACCCGGCGACGCGCTCGATGCCCACGGCGGCCGCGAGCTCGACCGCCGCGCGGGCGTCCTCGTCGTCGCGCCCGACGATCACCACCGGCTGGTCGGGCTCGGCCAGCCACGCCAGCTTGGAGCCGAAGCCGGCCCGCAGCGCGGTGATGCTGACGGCGCCCGGCAGGTGCGCCTCGTCGAACTGGAGCTCCGTGCGGACGTCGACGACGAGCGCCCCGTCGGCGCGCCGCGCCTCGACCTGGCCGGGCGCGAGCGGCTGCGGCACGATCTGCTCCGCCCGCAGCGGGCCGCGGTTGGCGGCGACGATGTTGCGGAAGTTCGGCGGCTGCGGGGCGAGCGCGGCGAGGCTGCGGTCGACGAACGTGTCCTCGTCGGCGATCTGGAGCAGCGGCTGCGCCGCGCGCTCGAAGCCGATCGTGGAGGAGATCTTGAGGTCCATCCCCGGCCCGCCGCACAGCGAGCCGCCGAGGTGGCCCGGCCACACCTCGGTCGTGTCGGGCAGCTTGAGCAGCCGCTCGTGCAGGGCGCGGAACATCTCGCGCGCGCCCTGCTCCTTGTCGATCGCGAGGTCGGGGCGCGCGACGTCGCCGACGAACAGGGTGTCGCCGGTCAGCACCGCCCACGGCTGCTCGCCGCGGGCCGTGTCGGCCAGCGCGAAGCAGCTGTGCTCCGGGCGGTGGCCGGGCGTGTGCAGCGCCGTGACGCGGAGCGTGCCGATCTCCAGTCGCCAGCCGTCGTCGAACGCGGCGTGGGGGTAGTCGGGCTCGGCGAGCCGGTGGATGTGGAGGGTGGCTCCGGTGGCGGACACGAGCCGGCCGTGGCCCGACACGTGGTCGGCGTGGTTGTGGGTCTCGAGCACGTGCTCGATCCGGACGCCGAAGTAGCGCGCCAGCCGCAGGTACTCGTCGACGTCGAGCTTCGGGTCCACGACCGCGGCGACGCCGGCGTCCTCGTCGCCGATCAGGTACGAGGCGCAGCCGAGGTCGTCGTGGGTGATCTGCCGGAAGATCATGCGGCGCCGCGATCATCTCGCAGCGCGGGCGGCAGCGCGACCACGGTCACCGTGCCGGGCGGCACCTCGGTGAGCCCGGCGTCGACGACGCGGGCCGCCAGGTCGTCGCCTGGCCTGGAGGGCGTCGAACTCGTCGGGCTCGGGCGCGAACAGCCGTGCGCCGCCGGCGTCCCAGTCGGGAAGCGCGCCGGCCGCCATCACCGCGGCGTGGGCGACCTGGGCGGCGACCTTGCCGGAGCTCATCTGCAGCCTGGGGTTCAGCGCGTAGGCGCACGCGTCGCGCGGCGCCTCGGCCGGCGGCGGGCCGAGGTCGGTGGCCATCGCCTGGAGCCGCTCCAGCGCCGGGCCGCGCTCCGAGCGCCGCCGCGGCGGCAGCGCGGCGACGGCGTCGCCGGCGAGCGCGTGCGGCTGCTCGAGCACCGCGGCCCACTGCGCGGGGCTGCGCGCGCGCAGGCAGACCTTGCCGGGGCGCGGCCGCCACTCGGCGAACGCGTCCGCGTACTCGTCCTCGAAGCGGCGCACGCACGCGACGGCCGCCGCGCCCGCCAGCACGGCCGCGTCCTCGAGCGTCTCGACGGCGCCGCGGCGCACGACGAGGAACATCCGCAGCGGGTCGGCGCTCACCGCCGCAGGTAGGTGGCGACCGCGAGCACGCGCCGGTGGTCGGAGTCCGAGCGCGGGAGGTCGAGCTTGCCGAAGATCGTCGACACGTGCTTCTCCACGGCGCTCTCGCTGACGCTCAGCTCGGCGGCGATCGCGTGGTTGGTGCGGCCCTCGGCCATCAGCCGCATCACGTCCATCTCGCGCGGGGTCAGCGCCGCCAGCGGGTCGTCGGGCCCGGACGGGACGAGCAGCTGGGCGACGGCCTCCGGGTCGAGCGCCGTGCCGCCCTCGGCGACGCGCCGGACGGACGCCACGAAGTCGCTGACGTCGGCGACGCGGTCCTTGAGCAGGTAGCCGACGCCGCCCCTGGCGTCGGCGAACAGCTCGGCGGCGAACGTCTGCTCGACGTACTGGGAGAGGATCAGGATCGGCAGCCCGGGGATCCGGCGGCGCGCCTCGAGCGCGGCGCGGACGCCCTCGTCGGTGAACGTCGGCGGGAGGCGGACGTCGACGACGCAGACGTCCGGGCGGTGCTCCTCGACGGCCGTCAGGAACTCGTCCGGGTGCTCGACCGCCGCCGCGACCTCGAAGCCGGTGTCGCGCAGCAGGCGGATCAGGCCGTCGCGCAGCAGCGCGAGGTCCTCGGCGATCACGACGCGCACGGAAGCTCCGCCCGGATCGCGGTCCCGCCGCCGTGCGGGCTGGTCACGGCCAGCGTCCCGTCGAGCGCCTCGACCCGCTTGCGCAGGCCGTCGAGGCCGCTGCCGGCCGGGTCGGCGCCGCCGCGGCCGTCGTCGGAGACCTCCACGACCAGCCGGCCGGCGTCGGCGCCGACGCGGACGAGCGTGCCCTTCGCCCTGCTGTGCTTGGCGGCGTTGGCCAGCGCCTCGGACACCACGAACCAGGCGGCGTTCTCGACGGCGGGCGGCAGCGTCTCCGGGACGTCGAGCTGGACGCGCGCGGGGATCGGGCTGCGCGCGGCGAGCGCGGTCAGCGCCGCGCCGAGGCCGCGCTCGGTGAGCAGGCTGGGGCGGATGCCGCGGGCGAGGTCGCGCAGCTCGGCGAGCGCGCGCTTGGCCTCCTCGCGGGCCTCGCCGACCAGCTCGCGCGCGCCCTCGGGGTCGCGCGCGAAGCGCTCCTCCGCCAGGCCCAGGTCCATCGCCAGGGCGACCAGGCGCGCCTGCGCGCCGTCGTGCAGGTCGCGCTCGATCCGCTGGAGCTCGGCGGCCGCCGCGTCCACGGCGCCGGCGCGGGTGGCGGCCAGCTCGGTCACGCGCGCACGCAGCATCGCCTCGCGGCTGGGGGAGAGCAGCGCCTCGGAGAGCCGCGCCAGGCCCTGCGTCATCCAGCGCGTGAGCACGTACATGATCGGGAGGGCGAGCAGCGTCACGTCGGCGACGAGGAACGCCTCGCCGAACGTGTCCGCGCGGAAGAGCCCGAAGTCGACGCCGCCGTTGGGCAGCGACCAGTACCAGGCCGGCAGCACGAGCAGCCCGAGCAGCGTCGCCCAGCCCGTGATGACGACGGTCGAGGCGACGAAGCCGAGCGTGCCGGCGAGGAGGAGCCAGGCGAGGTCCTTCCAGCTCTGGGGGTCGGTGAGGACGGTCGCGAGCCGGTGCAGCCAGCCGCCGGTGCGCGGCCGGTAGGCCTCGCCGATCCTGCGGCCGAGCGCGTAGGCGTTGCGGCGGCGCTCGAGGCGCGCGTTCCAGCGGAACACCGCGAACGTGGCGAGCACCACCGGCAGGCCGATGATCAGCGAGGCGAGCGAGACGGCGATGCTCAGGCCCGCGGTCACGACCGTGAACGCCAGGATCGACGCGGGCAGCGCGATCGCGTGGTAGCTCAGGTCGCGCCAGAAGGTGCGCAGGATCGGGCGCATGCGTTCCATGATCGGAGCGCGCCGGGCGCGCTTCGAGGACGCAGCCCCGTCAACGCGGGTGAGGCCGGCCGGTTCGGGCGCTGGGGTCAACCTCACCCTTCTCTCCGGCGCCGCGCCTCGGGGGCGAGCGCCGGGTTGGACCAGCCGGCGTCGGCGGGGTTCAGGTTCGTGCCCGGCGGGACCAGCTCGTCGATGCGGTCGAGGACGTCGTCGCCGAGCTTGACGTCGGGGGCGGTGAGCATCGACTCGAGCTGCTCCATCGTGCGCGGCCCGATGATCGGCGCGGTGATCGCGGGGTGCCGGAGCACGAAGGCGAGCGCCAGCTCGATCAGCGTGAGGCCGGCGTCCTCGGCCAGCTGCGCGAGCTGTCGGCGACCTCGAGCTTGCGCTGGTTGCCGGGGAGGGAGAGGTCGAAGCGGTGCGGGAGGCGCTGCGCGCGGGTGCTCTGCGGCGGCTCCTGGCCCTTGCGGTAGCGGCCGCTGAGCCAGCCGCCGCCGAGCGGGCTCCACGGGATCACGCCCATGCCGTAGCGCCGGCAGGTGGGCAGGACGTCGGCCTCCACGGCGCGCGCGAGGATCGAGTACGGCGGCTGCTCGCAGACGAAGCGCTCGCGGTGGCGCTCGCGGGCCGCCCACTGGGCCTCGACGATCCACGAGGCGGGGAACGTGGAGGAGCCGATCGCGCGGACCTTGCCCTGGTGGATCAGGTCGGACAGCGCGCCGAGCGTCTCGTCGATGTCCGTGTCCTGCTCGGGGCGGTGGATCTGGTAGAGGTCGATCCAGTCCGTGTTCAGGCGGCGGAGGCTGTTCTCGACCTCCTTCACGATCCAGCGGCGCGAGTTGCCGCGCTCGTTCGGGTCGTCGCCCATCGAGCCGTGGACCTTCGTGGCGAGGACGACGTGGTCGCGCCGCCCGTTCGCGAGCGCCTTGGCCACGATCTCCTCCGACTCGCCGCGGGAGTAGACGTCGGCGGTGTCGATGAAGTTGATGCCGGCGTCGAGCGCGCGGTGGATGATCCGGACGGACTCGTCGTGGTCCGGGTTGCCCCACTCGCCGAACATCATCGCGCCGAGGCAGAGCGGGCTGACGGACATGCCGGTGCGGCCCAGGTTGCGGTGCTCCATGGGCCGAGGCTACTCCGTGACGGCCGGCGGCCGCGAGCGCGACGGCGCGGCGCGACGCGCCCTAGCGGGCGACGGCGCTCGTCGCCGCCGCGGCCAGCGACGGCGCGTCGGTCAGCGCGAAGCGCGTCTCGGGGTACGCGGCCGCGACGGGGTCGACGGCGATCTCGCGGTCGAGCCCGACGCCGACGATGGTGTCGAAGCCCTTGGCCGCGAAGTAGTGGGTGACGGACAGCTGCTCGGTCGGCGTGCGGGTCACGCGCATCTGGGCCTCGGCGCCGGCGCGCTCGGCGCGCTCGAGGGCGGCCTCGGCGCGGCTCACGAGCACCGGATCGCGCTCGCCCGCCGTGTCGACCACCACGAGCACCCTGGCGGGCGCGTGCGTCGCGCTGTCCGCCTCGACCACGAACCCGGCCGCGGCGAGGGCGAGCAGGGCCAGCACCGGGACGAGCGCCCAGTACCGTCGGAGCGATGTGAAGCGGTAGGTCATACGAATGAGCGTAATACGTATGAACCCAATCTGCAAGGGCGCCGCGGATACACTGCGCCACCGACCGCGACGGCCGTGCGGTCCTCCAGGGGAATGCGATCGATCTCATGACCGAAGCCAGAAGCAGGGCGCTCAGGCAGCGGCTTGCTCGTGCCGTCCGGGGCGTGCGCCGCAGGGTCGCGCCGGACGCCGAGGCGCAGCTGCGCGAGAGCGCGCGCGAGCTCCGGACGGTCCGCCGGCGGCTCCGCAAGACCCGCGCCCAGCTCGCCCGCGCCCGGGCGGAGCTCGACGCTGCGCCCTACGAGCTGCCGCAGGAGGTCGAGCTGACCATCCGGCGCGTGCGCGAGGAGCAGCTGACCTATCTCGACGAGCGGAACCTCCGGGTCCTGGCCTGGCTCGTGCGCGACATCGAGCGCCGGGGACGCCCGGGCTTGATCGTGGAGGCGGGCACCGCGCGCGGCGGGTCCGCGATCGTGATGGCGGCGGCGAAGTCGGCCGAGCGCGGGATGAAGGTCTACGACGCCTTCGGGATGATCCCGCCGCCCGGCGAGCACGACGGGCCGGATGTGCACGCCCGCTATCAGCGGATCGTCAGCGGGGAGGCCAAGGGCGTCGGCGGTGAGACGTACTACGGCTACCGCGAGAACCTGCTCGAGGAGGTGCGGAGCTCGTTCGGCCGCCTGGGCGTGCCGCCCGCCGAGCGCAACGTCGACCTCGTCAAGGGGCTGTTCGAGGAGACGGTCGTGCTGGACGAGCCCGTCGCCCTCGCCCATCTCGACGGCGACTGGTACGAGTCGACGATGACGTGCCTGACGCGGATCGCGCCGCTGCCTCGTCGACGGCGGCCGGATCGTGCTCGACGACTACTACATGTGGTCGGGCTGCCGCGCCGCGGTCGACGAGTTCCTCGACGGGCGCGACGGGTTCCGCCGGGAGGAGCGCGCCAAGCTCCACATCGTCCGCGAGCCCGCCTGAGCCATGCCGATCCGCCCCCGCCGCCTGGCCCGGCGCCTCCTTCCGGCACCCGTCCGCCGCGCGGCGGTGCGAATCCGCAGGGGTGCAGCGCCGCGGCCGAAGCGCGAGCCCATGCCGCGGCGCGAGCCACCCAGCCCTCCGCCGCCCGCAGCCTTCGCCCGCCGACGCGCTGGTCCGATCGCTGGAGAGGGGCCAGAGCCTCGAACGGGCCGTCGTCAGCCCTCGTGCGCTCGCTGGTCTCGGCCGGCGACCCCGACCGGGCGCTCGCGGTCGCGGAGTCGCTGCGGCGGGAGCCCGGCAGACCGGATGCTCGCGCACCTCGCGGCCGGCATCGTCGCGTTCCGTCGCGGCCACATGGAGCTGGCGCGGCACGAGCTGCGCGAGGTGCCGCGCGAGGTCTGGGCACGCATGGCGCCGGGCGAGTACGTGCGGTCGGGGCTCGCGGTCGCACCCGACGAGACGCTGCGGGAGATCCGGGCGCTGGTGGCCGACGACCCTCCGGCGGTCACGGCCAGGAGCTGGTTCGACGTCCTCACCCCGGTCTTCGGGGCCGGCGAGCAGGATCTCGCCCGGGAGCTCTTCGCGATCTTCGACCGCCGGACGCGCGAGGACACGCCGCCGTGGCCGAAGGGCGAGATGCACCGCGAGTGGATGCGGCCATGGCTGGCCGCCGATCCCGGTTCCCCCTCAGCGCCGGCGCCGGAGGCCGGACGCCGCACGATCG
This sequence comes from uncultured Solirubrobacteraceae bacterium, assembly GCA_963728465.1. Lineage (GTDB taxonomy): Bacteria > Actinomycetota > Thermoleophilia > Solirubrobacterales > Solirubrobacteraceae > DATFQI01. The sequence continues at coordinate 317,600 of CAVSJY010000005.1, forward strand.
CCATCCTCGACTACGGCCATCCGTCCGCGACGAAGGCCTCCGCCAACATCGGCGACCACCTCCAGAGCCTCGCCGCGCTCGGTCACTTCGTGCGGCACACGGGCGTGCGCTTCCACGGCCGCCCCGAGCTGGTGGGCCTGCTCGAGCGCCTCCAGGCGCGCACCCTGCCGGAGCGGCGGCGGCCCGACGTCCAGGCGGAGGTCGACGTGGTGACCGTGCACCGCGACGCGTCGACGTATCAGCCGCTGCCCGAGGACGCCTGGGTCCTCTGCTTCGGATGGTTCATGCATCCGCTCTTCCGGATGCGCCACGACTTCCCGCTGCACCGCAACCTGCGGCCCATCTTCGTCTCCTTCCACTGCAACAAGCGGAGCCTGCTCACGAGCGAGGCGGTGGCGTACCTCAAGCGGTACGGCCCCGTCGGCTGCCGTGACTGGACGACCGTGTACCTGCTGCTGTCGCTCGGGGTGCCGGCGTTCTTCTCCGGCTGCCTGACGACGACCATCGGCGCCCTGTTCCCGCAGCCGTCCGAGCGACCCGGCCCTGACGCGCCCATGGCCTACGTGGACGTGGACGACGCGCCTCCCGGTGCGATCACCTACCGGCACAGCCAGGAGGCGGTGCGGCAGCGGCCGTTCGTCGAGAACGTGGACGCCGCCGTGGAGCTGCTCGAGACCTACCGGCGGCGGCACCGCAAGGTCGTGACGCGGCGGTTGCACTGCTGCCTGCCCGCCCGATCCGTCGGCCTCGACGTCGAGTTCCGGCCGCGCAACCGCTCCGACGTGCGCTTCGACGGCCTGCTCGACCTCTCCGACGCGGGGTTCGCGGCGATGCGCGACGGCATCGACGCGAAGCTCGAACCCGTGCTCGCCGCGACCCTCGCGGGCCGCTCCGAGGAGGAGGTCTACGCCCTCTGGCGGGACGTCACGGCCGCCGACGTCGCCGCCGCCAAGGAGCGCCGCGATCGCGACCGCGAGCTCGAGCCGGAGCCTGCGGAGATCGAGGCGCGGCTGCGGCCCGTCGCATCCAGGACGAGCCGCCGCGACGGCGCCGCGGCGGACCCGGTGCACTGCGCCGTCGTGCTCCCCGCCAAGCACGGCGTCCGCGGCCTCGCGGTGCTCGTCGCCTCGCTGCTCGAGCACGCCTCGCGGCCGCTTCACGTCTGGGTGCTGGCGCTGCCGGGCGCCGACGGGGAGGACCGGCTCCGCGCCCGGTTCCCGCAGATCGGGCTCAGCTGGATCCCGCTGCGTGGCATCGGCCGCGGCGTCCGCCTTCCCACCGGCGAGCGGGCGGGCCCGGAGCGCGTCGCCCGGCTGCTGATCGCGGATCTGCTCGCCGGCGTGGACCGCCTGGTCGTCCTGCCGCTGCCCTCCGTGGCGACGGCCGACGTCGCCGATCTGGCGGAGCTGGACCTCGGCGAGCACGCGCTGGCGGCGCCGACGACGCGGTCGAGCACCGATCTGAGCGGCTTCGGCGTGATCGACGCCGCCGCGAACCGGCTCGGCGAGCTGGGCGACGTCGCCGCCGAACTGCGGCGGCTGGCGCACGCGCGCCACGCGTTCGACTTCGACGCGTTCGGCGCCGACGTCCTCGTGCTCGACCTCGCGCGCCTGCGCGCCGACCGCTTCGGCGCGCGAGCCCTCGCGCTCGTACAGCGGTTCGGGCTGGACCACCGGGAGGCGATGCACGTGCTCGTGGGGCCGGGCCGGGCCGTGATCCCGGACCGCTGGGCGGTCGTCCCGACGCGCACGCCGATCCGGGAGCCGGGGCTCGTCCACTGGGCCGATGCCGTGAAGCCGTGGCAGCCGGAGCTCGCGCCGGAGCGGGACCTCTGGCGCGACTGCGCGGATGCGCTCAGCCGGCAGCCCGCTGGAGCGCCCGCGCTTCGGGCAGGCTGAGCGCCGCCGGCCTCGCGACCTCGGTCTCCCACGACGAGTTGCGCCACGTGAGCCGCAGCCGCAGCCAGACGGCGTCGGACGCGCCGCCGTGGGGCAGGTCGGAGAGCGGCGCCCGCGCGCGGACGCGGAATGCCCTGCTCGTCCCGGCTGACCTTGAGCGAAGGCGGGCGACCTCCGCCCGTGTCGTCGTCGACCGCGTCGAGCGAGATCTCGACCGCATCCAGGCCCGCCCGGCGGCCACGGCCCTCCACCGTGAGGAGCCCGTTCACCGCGATCGCCCTCGGGTCGCCGCCGAGCGCCGCCAGCCGGCGGAGCGGGCTCGGTGCGGACCAGCCGGACGGGCTCCAGCTCGAGTTCGACGTTCCGCAGCCGCGTGCGCGAGGCGCTTGTGGTCCACGACCGAGTGCAGGACGCGGCCCAGTTCGCCACGCACGCGTCGGGCCCGAAGCGCTCCGCCTTCGCGCGCGCCGCCGCGCTCATCTCCCGCACGCGCTCCGGTGAGCGGAGCAGCTCCACCACGCGCCGCGCCGCCGCCTCCACGTCGCCCTCCGCGACGAGGAAGCCGTCCACGCCGTCGCTGATCTGCTCGCGGGGGCCGTACTTGATGTCGTAGCTCACGACCGGGCAACCCTGGCTCATGCTCTCCAGCGTCGCCAGCGGGTAGCCCTCGAACCGGCTCGTCATGAGGTAGGCGCTGGAGCGCCACAGCCGTTCGCGCGCGTGCGGATCGAAGCCGCGGAGGTGCACGGAGCCGTTGAGCCCGAGCCGCGCGATCTCCTGCTCGAGCTCCTCCTGCCTGGGTCCGCTGCCGAAGATCTCCAGCCGCGCATCCGGCACCTCGGCGACCACCTTGGCGAAGACGGCGATCGCGTCCGTCAGGCGCTTCTGCGGCGTCAGGCGCGCCGTGATGGTCACCAGGCGGGGGTCCCGCTCGACGGGTGCGGCGGGAGGCTCCGGCATCTCGACGGGATTCGGGACGACGAAGAGGTTGCTCGTCCGGCCTCGCCGCTCCGCGATGTCATCGCGCTGGCGCCGGGTGAGCGTGACCATCGCGTCCATGCCGTCGATCCGCCGCAGGACGCGCCTGTACACCCTGTGCACGTCCGAGTTCCACTGCCGGGGCGACTGGACGTGGAGGTTGTGCATCGCGTAGATGAGATGGATGCGCCGGGCCTTGATCGGCACGACGAACGGGACGAGGAAGCGCGAGTCCATGAACACGAAGCCGCGCTCGCCCCGTGGCACCATGTCGCGGAGCCAGCGGCGGAACCAGGCCCCGACGCTGTTGAACTCGCCGACGACGGCTCCGGAGGCGGCGATCTGCTGGATCGTGCAGCGCCACGTCGATCGGATCGTGACCTGGAAGTCGGGGATGCGCAGGAACGGGGAGCCGTCGGGGCGCAGGTAGTCGAAGACGACCTGATCGGAGCCCGGCCGCCGATAGCTGATCCGCCACGGGCTCCCGTCGGCGCGGGACTCCTCGCCGATGCGCGCGGCGCCGAGGTCGGCCGGCGCGGCGCCGGGCATCTGCTCGTCCTGGCCCCAACCATGGGTCCGGTAGTGGTCGTAGATGTTCAGCAGACCGATCGTCTCCGGAAGCAGGCCCCGGTCCACGAGCAGCTGCCACCGCCGGTCGTAGTCGCGCTCGGCCTCGAACGTCAGCACGTCCGGCCGGACCCCGCCGTGGCTGGCCAGGATGCGGTTGCGCATCAGCAGGGCGCGCGTCTGGCCGCCCGCATCCGGCCTCACCGCGAACGTGCACGACAGGTACCGGCCCGCCGGCAACGAGGCGCGGTCGGGGTCAGTGTCCTGCGGCTGTGGGCTGGTCCGGTGGTCGGCGGTCATCGGGCCTCGGCACGGGCACGCTAGCGGGCCACGTTACGATCAGGGCGTGCAGCAACCGGAGGTACTCGGAGCCGGGGATGTTCCCGGCGCGCGGCGGTCCTTCCCCGCGCGCCGCCTCGTGAGCTAGCGCGGCGCGACGTCCGTCGTCGTCCACCCGAGGAGTCTCCATGTCGCATCCATCGCCGCGGCGCGCGCATGCCGCCGCCGCTCTCGTCCTGTTCGCCGGGCTCGGCTTCCATGTCGGGCTCTGGGCCGTGCTGATCCCGGACCTCGCGAAGGCAGCCGACCTGCGGCCCGCGACGCTCGGCGCCTGCATCGCGCTCGTGTCGCTGAGCGGGATGGCGTCGCTGCTGGCCGGCGGGCCGATCAGCGACCGCGTCGGCCGGCGGCCGATGGCGGTCGGCGGCGCCACCGGCCTGGCCGCCGCGTTCGGCCTGCTCGCCACCGTCGGCCCCTGGCCCGTGCTCGTCGGCGGGCTGATCCTGTTCGGCGTCTCCGCCGGGCTGCTGGACCTCGCCGCCAACGCCACCGGCAGCGACTACGAGCGCGCCCACGCCGTCCAGGCCATGACCGGCCTCCACGGCGCGTTCAGCGGCGCGGCGGCCGCGGGCGCCGCTGCTCGCCGCGCTGGTCCTGGCCGCGGGCGGCGACTTCCGCCTCGCGTACGCGATCACCGCCGCGCTGCTGCTCGCGGTGGCGGGCGCGGCGAGCCGCGTCCCGCTGCCGCCCCATCAGCGGGACGCGCCAGGAACGGGCAGCGAGCGGCGGGCGAGCCGGCGCGCGCGCTGTGGCGGATCCCCGGTGTGGCGCTGGGGCTGGCGCTCGCGGGCGTGTGCTTCCTCGGCGACGGGATGCTGGAGGGGTTCAGCTCGCTCTACCTGCGCGGCGAGCTCGAGTCCGGGGTCCTGCTCGGCGGCGGCGCGATCGCGGCGTTCCACCTGGCCTCGCTGATCGGCCGGATCGCCGGAGCGCGGGCGATCAACCGGCGTGGCGAGCGGACCGTCGTCCAGATCGCGGGCGCCGGCGCGGCGGCGGGGATGCTGCTCACCGTGCTCGCGCCCTCGCCGGCGGTCGCGGCGGCCGGGCTGCTCGCCGTGGGCGTCAGCCTCGCGCCGATCGTGCCGACCGCGATCTCGGTGGCGGGACGGAGCGCTCCGGGTCGGGCCGGCGCGGCGGTCAGCCTCGTCGCCACCGCGGGCTACGGCGCGTTCGTCGCCGGCCCGGCGATCGTGGGCGTGCTGGCGGACGTGACCGACCTGCGCACCGCGCTCGCGCCCGTGGTCCTCACCGCGCTCGCCGTCGCGGCGCTGGGTTCGCGGCTGCCGTCGACTCCCGCACGATGAGCTCGACGGGCAGCACCCGGCCCTGCTCGCGCAGCTCGCCCGCCATCGCGGCGCCGAGCGTCTCGAACGCGACCGCGCCCAGGCGCTCGGCGTCGGCGGCGACGGTCGTGAGCGGCGGCCACAGCACGCGCGCGAAGTCGAGGTCGTCGAACCCGACCACGGACACGTCCTCCGGGATCGAGACCCCGCGCTCCCGTGCCGCCAGGTACACGCCGCCGGCCAGGATGTCGTCGTCGCACAGCACGGCGGTGGGCGGCTCGTCGGCGTCGAGCAGCGTGCCCGCCGCCACCGCGGCCGCGCCGAAGTCGAACGGCGAGCCGGCCACCAGCGACGGGTCCGGCTCGACCCCGACCCGCGCCAGCGCGGCGAGCCAGCGCGAGCGGCGCAGCTCGAACGTCGGGAAGTCGCGCCACGAGCCGAGGCGGGCGATCCGGCGGTGGCCGAGCGCGATCAGGTGCTCGAGCGCCGCGTCCGTGCCGCCCTCGACGTCGAGCCGCACCCACGGGACGTCCTCGGGCGCCGCCTCGATGACCACGATCTGCTCGCCGCGCCGCCGGTGCTGCGGCGGCTCGACGGAGAAGTAGATGAACCCGTCCGCCGGCCCCTCGCGCAGCGCCTCGACCGGCGTGAGCCCGAACTCGCCCTTCCACGGGGACGTCGACCAGCGTCACGGCGTAGCCCGCGGTCGCCGCCGCCTCCTGGGCGCCGCGCATCGTGCGCCCGAAGAACGGATGGGTGACGTCCGGCACGACGAAGCCGACCGAGCGGGCGGCGCCGGTCCGCAGCCAGCGCGCGGCCACGTTGGGGCGGTAGCCGAGCTCCTCGGCCGCCCGCCGCACCGCCTCCTCGGTGCGCGCCGAGATGCGCCCGCGCGACTTCCCGGACAGCACGAGCGACACGGTCGACTGCGACACCCCGGCCGCGCGGGCGACGTCGACGCTCGTGACTCGTTCCTCCCCCCGCTTGATGGCCCGGCAGTCTGCCAGCCTTTCCCGCCTGAGCGACCGGCCGCCACACGAGGACCTCGTCGAGGAGGCGATCGCCCTGAAGGGGCGCGACCTCGCGATCCTCCGGCCGCGCGACAGCGAGGCGCTGCTCGACGAGGCGGCCTTCGAGCACGAGGAGTTCCTGCCCTACTGGGCGGAGCTGTGGCCGAGCGGCGTCGCGCTCGCGCGCCGGATCGGCTCGCGCGCCCTGCGCGGCGCGCGCACGCTGGAGCTCGGCTGCGGGCTCGCGCTGCCGAGCATGGCCGCCGTGCTCGCCGGCGGCCGCGTGCTGGCCACCGACTGGTCGCCCGACGCGACCCGGCTCGCGCGTGAGAACGCGCAGCGCAACGGGATCGAGCTGGAGACGCTGACCTGCGCCTGGGCGCGACCCCGGGCCGCTGCTCGCCCGCGGCCCCTGGGACCTCGTCCTGGGCGCCGACCTGCTCTACGAGCGCCGCAACGTCGGCGAGCTGCTCGAGCTGCTCCCGCGGCTCGCCGGCCCGCGCACCGAGATCCTCCTCGCCGACCCGGGCCGCGCGCCGCTGACCGGCGTTCCTCGACGGCGCCGCCGAGCGCTGGCACGTCGTACGCGCCGACGTGCCCGAGCTGCCCAACGGCGCGATCTACGCGCTCACGGCGCGGCGGCCACCCACAGCGCGCGCGTGCTGACCCCGCCGGTACGGCGCAGCCGGTGCGGCACGGAGCCGTCGAAGACCAGCGTGTCGCCCTCGGCCAGCGCGTGGACCTCGCCGTCGAGGTCGACCTCGACGGCGCCGCGGGCGACGTAGACGAGCACCTCGCCCGCCTCCACCTCGCGCTGCTCCGGCCAGCGGCTCCCGCCGGTCCACTCGCGCGCGACGAGCCGCGCCCGGCTCCAGAGGCCGCCGGCCGGCACGCCGAGCGCCCGCGCGATCCTCTCGACGGAGCCCATGCTGGGCCGCGCGAGCCCGCGCTCGAGCTGGCTTAGGAACGGGTGGGAGAGGCCGGCCGCCCGGCCGAGCTGCTTCAACGTCATCCCACGCTCCCGCCGCAGCCGGCGGATCCTGCCGCCGAGTGCTGCTGCGGACCGATCTACTCCGGCATCCAGCACCACTTCCAGGGTAACGGCGCGGTCCGGGGGAACTTGACGCTCGATGCACGCTCGCGCGTACCCTCGCTGCGTGCTCGCGTACGTGTTCTGGCATCGCCCGGCCGCCGCGGTCGACGCCCACGCCTACGAGGCGGCGCTCGCCGCCTTCCACACCGCGCTCGCGGCGAACCCGCCGGCCGGCTTCCTGGACTCCGCCGCGTTCCGGGCGGACACGGCGCCGTGGCTGCCCGGCGACGGCCCGGCGTACGAGGACTGGTACGCGGTCGAGGACTGGGCGGCGCTCGGGACGCTCAACGCCGCGGCGGTGAGCGGCCCGCGCGCGACGCCGCACGACGCGGTCGCGCGCGAGGCCGCGGCCGGCGCAGGGGGCGTCTACCGGCGGATCGCCGGGGACGGCCTCGGGGCGCGCGCGCGCCGCCTGGCTCGCCAAGCCCGACGGCGAGCCGCGCGACGCCTTCCACGCCGCGCTCGCGGCGACGGGCGGCGCCGTGTGGATGCGCCAGATGGTGCTGGGGCCGGCGCCGGAGTACGTCGTCCGCGCGGACGAGCCCGTCAGGCTGCCGTGGCGCGTCACCCGAGCCGAGCTCGTGGCCGTCGCGTGAGCGCCGAGACCGCCGCGCTCGCCGCGCTCGACGCCGCCGCGCTCGCCCGCGACGCCGCGGCCGCGCTCCGGGTCCCGAGCGTGACCGGCGACGAGCGGCCCGTGCTGGAGCTGCTCGCCGAGACCGCCGCCGCGCTCGGCCTCGAGCCGGACCTCCACCGCCACGACCTCGCCGCGCTGCGCCGCCATCCGGGCCACCCGGGCGAGGAGGCGCCGCGCACCGAGCTGTGGGGTCTCACCGCCACGCGCCCCGGCGGCCCGCAGCGGGTCTGCCTCAACGGCCACGTCGACGTCGTCGACCCCGGCACGGAGCCGTGGCGCCACGGGCCGTGGTCGGGCGCCGTCGACGGCGGCGAGCTGCACGGCCGCGGGGCGGTCGACATGAAGGCCGCGGTCGTGGCGGCCCTGCACGCGGCCGCCGCCGTGGACGGCCCGACGGTGGTCGTCCAGTGCGTCAGCTCGGAGGAGGACGGCGGGCTCGGCACGTTCGCCGAGCTGGAGCGCGACGCGCGCTTCGACGCCGCGCTGATCCCCGAGCCGACCGCGTTCGACGTCGTCTGCGCGCAGGCGGGCGCGCTCACGTTCCATGGCGTGATCCCCGGCCGCGCCGCGCACGCCGCCCACCGGCTCGAGGGCCGCTCGGCGATCGACCGCTACGTCGCGGTGCACGCCGCGCTGGCGGAGCACGAGCGGAGCCTCAACGCCGCCGTCGAGCACCCGCTGATGCGCAGGCTCGAGCTGCCGTACCCGCTGCTGGTCGGCCGCGTCAGCGCGGGCGCGTGGTCCAGCCAGGTCCCCGATCGGCTCGAGTTCGAGGGGCGCCTCGGCGTCCCCGTCGGCGACGACCCCGCGCGGGCGCGCGCGGCGCTCGAGGGCGTCGTGGCCGCGGCGCTCGACGACGGCGAGGCGCCCGCGGCAATCTCCTGGACGGGCGGCAGCTTCGCGCCCGCGGAGACGCCGCTCGACCACCCCTGGGTCGACCTGGTGGCGGGCGCGTTCGGCGACGAGCTGGGCCGCCCGGCGGCGCGCGTCGGCGTGCCGTGGGGAGCCGACATGCGCCACTTCACGGCCCGCGGCATCCCGTGCACGATGGCCGGCACGCGCGGCATCGAGCTGGCGCACGCCGTCGACGAGCGCCTGCCGCTGAGCGAGCTGGAGGCGCTCGCCCGCGCGCTCGTGCGGGTGCTGACGCGCGCCACCGCCCTCATCTGATACCCATACTCCTACTACGCGGGCAGGGGTGCTCGTAGCAGGGATGCCGTGCGGGTCCGTGCCCGACAACGATCCCGGGAGGGGTGCATATGAGACTGCGCTTCACGGCGGCCGGCGGGTTGCTGGCCGCGATCGCGCTGGCCGTCCTGCCGTCGGGCGCCGGAGCCCATCCGAGCGCCGGCGAGTACTACGTGCCGTGGGCGGAGAAGTTCGGGACCCAGCGCAGCGTCCAGGCGTTCAGCGCCGAGGCGGCCGCGGCCGTCGCGCCGCCCGGCGCGCGCAACATGACGCTCGTCGGCAACGCCGACAAGGACGGGACGATCAACTCCGATCTCGCGTTCTGGGGCAACCTGGCCTACGCCGGCAACTACGGCGGCTTCCGCATCCTCGACATCAGCGGGGACAAGCCGCGGGTGATCACCGACCACGTCTGCAACGGCCCGCAGAACGACGTCTCGGTCTACGAGATGGGCGGCAAGCGGTTCCTGTTCCAGTCGATCGACTCCGGCCAGACGGCGGAGGACTGCACGAGCGCGACCGCGCCGATCGTCAACGGGCGTCGCACCGGTTACGAGGGCGTCCGCGTCTTCGACGTGACGAACCCGACCGCGCCGGTCTTCCTCGACATGATCCAGACGGCGTGCGGCTCGCACACGCACACGCTGGTGCCCGACGGCAACCGCGCGTTCATCTACGTCTCGAGCTATCCGCTGAACACCGGCATCACCGAGGACACCGGGCCCGGCGCCGACTTCCGGCCGTGCAAGCCGCCGCACCAGAAGATCTCGATCCTCGAGGTCAGCGCGCCCGGCGGCGAGTTCGCGTTCAAGCGGAGCGAGAAGTTCCTCAGCGACGACACGGCGGAAAATCGCGGCTTCAAGGCCTGCCACGACATCCAGGTGTTCCGGCCCAAGAACCTCGCGGTCGCCGCGTGCGCGGGCGACGGCCAGCTGTGGGACGTCTCCGACCCGGGCAACCCGACGATGGGCAACGGCGAGCCGCACACCCACATCACGAACCCGTCGGCGACCGACACGTTCGAGTTCATCCACTCGGGCATCGTCTCGTGGGACGGCAGGACGTTCGCGATCATGGACGAGACCGGCGGCGGCGTGGAGGCCTGGTGCAACGGCGCCGCCTCGCAGGACGGCTTCTACTACTTCTACGACGTGGTGAAGCCCGGCGCGCCGGCGCCGAAGCTGCGGGCGCGGTTCACGATCCCGCGGGCGCAGACGCCCGAGATCTGCGTCTCGCACAACGCGAACGTGATCCCGATCAAGGGCCGCAAGCTCATGACCGCGGCCTACTACCAGGGCGGCAACACGGTGGTCGACTTCACGGACCTCTCCAATGTCCGCGAGGTCGGCTTCGCCGACCTGGAGGACTCCACGGGCAAGGCGGACTCGTGGTCGACCTACTGGTACAACGGCAAGGTCATCGTCAACGGCGGCCTCAACGGCCGCGGGGCGACGGCCAACCGCGGCGTGGACGTGTTCAAGCTCACCGGCTCGCTGGCGAGCGTGGCGAAGAGCGCGAAGCGCTGGCCGTACGCCAACCCGCAGACGCAGGAGGCGTGGCAGGCGCCCTGATCGGCGCCGGAACGCCTGAACAGGGGCCGCGGGCGCGCTGCGCCCGCGGCCCTTCGCTTCGCTAGAACAGACGCCCGTGAGAACGTCCCTGATCGCCATCGCGCTCGTCCTCGCCGCGCTGCTCGCGGGCTGCGGCGACGACGAGAGCAGCGCCGGCGCCGATGCCGCACTGGCCGTGCCGTGGGTCGATCCGGACGGCGATCCGCCGTTCATCGGCTCCCTGAGCGTCAACCCGTCGGACGGCACGCTGCTGATGGGCACGAACACGGGCCTGTTCAAGGTCCCGGCGGACGGCGGCAAGCCCGCCAAGGTCACGGGCGAGCTGACCACGTCGCAGGGCTCCGGGCCGGTGTCCGAGGCGCTCGTGGCGAAGTTCGTCGGCCCGGACCAGCTGGTCGGCTCCGGGCACCCGAGCGGCGATTCGGGGCTCCCGTCCGCGCTCGGCCTCATCCGCTCCGGCGACGCGGGACGTACGTGGGAGTCCGTGTCCGAGCTCGGCACGGCCGACTTCCACGCGATCGCGCAGTCGGGCGACGTGCTGGTGGCGCCGCTGTTCGGGCAGTCGCAGGTGTTCGTGTCGCGCGACGACGGGAAGAACTTCGAGCCGCGCGTGGCGCCGATGGCGCTCGTCGACCTCGCCGTCGACCCCGGGGACGCGAAGCGCTGGGTCGCGACCTCCGAGCAGGGCATCTACGTCTCGGTCGACGAGGGGCGCACGTGGCGCCAGCGCGACCCGACGCCGAACGTCCGGCTCGCCTGGGCCGCGCCCGGCGAGCTCTACCGCATCGATCCGGGCGGCCCGGTCAAGGTGAGCGCGGACGGCGGCGAGACGTGGGAGGACCGCGGGACCACCGGCGGCGAGCCCCAGGCCCTGACGGTCGCCGAGGACGGGACGCTGTACGCCGCCGAGCTGCGCGGGAACGTGCACCGCTCCGACGACGGCGGCGAGAACTGGAAGCTGATCGTCAAGGGAGGGTGACCGCGGCCGGCTAGACCCGCCCGGTCTCGCGGGCCGCCGCCTCGGCGGCCTCGAGCTGCTGCTCGACCAGCGCGAGGCCGAGGTCCCAGAAGCCGGGGTCGGCGAGGTCCACGCCGACGATCGCGCCGAGCTCCTCCGGGCTGCGCGAGCCGCCCGCGGAAAGGAGCTCGAGGTAGGAGGCGACGAACGACTCGCCCTGCTCCCGGTAGCGGCCGTAGACGGCGAGCGCCAGCAGCTGCCCGTAGGCGTACGCGTACACGTAGCCCGGCGAGCCGATGAAGTGCGGCACGTACGACCACCACGAGCCGTAGCCCTTGGACACCTCGACGGCGTCGCCCAGCAGCTCCTCCTGCGAATCCGTCCAGAGCTCGTTGAAGCGCTCGACCGCCAGCTCGCCCTGCTCGCGCCGCTCCGTGTGCACGAGGTGCTCGAAACGGTTCATGGCCACCTGGCGGAACACGGTGGCGATCGCGCCGTCGACCGACTCCGCGAGCAGCGCGAGCCGCGACTCCGGCGAGTCAGCGCGGTCGAGCAGCCGCCCGAAGACGATCTGCTCGCCGAACACGCTCGCCGTCTCGGCGAGTGTCAGCGGCGTCGCCATGTGGAAGACGCCCTGGCGCGCGCCCAGCGCCGCGTGGACGCCGTGGCCCAGCTCGTGCGCGAGCGTCAGGACGTCCCGGCGCTGGTAGGTGTAGTTGAGCAGCACGTACGGGTGCGCGGACGGCACGGTGTACGCGCAGAACGCGCCGCCGCGCTTGTTGGGACGCACCGGCGCGTCGATCCAGCGGTCGGTGAAGAAGCGGTCCACGATGTCGCCCAGCTCGCCGGAGAACGACGAGTAGGAGTCCTGGACGAGATCGCGCGCCTCGTGCCACGGGATGTGGTCGTCGGTCTGCGTGACGGAGGCGAGCCGGTCGTAGTCGGCCAGCCGGTCGAGCCCCAGCAGCCGCGCCTTGAGCCGGTACCAGCGGCGCGGCACCTCGTAGCGGTTGCGGACCGCGGTGATCAGCGCCTCGACCGACTCGTCGGATGCCTCGTTGGCGAGGTTGCGGTCGGCGAGCCAGTGCGGGTACTTGCGCAGCCGGTCCTCGACCATCTTGTCAGCGAGCAGCGTGTTGAAGGTGTAGGCGCGGGTCCGCAGGCCGGGCTCGAGCGCCGCGGTCACGCGCTCGGCCGTGCCGCGGCGGACGTCGCGGTCGGGCGAGAACAGCCGCGCGAGCGCGACCTCGAGCGACACCGGCTCGGTCGCGTCCGGCAGCTCGACGGTGATCGCGGAGGCCTGCTCCTCGAACAGGCGGGTCCACGCCGAGCGGCCGGTGAGGGCGCGCTCGGACATGATCTTCTCCTCCGGCTCGCTGAGCTGGTGCGGCCGGTAGCGGCGAGCGGTGCGCAGGTGGTGGCGCGCCAGGTCCAGGCCGTCGGCGGCCAGCAGCTCCTCGGCGCGCTGGTCGTCGATCGCCGCCCACTCGAGCTCGAAGAACAGCAGCGTGGTCTCGATCGCCGTGGCCTTCTCCTGCATGCGCTGGAGCAGCGCGCCGCGCGCGGGGTCGGCCGTGTTCTCGGAGAAGCTCAGGATCGCGTAGGAGCCGGCGCGTCCGGCCAGCTCCTGGATCTCGGCCAGCTCCTCCATGAAGGCGACGAGCGCGGGGCCGTCGAGGTCGGCGACCTTGCCGGCGTGCGCGGCGGCGAGCGCTTCCGCGCGCTCCTGCGCCGCGGCGAGCATCGAGTCGACGGCCCCGCCCGGATCCGGCGCGCCTCCGTTCAGCAGCGGGCTCAGGTCCCAGGCGATGGACTCGAGCTCTGGATCGGTGGCGGTGTCGGGGGCGCTCATGGCCCGACAGGTTAGGGCGAGCTACTCGGGAAGCCGGTCGCCGTCAGCGGCGCGGAGCCCGTCGAGCACGATCATCAGGTGCCGGCGCCAGGGCGCGGCGCAGCGGTGCTCCTTCTTCGTCGCGCTCCCGATGCCGCACATGATCATCGGGATGTCGTCGAGGACCGCGTCGCGCCGCAGCACTCCAGCATCCTGTGCGCGGGCGATCAGCACCTCCATCGACTCGGTGAGGCCGCCGATCGCCGGCATCGACTGGTCCATCGCGCCGGGGATCGAGGCGAACACCTCGCTGAGCGCGCGGTCGCCGGCCATGATCTCCGCGCCCCGCCACAGCACGGAGGCGAAGGCCTCCCAGGGATCGTCGATCTCCAGCGCCGCCGTGGCCTGAGCGGCGATCAACTCGAACGAGTGCGCCATCAGCGCCTCGATCAGCGCCTCCTTGGTGGGGAAGTGGCGGTAGACGGTGCCGACGCCGACCCCCGCCCGCCGGGCGACGTCGTCCATCTGCGCGTCGCGGCCGTGCTCCGAGAAGACCGCGCGCGCGGCGGCCAGCACCTTCTCCCGGTTCCTGCGCGCGTCGGCGCGCAGCGGCCGCTCGTCCGCAGCGGCGAGTTGTGACATGCCAGTGAATGTAGGGCTTGACAAGCGGAACGTCAATTCCGTATTGTGAGGAAGCGAAACCGGAACTCCAGTTCCGCCAAGCTTACTCCTCCCCGGGGGTCTCTTTGAGCCCGCATCTTGCCTCAGACCGAAAATGGCTCGCGCTGGCACTGCTCGCCGCCGCGCAGTTCGTCGTCGTCCTCGACGCCTCGATCGTGAACGTCGCGCTGCCGTCGATCGGCCGCGACCTCGACTTCTCACAGGAGAACCTCTCGTGGGTCGTCAACGCCTACACGCTGACGTTCGGCGGCTTCCTGCTGCTCGGCGGCCGCATGGCCGACCTGCTCGGCCGGCGGCGGCTGTTCCTCGCCGGTCTCGTGCTGTTCTCGCTCGCGTCGCTGGCCGGCGGCCTCTCCCAGACCGAGGGCCAGCTGATCGCCTCGCGCGCGGTCCAGGGCCTGGGCGCCGCGCTGCTGTCGCCCGCCGCGCTCTCGCTCGTCACAGTGATGTTCAGCGAGGGCGCCGAGCGCAACAAGGCGTTCGGCGTCTGGGGCGCCGTGGCCGGCTCCGGCGGCGCCGCCGGCGTGCTGCTCGGCGGCATGCTGACCGAGTGGGCGGGCTGGGAGTGGGTGCTGTGGGTGAACCTGCCGATCGGCCTCGCCGCGGCGGCGCTCGCGCCGCGCCTGCTGCCCGAGAGCCGCAACGACGGCGCGCGGCACTTCGACGTCGCGGGCGCCGTGTCCGTGACCGCCGGCCTGTCGCTGCTGGTCTACGCGCTCGTCGACGCCACCGATGCCGGCTGGGCCTCCGCGCAGACGATCGGGCTGCTGGGTCTGTCCGCTGCGCTGATCGCCGCGTTCGTGGTCATCGAGCGCACGAGCCGCGCGCCGCTGATGCCGTTCCCCGGCATCTTCCGGATCCGCACGATCAGCGGCATCAACCTGACCGCGCTGTTCATCGCGATGGCGCTGTTCTCGATGTTCTTCTTCCTCACGCTCTACATGCAGCAGGTGCTCGGCTTCGAGCCGCTCGAGACCGGGTTCGCGTACCTGCCGCTGGCCGTCGGGATCATCATCTCGGCGGGCGTCGCGTCCCAGCTCACGACCCGCTTCGGGTTCAAGCCGGTGCTGATCACCGGGCTGATCCTCACCGCGGCCGGGCTGGCGTGGTTCTCGCAGATCGACACGGACGGCTCCTACGTCGGCGACGTCCTGTTCCCGTCGCTGCTGGCCGCGGTCGGGCTCGGGTTCGCGTTCGTGCCGATGACGATCGCCGCCGTGGCCGGCGTGGAGGGGCACGAGGCCGGGCTGGCGTCCGGGCTCATCAACACCTCCCAGCAGATCGGCGGCGCGCTCGGCCTCGCGATCCTGGCGACGATCGCCAACAGCGCGACGGCGGACTCGGCAGCGGCCGGCGACGCGATGCCCGCGGCGCTGACCGACGGCTTCCAGCGCGCGTTCACCGTCGGGGCGGGATTCGCCGTCTTCGGCGCGGTGCTGGCGCTGTTCCTGATCTCGGGGCGCGCGAGCCGCGAGCACGCCGAGGCGGCGCAGCGCGGCGAGCTGGACCCCGTCCCCGTGGCCGCCTGACCACACCCCAATCGCGAAGGCGGCTCTACCGGCGCCGCGGCGGATCCCCAGCCGCCGCGGCGCCGCCATGCGCTACGAGCGGGGCGGCGCCGGCTCGGTCTCGATCACGCCGAGCAGCTCTCGCACGCGGCAGACGAGCAGTCGCTCGTCCTCGATCTCGACCCAGACGCCCGCCGACCGCGGGAAGACGACGTGGTCGCCGGGCCTGATCGGCATCTTGAAGTCCGCGAGGTCGGGCGGGCCGTCGCCGATCGCGAGCACGATCCCCTCGTTGGGCGGCAGGTCGTGCGTGCCCTGGGGGACGAGCAGGCCGGACTTGCGCATGCGGTCCGGCTCGAGCTCCTTGATCACGACCTGATCGAACAGCGGGCGAAGGACGTCTGGCATCGCCGCGACGATAGCCGTCAGCGTGGCCGCTGCTCGCGGAACAGCTCGAGCGCGTACTCGCCCGCGGGATGCGCGCGGAACTCGCGGACGGCGCGGGCGGCCGGCTCGGGCAGCTCGTCCGGGTCCGGGAGCCGCACGCCGTACTCGCGCGGCAGGACCACGGAGGCGGCCAGGCTGGCGAACGTCAGGTCGGCCGCCGTGAAGCGCTCGCCGCACAGGTGCGGCCGGCCGTCCTCGAGCCGCTTGGCGACGGCGTCGAACGCGCCGCGCACGCGCCGCTCGTCGTCGGCCAGCTGCTCCGGCGCCATCGCCAGCTCGCGCCGCGCCCAGCGCACGGCCAGCGGCCACAGCGCACGCAGCGCGGCGGCCTCCCACGCGGGCACGCCGGCGTTGTTGAAGCGCAGCAGGAGCCGCTTGTGCGGGAGCATGTGCAGGTACATCACCCGGCGGCCGTCCGGGCCCAGGCCCTCGTCGAGGTCCCTGGAGAGGGCTTCCACCTCCGCGAGCAGCGGCGGCTCGGCCGGGAACAGGCGCTCGCTCCTCGGGAAGGCGGTCGTCGGCGTAGCGGACGATCGCCTCGGACTCCGTGAGCACCGCGTCCGGCGCGACGAGCACCGGCACCGTCTCGCCTCCGCCCGCGCGCCTCGCCACGACCTGATGGATGCCCTGCACGTGGCGCTCCTCGCGGTACTCGAGCCCGGCGCGCTCGAGCGCCCAGCGGGCCTTCTCGCAGTAGTGGCTGATCGGGATCGTGATGAGGCGCCGCATCCGGTCATGATCCCGCCCGGACGCGTACGGCCCGCCACACCCCGCATGCGGCCTGCCCTACCCGGCGGATGCTGGCCTCCTACCGGGGCGGACGCAGGGTGGCACCGCTGATCCGGAGCCCTCGCGGAGGCACACTTGTGCCATGCCCAATCACTTCATGAACTACATCGAGACCGACGCCCCCGTCGAGCTCACGCTCGTGGAGTGGCGCCGGACCCGCCTCGCGTCCGCCTCGCGCAAGCGCTCCTGGCTCGGCCCCCTGCGGCCGGTCCGTCGCGCCCCGCGCTTCGCGATCTAGCCTCGACGCCGGTCCCGTCACCCCGTCCGCTTCGCCGGGTTCTTCAACGGCGCTGGGTGGGGGTGGTGGCAGTGTCCCCAACGTCACACGGCGACACGTTCGCCCTGGTGAAAGTGACGTAAGGGGTCGTATAGACCCCCAACGTCACGTTCGGCCCCGAAACCCTGACGGCGTGTGACGTTGGACCGCACCCCTCAGCGCGAGCCGTCGACGTCCGCCGCGGGCCACGCCCCCGGCCCGTCCGCGCGCCCACTAGCCGAGGCCGTAAGGCCCGCCGACGTCGCGCCACATCGGCGGGCGCGGGTCGTCCGCCGAGGGCGGCTTGGGCTTGGCCTCCTGGTGGCTGCCGAGCGGAGCCTTGCGCGGCACGCCCACCTTGGCGACCGTCCACTCGTCGCCCTCCACGCGGCGGGCGAGCCAGGAGTGCGTCGCCCGGTCCGCGTGCTCGCGCCCGAGCCTCGCGGCCTCGGCGACGGCTTCCTCGTGGGTCATGCGACGAGCCTACGCCGGGCGCGCGCGGATCGCCACCCTCCAGATCCAGTACAGGATCAAGGCCTGGACCCGCCGGGCGGCGGACTCTAGGGCACGTACAGGCGCGCGTTGCGGTCCTTCGCGGCGCCGGCGAAGCCCTGCGGGCGGCCGCCCTGGGCGTCGAGGTAGGCGAGCTCGCGCGCCGGGCCGGCGACGCCGCGGCCGTCGTGGTCGACCATCCATGTCTCGAGCACGACGCCGCCCGGCGCCTCCCGCAGCTCGAACATCCGCGCCTGCTGCGGGAAGTCGGCCAGCGAGGAGGTGCCGACGAGCCAGAACCCGCCCGCGCGGTACGGCTCGATCGTGTTGCGGTGGCGGTTGCCGGACACGGCGGCCACGACGCGGCCCGAGGCGCCGAGCTCCGCGAGCGCCTCGTCGCCGCCGTCGCTGGCGTCGAGCGGGTTGTGGGAGAAGACGACGACGTACCGCCCGCCGGCGGCCGCGAGCTGCTCGCGCAGCCAGGCCAGCTGGTCCGGGTGGACGACGCCGCGCGAGCCGCCGTCGCGACGGACCGTGTCGAGCACGATCGCGCGCACGCTCTTGCCGACGTCGACCGCGTAGTCGAGCCGCCCGGCCGTGATCGCGGTGCCGCGCGCGCCGGCCGCCGCGAGCCGCCGCACCATCTCGCCCGCCGCCAGCGGCCGCCGCCCGGGATCGGCCGGCACGCGCTCCGTGCGGCCCGGGAGCGCCGCGCCGTCGCCCAGCAGCTGCTCGACCGCGGCGGGCGCCGAGACCTCGTCGGTGGGCACGTCGAGCCGCGGGTCGAGCTCGGTGACCATCTCGCCGCCGGTCGCCACCGCGGCGATCGCGGGCGTCACCGGCACCTCGCCCTGGACGAGCAGGTCGTGGTTGCCGGCCGCCGGGTACCACGGCGCGCGCAGGCCGGTGGCGCGGAACGGGCGCTGCGCGGCGCCGGCGAGCCCCGGATGCCGCGGCGCGTCGTGGTCGGGCCGGTAGTAGTACGGGTCCGGGTTGCCCGCCGCCTGCACGCCGTCGTAGCCGCGCGCGCCCGTGTCCGGGTCCACGCGGCCGCCGCGGAGCACGGCGAGCGCCTGCGCCAGCTCGTTCGCCTGCGCGTTGTCCGTGATGTCGCCGGTGACGAACACCGCCTGCGGCCGCTGGCCGTCGAGCGCCCGCACCGCGGCGTCCAGCACCTGTGCCGACTCCGCCTCCTGCGGCCGGAACGTCGACGTGAACGGCGCGCCGACGCGGTCCAGGAACGGGACGCGGGCGGGCGACTCCTCGTCGCGCACGTGCGTGTCGGTGAGCTGCCCGAAGCGGGCGAGGACGCGGCCGGGGCGGCCGGCGCCGCCCAGGTCGCGGCGATCCAGGAACGGCGCTCCCGGCCCGCGCTCGAGGAAGCCGTCGCCGTCGCGGTCGATCAGCGTGGCCTCCAGCGTCGAGCCGCCGGGCGCCGACGCCGGCGCGGAGCCGTTGCCGCAACCGGCGAGCGGCGAGCAGCGCGAGGGCGAGGAGCGCGCGCCGCATCACTCCTCCCGCAGTCCCGCGACGACGGGCTCGCGCATGACGGCGCGGGCGACGAGCGCCGTCGCGGCAGCGGCGAGCGCCAGCAGCCCGAGGACGACGATCGCGACATGGCCGGCGGCCGGCGCGAGCGGCAGCGCGGCGAAGCCGGCCGCGAGGCGGGCGACCAGCGGCCCGAGCACGGTCAGCTCCAGCACGACGCCGGCGAGCGCCGGCCGGCACCGCGACGGCCGCGGCGGCGCCGGCCAGCACGGTCGACGACGGTGCGGGCGTCACCGCCGCAGGCGCGGATCAGCGCCACGGCCCCGCGGCGCTCCCGCGCGGTCATCGCCAGCGCCTGGACGAGCGCGTACAGGCACACGAGGCCGACCGCGAGCCCGACGCCGCGCAGCACCGCCGCCAGCACGGCGAGGAAGCGGCCGTTGCGGGTCGTCGCCGCGGTCGCGGCCCGCGGCGGCGCGCCGAGGTCGCTCAGCGCGCGCTCGACCGCGCGGCGGTCGGCGCCCGGCGACAGGCGGACGACGAGGCTCGGCTCCAGCCCCGGCGAGTGCTCCAGCACGCGCTCCGGCCGCGCCCAGGCGATCCGCCCGTCGTTCTCCAGCGCGCGGACGACGCCCGCGACGCGGAAGCGCACCTCGGCGCCGCTGGGCAGCTGGGTCGCCAGCGTCGAGCCGGGCCGCAGGCCGAGCGCGTCGGCGAGCCCGGCGCCGACCTCCACCTCGCCGGGCCCGCGCACGCGCCGCCCCTCGGCGAGCGGCGGCGCCTCGAACTCCGTGTGGTCGCCGGGGTAGGCGACGAGCTTCAGCGGCTCGCCGAGGCGGAACGAGTCGGCGGCGTCGACCGCGTAGCGGGCGCCGGCGGCGTCGACGCCGGGGATGTTCCGCACCGCGGACAGCAGGTACTCAGGGGCGCGGACCGTGAGCTGGTAGCGCTTGCCGACGGTGCCGGGGTCGTCGCGCAGGCGCTCGAGCAGCGAGGCGAGCGCGAGCATCAGCGTCACGACGCCGGCGCAGACCGCGATCGTCGCCACCGACGCCGCCCAGCGCGCACGCGCGGCGGTGCCGAAGCGGGCGCCCAGCCGCAGCAGCCCGCCGCGGGCGGCCGCGCCCGGCGCGGCGGGCGCCGCGCCGCCGCGCAGGATCTGCGGCCGGCGGCCGGCGGGCGGCGCGCCACGCCGGCCACGTGGCGGCGCCGACGACGAGCGCCACGATCGCCGCCAGCGACGGCGCCGAGCGGCGCCAGCAGGTCCCAGCCCGGCGGCAGCTCGTTCAGCGCGGCGAGCAGGTCGGCGGCCGGCCCGGCCACCGCGAGCGTGCCGATCGCCAGCCCCAGCAGCGCGGCCGGCAGCGCGACGATCGCGGCCTCGGTGGCCTGGAGGGCGGCGATCCGGGCGGGCGTGAAGCCGAGCGCGCGCTGGACGCCGAACGCCGCGAGCCGCCGCTGGACGTCCGCGTGGGCGCCCGCCGCGAGCATCGTCCCCGCCGCGACCAGCGCCACGAGCGAGAACGCGACGAGCAGCGAGATGACGATCCCGGCCGCCTGCGACAGCAGCACCTGCACGCCCTCGCGGGTGACGAACTGGAGCTTGCCGAGGCCGAACGTGACCGCGCGCGCCTGGGTGAGCGTGACGTCGGCCTTCTCCGGGTCGTTGAGCCACAGCAGCGCGACGTTCGCCGTGTCCGGCACGAACCCGAGCCGCTCCTCGACCTCTTGCGTCCCGACGTACACGCGCGCGGCCTTGGCGAGCGGGTAGGCGACGTTGTCCGGCGAGACGGCGATCCCGGCGACCGTCAGCTCGCCGAGGCCGCGGCCGGTGAACAGCGCGTCGCCCGGCCGCAGGCCCCACTCGCGCGCGAGCCCGCGCTCGACCACGACCTCGCCGGGCGCCCGCCCGAGGTCGTGGCCCTCGACGATCTCGTAGCCGCGGCGCCCGGGGTGGACGACGTGGATCGCGCCCTCCTCCGTGTGGCGCCCGTTCGCGCGCAGGTCGGCGTTCAGGCGCTCGTAGCGGTAGGAGGCGGCGGCCAGGTTCGGGAGCGCCCTGACGCGCTCGTCGACCAGGTCGCGGGACTCGTCGTCGAAGCGGGCGATCACGTCCGGGAGGTCCGCGCGCTCGGCCGAGCGGTCGAAGCCGGTCGCGAGCCCGTAGCCGACGGTGACGCCCGTGCCGACCACGAGCGAAGCCGCGATCACCCCCGCCGCCGACAGCAGCGTGCGCCACCCGCGCGCCCGCAGCCCGGCGAGCGCGGCGCTCAGCACGGGACGAGCTTCCCGTCGTGCAGGCGCAGCACGCGGTCGGCCATCGCGGTCGCCGACGCCTCGTGCGTGACCATCACCACCGCGCGGCCCTCGTCGGCGCCGGCGCGCAGGAGCCGCAGCACCTCGGCGCCGGCCTCCGCGTCGAGGTTGCCGGTCGGCTCGTCGGCCAGCAGCAGCGAGGGGTCGTTCACGAGCGCGCGGGCGATGGCGAACCGCTGCTGCTCGCCGCCGGAGAGCTGGTGCGGGAGCGAGCCGGCAACCTGGCGCAATCCCAGCCGGTCGATCAGCTCGCCGCCACGCCGCGACGCGCCCGGGTGGGCGCCGCGGACGCGGCCCGCGAGCAGCACGTTGGCCTCGCCGCTGAGCTCCGGCAGCAGGTGGAAGAACTGGAAGACGAAGCCGATGTGGCGCCGCCGCAGCACCGACAGGCGCGCCTCGGAGGCGGCCGTGACGTCCTCGCCGGCGACCTCGATCCGGCCCGCCTCCGGGCGATCGAGCCCGCCGAGCAGGTGCAGGAGCGTCGACTTCCCGCTCCCCGACCGGCCGAGCACGGCGACGACCTCGCCGCGCTCGACCTCCAGCTCCGCCCCGTCGAGCACCCGCCGCGCGGCGCGGCCCTCGCCGAACGACTTGACGAGCCCGGAGGCGCGCACCACCGCAAGGGGTCTGACCCCTCAACGGGTGAGGTGCCACGCCCACGTACGGGCCGGCGGGTGTCTGACCGCCTCCTGAGCCCCGGTCAGCGCTCCGAGAAGTCCAGCGAGCAGGAGTTGATGCACCAGCGCTGGCCGCCGGCGTCGCGCGGGCCGTCGTCGAAGACGTGGCCGAGGTGGCCGCCGCAGTTGCGGCACACGGCCTCGGTCCGGCGCATGCCCCACGACTTGTCCTCGCGCAGCTCCACCGCCTCGGCAACCTTCGGCTCGGTGAAGCTCGGCCAGCCCGTGCCGGAGTCGAACTTCGTCGTCGAGTCGAACAGCTCGGCGCCGCAGCCGGCGCAGCGGTACACGCCGTCGTCGTGGGCGTTCCAGTAGCGGCCGGTGAACGCCCGCTCGGTTCCGCCCTTGCGGAGCACCTCGTACTGCTCGGGCGTCAGCTCCTGGCGCCACTGATCGTCGGTCTTCTGTGCGTTCGCGGCCATCTCAGATCCTTTCTTCGTCCACCTAAGAGGGTATGACGCCCGCGCCCGTCGCGGCTGTTCGGGCGCGGCTCAGTCGGGCGAGGGGACGACCGTGCGCGTGGCGTGACCGTTGCTGCGGGCGGCGGCCGCGGCGGCGAAGTCCCCGATCGTCGACGCGAGCAGCGCCGGGTCGTCCCACATCGGGACATGGCCGAGCCCGGGCAGGACCCGGAACTCGACGCCCGCGATCCCCTCGCGGAAGCGCTGGGCGTGCTTGTCGAGCGGCAGGACCCGATCCTTGTCGCCCCAGACGACGAGCACGGGGCACGAGATCCGCTCCATGTCGACGACCCGCGCGCTGCCGTTGCGCATCGTCGCGTAGACGTCGTCGACCACGGTGCACTCGAGCGACGACTCGGACATCCGCAGCGCCTCGACGCCGGGCATCAGGTGGCCGCGGGTCATGTAGTCGCGGAAGCCGACGCGCCGGAGGCGCGGGCGGGAGAACATCGCCTGGGCGCGGCGGCGGCTCGCCCGCGCGGCGGCGCGGTTGCGCTTGAACAGGCGGATGATCCGCTCCACCTCGGCGCGGTCGTCCTCCATCCAGCCGCCGCCGGGCGAGATCGCGACGACGCTCCGCGCGCGCCCGCGCTTGGCCAGCTCGAGCGACAGCGCGCCGCCCATCGAGTTGCCGGCGAAGTGCGCGCTGCCGATCCCGAGCCGGTCGAGCAGGTGCTCCATGTGGTCCGTCGCGTCGGACAGCGACTGCGCCCGCCCGGTCGGCGGCTCCGGCCCGCCGTCGTGGCCGTGCAGCGTCGGCGCGATCACCTCGAACCGCGGCACCAGCTCGGCGAGCACCGGCAGCCAGCACCGCCACGTCGCCGTGAACCCGTGGACGAGGACGAGCGGGTCGCCGTGGCCGGCGCGGTAGAGGGCGTGGTTCAGCTCGGGCATCGCGGCGCCGATCCTAATCCGGCGCCGCTTTCGCGCGCGCTGGTCGTAGGGTCAGTCCGGGGGAGTGCCGCGCGGCGAACGTCAACTGCGCTGGGTGGGGAAGCGCGGATTTCGTCGACCGATCGCCGAGCGCCGCCGATCCGTCCGCGAAACCCGGCACATGGCCGAGGTTCGCAGCACCCGCGGCGCCGGCGCCCGATCGGTCGACGAAACTCGCGCAGACGCCGGCGTCACCGCCACCCCACCCAGCCGCCGTTGACGTCCGCCACGGGCCACGCCCCCGGCCGGTGGTCGACCGGCGAGGCGCGCCTACCAGCGGTTGTTACGGCCGCGCGAGCTGCCGTAGCGGCGGCGGCGCGGGCCGCCGGAGGTGTGCGGCCGCGGCCTGTGCTCCTCCGAGGGCTTGGCGAACCCGGCGAGCTCGTACTCCCCGTGGAGGTCGAGCGCCGCGGCGATCTTGCCGACGTCGCGGGCCTGGTCCGGGTTGACGAACGTGACGCCCACGCCGGTCTCGCCGGCGCGGCCCGTGCGGCCGACGCGGTGGACGTAGCCCTCGCGGTCCTCGGGCGGGTCGAAGTTGATGACGTGCGAGATGCCGCCGACGTGGATGCCGCGCGCGGCGACGTCGGTGGCGACCAGCGTGTCGACCTTGCCGGACTCGAAGCGGGCGAGCGCCTTCTCGCGCTGCGCCTGCGACTTGTCGCCGTGCATGGCCACCGCGGTCAGGCCCTCGCGGGCGAGGCGCTTGACCAGCCGGTCGGCGCCGCGCTTCGTCCGCACGAACACGAGCGTGAGGCCGCGCTCGGAGCGCAGCTCGTCCACCAGCGCCGCGAGCTTGCGCTCGTGGATCACGGAGACGAACCGGTGCTCGATCTGCGGCGCCTCGATCGGCTCCGGCGCGTGCTCGCGCACGATCGGGTCGCGGGTGTACTCCTTCGCGATCCGCCCCGCCTCGCCGTCGAGCGTGGCGGAGAAGAACAGCGTCTGGCGATCGCGCGGGCAGGCGGAGACGATCCGGTCGACGGCGGGCCGGAAGCCCATGTCGAGCATGCGGTCGGCCTCGTCGAGCACCAGCACCTGGATGCGGGCGAGCGAGACGGCGCCGCGCGCCATCAGGTCCTCGAGCCGCCCGGGCGTGGCGACCAGGATGTCGGCGCGCCGCGCCGCGCGGATCTGCTTCTCGAAGCCGACGCCGCCGTAGACGGCCGCGACCGAGAGCCCGCGGGCGCGGGCGACCGGCGCCGACTGCTCCACGATCTGCGCGGCCAGCTCACGCGTCGGCGCGAGCACGAGCGCGCCGGGCCCGCGGCCGCTTGCCTCGAGGCGCTCGGTGAGCGGCACCGCGAAGGCGAGCGTCTTGCCGGAGCCGGTCGGGGACTTGGCGAGCACGTCGCGGCCGTCCAGGACGTCGCGGATCACCAGACGCTGGATCGCGAACGGCTCGTGGACGTCGCGCGCGGCGAGCGCGTCGACGACAGGCTTGGATACGCCGAGATCGGCGAAGGACTGCAACTTCATGTGTTCACTCCTTGCGGCGTCTATGGCCGCGAACGATTCGGGAGGCTTACGACTGACCCGAACCGCGTGGGAAGCGAACTCGAAGCAACGGCAACCTCAAACGGGCGACGACGTCGCCCGTGACACTCAAGGTAGCAGGGTGAAACCGTCGTTTGACCGAATGCAAGACCTGACCCCTACGCGTGGGTGAGGCCGAGGCGGTGCGCGACAGCCGCGGCCTCGACGCGCCCGCCGACGCCGAGCTTGGCCAGGATCCGGGAGACGTGGACGCTGGCGGTCTTCTCGCTCATGAACAGCTCGGCGCCGATCTCGCGGTTCGTGCGGCCCTCGGCCACCAAGAGGAGAACCTCGAGCTCGCGGGGAGTGAGGCCGAGCTGCGCGGCCGGGGAGTCGTCCTCGCCGGACCCCTCGTCGACCGCCGCCACGTCGAGCGGGAGCCGCGCCCGGCGGGCGAGCGCCTCGATCTCGGCCACCAGCGGCGCGGCGCCCATCGCCCGGGCGGCGTCGCAGGCCGCCCGCAGCGGCTCCTCGGCCGCCACCCGGTCGCCGGACTGGACGTGCGCCTCGGCGGCGCGGAAGCGCGCGTAGCTCGCCGGCCACGGGTAGCCGAGCCCGGCGAACCCCGAGGCGGCGGCCTCCCAGGCCTCCGGTGACGGCTCGCCGCGCAGCCGGGTCGCCTCGGCGCGCGCGAGGTCCGCGTAGTAGCGGCGTCTCGGCCGTCGCTCCGGGCATGCGCTCCGCGCCGGCCAGCGCGCCGAGCAGGCCGCTCGCCCGGCGCCGGGGTCGACGGGCTCGCCGAGCGCGCGCCCGCGCTCGGCGGCGGTCGCCTCGGCCGTCAGGCCGATCCAGACCAGGCGCACGACGCTCGTCGGCGTCCTCGCAGCCCTCCAGCGCGGCCAGGCCGTCGGCCACCGCCGCGCGCGCGTCGGCGACGCGGTCCTCGCAGCAGCGCCAGCTCCGCGCTCAGGCCGTGCAGCGGCCCGAGGAACTGCGGGTCGCGCGAGCCGAGGCACAGCCGCCGCATGTCGGCCAGCTCGCGTCCGCGCGCGCTCCAGGTCGCCGGTGAGACGCGACGGTCGCGCGCAGCTGGTGCAGCAGGATCGGCGTCGTGCCGACGTCGGTCGCCGAACGGCGCCGTCGGCAGCCGCGGCTCGAGCTCCGACAGCCGCCCGAGCCGGATCAGCAGGTTGACGCCCTGCAGCTCCAGGAACGTGTCGTAGTGCGTGCGCTCGGGCTGCGCGCGGACCGCCGCCATCCCGGCGCGGACCTCGTCGAGCGCCTCCTCGGTCCGGCCCGCGTCGTCGAGGATGTCGCTGAGGTTGGTGTGGGCCTGCACGCGCTCGGCCGGCGGGCCGTCGGCGAACAGGTCGCGCGAGCGCCGCAGCAGCTCGAGGCCCTCGATCGACGTCGCCGAGCTTCGCCACGCTGATGCCGAGCGTGTTCAGCGCCCGGCCCTCGGTGTCGCGGTCGCCGAGCCGCTCGGCCATCGGCCAGCGCCTCGGCGGCCTTCGCCGCCGCCGCCGAGCGGCCGCCCGCGGAGCGCCAGGCCGCGCGCGTGGCGGTCCAGCACCCGCGCGCGCTCGACGCTCTCGCCGGCGGGAAGCAGCGCCAGCGCCTGCTCGTACGCCGCCTGGCCCTCCTCGGTCTCGCCCGCGCCGCGCCCGAGGTAGACAGGCCCAGGCGCTCGTACAGCAGCGCCGCGCGCACGGGCTCGGCGTCGGCGTCGACCTCGGCGATCGCCTTCCGGATCAGCGCGATCGAGCGCGAGACCTCGCCGGCGTGGTGGGCGGCGAACGCCGCGTGCTTGAGCACGTCGACGCGGTCGCAGCCCGCGCGCTCGGCGGCGTCCGGCACGCGGTCCCACAGCTCCAGCGCGCGCTCGAAGTGGCGCTTGGCCTCGCTGAACGCGAACACGCGCTTCGCGCCGAGGCCCGCGGCCACCGACGCGCCGAGCGCGCGCGGGACGTCGTGCGCCGCGTTCCAGTGGCAGGCGAGCTGGGCGGAGACGGACGCCGGCGGGACGTCGCCGAGCAGCTCGGGCGACTCCTCGAGCGCCGCGGCCAGCCGCGAGTGCAGGTCGCTGCGCTCGCCGGGCAGCAGATCGCCGTAGATCGCCTCGCCGACGAGCGCGTGGCGGAACGCGTAGGAGTCGCCGGCGCTCGCCACCAGCACCTGGTGCGCGACCGCCTCGCGCAGCCCGTCGCGCAGGTCGGCCGCGTCGAGATCGCTCAGCGCCGCCAGCAGCGGCGTGCCGCATCGGATGCTCGATCGAGACGACGCGGGCGACCTCCTGCGCCGCCGCGCCGAGCCGCTCGACGCGGTTGAGCAGCAGGTCGCGCAGCGTCTCCGGGAGGTCGACGCAGCCGCTGTCGGCGGCGGCGAGCAGCTCCTCCGTGTAGAGCGGGTTGCCGTCGCTGCGCTCGTACAGCCGCTCGGCGAGGTCGTCGGGCGCCTCGGAGCCGAGGATCGCCGACACCTGCGCGCGCGCCTCCTCGCGGCTGAAGCGCTCGAGGCCCAGCCGGTCGACGCCCGGCGTCCGCTCCAGCTCGGCGAGCAGCGGCCGCAGCGGGTGGCGGCGGTGCAGCTCGTCGGAGCGGTAGGTGACGACGAGGCACAGCGGCTCGGTGCGCGCGCTGCGCACCAGGAAGGTCAGGAAGTCGCGCGTCGAGGGATCCGCCCAGTGCAGGTCCTCGAGCACGAGCACCACCGGCTGCTCGCGGCCCAGCCGCTCGAGCAGCGCGAGCAGCGCCTCGAACAGCGGCGCCTGGGTCGTCCCGTGGCCGTCGGAGCGCCTCCGGCCCGCCGGCGCCCAGCTCGGGCAGCAGCTCCGCGAGCGCGGCGCGGGTGGACGGCGTGAGCTGCGAGGGAAGATCGGAGCCGCGCTCGCCGAGCTCGCGCGCGATCGGGCGCAGCGCGTCGATCAGCGGCGTGTAGGGGATCGCCGTGCCGCCGAGCTCCAGGCAGTGCCCGACGAACGTGCGCGCGCCCGCCTCGCGAGCGCGCGACTCGAACTCCGCCGAGCAGCCGGCTCTTGCCGACGCCGGACTCGCCGGCGACGAACGTGAACGCCGGAACGCCCGCCGCCGCGCGGCCGAGCGCGCCGTCGAGAGCGGCGAGCTCGTCCGCGCGGCCGACGAACGTGGGTGAAGAGACGCGTTGGAGCACTGCGTCCATGATGGCTCCCCGCGCGTCCGCGTGCCAGCGGAGGGATCAGTGGGCGAGCGGGGGAAGCGGCTCGCCCACGGGGCACGAGGCGGCCGGGAACCATGACCGGACCGGCGGCGGAAGCGGCCGAACAGCGCCGAGCCG
This sequence comes from uncultured Solirubrobacteraceae bacterium, assembly GCA_963728465.1. Classification (GTDB taxonomy): domain Bacteria; phylum Actinomycetota; class Thermoleophilia; order Solirubrobacterales; family Solirubrobacteraceae; genus DATFQI01. The sequence goes on from CAVSJY010000005.1 coordinate 345,789, forward strand.
CCGCGCGACGTCGACGGCGGCGAGCGGGCGACGCGGGCGTGCTCGCCGATGACCTCGTTGGCGACGACGGGGGTGAGGAGCGAGGGGGAGTGCATGTGGGACTGGCCTCCTGGGAATCCGGGTTGACCTTGCGAAGTCCAAGTTACGGCTGAGACCTGCCGCCACATCGGGAGGTCGGGCCGAGATGAGAGGCCCGACCCCTTACGGCCTTACGCCGGATGCCTTACTCATGTAGAACGGGGGAGCGCAGCGGACCATGAGCCCGATCGACAGCCAACTGCCGTCAGACCTCGAGACCCGCGTGGCGGAGCGCGTGGCGGCGGCGGCCGACCAGCAGGTCGCCCGGCGGGTCTGGGAGCGCGACGGCACGCTCTGGGCTCCTGCCGGCACGCCGGAGCTGACCGACCGCCTCGGCTGGCTCGACATCGCGGAGCGGATGGCCGCCGAGGCCGACGACCTCCGCACGTTCGCCGCCGACGTCCGCGACGACGGCATCACGGACGCGGTGCTGCTGGGCATGGGCGGCTCGAGCCTCGCGCCCGAGGTGTTCCGGCTCTCGTTCGGCGACGGCGCCATCAAGCTCCACGTGCTGGACTCGACGCACCCGGACCAGATCCGCAAGGTCCGCGACGCCGTCGACCTCGGCACGACGCTGTTCATCGTCTCGTCGAAGTCCGGCGGGACGATCGAGACGATGTCGCAGTTCAAGTACTTCCACTCGCTCCAGGGCGACGGGAAGCACTTCGTCGCGGTGACCGACCCCGGCACCTCGCTGGCGCAGCTGGGCGCAGGAGCACGGCTTCCGCCGCGTGTTCGAGAACGACCCGGAGATCGGCGGCCGCTACTCCGCGCTGTCGTACTTCGGACTCGTGCCCGCCGCGCTCGCCGGCGTCGACGTCGCCGCCATGCTGCGCACCGCGCAGGAGGCCATGGAGGCCTGCCAGCAGGACGGCGACGGCAACCCCGGCCTCTGGCTCGGCGCCGCGCTGGGCGAGCTGGCGCTGGCCGGCCGCGACAAGCTGACGTTCGTGGTCGACGCGCCGCTCGAGTCGCTCGGCCTGTGGGCGGAGCAGCTGGTCGCGGAGTCGACCGGCAAGCACGGCCGCGGGATCCTGCCGATCGCCGACGAGCCGCTCGTCAACGCCTCCGCCTACGGCGACGACCGCGTGTTCCTGCACGTCGCGGTCAGCGACGCGCGAGCAGGCCGGCCGGGTGGCCGAGCTGGCGGCGGCCGGGCACCCGACGTTCACGCTCGAGGCCGACGGCCCCGAGGACCTCGGCCGGATCTTCTTCGTGCTCGAGTTCGCCACCGCCGTCGCCGGCTGGGCGCTGGAGATCAACCCGTTCGACCAGCCCAACGTGCAGGAGGCGAAGGACAACACGAAGCGGGTGCTCGACGAGGGCGCGCCGCCGATCGAGCCCGGCGACATCCGCGCGCTGCTCGACTCCGTCGCGCCGCCGCGCTACCTCGCGCTGATGTCGTTCACCGCCTACGAGGCGTCGATCGAGCGGGGCGCCGCGCGCCTGCGCGAGCGGCTCGTCACCGACCACGGCACCGCGACCACCTTCGGCTACGGCCCCCGCTTCCTCCACTCGACCGGCCAGTTCCACAAGGGCGGCCCGCCGGCCGGCGCGTTCGTGCAGGTCGTCGACGAGCCGCAGGAGGACCTCGAGGTGCCGGGCGAGCCCTACACGTTCGGCACGCTCATCCGCGCGCAGGCCGACGGCGACCTGCTGACACTGCGATCCCACGGGCTCGACGCCGTGCGGGCCGGGAAGGAGATCCTCTGATGCAGCTGGGCTTCGTGGGACTCGGGAAGATGGGCGGGAACATGGTCCATCGCATCCACCGCGACTCGGACCACCAGGTCGTGGCCTTCGACTTCAGCGAGGAGGCGGTGTCGACCGCCGAGGGCCACGGCGCGACCGGCGCCGGCTCGCTCGAGGACCTCGTCTCCAAGCTGGAGCAGCCGCGCACCGTCTGGCTGATGGTGCCGGCCGGCGACCCGACGCAGCAGACGGTCGACCAGCTCGCCGAGCTGCTCGAGCCGGGCGACACGATCGTCGACGGCGGCAACACCAACTGGCACGACGACGTCCGGCGCGCCGGCGAGCTGGACGCGATCGGCATCCACTACGTCGACGTCGGCACCTCCGGCGGGGTCTGGGGCCTGGAGGTCGGCTACTGCATGATGGTCGGCGGCCACGAGGAGTCCGTCGGGCGGCTCGCGCCGATCCTCGACGTCCTCGCGCCGCCGGACGGCTGGCGGCGCTTCGGCGACGCCGGCGCGGGCCACTTCGTGAAGATGGTCCACAACGGCGTGGAGTACGGGATCATGCAGGCCTACGCCGAGGGCTTCGACCTCATGCACAAGTCCCGCTTCCCGGTCGAGCTCAAGGAGGTCGCCGGGCTGTGGAACCGCGGCTCGGTCGTGCGCTCGTGGCTGTGCGAGCTGGCCGAGCGCGCGTTCGACGAGGAGGGCAACGACCTCGAGGGCCTGCGCGGCCACGTGTCCGACTCCGGCGAGGGCCGCTGGACGATCATCGACGCGATCGACCTCGACGTGCCGACGCCGGTGATCACCGCGTCGCTGTACGCGCGGTTCTACTCGCGCGGCAACGGCGACTTCACGCACCGCGTGCTCGCCGCGCTGCGAAACCAGTTCGGCGGCCACGCCGTGGAACGCGCCGCCGGGGGAGGCTGAGACCATGGCCGTCGCCGAGCGCGAGCAGGAGAACCCGCTCGTCGAAGGCCTCGAGCGCCTTCCCGTCCCGGGCACCACGCTGGTCATCTTCGGCGCCACGGGCGACCTCGCCCGGCGCAAGCTGCTGCCCGCCATCTACAACCTCGCCCACGAGGGGGCGCTGCCCGAGCGGTTCAACCTGGTCGGCGTCTCGCGGCGCGACCAGTCCGACGACGACTTCCGCGAGTTCGCCCGCGCCTCGATCAGCGAGTTCTCGCGCCGGCCGGCCGACACGCAGGTGCTCGACGGCCTGCTCGAGCGGCTGTCCTACATCGGCTTCCCGTTCGACGACCAGGACGGCTACGGCCGGCTGGCGAAGGCGGTCGACGCGCTCGACCAGAGCAGCGGCCAGCCGCTCAACCGCGCGTTCTACCTGTCGACGGCGCCCGAGTACTTCGGCGTCATCACCACGGCGCTGAAGGAGGCCGGGCTCAACTACAGCAAGGACCGCGACGTCCGGGTGATCATCGAGAAGCCGTTCGGCGTCGACCTCGAGTCGGCCCGCGAGCTCCAGGCGACGGTGTCGAACGCGTTCCGCGAGAGGCAGGTCTTCCGGATCGACCACTACCTGGGCAAGGAGACCGTCCAGAACGTGATGGCGTTCCGGTTCGCGAACTACATGTTCGAGCCGGTCTGGAACCGCAACTTCATCGACCACATCCAGATCACCGCCGCGGAGGACATCGGGATCGGCACGCGCGCGGGCTACTACGACCGAGTCCGGCGCGCTGCGCGACCTGGTCCAGAACCACATGCTCCAGCTGCTGACGCTGGTGTGCATGGAGCCGCCGTCCTCGTTCGAGGCCGACAAGGTGCGCGACGAGAAGGTCAAGGTGCTCGAGGCGATCACGCCGCCGACGCCCGAGGAGGTGGCGAAGAGCACGGTGCGGGCGCAGTACACGGCCGGCATGTCCGGCGGGGAGGACGCGCCCGGCTACCTCGAGGAGGAGGACGTGCCGGACGACTCGGCGACCGAGACGTACGCCGCGCTGCGCCTGGAGGTCCACAACTGGCGCTGGGCCGGCGTGCCGATCGTGCTGCGCACGGGCAAGCGGCTGGCGCGCAAGGTCACGGAGATCGCGGTGCAGCTCAAGCCGGTGCCGCATCTCGCGTTCCAGTCGAAGGGGTCGGTGGGCGTCCAGCCCAACCAGCTGATCCTCACGATGCAGCCGAACGAGGGCGTGTCGCTGTCGCTCGGCGCGAAGATCCCGGGCTCGCGCATGCGGATCCGCCCGGTGAACATGGAGTTCCTCTACGGCGCGGCGTTCATGTCGCAGTCGCCGGAGGCGTACGAGCGCCTGATCCTCGACGCGATGCGCGGCGACGCGACGCTGTTCACGCGCAACGACGAGGTCGACGCCCAGTGGTCGATCATCGACCCGATCCTGAAGACGTGGAAGAGCGGCGAGCCGCCGATGGCGACCTACGCGTCGGGCTCCGAGGGCCCGCTGGAGGCCGCGGAGCTGATCGGCGAGGGCCGGCACTGGAGGCGGCTGTGACGGACGAGCAGGAACCCTGGGAGGACGCCTGGTTCGACCGGGACACGACGCCTTCGAAGATCGAGGCGGCGCTTGCGCGAGATGCTCGCGACGCGGCACCACGAGTCGCACGCGTTCGTCCCCGCGCGGGTGCTCAACCAGGTCGTGATCGTCGACCGCGAGTTCAAGGGCGAGGTCGAGAACCGGCTCAAGCGCGTCGGCCGCTACCACCCGTCGCGCCTGATCCTGTGCTCGGTCAGCCCGGACCGCACGAAGCTCGACGCCGACATCCAGATCGGCACGTCGCAGGAGGCCGGCCCCGGGCACATCGCGGTCGGGCGCGAGCGGATCGGCCTGCACATGGGGTCCAAGCACCTGCCGCACCTCGACACGATCGTCGACCCGCTGATCGTGCCCGACCTGGCCACCGTCGTCTGGGCGCCGCACGGGCATCAGGAGGGCGTCGACGCGCTGCGCCGGCTCGCGCAGGTCGTGCTGCTCGACTCACAGGACGAGCGCAACGTCGAGGCGGCGCTCGCGCGCGCCGCGGATCTGGCGAAGAACGCCTACATCGTCGACCTCGCATGGCTGCGCTCGACCCCGTGGCGCGAGCGCATCGCGGCCGCCTTCGACCCGCCCGCCGAGCGCGCGTGCCTGAACTCGATCGCCGAGGTGACGGTCCGCCACCGCGAGGACTCGATGGCGGCGGCCGTGCTGTTCTCCGGCTGGCTGTCCTCGCGCCTGGGCTGGAAGCCCGAGTCGCTGGCGCAGGCCGGCGGGCGTTCGACGGCGCACGCCCGGGCCAGGCGCCAGGAGGTCCGGATCGTCCTCGAGGCGACCGACCAGAACGCGCCCGGCCTGGCCGGCGTCACGATCGCGACGGCGTCGGGGGAGACCGTGTCGCTCGACCGGTCGCCCGGCGGGCTGCGGTCCTCGCGGCGCGCGCGTGACGGCTCCGAGCGGTCCTGGACCGTGCTGGGCGCCTCTCGCGGCGAGGCCGGCATCCTCGGCGAGGGCGTGCGCCAGGCGCTGCTGCGCGATCCGACGTACGGCCCTGCGCTCAAGTGCGCGCGGGCCTTCGTGTCGTGAGCGAGCCGGAGATCCGGATCGTCGACGACCCCGCCGCGGAGGTCGCCGAGATGCTGGTGGAGTCGGCCGCCGCGGGCGGGCACGTCGTCCTGACGGGCGGCTCCACGCCGCGCCACGCGTACGAGCTGGCCGCCGGCGCGGGCGCCGACTGGACCGGCGCCACCGCCTGGTTCGGCGACGAGCGCTGCGTGCCGCCCGACCACCCCGACTCCAACTTCGGGATGGCGAACGCGGCGCTGTTCTCGCGGCTCGAGAAGCCGCCGGCCGTGCAGCGCATGCAGGGGGAGCTCGGCCCGGACGCTGGGGCGGCCGCCTACGAGAGCGAGGTCCGCGGGCTGCTCGGTGGCGACCCGCGTTGGGACCTGCTGCTGCTCGGGCTCGGCCCCGACGGCCACATGGCCTCGCTGTTCCCCGGCAAGCCCGAGGTGGAGGAGCGCTCGCGCCTCGTGGCCGGCGTGCCGCTGGCCGGCATGGAGCCGCAGGTGCCGCGGATCACGCTCACGCTGCCGGCGATCGACGCGGCCCGCGCGGTGGTCTTCCTGGTGACGGGCGAGGGGAAGGCCGAGACGGTCGCGCGCGTGTTCGGCCCCTCGCCGGATGCCGCGCTGCCGGCCGCGCACGTCCGGCCGCGCTACGGCTCGCTGACGGTGCTGCTCGACGAGGCCGCCGCGTCGCGGCTCTGAGATGAGCGACCGGTTCATCGGAGTGGACGTCGGCGGCACGAAGATCGCCACGGCGACGCTCGACGGCGGGAGCCTGTCGGAGAGCCGGCTGACGCAGACCGAGCTCGACGACCAGGGGCAGCTGATCGAGCAGATCGCCACGGCGATCGAGGAGCAGCGCACGGACGCGACGCGCGCGGTCGGGATCGGGGTGCCGTCGGTGGTCGACTTCTCGTCCGGGCGGATCCGCAGCAGCGCGAACATCCCGCTGGAGGACGTGCGGCTCCGCGACGTGCTCACCGAGCGCCTCGACGTGCCGGTCTACGTGGACAACGACGCCTCGTGCGCGGCGCTCGCCGAGGCCTACGAGGACGGCGAGATGACGTGCCCGGACCTCGTCATGTTCACGATCGGCACCGGCGTCGGCGGCGGCACCGTGCTCGGCGGCCGCGTCTACCGCGGGGCGACCGGCGCGGCGCCGGAGATGGGCCACACGATCATCGGGCTCGACCTGTCCGACGGCGCGCCGCAGGAGCCCGGCGACTTCCCGCAGCCGGGGTCGCTCGAGGCGCTCGCCTCGGGCCGCGCGCTCGACCGCCTCGCGCTCGACGCCGCGCGCGCGGAGCCGGACTCGTTCCTCGGGCAGAGGCTGGACCGCGACGGCGAGCTCACGGGCCACGACTGCGTGGACGGGGCGAAGGAGGGCGACGACGCGTCGCGGCGCTGCCTGCAAGTCCTCGGCGAGCGGCTGGGGATCGGCATCGCCAACGCGATCAACCTCTACGACCCGCTCGAGATCGTGATCGGCGGCGGCGTGTCCAACGCCGGCGACCTCCTGCTCGAGCCCGCCCGCCGCACCGCGTTCCGCCACGTGCTGCCGGGCGTCGGCACGCGCACCGAGATCAGGCTCGCCCGCCACGGGCCGCGCGCCGGCGTCCTGGGCGCGGCGCTGATGGCCGCCCAGGAGTGGGAGCTCGACCGCAAGGAGGGGACCGCGTCATGAGGATCGCCTGCGCCTTCGACCATGCCGGCTTCCCGCTGAAGCCGCTCGTGCTGGAGACGCTCGAGGCGCTCGGCCACGAGACGCTCGACCTGGGGACGAGCTCGACCGAGCCGGTCGACTACCCGGACGTGGCGCGCGCCGCCTGCGAGGCGGTGCTCCGCGGCGACGCCGAGCGCGGGGTGGTGGTCTGCGGCTCTGGCGCGGGCGTCGCGGTGGCCGCGTGCAAGTTCCCCGGCATCCGCGCGGCCGTCGCGCACGAGACCTACACGGCGCACCAGGCGGTCGAGCACGACGACGTCAACGTCGTGTGCCTCGGCGCGCGCGTGATCGGGCCGCTGATCGCGGCCGAGGTGCTCGCGGCGTTCGCCGCGGCGCAGTTCACCGGCGAGGAGCGCCACGTGCGGCGGCTCGGGAAGATCCTGGAGATCGAGCGCGAGTTCGCGCGCGGGGCCTAGTTAGGCGGCCGCGAGCTCGGGCAGCGCCGCGGGCGCCGGCATCGTGAACAGCGTGATGAAGCGGGCCAGCGCCCGCTCGTCGCCCTGGATGCGGATCGCGCCCGCGGCGAGCGCGTCGGCCAGCTCCAGGCGCCCGTGGCTCAGGCCGAGCAGCGTGCCGGCGTCGGTCTCCACGATCGCGTCGGCGTCGATCGCCGTGCCGCGCTCGATGTGGAGCTTGCCGTCGGCGACCTCGGCGCGGAACGTCTCGTCGCCGAGCCGCAGCTCCAGGCGCGTGTGGAAGTCGCCGGCCAGCTCGCGGTCGAACAGCGTCAGCAGCGACAGCAGGTGGGCGTCGAAGCTCATCGTCGGCTCGCCGGGGTTCATCGGCGAGCGGGCGCCCCAGCGGCCGAGCTCGAGCAGCACGTGGTCGAGCTGCGCGCCCCACTCCGTGAGCTCGTAGACCTGCACGGAAGCGGGCGGCGGGAGCTTGCGCTTGCGCACGACGCCGGACTGCTCCAGCTCCTTCAGGCGCTGCGTGAGCACGTTCGGGCTCGCGTGCGGGAGGGCGTTCTTGATGTCGGTGAAGCGCTTCGGACCCAGCACGAGCTCGCGCACGACCATCAGCGCCCAGCGCTCGCCGATGCGATCGAGCGCGCGCGGGATGCCACACGCCTCGTTGTAGGACCGTGCCGTTGCCATGTCCTGAATGATAACCACAAAATATCGACTTGACAAGTCCTTGGTACTAACTTAGGATCATCGGGTACAGGAGTTGAAGCAACCCTCATCGACCAGGCTGAAAGGAGCCGAATCGTGCGCCCAGAGGAGACTCACAACCCCATGACGGACAGCAACGGGAACACCGTTGCCTCCGGCGAGGTCGACAGCGGTGCGATCGCTGATCGACGGCGCTGGATGGCGCTCTACGTCCTCTGCGTGGGGATGCTGATGATCGTGCTCGACGTGACGATCGTGAACGTCGCGCTGCCCTCCATCCAGGACGACCTCGGCTTCACGCAGAGCAATCTCGCGTGGGTCGTCAACGCGTACATGATCGCCTTCGGCGGTCTCCTCCTCCTCGCCGGCCGGCTCGGCGACCTGATCGGCCAGCGTCGCGTCTTCCTCACGGGCCTCGGCATCTTCACCGTCGCATCGATGGTCTGCGCCGTCGCGCAGAGCCAGGGGATGCTGATCGGCGCGCGCTTCGTGCAGGGCGTCGGCGGCGCGCTGACCTCCGCCGTGATCCTCGGCATGATCGTCAACATGTTCCCGGAGCCTCGCGACCAGGCGAAGGCGATCGGGATCTACGGCTTCGTCGCCTCCGCGGGCGGCTCGATCGGCCTGCTGGCCGGCGGCGTGCTCACCGAGGCCATCAGCTGGCACTGGATCTTCTTCGTCAACCTGCCCGTCGGCGTCGCCACCGCGTACTTCGCCCTCCGGCTGGTCGACGGCATCCCCGGCGTCGGCGTGCGCAAGGGCGCCGACCTGCCCGGCGCGGCGCTGCTGACCGGCGGCCTGATGCTGGGCGTCTACACCATCCTCGGCGTCGCCGAGCACGGCTGGGGCTCCACCCGCACGCTCGTCCTCGGCGGCGTGGCGGCCGTGGCGATCGCCCTGTTCGTCGCCCGCCAGGCGCGGATCGAGAACCCGCTGATGCCGCTGCGGCTGTTCCGCTCGCGCAACGTGACGGGCGCCAACGTCGTGCAGGCGCTGCTCGTGGTCGGCATGTTCGGCACGTTCTTCCTCGGCGCGCTCTACATGCAGCAGATCCTCGGCTACAGCGCGCTCGACGTCGGGCTCGCGTTCCTGCCCGCCACGCTCGTGATGGGCGTGCTGTCGATGGGCTTCTCGCACAAGCTGAGCATGCGCTTCGGCCCGCGCGCGGTGCTGATCCCGAGCATCGTCGCCATCGGCGCCGGCATGCTCCTGTTCGCGCGCACCCCGATCGACGGGACCTACGTCGTCGACATCCTGCCCGCGATGGTGCTGACCGGCATCGGCGCCGGCCTCGGCTTCCCGACGCTGATGATGCTGGCGATGTCCGGCGCCACGCCGAGCGACTCCGGGCTGGCCTCCGGCCTCGTCAACACGAGCGCGCAGGTCGGCGGCGCCGTCGGCCTCGCCGTGCTCGCGACGCTGGCGACGGAGCGCACGGGCGCGCTGACCGCCGCCGGCGAGCCCGCCGCGGCCGCGCTGAACGGCGGCTTCCACCTGGCGTACGTCGTCGGCGCGGTGCTCGTCGCGGCCGCCCTCGGCGTCGCGCTCGGCGTGCTGAAGCCGGCCGCGACCGCGGCTCCCGCCGAGGCGCCGGCCGAGCCGAAGCGCCATCGCCGTCCCGAGCCTGCCTACCAGGGCGCGTAGGCAGGGAGCTCCGGACCCCGGGCGTCAGTCGAGCGCGGCGGCGATCGCCGCCTCGACGTCGCCCGGGGTCCCGGCCCCGTCGACGCGCCGCAGCAGGCCACGGTCCTCGTAGTACTTCACGAGCGGCTCCGTCTGGCCGTGGTAGACCCGCAGCCGCTCGCGCGCCGTCTCGGGCGTGTCGTCCTCGCGGCCCTGCCCGCGGTGCGCGATCCGGTTCACGACCTCGTCGTCGGGCACGTCGATCAGCACCGCGGCGTCGAGCCGCCGCCCGCGCTCGTCGAGGTCGCGCTGGAGGGCGTCTGCCTGGGCGACGGTGCGCGGGAAGCCGTCGAACAGGATCGCCCGGTCGCCGAGGTAGTCGACGGCGTCGCCCATCACCTCCAGGATCAGGTCGTCCGGGACGAGGTCGCCGCGGTCCATGTACTCCGCCGCGCGCCGCCCCAGGTCGGTGTCGCGCCGGCGCGCGTCGCGCAGCAGGTCGCCGGTCGAGAGCGGCACGAACCCGCGCTGCTGCTCCAGGCGGGCCGCCTGGGTGCCCTTGCCGCTGCCCGGCGGGCCGAGGAGGACGAGTGCTCGTGGTGCCATGGGCGCCGATCATGACGGTCCGGCGCCGGGCGCGCACTGCGGCGTGAAGCAGGCGTGGCGGTGCCTCCCGACGTTGTAGGCGCTATAGCCCCCACCCAACGTCGGGAGGCCGGCTACATCCGCAGGAACGAGGCGCCGTTGACGTCGATCACCGACCCGCTGGCCATCTCGGCGGCCGGCGAGGCCAGGTAGAGGACCGCGGCGGCGACCTCCTCGGGGCGCGCGACGCGGCCGAACGGGCTCTCGGCCCTCCGCGCGTCGCCGCGCTCGCTCGCCAGCTCCTCGGCGGCCATGTCGGTCTCGGTGAAGCCCGGCGCGACGGCGGTCACGGCGATCCCCCTCGAGCCGAGGGCGCGGGCGAGCGACTGGGCGAGCGCGATCATCCCGGCCTTCGCGGCGCCGTAGGCCGGGTGGTGCGGCTCGCCGCGGAACGCGCCGCGGGAGGCGACGTTGACGATCCGCCCGCCGCGGCCCATGTGGCGGACGGCGCACCAGGTCGCGTTGGCGGCGCCGACCAGGTTGATCCCCAGCGTGCGCTCCCACGCCGCGCGCCACTCGTCGTAGTCGGTCCCGTCGATCGGGTGCGGCGGATCGAAGACGCCGGCGTTGTTGACGAGGACGTCGATCCCGCCGCCGAGCGCGGCCGCCGCCTCGTCGACCATGGCGCGCACCGCCTCGGCGTCGGCGAGGTCGGCGCCAACGACGGCGTGTCCCTCGCCGGGCAGCGCCGCGGCGACGGCCTCGGCCTTCTCCCGGTTGGTCCCGTAGTGGACCGCCACGCGGTCGCCGGCCTCGGCGAACGCGTGCGCGACGGCGGCGCCGATGCCGCGTGAGGCGCCGGTGACGAGGACGGCTCGTGCGCTCTTCATGCCGCCGAGATGCCCCGTTGATGCACGCTTCAACCGGTTCGCGTACGGTCCGGTCGTGATCGCCGACGCATCGGCACGGCAGCCGGTCCAGGCAAGCGCGGAAGACGACCGCTCGCGCGCCCTCGCGCTGGTCGTCGGCATGGCGACGCTGATGTGGGCCGTCGAGGTCGTCGACCTCGTGGCCGGCGACCTGGACTCGGCGGGGATCCGGCCGCGCGATCCCGACGGCCTGGTGGGCATCGTCGCCTCCCCGTTCCTGCACGGCAGCTTCGGCCACCTGCTCGGCAACACGATCCCGTTCGTCGTGCTCGGCGCCGTCATCGCCCTCGGCGGGCTGGCGCGGGTCGCCGTCGTGACGCTGATCGTCGCGGGGATCGGCGGGCTCGGTACCTGGCTCGTCGGCCCGGCGGGGACCGTCCACATCGGCGCCAGCGGCATCGTCTTCGGGTTCGCCGCCTACCTCGTCGCGCGCGGCGCGTACAGCCGCCGCGCGCTGCACGTCGGCGTCGGCCTCGTCGTGCTCGCCGTCTACGGGACGACGCTGCTCGTGGGGCTCGTGCCGACGCCGGGCGTCTCGTGGCAGGGCCACCTGTTCGGCGCCGTGGGCGGCGTCGTGGCCGCCCGCGTGCTGCACCGGCCGCTAGATGGCCGGCTTCGAATCATCCGTGCGCTCGGAACGCGGCTGACCAAGCCGGGCGCCGCACGGGGGTGAAGCCCATAGTGGTGTTATGGGTGAACCCTCGGGTGGCGATCCGGCGCCGTGTCAGGCGCGTCGTCCGAGCGTGCGGGAATTCGGAGTCGACCATCTCTAGTCGACGGCGATCTCGCCGGCCAGCGCGAACGGGGGGACGAGGTCGATGCGGTCGCCGCTCCAGAACCGGCCCGGGTCGTACCAGCTCGCCGGGCGGCGGGCGGGGAGCAGGCCCATGTGCTGGTAGGTGGTCGCCACCAGCTCGGCGCAGTAGATCGTCTCCAGCGTGGCCTCGCGCCGGCGGAAGCGGCCGGTGAGCCACTGCCGCGCCAGGCCGGGCGTGGTCGGGAAGGCGCGGCCGTCGAAGCGCTGGATGACCTCCATCAGCCGGTCCTCGTGGCGGCGCTCGATCTCGCCCTCGAGCTGGCGCGTCCAGGCCCGCTGGCCGTAGCGCTCGCGCCAGGTGGTCACGGCATCGGCGAGGAGGTGGAGCTGGACGCCGCGCTGGCGCTCGCCCGTCCAGACGTCCGGCAGCGAGCGGCCGAGCTCGGCGTGCCAGAGCAGCGGCGGGAGGTCGTCGAGCGCGACGACCATGCCGACGTGGTTGACCGGGCTGTTGGTGACCGCCTGGATCGCGCGATCGGCGAGCGAGCGGCCGCGGAACAGCCAGATGTCGCCGGTCGCGGCGCTCGCGATCGCCTCGTCGAAGGGCAGGCTCGTGTCGCGCACGGCGCGTAACCTACGAGGCGATGCGGCCGTCCTGGAAGCTCGTCGGCCTCGCCGGGCTGGCCGGCGTCGCCGCGACCGGCGTCGTCGTCGCCCGCCGGCGCCGCGCGCAGGTCGACTACGACCCCGCCGAGCTGCGCGCGCGGCTCCACCGCCGGCTGGAGGAGGCCGGCGCGCCGGCCAGTGGCCCCGCGCCGCCGGCGCGATCCCGGCGCGCCGGCCGATCCCGGCGCGACCGCCGATCCAGGCCCGCCCTAGTCGTCCAGCCGGAACCCGATCTTCAGCGTCACCTGGTAGTGGGCGACCTTCCCGTCCTCGAGGTGCCCGCGGATGTCGAGGACCTCGAACCAGTCGAGGTTGCGGACGGTCTCGGAGGCCTTGGCGACGGCGCGGTCGATCGCCTCCTTCACGCCCGCTGCTGGACGAGCCGGTGACTTCGATGGACTTGTAGACGTGATCGGTCATGGACCGCAGTATCGCCGTTCGCGCGTGACAGATCGCCGGCAAGTCGTGAACGACCAGACTCACCCTAGAGTCGAGACTCAGACATCCATCCGGGCGTGCTCGATCCGGGCCGCCACGACGTCGCTCCAGCCCGAGCCGAACCCGCGCACGCGTGCGGCGCTCGCGCGGTGGTCGTACGCCACCCGCCGGTGCTCGATCCGCCCGTCGTCGTGCCACAGCGCGTAGGCGGCGCGCGGGTCGCCGTCGAACGGCATCCCGACCGAGCCGGGGTTGACCAGCTCGATGCCGCGCACGCCCGAGACGCGCGCGAACGGGAGGTGCGTGTGCCCGAACAGCACCCGCGGCGCCTCGACGCCCTCGAGCAGCTCCTCCTCGTCGTCCGCCGGCTCCGGCAGGAACGAGCGCACGTCGCTGGGCGGCGAGCCGTGGCAGACGAGCGTGCGCTCGTGCACCACGTCGGCGGGCAGCGAGGCCAGGTCGGCGACCACCTCCTCGCCGAGGGCCTCCGCGCACGCGACGATCGCGCCCGGCACCACGGGGTTGTCCGGCGCGGCGCCCGGGTCGGCCGTCCAGCGCTCGCCGTTGCCGCGGATCCACGTCGCGGGCTCGAGCGCCCGCAGCCGCTCCACGGTCTCCAGCGGCCAGCCGCCGAACAGCGCGTAGTCGCCGCCCAGCAGCCAGCCGTCCGCGCCGGCCGCCTCGGCGTCCGCCACCACCGCCTCGAGCGCGGGCAGGTTCCCGTGCACGTCGTACAGCAGCGCCAGCACGCGCCGCTTATAGCATCGGGAGCGTGACGCCCGCCGAGCCCGCCGCCCTCGACGCGCTCCCGCACGAGGCGGACCCGCTCACCGTCGCCGGGCCCACGCTCACGCTGCGCTACCCGCGGGCCGACGACGCGCCGCGCCTCTTCGAGCTGGCGAGCGACCCCGCGGTGACCCGCTTCTTCTCCTGGGGCCCGTACACCAGCCTCGAGCAGCCCGAGGCCTACATCGCGAGCCTGCCGGCCAAGCGCGAGCGCGGTGAGCTGCTCGACTTCCTGATCGTGCACCACGAGGACGGGCCGATCGGCATCACCGGCCTGTCCGAGCTCTCGCGCCGCGACCGGCGCGCCACCGTCGGGTCGTGGTTCGGGCACCGCTGGTGGGGCAGCGGCGCGAACCTCGAGTCCAAGGCCCTGATCGCCGCGCTCGCGTTCCAGCGGCTCGGCATGAACCGCCTCACCGCCTGGGCGAACACCCGCAACGGCCGCTCGCAGGTGGCGCTCGAGCGCGTCGGCTTCAAGCACGAGGGCGTGCTGCGCGGCTGGCACCGGCACGGCGATCACGTCCACGACGTCGTGGTCTTCGGGATGCTCCGCCCGGGCTGGGAGCGCTCGCGGCTGCGCGAGATACCCGCGACCGTCGAGGGCACTCCGCCGCCGAGTTTCGTTGTAGGGTGACGAACCGGCGCCTAGGGGGTACCAGGGCGTTTGCAAGAATGCGGGGGAGCCGCCGGATCTGATCGTTACGGGGGTAACGGGGTCCGGCAAAGGCAGGCTTCCTGCACCGAAGACCCGAGGGGAGGTCCTCGATGCCGGTCCATGCTCGTTTCGAGAGGACGAAGGCCGTTCGCTGCGCCGGTGCGGCCGTGACGCTGGTGGCGCTGCTGCCCGCTGCCGCGGCAGCCGCAGAGGCGCCGGCCGGGGGAGCGCTGTCGATCGCCGCTCCGGCGGTCGGCGCGGGCGCGCCGCCGGCTCAGGCCGTCGCGCCGCGCGCGAAGGCCGCCGGCTCGTGCGCCGGCGCCCATCGCCGCACCGGCATGGCGCAGCGCGCCGCCGCCGTCCGCTGCCTCGTCAACCAGGCCCGCGCCCGCTCGGGGCTGCGCGGCTTCGGCGCCAGCGCGACGCTCGCGCGCGCAGCTCGCTACCACGCGTGGGACATGGCCCGCCGCCGCTACTTCGCCCACCAGCGGGCCGGCGGCCCGTCGCTCATGACGCGCGCCCGCTCCGCGGGCTGGCGCGGCCGGGCGATCGGCGAGGCGATCGCGTACGGCTGCGGGCGCCTGTCGACCCCGGCGCACATCGTGCGCTCCTGGCTGGCCAGCCCGGGGCACGCGGCGATCCTGCTGTCCCGCAGCTACTCGAGGGTCGGCGTCGCCGTCGCGAGCCGCGCGCCGGTGTCGTGCGGCGGCGGGGCGACCTTCGTCCTGGACGCGGGCCGCTAGGGGGTTCCTAGGCGGAGCGCGCGTCCCAGGAGAAGCCGCGCACGGCGAGGAAGAGCCCCGCGACCGTCCACAGCCCGAGCACGAGCAGCGCCGCGCCGTGGTCGGCGATCCCCTCGCCGTGCACCATCGCGCCCGACAGGCCGTCGATCAGGTGCGTGAGCGGCAGCGCCTCGGCGAGGTCGCGCAGCACCGCCGGCGCGTCCTCCTCGTCGTAGAACACGCCCGCGAGCATCATCATCGGGAGGAACACCGCGTTGACGTACGCGGGCGCCGACTCCGAGTTCGGGATCGCGTGCGAGAGCGCGACGCCCAGCGACGCGAAGCAGACGACGCCGAGCACGGCGAACACCGCCAGCGCGACCCAGTCGCCCGGCCAGGCGACGCCGAACACCGCCGCGCCCGCCACGATCACGACCGCGAGCTGGAGCGCGACGTTGGCGACCGCGCTGGACGCCAGGCCGGCGAAGTACGCGGACGCCGGCAGCGGCGTCCCGCGCATGCGCTTGAGGATGCCGTGCTCGCGCAGGAACGTGAGGTTGTAGGCGAGCGCGACGAAGGTCGCGGACATGATCGCCAGGCCGGCGATGCCGGGGACGACGACGTCGAGGTCCTCCTGCTCGCCCGAGAAGATGGCGCCGAACAGCGCCAGGAACAGCAGCGGCAGCAGGAAGTTGAAGAACGCCGCGGTCGGGTTGCGCCAGAACATCCGGCGCTCGAGCCGGTACTGCCGCCAGACGGTGCTCATGCGACGAGCGCCTCCTCGGCGGTCAGCTCGAGGTAGATCTCCTCGAGGCTCGGCCGCGTCACGCTGAGCTCCTCCAGCCGCTCGCCGCGGGCGAGCGCCCGCGCGGTCAGCTCGTGCAGCAGCGCCGTCGGGTCCAGCGTCTCGTGCTCGACCACCTCGCCCGTCGCGTCGCGGTAGCGGACGCGGTAGCGCGGGGCGCCCGCCGCGAGCTCGCCCGGCGGGCCCTCGGCGAGGATCGCGCCGTCCTTGATGATCGCCACGCGATCGGCGAGCGCCTGCGCCTCGTCGAGGTAGTGCGTGGTGAGCAGCACGGTCTTCCCGAGGTCGCGCAGCGCCCGCACGACCTCCCAGGCCGCGCGGCGCGCCGCCGGGTCGAACCCCGTCGTCGGCTCGTCGAGGAAGATCAGCTCGGGGTCGCCGACGAGCGCGAGCGCGAAGTCCAGCCGCCGCTGCTGGCCGCCGGACAGCGTGCGCGCGCGGCGGTCCGCGGCCTCCTCGAGCCCGGCCAGCCGCAGCGTCTCCTCGACGCCGCGCGGCGCGGGATACAGCCCCGCCCAGTGCTCGACCGTCTCGCGGACGGTCAGGTGCGGGTACGTGCCGCAGCTCTGGAGCACGATCCCGACGCGGCAGCGCAGCTCCGCGGGCCGCGCGCCCGGGTCGTGGCCGAGCACGGACACCTCGCCGGCGCTGCGCCGGCGGTGGCCCTCGAGGATCTCGACGGTCGTCGTCTTGCCCGCGCCGTTGGGCCCGAGCAGCCCGAACACCTCGCCGCGGCGGACCGTGAACGAGATGCCGCGGACCGCCTGGCGGGCGCCGTAGGCCTTTGACAAATCGTTCACAACGATGGCCGGCGTCGCCGTCACCCTTCTCATCATGGCAAGCTCCCCGCGGTGCTCTGCGGCTGTATCGACATCGGCTCGAACACCACGCGCGTGCTCGTCGCCGACGCGGACGGCGGCCAGGTACGCGAGCTGCTCCAGCGCCGGGCGTTCACCCGGATCGGCAAGGGCCTGAAGGCGGGCGGCGAGATCCCGCGCGCGAAGATCGAGGAGGTCGGCGACGTGGTGGCCTCGCACCGGCAGCTCGCGGAGCAGGTCGGGGCGAGCCCGATCCGCGCCGTCGCCACCGCCGCGATCCGCTCCGCCGCCAACCGCGACGAGTTCGTCGAGGTCGTCAGCGAGCGCGGCGGCATCCAGGTCTCGATCCTCGACGGCGAGGAGGAGGCGCGGCTCGCGTTCCTCGGCGCCACGCAGACGCTCGGCCAGGACCTGGACGGGGACGTCGGCGTCGTGGACGTCGGCGGCGGCTCGACGGAGATCGCCGTCGGGACGACGGCCGGCGGCGTGACGTGGTGGGAGTCGTTCCGCCTCGGCTCGGGCCAGCTCGCGGACGACTACCTGCGCGCCGATCCGCCGTCGGTCACGGACCTCGAGGCGATGGGCGCCATGGCGGCCGGCGTGCTGGAGGGCATCGACGTGCCGCGCCCCGACTGCGCCGTGGCGGTGGGCGGCAGCGCCGCCTCGCTGCGGCGGCTCGTCGGCGCCGTGCTGGAGGAGGAGACGATGCAGCGGGCGCTGCGCGTGCTGTCCGGCGCGCCCGCCGCGGAGGTCGCGCGCCGCTTCGCGCTCGACGAGCGCCGCGTGCGGCTGCTGCCCGCCGGCATCGTGATCCTCGACGCGGCCGCGCACCGCCTCGGGTGCTCGCTGATCATCGGCAGGGGCGGCATCCGTGAGGGTGTCGTCCTCGAGCTCGCGGCGGCAGGCTGAAACGGGTGCGATCATCGGTGCGGGCGTCATGACCGACACCACCGCAGTCCCCGAGGGCGGCGCGGCCGCCGAGCTGGACCTCGACGACTCGTCGCTGTACTTCAACCGCGAGCTGTCCTGGCTCCAGTTCGACGAGCGCGTGCTCGTGCTCGCCGAGGACGCCACGGTGCCGCTGCTGGAGCGCGTGAAGTTCTGCGCGATCTTCTCGTCCAACCTCGACGAGTTCTTCATGGTCCGGGTCGCCGGCCTGCACGACCAGATCGACGCGGGGATCGAGACGCCGCTCCAGGACGGGCGCACGCCGAGCGAGACGATCGCCGTCATCCGCCGGCAGGTCCGCGAGCTGACCACCCGGCAGGCCCGCTGCCTCGACCACGACCTGCGCCCGGCGCTGGCCGAGCACGGCATCCGGATCGTCGGCGTGTCGGAGGTCGGCCGCAAGGAGCGCGAGCAGCTCGACGAGCGCTTCCGGCGCCAGATCTTCCCCGTCCTGACGCCGCTGGCGGTCGGGCTCGGGCGGCCGTTCCCCTACATCTCCAACCTCTCGCTGTCGCTCGGCGTGGTGGTGCGCGACCCGGTCGGCGGGCTGGAGGCGTTCGCGCGCGTGAAGGTGCCGAAGGAGATGCTCCCGCGCTTCGTGCCGGTCGGCGACGGCCGCACGTTCGTGCCGCTCGAGGACCTGATCGCGTCCAACCTGGACTCGCTGTTCCCTGGCATGGAGATCGTCGACCACGCGGTCTTCCGGGTCACGCGCGACGCGGACTTCACGGTCTCCGACGAGGCCGACGACCTCGTCCGCGCGGTGGAGGACGAGCTGCGCCGCCGGCGCTTCGGCGAGGTCGTGCGCGTGGAGGTCGACGCCGGCATGAGCGCACCGATGCGCGAGCAGATCACCTCGTCGCTGGCCGCCGAGGAGGAGGACGTCTTCGAGATGCCGGGCCTGCTCGACCTGCACGACCTGTGGGACATCGTGAAGGTCTCCGGGCACGGCGATCTGCGCGACAGGCCGTGGACGCCGATGACCCAGCCGCGGCTCCAGCCGGACGAGGACGAGGAGCCCGACGTCATGGCGGCCATGCGCAAGGGCGACATCCTCCTGCACCACCCGTACGACTCGTTCTCCGACCTCGGTCGAGCGGTTCGTCGAGCAGGCGGTCGCCGACCCCGACGTCCTGGCGATCAAGCAGACCGTGTACCGCACGAGCGACGACTCGCCGCTCGTCCCGGCGCTGATCCGCGCCGCCGAGCGCGGCAAGCAGGCGGTGTGCGTCGTGGAGGTCAAGGCGCGCTTCGACGAGCGCGCGAACATCCAGTGGGCGCGCGCGATGGAGCAGGCGGGCGTGCACGTCGTGCACGGGCTGCCGGCGCTCAAGACGCACGCGAAGTGCCTGCTGATCGTGCGCCGCGAGGGCGACGGGATCCGCCACTACGTGCACGTCGGGACGGGCAACTACCACCCGACCACGGCGCGGCTGTACACGGACTTCGGCCTGCTGACGTGCGACGACGAGATCGGCGCCGACGTCGCCGACATGTTCAACTTCCTCACCGGCTTCGCGCGCCCGGGCGCCTATCGCCAGGTGCTCGTCGCGCCGCAGCACCTGCGCGAGGGGATCCTCGAGGAGATCGACGCGACGATCGCGGCGCACCGCGAGGGCCGGCCAGGGCGGATCCGGATGAAGATGAACTCGCTGGTGGACCGCGAGTGCATCGCCGCGCTGTACCGCGCGTCGCAGGCCGGCGTGCCGGTGGAGCTGAACATCCGCGGGATCTGCTGCCTGCGGCCGGGCGTGCCCGGGGTGTCGGACAACATCCGCGTCGCGTCCGTCGTGGGCCGGTTCCTCGAGCACTCGCGGA
Source organism: uncultured Solirubrobacteraceae bacterium (assembly GCA_963728465.1). Lineage (GTDB taxonomy): Bacteria > Actinomycetota > Thermoleophilia > Solirubrobacterales > Solirubrobacteraceae > DATFQI01. The sequence continues at coordinate 365,469 of CAVSJY010000005.1, forward strand.
TCTACGCGTTCGAGCGCAACGGCGACACCCGCGTCTTCATCGGCTCGGCCGACCTGATGCCTCGCAACCTCGACACGCGCGTCGAGCTGCTGGCGCCGGTCAACGACGCGGCGCTGCGCGGGGAGCTGCTCGACACGCTGGACCGCTGTCTGGCGGACGACACCAACAGCTGGGACCTGCACGAGGACGGCACGTGGACGCGCTGCGAGCCGGCGGACGCCGAGCACCCGCGCAACGCGCAGCGGGAGCTGATGGAGCGCCACGCCGCGCGCGCCGCCGAGGCCGCGCAGGCGACCTGAGCCTGGGCGCGTGGGGGAGGTGACACCCCCACACGGCGGTTAGCCGCATTACCTACGGTTCGGATTTCCGGCAGAGTTTCGCCGTGCCGCCCGATCTGCTTCCGGAGACGCTGGGCGATCACCTCGACAGGCTCTACCGAGCCGCCTGGGCCCTGTGCGGCTCGCGCGAGGACGCCGAGGACCTCGTCCAGGAGACGTTCGCGAAGGTGCTCTCGAAGCGCCGCGTGATCGGCTCGGACGCCGATGCGCTGCCGTATCTGCTGACGGTCCTGCGCAACACGTTCGTCTCCTCGCTGCGCACGCGCGCGCGGCGGCCGCAGACGGCGCCGCTGGAGGACGCGGAGCTGCGGCTGGCGGCGCCGGGCGGGACCTCGCCGGTCGAGGTCGTCGCGGCGCGCGAGGTGTTCGCGGCGATCGCCGCGCTCCCGGACGACCAGCGCGACGTGATCGCGGCCGTCGACGTCGCCGGCCTCTCCTACGCGGAGGCGGCCGAGAGCCTCGGCGTGCCGACGGGAACGGTCATGAGCCGCCTGTACCGCGGGCGGGCGCGCGTGGCGGACGCGATCGGGCGCTAGGACCCGTCAAGAACCCGACACGCCCGGATACGACCGATCCGCGGCGCCGGATCGCCACCCGAGGGGTTCGCCAATAACCACTATTGGCTTCACCCTCGTGCGGCGCCCGGCATCCACGGCTCGGCCGTCCCGGACGCGTCGCACTTCTTTGACGGACTCCTAGAAGCTGACCGCGCCCTGGCCCTTCCAGGCCGCGAGCTCGACGAGCGTCTCCGTGGGCACGTCCTCGCCCGACATCACGCAGGTGCGGCCCTCGCGGCGCCAGGTGACGACCGTGCGGTCGCCGTCCTTGAAGGTGCGCATCTCGACGCCGTCGCGGACGGTCTTCGCCGCGTCCTCCGGCCACTCGAGCATCTCGCCGGAGACGATCGTGTAGGCGACGTCGCGCCCCTCGTGGCGGTAGAAGACCGTGCGGGTGTCGCGACCCTCGATCTCGTCCGTGCGCGTGCCCTCGGCGCTCCAGCCCAGCTTGCCCTCGTAGTTCGGGAAGCGCACGCCGTCCTGCTCCTCCTGGAGCAGCGCGGGCTGGCCGGGGTCGACCGCCACGGCGGCGACCGGCGGGCGCAGGGCGGCGGTGACGAAGTCGCCCGTGGCGGGCGCGCCGCCGAGCGCGAGCACGACGATCACCGCGACCGCCGCGGCGGCCGCCAGGCCCGCGACCGGCAGCCAGCGGCGCGGCGACGGGAGGCGCAGGCGGGGCCGCGGCCTCGGCTCGGTGGCCTTGCGCTGCATCTCCTCGACCCGGGTCCGGAGCGCCAGCGGCGCGGAGCTCGACTCGCGCGCGGCCGCGATCGCGGTCAGGCCGGCGCGCTGGCGCGCCATCGCGTCGGCAAGCTGCGGATCCTCGGCCAGGCGGGCCTCGAGCGCGGCGGTGCGAGCGGCGTCAAGCCGCCCGTCCGCAAGCGCGGCGAGCTCAGCCTCTTCGGCTTCGGTCAGGGGACGAATGGGCTCGGACATGACCGGTCATCACGTTAGACGCCATGAGGCTCTCCGATATTCCCAGCTTCTGGTCGTCTCGTGGGAAGCGCGGATTTCGAGGCCCGATCCAGCGTCAGCTCCACGGCGGGTCCCGAAGGCCGCGCCAGACGCGGCCTTCGGGACCGGCGACGACCGGCGGCGCGATCCCGGTCCCGAAAACCGCGCGAGCGCCGACCTCATCGCCACCCGACCTAGCCGCCGTTGACGTCCGGCCGCGCCACTCCCCCGCCAGCCCGTGACGCCGCGGCGGGGGTGGCGCCGCGCGTCGACGGGCCGCGACGCGTCCGGGCCGGGCGGTTACGCTCGGTGCATGGAGCGCGAGGCGCTCGTCAGCGGCCTGGTGCAGCCCGGCGGCCGCGCGCCCGCGCCGGGGCGGCTCGCGCTGGTCCAGGGCTTCGTCAACACCGTCGACCGCGAGCACGGGCCGGACCTGCTCGACGAGCCCGAGGGCCTGGCCGCCTGGCTGGAGCGGCGCGGGCTGCTCGAGCCCGGCGCGGGTGTGGCGGCCGCCGAGCTCGAGCCCGCGCGGGAGCTGCGCGAGGCGCTGCGCGCGCTGCTGCTCGCCAACAACGGCGGCCTCGACGCGCCGTGGGCCCGGCCGGCGCTCGAGGAGGCGGCGGCGCGCGCCAACCTGCGCGCGGCGTTCCCGGCCGACGGGCCGGAGCTGGTGCCGGAGCGCGCCGGCGTCGAAGGCGCGCTCGGCCGCGTGGCCGCGGCCGCGTTCGCGGCGATGCTCGACGGGAGCTGGCCGCGCCTGAAGGCGTGCCCGCGCGAGCAGTGCGGCTGGGCGTTCTACGACCGCTCGAGCAACGCGAGCGCGACGTGGTGCTCGATGGCCGTGTGCGGCGGCCGCGTGAAGGCCGGCGCGTACTACCGGCGCCGCCGCTCGGAAGGCCGCTGACGCCGGCGCCGGCGCCGCCGCTCGGAAGGCCGCTGACGCCGGCGTGCCGGCGCCGTCGCGGGTCCGGCAGCTGACCTCGACGCACCGCAAGGAAGTGCGTGGCGGCGCGTTCTCGTTGCCATGGCTTCGCTCGCGCCGGCTCGCCGGATCTCCCTCAGGATCCTCCTCGTCGCAACGCTCGCCGCTCTCGCGGCCGGAGGTGGGAGCGCCGCCGGGCAGGCCGAGCCGCCGCTGGCGTCGGGCTACGACTTCGTCAAGTTCCCGACGGCGCAGCCCGGCTGCACCGGCGCCGGACTGCGGCAGTCGCTGTACTTCACGCGCGCGGACTGCGGCTTCGCCGAGGTGACGCTCGCGAGCGTGGCCGAGACCGCCGCCGTCGAGGCCGTGTTCCGGGACGCCGCCGGCCAGGAGCTCGGCCGCGGCGAGGCCACGCACGACAGCGGCGAGGTGTGGCAGTTCGACGTCGCGCCGGAGGAGGGCTGGCCCGCCGGCGCCGTCACCGTCGGCATGGTCGTCGACGGGCAGCCGGCGACCGGCGACGGCACGTTCTTCCTCAACATGCTGGGCGCCGACCTCGCGCCCGAGGAGAAGGCCGGCGGCTACCGGCCCGGTGAGGACATCCCGGTGACCGGCGACATCTTCGAGCAGCGCTCCGTCCTCACCGACACGCAGCGCACCGGCGCGCCCGCGACCTTCCGCCTGCGCGTCGTCGACGCCGACGGCAACGCGAGCGCGCCCACCGACCCGATCACCGCCGCCGACGACGGCGCCGTCGACACCGTGCTCCCCGGCGCGCTGACCGCCGGCCTGGAGCCCGACAGAACGACCGGCTACCGCGAGACGGTCTCGATCCAGCTCGTCGGCGCGACCTCCGAGGACCGCAGCACGCTCGGCAACGAGGGCGACTGGGCCGCGCCCGACGGCACGCCCGCCGGCTCGGCCACGGTGACCGAGGTCCCCGACGAGCCCGTGCTCGAGAACTCGTTCGTCTCCTCCGTGGGCTGGGTGAAGCCCGGCGACACCTACCCCTTCACGATCCGCGTGAAGAACTACGCGGCCGAGCCGGTCACGAATGCCCAGGTCACCGTCAGCGCGCCCGACGGGACCACGCTGCTCACGCCCGCCACCTGGGACGCCGGCGACGTGCCGGCCGCGGACGCGAACGGCCCCGGCGTCCGCCGCAAGATCTTCGAGGCCCGCGCGGACACGCTCGCGCAGGACCCGCAGATCGCCTGGAAGGACCTGTCCGCCACCGCGACGCTCACGTACGACGGCGGCACCGGCGCGATCGAGCAGCCGAGCCACGGCCCGAAGGTGATCCCGCCCGACGGCGGCTACGAGACCGCCCGCTACGGCGACCGCCCGTTCCCCGTCGTCCCCGTCGACTACGCCGACCGCAGCCACGCCGACGGCTCCAGCGCCTCCAAGCTCGCCGCCAAGATCAACGATCCCGAGACTGCCCGGCTCGACGTTGAACCTCTACGAGGAGATGTCCTACGGGCAGCTGTTCCCGCACGGGACCGTGCCGTCGGCCGGCGTCGCCACCGCCGGCTGGAGCTACGGCCCCGGCTTCGACTTCACCGAGAACTCGCCCGAGCCGAACACGTGCCGCGGCGTCTCCAACGCCACGCTGCCCGGCGACGGCTACCAGCAGGTCCAGCCCGAGCGGATCAAGGACGGCTGGTACCAGCTGCCCGGCCCGACGGACTACTACGGCGACGACGCCAACGGCTCGGCGCTGATCGGCGCGGTGGCCGGCGTCGGCGCGCTGCAGGACATCGACTCGGCCTGCGGCCCGACCGGCAAGGCCGTGTTCGACGCCGCCCAGATCGCCGACCCCGAGATCGACTACGACGACTACGACACCGACAAGGACGGCGTCGTCGACTTCTTCATGATGGTCTTCGCCGGGCGACGGCGGCAACGGCGACTCCCAGACCCAGGTGCCGCCCTACGACAACATCTGGCCGCACTCGTCGGACCTCCAGGGCGCCTACGCCGACCCGGACACCGGCGAGAAGGGCTACGTCACCGACGACCAGCTGACCGACCTCGAGGGCCGGCCGCTGTTCTGGACCGACGAGTCGCGCACCCAGAGACACGCGACCGACACGGGCATCCCCGTGCACGTGCGCGTCGGCCCGTACAACGTCAACCCGGAGTCGGCGATCGAGAAGGCCAGCGTGATCTCGCACGAGTACGGCCACTCGCTCGGCCTGCCCGACTACTACTCGACCGGCAGCCGCGAGACCTACGGCACGTGGACGCTGATGGCGAGCGACTACTCCCAGAACATCGACATCGTCGGCAAGAAGGAGCTCGGCTGGGTCGTCCCGCGCGTGCTCGAGCACGGGCGACCGACGAACGCCGACGGCTGGAAGGACACGAAGGTCGACACGCACCGGATCGAGTGGCAGCAGCCCGACGGCACGCCGTACACGCTCGAGGGCGAGGACGTCCACAACGGCGAGGCCTACGCGCGCCGCTGCCGCGCGCCAGATCATCGACCCGGCGCTCGTGCCGTCCGGCGACCGCCTCTGGTGGTCGCGGCTCCGGCAACGACTTCGGCTGCCCGCCGACCGGCGGCCACAACCTCGACATCGCGCTGCCCGGCCTCGCCGACGTCCCCGACGGCACGCCGGTGACGCTGACCTTCAAGTCGCGCTGGGACATCGAGTGGGACTTCGACTACGGCTTCGTGCTCACGAGCACGGACAACGGCAACAGCTACACGTCGCACGCCGTCCGAGAACGGCTACACGACGGCCGGCTCGCCAGAACCCGAACACCAACGGCTGCCAGGCGCAGTACGGGAACGGCCTCACCGGCTCCAGCGGCTCCTACGAGGCCGGCACGCAGACCGTCGACCGCGTGCCCGGCAACGTACCCCGACGCGCCGTTCGTCGACGACTCCTACGACCTCTCCGACGCTCGCGGGCACAGGCCGCGGTCGTGCGGCTCGCCTACGCGACCGACCCGGGCCTCGCCCGGCCGGGCTGGTTCGTGGACGACCTCGAGGTCAAGGCCGGCGACCGCGTGATCTACTCGTCCGACTTCGAGGCCCCGACCGACGCGGCGATCTACAACGGCGGCTGCCGCGAGGGCCTGCAGACCGCGCAGCAGTGCACGGACGGCTGGCAGCACGTCGCGGCCGCCGACGGCTCGCCGGCCGAGCACGCCTACTGATGGAGATGCGCGACCGCTCCGGCTTCGACGCCCACGGCCGCGGCGAGTCCGACCGCGGCGACGTCGACGTTCGCGCCGGGCGTGCTGCTCGGCTACACGGACGAGAACCACGGCTACGGCAACGTCGGCACGGACGATCCGCCGGCCCAGAGCCCGCTGGACTCCCAGCCCGAGCCCGGCAGCGAGGACGCCGAACCTCGACGACGCGGCGTTCACCGCGGCGGCGGCGACTCGCGCTTCTCCGACGCGGGCGACGGGCCACGTCGACAACTACTCGGATCCGTCGCGCGACGACGAGCGCTGGCGGTTCGACTACGACTGCCTGACGTTCGACGTCGACGCGCGATGACGCGGCGAGGACATCGCCGACGAGCCGCTCTCAACCTCACCGGCGACGTCGCTTCACCGACGGGCGACGGCTGCGGCGCCGTTCGACTACGGCAACGGCCTCGACGGCGGCACGAACGGCGCCCCGACCGCCGCGCGCCCAGGCGCAGGCCGGACGCCGTGGCGGTGGGCGAGCAGGTCAGCTTCGACGGCTCGCGGCTCGTTCGACGACCGCGACGCGCCCGAGCGGCTCGACGTACGCATGGGACATCGACCGCGACGGCACGCGCGACGCAACGGGGCGGGAGATCCGGCGCGCGTACGACCGGGCCGGGACGTTCGACGCGGTCCTGACCGTGACGGACTCCGGCGGCCGCAGCGGCACGGCCACCGTGCGCGTGACGGTCACGGGCGGCGGCGGGCCGGCCGGCGGAGCGCCGCCGCCGGCCTCCACGACCGGCGCCGAGACGTGCGCGACCGCGAGCGCGTTCCGCTCGCTGCGCGTGAAGCCGCGCGGGCGCGGCCTGCGGTTCGCCTTCTCCCGCGCGGCCGGCGGCCGGGTGGCGGTCGACGTCTTCCGTGCCGCCACCGCGCGCCGCGTCGGCAAGCTGCGCCGCGTCGCGCGCTTCCGGAATCGCTCGCGCTCGTTCACGTGGAAGGGCCGCGGCGTGCGCGCGGGCACGTACTACACGCGCGTGCGGCTGCGCGGCGACGTGCGCCGGCACGCGTTCGCGCGCCGCAGCGGCAGGTTCCGCGCCCGCCCCGCGTTCGCGCGCCGCGACGGCTGCGGCCCGATCCGCGCGTTCAAGCTCGAGCGTCCCGTGTTCGGCGGGCCCGCGCGGCCGCTGCGGGTCTCGTTCCGGCTCGCCGCGCCCGGCCGGGCGCGCGTCGACGTGCTGCGGGGCGGGAAGGTCGTGCGGCGCGTCTCGAACCGCCGCCGGCAGGGGCTGCGCACGTACCGGCTGCGGATCGCCGCGCGCGGCCTCGAGCGAGGGACCTACCGCGTCCGGCTGCGGGCCGGCGGCGCGCGGTCGAAGCTGGCCGCGCGCCGGCTCTGAGCCGGCGCCGGTCGCGGTACGCTGGCCGGCGTGACGCCCGTCCTGGTCGTGGCCTCGATCCTGCTCTACGTGGCGGGACTCGTCCTGCTCGCGTGGGACGGGCGGCGCGACGCCGCGATCGCGCTGGCGGCGGCCGGCGGGCTCGGGCTCAGCGTTTTCACCCTGCCCTGAGGGCGCGCCGCGGGTATGGTGCGGCCATGGATTTCAACATCGAGCACGACCCGCTCGAACATGCCCACCTCGTGACGGCCTCGGGTGAGCTCGATGTCGCCGCCGCGCCCCAGCTGTCGGCGATCCTGACCATGGGAGCGGCGAGCTCCCAGTCCGTCGTCGTGCTCGACATGGGCGGCGCGACGTTCATCGACTCGACGGCGCTCGGCGTCGTCATCCGCTCGGCCGATCAGCTGATGGGCGCGGGCAAGCGCCTGTTCATCGTCGCGCCCGAGGGCCCGGTCAGCCGGCTGCTGGAGCTGACCAACCTCAAGCAGCACTTCTCCGTCTACGCGGACCGCGACGCGGCGATGGCCGCGGCCTCCTGATCCCGGTAGGGTCGGCTCGACGCCAGCTGCCCGCTTCCTCGAGAAAGGAGACGGCCGTGCGGGTTGTCGTCGCCGACGATTCGACGTTGCTGCGCGAGGGCATCGCCCGGCTGCTGACCGACGCCGGGATGGAGGTCGTCGGCCGCTGCCCGAACGCGACCGACCTCATGCTCAAGGTCGCGAGCTACGAGCCCGACGTGGCGGTGGTCGACATCCGCATGCCGCCCACCCACACGGACGAGGGGATCCGCGCGGCGATGGAGATCCGCGAGCGGCACCCGGACACCGGCGTGCTCGTCCTCTCCCAGTACGTCGAGCTGGGCCCGGCGATGGAGTTCCTCGCCGCGTCGCCCGAGGGCGCCGGCTACCTGCTCAAGGACCGCATCTCCGACATCGCCGAGTTCGCGGGCGCGGTCAAGCGCGTCGGCAGCGGCGGCTCGGCCATCGACCCCACGATCGTCTCCCAGCTGCTCGGCCGCGTGCACGGCGACGACGAGCTCGGCGACCTGACGCCGCGCGAGCGCGAGGTGCTCGCGCTGATGGCCGAGGGCTGGTCGAACCAGGCGATCGCGGAGAAGCTCGTGATCACGCTGCGCAGCGCGGAGAAGCACGTGTCGGCGATCTTCTCCAAGCTCGGCCTGCCGGACCACCGGCAGCGAGCACCGCCGCGTGCTCGCGGTGCTGCGCTACCTCGCGCGACCTGAGAGCCCGCCCCACCGGCGACCCCCGGTGGACCGCACCACGGGATACCGGTGCGCCCTGTTCACCGCGCGCCGCGCCGCTGGGACGCTCGCCGCAGTGACAACCAGATCCCGACGAGGAGCACCGCATGGAGACTGCCGTTCTCAGGTCCGAGCCCGTCTGCCGCCGGCACGGGCGCCGCCGTCACCGCCCGCGACGTCGTACGCCGCTACGGCGAGGGCGAGACCGCCGTCGACGCCCTGCGCGGCGTGTCGGTCGACATCGCCGAGCGGCAAGCCTGACCGCCGTCATGGGTCCGTCGGGCTCGGGCAAGTCGACGCTGATGCACATCCTCGCGGGGCTCGACAAGCCCACGTCGGGCGAGGTCGAGTCGCCGGCGTCGACATCAGCGGCCTCGACGATACGGCGCTGACGCAGCTGCGCCGCGACCACATCGGCTTCATCTTCCAGTTCTTCAACCTGCTCCCGATGCTGACGGCGGCCGAGAACATCGTCCTGCCGCTCAAGCTCGCCGGCATCAAGCCCGACCAGGCGTGGGTCGAGCAGGTCACCACCGCCGTCGGCCTGTCCGACCGGCTCTCGCACCGCCCGTCGGAGCTGTCCGGCGGCCAGCAGCAGCGCGTCGCCGTCGCCCGCGCGCTCGTCTCGCGCCCGTCGGTGATGTTCGCCGACGAGCCGACCGGCAACCTCGACTCGACGACGAGCGGCGAGATCCTCGGGCTGCTGCGCGACTCCGTCGACAAGCTCGGCCAGACGACCGTGATGGTCACGCACGACGCGCATGCGGCGGCGATCGCCGACCGCGTCCTGTTCCTCGCCGACGGCGAGATCGTGCGCGACCTGCCGCGCTGCAGCGCCCACGAGATCCTCGAGACGCTCGAGGAGGTCGACGCGGCGATGATCGCGCGTCGCACTCAAGGGGCTCGCGGGCCGCAAGGTCCGCGCGCTGCTCACGGCGCTCGCGATCGTCATCGGCGTGTCGATGGTGAGCGGCACCTACATCCTCACCGACACGATGCAGAAGGCGTTCGACGGCATCTTCGAGTCGTCCTACGCGGAGACGGACGCCGTCATCGCCGGCAAGGAGCTCGTCAAGGGCTCCTACAGCGGCAACGCCACGGTTCCCGCCTCGCTGCTCAGCAAGGTCAAGGCGCTGCCCGAGGTCAAGGCCGCCGGCGGCACGATCGCCGCCGACGACGCCAACAAGTCCGAGATCATCGGCGCGCGACGGCAAGGTCGTCGGCGGCGCGGCGCGGCGCGCCCGCGGCTCGGCCTGGCCTACGACACCGCACAACCCGCAGTTCAGCCCGCTGGAGCTCCAGTGCGGCGACTGGGCGGCCGGCCCGGCGCAGGTCGTGGTCGACGCGGGCACCGCCGAGGCGGAGAAGCTTCAAGGTCGGCGACTCCATCCAGGTGTCGACGCTCGGCGGCGAAGAAGCCCTACGAGATCACCGGCGTCGCCACGCTTCGGCGACGTCGACTCGCTCGGCGGCGCGACGATGGCGATCTTCGACCTCCCACCGCCCAGGCGCTGCTGCACAAGGAGGACGTCTTCGACGGCATCTCGATCCAGGCGAAGGACGGCACGTACGCCGGCCGAGCTGGTCAAGCGCCGTCGATCCGCTCGTCCCGCCGTCGCTCGAGGTCCAGGACGCCGCCGCAGCAGGCGGAGGACGACGCGGCGGAGACGAACGAGGGGATGGACTTCATCCGGTACTTCTTCCTCGGCTTCGGCGCGATCGCGCTGTTCGTCGGCTCGTTCGTGATCTTCAACACCCTGTCGATCACGGTCGCCCAGCGCACGCGCGAGTTCGCGACCCTGCGCACGCTCGGCGCGTCGCGCAAGCAGGTCATGCGCTCCGTCGTGCTCGAGGGGCTCGTCATCGGCCTCGTGGCCTCGGTGATCGGCCTCGCGGCCGGCTTCGGGATCTACAAGGGCATCGACGCGCTGTTCGTCGCCATCGGAGTCGACCTGCCCGAATCGGGCACGGTCGTCGGCCGCGCGGACGGTGATCGTCTCGCTCGTGCTCGGCACCGTCGTGACGCTGATCGCCAGCGTCATGCCCGCGCTGCGGGCGACCCGCGTGCCGCCGATCGCGGCGGTCCGCGAGGGAGCCGAGCTGCCGCCCTCGCGCATGGCCGCCCACTCGGCCAAGCTCGCGGTCGGCGTGATCGTCGCCTCGATCGCTGCGATCTCGGCCGGCGTGTTCGTCAGCGGGATCAGCGGCGCGGCGATCGGCGCTGCTCCTCGGCGCTCGGCGTCCTGGCGCTGTTCGTCGGCGTCGCGCTGGCCGCGCCGACGGCTCGTGAAGCCGATCACGCGCCTCGTCGGCTGGCCGGCGCGGCGCGGCGGCGTGGCCGGCGAGCTGGCGGGCGCGAACGCGGTCCGCAACCCGAGCCGGACCGCGTCGACCGCCGCCGCGCTGATGATCGGCCTCACGCTGGTCACCGTCGTCGCCGTGCTCGGCGCCGGGCTGCGGTCGTCCGTCGAGGGCGCGGTCAGCGACCAGGTCGAGGCCGCATACATCCTCGACGGCAAGCGACGGCGAGCCGTTCGGCGCCGCCGAGGGCGAGGAGCTCGCCAAGGTCGACGGGCGTCAAGACGGTCTCGCACGTGCGCTACGACTCCGCGCTGGTCGACGGCGAGGAGTCCGACGTCACCGGCATCGACCCGGCGACGATCGGCAGCTTCTACAAGTTCGACTGGGTCAAGGGCTCCGACGAGAAGGTCGTCGCGAGCCTCGGCGCCGACGACGGCGATCGTGGCCAAGTCCTACGCCGACGACAAGAAGGTCGCGGTCGGCGAGTCGATCTGGCGCTGGAGAGCGCCGTCCGGCAGACAAGCGGACGGTCGTCGTGCGCGGCATCTACGATCCGCCGCGAGATCGACCAGATGCTCGGCGACGGTCTCGATCACCCAGCAGGCGTTCGACGACTCGTTCCCGCAGGCCAAGAACCGGTTCACGTTCATCGACGCCGGCCCGGACGCCGCAGGCCGCGCTCGAGTCGACGGCGGACGGGTTCAGCGACGCCTCGTTCCACACGGGCGAGGAGTTCCCGGCGGACTACATGAAGGGGTTCGCGAGCTTCCTGAACCTGCTCTACGTGATGCTGGCCTTCTCGGTCGTCGTGAGCCTGTTCGGGATGGTCAACACGCTCGTGCTCTCGGTGTTCGAGCGCACGCGTGAGCTCGGGATGCTGCGCACGATCGGCATGACCCGCCGCCAGGCGCGGCGGATGATCCGCCACGAGAGCGTGATCACGGCGCTGATCGGCGCCGCGCTCGGGCTCCCGCTCGGGATCTTCCTCTCGGCGCTCATCACCCAGGCGCTGTCGCAGTACGACGTCGGCATGGTCATCCCGATCGGCGAGCTGATCGCCTTCACCGTGGTCGCAGTGCTCGCCGGCATCGCCGCGGCCGTCATCCCCGCACGCCGGGCCTCGCGCCTGAACGTGCTCGACGCCCTCCACTACGAATGACCGCCACCGGCCTCGCCCCCGCCCCGTCGCTCACGCGGCGGGGCGGGAGGCGCGAACGCGTCGCCCGCCTCGGAGCGCCCGCTGCTCGCGGCGGGCCTCGCGCTGGTGGTGCTCCACCTGCTCGACCTCTCGCTGTCCGGCCCGGACACGACGGTGCTCGGCGTGCTCGGGATCGTCGGGCTGCCCGCCGCGTGGTGGTGGGCGCGGCCGCGGGTCGACGCGGCCGACGCGGGTCCTGCTCGGGCGTCGTGGTCGGGCTGCTGGTGTTCGGCTTCGCGGTCGTCTCGCACGGCCTCCACGTCGTCAACTCGGGCCCCGACTGGCGGGACGTCACGCGGCGTCGGGCGCGATCGTCGGCGGCCTGCTGCTGGTCGCGAGCGGCCTCACGGCGATCGCCGCTCCCCGGCGCCCGCCGCGCCGGTCCGCGCCGGGCTGGCGTGCGGCGCACGGACTCGGCTGGCTGGTGGCGGCCGCGATCGGCCTGTTCGTCCTGTACGGGGTCGGCTACATGACGCTCCTCACCACCCATGCGCCGCGGCTGGAGATCCAGGAGGCTTCGCTCGGGCGTGCCGCACCAGGAGGTCACGATCGCGATGGACGGCGGGCGCGACCTGAAGGCCTGGTACATCCCGTCGCGCAACCGCACCGCGGTGCTGCTCGCGCACGGCTCCGGCGGCAGCCGCGAGCGCGTGGTCGACGAGGCGCGGATGCTCGCCCGCCACGGCTACGGCGTGCTGGCGTACGACAACCCGGGCAACGGCGAGAGCGAGGGCCACTCGAACGGGCTCGGCGACAACGCCCAGCCGGCGGTCGACGCCGCGCTCGCGTGGCTGTCGAAGCGCGACGACGTCGACCCGGACCGGATCGCGGCGTTCGGCTCGTCGCTGGGCGGCGAGGTGCTGCTCGAGGCAGCCGCTCGCGAGCCGCGGCTGCGCGCCGTCGTCTCCGACGGGTCGGCGCGCCCGCGCGACATGGCCGACGCGAACGACCTCGCGGCCGTCGAGAACGCGTTCGTCGAGGTCGGGCTCCAGGCGATCAGGGGCATCTCCGGGCTGCGCCCGGCGCCGTCGCTGAACGGGCTGATCGGAAAGATCGCGCCGCGCCCGGTCCTGCTGATCGCCTCGACGAAGGGCGGGACGGAGATCCCGACCAACCGCGAGTACGCGCGCCGCGGCGGGCCGACGGTGCAGCTCTGGGAGATCCCGGAGGCCGGCCACACCGGCGGCATCAAGAAGCGGCCCGCCGAGTACGAGCGGCGGACCACGGCGTTCCTGGACCGCGCGCTGGGTCTCTGACCCGTTGCAACATCGCGCCCAGCCGCAACCCGCGGCTGGGCGCGCTGTTTGAGTTGGCCGGATGGCACGGATCGCCTTGGCCGCTCTCGCGGTTCTCCTGCTGGGCACGGCTGCCACCGCGCAGGCTCGCGTCTCCGCGGACGTGGCGGCCCTCCAGGTCGCGCTGCGCGCCAAGGGGCTCTACGGCGGTGACGTCGACGGCGTCCGCGGCCCGCTGACGCGGGCGGCGGTGCGGCGGCTCCAGGCGCGGGCGCGGATCGCCGTGGACGGCGTCGCGGGGCCGCGCACCCGGCGCGCGCTGGGGCGGCGCGGGCGGCCACGGCTGGGCTCGCGGGCGATCGTGGCGCCGCGCGCGCGGCTGGGACGTCGCCGCGCTCCAGTTCCTGCTCGCGCGCCACGGGTTCCCGAGCGGGCCGGTCGACGGCGGGTTCGGCCCGCGCTCGTCCGCGGCGCTCGTCCGGTTCCAGCAGTGGGCCGGGCTGGCGGCGGACGGCGTCGCCGGGCCGGCCACGCTGGCGGCGCTGCGCCGGCCGCCGCCGCGCTCGCCGCTGCGGTTCCTGTGGCCGGTCGCCGCGGCGAGCGGCGACCGCTTCGGCCCGCGCGGGGCCGGCTTCCACACGGGCATCGACTTCCCGGCGCCGCGCGGCACGCCTGTCGCGGCGGCGGGCCGCGGGTGCGTCGAGTCGGCCGGCTGGGACCCCGGCGGCTACGGCCGGCTGGTGATCGTGCGCCACCGGCTCGGGATGACGAGCTGGTACGCGCACCTGTCGCGGATCGCGGTGCGGCGCGGGACCTGCCTGGCCGCCGGCGCGCTGATCGGCCGCGTCGGCTCGTCGGGGCGCTCGACCGGCCCGCACCTGCACTTCGAGCTGCGCGCTGCGCGGCGCCGCCGTCGATCCGCTGACCGGCCTCTAGCCAGTCACGAGGCCGTCGACGAGCGCGTGCAGCACGCGCGCGACCTCGTCCCGGGCGGTGGGGCGGTCCTCCGCCGTCGCCACGTACATCGCCGCCTCGTCGAGCGCCCCGATGATCACGTGCGCGAGCGGTCGCGTGGGCTGCGGGGGAAGGCGGCCGTCGTCGATCGCTGCGGCGACCATCGCCTCCGTGAGCCCGAGCCCGTGGCGCAGCGCCATGTCCCGGAACCCGTCCCAGCCAAGCACGACGGGGCCGTCGAGCAGCAGGATCTGGCGCACCTCCGGCTCCTCGCAGGCGGCGAGCCAGCCGTTGATCGCGGCGTGCAGGACGGCGACCGGATCGCGCGCGCGGACGCCGGCCACGTACCGGCCGATGCTCGCCGTCACGTCGCTCTCCACCGTTTCGGCGACGGCGAGGAACAGCGCCGCCTTGTCGGCGAACTGGTGGTACATCGCGCCGCGCGTCAGGCCCGCCGCGGTCGCGATCTCCGGCGTGCCTACCGCGGCGTAGCCGCGCGCCGACCAGAGGCGCCGCGCCGCGTCGACGAGCGCGCCGCGTGTGGCCGCCGATCGCTCCGCCTGTGTTCGTCGCTTGATTTCCATGCAGTCTGTATGTAACTTACCGGCAGGCTGTTCGTAAGTTACCCGACTCGAAGGAGACCGACATGCCGGCCGTAGAGCTCACGCAGGGAACGATCCACTACCAGGAGACGGGGCCGCCCGACGGCCGGCCGGTCGTCTGCGTCCACGGCTACCTGATGGCCGGCGACTTGTGGGCGGAGGTCGGCGGTCGGTTGGCCGCGCACGGCCTGCGCGTGCTGATGCCGACGTGGCCGCTCGGCTCCCACCAGGAGGCGATGCGGGAGGGCGCCGACGTGACGCCGCGCGGGATCGCGGCGATCATCGCCGGCTTCCTGGAGGCGCTGGACCTGCGCGACGTCGTCCTCGTCGGCAACGACACGGGCGGCGCCCTGTGCCAGGTCGTCGCCGTCGACCACCCCGAGCGGCTCGGCGCGCTCGTGCTCACGAACTGCGACGCGTTCGAGAACTTCCCGCCGGGCGTCTTCAAGGCGCTGGTCGCGGCGGCGAAGCTGCCGGGCGGGCTCAGGCTGGCATTGACGCCCATGCGCACGGCGCGCACGCGCCGCTCGCCCGTCGGCTACGGGCTGCTCGCGCACGGCGACGTCGACCACCTCGCGCGCGAGTGGGTGAAGCCGGCGTTCGCCGACGACAAGGTCTTCGACGACCTGCGGCGCCTGACCGTGGCGCTCGACGCGGAGGTCACGCTCGACGCGGCCCGCAGGCTGCCGGAGTTCGACAAGCCGGCGCTGCTGGCGTGGGCGACCGACGACAGGTTCTTCCCCCAGGAGTACGCGCACCGCCTCGCCGACGTCCTGCCGGACGCGCGGGTCGAGACGATCGAGCGCTCCCGCACGTTCTCGATGATCGACCAGCCGGACCGCCTGGCGGAGGCGATCGGCGCGTTCGCCGCTACCAGTGCACGCCCCTCATGAGGTGCGAGAGCGCGACGGCCTCGCCCGACGCGCGCTCGTTCTCGTCCTTCTGGCCCTTCGCGGCGGCCGACTCCGGGAACACCTTGTAGGCCATGTGCAGGATCTGGTCGACGGCCTTCGGGGCGACCGCGTAGAGCACCTCGCCGAACGTGCCGAGCTTCGTGTTGATCTGCTTCGGCTTGGCGCGGATCGCCTCGCAGATGAGGTCGGCGGCCTCGTCCGGCGAGATCGTCGGGAACGAGTCGTAGATCTTCGTCGGCGCGATCATCGGCGTCCGCACGAGCGGCATGTGGATCGTCGTGAAGGTGATGTTGTCGCCGATCGTCTCCGAGCTCACCACGCGGGTGAACGCGTCGAGCGCCGCCTTCGAGGCGACGTAGGCGGAGAACCGCGGCGGGTTCGTCTGCACGCCGATCGAGGACACGTTGACGACGTGGCCGAAGCCGCCGCTCCTTCATGTGCGGCAGCAGCGCGAGGATCAGCTTCACGGCGCCGAGGTAGTTGAGCTGCACCGTGCGCTCGTAGTCGTGGAAGCGGTCCGTCGAGAGCATCACCGAGCGGCGGATCGAGCGCCCGGCGTTGTTGACGAGCATGTCGACCGCCGCGTGGTCGCCGAGGATCGTCTCGACGGCGGCGTCGATCGCCTCCGTGTCGGACAGGTCGGCCGAGTAGGCGTAGGCCGTGCCGCCCTGGTCCACGATCTCCTTCTTGAGCTCCTCGAGCTTGTCCATCGAGCGCGCGACGAGGATCGGGACGCCGCCCGCCGCCGCGATCTTCAGCGCCGCCGCGCGGCCGATGCCGCTCGACGCGCCGGTGATGAGCACCGTGCGGCCGTTGACGGCGCCCTCGAACGAGCGGTCCTTGAACAGGTCCGGGTCGAGGTTGCGCTCCCAGTAGTCCCACAGCTTGTGGGCGTAGGACTCGAGCGCCGGTAGCTCGATCCCCGAGTCCTGGAGCGCCCGCTGGGCGTCGCGCGCGTCGAACTTGGCGGTGAACGCGACCTCGTCGAGCACCTCCTCGGGGATGCCGAGGTCCTGGAGCACCGAGCGGCGCACGCCCTTGAGCGCCGGGATCTGCATCGCGTAGTGCAGGACGCCCTTGGGCAGCATGTCCGTCAGCTTCTTGTCGATGCGCATCGCCGTCCGGGGCGCGTGGCCGGCCTTGGCGAAGACGTTCATCACCTCGCCGACCTTGCGCGACTGCGGGTCGACGACGTGGAACGCCTGCCCGTCGAGGCCCTCCAGGTGCGCGATGTGGTCGATCGCGGCGGCCACGAAGTCGACCGGCACGATGTTCGTGTTGCCCCACTCGATCGACACGAGCGGGACCCACTCCGGCAGCGCGTGGCGGACCTTCTGGAGCGGCTTGAAGAAGTAGTAGGGGCCGTCGATCTTGTCCATCTCGCCGGTCTTCGAGTTGCCGACGACGATGGCCGGGCGGTAGACGCGCCAGGCCCCGCGCGTCTTCTCGCGCACGAGCTTCTCGGCCTCGAACTTCGTCCGGTGGTAGGGGTGCGGGAGCTCCTGCCCCTCGTCGAACATGTCCTCGGTGAAGAAGCCCTTGTAGCGGCCGGCGACGGCGACCGAGGAGACGTGGTGGAAGACCTCGGCGCTCACCGCGTTGGCGAGGTCGACGGCGTTCTGGGTGCCGCCGACGTTGAGCATCGCGTTGCGCGTCTCGTCGGCGGTCATGTCGTAGATCGCCGCGAGGTGGAAGAAGTGCTCGACCCCCTGGAGCGCCTGCTTGTCCTCGTCGGAGATGCCGAGCTGCTGCTCCGCGAGGTCGCCGGTCACCGGCTTCACGCGGTCGCCGGCGCCCCAGCGCTCGATCAGCTCGTCGAGCTTCTCGCGCGATCCCTCGCGCACGAGCGCGTACACGTCGCCCTCCCGCTCGAGCAGGCGCTCGACCAGATGGCGGCCGATGAAGCCGGTCGCACCCGTGACGAAGTAGCTCACCGTGTTCTCCTCCTCAGCCCCATGGGGCCCGGAGCCTATATGCGCGCGCTCGGCGGACGCGCACGCCGTGCGGCGCGGCGCGGCCTCAGCGGACGCGCACGCGGGCGATCCGCGAGTACCCGCCCCAGTACGCGTAGCCGCTGTCGCGCTCGATCTTCACGCGGAACTGGAAGCGGCGGCCGCTCGAGGCGGGGTCGCGGAAGCGGTAGGAGACGCGGATCCGCCCCTTGCGGCCGACCTGGCCGTCGGCGAACGTCCGCCAGCGCCCGCGCGTTCCGGCGCGGCCCTGGGCGACGATGTCGACGGTGCGCCGCGGCCGCTTGCCCTTCAGCCGGCCGATCAGCCTGACGCGGCCGCCGACGCGGCTCACGCGCGGGCGGGCGCGCAGCGTCGCCGCCGCGCGAGCCCGCAGCGTCAGGTAGCCGTTCGCCGCGTAGCGGACGTCGTTGACGCGCGAGGCCCAGCCGAACTGGATCAGCCGCGAGGCGTAGGCCGTGGCGCGGAAGCGGAAGCGGCCGTCGCCGTCCGTCGTCACGAACGTGCGCAGCTTCGCGTCGTCGTCGTCGAGGTCGCGCGTGAGCACCGCGATCGAGGCGCCGGCGATCGGCTCGCCCGCGCTGTTGACCAGACGGCCGGCGGTGCCGGCCTTGGAGTTGAAGCCGATCGTGCGGCGCGTGCGGCTGCCGCCGGTGAAGCCGACGGTGATGCGGCCGGTGTCCGTCGCGTTCGCGCCGTTGAAGGCGCCGCGGTCGGACGGGTAGGTGACGTCGACCTGGTAGGGGCCCCGCTGGGCGACGTTCCCGCCGGAGTCGACGGCGCGCACGACCAGCGTGCGGCGGCCGGTCTGGAGCGAGGTGGCGCGCACGGCCTCGCCGTAGCTCAGCTGCGGGCAGGGGACCGCGAAGCGGAACGAGCACGTCGCGCCGCGGTCGGACTGGACGCCGCCGGCCTCGGCGTAGTAGTCCTCGCCGCCGACGACCCGCGGTGCGCCGGTGACGTCGACGATCTCCAGGCGCCGGATGCCGGACGCGTCGGTGACGCGCACCGTCACGGGATCCGAGCCGCTGACGGACCCGCCGCGGAGCAGCCCCGAGGCCTCGACGGTCATCGTCCGCGGCGCCGCCGGGTCGTTGACGTCGATCTCCGCCCCGAGGACGTTGTTGGCGATGTGCGCCTGGTTCGTGCTCCCGCACGGGCTGCTGCCGCGCGTGCAGCCGATGCGCAGGCTGAGCGTGCTGGCGGGGTGGGCGGGGTCATATCCGGCGAGCGCCGGGAACGAGGCGCGCGAGACGCGGACGACGCCGGTGTCCGCGTTGCTCTGCGGATAGCCGTACCAGCGGCCCTGCGCGTGGAGCCGGTTGCGGGTGCCGGCCGGGTAGTCGCCCGCGCCCTCGATCGGCGTGCCCCCGAGCGCGGTGATGACGTAGTAGCGGCGCTCGCCGCGCGGCGCGGGGTTGCGGAAGATGAGCCGCTTGGTGAGGCGGAAGTCGGCGATCCCCGTGCCCGCGGGGGCGGCGAACTGGAGCCGCGCCTGGGTGCCGCCGCCGGTGCGCGAGCCCCGGATCTGGTTGATGCCGATGTTCCGGTCCGTGCTCAGGCAGTCCTGGTCGGCGGCGATCCCGCCCACGGGCGCGCCGTGCGTCCACGACCGGTTGTCCCACTGCCTTCCGGCGGCGTCGCACGCGTACACGGTGTAGACGCCGGCCTGAGCCGGCGCGGCCGCGGCGCCGCACGCCGCCAGCACGATCAGGTCCCCGCCCAGCGTCTCATCGGACGCCGAATCGCGGCGGTCGCGAAGTTGCGCAGGCGAGGTTGGCGGCACGCCGCCATGCCCGCGTCCGCGGCGGGCGAGTGGCGCCGGCGCCTCCTGCTGGGGCAAGCGAGCCTCAGTCCGCCGGGGCAACGCGGCCGGCTAGCGCCCTCGCCGCCGCGGCCCGAACCACCCGCGAACCGGCGAGCGCCGGCCGAAGCCGTGGCGAGGACCTCACGGCCGAGGGCGGCCTCGAGCGCCAGGCCGTCGCTCGAGCGGGCGGCCGAGGCCGTCGAGCAGGGCGCGCCGGTCGGACAGCATCGTGTCCTGCGGGAACGCGGCGAGCCGCTCGGCCAGCTCGAGCGCGCGCCGCACGTGGTCGCCGGGCGGCACGACCTCGGTGACGATCCCCATCGCGTGCGCCTCGGCGGCCGGCAGCATGCGACCGCTGAGCACGAGGTCGAGCGCGCGGCCCTGGCCGGCGATCCGGGCCAGCCGCTGCGTGCCCCCGTCCATCAGCGGCACGCCCCAGCGCCGCTCGGCGCACCCGAACGTCGCGTCCTCGGTCGCCACGCGCAGGTCGCACCACAGCGCCAGCTCGAAGCCGCCGGCCAGGCACCAGCCCGAGACGGCGGCGATCGTCGGCTTCGGCGAGGCCAGGCGGGTGAAGCCGAGCGGCCCGCCGGGCGCGTCGACGTCGAGCGTCTCGATCGCCTTCAGGTCGGCGCCGGCGCAGAACGCGTCCGCGCCCGCGCCGGTCAGCACCATCACGCGCGCGCCGTCGTCGGCGCAGAAGCGCTCGAAGGCGTCGAGCAGCGCGGCGGCGGTCGGGCCGTCGACCGCGTTGCGGCGCTCCGGCCGGTCGATCGTGACCTGCGCCGCGCTGCCGATGCGCTCGTAGCGGACGGGCAAGGGCGATCGGCCCCGGCGAGGATGGTCCGGCGCGGCTACCAGCCGCCGCGCATGTCCGCGCGGGAGCTGCGCGCCTTCGCGGCCGCCTTGCGGCGCGCCTTGCGCTTGTCCAGCTGCCACTGGAGCAGGCTCGCGAGCAGCACGAAGACCGGGAAGAACGCGATCAGGATGAAGCCCGCGTTGGTGACGACCTTGTCGTTGGTCTCGCCGTACAGGCCCTCGCCGCCGTCGTGGGCCAGCGCGGCGGGCGCCGCCACGGCGAGCAGCGCGAGGCTCAGCAGCGTCGTCTTGCAGGCTCGGCCCATCGCGCCGGAGGATACCTATCCTCGGAGCGATGGCCGTCGTCCTCGCATCCGACCTCGCCAAGGACATGGTGGGGGAGCCGCTCTTCCGCGGCGTGTCGTTCCGGCTCGAGCGCCGGGACCGCCTCACGCTGTCCGGGCGCAACGGCTCGGGCAAGACGACGCTGCTGCGGATGCTGTCCGGCGAGAGCTCGGTCGACGGGGGCGAGCTGGTGTTCGCGAAGGACGTCCGCGTCGCCCTGCACGACCAGCGGCCGCCGCGCGAGCGCGACATCAGCCTGCGCGACTACGTGCTGTCCGGCTGCAAGGACCTGCTGGACGCTCGAGGAGCGCCTGGCGCAGCTCGAGCACGCGATGGCCGAGGGCGGCGACGGACGGGGCGACGCTCGAGGCCTACGCCACCGCCCAGGGCCGCCTGGAGCACGCCGGCGGCTACAACTGGCGCGAGGGCGTCAACGCCACGCTGCACGGCCTCGGGTTCCGCGACGAGCACCTGGACCGCAGCCTCGCGACGTTCTCCGGCGGCGAGCTGACCCGCGCGTCGCTGGCCCGCGCGCTGGCCGGCGACCCCGACCTGCTGCTGCTGGACGAGCCCACCAACCACCTCGACATCGAGTCGCTGGAGTGGCTCGAGGCGCACCTCCAGTCGCTCGACGCCGCCGTCGTGCTCGTCGCCCACGACCGCTGGTTCCTCGAGGCCGTCGGCACCGCGGTGCTGGAGCTCGAGGGCGGCCGCGGCCGCTTCTTCAAGGGCAGCTGGCACGCCTGGCGCAAGGAGAAGGCCGCGCGCGAGCTGGCGCTCGGCCGGGCGATCGAGAAGCAGGAGGCGGAGATCGCGCGGCTCGAGCGCTTCGTCGACCGCTTCCGCGCGGGCACGCGCGCGCGCCAGGCGCAGGCCCGGGTGAAGAAGCTCGAGAAGATCGAGCGCGTGGAGCGCGACCCGCGCGACGGCAAGACGCTGGGCTTCGCCTTCAAGCCGCCCGAGCGCTCCGGCCGGGTCATCTTCGAGGTCGAGGACGGCAGGCTCACGATCGGCGACCGGGTGCTGCTCGACGACTTCGAGCTGTGGCTGGAGCGCGGCGAGCACGTGTCGCTGATCGGGCCCGAACGGCGCGGGCAAGACCACGCTGATCCACACGCTGACCGGCGACCGCGAGCTGGCGGCCGGCAAGCTGCGGCGCGGCCACAACGTGAAGGTCGGCCTGCTCTCCCAGCACGCCGACGAGCTCGGCGCGAAGGGCGCGCGAACGGTGCTCGAGGCGGCCCAGCGCTCGACGGGCCTGAAGCCCAACGAGGCGCGCTCGCTGCTGGGGCGCTTCCTCTTCAGCGGCGAGGCGGCCGAGAAGCCGCTCGACGGCCTCTCCGGCGGCGAGCGGCGCCGGCTGTCGCTGGCCATCCTCGTCCAGTCGGGCGCCAACGTGCTGGTGCTCGACGAGCCGACCAACCACCTCGACCTCGAGAGCCGCGAGGCGCTCGAGGAGGCGCTCCAGGCCTTCCAGGGCTCGCTCCTGCTCATCTCCCACGACCGCGCGCTGCTCGACGCCGTCGGCAGCCGCACGGTCGCGGTCGAGGACGGCACGCTGCACTCCTACGTGGGCGGCTGGCCCGAGTACGTGCGCGTGCGCGAGGAGCGCGCGGAGGCGGAGCGGACGGCCAAGCGCGCGAAGCCGCCGAAGCCGCAGCCGCGCCAAGGCGCCGCCCAAGCCGGCCGCGCCGTCGAAGAACCAGCAGCGGCAGGCCAAGAAGCTCGAGGCCGAGATCGAGGCGGCCGAGCAGGCGCTGCGCACGCTCGAGGCGGAGCTCGCCGACCCCGCCGCCTGGAACGACCCCCGCACCGCGGCGAAGTCGACCAGGCGCCACGAGGCCGCCAAGCGCGCGCTCCAGGATCTCTATGCCGCAGTGGGAGGCCGTCGGCCGGCTAGAGCGGCAGCGGGCTGCGCTCCTTGACCGTGCGCAGGGCGAAGTTGGACCGCACGTCGGCGACGTTGGGCAGCTTGAGGAGCGTCTCGAACATCAGCCGCTCGTAGGCCGCGAGGTCCGCGACGACGACCTCGAGCAGGAAGTCGGCCGAGCCGGACACGATGTGCGCCGAGACGATCTCGGGCGTCCGCTCGACCGCCTCGGCGATCGCCGCCGCGCTGCGGTCCGAGTGCCCGTCGACCTTGAGCTCGACGAACACGGTCAGGTCCAGGCCGGCGCGCTTGCGGTCCAGCACCGCCCGGTAGCCCGCGATCACGCCGTCGCGCTCGAGCGCCCGCAGCCGGCGCAGGCACGGGGAGGGGGAGAGGTGCAGGCGCTCCGCGAGCTCGGCGTTGGTGATCCGCCCATCGCGCTGGAGGATCGTCAGCATCTTGCGGTCGGTCGCGTCCATGGGGCAGATCATTGCGCACGCGGCGTCGCGACGGGCAGAGAAGGGCACCAAATGCCCGCGGAACGGCGAGAAAATGGCTCCATGCTCTCCACCCGCTCCGCCACCGCCCTGTACGTCGGCGCGGTGCTCGGCCCCGGCGTCCTGATCCTCCCCGCGCTGGCCGCCGAGGCCGCCGGCCCCGCCTCCGTGCTCGCGTGGGCCGGCCTGCTGGCGATCTCCGTGCCGCTCGCGATCACGTTCGCGGTCCTCGGCGTCCGCCAGCCCGAGGCCGGCGGCACCGCCGCCTACGCGCGCGCCGCGTTCGGCTCGCGCGCCGCCGGGGTCACCGGCTGGTGGTTCCTCGCCGGCGTCGTGCTCGGCGCGCCCGCCGTGGCGATGATCGGCGGCTTCTACGTCGCCGAGCTGCTCGGCGCGGGCCGCGAGGCGGCGGTCCTCGCGGCGGGCGGCATGATCGCCTCCGTGCTGGGCGCCAACGCGCTCGGGATCCACGCCACGGCGCGCCTCCAGCTCGGCCTCGCCGGCGTGCTCGCCGCGCTGCTGCTGGTGGCGGTCATGAGCGCGCTGCCGGAGAGCCAAGCCGCGAACTGGACCCCGTTCGCGCCGAACGGCTGGGCCGCCGTCGGCGAGGCCGCGAGCCTGCTGATGCTGTCGTTCATCGGCTGGGAGGCCGTCTCGCACCTGGCCGGCGAGCTGCGCGACCCCGCGCACCAGCTCCCGCGGGCGATCTTCGCCGCGCTCGCCATCGTCGCCGTGCTCTACCTCGGCCTGTCGATCGCGACGGTCGGCGTCCTGGGCACCGCGAAGCCGACCGACGTCCCGCTCGCCGACCTGATGGCCGCCGGCCTCGGCGCCCCCGGCCGCACGGTCACCGCGTTCCTCGCCGTCCTGCTGACGATGGGCGCGATGAACGCGTACGTGGCGGCCGCGGCGAAGCTCGCCGGCGCGCTCGCCGCCGAGGGCGCCGCACCGGCGCAACTCGCCCGTTCGGGCCGCGCGCTCACCCTGATCGCCGCCGTCGCGGCCGTCCTGCTCGCGCCGCTCGCGGCCGACGCCCTCAGCGTCGAGGGCCTGGTGCGCGCGTGCAGCGCCGCGTTCGTCTCCGTGTACGTGATGGCCACCGCCGCGGGCGTGCGACTGCTCGACGGCGCCGCCCGCGCGTGCTCTGGCGTCGCGCTCGCCGCCGTCACGGTCGTGCTCGCCTTCTCGGGCCCGTTCCTGCTCGTGCCCGCGGCGGTGGCCGTCGCCTACCTCGCCGCTCAGCCGCTCCGGCGGATCCGGTCGCGCACCGCGACCGCGGTGTCGGCGTTGTCGGCGAACACGCCGTCGACGCCCTGCCGGTAGAACAGCGCGAGCTCCCCCGGGGCGTCGCCGCGCGCCCGCCGGTACTCGGGATCGGCGGGGTCGCCCGCCCGGAACTCCTCGGGCAGGAACTCGTTCTCCGGCCGGAACGTGTACGGGTGCACGACGAGCCCGGCGCGGTGCGCGTCGCGACCAGCGAGGTCGGCGCACGCAGCCGGTTCTGCGCGTCACGCGGGACGATCTGGTCTTGTCCGGCCCGAGGCCGTCGGCGTAGCCGGCGACCTCCCGCAGACCGGTCGGGCTGATGATGTCGGCGTAGGTGCGCGGGTCGCCGCTGGCGGTGAAGTCGTACGGCCGCCCGTCGCGCTCGTAGCTGGACGAGCGGCACGCGGTCATGCCGTCGAGCTGCCTGAGGTTGGAGACCTCGAACGACTGGATGAACACCGCGACCCGGCTTGTCGAGGCCGTTCGTCGCTCAGCGTCGCAGCAGCGGCTCCTCGAGCGAGAGGCCGATCGAATCGAAGTACGTCGGGTGCTTGGTCTCCGGGTAGATGCCGACGCCCTCCGTCTTCGCGAGATCGATGACCTCCTGGAAGGTGGGGATGTCGTAGAGGCCGTCGAACGCCGTGTTGGCCGGCCGCAGGTCCGGCAGCCGCTCGCGCGCACGGAGCGTCTTCAGCTCGGCGAGCGTGAAGTCCTCCGTGAACCATCCCGTCACCGCGCGGCCGTCGATCTGCTTCGTCGTCCGCAGCGGCGCGAACTCGGGTCGTGAGGCGACGTCGGTCGTGCCCGAGATCTCGTTCTCGTGCCGCGCGACCAGCACGCCGTCCTTCGTCGAGACGAGGTCGGGCTCGATGTAGTCGGCGCCCATCCCGATCGCGAGCCGGTACGCCGCGAGCGTGTGCTCCGGCCGGTACGCGGACGCGCCGCGATGCGCGATCACGATCGGTGCGCGCGCCCATGACCGCGCCATCCTGTCAGGGCCGCCGCGCGGTCAGCGCCCGGCGTGCCGCTTGAGCGAGATCCCCTCGAGCACGTTGGCGACGGTCTCGCACGCGTCGACGGCCGCCTCGAGGCTCTCGAAGATGTCCTTCCAGCGGATCACGATCATCGGGTCGATCCCGCGCGCGAACAGCGACGCGACCGCCGCGCGGACGAGCTGGTCGGCCTCGTTCTCGAGCCGGTGGATCTCGACCAGCCGCGGCGCCAGCTCCATGCCGTTGCGGAGCTGGCGCAGGCTCGCGCCGACCTCCTCGGCGGCCGCGACGAGCACGCCGGCGATCTGCTCCGCCTGGTCCATCGGCGCCTCGACGGCGTAGCGGCCGAGCTGGTCGGCCGCCTCCTCGGCGAAGTCGACGATGTCGTCGAGCGCGACGGTGAGCGCGTGGACGTCGGCGGCGTCCATGTGGCTGCGCCGGGCGCCGCGCTGCGCCAGCCGGTGCAGGATGTCGTGGGCGATCCGGTCGCCCTCCTGCTCGCACAGGTAGATGTCGCGCGCGAGGCCCGCGCCGTCGGGGAACTCGGCCAGCATGTCGCGCAGCATCAGCGTGGTCCGCTGGACGTTCCGGCCGGCCTGCTCGAACAGCTCGAGCAGCACAGGGTCGGGGCGTCGCCTCATCGACGCGGACGCTAGGGCGCGCGGGCGGCCGTCCACGAGCCCGTTCACAACTTGGGAACAGCCCGTTCACCGAGCGGTAACCGGTCCGCGCCGCGCGGTGGCCAGCCTCCCGGTCGATGCAGTCGACGCGAATTGCCGAGGCGTCCGGCGCGGCGGCGGGCGAGGTCATCCGGGCGGGGGAGCTGGAGATCCGGCCGTCCGAGTACCTCGTGCTGGCCGGCGGCCGGGCGCTCACGCTCTCGCTGAGGGAGCTGGGGCTGCTCGCCGCCCTGGCGCGCCGCGAGGGTCGCATCGTCCCGAGGGAGGAGCTCTACGCGACGGTGTGGGAGGCGCCGATGCGGGCCGACGATCGCTCCGTGGACGTCTACGTCCACAAGCTGCGGTCCAAGCTCGCGGAGGCGCTGCCCGAATGGCGGTTCATCCACACGCACTTCGGGTTCGGCTACCGGTTCCAGCCGGAGCGTTCACACCTCTTTCACAAGTCGGCCACAGGTCGGTAACAGGAGCCGGCGGCGCGGCCTTGCGAGCCTCGCCAATTGACATGGAGGGAACACGATGAAACTGAAGATGATCCTGGCGCTGCTCGCTGCGGCGGCGCTCGCGCTCGGCGCCGCGGCCTGCGGCTCCGACGACGACGAGGGGACCGCCTCGGGCAGCTCCGGCGGCGGCTCCGAGAAGCTGTCGGGCAAGATCGCCATCGACGGCTCGTCGACGGTCGGCGCCGTTCGCCCAGGCGGCGGCCGAGCTGTTCAACGAGGAGAACCCCGACGTGCAGATCACCGTCGGCACGTCCGGCACCGGCGGCGGCTTCGAGAAGTTCTGCGCCGGCGAGACCGACATCTCCGACGCCTCGCGTCCGATCAAGGACGACGAGGAGGTCCCGGTCTGCGAGAAGAACTGCGTCAGCTACGGCGAGGTCCAGATCGCCAACGACGGCATCGCCGTCGTCACCAACAAGGCGCTCGCCGTCGACTGCCTCACCACGGACCAGCTCAAGCAGGTCTGGAACAAGGGCTCGAAGGTCAAGAGCCTGGCCGAGGTCGGACCCGGAGCTGCCGGACACGCAGCTCTCGCTCTACGGCCCCGGCACCGACTCCGGCACGTTCGACTTCTTCACCGGCGAGATCAACGGCGAAGAGGGCGTGACGCGCGAGGACTACGAGCCGTCCGAGGACGACAACCAGCTCGTCACGGGCGTCGAGGGTGACGACGGCGGCCTCGGCTACTTCGGCTTCTCCTACTACGAGGGCGCCCAGGACCAGCTCAACCTGGTCGGCGTCGACTCCGGCGACGGCTGCGTGAAGCCGAGCACGGAGACGATCCAGGACGGCTCGTACAAGCCGCTCTCCCGGCCGCTGTTCATGTACCCGTCGCAAGAAGGCGATCGCCCGCCCCGAGGTCAAGGCGTTCATGGACTTCGTGATCGCCAACCAGGCCGGACATCGCCGAGGCGGCGAAGATCGTGCCGCTCACCGACGAGCAGGTCGACGAGGCCGAGAGCCGACCTCGAAGTCCGCGGAGTCAGGGCGCGTAGCGTGACCTCGCTCGCGTACACCCGTACGCGTCGCAGCGTCGGCGAGCAGGCGATCAAGGTCGCCCTGCTCGCCGCCGCCGCGGTCTCCGTCCTCACGACGGTGCTGATCGTGCTCTCGCTGCTGCGCGAGACGATCGCCTTCTTCGGCGACGTCCCGATCGGCGACTTCCTGTTCGGGACCAAGTGGACGCCGCTGCTCGCCGGCGACCAGCAGTCGTTCGGCGTGATCCCGCTGATCACCGGGACGCTGTACCTGACGGCGATCGGCCTCGTCGTCGCCGTTCCGCTCGGCCTGCTGGCCGCGATCTACCTCGCCGAGTACGCGCCCGCCGCGGGTGCGCAAGGTCGTCAAGCCGGTGCTGGAGCTGCTGGCCGGCGTGCCGACGATCGTCTTCGGCTACTTCGCGCTGACGTTCTTCACGCCCGAGGTGCTGCGCGCCGCTTCGGCCTCGACGTCAACCAGTTCAACGCGCTGTCGGCCGGGATCATCCTCGGCCTGCTCGTGCTGCCGACGATCGCGTCGGTGGCCGAGGACGCGCTGACGTCCGTGCCGGCATCGCTGCGCGAGGGCGCGTTCGGCCTCGGCGCGAGCAAGCTCCAGGTCTCGCTGCGGGTCGTGTTCCCGGCCGCGCTGTCGGGCGTCGTCGCCGCGCTGATCCTCGGCGCGTCGCGCGCCGTCGGCGAGACGGTGATCATCCTCGTCGCCGGCGGCCAGGTCGCCCGCCTCGGGGTCGACCCGACGCGAGGGCTACCAGTCGATGGCCGCGTTCATCGCCGCCACCGCGCGCGGCGACATCCCGACCGGCTCGATCAAGTTCGAGACGATCTTCGTCGTCGGCATGGCGCTGTTCCTGATGACGCTGCTGCTGAACGCGCTCTCGATCCGGCTCGTCAACCGCTACCGCCAGGTCTACGAGTGACCGGCGCGCAGATGGCAGCCCGGGCCCGCATGCAGACGAGCGTCCTGCCTCGTCCCTCCACCCGATCGCGCGTGGCCGACCTCGCGTTCCGGGCGATGATGTTGCTCGCCGTCGGCGTCGGCTTCGTCGGCCTCGGCGCGATCCTCTTCGACGTGGCGCGC
This sequence comes from uncultured Solirubrobacteraceae bacterium, assembly GCA_963728465.1. Classification (GTDB taxonomy): domain Bacteria; phylum Actinomycetota; class Thermoleophilia; order Solirubrobacterales; family Solirubrobacteraceae; genus DATFQI01. The sequence continues at coordinate 394,059 of CAVSJY010000005.1, forward strand.
GACGGCCTGCCGCGGCTCTCCTGGGACTTCCTGACGAGCTTCCCGTCGCGGATCATCCCGGAGCGCTCGGGCATCCAGTCGGCGATCGTCGGGACGCTCTACCTGATGCTGATCTGCGCGGTGCTCGTCGTGCCGCTCGGCGATCGCGACGGCGGTCTACCTCGAGGAGTACGCCGACCGCAAGCGCTGGTTCAACCGCCTGATCGAGGTCAACATCCAGAACCTCGCCGCGGTGCCCTCGGTCGTCTACGGCATCCTCGGGCTGGCGTTCATCGTCCGCGGGCCGCTGTCGATGGGCCGGGTGCTGCTGGCGGGCGGGATCACGCTCTCGCTGCTGGTGCTGCCGGTGGTGATCATCGTGGCGCGCGAGGCGATCCGCGCCGTCCCGCCGTCGATCCGCGACGGGTCGCTGGCGCTCGGCGCGACCCAGTGGCAGACGATCTGGAAGCAGGTCCTGCCCGGGTCGATCGCCGGCATCGCCACCGGCGTGATCCTCGCCCTGTCGCGAGCCATCGGCGAGACGGCGCCGTTGCTGATCATCGGCGCCGCCGTATCGCCGCGGTTCAACCCGTCAGGGTTGTTCGACTCCTTCACGGCGCTGCCGATCCAGATCTTCAGCTGGACGACGGACGCCGACCGCGAGTTCGTCAGCGCCGCCGCCGGCGCGATCCTCGTCCTGATGGTGATCCTCGTGCTGATGAACTCCGTCGCGATCTTCCTGAGAAACCGCTATGAGCAGAAGTGGTGATGACCCCATGCCAGAGAGGCTGAGCGAGGCCGAGGCGGCCAAGCGGGCCGCGTCCCCGTCCGGGCGGCGGTTCGTGCCGTCGTCCGGGCCGCCCGTCGCGGCGCCGCCGGAGGCGGCCAAGACGGTCGCCGGGCCGATCTTCGACGTCGAGGACGTGCACGTCTTCTACGGCGAGCACCGCGGCGATCCGGGACGTGTCGATGCGGCTCGGCCGCAACGAGATCACGGCGCTGATCGGCCCGTCCGGCTGCGGCAAGTCGACGTTCATCCGCTGCCTGAACCGGATGAACGACCTGATCCCGACCGCGCGCGTGGAGGGGCACGTCGTCTACCACGACGAGGACCTCTACGACCCGCGGATCGACCCGGTGCAGGTCCGCAAGCGGATCGGCATGGTCTTCCAGAAGCCGAACCCGTTCCCGAAGTCGATCTACGACAACATCGCCTTCGGGCCGCGCGTGATCGGCATGAAGGGCGACATGGACGAGATCGTCGAGTCCGCCCTGCGCCGCGCCGCGCTGTGGGACGAGACGAAGGACCGGCTGAAGACCAACGCGTTCGGCATGTCGGGCGGCCAGCAGCAGCGCCTGTGCATCGCCCGCGCGCTGGCGACGCAGCCCGACGTGCTGCTGATGGACGAGCCGTGCTCCGCGCTGGACCCGATCTCCACCGGGCGCATCGAGGACCTGATGATGGAGCTCAAGCAGGACTACTCGATCGTGATCGTCACGCACAACATGCAGCAGGCCGCGCGCGTGTCGGACATGACGGCGTTCTTCACCGTCGAGCTCGACGATACGCGCCAAGCACCGGACCGGCCACGTGGTCGAGTTCGACGAGACGGACAAGATCTTCACGAACCCGCAGGACAAGCGGACCGAGGACTACGTCACGGGCAAGTTCGGCTGATGGCTGCACGCGAGGCACACCGGCTGCGCTTCCAGGACGAGCTGCGGACGCTCGAGGAGCAGGCGCTCGGCGCGCTCGACATGGTCGTCTTGGCGCTGGACCGGACGATGGAGGCGCTCGAGCACCAGGACATCGAGCTCGCGTCGCTGGTCGTGCAGGACGACGACCGGCTCGACGGGCGCTATCTCGAGGTCCACCAGGGGATCCTGTCGCTGCTGGCGCTCCAGGCGCCGGTGGCCGGCGACCTGCGGGTGGTGGCGGCGCTGCTGCACGTCATCCGGTCGGCCGAGCGGATGGGCGACCAGTGCGTGAACATCGCCAAGCTGCTGCCGGTGGCCGGCTACGAGGCTCCCGTGGACGAGGAACTGCGCTCGCGGATCATGAAGATGGGCGGCTTCGCCCGCTCCGAGGTGGCGCAGGCGAAGCAGGCGTTCCTGCTGCGCGACGTGGCGCTGGCCGAGGACCTGCCGCGCCAGGACGAGCAGATCAACCGCCTCAACCGCGAGTGCTTCCAGCGCGCGGTGGAGACGGGCGGCGACCTCGACAGCCGCGAGTGGGCGATGACGATGATGCTCGTGGCGCGCGCGCTGGAGCGGATCGGGGACAACGCGGTCGACATCGGCGAGCAGGTGGCGTTCGTCGTCACGGGGCTGTTCCGCGAGTTCTCCGACGCGTCGCACAACTGACGGTTCCAAACCCCCGAATTTGCGGGGGTCCGTAACGGACTTGTGACCGCCGGTGTTACCGGGGGCAGGAGCGCCGGCATCCGCGTCGGCGTCGCATGACTATCCTCGTGACGAGATGACGACCACCATGGTCTCTGGCGGCGGTACGCCGTCGCCCGCCCGGATCGCGGTCCTCGACTCCGACTCCGGGTTCGTGCAGGTCCTCACCAAGCGGCTGGACGCCGCGGGCTGGCAGTACCGCGTGCTCGCCTCGCCCGTGCCGCTCGACGTGCTGGTCTCGATGCGGCTCAACGCCCTGGTGCTCGACCTCGCGGTGCTCGGCCCGGCCGCGTGGTCGTATCTGGAGAAGCTCTGCGCCCGGCTCCCGCAGCTCGGCGTGATCGTCTGCACGGGGCAGTCCACCGTCGCCCAGCGGGTGCGCGGGCTGCGGCTCGGGGCGGACGACTGGGTGTCGAAGCCCTGCCATCCCGAGGAGGTCATCGCGCGCGCCGAGGCCGTCATCCGGCGCCGCCGGCGGGCCGAGGCGCGCGCGGAGCGCGAGATCGTGGTCGCCGGTGAGCTCGAGGTCCGTGCGGACCAGTTCCAGGCGTTCGTCGGCGGCCGCAGCGCGGACCTGACGCGGCGCGAGTTCGAGCTGATCCAGCTGCTGTCGGGCTCGGCCGGCCAGGTCCTGCCGCGCGAGGAGATCTACGAGCGCGTGTGGGGCTACGCGATGGTCCACGGCGACCGGTCGGTCGACGTCTTCGTCCGCAAGCTCCGCCAGAAGCTCGAGCGGGTGTCGCCGGGCTGGCGCTACATCCACACGCACTTCGGCATCGGCTACCGGTTCGCGCCGGAGCCGGTGGACGGCGGCGAGCCGCTGCCTGCGCCGGAGCCGCGCGTGCCCGACGCCGCGCCGCCGGCGCCCGCGCCTCCGCGCGAGCCCGTCGCGGTCTAGGCGCTCGCCGCGCCGCCGCGCGCGACCTCGCGCGCGCCGCCCCGCGCGCGATCTCGCCGCGCCGCGGCTATCCTCGCCTCGTGGGGCCCGATCGCGGCAAGCACCTCCGGAACATCGCCATCATCGTGCTGCTGGCGCTGGTCGTCTGGCTGGTGCCGGGCGGCGACGCGGCCAGCGTCACGATCAGCAACCTCCTCTCGATCATCTTCGTCGGCGGGCTCCTGTTCCTGGCCTACCGGCTCTACATGGAGAACCGCGAGACGATCTTCGGGCTCGAGGAGCGCCAGCGCGGGATCCTCTACGCGGCGCTCGCCCTGATCGCGATCACGCTCGTCGGCACGCGGCGGATGTGGGACGAGGGCGGCGTCGGAGCGATCGTCTGGCTCGTCCTGATCGGCGGCTCCGTCTACGCCGTCTACGCCGTCTGGCGCGCGTACCGCACGTACTGACCGCCGCCGCCCGGCGGTCCGTATCGCCTTGTTCGGGCTCCAGCGGTGGGCGGCCAGGCGATAGCTCTGAAGCCCTCCAGGGGCGAAAGACGCGAGAGAGCCACCGCGCCTTGGCGTGGAATCGAGGACCGTAGGCCGAGAAATCGTCCCAATCCGCGTTCTCGGGCAGCTTGACGATGGGCGATCAGTTTCTGCCGCCGGGGGCAAGGAACTGCGGTCTCGCGACACCCGCCCGCCGCGAGTCGGCACTTTCGGCCGCCCACGAGAAGGAACCGCGGTCTCGCGGACGGCCGCCGTTCGGCTCCCGGCGGTGCTGCCGTCTCTCGCGCCTTTCTTCACGATCTCGTGACAGACGGCCGTAGTTCCGTGCCGCGGTCCGCGCGAGGGTGGCGGGCATGCGCGGAGGCGACGACGGACAGGCCACGGTCGAGCTCGTCGCCCTGCTGCCGATCCTCGTCGCGGTGCTCGCCGCCGCGTGGCAGCTCGTCCTCGCCGCCGACGCCCGCTGGTCGGCCGCCACGGCGGCCCGCGCCGCCGCCCGCGCCGCGGCGGTAGGCGCCGACCCGCGCACCGCGGCCCGCCGTCACCTCCCTCGCCGCCTCGAGCGCGGCCTCCGCGTCGCCTCGCACGGCTCCGGCCGCGTCGACCGTCAGCCTCCGCGTCCCCGCCGTCATCCACGGCGTCGAGCCCGGCCGCGTCCGGGCCGAGGCCGCCTTCGCGGCGCAGGAGCCGCGATGACCCGCACCCGCGCCCCTCGATCGGCGCGCGGCGACGAACGCGGCCAGGCCACGGTCGAGCTCACCGGCCTGCTGCCACTGGTCGCGGCCGTCGCAGTCGCCGCCTTCACCGCGGTCGCGGCGTTCACGGCGCACGAGCAGGCGGGCGCAGCGGCCACGGCCGGAGCCGTGGCGCTGCTCCAGGACCGGGATCCGCGGACCGCCGCACGCGCGGCTCTTCCGGCGGCCGCCCGGCGCAGATCGCGGGTCCGCGTCGCCGGCCGCCGCGTCACGGTCTCCGTCCGCCCACGGGTGCCCCTCCTCGCCCGCACGCTCCAGGCACGGTGACCGCCGACGCCGGCGCGGAGCCGGCGCCGTGAGCGCCCCCTCCGTCCCGGCCCGGGTGCTCGGCCACTTCATCGCGCCGCGCGAGGCGCCTCCCGTCGCCGAGCCGCTCGTCACCCCGACCCGATTCTCCCCGCGCGCCGTCGTACTCGGGACGCCCGCCACCGCACCCCCCGTCGCCGCCGCCCTCGCGAACGCCCTCCGCGCGGGCCACCGAAGCCCGGCCGCACTCGTCGCGGTCTGGGCGCCGCCCGCGCCCGATCCTCGCCACGCAGGCGAGCCGGCTGAGCCGCCCTCCCCGGTCCCGGTGGGCTCGCAGCGCGCTGCCGCCGCGTCGCGATCGTCCTCCGGTCCTGCCGGACCCGCCGCGGCGCGGCTCGCCGCGCGGCTCACGGCCCGCGGCCTTCCCTCCACCGCTCGCGGGCGGCTGGCGTGGCTTGCGCTGGCCGATCACCCCGTCGCCGCGGCGCTGGCGGCGCGCCGCGCGGCGGCGGCGCTCGAGGTGCCGGTCGTCCTGGCGCTCGCCGGCCCGCGGGTGGAGCCGCTCGAGGCGGTCGTGCGGGAGCAGGACCTCGCGGTCGTCGTGACGGGCGATCCCGGCGGCCCGCTCGCCAGGATCGCGCTCGCGACCTCGCCGGTTCCCGCGGTGGCGTGCCCGCCGCTCGCGCCCGGCGGCGCGGTGGCTGGCGCTCGCGGGCGTCGCGGGCCCGCGCGTGCTCGCCGAGCCGGTCCGCGCGGCGGTACGGCGGCTCGCGGCGGGACCGCCCCTCGCCGAGGAGTGGAGCGGGTGAGGGCGCGCGGCCAAGCGTCGATCCTGCTGATCGGCGGGCTGTGCGGCGTGCTGATCGGCGCGCTCGTCCTCGGCGCCGTGGCGCGCGCCGTCGGCCGCGAGGCGGAAGCGCAGCGCGCCGCCGATCTGGCCGCGCTCGCCGGCGCGAAGGCGATGCACGCCGCCTACCCGCGGCTGTTCGAGCCGCCGGAGTTCGACGGCCGCCCGAACCCGTACCACCTCGACCGCGCCGCGTACCTGGCGCGCGGCCGCGCCGCCGCGCTGCGCGTCGCACGGGCCAACGGCGCGGACCAAGCGGACGTCGCGTTCCCGGACGGCTCGACCTTCGCGCCGGTCCGGATCCGCGTCGCCGTGCAGGAGCAGATCGCTCTCCGGCGCGGCGGCGCGCGACGGCGCGCGCGGGTCACCGCCGCCGCCGAGGCCGAGCTCGCGCCGCCCGGCGCGGACGGCATGCCGCTCGCCGGCAGCGGCTACGACGGGCCGTTCGCCACGCGGCAGGGAAAGCCGATGCGCCCCGACGTCGCCCAGGCCTTCGATCGCATGGAGCGCGCCGCGCGGGTCGACGGGGTCGCGCTCCTGATCACGAGCGCGTTCCGCTCCGACGCCGAGCAGGCGGTGCTCTGGCGCCGCAATCCCGATCCGAAGTGGGTCGCGCCACCGGGCCGCTCGCTGCACCGCTACGCCACCGAGCTCGACCTCGGCCCCGGGTCGGCGCACGCCTGGCTCGCCGCCAACGCCGAGCGCTTCCACTTCGTCCAGCGCTACCCGCACGAGCCCTGGCACTACGGCTTCACGTTGAACCCGCGCTCGACCCCGCGAGGCGGCGCCGCGGGAGCCGGGGACGGCCTGCGACGCACGGGCCTGCCGGCGTTCGTCCCGGATCGCTACGCGCCGCTGCTCGCCCGCGCGGCCCAGCGCTGGAACGTCTCGGCGGCGCTGCTCGCCGCGCAGCTGTACGCCGAGAGCAACTTCAACCCGTTCGCGCGCAGCCCGGCCGGCGCGCAGGGGATCGCCCAGTTCATGCCCGGCACGGCCCGCGCGCTCGGGCTCGAGAACCCGTTCGACGCCGAGCAGGCCATCGACGCCCAGGCGCACCTCATGCGCGACCTGCTCCGCCGCTTCGCCTCCGTCCCGCTCGCGCTCGCGGCCTACAACGCCGGCCCGGCGCCGGTCGCGGCCTGCGGGTGCATCCCGCCGTATCCCGAGACCCGCGGCTACGTCGCCCGCATCCTCGGCCTGCTCGGCGGCGCGGGCGAACCATCCGCCGGCGGCCTCGACCGTCCGCCTCGTCCGCTGACCTTCGACCGCCGCCATTTCGGCGCGGTCAGGCCGGCGCACGCGGCACGTTCACGATCGTCGGCCCGTGAATCGCGCTCTATCGTGGCCGCCGTGAGCGCGCACGGTCACGACGACGTACCTCGAGCTCGCCGACCCGGCGGCGATCGTGCCGCCCTCGTCGCCGCGCGCCCGCGGGTTTCGGCACGCGGATCGTGCGCGATCCGACCGTGAACGCGGACATGTACCGCCGCGTCGGCGCCGACTACGAGTGGGTCGACCGGCTGCGCTGGAGCGACGCGCAGTGGCAGCGCTGGGCCGAGCGCGTGGAGACGCACGTGATCGAGCTGGACGGCCGCGCCGCCGGCTACTTCGAGCTGGAGCTGGACGCGGCCGCGAACGCGAAGGTCGCGATCTTCGGCCTCCTCGGCGAGTACCACGGCCGCGGGATCGGCGGCCACGCGCTGACCGCGGCGCTGCGGCGCGCGCTGGAGCTGCGCCCGCGCGTGTGGCTGACCACGTGCACGCTCGACGGGCCGCACGCGCTCGCCAACTACCAGGCACGCGGGATGCGCACGTTCCGCCGCGAGACGTTCGCGCGGCGGTGACCGGCGGCGAGCGCGTGCCGGGCGCCGCCCGGCCGTGACGCCCATGTGACGACCCCGTGAACGCCGGGCGGGAGAACACCCGGGGCGTGTTGAAGTGCCTGCATATGGACACGAAGGAGATGAAGAGGGGCGCGAGCGTGCCCCGCGACGTGCTCGACGTCGCCATCGAGGCCGCGCGTGCCGCCGGCGCCGAGCTGATCGCCCGCTACGGGCGCCGCGCCGATCGGGCTCGCAGCCAAGAGCGGGCCGACGGACCTCGTCTCGGACGCCGACCGCGCCGCCGAGCTGGCGATCGCGGACGTGCTGTGGCGCCGCCGGCCCGGCGACGGGCTGCTGGGCGAGGAGGGCACGGCGAACCGCGAGGGCACGACCGGCCTGCGCTGGGTCGTGGACCCGCTCGACGGCACCGTCAACTACCTGGCGGGCATCCCGCTCTGGTGCGTGAGCGTCGCGTGCGAGGACGCGGCGGGCACGCTCGCCGGCGTCGTCTTCGACCCCCTGCGCGACGAGCTCTTCGCCACCGTCCGCGGCGGCGGCGTCCGGGTGGACGGCCCGCGGGCGCGCGAGCGCGAGCACGACGACCTCGCCGCCGCCACGATCGCCGGCGGCGTCGCCACCGGGAGCGACGCCGAGGCCAAGCGCGCCGGCAAGCTCGAGAAGCGCCTGTTCCGCCGGGCCGGCCAGCGCCGCGCGCTCGGCACGGCGGCGCTGGAGCTGGCCTGGACCGCGGCCGGGCGGATCGACGTCTGTTACCACGAGCAGCGCATCCACCCGTGGGACGTCGACGCCGGCCTCTACATCTGCCAGCGCGCCGGCCTGCGGGTGCACCGGCTGGCGCCGCTGGAGGAGGACCTCGCGCCGCGCTTCCTCGCCGCCCCGCCGGCGCTGGCCGCCGAGGTGCTCACGCTCGTCGGGCCCGGCGCGAAGGAGCGCCGCCGCGCCGCCCAGCGGCCGCCGCTGAGCGCGGAGCAGCGTCGCGGCCGCGATGCGCCGCCGGGCGCGGTGAAAGCGAGAAAGCGAGGGGTCTGACCCCTCGGGGCGGTGGAATGACGAGTCCGACTGGGCGGTCGAATGAAGCGAGGGTCAGGCCAGCGCGGCGCGGACCGCGGCGACGGCCTGCTCGATCCCCGCGCGGTCCACGTCGAGGTGGGTGACGGCCCGGACCGTGCGGGCGTCGAGCGCGCCCATCCGGACGCCGGCGGCCGCCAGCGCGGACACCAGCGCGCGGCGCGTCGGCCACGCGGAAGACGACGATGTTCGTCTCCACGCCGGCCACGTCGATCTCGACGCCCGGCACGTCCGCCAGCCCGGCGCGCGAGCTCGCGCGCCAGGCGTGGTCGTCGGCGAGCCGGTCGACGTGGTGGTCGAGCGCGTACAGCGCGCCCGCGGCGACGATCCCCGCCTGCCGCAGCGCGCCGCCGAGCATCTGCTTGCACCGCCACGCCTCGTCGATCAGCTCGCGCGAGCCGCCAGGCACGCGCCCAGCGGCGCGCCGAGGCCCTTCGTGAAGTCCAGCCACGCGGTGTCGAACCCCTGCGTCCACTCGGACGCCGGCACGCCCGAGGCGACCACCGCGTTCATAGCCGCGCGCCGTCCATGTGCAGCCGCAGCCCGTTCGCGCTCGCGACCTCGACCACGCCCCGCAGCTGGTCCAGCGGCCACACGTGCCCGCCCGCGAGGTTCGTCGTCTGCTCCACCGACACGAGCCGGGAGCGCGGCGTGTAGCGGTCACCCGGCGGCCGCAGCGCCGCCTCCAGCTCGGCCGCCGTGAACATCCCGCCCGCGCCCTCCGAGCGGACACAGCACCGCCCCCGAGAACGCCGCCGGCCCACCCGCCTCGGCCACGATCGGGTGCGACGTCCGGTGCAGGTACGCCTCGTCGCCACCCGGCCGGATGTGCAGCCGGAACGCGATCTCGTTGCACATCGTCCCGCTCGGCAGGAACACCGCGGCCTCGAAGCCGAGCAGCTCGGCCACGCGCGCGCACAGCTCGTTGACCGTCGGGTCCAGGAACGACTGCTCGTCGCCCACCTCGGCCTCCGCCATGACGCGGCGCATCGCCGGCGTCGGCCGCGTCTGCGTGTCCGAGTAGAGATCGATCACGCGACCGCGGGAGCCAGCTCGCGACCGATGATCTCGACCACGTCGAGGTCGGTGTGCAGCAGGTGCTGGAGCATCACGCGCGAGACGCCCGCCGAGCGCACCTCCAGCAGCTGCTCGATCGCCTCGTCGACCGTGCCGACGATCCACGCGTCGGCGTCGGGCGAGAACTCGTCGGCGTCGCGCGCCCTCGGCGAGCGCGGCCGCCCGCCGCCGCAGCTCGTCGCGGTCGCGGCCCGACCAGCAGCCCGGTCATCAGAGAGAACGGGATCGGCTCGCGGCCGGCCGCCGCGCACGCCTCGTCGCACCCGCGCCCGGCGCTCCCGCACCTCGTCGAGCCCCACCAACGGCGTGTTGTACTCGTCCGCCCAGCGCGCGGCGAGCGCGGCGCTGCGCCGCCCGCCGGCGCCGCCCATGATCAGCGGCGGGTGCGGCTGCTGCACCGGCCGTGGCTGCGCGTCGAGGTCCTCGAGCGCGTAGTGCGCGCCCGAGAACGAGAACGGCGCCGAGGTCCAGGACCCGTGGATGATCTCCAGCTGCTCGGCCAGCCGGTCCATCCGCTCGCGCACGTCCGGGAACGGGAAGCCGTACGCCCGGTGCTCGCCCTCGTGCCAGCCGGCGCCGAAGCCCAGCTCCACGCGCCCGCCCGACACGTGGTCGGCCGTCACGACCGCCTTCGCCAGCTCGGACGGGTGCCGGAACGTGGCGGGGGAGACGAGCGTGCCGAGCCGCAGCGTCGTCGTCGCGGCGGCGAGCGCGTTGATCGTCGCCCACGCGTCCAGCGACCCGCGCTCGGGCCGCCCGTCGAGGTTGAGGTAGTGATCGGAGCGGAACAGCGCCGGGACGCCGTGCTCCTCGCAGGCGCGCGCCAGGGCGAGCCACTCGGGCCAGGAGACGCCCTCCTGGCCCTCGATCATGAGGCAGAGGTCCACGGGCCCCGCATCCTCGCAAACGGAGGACGCGGGGCCGTGGGAAGCGCTAGCGGTGCGAGCGCGCGTTCTTGCGGAAGACCGAGAAGGCCTTGCGCGGCGACCCGTCCGGGTTCACGAGGCCGGCGTCGAAGCGAGCGCTCCGCGTCTCGCCGAACCAGGTGTAGACGAACAGGCGCGTGATCTTCGAGCGCATGCCGGCCCGCCGCTTCGTGAAGCGCTTGGCGAGGCGGAACATGCCCTTCGTCCGCGCGGCGGCGCGCTTCGGCGAGCGCTTGAAGGCCGGCAGCAGCTTGACGATGCCGCCGGTCTCGGTCAGCCAGACCTCACCGGGCACGGAGCGCAGCATGGTCTTCGTGTAGGAGCTGCGGCGGCGGTTGACGTCGCCGTAGTTGTGCAGGCCCCACAGCCGCGGCGAGCCCTTGGCGTAGCGCTTGAACTGGCCGAGGTAGCGGGCCATGTTCGGCGTGTCGAGCATGTCCGCGGCCATCACCTGGAACTTGCCCTTGCGCGCCAGCTTGCGCAGGACGTTGTAGTAGCCGGCGGCCTTGCGCGGGCTCTTGAACGTCGGCTGCGACTTGTGGTTGATCTCGTTCCACGCGGAGTAGGTCTTGACCCACGAGAACTTCTTGTCGAAGTTGCGGCACGGCGCGCCGGTAGCTTCGACTGGCTCGGCGCGCGGCACGCCTTCTTCTTCGCGTAGCGGCCGCTGGCGCTGTAGCAGCCGCGGCGCGCGGTGAACGCCACCAGGACGTCCTGCTTGGCCTCGCGGGCGCGGCCCATGAAGTGGTTGACCTCGTCGCGCTGACCCGCGTGCTTCGCGTAGTCCCACGGGACGAGGTAGCGGACCCGCTTGAGCTTCAGCGACTGCCACGCGGGCGTGTCGAACATCGCGGGATCCTGCTCGCCGAGTCCCACGCGGTACTTCGCGCTCGCCGGAGCGGCGACGACGAGGGACAGGAGCAGTGTCGTAAGGAGAACTCCTCGGAATGTCATAGCCACCGCAACAGCTTAGGACGCGCGTAGTTGCTTAAAGGGAGGCTTAAGAACCGGTCCTGCACGCGTCCTAGCATCAGATGCGGAACCAGCATGGCCATCGACGCCGCATCAACGGAGCAGAGCCGCCTCGAGCGGCTCGCGGAGCAGCGGCGCGGCCTTCCCGACCAGCCGGGCGTCTACCTCTTCCGCGACGCGCGCGGGCGCGTCATCTACGTGGGCAAGGCGAAGTCGATCCGCAAGCGGGTCGCGAGCCACTTCTCCAACCCGACCCTGTACGGCACCCGCGCGCTGACCGACGAGGTCGACCACATCGAGTCGCTCGCCGTCGCCACGGAGGCCGAGGCGCTGCTCACGGAGCAGACGTTCATCAAGCAGTACAAGCCGCGCTTCAACATCCGGCTGCGCGACGACAAGTCGTATCCGTACATCGCGATCAGCCTCGACGAGGACTTCCCGCGCGTGTACTTCACGCGCGAGCGCCACCGCCGCGAGCGCGCCTACTTCGGGCCCTACTCGAGCGCCAAGCGCGTGCGCGGGACGCTCGACCTGCTCGGCAAGGTCTTCCTGTTCCGCTCCTGCGAGGGCCCGGAGCCGGGCCGCCACTCCGGCTCGCCGTGCCTGGACTACTACATCAAGCGCTGCGGGGCGCCCTGCGTCGGCTACGTCTCCAAGGAGGAGTACCGCCGAGGGATCGACGGCGTGATGGCGTTCCTGTCCGGCCGCTTCAAGCAGATCGAGCGCGACCTCGAGCAGCGGATGTACTTCCACGCCGGCGAGCAGGAGTTCGAGCAGGCGACGATCGAGCGCAACCGCCTCCAGGCCGTCCGCGCGCTGCTCGAGCGCCAGCGCGTCGCCAACGAGGGCGCCGGGACGTACGACGCCGTGGCGGTCGCCGCGGAGGGCACCGAGGCCAACGCGCAGGTCTTCCAGGTCCGCGACGGCGTGCTCAGCGACCGCCAGTCCTTCTACCTCGAGAACCAGGGCGAGCAGAGCGACGCGATGGTCGCCGAGGAGTTCGTGCTCCAGTACTACGCGAGCGCGCTCTCGATCCCGTCGCTGATCGTCGTCCAGGGCGCGCTGGCCGAGGGCTCGGAGCTGGAGATCCTGGCCGAGCATCCTCGCCGAGCGCCGCGGCGGCCCGGTGGAGATCCGCGCCGCCGAGCGCGGCGGCAAGCGCCGCATCCTCGAGCTGGCCGAGCGCAACGCGCGGCTCGCGCTGGACCAGGAGAAGCTCAAGGCCGAGCGGCGGCGCCAGCAGCGGGTCGACGCGCTCGACCGGCCTCCAGCGGGCGCTCGGCCTCGACGCGCTGCCGGTCCGCGTCGAGTGCTTCGACATCTCGCACCTGGGCGGGACGCACACGACGTCCTCGATGGTCGTGTTCGAGGGCGGCGCGCCGAAGAAGTCGGATTATCGAAGGTTCAACATCCGCGAGGTCGAGCCCGGCGACGATTACGGCGCGATGGCGGAGGTCCTTGCGCGCCGGTACGGCCAGTGGGAGCGGCAGAACGAGCGCTCCCCGTACGACGCCGACCGCGACGCCTCGTTCGCCGCGCTCCCCAACGTGGTCGTGATCGACGGCGGCAAGGGCCAGCTCGCGGCCGGGCTGGAGCCGCTCAAGGGCTTCCGCGAGCGCGGCGTGACCGTGATCTCGCTGGCGAAGCGGATCGAGGAGGTCTTCCTCCCGGGCCGGGAGGACCCGGTGCTGCTGGCCGCACGAGACGCCGGAGCTCCAGCTGCTCCAGCGCGTCCGCGACGAGGCGCACCGGTTCGCGATCACCCACCACCGGATCCGCCGCGACAAGGCGATGACGGAGTCGATCATGGACGAGCTGCCCGGCATCGGGCCCGCGCGCAAGCGCACGCTGCTGAAGCACTTCGGCTCGCCCGAGGCCGTGCTCGCCGCGTCACGCGAGGAGCTCGAGCGCGTGCCGGGCTTCCCGCAGAAGGTCGCGCGCGACCTCTACGCCCACCTCAACAAGACCGGCGTCGTCGTGATGCACCGTCCGGCGCGACTCCGCGACGACTCGCGACGTCATGAGCCTCAACGGCTCGCGCTCCCATCTCGAGGACTTCGTCGTGATCTCGGGCCTCTCCGGCGCCGGCAAGTCCTCCGCCATGAACGTGTTCGAGGACGCGGGCTACTTCTGCGTGGACAACCTGCCGGCCGAGATGATCCGCTCGCTGGCGGAGCTGTTCCGCCATCCGGGCTCGAAGGTCGAGCGCGCCGCCGTGGTGTGCGACTCGCGCGGCGGCGAGTACCTGTCCGCGCTGGCCGGCGCGATCGACGACCTCGACGGGACCGACCTCGCGCACCGCGTCGTCTTCCTCGAGGCCGACGAGCAGACGCTCGTCGAGCCGCTACAAGGAGACGCGCCGCCGCCACCCGCTCGCGCCCCAGGGCAACGTCATCGACGGCATCCGCCGCGAGGTGGAGCTGCTCGCGCCGGTCAAGGAGCGCGCCGACCTGTGCATCGACACGTCGGGCCTCAGCGCCGCCGCGCTGCGGCGCAAGGTCGCCGACGAGCTGCTCGAGCCGGAGACGACCGGCAAGCTCGCGGTGACGTTCACGTCCTTCGGGCACAAGCACGGCCCGCCGCGCGACGCCGACCTCGCGTTCGACGTCCGCTTCCTGCCGAACCCGCACTACGACGCGGCGCTGCGCCCGCTCACGGGGTTCGACGCGCGGATCGTGGAGTACGTCGGCCGCGACGGCCGGCTCCGCGAGTTCTACGACCGCGTGCTGCCGCTGCTCGAGTACCTGCTCCCGCAGTACGTCGCGGAGGGCAAGGCGCATCTCGTCGTGGCGATCGGCTGCACCGGCGGGCGGCACCGCTCGGTGGCCATCGCGGAGCACCTCGCGGCGCACTTCCGCGGCGCACCGGACTACTTCGTGGAAGTTCAGCATCGCGACGTGGACCGGCTGCCGGTCCGCTAACAGCCACCGTCGGCGGGTACTGTTCCCCCGCTCTCCGAACTCGAAGAAAGGGAACCGCTCATGCCCGTACGCGTCGGGATCAACGGTTTCGGCCGCATCGGCCGCAACGTGTTCCGCGCCGCGCAGGAATCGAGCGCGGACATCGAGATCGTCGCCGTCAACGACATCACCGACTCGAAGACGCTGGCGCATCTGCTCAAGTACGACTCGGTCTACGGCCCGTTCCCGGGCGAGGTGTCCGAGAGCGGCGGCGGCCATCACCGTCGACGGCCGCGAGGTCAAGGTGCTCGCGGAGCGCGATCCTGCCGCGCTGCCGTGGAGCGACCTGGGCGCCGACGTCGTCATCGAGTCGACCGGCCTGTTCACCAAGCGCGACGACGCCGCCAAGCACCTCGAGGCCGGCGCGCAGAAGGTGATCATCTCCGCGCCCGCGACCGAGCCGGACGTCACGGTCGCCCTCGGCGTCAACTTCGACGACATCTACGACCCGGACAACCACCACGTCATCTCCAACGCGTCGTGCACGACCAACTGCCTCGGCCCGGTGGCCAAGGTGCTGCACGAGGCGGTCGGCATCGAGCGCGGCCTGATGACGACGATCCACGCCTACACGGCCGACCAGCGGCTCCAGGACGCCCCGCACAAGGACCTGCGCCGGGCGCGCGCGGCGGCGATCAACCTCGTGCCGGCGTCCACGGGCGCCGCGAAGGCGATCGGCCTCGTAATCCCCGAGCTCCAGGGCAAGCTGCACGGCTTCGCCGTGCGCGCGCCCGTCCCCACCGGGTCCGTGGTCGACCTCACGGCGCAGGTCGCGCGCGAGACGAGCATCGAGGAGATCAACGAGGCGTTCCGCTCGCAGGCCGACACCGGCGGGTTCGAGGGCATCCTCAAGTACACCGACGACCCGATCGTCTCCTCGGACATCGTGAAGTCGCCGTACTCGTCGATCTTCGACTCGCAGCTCACCGCCGTGCTCGACGGCACGCTGGTGAAGGTCGTCGCCTGGTACGACAACGAGTGGGGCTACTCGAACCGGTGCGTGGAGCTGGCCGAGAAGGTGCTGGTGCGTGCGCACGCTTGACGATCTCGACGTCGACGGGAAGCGCGTCCTCGTCCGGGTGGACTTCAACGTCCCCCTGGACGAGGACCGCAACATCACCGACGACGCCCGGATCCGCGCCGCGCTGCCGACGCTGAAGGAGCTGCGCGAGCGAGGCGCTCGGCTGGTGCTGATGTCGCACCTCGGCCGCCCGAAGGACCGCGAGCCGGAGCTGTCGCTGCGGCCCGCGGCGGAGCGGTTGGGCGAGCTGCTCGGGGTCGAGGTCCAGCTCGCGGACGACCTCGACGGCGTGCCGGACGGCGACGTCGTCATGCTGGAGAACGTCCGCTTCGAGAAGGGCGAGACGAAGAACGACCCGGAGCTGGCGAAGCGCTACGCGGCGCTCGCCGACGTCTACGTCAACGACGCGTTCGGCAGCGCCCATCGCGCGCACGCGTCGACGGAGGCGGTCGCGAAGCTGCTGCCGAGCGCGGCCGGCCGGCTGCTGGAGCGCGAGGTGCGCACGCTGCGCGGGATCCTCGAGGACCCGAAGCGGCCGCTCGTCGCGGTCGTCGGCGGCGCGAAGGTGACGGACAAGATCGGCGTGCTCGAGGCGTTCCTCGACCGCGCCGACGAGATCCTGATCGGCGGCGCCATGTGCTTCCCGTTCTTCAGCGCGCAGGGCCATCAGGTCGGCGACTCGCTGTGCGAGGCGGAGGGCATCGAGCCCGCCCGCAAGCTCGCCGGTCAGGACAAGATCCAGCTCCCGGACGACCTCGTGGCGGGCCGCGAGTTCAAGGCCGACACGGAGCGGCGCGAGCTCGACGGCGTCGACGTGCCCGACGGCTGGATGGGGCTCGACGTGGGCGCCGGCACGGCGGAGCGCTACGCGGAAGTGATCGCCGCCGCGGGCACGGTGTTCTGGAACGGTCCGATGGGCGCGTTCGAGCTGGAGCCGTTCGCGGGCGGGACACGGCGGGTGGCCGAGGCGATGGCGTCCACGTCGGCGACCACGGTGGTCGGCGGCGGCGACTCGGCCGCGGCGCTCGCGCAGTTCGGCCTGGCGGACGAGGTCGACCACCTCTCCACGGGCGGCGGCGCGTCGCTCGAGCTGGTCGAGGGCAAGCCGCTGCCCGGCGTGGAGGCGTTGTCGTGAGCCGCACGCCCTTCATCGCCGGCAACTGGAAGATGAACAAGACGATCGCCGAGGCGGAGGCGTTCATCGCGGCGCTGCTGCCGCAGGTGTCCTCCACCGAGGGCGTCGACGTGGCGATCTGCCCGTCGTTCATCGCGCTCCAGGCGATGGTCGACTCCGCGCGCGGCTCGCGCGTCGGCGTCTACGCGCAGAACATGCACGAGGCCGAGTCCGGGGCGTTCACGGGCGAGGTGTCGGCGCCGATGCTGACCGAGATCGACGTCGACGGCGTCGTCCTCGGCCACTCCGAGCGCCGCGAGTACTTCTGCGAGATAGACCGTTCGCTCCAGCAGAAGGTCCCGCGCGCGCTGGAGGCGGGGCTGGTCCCGATCCTGTGCGTCGGCGAGACGGAGGAGGAGCGCGAGCGCGGGGAGACCGACCGCAAGCTCCGCCACCAGGTCCAGGAGGGGCTCGACAAGGTCCCGATCGAGCGGCTGCCGGAGGTCGTGATCGCCTACGAGCCGGTGTGGGCGATCGGCACGGGGCTGACCGCCACGGCCGAGCAGGCGCAGGACGCCGTCGGGTTCGTGCGCGCGCTGGTCGAGGGCTTCGACAAGGCCGCCGGCCAGGCCGTGCGGATCCTCTACGGCGGCTCGCTGAAGGCCGACAACGCCGAGGAGCTGCTGTCGCTGCCCGACGTGGACGGCGCGCTGGTCGGCGGCGCGAGCCTCGATCCCGGCGAGTTCGCGCGGATCGTCGAGATCGCGGCGGAGCTCGTCACGGCATGAGGGTCTGCCTGGTCGTCCTCGACGGCTGGGGGCTGGCGCCGGACGGCCCCGGCAACGCGATCTCCCTGGCGGACACGCCGGTGTTCGACCGGCTGTGGGAGGAGCGCCCGCACACGACGCTGACCGCGTGCGGCGAGTCGGTCGGCCTGCCGGCGGGGCAGATGGGCAACTCGGAGGTCGGGCACCTCAACCTCGGCGCGGGCGCGATCGTGCCGCAGGACCTCGCGCGCATCGACGCGGCGGTCGAGGACGGCACGCTCGGGCGAGCGCGAGGCGCTGCGCGAGGCGCTGGAGGGGGCCGAGCGCGTGCACCTGATCGGGCTCGTGTCCGACGGCGGCGTGCACTCCTCGGACGGCCACCTGAAGGCGCTGGTGGAGATCGCCGCGGAGTCCGGGCGTCGACGACGTGGTGATCCACGCGTTCACCGACGGCCGCGACACGTCGCCGAAGGGCGGCGCGCGCTACCTGGCGGATGTCGAGAGCTGGGGCGGCGCGCGGGTGGGCAGCGTGATCGGCCGCTACTTCGCGATGGACCGCGACCAGCGCTGGGACCGCACGCAGAAGGCGTACGACCTGCTCGTCCACGGGCGCGGCGACCACCACGCCGACAGCGCCGAGCAGGCGGCGAAGGACGCCTACGAGCGCGACGAGACCGACGAGTTCATCACCGCGACGACCGTCGGCGAGGAGGCGCGGATCCGGCCCGGCGACGCCGTGATCGCGTTCAACTTCCGGCCGGACCGGATGCGCCAGATCACGCGCGCGCTGGCCGAGGAGGGCTTCGGCGAGATCGACCGCGGCGGCGGGCAGGTCGTCGAGTCGTACACGACGCTGGCCGAGTACGACGAGGACTGGGACTACCCCGTCGTCTTCCCGCCGGAGCGGCCGGCCGTCACGATCGCGCAGGTGATCGCCGACCGCGGCCTGAAGCAGCTGCACGTGGCCGAGACGGAGAAGTACCCGCACGTGACGTACTTCTTCAACGGCGGCGAGGAGGACGAGCACGAGGGGGAGACGTTCAAGCTCGTGCCCTCCCCGCGTGACGTCCCGACGTACGACCACAAGCCGGAGATGAGCGCGTTCGAGGCGACGGACGCGTTCGTGGAGGGCTGGCGGGAGCTGGAGCCCGCGTTCGCGATCATCAACTTCGCCAACGCGGACATGGTCGGGCACACGGGCGTGATCGAGGCCGCCGTGAAGGCCGTCGAGACGGTCGACGGGTGCCTCGGCCGGGTGGTCGAGGCGGTCGAGGAGGCGGGCGGCGCGGTCATCGTCACCGCCGACCACGGCAACGCGGACGAGATGCTCGAGGAGGACGGCTCGCCCGACACCGCCCACTCGCTCAACCCGGTGCCGTTCATCGTCACCGCGGGCGCCGACGCGCTCGACGGCGAGGGGATCCTGGCCGACGTCGCGCCGACCGCGCTCGAGCTGATGGAGATCGAGCAGCCCGGGGAGATGACCGGGCGCTCGCTGATCGCTTAGCCGCGAGCGCCCGGTCGGTCCCCAGGGTTCAGAACAGGACGTCCTCCGAGGACGTGCCCGAGCCGGAGCCCGAGTCCGAGCCCTGGTCCTGGCCCTGCCCCTGGCCGTCGCCCTCTTCGGGGCACGGGTGGTCCGGGCGGTCGCCGCGGTCCGGCGGGGCCTGCTGCTGGCTGCGCGGCGTCGGCGTGGGGGTCGGCGTGGGCGTGGGGTCGTCCTGCGCGGCCGCCGTGCCGAGCGCGCCGAAGCCGATGGCCAGCGTCACGGCTCCGCCCGCGAGCAGCGCCTTCGTCCGGTCGATCACTCATCACCTCCTGTCGGGGAGCGGAGGCTTCAGCGTTCCGGGCCAGGTTGTGACGGGACTAAGGTTTCGCGCCATGGGAGAGCGAGAGAGCTACGCGCCGG
The DNA here is from genome assembly GCA_963728465.1 of uncultured Solirubrobacteraceae bacterium. Lineage (GTDB taxonomy): Bacteria > Actinomycetota > Thermoleophilia > Solirubrobacterales > Solirubrobacteraceae > DATFQI01. Next base: position 413,336 of record CAVSJY010000005.1, read on the forward strand.
GGACGTTCTGCTGGGTCGACCTCGGGACGACCGACGCGGCGGGGGCGAAGGCGTTCTACGGCCGGGTGTTCGGCTGGGAGGGCGAGGACATGCCGGTCGGCGACGGCGCCACGTACACGATGCTCCGCCTGGGCGGGCGCGACGTCGCCGCCGTCTACGAGCAGGGGGAGGACGAGCGGGCGGCGGGCATCCCGCCGCACTGGTCCTCGTACATCTCCGTGGTCGACGTCGACGAGACCGCGGCGCGGGTCGAGGGCCTCGGCGGCAAGCTGCTGGCCGAGCCGTTCGACGTGCTCGACTCGGGGCGGATGGCCGTCGTCCAGGACCCGACGGGCGCGCTCGTCTCGCTCTGGCAGCCGGGCCGGCACGTCGGCGCGCGGCTCGTCAACGACCCCGGCGCCCTGACCTGGAACGACCTCGCGACGCCCGATCCGGACGCCGCCGCGGCGTTCTACACCGCGCTGCTCGGCTGGGAGGTCGAGCAGCAGGCGCCGGTCTACTCCACGATCACCAACGAGGGCCGCGGCCAACGGCGGCATCCGGCGCGAGACCGACCTGCCGCCGCACTGGCTCCCGTACTTCACGACGGAGTCGATCTCCGAGACGGCGGCCGCCGTGCGCGAGGCGGGCGGCCAGGTGCTCGGCGAGCCGGTGCAGGTTCCCGCCGGCACGTTCGTCTTCCTGCTCGATCCGCAGGGCGCGCCGTTCGCGGTCGTCGAGGGCGAGGTCGACGACTGACGGGCGAGGATCGACGGTTGACGGGACAACTAGGATCACGGGTAGGCTTGTGCGCGTGAGCACGCAGATCCAGGAACCCACCGTCGCCGACGTCCCGCCGCTGCGCGAGCTGGAGCCAGCCGAGCTCGGCGCCTGGCGCGGGATGCTCCGCATCCACAGCGCGCTCGTGAAGGCGCTCGACGCTGAGCTGCTCGCGACGCACGGGCTGCCGCTCACCTCGTACGAGGTGCTGATCAACCTCCAGGCCGCGCCCGAGCACCGCCGGCGCATGGCCGAGCTGGCCGACGGCGTGCTGCTCAGCCGCTCGGGGACGACGCGGCTCGTCGACCGCCTCGAGCGCGACGGGCTGCTCGAGCGCGACGTGTGCGACTCGGACGGCCGCGGCTGCTTCGCCGTGCTGACCGACCGCGGCGAGGAGGTCCTCACGCGGGCGCGCGCGACGCACCTGGAGGGCGTCCGGGAGCGCTTCCTGCGCCACTTCGCGCCCGCCGAGCTCCAGCAGATGGCGTCGTGGTGGGACCGGGTGATGCCGGGCGCCGGGGCATCCGGCAGATCTCAGTCGATCAGACTGAGATACTTGACAACTCCCGACTGAGGTTTCATACTGCGCGGCAGTTTTCGTTCTGTCGTCTTCACCTCACGGGAGGAACTGCCATGACCATCGTTCGCTGGGAGCCGCTGCGTGAGCTCGGCACGCTCCAGACCGAGATGAACCGCCTCTTCAACACCGTCTTCGACGCGCCGGGTGGCAACGGCGGCACGCTGCGCCGCTGGATGCCCGCCATGGACCTGCTCGAGACGGGCGACTCCTTCGTCCTGCGCGCCGACCTGCCCGGCATGGACGAGAACGACGTGAGCATCGAGCTCGAGGACTCCACGCTCACGATCTCCGGCGAGCGCAAGACGGAGCACGAGAGCTCCGGGGAGGGCTACTACCGCGTCGAGCGCGCGTCGGGGTCCTTCCAGCGCTCGCTCACGCTGCCCAAGGGCGTCGACCCCGAGGCCGTCACCGCGAGCTTCGACCGCGGCGTCCTCGAGGTCCGCATCCCCAAGCCCGAGGAGCGCAAGCCGCGCAGGATCCAGATCGGCGGCTCGGACACCCAGACCCTCGAGGGCAGCGACCGGCCGTGACCCGCTATCGTCGCGGGGGCGGGTGACTAGGCTCCCCGCCCCCGTGTCCTGCTTCGACATCCGCACCCGCGCGCCGGACTCGTACGCCCGGACGGGGACGCTCAAGCTGGCCCACGGCGAGGTCCGCACGCCCGCGTTCGTCCCGCTCGCGACCAAGGCCGTCGTCAAGACGCTGGAGGTCCGCGAGGCCGGCGACCTCGGCTACGACATGGTGCTGGGGAACACGTTCCACCTGTTCCTGACGCCCGGCCACGAGCTGATCCGCGAGCTCGGCGGGCTGCACCGCTTCATGCGCTGGGACCGGCCGGTCATCACCGACTCGGGCGGGTTCCAGGTGTTCTCGATGGGGCACGGCGCCGTGGCCGACGAGATCAAGGGCCGCTCCGCGCAGGCCGGGGCAGGCGGCGAGCGCGCGGGCGCGATCCTGGCGATCGAGGAGGAGGGCGTGACGTTCCGCTCCTATCTCGACGGCTCGCGGAGGTTCATGGGCCCGGAGACGTCGATGGAGGTCCAGGCGGCGCTCGGCTCGGACATCGCGCTCGTGTTCGACGAGTGCACGCCGTTCCACGCCGTCGCGCGAGTACACCGCAGCGCTCCACCGAGCGCACCCACCGCTGGCTCGACCGCTGCCTGGAGTGGCACGAGCGCCACGGCCCGGAGGGGCAGGTCGTCTACGGGATCGTGCAGGGCGGCGTGGAGGAGGACCTGCGGCGCGCCTCCGCCCAGGCGGTGGCCGCGCGGGCGGTCGACGGCATCGCGATCGGCGGGACGCTGGGGGAGGACAAGGAGCAGATGTTCGGCGTGGTCGAGTGGACCGTGCAGGAGCTGCCCGAGGACCGCCCACGGCACCTGCTCGGGATCGGCGAGGTCGACGACCTCGTCCGCGGCGTCGAGCTCGGCATGGACACGTTCGACTGCGCGATGCCGACCCGGATCGGCCGCCACGGGATGGCGCGTCGTCCCGGACCCCGGGCGGCGCTGGCGCATGGACCTCGCCAAGGCCCGGTTCCGCGCCGCCGACGAGCCGCTGCTCGAGGGCTGCCCGTGCCCCGCCTGCGCGCACGGCTACAGCCGCGCCTACCTGCACTACCTGCTCAAGGCCCGCGAGCAGACCGCCCAGCGGCTGCTCACCATCCACAACCTCGCCTACCTCCAGCGGCTGATGGAGGCGCTGCGAGCGGGCATCGACGCCGGGACGCTCGGCGAGACGGCCGCCGCCGTGCGCGGCGGCGCCGCGCCCGTGGGAGCTGGGCTAGATGACGCCGCGGACGATCAGGGCGAGCGCGACGAGCAGCAGCACGACGAGCACGAGCGCGACGATCCGCGGGCCCCAGACCTGGAACGGGGTGCGGCGCTCGAGCGTGTAGGGCGGCGGCTCGCCCAGGAGCCGCGCCGCGCCCGCGCCGGGCTCGGGGCGCATCCGGCGTGGCTGCGGCGGCATCGCGCGGGTCTCGGCCGGAGCCGGCTCCTGCCTGGCCGCGCCGGGCCGGGTGCGGGGAATGCGCCGGACGGTCTGGCCGGGCTCCATCGGCGGCAGCTCGTCGGGCTCGGCGTCCGACCCGTCGTCGGCCGGGATGACCTCGAACGGCATCGTCGCGTCGGGGTCGGCGCGCGATCGTCGGCCGCGGTCGGGCGCGGCGGGCTGATCGGCCGGGTGCGGCGGGCTGATCGGCCGCGGGGGCGGCCGGCGGCTCGTCGGCGTGGTGATCGTCGGCCGCCGGCTCGTCGGCCGCGGGTGGGCGGGCCGGGGCGGCGCCGGGGCGGCGGGTCGCGGCTCGCAGCCGCTCGGCCTCCGCCGAGGCCTTGCGGGCGGCCTGGCGGAGCCGGTCGTTCTCCGCGGCGGACTCGGCGCGGGCTTCGCGGAGCCGGTCGGCCTCGTCGGTGGCCACGTCGGCGGCCGCGCGCTGCTGCTCGGCCTCGGCCACGGCCCGGCGGGCGACCTCGCGCAGCCGCTCGGCGGCCTCGGAGGCCTCGCGCAGCTGGTCCGCCTCCACCGACGCGCTCTCGGATGACGCGCGCAGGCGCTCCGCCTCCTCGCGCAGCCGCGCGGTCTCCGCGCGCTCGGCCTCCAGCTCGCCACGCAGCCGCTCGAGCTCCGCGCGCGCCTCCTCGGCGGCGCTCGCCGCGCGGCCGGCCTCGGTCTCGGCCCACTCGAGCTTCTCGGTCGCCCGCCGCGCCTCGGAGCGCAGCTCGCGCAGCTGCTCCTCGTGGCGCTGGCGGATCCGGCCCAGCTCCGCGCGCGCGCCGGCCAGGTCGCGCTCCAGCACGCCACGCGCCTCGCCGGCCGGGACCCGCACGGAATCCTCCGCGACCACGTCGACCGCCGGCGCGGCGCGGCGGCGGCTCCGGCGCGCGCGGCCACGGCGACCTTCTTCGCCTCGGGCTTCCGCTTCCGCCGCCCCACCCCGCTGGGCGGCGGGAGGTCGACCGTCAGGCTGCCCACCTCGAGCTCGGCCTCGCCGACCGCGTCGTGCGAGCCCTCCCACGGGAAGGCGGCGACCCACGGCTCGCCCTCCTCCGCGATCCACGGCTTGTGCTCCAGCACGGCCAGCAGGCGGCGCCGGCGGCCGTCGACGTCGACGGTCAGGACCGGGCGCACGAACCGGCGCCCGCGCACGCCGAACCAGCGGCCCTGGACCTCGAGCCGCTCGGGATCCGACCAGCGGAAGCGCTCCAGCTCGAAGGCGGTCTGCTCCTGGGCTACGGAGGTCGTCATCGCGTGTTGTCCTCGATCAGGCTCTTGACCTCGTCCACGGCGTCCTGGACCTGGCCCTGCACATCCTCCTTGAGCTTCGCACCCTGTTCAACGCCGCCGGAAACCGCCTGGTAAGCGGCCACTCCGCCCGCCACGAGCGCGAGCACGAGCAGCAGCCCGAGCCACATCCGCAGCCCGGCGCCGCGGCGCCGCGGCGGCGGCGCGGCACGGCGGCCGCCGCGGGTCGGCGGAGCGGGATCCGGCCGGCGGCGGGCCGGGGCCTGCTCCTCGAGCGGCTCCAGCCGCCGGCGAGACCGCGTCCGCGGGGCGGCGGCGGTCGCCTGCGTGGCGGCCAGCATGCGCGTGGCCTCCGTGTCGTCCATCGCCCAAGTGGTTTCCGTGTCGCGCGCCGGACCCCTGCCTTGCAGCCCGTCGGCGAGCGCCTGCTCCATCTCCGCCGCGTCCGCGTAGCGCTGCTCGGGATCGCGGTGCAGCGCCACCATCACGGCGTCCGCGAGCGGGCGCGACAGCTCGGGATCGATCTCGTCGAGCCGCGGCGGCGGGCCCGTCTCCTGGAGGCGGGCGAGGTCGGTCAGCGAAGCGGCCTCGTACGGCAGCCGGCCCGCGAGCAGCTGGTAGGAGACGACGCCGAGCGCGTACAGGTCGGAGGCGGGGCCGGCGGGCTCGCCGCGCGCCTGCTCGGGCGAGAGGTAGGCCGCGGTGCCGAGCACGGAGCCGACCTTCGTGATGTCCGACTGCTCGGCCGCCTTGGCGATGCCGAAGTCGGCCAGCTTGACCGCGTTGTCCCGGCTGCGCAGCAGGTTCCCGGGCTTCACGTCGCGGTGCACGACGCCGTTGCGGTGCGCGTAGTCCAGTCCGCGGCAGGCCTGGGTGAGCACGTTGACCGCCTCGTTGGGGTTCATCGCCCCGCGGTCACGCAGGATCTCCGCGCACGACTCGCCGTCGACGAACTCCATGACGATGAAGTTGCGCGCCGTCGCGTCGTCGAGCCCGAAGTCGAACACCTGCACGATGTTCGGGTGCACGAGCCGGGCGGCGGCGAGCGCCTCGCGGCGGAAGCGCGACACGAAGCTGTTGTCCTCGGCCAGGTGCTCGGCGAGCAGCTTGACCGCCACGTAGCGCTCCAGCCGGGTGTCGAACGCCAGCTGGACGGTCGCCATGCCGCCGACGCCCAGGCGCCGCTCGAGGCGGTATCGATCTGCGAAAAGCTCGTCGGTCATCCTTCGTCGCCCTCGGGTGCAGGGACACCACCCTCGCCCGGAGGTTCCACCGTGGGCTCCACCGTCGGCTCGGCGGTCGGCTCGGAGGTCGGCTCCGGCGTCGCGGTCTCCTCGGGCGTCGCGGTCTCCTCGGGCGTCTCGGTCGGCGTCGGCGTCTCGGTCGCCGACGGGGTGGGCGTCGGCGTCTCCTCGGCCTTGCAGTCCTTGTCGATCCGGTCGTCGATGTGGTTCAGCCAGTCGCGCAGGTTCCGCTTCAGCCCGGCGTCGACGCGCCGCGGGAGCTCGCTCACCTGCTGGTTCGCCGCCGTGACGGCCGCGTGCGCGCGGTCGGCGTCCTCGCCCTCGCAGGCGCGATCGATCTGGTCCACGGCGGCCGTCAGCTCGGCGGCGCGCGACTGGGGGATGAGTTTCTGCTCCTCGCGCCCGCAGCCGCCGGTCAAGGCCGCCGCCAGCAGCAGCCCGAGCGCGAGGGATCGGCGGCGTGGCATGCGCGAACTCAGGCTAGCGGCCCCGTCAGCGGCTCCGCCCCGCTACTGGCCGTGCTGCAGGCGCTCGGCCAGCGAGTCCGGCAGGTTGGCCGCGCGGATGGCGGCCATGGCGCCCGCGATGTCGTACTCCGCGCGCCGGTAGGTCGCCGTCAGCCCGCCCGTGTCGAGCAGCAGCCAGGCCGCCCGCGGGTCGCCGTCGCGCGGCTGCCCCGTCGAGCCCGGGTTGATCAGCCACTGCCCCGTGGCCAGGTCCAGCTCCGTGCCCTCCTTGCGGGTCGTGCCGGACGCCGGCGAGCCCTCCTGGCGGTCGAACGAGAGGGCGACGTGCGAGTGGCCGATCAGCGAGATCCGGAAGTCCGTCACGTCGAAGCACAGCTCGGCGGTGAGCCCGGACAGCACGTACTCCCAGATCGGGTCGCGCGGGGAGGCGTGGAACAGGCCGACCCCGTCCGCGCTGCCCTGCGGCTGGAGCGAGAGCAGGAAGTCGCGCGTCTCCGGCCGGATCACGTCGCGCGTCCACTGCGCCGCCAGCGCGGCGCCGCGGGAGAACTCCTCCAGCGAGATGACGTCGACGACCGCGAGGTCGTGGTTCCCGGCCAGGCAGACGGAGCAATGCCTCTGCGCCAGCTCGACGCACGCGTCCGGGTCGCCGCCGTAGCCGACGAGGTCGCCCAGGCACCACAGCTCGTCGACGGCATCGGCCTCCGCGGCGGCGATGACGGCGTCGAAAGCGTGGCGATTGCCGTGGATGTCTGTAGCTATGGCGACCCGCATGGCGGCGTATCGTCTATTCGGTGCCGGTGCGGCTCCGCCTTCCCATCGCCGTGGTCGCTGCGCTGGTGGTGGCGGAGGCCGCGGTTCTCCTCATGCGGCCGCGAGATCTGGTCGAGCCCCTCGACGTCGCGCCGCGAGCCTACTTCAGCGCCGCGCAGATCGAGAAGGCCGAGGACTTCCGCGGCGGGCAGCGCTGGCTGCTCGCGGGGCAGCTCGCCGCCGAGCTCGCGGTGCTGGCCCTTGTCGTCGCCCGCCCGCCGCGCCGCCTGCTCCGCCAGCATCGCCGCCCCGTGCTGGCCGGGGCGGCTGCCGCGGCGGCGCTCTCCGTGACCGTGACGGCGGCCGCGGTGCCGTTGCGCGCGATCGCGCGCGAGCGGGCGAAGGACGTCGGCCTGGTGACACAGAGCTGGACCGGCTACGCCGGCGACGTCGCCAAGGGCGCCGCGATCGGCGCCGTGCTGGCGGGCGCGGGCGGCGCGCTGCTGGTGTTCGGCATGCGCCGGTTCGGGCGCGCCTGGTGGGCGCCGGGCGCCGCCGTGGTCGTCCTCTTCGGCGTCCTCACCACGTACGCGACGCCGGTCGTGCTGGACCCGCTGTTCAACAAGTTCACCCCGCTGCCGGACGGCCCGACCCGCACCGCGGTGTTCCAGCTGGCCCGCGAGGCGGGCGTGGACGTCGGCGAGGTCTACGAGATCGACGCCTCGCGCCGCACCACGGCCTCCAACGCGTACGTCGCCGGCCTCGGGCGCACCAAGCGCGTGGTGCTCTACGACAACCTGCTGAAGGACTTCACGCCCGCCGAGGTCCGGCTCGTGGTCGCGCACGAGCTGGGGCACGTCAACCACCGCGACGTCCCGCACGGCCTGCTGTGGCTGGCGATCGTCTCGCCGTTCGGCATGCTCGCGATCGCCATGGTCGCCGACCGGCTGGCGCCCGGCCGCCGCGGCACCGCGGCGGCGGTCCCCGCCGTCGTCCTCGCCGTCTCGGTGATCGCGCCCGCGATCACCGTGATCTCCAACCAGCTCTCGCGCAAGGTGGAGGCGCGCGCCGACTCCTTCGCGCTGGAGCTGACCGGCGAGGAGCAGACGTTCATCGACTTCCAGCGGAACATCGCGATCAAGAACGTCTCCGAGCCCGACCCGCCGGAGATCTCGCAGTTCCTGCTCGGGACGCACCCGACGACGATGGAGCGGATCGGCCTCGCGCGTGCCTTCGCAGGCGCGCTAGTCGTCCTGGGGCGGCTGCCCGCCCTCGACCTCGGGCAGGTTCTTGATGCTCTCGGTGGTGCGCCACTTGGACCAGTTGTCCTCCATGGCGTCGAGCAGCTCGCGCATGAACCGGGGCGACAGGTTGACCCGCGAGACGACGACGCCCGGGACCTCCCCGTCCTCGACCTCGTGGTCGACGCGCGCGAACGTGATGCTGAACTCGTAGTCCGAGTGCGAGACGTTGGCGAAGTTGGCGTAGGTACCCGCCATCGTCTCCGGAGTCGTGTGGAGGTTGATCTGGCGCTCGGGGACGTCGCCTGTCATCCGTCTGGGAGTATCGCGCACGTGCGCTACACCGTGCTCGCTGTCGGCAAGGTGCGCGCTCCGTACGCCGACGACGTCGAGCACTACCTGCGCCTGCTGGCCCGCCAGGCGCGCGTCGACGTGATCGAGGTGGCGGACGACGACGCGGTCGCCCGGCGGATCCCCGAGCGCGCCTTCGTCTCGCTGCTCGACGACGGCGGCGAGACCTACAGCTCCGAGGGCTTCGCGCGCTGGCTGGAGCAGCGCCGGCAGGCGGGCCGCGACGTCTGCTTCGTGGTCGGCGGCGCGTTCGGGACGTCGCTCGAGCGCTGCGACCACCGGCTCTCGCTCGGCCCGATGACGCTGCCGCACCAGCTCGCCCGCGTCGTGCTGCTGGAGCAGCTGTTCCGCGCCCACAAGATCCTGGCCGGCGAGCCCTACCATCACTGACCGTGACGCCGATCGAGGAACTGCGCTCCGCGGTCGAGGCGGCAGCCGCCGACCTCCGCGACGGCGCGGCGCCGATGGCCGCGCGGCCGACGCTCGAGCGCCCGCGCAAGGCCGGCTTCGGCGACTTCTCGACCAACGCCGCGATGCTGCTGGCGCCCGCGCTGAAGGCGCCGCCGCGCGAGATCGCCGAGAAGCTGGGGGCGAAGCTGAGCGAGCGGCTGGGCGAGCGGCTCGAGCGCGTGGAGGTCGCCGGCCCTGGCTTCCTGAACCTGTTCCTCTCCGACGCCTGGTACACGGCCGCGGCGGCCGAGGTGCTCGCGGCCGGCGAGGACTTCGGCGGCGGCCAGGCCGATCCGCGCGAGCGGATCCAGGTCGAGTTCGTCTCCGCCAACCCCACCGGGCCGCTGACGGCGGCCAGCGGGCGCCATGCCGCGTACGGCGACGCCCTGCGCCGCCTGCTGCGGTTCACCGGCCACGAGGTCGAGGGCGAGTACTACTTCAACGACGCGGGCGGGCAGATCGACCGCCTCGGCGAGTCGATCCTGGCCCGTGCGCGGGGCGAGGAGCCGCCCGAGGACGGCTACCAGGGCGACTACATCCGCGAGCTCGCCGAGCAGATCCCCGGCGCCGCGGAGCGCAGCGCCTCCGAGCTGGCCGTGGAGGGCGTGAAGCTGCTGATCGAGCGGATCCGGGACACGCTCGAGCAGTACCGCGTCCACTTCGACCGCTGGTTCCTCGAGCGCTCGTTGCACGAGGGCGACCCGAGCCCGGTGGCGCGCGGCCTCGCGCTGCTCGAGGAGCAGGGCGCGAGCTACCGCGCCGACGGCGCGCTGTGGCTGCGCACGACCGCTCACGGGGACGACAAGGACCGCGTGCTCGTGCGCTCCAACGGCGCGCCGACGTACTTCGCCTCCGACGTCGCCTACACGGAGTCCAAGCTCGAGCGCGGCTTCGACCGGCTGTTCATCGTGCTCGGCTCCGACCACCACGGCTACATCGCGCGGATGCGGGCGATCATGGGCTCGCTCGGGGCCGATCCGGAGCGGCTGGAGATCCCGATCCTCCAGTTCGTGCACATCGTCGAGCGCGGCGAGCGGGCGTCGATGTCCAAGCGCCGCGGCGACTTCATCCTGCTGGACGAGCTGATCTCGGAGATCGGCGTCGACGCGACGCGCTTCTTCATGCTCCAGCGCTCGCACGATTCGACGGTCGACCTCGATCTCGACCTCGCGCGCGAGCAGTCGGCCGAGAACCCCGTCTACTACGTGCAGTACGCGCATGCGCGGATCGCGTCCGTGCTGCGCAAGGCCGGCGAGGAGCGGGTCGCCGCCGCGCTGGCCGCGCCGCCGCCGGGTGGGCTGGAGCTCGAGCCCGCCGAACGCGAGCTGGTCAAGAAGCTGCTGGCCTTCCCGGGCGAGATCGCCGAGGCGGCGGAGCGCCGCGCGCCGCACCGGCTGGCCACCTACGCGCTGGAGCTCGCGCAGGCGTTCACCGCCTTCTACCGCGACTGCCGCGTCGTCGGCGCGGAGCCCGAGGAGCTGGAGTCCTTCCGGATCGGGTTGAGCGTCGCCTCCAAGCGCACGATCGCGCGCGCGCTCGATCTGCTCGGCGTGAGCGCCCCCGACTCGATGTAGCGGTTGCGCGCGGCCGCCGCGCGCCCTACCTTTTTACGGCCGTTCGAACGGTGGCATGGCGGAGAAGGTTCTCCCTCTGAGCGCGGAGCGGGGAGTCCGCCGGCGTCCGGGTGCGGCCCGCGACCGCATCGAACGGCCCGGGCGCGAGTGTCGCCAGGCACGTGCAAGCGAAAAAGGAGGTCCGGATGGAGTTGCCGTCCGGCGAAGGGCGAGGGGCCCCTCGGGGCCCCTCTTCCTGTCTCTGAGAGCTCGCCGAAGACGTTCAGGCCGACGGAGTCGAGCGCCTGCTGGGCCTCGATGTTGAGCTGGGTCAGCTCGCCGGTGTACAGGAGCACGCCCATCGCGATCAGGACCGCGCCGGAGACCGCCGTGACGATCAGGTAGCGGTCGCGCAGCCAGCGGAAGGCGCTGGTCGCGCGCGTGAAGGCGACGGCGGTGAGCAGGAACGGCACCGCGAGGCCGAGCGAGTAGAAGAGCAGCAGGACGCCGCCCTGGGCGACGGTGTCCGACACGGAGGCGGCCGTGAGGATCGAGCCGAGCGTCGGGCCCACGCAGGGCGTCCAGGCGAACGCGAACGCCGCGCCCGCCACCAGCGGGCCGCCGGAGCCGGCGCGGGAGATCAGCGCCTCGGGCCGCCACTCGCGGTTGAGGCGGTCGACGAACGGCGTGAGCAGGAAGAACACGCCGAGCGCGATGATCACAACGCCGGCGACCTTGTCGAGCGTCCCGCGCTCGTCCTTGAGCACGGAGCCGAGGCTGGTGGCGGTCATGCCGAGCGCCACGAAGACGAGCGTGAACGACACGCAGAACGCCAGCGCGGGCAGGAGGATGCGCTTCAGCCGCCGGTCGCCCTCGCGGATCTCGGTCAGCGAGACGCCGGACACGGCCGACAGGTAGCCGGGCACGAGCGGCAGCACGCACGGCGAGATGAACGAGACGAAGCCGACCGCGAACGCGGCCAGGACGGTGGTGTCGACGCCCTCGCTCATCGGTCGTAGGCGGCGAGGTCGGCGTCGAGGCGGCGGGCGTCGTCGGGATCGAGCTCGGGGCCGTCCTCGCCGGCGCCGGGCGCGGCGGCGGGCCGCCGCCGCCAGTGCAGGGCCGCGACGCCGACGCCGAGCAGCGCGGCGAGGCACAGGGCGCCCGGGACCAGCCAGGCGGCGACGTCGAAGCCGCCGCCCTCCGGCACGGCCAGCACCCGCGCGCCGTACTCCTCGACCAGCGCGGCCTTGATCTCCGGCTTGCTCTTGCCCTCGGCGATCCGGCGGCGGATGAACTCGCGCTCCTGGTCGGCCACCGGCGAGCTGGACACGTTCAGCGCCGTGCCGCACTCGACGCACATGACCTCGTCCTCGACGTCGGGCAGCGTCGTCTTCGGCTCGGCCGCGAGCGCGGCCGCCGGCACGGCGAGCGCCAGCGCCAGCAGCGGCAGTGCGAGCACGATCCTCACGGTTTCCAGCCTAGTCCTCCGCACGGGAGCGTCCCGTGAGCGCGCGTTAGTATCGAGCCCGCCCCGCGGGCGTTGTCCAATGGCCAAGACGCTGGCTTCCCAAGCCAGAAATGGGGGTTCGATTCCCCTCGCCCGCTCTCACCGCTCGCCAGAGCGGGTGTCGGCGGTGGCGGGCTACCAGGCCTGCGGCGTGCCGCAGTGCGGGCACGAGGGCGAGGCGCTGACCTCGCCGGTCCAGGCGAAGCCGCACTCGCACGAGTACAGCGCGCGGTCCTCAGGACCGCCGCCGCGGCGGGCGCGGACCTGGGAGACCGACATCGGCGGTCTGCTGGGGCGGGGTTCGGTGTCGCGCCGGGCGGGGGCCTCTCGGAGGCGCTCGCGGCGCCGGCGGATGGTCTTGGGGCTGGTGAGTTGCATCGTCCGTCTCAAGCGAGTAACGCCGTTGTACCTAAGAGGTTTCTCGGATCGGGACACCATCCCTTTAGGGAGTGTTAAGCGCGGGGCGGACAGATGGACGACATCGGGCGCCGTCGCGCCGGACGCGCGCGCCATAATCGGAGCCGATGGATCCTCTCGGAAGCGCAAGATCCGCTTCGTCGTGGCGCTGAGCGTCGCCGTCGTGCTGGCCGGCGCGCTCGTCTACACGAGCTTCTCGGCCTCGAGCGAGGCCCGCACGCCGAGTCAGCTGATGGCCGCCGCGACGCCGGGCGAGGTGTACCAGCTGACCGGCAAGGTCGAGCCGGGCTACGAGCGCAAGGGCACCGTCACGCACTTCCGCATCCGCGACCGCGCGGGCAGCGCCTCCGTGCCCGTCACGTACAAGGGCACGCTGCCGGACCCGTTCCGCGCGGGCCGCGAGGTGATCGTCGACGTGCGCAAGCAGGGCGACGTCTTCGTCGGGGAGAAGGACTCGCTGATCACGAAGTGCCCCTCGAAGTTCACCGCCGAGCAGAACCGGTCCTGATGGCCGCGGGGCCGGCCGGAGGAGCGGCTGACGTGCTGGTCGCGGGCAAGGCCTGCCTGATCCTCGCGCTGGCGACCTGCCTCTACGGCATCGCCGCCTCGCTCTACGGCGCGCGGGCCGGCCGCCGGGAGTGGGTCGCGTCGGGCCGCCGCGCGGTGTACGCGCTGGCCGGGACGACGGCGGTCGCGTTCGCGATCCTCCAGGCGGCGTTCCTGCGCTCGGACTTCGAGTTCGCGCTCGTCGCCTCGCACTCGTCCACGACCACGCCGGCCTTCTACCGGGCGACGGCCGTCTGGTCCTCGCAGGAGGGCTCGCTGCTGCTCTGGCTCCTGCTTCTAAGCCTCTGGTCGAGCCTTATCCTTTTCGCTCACGCGGCGCCGCCTGCGGGAGATCGCGCCCTACGCGACCGCCGTCCTGCTCGGCTTCGGCGCGTTCTTCGCGTCGCTGCTCGTGTTCCTCGAGACGCCGTTCGGGCAGGCGGTCCCGGCGCCGGCCGAGGGCGTCGGGCTGAACCCGCTGCTGCGGCACCCGAGCATGATGATCCACCCCCCGATGCTGTACTCGGGGTACACGCTGTTCGCCGTGCCGTTCGCGTTCGCGGTCGGCGCGCTGGTGACGCGGCGGCTGAACGCGGACTGGATCCGCAGCACGCGCCCGTTCACGCTCGCGGCCTGGGCATTCCTCGGCACCGGGATCGTCCTCGGCGCCCGCTGGTCGTACTCCGAGCTGGGCTGGGGCGGCTACTGGGCCTGGGACCCGGTCGAGAACGCGTCGCTGATGCCGTGGCTGACCGGCACGGCGTTCCTGCACTCCGTGATGATCCAGGAGCGGCGCGGGATGCTGAAGGTGTGGAACGTGTCGCTGGTGCTCGCCACCGGCGTGCTGGCGATCCTCGGCACGTTCCTCGTCCGGTCGGGGATCCTCGAGTCGATCCACGCGTTCGGCGCCTCGACGCTCGGGATCCCGTTCCTGATCCTGATCGTCGCGATGGTGGCGGGCTCGATCGCCCTCGTCGCCTCGCGCGCGGCCGACCTGCGCTCCGAGCACCGGCTCGACTCGCTGCTCTCGCGCGAGGCGGTGTTCCTGCTCAACAACCTCGTGCTCGTCGCGCTCTGCTTCGTGATCTTCTGGGGGACCTTCTTCCCGCTGATCTCCGAGGCGATCACGGGGCAGGCGGCCTCCGTCGGGCCGCCGTGGTTCGACCGGTACACGGTGCCGCTGACGCTGGTGCTCGTGCTGCTGTCCGGCATCGGGCCGGTGATCGCCTGGCGGCGGGCGACCGCGGCGAACCTGCGGCGGAACCTGCTCAAGCCGGCGCTGGCCGGGGTGCTGGCGCTGGCCGTGCTCGGCGCGCTCGGGCTGGCGAGCGAGCCGCCGGCGCTGCTGATGTTCGGCTTCGCGGCGTTCGTGCTGACGGCCGTCGGCCAGGAGCTGTGGCGCGGCGTCCGGGCACGGCGGGCGATGGCGGGCGGCGGGGTGCCTGGGGCCCTGGTGGCGCTGGTGCGGCGCAACCGCCGGCGCTACGGCGGCTACCTGGTCCACGCGGGCGTGGCGGTGCTGTTCGTCGGCGTCGCGGCGTCCTCGAGCTTCCAGGACGAGCGCGAGGTCCAGCTCTCGCCGGGACAGAGCACGCGGGTCGGCGCCTACGACGTGACGTACGTCAAGCCGACCGCCGACCTGCGCGCCGCCCCGAACGGGCGGCTCGAGCGGATCGACCTCGGCGCGCAGCTGCGGGTGGCGCGTGACGGGGAGTCGCCGCGGACGCTGAGCACCGTGAAGTCGTTCTTCCCGTCGGCGGCGCCGATGCTGGGGCCGATCTCGCGCTTCTTCGAGGGCGAGGCGACGAGCGAGGTCGGCCTGCGGGCCGGCTGGCGCCGCGACGTCTGGACGGCGATCGCGCCCGACATCAGCTCCCTGCGGCCGCGGCTGGAGGAGGGCGACAAGGTGTTCGCGGGCGCGGAGCTGACGCCGCGGCAGCGCGAGGTGCTGCTCGCCCAGGCGCTCGACGGGCTCGCCCGCTCCTACGCGAACGACCCGCCGCCCGCGACGTTCCGGCTGATCGTCTCGCCGATGGTGACGTGGATCTGGATCGGCGCGGTGCTCGCCCTGCTGGGCGGGCTCATCGCGCTGTGGCCGCCGCCGCGCGGGATGGCGCGCCGCGCGACCGCCGGCTACGCGGCCCGCGTGGGCCGCGAGGTCCGCATCCCGGCCTGACGGCCGGCGCCCGGCCAGTGGACCTGCTGCTCATCATCGTCGTGCTCACGCTGATCGTCGTGGTCGTCGGCGCGCCGCTGCGACGCCGAGGCGCCGAGCAGGCGGGGGAGGACGCGGAGCGCGCCGAGCTCGAGGCCCGGCGCGAGGCCAAGTACCGCGAGATCCGCGACGCCGAGCTGGACCACCGCACCGGCAAGCTCTCCGACGAGGACTGGCGCGCCCAGGACCGCGCGCTGCGCGCGGAGGCGGTGGACATCCTGCGGAGGCTGGACGAATTGGGCTTCAGCGATCGGACTCCTGGTGCCGATGAGCGGGACACGGGCTAGGAAGCCCGCACTGCTCTGACTTCAGGAGGAACGATGCGGAAGACGATCTTGGCGGCCGTGCCGCTGGCGCTGCTGGCGCTGGCCGCGCCGGCCGCGGCGCACGACGGCTCGGGCGCCGCCACCTACAAGGCGCGGCTCGCGCCGGTCGCCGCCGAGGCGCCGGCCGCCGAGGCCTCCAAGCACGGCAAGGCGCGCGCGAGGCAAGCGCGAGAAGGCCGGGAAGCGCGAGAAGGCCGGCAAGCACCGCAAGTCCGAGGCGGCCGGCGTGCGCGGCAAGGCCGAGCTGGTCGACGGCAAGCGCCGCGACAAGGTGCAGGTGCGCGTGCGCGGCCTCACCGCCGGCGAGACCTACACGTGGTCCGTGCGCAAGGCCGCGGAGGGCGAGGACGCGTGCGCCGGCGAGGCGGTCGACGCGTTCGAGTACGCGCCGCTCAAGGCCCGCCGGAAGGGCAACAGCAAGTCCAGGGCCCGCAGCCGCGAGTTCGCGGCCGAGGACGGCGCCGTCTACGCCGTCGTCGTGACGGACGCCGAGGGCGCCGACGTCGCCTGCGGCGAGTTCAGCCGCAAGGGCAAGGGCCACAAGCGCGGCGACGACGAGCCGTCGGGCGACGACGACCCCGTCCGGCGACGACGAGCCGTCCGGCGATGACGAGCCGTCCGGCGACGACGAGCCGTCCGGCGACGACGAGCCGTCCGGCGAGGACGAGCCGGCCGACGACGACCCCGGCCGACGAGGCCGAGGACACCCTCTAGAGCCGCGGGAGCGCCGATACCGCCCGGTCCCGGCGGGAGGCCGGGCGGTCGCGCGCTCTACACTGGAAGGCGATGGACACGATCCTCTCCGTCCTCCAGGTCTTCATCTCGGTCATCCTGATCTTCCTGATCCTGCTGCACTCGGGGAAGGACGCGGGGATGTCCGGCGCGTTCGGCGTCGGCACCGCCGGCGGCACCAGCGGCGGCTCGCTGATGGAGCGCAACCTGGACCGCTGGACGATCCTCTTCGCGGTCCTGTTCGTCGCGAACACCTTCGCGCTGCTGAAGCTCTAGGCCGCGCCGCGCCGCGCCGCGCCGCGGCGCGCCGCGGCGCGCTCGCCGGGTTCCGGTACGGGTAGGCGGTCCCCGCGCCGGGGGAGTGGCGCGGGCGGACGTCAACGGCGCTGGGTGGGGCGGGTGAGGGTGCAGAACGTCACGCTCGACGCCCGCGCGCTGGCGAGCGTGACGTACGATCCTCGCCAGAGGATCGAATCGTCACGCTCGCGTGTCCGGATGGAGTCGCGCGTGACGTTCTGCACACCCGCTTCCCCACCCTGAGCCGTTGACGTTCGTCCCGCCCCACTCCCCCGGCCGGTCACCACGCCGTCCTATCAGTGCGCGGCGGCGTACAGCGAGCGCAGCTCCGCGCGGTCGGCGCGCGGCGGCGTCAGCTCGAGCTCGGTGCGCTGGGCGGCGGCGTCCGCGCAGGCGTCGAGCGCCGCGTCGCCGATCCCCAGCTCGCCCAGGGCGGTCGCGCCGGTGAGCGCGCACAGCCGCGCCGCGGCGTCCGCCGGATCGCCGCCGACCGTCTCCTCGAGCCGCTCGATCCAGTCCGGGAACCGCCACGCGAGCGCGCCGAGCGTGTGCGGGAGCATGATCGCGTTCGCCTGCCCGTGCGAGGCGCCGGCGAGGCGCACGAGCGTCTGCGAGAGGACGTGGTGCAGCCCGTAGAAGGTCGAGTCGATCGTGTAGCCCGCCAGCAGGGCGGCCAGCGCGAGCGCGTCGCGGTCGGGCTCGGCCGGGCGCCTGAACGCGCCCACCAGCAGGCGGGCGGACTCCAGCGCGGCGAGCGTCGCCACCGGATTCGCGCGCGGCGTGCACGGCCCCTCGGCGGCGTGGCCGAGCGCGTTGAGCGCGCTGGCCGCGAGCTCGGCTCACGGGCTGGGAGGCGGACAGCACCGGGTCGTTGACGACGACCGCGGGCCGCACGCCGGGCGAGCCCGCCGGCGCCCCGCGCGCGCTGCCGGTGCCCGCGGGTCATCTCCGCGCCCGACAGCGTGGTCGGGATCGCCATCGCGCGCGCCGCGCCGCCGCTCGCGGACGCCAGCGCCTTCGCCACGTCGACCAGGCGGCCGCCGCCCAGCGCCACGATCCGGTCGGCCTCGACCGTGCCGAGCAGGTCGCCGGCCAGCTCGTCGACCTGCCCCGGCCCGACCTCGTGCACGGCGCCCGCCATCGCCGCGATGTCCTCCGGCGCGGCGGCGAGCGCGCGCGGCGTCGTCAGCAGCGCGTAGCCCGGGCCGCCGAGCACGCCGACCGCCTCCCGCGCCACGCCGCGGCCGAAGCGGATCGTCCGCTCGCCGTCGTGCCAGGTGAAGCCCCGCCGGTTCACCGGCGCACGGATATCACGCGGGCACGGCCGGCTACGTGATCGTGGTCGGGTTCATCTCGGCGCCCTCCTCGTACCAGGAGTAGGCGTAGGAGGGGTCGTCGAGGTCGCGCGACAGCGCCGTCAGCTTCAGCGGCCGGAACGTGTCGCACATCACCGCGAGCTCCTCCGTGCGCGTGGCGCCGAGCGACTTCTCCACGAGGCCCGGCTGCGGGCCGTGCGGCAGCCCGGACGGGTGCAGCGTGATCGCCCCGACGTCGACGCCCTTGCGCGAGCCGAACTGCCCGTCGACGTAATAGATCATCTCCTCCGACTGCACGTTGGAGTGGTGGTAGGGCAGCGGGATCGCCATCGGGTCCCAGTCGAGCATCCGCGGGCAGAACGAGCAGATCACGAAGTTCGGGCCCTGGAACGTCTGGTGGGCGGGCGGCGGCTGGTGCAGGCGGCCGGCCTTGGGCTCGAAGTCGGCGATGTTGAACGTGTACGGGTAGACGTAGCCGTCCCAGCCGACGACGTCGAGCGGGTGGTAGTCGGTGACGTAGTCCTGGTAGCCGCCGCGCACGCGCACCTTGACCAGGAACTCGCCGCGCTCGCGGTGCGTGTCCAGCTGCACGGGCGGCCGGAAGTCGCGCTGCGAGAACGGCGCGTGCTCGAGCAGCTGGCCGTAGCGGTTGCGGTAGCGGTTCGGCGTCTCGATCTCGCCCGGCGTGTAGAAGGTCAGCCAGCGCTGCGGCGAGTCGAACCGGAAGCGGTAGGTCGTCCCGCGCGGGATCACGACGTAGTCGTGCTTGCGGTAGGGCAGCGTGCCGAAGATCGTCTCCACGACGCCCTCGCCCTCGTGGACGAAGACGACCTCGTCGCCCTCGCCGTCGCGGTAGAAGTAGTCCGCCTCGGCCTCCGGGATGCAGAGCCCGATCTCGACGTCGCCGTTGTACTGGAGCACGCGCCGGCCGAGCACGCTGTCGCCCATCGGCTCCAGGCCCATCGTGTTCGTGAGCCGGTGGACGTGGGTGTCGGGCACCCACTCCTCGATCTCGATCGGCGTGAAGTCGCCGACGTCCTTGACCCGGCAGGGCGACCACAGGTGGTAGAGGATCGACTCGTTGCCGGAGAAGCCCTCGAAGCCGAGGACCTCCTCGACGAGCAGCGGCGCCGACGCCGTTCCCGGCGGCGGACGCCTCCGGGTCGCGGAACTGGACGTGCCGCTTCTGCGGGATCTGGCGCCAAGGCTGTGGTAGCGCATCAGAGGTTCCCCCTCAGCTCCTGCTCTCGCTCGATCGCCTCGAAGAGCGCCTTGAAGTTACCCTCGCCGAAGCCGCGGGCGCCGTGGCGCTCGATCACCTCGAAGAACATCGTCGGGCGGTCGCCGATCGGCTTCGTGAAGATCTGGAGCATGTAGCCCTCGTCGTCGCGGTCGACGAGGATGCCGAGCCGCCGCAGGTCCTCCAGGCTCTCGTCGATCTCGCCGATCCGCTCGGGCACCTCGTCGTAGTACGCGCTCCGGCACGGTGAGGAACTCGATCCCGCGCTCGCGCATCTCGGTGACGGTCTTGACGATGTCGCGCGTGGCGACGGCGATGTGCTGCGCGCCCGCGCCGCCGTAGAACTCCAGGTACTCGTCGATCTGCGACTTGCGCTTGCCCTCGGCCGGCTCGTTGATCGGGAACTTGATCCGGCCGTTGCCGTTGGTGACGACCTTGGACATCAGCGCGGAGTACTCGGTCGAGATCGCCTCGTCGGTGAAGTGGAGCATCTCCGTCATGCCGAAGACGTCCTCGTAGAACTTCACCCACGTCTCCATCGCGCCCAGCTCGACGTTGCCGACGATGTGGTCGATGGCGAGCAGCCCGACGCCGCCGGGCGTCTTCTCGCGCGCCGCGTAGCCGGGGCGGAACGCGCCGGAGTAGCGCGAGCGGTCGACGAACGTGTGCAGCGTCTCGCCGTAGGTCGCGATCGTGGCGAAGCGGATCGACGCCGTGCTCGTCGCTCTCCTCCCACGGCTCGCGGACGCCCTCGCGCGCCGCGGGCCGTCGCCTCGCGGTAGGCGTGGTCCACGTCCGGGACGGACAGCGCGATGACGTGCACGCCGTCGCCGTGCGCGGTGTGGTGATGGCCGATCTCGTGGCCCGGGGTGAGCGCGCCGGTGAGCACGAGCCGGATGCGGCCCTGCTCGAGCACGTGCGACGTGCGGTCCCGCACGCCGGTCTCGAGGCCGGCGTACGCCACCTCCTTGAAGCCCATCGCGTGCGTGTAGAAGTACGCCGACTGGAGCGCGTTGCCCACGTACAGCTCGACGTGGTCGATGCCGTGGAGCGGCATGAAGTCCTCGCTGCCGGCTGGCTTCGGGGCGACGACAGGCTGGGTGCTCACGGGACCTCCCTTTCGAAGTTCAGACATTCATGATCCCGCTGTATTCGTGTCCATTCAAGCGGCATTCGTTGCAAAACAGTGCCATCATTGCAGCTAATGGACGCCATCGACCGGCAGATCGTTGCGCTCCTCAGGCAGGACGCGAGGCGCTCTTTCCAGAGCATCGGGCTGCGGGTCTCGCTGTCGGCGCCGGCGGTCAAGCGGCGGGTCGACCGGCTGGAGGCGGACGGCGTCGTGCGCGGCTACACGGCGGCCGTCGACCCGGGCCGCTTCGGCTGGGGCACGCACGCGTTCGTCGAGCTCTCCTGCGAGGGGCGGATGGCCGCCGCCGAGGTCCGCGAGGCGGTCGAGCGGCACCCCGAGGTCGAGGCCGCGTACACCGTGGCGGGCGAGGCGAGCGCGATCCTGCGCGTCCGCGCGCGTGACACCGCGCACCTCGAGGAGACGCTCGAGCGGATCCGCGACCACCCCGGGGTGACCCGCACGCAGACGCAGATCGTGCTGTCGACGCTGTTCGAGCGGCCGTTCGAGGAGCCGCCGGGCTGAAGTCCGGCGCCGCGGTGCGCCGGCGTCTTGAACGGCGGCTGGGTGGGGTGGCGGCGAGGTCTGAGTCCGCGGTTTCTTCCGCGTGGCCGCAGAAAGTCGCATCTCGAGAAGCCGACCGCCGCGAGTCCGCGGTTTCTGCCTCGTGGCGGTAGAAAGTCGCACCTCGCGAGGTCGGCCTCCGCCAACCCCACCCGGCCGCCGTTCGCGACGGCGTACCGTGACGCCATGAGATTCGTCGCGGCTCTCGTCGTGGTCGCCATCGCGCGATCGCGCTGATCACCGCGAGCGGCGGCGGTGGCGACGACGACCGCCCCGCCGCGCCGACGTCCGCGCCGAAGCGGCCCACGCCCACGCCGCCAGGCCGCCGATCGAGCCCGCGGGCATCGAGGAGCACCTCCGCGCGCTCGCGCAAGCCGCCCGCCCGCAGAACACCCGCGCGGCCGGGACGCCCGGCGACCGCCGGACCGCCCGCTACATCGCCGGCCGCCTCCGCGCCGCCGGCTACCGCGTGACCGACCCAGGCGTTCAAGGTGCCGCTGTTCCGCGAGCGCTCGCCCGCGAGGATCACCGGCCTTCGCCGCGACCGCGACTTCCTCACGCTCACGTACTCCGGCTCCGGCCGCGCGACCGGGCAGGTCCGCCGCGTCGGGCTGGCCTGCAACTCGGCCCCCGGCCTGCGGCGCGGCGAGATCGCGATCGCGGAGCGCGGCGTCTGCACGTTCTCCGAGAAGGCGCAGCGCGCGCAGGCCTCGGGCGCGGCGGCGCTGCTCGTCGTCTCCGACAGCGGCGCGCCGTTCACCGGCTCGCTGATCGGCCCGGTCAAGATCCCGGCGCTCGCGGTGAGCACCACGCGCCGGCCGCGAGCTCGAGGGCCGCGTGACCGTGAAGGTGGACGCCGACTCCGGCCGCCGCACGACGCGCAACGTCGTCGGGGAGATCGGGCCGGAGGACGCCGAGCGCGTCGTCATGGCCGGCGCCCACCTGGACTCCGTGCTCCCCGGCCCCGGCATCAACGACAACGGCAGCGGCGTCGCGGCCGTGCTCGAGGTCGCCGAGCAGCTCGCGGGCGAGCAGCGCGACCCCGGCACCGCCTTCCGCTTCGGCTTCTGGGCCGCCGAGGAGATCGGCCTCGTCGGCTCGCGCCGCTACGTCACGAGGCTCAGCCGGGCCGAGCGGCGCCGGATCAAGGCGTACATCAACCTCGACATGGTGGGAACGCCGGAGGAGACGATCGCCGTCTACGTGGGCGTGCGGCCGGCCGGCCGCGCGATCGAGGCCGCGCTGCGCGCCGGGCTGCCGAAGGGCGCCCGCGAGGAGGACCTCGGCGGCGCGTCCGACCACGCCTCGTTCGCGAACGCCGGCATCCCCGTCGGCGGGCTGTTCACCGGCCTGGACCGCTGCTACCACCGCGCCTGCGACCGGCTCGGCAACGCCGATCCCGACCTCGCCGCGAAGGCCGCCCGCATCACCGCCGCCGCGCTGCAAGCAGCTCGCGAGCTCGCTAGCGCGCAGCGCCGCGGCGACTCCGTCCGGACGACCAGCGCCACGGACGTCACGATCACCGCCGCGCCGACCACCGTCACGCCCGTGATCAGCTCGTCGAGCACGAGCCAGCCCAGCACGATCGCCACGACCGGGTTCACGTACGCGTAGGTCGCGACCTTCGACAGCGGCGCGTTCTGGAGCAGCCACGCGTAGGCCGTGTAGGCGACCCACGAGCCGATCGCGATCAGGTAGAGCAGCGCGGCGATCGAGCGCACCGAGAACGCCTCGGGGTCGACCTCCGGCAGCTCCCCGGCCACCACGCCCGGCGAGCGTGATGACGACGCCGCCGAGCAGCATCTGCCAGGCCGTCGACACGAGCGGGTCGCCCGGCAGCGACAGCCGCGGCGAGGCGAACGAGCCCGACGCCCACATCACCGCGGCGCCGACGCACGCCAGCAGGCCGACGAACGTCGCGTCGCCCGACTGCTCGCCCGGGCGCAGCAGCAGCGCGACGCCCGCGAAGCCGACGAGCACGGCAGCGATGCTGCGGCCGGAGACGCCCTCGCGGGCCATCACCCGCAGCAGGATCACCCACAGCGGGACGGACGCGATCAGCAGCGCCGCCATCCCGGACGGCACCTCCTGCTCGGCGACGGTGACGACTGCGTTGGCGCCCGGCAGCAGCAGGCCGACGGCCAGCGCGCTCAGCAGCTGCGCCCGCGACGGCCGCACCGCGCGCGAGCCCGCGCCGCACGGCGAGCACCGCCACCATCACTCCTCCCGCCACGGCGAACCGCACGCCCGCCCCCAGCAGCGGCGGCACGGTCTCGACCATGATCCGGATCGCCAGGTAGGTCGATCCCCAGACGATGTAGACGATCCAGAGCCCCGTCCACACCTGCCAGCCGGGCGGAGCCGGACGTGCGACGGCCGGCGCTGGGGGAGCGGCGCCGGCCGTTGCGTGCGGAGGGGAGGAGAGGGTCTGGGTCACGCGGTCCTGGCGTACGGCGCGAGCCGCAGGCCGAAGCGCTCGGCCAGGCGGCGGCGCCGCGCCCCGTCCGCGCGGTCGGCGCGCAGCCTCAGCAGCGCGACGGCGTCGGCGGAGCGCCGGAACGGGTCGGCGATGTAGGCGCCGGAGTCCGCGTCGAGCGCGGCGACGAGGTCGCCGTCGGTCTCGGCCAGCGAGCAGGCGGCCGGCCGGCACGGCGGCGGAGTCGAGCGCGGCGAGGTCGCGGAGCGCGGGGCCGTCGGAGCCGCGGGCGGCGCGGATGAGGACAGAAGGAGCGGTGGTGAGCGGGTTCATGGAGTGCCTTTCCAACGTGGTGGGCGTTCGGTGTGTGAGGACAATGTTGGAGAAGCGAGCCCATCAGGGCAAATGACATTTCGCGGTCCTTCGTATAAGCTCGGCTGATGCTCGACGTCCGCCGCATGCGCGTCCTCCGCGAGGTCGCGCTCCAGGGCTCCTTCTCGGCCGCCGCCGAGGCCCTGTCCTTCACGCAGTCCGCCGTCTCGCAGCAGATCGCCGCGCTCGAGCGCGAGGCCGGGACGATCCTCGTGCAGCGCAGCGCCCGCGGCGTCCGCCTGACCGAGGCGGGCGAGGCGCTCGTCCGCCACGCCGACGCCGTGCTCGCCCGCCTGGCCGAGGCGGAGGCGGAGCTCGAGGCCATCGCCGGCCTGCGCGGCGGCCGCCTGCGCATGGCCGCGTTCGAGTCCGCCGGCGCGACGCTGATGCCGCTCGCGATCGCCGACTTCCGGCAGCAGCACCCGGCCGTCGAGCTGTCGATGACGCTGGGCGAGCCGGAGCAGACCGAGCCCCAGCTCAAGAGCGGCGACGTCGACGTGGCGCTCGGCTTCGGCTCGCGGCTCCAGAAGGCCGACGACGGCATCGAGCGCCTCTTCCTCGTGGAGGACCCGATGCTGCTCGTGCTCCCGCGCGAGCACCCGCTCGCGAAGAAGCGCAACCTGCGGCTGGCCGACCTCGCCGACGAGGCCTGGATCGGCGGCCCGCAGGACTGCGAGTGCAACCGCCTGATCTACGGCGCCTGCTCGCAGGCGGGCTACGACCCGCGGATCGCCTTCGAGACCGACGACTACGCCGCGGTGCAGGGATTCGTGGCGGCCGGCGTCGGCGTGTCGCTGATCGCCGAGCTCGGGCTGACGACGATCCGCGACGACATCGTCGTGCGCGACCTCGGGCGCGAGACGCCCGTGCGCCGGATCTACGCGGCCACGAGCGCCGGCTACCGGACGCCGGCGACGATGGCCATGCTCGAGGTGCTCAAGGGCGTCGCCGAGCGCTACGAGTCGCGCCGCCCGCGGCTCGAGCTCGTCGTCGGCTAGCGGCTTCCCGCCCGCCCTTCCCTTCGCCTTCGGCTTCGATCCGCGCGAGCGGTTCCTTGCCGTCCCGGCCGCGCTCTCGAGCTCGTCGAGCGAGTGGCGCAGCCTGTCGAGCAGCGGCCACAGGTCGTCCACCTGGTCGCGGTCGGAGACGAGCCCGAAGTCCAGGTGGTCGAGGTAGCTCATCACCGTGATGTTCAGCCCGACGCCGTCGATCACCACCGACACGGGGTAGTTCGCCTCGAGCTTCGCGCCGGCGCAGAACAGCGGGTTGCGCGGCCCGGGCACGTTGGAGATGACCACGTTCACCGGCGGCCGCCCGGCGCGGCCGAGCAGCTCGACGGTCGTGCGCGCGGCCAGTGAGGCGACGGCGGGCGGGATGAAGCTCGTGGCGTCGGTGAGCAGGCTCGCGGGCGTCGCCCGGTGGCGCTCCTTGGCGCCGAGCAGGTACTCGTGCGTGCGCTTCAGCCGGCGGCGCGGGTCGGCCTCGTTGGTCGGGATCGGCACGATCATCCCGGCCACCTTGTTGCCGTAGGTGCCCTGCTCGTCCTCCGTGCGCACGGAGACGGGCACGAGCGCCACGAGCGGCTTCGCCGGCAGCTCGCCGCGCTCCTTCAGCCAGTCGCGCAGCGCGCCGGCGCACATGCACACGACGACGTCGTTGACCGTGGAGCCCGTCTCGTTCTTGATCGCCTTCACGCGGTCCAGCGAGAGCTGGCCGAAGGCGAACCGGCGGTGGCCGGAGATGCGCCCGTTGAAGGACGTCTTCGGCGGCCGCGCGCCCGTCGACTCGAGGATCTGCGGGTCGCTCGGCTCGACGCCCAGCCGGCGGCGCACGCGCGTGAGCCCGCGGGCGAGCGTCGGGCCGCCCGGGAACGCCGTCGCGCCCGGCAGCAGCGGCAGGTGCGGGAGCGCCGTCGGCGCCGAGCGCAGCGCCTTCAGCGGCTGGAGCGGCAGCGAGAGCAGGCCGCGCCCGAGCATCCCCAGCTCGCCCGGCGCGCGCTCCGGCCTGCGGTCGCCCGCGGGCGGCGGGATCTCGCGCCCCTCGGGCGAGGGATCGAGCAGCACGCGTGAGGATCTCGTTGCCCGACACGCCGTCGACCACGGAGTGGTGGATCTTGGTCAGCATCGCCGCCCGGCCCTCGGGGAGGCCCTGGATCAGGTACAGCTCCCACAGCGGCCGGTTGCGATCGAGCGGGCGCGCGAAGATCCGCGCGACGGTCTCGGCGAGCTGGCGGTCCGTCGCCGGCGGCGGGACGGCCGACTCGCGGATGTGGAAGTCGAGGTCGAAGTCCGGGTCCTCGATCCAGTACGGGTGCGCGAGCCCGAGCGGCACGTTCACGAGCTTCCAGCGGAACGGCGGCAGCAGGTGCAGCCGGTCGGCGACGAGGCGGCAGACGTCCTGCACGCCGAGGTCGCCGCCGGGCGCGGTGGAGGGGTCGTAGATCGCGAGGCCGCCCACGTGCCCGTACGTGCGCGCGGACTCCACGGCCAGGAACTGCGCGTCAAGGCTCGTCAGCTGCCGCATCGGGTCTCCTCTTCGTCTCGCATCTGATCCTGCGCCTTCCCTCGGCGTCTCGGGGCCGAACCTCCGAAATGAAAGACTGCTGCGGGTGAGCGCTTCGCCTGGTCTCTCCGAGTCGACCAAGCGGATGGTGCTCGTGGCGTGCATTCTCGGCACGACCGTCGTCACTGTCGACAGCACGGCCGTGAACGTCGCGCTGCCGGCGATCTCGGAGGACCTCGGCGGCGGGCTGGCGGGCCAGCAGTGGACCGCGAACGCGTACCTCGTCACGCTCGGCTCGCTGCTGCTGATCGGCGGCTCGCTCGGCGACCTGCTCGGGGAGCGGCGGATCTTCATCCTCGGCGTCGGCGGCTTCGGCGTGACCTCGCTGCTGTGCGCGATGGCGCCGACGATCGAGATGCTGGTCGCCGCGCGGGCGCTCCAGGGCGTGTCGGGCGCCCTGCTCACCCCGGCGGCGCTGGCCGTGATCGTGCGCACGTTCCCGGAATCGGAACGCGGGCGGGCGGTCGGGGCGTGGACGGCGTGGGGCGGCATCGGCACGGTGCTCGGGCCGGTCGTCGGCGGCCAGCTCGTCGACGCGGCCTCCTGGCGCTGGATCTTCGCGCTCAACATCCCGCTCGTGCTCGGGACGCTCCTGATCGTCGCGCGCGACCATCCCCGCGGACGCGCCGCGCCGCGCCGGCGTGCGGATCGACTACGTCGGCGCGCTCGCTGTGCGCGTTCGGGCTGGCCGGCATCACGTTCGGGCTGATCGAGCAGCCGATGCGCGGCTTCGGCGATCCGCTCGTCGCGGGCACGCTGATCGGCGGCGTCGCTGCTGCTGATCGCGTTCGTGGCGTACGAGCGGCGCGCGCGGGCGCCGATGCTGCCGCTCGACCTGTTCAAGCGCCGCAACTTCGCGGTCGGCAACGTCGAGACGTTCGCGATGTACGGCGGCCTCGGCATCACGTTCTTCCTGCTCGTCCTGTTCCTCCAGGGCGTGGCGGGCTTCTCGGCGCTCGAGGCCGGCAGCGCGAGCGTCCCGGTGACGCTCGTGATGTTCGCGCTGTCGATGCGCTTCGGCCGGCTCGCCGACGCCTACGGGCCGCGCTGGTTCATGGGCTCCGGCCCGCTGATCAGCGCCGTCGGGCTGGTGCTGATGCTGCGGCTCGACGCCGACGTGAGCTACTGGGCCGACCTGCTCCCGGCCCTGCTCGTGTTCGCGCTCGGGCTGTCGCTCACCGTCGCGCCGCTGACCGCCACGGTGCTGGCGGACGCCGACGAGCACAACGCGGGCATCGCCTCGGCCGTCAACAACGCGATCGCCCGCGTCGCCGGGCTCGTCGCGATCGCGGCGATCGGGGCGATGGTCGCGAGCCAGTACGACGAGAGGCTCGATTCGCGGCTCGGCCCGCTCGCGACCGCATCCGGCGCTCGCCGCCGTGGTCGAGGAGGCGCGCGAGCGGCCGTTCAGCGTCGAGCGGCCGGCGGGCGTGGACCCGGCGGCGGCGGAGCGGCTGATGCAGGCCGAGCGAGAGGCGTCGGTGGAGTCGTTCCACTTCGGCGTCGGCATCGCGGCCGGCCTGGTCGGCCTCGGCGGGGCTGCTGGGCCTGGCCGGCATCCGCAACCCGCGCCGGCGGGTGCAGGCGGGCGACTGCGCGGGCGGGCAGCTCGTCGGCGCGCCGCGCGACGCCTCGCGGCAGTCGCCGTGCGAGTGGCATCGCGCACCGGGAGGCGCTGACGAGCTGACGGTCGGCGAGGGTACCCTGGCGGAGGTGCGGGGGACACGAGCGACCATCGTCGCGGTGCTGGCCGCGCTCGCGCTTCGCGGCGCCTGCGCCGGCCGCGGAGACCGGCGTCAACATCGCGATCAACCAGCGGGTCGACGGGCCCGCGCACGCCCAGCGCCTCCGCGTCGGCTGGGTCCGGCTGTTCGTGGGCTGGGACGCCGCCGAGCCCAGCGCGCGGCGTCTACGACCAGTTCTACCTCGACAACCTGCGCGCGCAGGTGGCGGCGTACCGGGCGCGCGGCGTCAAGGTGCTCACGGTCGTCACCGGGACGCCCGGCGTGGGCGGCCGGGCCGCGCGGCCCCGGGCTCGCCGGCCCGCGCGACCCGCGCGACTACGCCCGCTTCGTCGGCGAGCTGCCGCGGCTCGTGCCCGGCGTCGGGGCGATCGAGATCTGGAACGAGGCCGACGAGCCCGGCGTTCTGGGCCGGGCGCGCCGGAGCCGGGCGCCTACGCGGCGCTGCTGCGCGCCTCCTACCCGGCGATCAAGGCGCTCCGCCCCCGGCGTGACGGTCGTCACCACGGGGATGGTCGGCAACAACTACGCGCTTCCTCTCCGACCTCTACGCGAACGGCGCGCGGCGGCTCGTTCGACGCCGTCGGCGTCCACACGGACACCGCCTGCCTGCTGGCGTCGCCGGCCGAAGTCTACTACCGCGAGCCGGACGGCCGCGTCGGCCGCTTCTCGTTCACCGGCTACCGCGAGGTGCACGACGTGATGGCCGCCAACGGCGACGGCGGCAAGGGCATCTGGATGACCGAGATCGGCTGGAACACCGGCTCGCGCAAGCCGCGCTCGTGCCGCAGACGGCGCGGTGGCGGGCACGCGCGCCGAGGGCGTCGAGCACGCGCACGCAGGCCCGCTTCCTCACGCTCGCCTACCGCTGCCTGCGCGCCGACCCGTACGTCCACGTCGCGCTCTGGTTCTCGCTGCAGGACGTCGGGCGCGGCGCCGGCTACGGCGACCACCTCGGGCTGATCCGGCCGGGCGGCAAGCGCAAGCCGGCCTTCCGCGCGATGCGCGCGCGTCCGCAACGGACGCGGCGTGCGGCCGGCGCGCTGCGGCGGCGTCACCGACCGCTCGCCGCCGGCGCTCGCAGGTCCGCGCGCCCGGCCGACGGCGCGCGTGCTGACCGAGCGGCGAGAACCTTCCCGTGCGCGTGCGCGCGCGCGACAACCCCGGCGGGGTCGGGATGCGCCGCGTCGAGCTGCACTTCAACGGGCGGCTGGTGCGGATGTGGGGCCGCGGCCGGCGTCAACGGCTCGTGGTTCGGCTTCCGGGAGATCCCGTTCGGGACCCACCGCGTCGTCGTCCGCGCGCGCTCGACCGCGCGCAGAACGGCGCGGAGCAGGCGTTCACGATCCGCAAGGTCACGCCGGGCTCGTTCGGCGACCGCGCCGCGGCCGCGCGTGCGCTGGCGCTCCGCTGCCCGGCGCGCGGGCGGCTCGCTGCGGATCGCCGTGCTGGTCGAGGACCGCGGCGCCGCGGGCCTGCGCAAGGCGACGCTGTACGTCGACGGGCGGCGGGTCGGGGTCCGCCGCCGCGAGCGGCCTGTGGCGCACGCGCGTGTCACTGCGCGGCGTCGCGGCCGGAAGCCACCGGCTGACGCTGCGCGCCGAGGACCGCGCGGGCAACGTGACGCCGCAGCAAGCGCCGTCCCGTTCGTTAGTGGGCGCCATGAGCGCGGGACGTTCGCGCCGGCGATCGGCAACGGCTCTCGTGCGCGAGGTAGGGGATGATCCGCACCGCGCCTCTCGTGACGCCGTGGGTGCTGTAGGCCCCGCATCGTCACCTGCTGACGTGGCCGGTGCCGGACCCCGCACCCTGCCAGGGGTGATAGCACCGCGAGTGCCCCGGGCGCCCGCGGCGCCGACACTGGAAGACGCATGGCGGCGCTCGCAGACACCGCCCACGGACCGCCGCCGGCTGCTCATCGCGGGCGGCGCGCTCGCGGCCGTCGCGCTCGTGCTGCTCGCCACGGGCGTCGTCCAGATGCCGGACCTCGAGGGCGCGCTGACCGACCTCTCCGACGCGCTCGGCACCTGGACCTACGCGCTGGTCGGCGGGCTCGCCTTCCTCGAGACGGGCGCGTTCGTCGGGCTGATCGCGCCCGGCGAGACCGCGATCGTGCTCGGCGGCGTGGTCGCCGCCCAGGGCGAGATCAGCCTGCCGCTGATGCTGGCGATCGCCTGGGCCGCCGCCGCGCTCGGCGACTTCGCCAGCTACGCGCTCGGCCGCCGGCTCGGGCGCCGCTTCGTCGTCGCCCACGGCCCGCGCGTCGGCGTCAACGCGCGCCGCGGCTCGCCACGGTCGACGCGCTTCTTCGAGCGCCACGGCGGCAAGGCGATCCTGATCGGGCGCTTCATCGGGATCGTCCGCGCGGTCGCGCCGTTCCTGGCCGGCGCCTCGAAGCTCCCGTTGCGCCGCTTCGTGCCGTACAGCCTGGTCGGCACGCTCGCCTGCGCGACCGCGTTCACGCTCGTCGGCTACGTCTTCCACGAGTCCTTCAGCTCCGCCGCCGGCGCGCTGACCCACGGCGCGCTCGCGCTCGCCGTGCTCGCCGCCGCGGTGCTCACCGTCCGCGCGCTGAAGCAGCGCCGCACCGCTCCGGCGCCCGCCTAAGCCTGAAACGTTCAGTAGACGTTCAGCTTCGCGGCGGACAATCGCGCCGTGCGCATCCTCGTGGTCGACGACGAGCCGGCGGTCCGCGAGGCGGTAGAGCGCGCGCTGCGCCTCGACGGCTTCGAGGTGGCGCTGCGCGCCGACGGCCGCGAGGCGATCCGCCGCCGTCGCCGCGCGCCGCCCGACGCGTCGCTGCTCGACGTGCTGATGCCGCGGCCTCGACGGCCTCGAGGTCTGCCGGCGGATGCGCGACGCCGGCGACCGCACGCCGGTGCTGATGCTCACGGCGCGCGACGCGGTCGCCGACCGGGTCGCGGGCTGGACGCCGGCGCCGACGACTACCTCGTCAAGCCGTTCGCGCTCGAGGAGCTGCTCGCCCGCCTGCGCGCGCTGCTGCGCCGCTCGGGCTGGTCGAGGACGCAGCGCCGGTGCTGCGCTTCGACGACCTCGAGCTCGACCCGTCGCGCACGAGGTGCGCCGCGGCGAGCGGCCGATCGAGCTGACGCGCACCGAGTACCTGCTGCTCGAGCTGTTCCTGCGCCACCCGCGCCAGGTGCTCACCCGCGCGGTCAGATCTTCGAGCGCGTCTGGGGCTACGACTTCGGGCCGGCGTCGAACTCGCTCGAGGTCTACGTCGGCTACCTGCGCCGCAAGACCGAGGCGGCGGGCGAGCCGCGGCTGCTCCACACCGTGCGCGGCGTCGGCTACGTCCTCCGCGCGCCGGCATGACGCTTCGCGGCGGCGGCTCGTCGCTGGCGTGCGCGGCCGCGGTCGCCTGGCCGTCGTGCTGGCGGCGGCGGTGACGTACGTGCGTGGTGCGCGACGACGCTGCGCGCGCAGGTCGACGCGTCGCTGCGCGACCGCGTCGAGCGTGTGACGTTCGCGCGGCGGCTCGCCGCCCGCCGAGCGCGGCTCCCGCCGTCGGGCGCAGCGTCCGGTGCGCGCTGCCCGGAGGCGCCGCTCGGCGGCGCCGGCGGCGTTCGTGCAGGCCGTGCTCGCCGTCGGGCGAGGTGCGTCGCGCCGCCGGGGCAGGGCCGCGCCCTGCCCGTCGACCGCCGCACGGTGGACGTTGCGGCCGGAGAGCGGGAGCCGTTCTTCCGCGACGCGACGCGTCGACGGCGTGCACGTGCGCGTGCTACACTGCGCCCGGGCCTGACCGGCGACGCGCTGCTGATCGCGCGGCCGCTCACCGAGGTCGACGCGACGCTCGACCGCCTGCGCTGGATCCTGCTGGCGGTCACGCTCGGCGGCGTCGGCCTCGCCGCCCTGCTCGGGCCGGTGTCGCGCGCGCGCACCGTCGGCCCGGTCGCCGACCTCACGCGGGCGACCGAGCAGGTGACGCGAGACGCGTGAGCTGCAGCCACCGGATCGACGCGAGCGGCGACGACGAGGTGGCGCGCCTCGCGGCGTCGTTCAACACGATGCTCGCGGCGCTCGAGCGCTCGCGCGACGCCCAGCGCCAGCTGGTCGCCGACGCCTCGCACGAGCTGCGCACGCCGCTCACCAGCATCCGCGCGAACCTCGAGCTGCTCGCGCGCGCCCGCGATCTCCCGGACGGGGAGCGGGACGCGGTGCTGGCGCGGTGCGCGCACCCAGCTCGAGGAGCTCACCGTGCTCGTCGGCGACCTCGTCGACCTCGCACGCCCGGGCGCGCAGCTCGGCGGCCGAGGCCGAGGACGTGCGCCTGGACGAGCTCGTCGGCGAGGCCGTGGAGCGCGCGCGCCGGCACGCCGACGGCCGCGTCACGTTCGGCGTGGAGGCCGAGGCCTGCGCTGGTGCACGGCATCGCGCGCGCGGCTGCACCGCGCGGTGTCCAACCTGCTCGACAACGCGGTCAAGTGGAGCCCGCCCGGCGGCCGCGTCGAGGTCGGGGTCCGCGACGGCGAGGTGACCGTGCGCGACCACGGGCCGGGGATCGCCGAGCCGGACCTCGCGCACGTCTTCGACCGCTTCTACCGCGCGCCGACCGCGCGCGGGCTGCCCGGCTCCGGGCTCGGCCTCGCGATCGTCAGGCAGGTCGCGGAGGCGCACGGTGGCGTCGCGCGCGCGGAGGCGGCGGAGGGCGGCGGGGCGCGGCTGCGGCTGCGCCTGCCGCTCTCATCAAGCTCCTAAGTCGCGTTCAGGGCGGTTTCAGTCCCGTCCGGCTGGATGGTGGGCATGACGACTCACACGATCTTCCGGACGTTGCCCGCCGTCGCGCTGGCGGCGTTCGCGCTCGCCGCGTGCGGCGAGGACGACACCGCCTCGGGCGACAGCGCCCGCGGCGAGCGGCAGGACGCGGCGCTCGCGTTCGCGCGCTGCATGCGCGAGCACGGCGTCGACTTCCCCGATCCCAAGCCCGGCGGCGGGCCGGCGATCGTGGAGAACGCGGGCGACACGACGCCGGAGGATATGCGCGAGGCCGAGAAGGCGTGCGAGAAGTACCGCAAGGACCTCGAGCCGCCGGAGCTGTCCGAGGCGCAGCAGCAGGAGTTCAAGGACGCCGCCCTGGCGCACGCGCGCTGCATGCGCAAGCACGGCATCGACATGCCCGATCCGACGTTCGGCGCCGACGGCCAGGCGCGCGTGGAGCTCTCGCGAGGCCGATTCGATCCGAAGGACCCCAAGTTCGCGGAGGCCCAGAAGGCGTGCGAGGACGAGCTGCCCGCGCTGCCGGAGTCGCGGCCGTGAGGCGCGCCGTCGCGATCGGCGGCGCCGGCGTGCTCGCCGCCGCCGGCGCGGGCGCCGCGATCGTCGCGCAGGGCGACGGCGACGGCTCCGCACGCGCTTCGGCGCGCACGCCCGCCGGCGCCACCGCCGAGGTCGAGCGGCGCGACCTCGTCGAGCGCGAGGACCTCGACGGCACGCTGCGCTACGCCGGCGAGGGCACGCTGATCGCCGGCACGAGCGGCACGATCACGCGCCTGCGCGAGCCCGGCGCGGTCGTGCGCCGCGGGCGGGCGCTCTACGCCGTCGACGGCCGCTCGGCGGCCTGGCTGCTGTACGGCGCGCTCCCGGCCTGGCGCGACTTCGCGCCCGGGATGGCCGGCGGCGAGGACGTGCGCCAGCTCGAGCGCAACCTGCGCGCGCTCGGCCACGACCCGGACGGAGACCTACCGTCGACGACGAGTGGGACTGGGCGACGACCGCGGCCGTGGAGCGCTTCCAGGACGAGCGCGGGCTCGACGAGGACGGCACGCTCGCCCGCGGCGAGCTCGTCTTCCGCCCGGGTCCGACCCGCATCGGCGAGCTGAAGGCGGAGGTCGGCCGGCAGGTGCAGCCGGGCATGGAGCTCGGCTCGCTGTCCTCCACGCGGCGCGAGGTCGTGGTCGACCTCGACGCCCGCCGGCGGCAGCTCGCCCGCGCGCGGCGGCGCGCGTCACCGTCGACGCTGCCCACCGGCGTGACGGCGCGCGGCCGCATCGCCGAGGTCGGCAAGGTCGCCGAGAAGCCCGCGGGCGAGGAGGACGCCGCTCCGACGATCGAGGTCGACGATCGCCCTGCGCGGGCGCGGCCGCCCGCGGGACCGGGCTCGACCAGGCGCCCGTCGACGTCGGCTTTGCCGTCGAGCGGCGCAAGGACGTGCTGACCGTGCCGGTGAAGGCGTTGCTGGCCCGCGAGGGCGGCACGTTCGCCGTCGAGGTCGTGAGGGCGGGCGGCCACCGGCTCGTGCCCGTCGACCCCGGGCTCTTCGCCGACGACGCGTCGAGGTCGAGGGCGACCTCCGCGAGGGCCAGACGGTGGTGACCGCGCGATGACGGCGGTCCTCGAGCTGGAGCAGGTCACGAAGACCTACCCGGGGCCCGTCGACGTGCTGCATGGCGTCTCGCTCACCGTCCACAGGGGGAGCTCGTCGCCGTCGTCGGCCCGTCCGGCTCGGGCAAGTCCACGCTGCTGCACATCATGGGCACGCTCGACCGCGCCACGAGCGGGACGGTCCGGGTCGCCGGCCATGACGTCGCGGCGCTCGGCCGAGCGCGGCCTCGCCGCCCTGCGCGCGCACCGGATCGGCTTCGTGTTCCAGCAGTTCTTCCTGCTCGACGGCATGAGCGCGCTGGAGAACGTCGCGACCGGCCTGCTCTACACCGGGATGCGCGCGGCGGAGCGCCGCGACCGGGCGCGCGAGGCGCTCGACCGCGTCGGCCTCGGGCACCGCCTCGGGCACGTGCCCGCGAAGCTCTCCGGCGGGGAGCGCCAGCGGGTCGCGATCGCGCGCGCGCTGCTCGGGCCGCCCGGCGATCGTGTTCGCGGACGAGCCGACGGGCAACCTCGACTCGCGCTCCGGCGCCGGCATCGTGGCGCTGCTGCACGAGCTGCACGCGGGCGGCGCGACGATCGTCGTGATCACGCACGACGAGGCGGTCGCCGGCACGCTGCCGCGGCGGATCGCGCTCCGCGACGGCCTCGTGGAGGCCGACACCGGCGAGCCGGCACGATCGAGCGGGTCGCGTCGTGAGCGCCGCGCTCGCGCCCGCCCGGCTCACCGGCGCCGACCTCGTGCGCACCGGGTCGCTGGCCTGCGCACCCGCCGCCTGCGGGCCGTGCTCTCGGCGCTCGGCATCGCGATCGGGATCGCGTCGATGGTCGCCGTGCTCGGCATCTCCGAGTCCTCGCGGGCGGACCTGCTGGCGCAGCTCGACCGGCTGGGCACCAACCTGCTGACGCGTCGCGCCCGGCCAGTCGTTCCTCGGCGAGGACGCCGACGCTGCCGGAGCCGCGCCGCGGCGATGATCGGCCGCGTCGGCGGGCGTCGAGGCGGTCGCCGCCGTGCGCGACGCTCGACGCCACCGTCCGCCGCAACGACCTGATCGACGAGGCCGAGACCGGCGGCATCGCGGTCGCGGCCGCCGACCCGTCGCTGCTCGGGACGCTCGGCGGCGAGATGCGCAGCGGCCGCTTCCTCGACGCGGCCACCGGCCGCTACCCGACGGTGGTGCTCGGCGCCGGCGCGGCCGACCAGCTCGGCATCGACGAGCCCGGCGCGCGCGGTCTACATCGGCGGCCGCTGGTTCACCGTCATCGGCATCCTCGAGCCGGTGACGCTCGACCCCGGAGATCGACGACACCGCGCTGATCGGCTTCGACGCGGCGGCGCGACCGGTTCGGCGAGGACGCGCGACGCGTCGACGATCTACGTGCGGGCCGAGCCCGACGCGATCGAGCGGCATCCGCGACCTGCTCGGGCCGACCGCCAACCCGCGAGCAGCCGGAGGAGGTCGACGTGTCGCGGCCGTCGGACGCGCTCGAGGCGCGCGCCGCGGCGAAGACGGCGTTCACCTCGCTGTTCCTCGGCCTCGGCGCGGTCGCGCTGCTGGTCGGCGGCGTCGGGATCGCGAACGTGATGGTCATCTCGGTGCTCGAGCGCCGCACCGAGGTCGGCCTGCGGCGCGCGCTCGGCGCCACCCGCCGGCACGTCGGCGCGCAGTTCCTGTGCGAGTCGCTGCTGCTCGCGGCGCGCGGGCGGCCTCGCGGGGGTGGCGCTCGGGCGCGCTGGTCACCGCCGGCTACGCGCGAGAGCCAGGGCTGGACGACCGTCGTGCCCGCCGCGCGGCGCTCGCCGGCGGCGCTCGGCGCGGCGCTGGCCATCGGCGCCGTGGCCGGGCTCTACCCGGCGCTCCGCGCCGCCCGCCTCGCCCCCACCGACGCGCTGCGCGGCGCGTGATCGGGCACGGGGCTTCGGTCGGGCGTACGCTTGTCTCCATGCGCACCTCGGTGGCCTGGCTGGCCGTGTGCGCGGCGCTGCTCGGCGCCGGCTGCTCCACCACGAGCGGCGAGCCGGCGGCCGCGATCACCGCGACCTGGTCGCAGGGCCCGGACGCCCGCATGCAGCGGACCGAGGTCGCCGCGGCGCGCGTCGGCCGCCACATCTACGTGATCGGCGGCTTCGTCGCGAGCGGGCGCCGCACCACGGCGGCGGTCGAGCGCTACGACACGGTGCGCAGGCGCTGGACCCGCGTCGCCGACATGCCGGTCGGGCTCAACCACGCCGCCGCCGCGGCCTACCGGGGGCGGGTCTACGTGGTCGGCGGCTACCGGGCCGACGCCGGGCTCAGCGAAGAGACGAGCGCGCTCTACCGGTACGACCCGCGCCGCGACCGCTGGCGGCGGCTGCGCTCGATGCCGACCGCGCGGGCCGCGCTGGCCGTGGGCGTGATCGGCGGGCGGCTGTACGCCGCCGGCGGCGCGAACGCGCGTGACGGCGCGCTGACCACGCTCGAGATCTACGACTTCCGGCGGCGGCGCTGGCGGACGGGGCCGGACATGGGCGTCGCCCGCGAGCACCTCGCGGCGGCCGTGGCCCGCGGCCGCCTCTACGTGCTGGCCGGGCGGGCGGCGGGCCGCGGGAACTTCAACGTCGTCGAGGCGTTCGACCCGGAGACGGGCCGCTGGCGGACCGAGCCTCCGATGCGCAAGCCGCGCGGCGGGATCGCCGCCGCGAACGTCGGCGGCCGGATCGTCGTCGTCGGCGGCGAGGAGTCGGCCGGGACGATCGCCGAGGTGGAGCTGTTCGACCCGGGCACGCGGCGCTGGCGCGGGCTGCCGGACCTCCCGACGCCGCGCCACGGGCTCGGCGCCGTCAGCCGCGGCAACCGCGTCTACGTGCTCGAGGGCGGCGACCAGCCCGGCTTCCACTTCACCGACGCGCTCGAGGTCCTGAGGGTGCGCCGGCGCTGAACGGGGCATGATCCCCCGGTGCTGCTCCGCCTCGACGACCCCGAGCAGCGGCTGTCCGCCGTTCGCCTGTGCTCCGACCTGCCGCTCGACGAGGCGCGGCGCAGCTACGCGCGCCACGACGGCGAGTGGCGGCTGGAGCTGGCCGCGCCGCCGGTGGCGCGGCTGGAGTACGAGCTCGAGCTGGTCCACGGCGACGGCGACAGCGAGCTGGTGTGCGATCCCGGCAACCCGAACCGCGCGCCGGGGGCGTTCGGCGAGAAGTCGGTCCTGCTGCTGCCCGGGTACGTGCCGCCGGACTGGCTCGGGGAGCCGGGCGTGCCGGGTTTCTTCGCGGACCTGGCCGTGCGCGGGCGCGGGCTGGGCGCGGACGTCGCCGTGCGCATCTGGAGCCCGGAGGACGCCGGCCCGGGCGAGCCGCTGCCGCTGCTGGTCGCGCACGACGGGCCGGAGTACGACGAGCTGTCGTCGCTGACCCACTTCGTCGCCGCGGCGATCAACTCAGGCGCGCTGCCGCGCCACCGCGTCGCGCTGCTCGCGCCGGGCGAGCGCGACGAGTGGTACTCCGCCTCGGCCCGCTACGCCGGCGCGCTGGTGCGCGACCTGCTCCCCGCGATCCGCTCGGCGGTGGCCGTGGCGGGCGAGCCGGCGGGCATGGGCGCCAGCCTCGGCGGGCTCGCGATGCTGCACGCGCAGCGCCGCCACCCGGGCACGTTCGGCGCGCTGTTCCTCCAGTCGGGCAGCTTCTTCACGCCGCGCTTCGACTCGCAGGAGTCCGGCTTCCCGCGCTACCAGCGGATCGTGCGGTTCGTGCGCGAGACGCTGCGGGCGGGCGCGAGCGCCGACCCGATCCCGGTGACCTTGACGTGCGGCACCGCGGAGGAGAACGTCTTCAACAACCGGCTGATGGCGCGCACGCTGGCCGCACAGGGCCACCGCGCCGCGCTCCACGAGGTGCCCGACATGCACAACTACACCGCCTGGCGCGACGCGTTCGCCCCGCACCTGTCCGCTCTGCTGGCGAGGGCGTGGTGAGCCGGCACGTCGAGCTGTACTCGGACGCGATCGGCGCCAGCGGCGGCGTCGTGGTCCACGGGCATTGGGGCCGGCCCGTGCTCGTCTTCCCGGCCGAGGGCGGGAGCGCGTGGGACTACGAGCACCAGGGCATGGTCGGCGCCGTCGCCGGCCTGCTCGACGCCGGCCGCGTGAAGCTCTACTGCGTCGACTCGTTCGACTCCGAGACGTGGTCGAACAGCTCGCTGCCGCTGGAGGAGCGCGCGCGCCAGCACGCGCCGCTACGAGTCGTGGATCGTGGAGCAGGTCGTGCCGTGGATCCACGCCGACTGCGGCGGCCCGCAGGACATCGCGACCACGGGCGTCAGCCTCGGCGCCTACCACGCCGTCAACTTCGCGCTCAAGCGCGCCGACCTGTTCCCGCTCGCGCTCGCGTTCTCGGGCAACTACGACCCGGCGAGCTGGGACGGCTGGGGCGACCGCGGGGACGCGGTGTACTTCAACAACCCGCTCGACTACGTCGAGCACATGGGCGGCGAGCACCTCGACTGGCTGCGCGGCCGCGCGAGCCTCCTGATCGTCTGCGGCCAGGGCCAGTGGGAGGACACGACGGGCTCGCTGGAGAGCTCGAAGCGGCTCGCAGGCGTGCTCGCCGCCAAGGGCATCAAGCACGAGCTGGACCTGTGGGGGCACGACGTCCCGCACGACTGGCCGTCATGGCGCGCCCAATTCGCGCATCATCTGCCACGGTTCTGCTGATGGAGGAGACCACCCACCTGATCGGCCTGCTGCTCGGCACGGAGGAGGACTGGCCGACCGCGTTCGAGACGCTCGTCTCGCGGCTCGGGCCGATCGAGGACGCGTCCGGCGCGCGCCACCGCGTCACCACCGAGCGGATCACGATGGAGCCGTTCGACCTGCGCGACAAGCCGCGCCACGACCTCGTCGTCGACCGCCTCGCCTACTGGTACTACCTGCCGCGCGAGTGGCTGAAGAAGGTCGCGCTGATGGACGACGTGTACCTGCTGAACAGCCCCTTCACGTTCCAGTCGATGGAGAAGCACGCGGCCTACTGCGCGATGCTGCGGCTCGGGCTGAAGGTCCCGCGCACGGTGCTCGTGCCGCACAAGAACCCGCCCGACAACGCGCGCTTCGCCTACACCGCGGCCAAGTACAACCGGCCGTTCGACCTCGACGAGGTCGCCGCCGGCGTCGGCTACCCGCTGTTCATGAAGCCCTACGACGGCGGCCAGTGGATCGGCGTCAGCCACATCCGCGACAGCGCCGCCCTGCACCATGCCTACGACGCCTCGGGCCAGCGGCTGATGCACCTCCAGGCTTCGATCGAGGGCTACGACGTGTTCGCGCGCTCGCTGTCGATCGGCGCGGAGACGATGGTCATGCACTTCCGGCCGGAGCGGCCGATGCACGAGCGCTACGCCGTCGACCACGACT
This sequence comes from uncultured Solirubrobacteraceae bacterium, assembly GCA_963728465.1. Taxonomy (GTDB): domain Bacteria; phylum Actinomycetota; class Thermoleophilia; order Solirubrobacterales; family Solirubrobacteraceae; genus DATFQI01. Next base: position 453,088 of record CAVSJY010000005.1, read on the forward strand.
TCCTCGCGCCCGAGGTGGGCGAGGAGGTCCTCACCATCAGCCGGCTCATCAACGCGTTCTTCCGCTGGGAGTTCAACTCCTGCGAGACGCTCGTGCGCGGCACCGAGGCGTTCCCGATCGACTACGCGAACGCGTCGCCGGACGTCGCGCTGACCAGCCTCCACTACTACTTCCCGTGGGCGATGAGCGCGCTGCTGAAGTGGTGCGCGTTCTGCGTGGTGACGGGGCGCGAGCCGCGCATGGACCTCGACACGCGCCGCTACTTCGAGATCGGCGACCGCGAGGACCTGACGTACGAGGACAAGCTCGCCGCCTACCGCACGCTCGCCGACGAGTACTTCGAGGTCGACCGCTACCGCGACTTCTGCGACAGCCGGCTCGCCCACGTCGACGAGCTCGTCCTCGACTGGATCACCTCCGCCGAGTTCGACCGGCTGCTGGTCGACACGTGCCGCACGACCTACCCGCGGCACGAGCACGAGGCCTTCATCGGCCACTTCCGCGGCCTGATCGGCCAGTGGGTGAAGGAGCGCGGGGCGACCGCGACGCTGTCGGAGTGAGCGGCCCCGCGGGCGCTTGAACTGCGGCTGGGTGGGGTGGTGGAGGGGCCGGCCGCGCGGGTTTCGTCGACCGATCGCCGCGCGCCGCCGATTCGTCCGCGAAACCCGGCACATGGCCGAGGTTCGCAGCGCGCGGCCGGCTCGGCGGCGGATCGGTCGACGAAACCCGCGCGCACGCCGGCCTCGCCACCACCCCACCCAGCCGCAGTTCCGGACCCGGCGCGGGGCCCAGACCCGTCAGGCCGGGACGGGCTCCCGCACGCGCTCCGGCCACAGCCGCAACGCCACCACGTAGGCCACGCCCGCGACGAGCCCGGAACCGAGCAGGCTGATGTCGATCCCGCCCGCGACGCCCGCGAGCGGGCCGGTGTAGAGCGAGGTGTCGACCGACAGCAGGCCGACCGCGGAGCCCGCGGCCCAGGCCGCCACCGCGCGCAGGTTCCAGCCGCCGGTGAACCAGTAGCGCCCGCCGCGCCGGCCCTGGTTGAACGCCTGGAGGTCGTCCGGGTCGTACTCACCGCGCCGCGCCACCAGCAGGCCGAGCAGGTTGACCACGACCCACGGCGCGGCCATCCCGTTGAGCACCAGCGTCATCGCGGTGATCGAGTCGACGGCGTCGAAGGCGAACGTCCCGAGGTACAGCAACACGATCGCGACGGCGGACGTCATCAGCGTCGTGTGGACCCGCCGCAGGCGCGGGATCAGCGCCTCGAGGTCGAGGCCGCTCGCGTAGAGGTTGAGCACGCCCTGCCCGGCGCCGCCCGCGAGCCCGATCACGAGGATCGGCAGCACGTACCAGCCCGGCGCCGCGCCGACGAGGTCGGCGACGTACGAGTCGGTGGGCGCCGTGAACGTCACCGCGGTGAAGGCGCCGAACAGCGTGGTCGCGAACAGGCCGCGGAACACGCCGCCCGCGGCCGCCGCGAGCACGCGGGCGTCGCTGTGCCGCTCGCGCGAGATCCGGCGCGTGTAGTCGCCGAGCGTCGGCGCGTACGACAGCGGCCCGGCGGCGGCGACGGTCACCGCGAGCATCCACGTCTCCCAGAAGCCGCCGAGCACGTACTCGCCGCCGCCGTAGCCCGCGTCGAACGACCCGGCGAACGCGATCACGCCGAGCAGCAGCAGCACGCCGACCACCGGCACCACGACCTTCTGGAGCGCGACGACCGTCGCGTGCCCGTACAGCGCGACGGCGGCGATCTCCGCCGCGATCAGGGCGTAGCCGACGGCCAGCGCGGCGTCGCCGTCCGGCGTCCCGACCAGGCGATGGGCGGCGGCCACGAGCGCGTCGCCCGACGTCCACACGGCGATCGCCGCGTAGGCGAGCGCGAACAGCAGCGTGAGGCCGGAGCCGATCAGCCGGCCGGTCACGCCGAAGTGCGCGCCGCTGGAGACCACGTTGTTGGTCCCCGTCCGCGGGCCGAGCAGCGCGAGCGGGGCGGTGACCAGCGTGCCGATGACCAGGCCGGCCAGGCTCGCCGTCACCGTGCTCCACCAGCCGAGCCCGAACGTCACCGGCAGCCAGCCGAAGACGATCACCGAGAACGCGAGGTTGCCGCCGAAGAAGACCGCGGCGACGTTCGCCGGGCGCGAGTCGCGCTCCTCCTCCGGGATGAAGTCGACGCCGACCTGCTCCACGTGTCCCACTCGATCGCTCATGGCAGGGCACAGTACCTTCGATTGAAAATTCAGTCAAGAGCGGATACGATCGAGACATGGCCGATCGGAGGCGGGATCTCCTGGACGCGGCGATCGCCGTGATCGCCAGGGACGGCGTGCGCGGGCTGCGCGTGGAGCGCGTGGCGGCGGAGGCCGGCGTCGCCGTGTCGCTGCTCTACTACTACTTCGGCAGCCGCAACGGGCTCGTCCGCGCCACGCTCGAGCACGCCAACGAGCGCGCCGCGGCCGCCGCGGCGCCCGAGTCGAACGGCGCGAGCGGGCTGGAGCGGGTGGAGGCGACGCTGCTCGCCGAGTTCGGGGGCGACGCCGAGACGCGCGACACGTCCGTGGTGTGGGGCGAGGTGCTCGCCTCCGCGGTCTTCCAGCCCGACCTGCGCGAGCAGCTGCGCGAGGCGGCCGCGAACTGGACCGACCTCGTGGCGCGCGCGATCGAGAGCGGGGTGGAGGACGGCTCGATCCCGGCGGACGTCGACGCCCAGGGCTGCGCCGAGCGTCTCACCGCGCTCGTCGACGGGCTGAGCGCCCGCTGGCTGGCGGGCCTGGTCGAGCGCGATCGCGCGCGGGAGCTGCTCGCCGCCGCCGTCGTCAGCGAGCTGCGGCCGTCGCCGGCCGCTCGCTGAGCGCGGCCGCGAAGCGGCCGGCGTGGTCCACGGCCTCGGTCGCCTCGGGCAGGAACGACCAGAAGACCTGGAAGACGTGCGCGGCGACCGGGTAGAGCTCGAGCCGCGCGTCGACGCCCTGCTCGGCCGCCCGCGCGGCCAGCGCCTGGGTCTCCTCGACGCGGTCGTCGCCGGTGGCGGCCTGGATCAGCAGCGGCGGCAGGCCCGACAGGTCGGCCGTCAGCGGGCTGAGCACCGGGTCGTCCATGGGGTGGGCGCCGACGTACAGGGCGGCGCAGCGGCGCGCGACCTCGAGCTCCAGCACCGGCTGCGGCTCCGTCGAGCGGCGGGCCTGGATCTCGTTCGTGAGGTCGACCCACGGGCACAGCAGCACGGCGCCGCCCGGCAGCGGCAGGCCGTCGCGCTTGAGCGCCAGCAGCACGGACATCGTGAAGCCGCCGCCCGACGAGTCGCCCACGATCGTGATCCGGCCGGGGTCCGTGCCCCGCTCGAGCATCCAGCGGTACGCCCGCGTCGCGTCGTCGAGGCCGGCGGGATACGGGTGCTCCGGGGCGAGCCGGTAGTCCGGCACGAGCGCCGCCGACCCCGCTGCCACGGCCAGCGCGCCGCACAGGTGCCGGTAGCCGAACGCCGAGCCCATCACGTAGGCCCCGCCGTGCAGGTAGAGCAGCGTCGGCGCGCCCGCGTCCTCGGGCGACACGATCAGCGACGGGACGCCGCCGGCGCTCACCGGCCGCACGACGACGTCCTGCGGCGGCGCGAACTGCGCGTGCAGCGCCTCGTAGGCCTCGCGCAGCGCCTCCAGCTCCGCGCCGCCGGCGGTGAGGTCCGCGAGCGGGCGCCACATCTCCTCGGAGCGGCGGGCCAGCTCGCCGCCGACGGACTGCGTCACGGTGACCGCCTCGTCGAGGTCGCGCAGCAGCTTGCGCGCGCGGTCGAGCAGCGACTCACCGGCCAGCGTCAGCTCGACGCGGTGGGTGGAGCGCCGCAGCAGCTCGCAGCCCACGAGGCGCTCCAGCGCGCGGATCTGGCGGCTCAGCGCCGGCTGCGAGACGTACAGCTGCGCGGCGGCGCGCCCGAAGTTGAGCTCGTCGGCGACCGCGACGAACGCGCGCAGGTGCCGCATCTCGATCGCGTCGGGGGCCCGGGGGAAGGCGAGCGGGGCTGCGTCGTCGTCCATGAGGCGATTATGGACGGCCCGCGGGAGGCGGTCTTGCGCGTGATGCATGACCGCGATGCCGGATCGGCCTTTCCCTTTCCCGCGCGCGGCCTGCACCATCGTCGTCATGGCCGCCGTCCGCGCTCCCCTCGTCGCCGAGCTGTGGCTGCGCGGCGCCGGCGCGCCGGTGCGCGCGCGGCTGAGCGCGGCCGGCGCCGGGCCGCTGGTCGTGCTGGTGCCCGGGTCGGGCGCCGACGCCGCGCTCGCCGACGGCCTGGGCGCGGTGACGGTGTCGCTGCCGCCGCGCGGGCCGTCGTTCGAGGATGCGCTGGCCGCGCTGTGCTGGACGGCCGACCACGCGGGCGAGCTGGGCGCCGGCGGGCGCGGGCTCGTGCTCGCGGGGGCGGGCGACGGCGCGGCGCTCGCGCGCCGGCTGGCGGCGCGTGCGCGCGACGACGGCTGGCCCGAGATCGCCGCGCTGGTGATCGTCCCGCCGGTGGCCGCGCTGCGGGAGGCGATCCGCCGGGCATGACGGAGCAGCTTCATCATCGTCCGCGACATCGCCGCGCCGCGCGAGCGCGTGTTCCGCGCGTGGACGGACCCCGAGCAGGCGCGCCACTGGCTGCGGACGGCGGCGGTCGCGTTCCACGAGGTCGTGGCGCCGCGGCGGCTCGTGCTCTCCACGGGCGACGGGCCCGGCGCGCCGCTGGCCGCGGTGGTGTTCGCCGACCGCGGCGACCACACGGAGATCACGCTCGCCTCGTCGGCGCCCGAGGACGAGGCCGACGACCTCCAGGAGGACTGGGCGGTGCTCTTCGACCGCCTCGACGCCAGCGTGGGAGAGCGGGGCGGTAGCTTGATGGACGCATGGAGCCGGTCCTGTACTTCGACCTCGGGTCGCCGTACGCGTACGTGGCGGTCGAGCGCGCCGTCGTCGCGCAGGGGGTCGCCGTGACGCTCGCGCGGCTCGCCGTGCCGATCGTGCAGGCGCCGCTCGCCGGCGGCCCGTCGACGCCGGCGCTCGCCGCGGCGGTCTCGAACGCGGGCGGGCTCGGCTTCGTCGCGGCCGGCTACAAGACGCCCGAGGCGATGCGCGAGGAGATCGCGGCGACGCGCGCGCTCACCGCCGCGGCGTTCGGCGTCAACGTGTTCGCCGCGCGGCCGACCGAGGCGCCGGCCGGCGAGCTGGACGCCTACGGGCGCCGGCTGCGCGAGGCGCTGGGCGAGGAGCCGGCTGAGCCGCGCAGCGACGACGACGCGCTCGCCGCGAAGGTCGCCGCGCTGCTGGAGGACCCGCTCCCGGTCGTGTCGTTCGTGTTCGGCTGCCCGGAGCGCGAGCTGGTCGGGCGGCTGCGCGCGGCGGGCAGCGAGGTGTGGGTCACGGTCACCGACGCCGCCGAGGCGCGCGCCGCGGCGGACGCCGGCGCGGACGCGCTGGTCGTCCAGGGCGCCGAGGCGGGCGGGCACCGCGGCGGCTTCGACGACGAACGGCCGGGCGGCCACGGCCTGCTGTCGCTGATCCAGCTCGCGCGCTCGGCGGTCGACCTGCCGCTCGTCGCCTCGGGCGGGATCGCCACCGGCCGCGCGGTCGCCGCCGTGCTGGTGGCGGGCGCGGCCGCCGCGCAGATCGGGACCGCGTTCATGCGCTGCCCCGAGGCCGGCACCTCCGCGCCCCACCGCGACGCGCTCGCGCGGCCGGGCGAGACCGCGATCACGCGCGCGTTCACCGGGCGCGCCGCGCGCGGGATCGTCAACCGCTTCATGACCGAGCTGGGCGAGTCGGCGCCGCGCGCGTATCCGGCCGTGCACCACATGACCGCGCCGATCCGCGCGCAGGCCCGCAAGGCCGGCGACCCCGACCTGATCAACCTGTGGGCGGGCGAGACGCACGAGCTCGCACGCGAAGAGCCCGCCGGCGAGCTGGTCCGGCGCCTCCACGCCGAGGCGCGGGAGGCGGTCCGGGGGCTCGCCGGCGGGCTCGGGTGAACCGCGCCGCGGGGCGCCGGCCGTGCGGCCGGCGCCCCGCCGGGTGAACTACGCCTGGACGCGGACGCGCCCGGGGCGGCGCGAGCGCGCGACCAGCGCGACGGCGGCGCCGCAGACCAGGACGCCGGCGCCGAGGCCGAGCCCCATCGCGAGCCAGTCGATGCCACCGTCGGCGGCGGTGGACTCGGCGGCCGGGGCGGGCGCGATCGGCTCCGGGTTCACGGGCCAGGTCGGCGGGCCGGGCAGCTTCGGCGTCGCGGCATCGCGGGCGTCCGGCGAGCGCAGGTCCTGCGACGGCGCGCCGCCGCCGCCGGACGTCTGGACGCGGTTGTCCGGGTTCCGATAGTCCTGCGCCGGCTGGGCGACCGCGCTGCCGGTGGTGCAGAAGAGCGCCACGCAGGCGATGGCCGACGCGATGGCCTGCCGATGTCATGCGAGGGGGGGTGAACACGTCGTGCTCCTTGCGGTTGGTGGCCGGTGGGCCGGTGGAGGGGAACGCGGCAAGGCTCCGCCGCCCCGGTCTACGCGGGCTCTACGTCCGGTCGCCGATCGCCGTAGACCGGTCGCGTAGACCGGGCGTAGACCACGGCGCAGCACGCTTCGGTGCGTCGTAGACCGGCACCCGTTGATCGCGTCGGAAGGAGGTGGTCTAGTTGGTCGCGCACGCGAGGCGCGAGGAGCGCCGCTCCATGCAGATCCGCGTCCTTGGACACCTCGAGGCCAGCGTCGACGACCGCCCGGTCGCACTCGGCGGGGCGAAGCAGCGGGCCGTCCTCGCGATGCTCGGGCTCGAGGCGAACCGCGCGGTGTCCGCCGATCGCCTGATCGAGGGCCTGTGGGGCGAGCATCCTCCGCCGAGCGCGGCGAAGATGGTCCAGAACTACGTCTGGCGGCTGCGCAAGGTGCTCGGCGACGACGTGGGCGTGGAGATCGTCACGCGCGGGCGCGCGTACGAGCTCCAGATCGACGACGAGCTCGTCGACGCCCGCCGGCTCGAACGGCTCGTCTCCGACGCGTCGCGCGCCGCCGAGAACGGCGAGCCCGGGACCGCGGCCCGCGAGGCGCTCGCCCTGTTCCGCGGCGAGCCGCTCGCGGACGTGGCCGACGAGCCGTTCGCGATCGCCGAGATCCGGCGCCTCGAGGAGCTGCGGCTGACGGCGGCCGAGCTCGCGATCGACGCCGATCTCGCCGCCGGGCGGCACCAGGAGGTCGCCGGCGAGATCGAGGCGCTGCTGGGCGACAACCACCTGCGCGAGCGGCTGCACGCCCAGCGGATGCTCGCGCTCTACCGCTGCGGCCGCCAGGCGGAGGCGCTCGAGGCGTACCGGCACGCCAGGCGCACGCTGGTGGAGGAGATCGGCGTCGAGCCGTCGCCCGCCCTGCGCCGGCTGCACGACGAGATCCTGCGCCAGGACCCGGCGCTCGACGTCGTGGCCCGCCCGCCGGAGCTCCCGCCCGAGCTGGACCCGGCCGCCGCGCCGCCGCTGCTCGGCCGCGACGGCGAGCTGCGCCGCCTCCGGGCGCTCCGGCAGCGCGCCGCGGAGGGCGCGGGCGCGCTCGTCGCCGTCGCCGGCGCCTACGGGATGGGGAAGACGCGGATCGCCGCCGAGATCGCGGGCGAGGCGCACCGCGAGGGCGCCGCGGTGCTGTACGCCGCCGGCACGGGCGCGCCCGAGTCGGTGCTGGTGGCGATCGGCCGCGCGCACGAGCAGCGGCGGCCGGCGCTGGTGGTCGTCGACGACGCCGACCGGACGCCGACCGACGTGCGCGCCGCCCTGCGAGCGCTGGCGCAGGTCGTCCGCGAGATCCCGGTGCTCGTGCTCGTGACGGGCCAGGAGGAGGCGGCGCTCGCGCGGCTGGAACCGGACGAGCTGCTCGTCCTGGGGCCGCTCGACGCCGGCAGCGTCCGCGCGATCGCCGCCCTGTACGCGCCGGCGGGCGCCGACGCCGTCGCGGCCGACGCGCTGCTGGCCTCCGGCCACGGCGTCCCGCGGCGCGTCCACGAGGCCGCGGCCGAATGGGCACGCCGCGAGGCGACCCGCCGCGTCGATGCGGCGGCCGGCCGGGCGGCGGCGGGGCGCAGCGAGGCCAGCGCGCTGGTCGCCGCGCTCGCCGGCGACGTCGTCGAGCTCCAGTCGGCCCGCGAGCGCGCGGGGCGCGTCGCCGGCGAGCGCGAGGCGGCAGAGACCGCGGTCTGCCCGTACAAGGGCCTCGCGCCGTTCGAGTCCGCCGACGCCGACTACTTCTTCGGGCGCGAGCGGCTCGTCGCCGAGCTGGTGGCCCGGCTCGTCGGCGTCCCGCTGCTGGCCGTCGTCGGCCCATCCGGCAGCGGCAAGTCGTCCGTGCTCAGGGCCGGGCTGCTGCCCGCGCTCGCGGGCGGCGTGCTGCCCGGCAGCGAGAACTGGATCCAGGCGGTGATCCGTCCGGGCACGCAGCCCCTGCGGGACCTCCGCCGCGTCACCGCCAAGCTCGCCCGCGAGCGGCGCGGCGTGCTCGCCGTCGATCAGTTCGAGGAGCTGTTCACGGCCTGCCCGGACGAGGAGGAGCGCCGGGAGTTCGTGGAGACGCTGGCTCGCGCCGCCGGCGACCGCATCGTCGTGCTGCTCGCCGTGCGCGCCGACTTCTACGGCCGCTGCGCCGCGTACCCGAGGCTGTCGCGGCTGCTCGGCGCCAACCACGTGCTGGTCGGCCCGATGTCGCGCGAGGAGCTGCGGCGCGCGATCGAGCGCCCGGCGCAGCGGGCCGGCCTGGGCGTCGAGCCGGAGCTGGTCGAGGCGCTCGTGACCGACGTCGAAGGCCAGCCCGGCGCGCTGCCCCTGCTGTCCACGGCGCTGCACGAGCTGTGGCGCCGCCGCGACGGCCGCCACCTGCGGCTCGCCGCCTACGCCCGCAGCGGCGGGGTCCAGGGCGCGGTCGCGCGGCTGGCCGAGGAGGCCTTCCTGGGGCTGGAGCCCGCCCAGCAGGACGTGGCGCGCAAGCTCCTGCTGCGCCTGGCCGACGAGGACGAGAGCGGCGCGATCGTCCGCCGGCGGATCGCGCTGCCGGAGCTCGACGCGGACCGCCGGCCGGAGGTGACCGAGGTCGTCGACCGGCTCGCGGACCGGCGGCTGCTGACGGTCTCCGACGGCGCGGTCGAGGTGGCGCACGAGGCGCTGCTGCGCGAATGGCCGCGGCTGCGCGGCTGGCTCGACGAGGACGTGCAGGGCCGGCGCCTCCATCGCCGGCTCGGCGCCGCCGCGCGCGCGTGGGACGGCGACGCGCGCGCGCCGGACGGGCTCTACCGCGGCGCGAGCCTCGCCGCCGCGCTCGACTGGGCGGCCGGTCACGACCCCGAGCTCAACGCGATCGAGCGCGCGTTCCTCGAGGACAGCCGGCGCGCGAGCGGGCGGGCGCAGCGCCGGCTGCGGCTCGTGCTGGCGGGCGTGGGCTGCCTGCTGGTGCTCGCGGTGATCGCCGGAGCGGTCGCGCTCGAGCAGCGCGGCAACGCGCGCGCGAAGGCACTCGCCGCCGATGCGCAGCGGCTCGGCGCCCAGGCGCTCGTCGACGAGGACATCGACCGCGCGCTGCTGCTCGCCCGCCAGGGCGTGGCGCTCGACGACTCGCTCCAGACGCGCGGGAACCTGTTCGCGGCGCTGCTGCGCAGCCCCGCGGTGATCGCCGTGCTGCGCGGCGACGGCGATCGCCAGGGCAGCCTCGCCCTCAGCCCGGACGGACGGACGGTCGCGTTCATCGACCAGGACGGGACGCTGCGCCGTGTCGACACGCGCACGCGGCAGCCCACCGTGCCCGCGCGCACCGTCCCCGGCATCGGCATCCCGGAGCCGGTCGGCCTCGACGCGCTCGCGTACGACCGCGCCGGCGCGCGGCTGGCCGTCGGCGGCAGCCAGCCGGTGGTGCTGGACGCCGACTCCTACCGCGTCGTCGCGCAGCTCCCCCTCCTCGAGAACCAGGTCGCCTACCGCCTCCGGTTCTCGGGCGACGGCCGCAGCGTGTTCGTCGTGCTGCTCGACGGCGTGCGGGACGCGATCACCCTGCGCGCCTACGACGCGGACTCGGGCCGCCGTCTCGCGACCGACCGGCCGCTGACGCGCGGCTTCAAGCCGGTGGCGCTGATGGCGACGCGCGACGGCCGGCGGGTCGTGACCAGCTTCGACGGCGGCCCGACGGAGATCTTCGACGCCAGGACGCTGCGGCCGCTCGCGCGCTTGCGCGCCGGCTCGGCGCACGCGGCGCTGAGTCCCGACGACCGGACGCTGCTGCTCGGGATGGGCGACGGCTCCGTCCGCTTCCTCGACCTCGTCACCGGAACGGTGAGGACCGCCTCGGGGCGTCATCAGGGCGCCGTCGTCGCGGCGGCCTTCAGCGGGGACGGGCGCACGGCCGTGACCGGCGGCGAGGACGACCGCCTGATCGTGTGGGACGCGCGGCGCGCCGCGGCCGGCGAGACGCTCCAGGGGCACGCCGGTGAGGTCGCCGGGCTCGCGATCACCCGCGACGGCCGCACGCTGTACACCGCGGGCTCGGACGGCAAGGTGCTGTTCTGGGACCTGGCGCGAGAGCGGCGGCTCGGCCGCCCCTTCAGCACGAGCCCGGGCGGCCGGCTGATCGTCCCGGACGCGCCGCTGGTGAGCGAGGCCCTCAGCCCGGACGGCCGCGTGCTCGCCGCCGGCGCCCCCGACGGCACGGTCGGGCTCACGGACGCCCGGACGCTGCGCCCGATCTCGCGGTTCCGCGCCGTGCCGGACGGGCCGGTCCGCGGCATGGCGTTCGTCCCGGGCACCCGCCGGCTCGTCGTCGGCGGCGAGAACGGCTTCCTCGGCGTGTTCGACGCGGAGCGCGGCGCGCTCGTGAGGCGGCTCCGCGGGTACGTCACCGTCGTGCTGACGCCCAGCTTCAGCGCCGACGGGCGGCTGATGGCGACGGTCGGCGGCGGTGGCGGGGTGCTGCTGTGGCCGATGCGGGACGGCCTCCCGGTCGGGCAGCCCCGCACCGTTCACTCGGGCGTGGGACCCGGAGCCGCCGCGCTGAGCCCCGACGGCCGGACGCTCGCGATCACGGCGGGCCTCGGGATCGAGATCGTGGATGTCGCCACGTTGCGGCGGCGGACGACGCTGCCCGAGGGCGAGTGCGTCTTCGAGCTGGGTTTCACGCCGGACGGTCGCGACGTCATCGGCGGCAGCGTCAAGGGCTGGACGCGGCTGTGGTCGGTCGACACCGCGCGGCCCGCCACGGCGATGCTCGGCGGGCAGGCGCGCGAGGTGATCGGCGCAACCGTGAGCCCGGACGGCCGGACGCTCGCCACGGGTACGGCGGACGGCACGATCCGCCTGTTCGACCTCCAGAGCGAGCGACCCATCGGCGCGCCGCTCACGGGCCCGCCGGTCGGCCCGGTCGTCCCGGAGTTCACGCCCGACGGCGCGTTCCTGTTCGCGATCAGCGCGACCGGCCGCGCGTACCGCTGGGACATCCGCCCGTCATCCTGGGCGCGGCACGCCTGCGCCGTGGCCGGCCGCGCGCTGACCCGCGCGGAATGGGCCGAGGCGCTCCCGGGCCGGGAGTACACGCCGGCCTGCGCGGGCTGAGAGAATCGCCCTCCCCCGCCGGCGCCGGCGTCTATTCCGAGTCCGCGAACTCGAAGTGCTCGGCGAGGCCGCTGACCTCGAACGCCCGCTGGACGGCCGGCGCGCCGCGGATCAGCAGCAGGCGGCATCCCAGCTCGTCGCAGGCGGTCCGCAGACCGAGCAGCGCGCGAAGGCCGGTCGAGTCGAGGAACGTGAGGTTCCGCAGGTCCACGGCGAGGCTGTCGGGCCGCGCGTCGAGCACGCGTGCCAGCTCCGCGGAGACCTCGTCCTCGGCGGCGATGTCGAACTCGCCGTGCAAGGCGACGACCGCGTGCGGCCCATGCCTCGCGGTCGTGATCGAGAACGCCTCCGGCCTTGGCCTATCCCAGGGAATGTGGGTAATATACGACAAATGAGTCGTGAATCGCATGACACGATGGGAAATTCGCGATTTGCGCGTCTTGCTAGATAGGCTCTGGGCGGTGCCTCCGTTCTCGTTCATCACCAACCACGGCTTGGCGCTCCTGTGCATCGCCGAGGATCCGCGTGCGCGCATGCGCGACATCGCGGCCACGCTGGAGATCACGGAACGGGCCGCGCAGCGGATCGTCGCCGACCTGGTCTCCGCCGGCTACATCGAGCGCACGCGCGAGGGGCGCCGCAACGCGTACACCGTGCGCCTCGACCTTCCCGTCGCGCTTCCCAACCAGCGCGACATCGACCTCGGATCGCTGATGCAGGTCCTCGTGCCGAGCGGCGCGAGCGCCCGGCGGCGCGTCGAGGTCGCCGGAGCGGGCTGATCTGCGTCATGAGCGCGGACCGTCCTCGGCATCGGCGCGATGCGCTGACCGTGCGACGCGTCACCGCCATCGTGCTGCCGATCGCGGCGCTGGGCGTGCTCGCGGCGGTCATCGCCGGCCGCCGGGACGACTTCACCGAGGCGCTCCAGTCCGCTCCGCTGTGGCTGCTGGCGGCCGCCGTCGTCCTCCAGCTGCTCGCGCTGCTCGCGCGCAGCGAGGCGTGGCACCGCTGCGTGGAGGCCGCGGGGTCGACGGTCCCGCGCCGCGGCGTCTTCCGCGCCTCCGGGGTCGGCGGCCTCGGGAGCATCGTCAACGGGCAGCTCGGGGTCGCGGCTCGGATCGCCGCGCTCCGCCACGCGGCGCCCTCGCAGTGCCCGCGCGCGGGGACGCTGCTGGCGGCCGAGGTCCCGATCCTGGCCGTCGAGGCGTCGCTCGCGGCCCTGACCTCGTTCACGCTCCTCGGCCCGCTGGGCCTGCCGTGGTGGTCGGCGGTGGTCTGCGTCGCGCTGGGGGTCGGCGTCGTGGCAGGGCTGAGCGTGCTCTCGCGGCGCCGCACGACGGGCCTGTGGGGCGGTCTCGCGATCCTGCGCAGCATCGACGGCCGCTCGCGCGTCCTCGCGCTGATCCTGCTCGCGGTGCTGGCCCAGATCGCCCGCAACTGGCTCGCGCTCCACGCGATCGGCGTCGACGCGTCGGTGTTCGACGCGATCGCCGTGCTCATCGCGCTCGTCACGCTGAGCCAGCTGCCGCTCGGCCCGAGCGTCGGCGCGGTCGCCGTCGTCGTCATCCTCGGCTCGAACGGCGTCGCCCTGGCGGCGGCGGCCGGCGTCCTGCTGTCGGCCACTGGGCTCGCCGGAACGCTCTGCTTCGGCGGTTGGGCGCTGGCCGACCGGATTCGTCCCCTGCCCGCGGCGGCCCCTGCGTGAGGCCGCCTGTCAAACCCCGCACGGCCCGCGGACCGTGGCCGTGCGCGACGTCAAAGGAGAGGCCATGAACAAGGACCGGGAGCCGCTGCGCGGCGAGGCCGCCTGGAGGGCGGCGAAGAAGGACGTCGCCGATCGAAACGAGGCGGCGTACGCCCGCGGGCGCGAGGAGCGCGCGACGCGCGCCGCCGCCTGGGCGACCCGCCGCCGCGAGGAGGAGCGCCGCGCCAACGCGGACCTCCCGCGGCGCCGGGCTTCCTGACGTCGGCCGGGAGGGAGCCGCGCGTCGTGCGGCTCCCTCCCGATCACGGCTACTCGACGCCGGGGAACCAGAGCCCGAACCGGCGGCAGAGCTCCGGCGGGCTCTCCGGCCGCATGTCCAGGGCGTAGCGGGCGCACAGCTCGCCCATGGCGACGGGGTCGGGCGCGCCGCCGTCGGCGAGCGGCCCGAGCTCGGCGAAGAACTGCTCGAAGCCGGCGGGCGAGATGATCTCGAGGATCCGGCACGGCTCGTCGCCGGCGTTCCAGAACGTGTGCCACTGCCCGCGCGGCTTGTAGACGAGGTCGCCCGGGCCGGCCTCGACGACGTCGTCGCCGAGCAGCGCGCCCATGCGGCCCTCGATGACGAAGCTGTACTCGTCCTCGCGGTTGTGGCGGTGCAGGGGCGCCGCGAGGCCGCGCGGCGGCATCGGGTGCTCGACGAGGCTGAAGCGCGAGTCGCTGTCGGCGCCGGGGATCATGAAGCGGACGCCGATCGTCTGGAGCGTGACGGACTCGCCGTCGGAGGGGCCGATGATCGTCGGAGCGGTGCTGGTGGGCATCGAGCGGGTCTCCTCGATATTGAGTGGACAGTGGTGTTCGATGAAGACCGTACACGACACGCCGGCCCGTGTGTCAAGATTCATCGAACACAATGCCCACCGAAACCGGACATCGACACGGCGGCGCTACGAGAAGCGGGCGCGCGCCGCGCAGGAGCAGGCGACGCGGCTGCGCATCGTCGAGGCCGCGATCGCGCTGCACGGCACGATCGGGCCGGCGCGGACGACCGTCTCGGCGATCGCGGAGCGCGCGGGCGTGCGCCGGGCCACCGTGTACCGCCACTTCCCGGACGAGCGCGCGCTGTTCCTCGGCTGCTCCGGCACGTTCCGGGAGCGCAACCCGCCGCCCGATCCCGCGACGTGGGCCGCCATCCCCGATCCCGCCGCCCGGCTCGAGGCGGCGCTCGACGCGGTCTACGGCTGGTACGAGCGCGTCGAGCCGATGTTCACGGCCCTGATGCGCGACGCCGGCGCGATGCCGATCGTCGCCGAGCTCCTGGCGGGGCGCCGCGAGTACCTCCGCGCCATCGAGGACGGGCTCGCCCCGGCTGGGGCGCGCGCGGGAAGGCGGCCAGGCGGCTGCGCGCGACGATCGGCCTCGCGCTCGACTTCCTCGCCTGGCGATCCCTCTACGAGCGCGGGCTGAGCCGCACCGAGGCGATCGCGATCATGTCGTCGGCCGTCCGCGCCGCCGGGGGTCGTTCCAGAGCCTGACGATCGCTCGACGCGATCATGCGACGGTGAACGTCGGCTCGCGGTTGCGCCTGACGGCGCCCGGAGGCGCGCCGATGACGCGCTTGAACGCCCGGCTGAACGCGGCCTCCGACCGGTACCCGAGCCGGTCGGCCAGCTCGCCGACGGTCGCCCCCTCGTCGCGCAGCGCGCCGACGGCGACCTGCATCCGGTAGCGGGTGACGTAGGCCATCACGGGCTCGCCGACGAGGTCTGTGAAGCGGGCCGCGAAGGCCGAGCGCGACATCGCGATCTCGTCGGCGAGCGAAGCCACCGTCCAGGCGCGCGCGGGGTCGCGGTGGATGAGCGTGAACGCCGGCCCGATCAAGCGGTCCTGGAGCGCGCCGAGCCAGCCCGCCCGCGCGGCCGGATCGGACTCGAGCCAGGCGCGGATCGCCTGGATCACGAGGATGTCGCCCAGCCGGGTGATCACCGCCTCGCCGCCCGGGCGCAGCTCCCGCGCCTCGGCGGCCATCAGCCCGAGGACGGCCGGCATCCAGTCCGCCGGCGGGCGTCCGGCCGCCTCCACGTGGATGATGCCCGGCAGGACGCGGACGAGGTTGCGCGCCGCCGGATGGTCGAACCGCACGGCCCCGCAGATCAGCGTCGCCCTGGCGCCGCCTCCGCCGTGGCGCAGGATCTCGTACCGGTCGCTGACGAGCTCCCGCTCGAGGTCGAGGATGCCGGGCGCGGGCGCGCCGGGCTCGCTGCGCAGCACGTGGCCCTCGCCGTGGGGGACGAGCGCGAGATCGCCGGGACCGAGCAGCCGCTCCTCGCCGTCGCCGGTCTCGAGCCGCAGCCGCCCCGAGGTGACGACGTGGAACCACACGTAGTCGGGCATCGGCGGTAGCGACAGGCCCCACGGCTCGCTCAGCTCGGAGCGGCAGTAGAAGGCGCCGTTCATGCGCAGCAGGTGGAGCGCCTCGCCGAGCGGGTCCGACGGCTGGAAGGGATCGATCGAGGCCATGCCCCTAACTATGACTCATCGTCCACGGCACCTGGACGTACGAGCATGAACGCGCGCGTCTGGGACATGGAAAGTCCTCACGGAAAGCTCGATCCTGGATCCACCGCAACTCCAGGAGAACAAGATGGCCTACCAGGGACAGACATTGCAGAACCCAGCCAGCGGCGAGCGCATCACCTTCCGGGCGACCACGGCGCAGACCGGCGGAGACCTCGTGGCGATCGACCTCGAGCTGCCCGCCGGCCGCCGCGTGCCGGGCCCGCTGCACGTCCACCCGCTCCAGGAGGAGCGCTTCGAGGTCGTCGAGGGCACGATGCGCTTCCGGATGGGACGCGAGCGGATCGTGGCCGGCGCCGGCGAGGTCGTCGTCGTGCCACCCGGCGTCGCGCACGACTTCGCGAACGTGGGCGACGCGGACGCCGTCGTCCGCGTCGAGGTCCGGCCCGCGCTGGAGATGGAGCGGATGTTCGAGACCGCCGTCGCGCTGGCCGAGCAGGGCCGCACGATGCTCGGCGGCATCCCGAAGCCGCTCGACCTCGCGCTGTTCACGCGCGAGTTCGACCAGGAGGTGCGAGCGGCGTTCCCGCCGCGCTGGATGCAGCGCCTGGCGCTCGCGCCGCTCGCATGGCTGGCCCGGCTCAGCGGGCGAGCTTCACCAGGATCTCGTCCGCCTCGGAGCGGACCACGACCTCGCCGCGCGCGGTCCGGAAGGCGCCCGTCCCGCCGGTGACGGCGGCCGTCTGCTCGGCCTGGGTGGGGTCGAACGGGCCCTCCATCGTCACGGTGCCGTTGGCGAGCGCGATCGAGCCCGAGCACTCGTACTGGCTGTTGAACGGGTTGGTCCCGGCCTTCATGAGCGTGCAGGCCTGGTTGAACGTGCCGGCCGGCGTGTGGTCCGGGCGCAGCACGCCGTCGCGGACGATGACCAGGTCGCCTTGCGTGATGCCGGGCGTGCCCGTGTCGACGAACGCGGGCTGGATCGTCTCGCTGGCCTCGAGCAGGCGGATCGTCTTCGTGGCGCCGTACGAGGGATTCGCGCCGGCCGGTGAGTCGGCGTAGGCGGTCCCGCCGGCGGCGATCGCGGCGATCGCGAGGACGGCGCCGCTCGCGCGGCGCAGGGTGATGCGGGGCATGGAGCTCCTTCAGGAGGGGGTGGGAGTGGTGGGGAGGAGGTCGCGGAAGTCGAACCGCTCGGCCTTCAGGACCGGCTTGCCGTCGGCGTCGAACCACGCGCTGCGGGGCCGGTCGTAGTACAGCTCGACGCCGTTGCCGTCCGGATCCGAGAGGTACACGGAGACGGTGCCGCCGTGGTCGGTGCCGTGGTCGACGTCGACGCCGTGCTCGAGCAGCCGCGCCACGGCGCGCCCGAGCTCGGCGCGGTCGGGATAGAGGAACGCCACGTGGTAGAGCCCGGTGTGGCCGGGCGGCGGCGGCGTGCCGCCCGCGCTCTCCCACGTGTTGATCCCGACGTGGTGGTGGTAGTCGCCGGCGGCGAGGAAGGCCGCGTCGAGCCCGGCCTCGCGGCCGTCGGCGGTCACGGACAGGCCGAGCGCGTCGCGGTAGAACGCCAGCGAGCGGTCGAGGTCGGCGACCCGCAGGTGCACGTGGCCGACGCGGACGGCGGGGTGGACGGGGTCGCTGTACATGGCGGCAGTGTCCCGCCGCCGGTGCGGCGCCGCATCGGTGTATCCACCTAACCGGAGCCCTGGGGCGAGAATGACCGGGTGGAGGAGCGCTCCCGTCCCCTGGTCGGCCGCGCGCGCGAGCGCGAGGCGATCGCCGGCGTGCTGGCGGCGCTGCGCGCCGGCTCGGGCGGGGCGCTGCTGCTCGAGGGGGAGCCGGGCATCGGCAAGTCGCGGCTGCTCGCCCACCTGGCCGAGCAGGCGGACGGGTGCACGGTGCTCACCGCCCGCGCGTCGGAGTACGAGGCCGATCTGCCGTACGCGCTCTGGAGCGAGGCGCTGGACCGCGCGGTGGCCGAGATGGGGGAGCGGCGGCTCTCGCGGCTGGGCCTGGCCGACCGGCCCGCCCTCGCCGCGGTGCTGCCCTCGCTGGGCGACGGCCCGCCGGCCCACGCCGACCGCCACCGGGTGCACCGCGCGCTGCGCGACCTGCTCGAACGGCTGGCGGCCACCGCGCCGCTGGCGATCTGCCTCGACGACCTGCACTGGGCCGACCCGGGCTCGGCGGAGGCGCTCGCCGCGCTCGTGCACCGCCCGCCGGCCGGCCCGGTGCTGCTGGCGATCTCCGCGCGTGCCGGCCGGCTCGCGCCGGCGCTGGTCGCGGCCGTCGGCGCCGGTCGCGTGACGAGGCTGGCGCTCGCGCCGCTCACCGCCGCCGAGGCGCGCGAGCTGGTCGGCGCCCGCGCCGCCGCGGTCTACGCCGACAGCGGCGGCAACCCGTTCTACCTGGAGCAGCTGGCGCGCGCGGGCGTGCTCGCCGCGGCGGAGCCTGCCGGCGACGGGTCCGTGCCGGCTCCGGTGGCCGCCGCGCTGGCGGCCGAGCTGATGGCCGTCCCGGCCGGCGCGCGCCGCCTCCTCGAAGCCGCCGCCGTCGTCGGCGACCCGTTCGAGGCGGGGCTCGCGGCGGAGGTCGCCGAGCTGGAGGACGCGGCCGCGTTCCGGGCGCTCGACGTGCTGCTCGAGCAGCGGCTGATCCGGCCGGGCGACGCGGGGCGCCGCTTCGCGTTCCGCCACCCGGTGGTCCGGCACGCGGTCTACGAGGCCGCGCCGGCCGGCTGGCGCATCGGTGCGCACGCGCGCGCGGCCCGCGCGCTCGAGCGCCGCGGTGCCGGACCGGTGCAGCGCGCCCACCACGTCGAGCAGGCGGCCGCCCCGGGCGACGAGGCGGCGATCGCGGTCCTGGACGATGCCGCCCGCGAGCTGGCGTCGCTGGCGCCCAGCACGACGGCCCGGCTCCTGACGGCGATCCTGCGCCTGCTGCCCGACGCGGCGCCGCGGCGCACGGAGCTCCAGGCCAGGCTCGCCGACGCGCAGGCGGCGGCGGGGGACGCGCTCGGCTCACGCGAGACGCTGCTCGACGCGCTGCGGACCGCCGCCCCGGCGGATCGGCTCCGCCTCACGGTGGGCGTGGCCAACGCCGACTGGTGGAACGGCCGCACCGAGGAGGCGCGGCGACGACTGCACGTCGCGCTCTCGACGCTCCCGGCGCAGCCGTCGCCCGACCGCATCCGGTTGCGGCTCGCGCTGGCGCTCACGGCGCTCATGCGCCGCGACCTGGAGGACGCGGAGGGCCAGGCCGCCGACGCCCGCGACGACGCGCGGGCGATCGGCGACCGCGTCTTCGAGGCCGCGGCGCTGGCGTGCGGCGCCCTCGTACGCGTGCAGGCGGCCGAGCCCGGCGCCGGCGTCGAGACCGCCGCCGCGGCGCTCGAGCAGCTCGCCCCGCAGGAGCTGGCGACGCGCCTGCCCGCCTTCTGGATGCTGGCGAGGGCGCGGCGGTCGCTCGGCGAGTTCGCGCGCGCGCTGGCCGACCTCGAGCGCGGCGCGGCGATCGCCGCCGGCACCGGCCGGGAGCGGGTCCGGCTCCAGCTGACGATCGAGACGGCGCTCGCGCTGATCGACCTCGGTCGTCTCACGGAGGCGATCGCGACGGCCGAGCAGAGCCTCGAGATGGCCCGGCTGGCCTCGAATCCGCAGATGCTGCTGTGGGCCCACTGCGCGCTCTCCTCGGCGCGGCTCGCCGCCGGCGACGTCGCCGGCGCGCTCGAGCAGGCCGTCGCCGCGGAGCAGACAGGCGTCGCGCCGGATCTCAACGCGGCGGGGCAACCGGGGTGGTGCCTCGGTGCGGCGCTGGCGGCGGCCGGCAACCCCGAGCCCGCGCTGGAGGCGATGCTCGGGTCGTTCGGCGGCCCGCGGCTCGACGCCATCGTCCCGGCGGAGCGACCGGCCGCGGCCGCCGACCTCGCCGCGGCGCAGCTGTCGTGCGGCGACGTGGACGCGGCCGAGCGGACCGTGGCGCTCGGCGAGGCGGTCGCGCGGCGGTCCGGCACGGCGATCGCCGCCGCCGTCGTCGCGACGGCGCGCTGCGCGGTGCTGCTCGAGCGAGGGCGCCCGGACGAGGCGCTCGCGGCGGCGACCGCGGCCCGGGAGGCCGCGCGCGACGCGCCGCTCGCGGAGGCGTCCGCGCTGCTCGCGGAGGGCCGGGCGCTCGCGGCCGCCGGCCGCCGGCCGGAGGCGATCGAGACCCTGATCGCCGCCGAGTCCCGGTTCGACGGCTTCGGCGCGCGCCGTCTGCGCGATCAGGCCGCGCGCGACCTGCGCCGGCTCGGGCACCGCGTGCGCCGGCCGTCGGGGGAGACGGACTCCGGGCTGACGGAGCGCGAGCGCGAGATCGCGCTGCTGGTCGCGGCCGGGCGCACGAACCGCGAGGTCGCCGAGCAGCTCGTCCTCAGCACGCGCACCGTCGAGGCGCACCTGCGCAACGTCTACGGCAAGCTCGGCGTGCGCTCCCGCGTGGAGCTGACGCGCGCGATGACGAACCACGCACCTCCGTAGTACGGTTTATGTCCTTGCAATAGATGCAAATGCATATACCGTGTTGGAATGGCAACCAACCCCCGCGCGATCGAGCGGACCTACCTCCTCCTCCTGCTCGGCAACACGCTCGCGGCGTCGTTCATCTGGGGCATCAACACGATCTTCCTGCTCGACGCCGGCCTCTCGAACCTGGAGGCGTTCGCCGCCAACGCGTTCTTCACCGCCGGGATGATGCTGTTCGAGGTGCCGACCGGGGTCGTCGCCGACACCGTCGGGCGGCGCAGGTCGTACCTGCTCGGCACGGTCACGCTGAGCGGCGCGACGCTGCTCTACGTGCTGCTCTGGCAGCTCGCGACGCCGTTCTGGACCTGGGCGGTCGTCTCGTTGCTGCTCGGCCTCGGGTTCACGTTCTTCTCGGGCGCCGTCGAGGCGTGGCTCGTGGACGCGCTGAAGGCGACCGGCTTCGATGGCTCGATGGAGTCCGTGCTCGGACGCGGGCAGGTCGTCTCCGGCGCCGCCATGCTCGGCGGGTCGCTCGCCGGCGGCTTCATCGCGCAGTACACCAGCCTCGGCGTGCCGTTCGTGCTGCGCGGGCTGGTCCTGGTCGTCATGTTCGGCGTCGCGTTCAGGCTGATGCACGACATCGGGTTCACGCCCGCGCGGGGTGGGCGGCCGGTCGCCGAGATGCGTCGTGTCGCGTCCGCCTCGATCGAGCACGGCTGGCGCGTCCCCGCGGTCAAGTGGCTGATGCTCGAGTCGGCGTTCGTCGGCGGCATCGGCTTCTACGCCTTCTACGCGCTCCAGCCGTACCTGCTCGAGCTCTACGGGGACTCGGGCGCCTACCAGATCGCCGGCCTGGCGGCCGCGATCCTGGCCGGCGCGCAGATCCTGGGCGGGCTCGCGGCGCCGCGGATCCGGCAGCTGTTCCGCCGGCGCACGTCGGCGCTGATCGCGATGGCCGGCCTGAGCGCGGTGACGCTCGGGGCGATCGGGATCGTCGAGAGCTTCTGGGGCGTGATCGCCCTGATCTCGGTCTGGGGCATGCTGTGGTCGGCCACGATGCCGATCCGGCAGGCGTACCTCAACGACCTGATCCCGTCGCGCCAGCGCGCGACGATCCTCTCGTTCGACTCGCTGATGAGCTCGAGCGGCGGCGTCTGGGCGCAGCCCGCGCTGGGCCGCGCCGCAGACGTCTGGGGCTACGCGCCGACCTACCTCATCGGGGCCACGGTCTCCACGCTCGCGCTGCCGTTCCTCGCGCTCTCGCGGCGCGAGAACGCCGCCGCCGACGGCCCGCCGCCCGCCGCGGGCCTGCGCGCCGCCCCGGTGCCTGCCTGACCGGGCCGGTCACCCGGCGGCGTAGGCCGCCAGGTGCTCGCCGGTGAGGGTGGAGCGGGCGGCGACGAGGTCGGCGGGCGTGCCCTCGAAGACGACCCGGCCGCCGTCGTGGCCGGCGCCGGGGCCGAGGTCGATGATCCAGTCGGCGTGCGCCATGACCGCCTGGTGGTGCTCGATGACGATCACCGACTTGCCGGAGTCGACGAGCCGGTCGAGCAGGCCGAGCAGCTGCTCGACGTCGGCGAGGTGGAGGCCGCTGGTCGGCTCGTCGAGGATGTAGACGCCGGGTGGGTGGGATCCAATCCCCATGCGCGTGGCGAGCTTGACCCGCTGCCGCTCGCCGCCGGACAGCGTCGTGAGCGGCTGGCCGAGGGTGAGGTAGCCGAGCCCGACGTCGGCGAGCCGCTCGAGGATCTTGTGCGCCGCCGGCGTGCGCGCGTCGCCGGCGCCGAAGAACTCCTCGGCCTCGGTCACCGACATCGCGAGCACCTCGCTGATGTCGCGGCCGCCGAAGTGGTACTCCAGCACCGAGGCCTCGAAGCGCTTGCCCTCGCACTCCTCGCAGGTCGTCGCGACGCCGGCCATGATCCCGAGGTCGGTGTAGATGACGCCCGCGCCGTTGCACGCCGGACAGGCGCCCTCGGAGTTGGCGCTGAACAGCGCCGGCTTGACGCCGTTGGCCTTCGCGAACGCCTTGCGGATCGGGTCCAGCAGACCCGTGTAGGTGGCCGGGTTGCTGCGCCGCGAGCCGCGGATCGCACCCTGGTCGATCGTCACCACGCCTTCCCGGCCTTCGACCGAGCCGCGGATCAGCGAGCTCTTGCCCGATCCGGCCACGCCGGTCAGCACCACCAGCACGCCGAGCGGGATGTCGACGTCGACGTCCCGCAGGTTGTTGGTGTCGGCGCCGCGGACCTCCAGCTTGCCGCCGGCCTCGCGCACGCTGTCCTTCAAGGAGGCGCGGTCCTCGAGATGGTGCCCCGTGATCGTGTCGCTCTCGCGCAGGCCCTCGATGGTGCCCTCGAACATCACCTCGCCACCCTCGGACCCGGCCTTCGGGCCCAGGTCGACCACGTGGTCGGCGATCGCGATCGTCTCCGGCTTGTGCTCGACGACCAGCACCGTGTTCCCCTTGTCGCGCAGCTGGAGCAGCAGGTCGTTCATGCGCTGGATGTCGTGCGGGTGCAGGCCGATCGTCGGCTCGTCGAAGACGTAGGTGACGTCGGTGAGCGACGAGCCGAGGTGGCGGATCATCTTGGTCCGCTGCGCCTCGCCGCCCGACAACGTGCCCGACGGGCGGTTGAGCGACAGGTAGCCCAGCCCGATGTCGACGAACGAGTCGAGCGTCTCCCGCAGCCCCGCGAGCAGCGGCGCGACGGACGGCTCTTCAAGGCGCTTCACCCACTCGGCCAGGTCGCGGATCTCCATCGCGGAGACGTCGGCGATGCTGACGCCGTCGATCTTCGACGACCGGGCCGCCTCGCTGAGCCGGGTGCCGTCGCAGTCCGGGCACGTGGTGAACACGACCGCCCGCTCCACGAACGCGCGGATGTGCGGCTGCATCGCCTCGACGTCCTTGGCGAGGAACGACTTCTGGATCTGCGGGATCAGACCCGCGTAGGTCAGGTTGATCCCTTCGACCTTGATCTTGGTCGGCTCTCGGTACAGCAGGTCGTGCAGCTCCCGCTTGTTGAACTTCTTGATCGGCTTGTCCGGGTCGAAGTAGCCGCAGCCGCGGTAGATGCGGCCGTACCAGCCCTCCATGCTGTAGCCGGGGATCGCGAGGGCGCCCTCGTTGAGCGACTTGCTGTCGTCGTAGAGCGCGGTCAGGTCGAAGTCGCTGATCGAGCCGCGGCCCTCGCAGCGCGGGCACATGCCGCCGACGCGGCTGAAGGTCGCGCTCTTGGTGATCGTCTTGTCGCCACGCTCGACCGTGAACCCGCCGCTCCCGTGGGCGGAGGCGACGTTGAAGGAGTACGCCCCCGGCGAGCCGATGTGCGGCTGCGCGAGCCGGCTGAAGAGGATCCGCAGCATCGCGTCGGTGTCGGTGACGGTGCCGACGGTGGAGCGGGGATTGGACCCCATCCGCTCCTGGTCGACGCTGATCGCAGTCGTGATCCCGTCGAGCAAGTCGACGTCGGGCCGCGCCAGCGTCGGCATGAACCCCTGCACGAAGGCGCTGTACGTCTCGTTGATCAGTCGCTGCGACTCGGCGGCGATCGTGCCGAACACCAGCGAGCTCTTGCCCGAGCCGGAGACGCCCGTGAACACCGTCAGCCGGCGCTTCGGGATCTCGACGCTGACGTCCTTGAGGTTGTTCACGCGCGCGCCGAGCACGCGGATCAGGTCGTGGGTGTCGGCGACGTGCGGCGCAGACGACTGCGCGTCAGTTCTCGTGGCGATGCTCATCGTGTCTCCATCTGTGTCAGGCGGTTCGCGTCAGGCCAGCCAGCGGCCGTCGCGCATCAGCTCGCGGCCGGGCAGCTCGTTCGCCTCGCGCCAGGCCTGGATGCGGCGCGGCGACACGCGGAACCAGCGGTACGTCGTGGTCAGCGCGCGCGGGTCGAAGCCGGTGCGCGCGGCGAAGCGGTCACCCCGCTCCTGTGGCAGCGCGTCGATCTCGAGGACCTCGACATCGCCCTCGATCATGGACACGTCGCGGGTGTGGCCGAGGCCGAGGCGAGCGGTCCGGGTGGCTGCCATGTTCCTGCCGGTCGGGCTGTCCGCCGGCGTGGCGACCAGCAGCGCCTCGCCGTCCCAGTCGAAGGACAGCGGCACCAGGTACGGCGCACCGTCCGCCGAGGCGCTGGCGACCCAGGCGTCGACGTCGTGCGTGAGCCGATGCTCGGTGTCGCGACGACGCTGAGCGCGGGAGCGGGCGTCGGCAGCCACGTTCGCGGGAGCGGAGCTCACTGCCCGCGAGGCTGGTTGAAGCGCAGCATGTTGCCGGCGGGATCGCGGAAGGCGCAGTCGCGGACGCCGTACGGCTGGTCGATCGGCTCCTGGAGCACCTCGCCACCGCCGGCCCGGATCTGCTCGAAGGTGGCGTCGACGTCCTCGGTCCTGAAGATCACGCCGCGCAGCTGGCCCTTCGCCAGCAGCTCGGCCATGGCCTGCCTGTCGGCGGGCGGGGCGCTCGGGTCCGCGAGCGGCGGCTCGAGGACGATCTCCACGCCAGGCTGCGAAGGCGAGCCGACGGTCACCCAGCGCATCCCCTCGAACGCGACGTCGTTGCGCACCTCCAGGCCGAGGACGTCCCGGTAGAAGGCGAGCGCCCTGTCGTGGTCGTCGACGGCGATGAAGCAGGTTGAAAGCTCGATGTCCATGCGTCTCAAGCTATAGGCGGGCGCCGCGTTTCGCTTCTCCATTCCTGATCGGTCGCGTGTGCATCTTGGCGATGCAGGCCGGGATGGCGGCGCCCTCGTCATGGCGGCGGGCCCTGTATGCGCTCGGGCTCTCGCCGACCAGCTCGGTGAACCGCGAGCTGAACGACCCCAGCGACGTACAGCCGACCTCGAAGCAGACCTCCGTCACCGTCAGGTCGCCCCGCCGCAGCAGCGCCTTGGCCCGCTCGATCCGGCGCGTCATCAGGTAGCTGTACGGCGTCTCCCCGTAGGCGGCGCGGAAGCTGCGTGAGAAGTGGCCCGGCGACATGAGCGCGACGCGCGCCAGTGCCGGAACGTCGAGCGGCTCCGCGTAGTCGCGATCCATCGCGTCACGGGCGCGGCGCAGCCGGACGAGGTCCTCCAAGTTCATGCGAGCACGATGCCACACCGCCATGCCCGATTCCGAGCGTGGGGGTTGACTTCGCGAGACCGCGAGCACGAGGATTGCTCCTGAGCGTCGACAGCCGCTCGGAGGACGCATGGCAGCGGCAATTCCGAACGTCGCCCTGATCAAGGAGCAGTCGAGGCCGCACGTCTACTTCGTCTGCGGCGGGACGAAGATGTGGATCCCGGACCCGACGGACTTCGCCGCCGTCGGCTTCAAGTGGGACAAGGTCAGAGTCGTTCCCGACGGGACGCTCGCGGGCTTCGTCGACAAGCCGTTCGTACCGCCGGCCGCGACGAAGGCCAGTGACGTCTTCTTCGCGCCGCTCAGGCAGTGCGAGGCCTTCAGCATCCTCGTTCCCGACCCGCTGAAGGGCCTGGGTATCGGGCGCTGGTTCCCGAACATCCAGCCGCTCGAGAGCCGAGTGGCGAACAACGTGCTCGTCGTCGGCTGGCTGACCGAGGATCCCCTCGTGCACATGTGGCCGCACGGGTGCGAGGACGTGTTCTACAACGTCGAGCTCGATCCTGACTTCGTCGCGCGGATGTACGGACCCGGAGGGCTCAGCGATCGTCTCAACGGCCAGTTCTATAAGGGCAACCTGGGAGGGGTGTCGGGCGGAGCGCCGACCGCGTCGCCGCCGCTGCTTCCCGTCGAGGACCAGGAGCGCACCGCCCTCGGCTCAGGATCGATCGGGGTCACGTTCAACTCCTTCATCCTGCCCGGAGGCGACTGGAAGACGCACGGCGAGCTGAACGCGTGGCACGTGTCGCACACCAGCGGCGAGAGCGCCACCTGGGGATGGCCTCACCACTACATGGGCCGGGGCGCCGCTCCGTCGGGGTGGACGCAGATCACGCTCAAGGACGTCGTGCGGCCGGAGGGCGGCGGCGATCCGGTCTCCACCACCGACTCGCCATGGTTCCCCTGGAACATCTACGCGCCGAGCGGCGACCGGCTGCGCGGGGGCGACTACGTGATGATGCGCGGCCCGATCTGGCAGGACGTGGTCCACGGTGACGGCGCGAAGCCGGAGACCGACTCCTGGCACGCGGGCGCGACCTCGGGCACGAGGGATGGGTGGAGATGCACCCGATCGACTGGATCGTCCGTCTCCAGCCGCGTCCGCCCGGGCTGCGCAAGACGGGGCGCTACCTCGCGCGCTCGACGTACGTCGGCCAGGACGTCGCGATCGAGGGCGACTACACGATCTACCCGGGGTTCCCGCCGTCGGCGGCGAGGCGCAGGCTTGCGGCCGGGAACGTCGACGAGCTCATCGACGGCCGCTGTACCGACATCGCGACCGTGATCCCGCACAGCCGTTGGGGCGACTTCGGGCAGCGGCGCTGGAAGCGCTTCGATGACCGCGTCGAGACCAGGGCGAAGGTGCAGGGTACGGCGCTGAGACAGGGCCGCTTCAAGGCGTCCTACATCGTCAGCTGGCGCGAGACGGACGAACGCGACGAGGTCTGGATCGACGACGCGGTTCCCGCCGGTTCCCGCGCCCTGGGAAACGAGCCGTGGCTGTGGGTCCCCGATGACCCCAAGCCGTTCACCGGGACCCTGTCGCACAAGTCGCAATCGCTCGCCGGAACGCACCAGCACTTCTTCGACAGCGCGACCTCGAAGCTGTCCGTCGCGTTCGGCGACGTCCTGTTCGCCATGGTCCACCTCGACCCCGACGATCCTCCGAGGCAGGTGATGCTCCAGTGGAACGACGGCTCGTGGGAGCACCGCGCGTACTGGGGCGACACCAACCTGATCGGCTGGGGCGTGGACGGCGCTCCGAGCTGCCGGCGCATGGGCCCCCTGCCCGAGTCCGGCGCCTGGATCCGGCTCGAGGTGCCGGCCACCGTCGTCAATCTCGCGGGGCGGACGTTGAACGGGATCGCGTTCACGCTCTACGACGGCCGGGCGACGTGGGACTACGCCGGCAAGCTCGTCGTCGTCGTGCCGCCACCGCAGCCGCTCGACGCGGTGTTCGTGTCTCAGGACGTCCCGGATTCGGCGTTCACCGGAGAGGCTTTCCCGGTCTCGGTGACGATGCGCAACAACGGCGCCACGACGTGGACGAAGACCGCCGGCTTCCGCCTGGGCTCCCAGGACCCCGACGACAACAAGCGCTGGGGCCTGTCACGGGTCGACCTCCCCGTCGCATCGGTCGCGCCGGGCCAGACCGTCGCCTTCCAGTTCACCGCGACGGCGGGGACGAGCATCCACGTGGGAGCGAGCTTCCAGTGGCGCATGCTCCAAGAGGGCGTGGGCTGGTTCGGCGCGGTGACGGAGAAAGTGCTCATACGGCTGACGAAGGACACGGGCGACCTCTAGCCGGTCACCGGCTCGGGCGCCGTGTCGCCACGGCGCCCGAGCCGAGAGCCTCGCTTGCTGCTCAGCTCACCACTGCTTGGGCTTCTCCGGCGTGTAGAGCCAGACCTGGAAGAACTCGGACAGGTCCCGCCCTGAGATCTGCTCGCTGAGGGCGATGAACTCCTCGGTCGTGGCGGTCCCGTGCCGGTGCTCGGCCGCCCAGGTGCGGAGGATCTGGAAGAAGGGCCCGTCGCCGATCTTCTCGCGCAGCGCCTGAAGCGTCATGGCTCCCCGGCGGTAGACGGCGCGGGCGAACATCGTGTCGCGCTGCGGATCCGCGACGACGATCTGCCAGAACGGATCCTTGGGCTTGCGGCTGTAGTCGAGCTGGAAGTCCTGATGAGCGGTCCGGACCCCCGTGTGCTCGTCCCACAGGTACTGGGCGAAGCTCGCGAAGCCCTCGTTGAGCCAGATGTGCTTCCAGGTGCGCACCGCCACCGAGTCGCCGAACCACTGGTGCGCCAGCTCGTGGGCGATCGTGCTGGTGCTGCGCACGGCCGAGTACAGCGGCCGCGTCTGCGTCTCGAGCGAGAAGCCGATCGGCTGGCCGTTGAACGTCGCGTTGTCGGCGATCGCGCCGGTCGAGCTGAACGGGTACGGGCCGAACGTGTCGTTCCAGAGGTCCGTCGCCTCCGCCGTCGTGTCGTAGAAGAAGTCCATCGCGCCGGGGTTGGACGCCTTCAGCGTCGGGTCGAGCGCAACCGTCTCCGGGATGCCGCCCGGTGTCGTGCCGTTCTTGAACTCCCAGCGGCCGATGTCGGCGGTGGCGAGGTAGTTGGACATCGGGTCGCGCGCATCCCAGACCCAGGTCGACTTGCCGCCCGCCTGCGTCTGCCTGACGAGCTCGCCGTTGGCGATCACCTGGAGGTCGGCGGGGACGGTCACGCGGAACGTCCAGGTGGCCTTGTCGCTCGGATGGTCGTTGAGCGGGATCCATGTCGACGTGGCGTTCGGCTCGTCACCCATGAACGCCCCGTCGTCGGTGTGGATGAAGCCGTACGGCGAGCCGAACACGATCGGCGAGCCGACGATCGTCTGCGGAACCCCGCCGTAGCGCACGTTCGCCGTGAACGTCGAGCCGTTGGAGATCCCCGCCGCCGGCGTGATCACGCAGCTCCTGGCCGTCGCGGTTGAACGACGCCGCCTGGCCGTTCACATCGACGCTCTTGACCTCGAGCTGCTGGAAGTCGAGATCGAAGCGCGAGAGGTTCTGCGTCGCGCGCGCGGTGATCTTGTTGGTCGCGTCGAGCCGATCGGTGGCCGGGTCGTACGAGAACGTGAGGTCGTAGTGCTGGACGTCGTACCCGCCGTTGCCCTCCAGCGGGAAGTACGGGTCGCCGATCCCGGGCGCTCCCGGCGAGTAGCCGCTCTGGGCGGCCGCCGAAGGCACGCCGGCCGCGAAGCACGCGGCGACGAGGATCAATACGCGGGTGATCCGCCTGGACATCATGAGGCCTCCCCCTGTCTCGATGTAGCCCCTGGGGCCGCCGCGTACCCGCGTCCATGTTCATCTAGCGCTCAGGTCGCGGCACTCTCATGAGAGCACCGAGCATCAATTCCGCTTATGGCATGGCGGAAAAACTGCTTGCGGCTAATGGGGAGGCTCGTGATGCTCAGGGGCATGCGACGGACTCTCGGTGAGGCAAGCGGCATCTCGGTCAGCGCCATGGGGGCCGGTTGCTGGGCGATCGGCGGACCGTGGCAGTTCGACGGGCGACCGGCGGGGTGGGGAGCGGTCGACGACGACGAGTCGGTCAAGGCCATCCGCAAGGCGCTGGACCTCGGCATCACGCTGTTCGACACGGCCGATGTCTACGGGTGCGGTCACAGCGAGCGCGTGCTCGGCCGGGCGCTCTCGGGTCGCCGCGACGAGGCGGTGATCGCGACGAAGTTCGGGCTGCGGTTCGACGAGGCGACGCGCACGGGCGCCGGCACGGACGTGAGCCCGGAGTACGTTCGCCGTGCCTGTGAGGCATCGCTGCGCCGGCTCGGGACCGATCGCATCGACCTCTACCAGCTCCACGCCGGCGCCGACGGCCGTGCGGCGGCCGCCCACGTCGTCGAGGTACTCGAGGCGCTCGTCGCCGAGGGCAAGATCCGCTTCTACGGCACTGCCGACGAGGCGCTGCCGGTCGTGGAGGCGTTCGCCGAAGGCCCTCACTGCGTCGCGGTCCAGCAGCAGCTCAACGTGTTCGGGGGCAACGACGAGGCGATCGCGGCCTGCGAGGAGCGCGGGCTGGCCGCGCTGGCGCGCTCGCCGCTGGCGATGGGCCTCCTCACCGGCAAGTACCGGCCCGGTGGCCCGATGCCGGCCGACGACGACGTCCGGCGCGACACGCCGCACTGGGACTACTTCGACGATGAAGCCTTCCCGACATGGTCCGCACGGGTCGACGCGATCCGCACGGCGCTCACGAGCGATGGCCGCACGCTCGCGCAGGGCGCGCTGGCCTGGATCTGGGCACGCTCCCCGGTCGCCATCCCGATCCCGGGCTTCCGCACCGCCGCGCAGATCGAGCAGAACGCCGGGGCGCTGGCCGCCGGCCCGCTCGATCCTCGCGCGATGGCGGCCGTGGACGCTGCGCTCGGACGCGGGTCCATTGCCGGAGGTTGATGGTCTGACATGCTGAGTAATAGAGAATCGTCACCACGGGCCAGACGGCTCGATCGCCCTTGCGGAGGCTCGTTGCGTCGAGAAGCGTCCCCAGCGCGTGCGACGCAGTGCATGGAGGCGGAGTCCGAGGGTCACGGCGCTGGTGCTGCTCGCGTCATGGCTCCTCGTCGTGCCGCTCGTCGTGGCCGCTGTGCGGCAGGAGCCGGACCGGCAGCCGGCGCGGCGACCGGATGCGCGCGCCGCCGCGTTGCCCGCCTGCACGATCGTCGGCACCGTGGCCTCCGAGACGCTCGTAGGGACCAACGGCCGCGACGTCATCTGCGCGCTCGGCGGCGACGACATCGTCCGCGGCCGCGGCGGGAACGACGTGCTGTTCGGCAGCCTCGGCGACGACGTGCTGAAGGGCGGGCCCGGGCGCGACCGCCTCAACGGCCACTGGGGCAGTGACCGGCTGAGCGGTGGCGCGGGTCGCGATCGCCTGCACGGGGGCGGCGGCCCGGACGTCTTCTCGGGCGGTGCGGGCTCGGACCTCGTCGACTACGGCACGCGGCTGGGGCCGGTGTCGGTCTCGATCGGTCGCCGCGCGAACGACGGCTCTCCCGGCGAGGGCGACAGCGTGCGCGGCAACGTCGAGCGGGTGCGCGGCGGCGCGGGCGACGACAGGCTCGCCGGCAACGCGAAGCGGAACCGGCTCCACGGCGGCGTCGGCGACGACACGCTCATCGGCCGCAGGGGCAACGACCGAATGTTCGGCGGGCCGGGCGTGGACCGGGTCGACGGCCGCGACGCCGCGCGGTTCAGGGACCGGCTGCGCTGCGGCGCCGGAAGCCCGGACGTCGCGCTCGCCGATCGGCGCGACCGTGTTGCGGGCGACTGCGAGACCTCATCACAGCCGCCGCCGCCCGTGGAGGCGCCGGCGGGCCGCAACCACCCGCCGACGAACATCACGCTCTCGAACGCCGGCGTGCCGGAGAACCGGCCCGCGGGCACCGTGGTCGGGACGCTCGACGCAGCCGACGCGGACGCCGGCGACGCGCACACGTTCGCGCTGATCAACGGCAACGGCTCCGCCGACAACGCCGCGTTCGCGATCGACGGCGACCAGCTGAAGACGGCCGCGGTGTTCGACTACGAGGCGAAGTCCAGCTACTCGATCCGCGTCCGCGCGAGGGACGAGCGCGGCGCCGCGTTCCAGAAGGCGCTGACGATCTCGGTCACGGACGTCGCCGAGTTCGTGAACCACGCTCCCACCGACGTCGCGCTGTCACCCGCGCTGGTGGACGAGAACCGCCCGGCCGGGAGCGCGGTCGGCACGCTCGCGGCCACCGACAGCGACGTGGGCCAGGCACACACGTTCGCGCTCGTCGCCGGGAGCGGCGACGCCGACAACGGCGCCTTCACCCTGGCCGGCGACCAGCTGAGCACCGCGCAGACCTTCGACTTCGAGTCGAGGTCGACCTACTCGATCCGGGTCGCGACGACCGACGCGGCGGGGGCGACGTTCGCCAAGGCGCTCACCGTCACGGTCGGCGACGTCAACGAAGCGCCGTCGGCGCTCGCGCTCTCGAACGCGACCCTGCCGGAGAACGAGCCGAGCGGCACGACGGTCGGCGACCTCTCGGTGACGGATGTCGACGCGGGCCAGACGCACGCGTTCACGCTCGTCCCCGGCGCGGGAGACGCGGACAACGGCAAGTTCACGATCACCGGGTCGACGCTGAAGACCGCGCAGCCGCTCGACTTCGAGACGAGCCCCACCTACTCGATCCGGGTCCGCGCGACCGATAGCGGCACGCCGGCCCTGAACGTGGAGCACGACTTCGAGATCACGGTGACCGACACGCAGGATCCGCCGACGGCGGCCGACACGTCGGAGGAGACCGACGAGGACACGCCGGTGGTCGTCACGCTGTCGGCGAGCGATCCCGAGGGCGACGACGTCACCGCCTTCACCACGAGCGCGCCGACCCACGGAACGGTCGGACCGGTCGGCGCCATCACCTGCGTCGGCACGCCGAAGGTCTGCTCGGCCACCGTCACCTTCACGCCGGAAGGCCACTACAACGGCCCGGCCGGGTTCGGCTACACGGCCTCCGACGGCGCCCGCGACTCGCTCCCCGCCACCGCGTCGATCACGATCCGCCCGGTCAACGACACGCCGACGGCGTCGCCGGGGAGCCGCACGACGAGCGAGGACACGCCCGCGGCTCTGAACCTGGCCGACTTCGTCGCCGACGTCGAGACCGCGGACGGGGATCTCACGTACGAGATCGTGGGGCAGCCGCCGGCGGCGGAGGGCTCCGCTACGGCGACCACGTTCACGCCGGCCCAGGACTTCAACGGGACGACGAGCTTCACGTACAGGGTCATCGACCGCGGCGACCCCGACGACTGCGGCGGGCCCCCGCCGGGATGCGACGGGACGGAGACATCGACCACCGAGACCATCTCGATCACCGTGAGCCCGGTCAACGACACGCCGACGGCGTCGCCGGGGAGCCGCCCGACGAGCGAGGACACGCCGGTGGCCCTGAACCTCGCCGACTTCGTCGAGGACCTCGAGACCGCTGACGGCGATCTCACGTACGAGATCGCGACGCAGCCGCCGGCGGCGGAGGGCTCCGCCACGGCGACCACGTTCACGCCGGCCCAGGACTTCAACGGGACGACGAGCTTCACGTACAGGGTCACCGACCGCGGCGACCCCGACAACTGCGGCGGGCCCCCGCCGGGATGCGACGGGCCCGAGTCGGCGACCGCGACGGTGACGATCACCGTCGCTCCGTCCAACGACGTGCCGCAGGCGAGCGCGGCGAGCAGGAGCGTGAACGAGGACGGGTCGGTGGCCGTGGACCTCGCGGCGTTGGTGGAGGACGTAGAGACCGCCGACGCGGACCTCACCTACACGATCGTCGCGCCGCCGACGCACGGCTCGTTCACCGGCGGCGTCTACACGCCCGAAGCCGACTTCAACGGCCTGGACAGCTTCACGTACAAGGTGACCGATCGCGGCGATCCGGACGGGTGCACGAGCCCGCCCTGCGACGACGAGCTCGACGTCCACCACCGAAACCGTGTCGATCACGGTCGACCCGGTCAACGACGCGCCGCAGGCGAGCTCGACCTCGGTCGGCGTCGCCGAGGACAACCCGCTGGCGATCGACCTCGGTGCGCTCGTCAGCGACGTCGAGACCAGCGACGCGAACCTGACCTACACGATCGTGACGCCGCCGGTGAACGGCGACCTGACCGGCAGCGGCGGCTCGCGCACCTACATGCCGGACGGCGACTTCAACGGGGCGGACAGCTTCGAGTACGAGGTCGCTGGATCGCGGCGATCCGGACAACTGCTCGGCCGCGCCGTGCGACGACGCCCGATCGTGTCGGAGACCCGCACGGTGTCGATCACGGTCGACGCGGTCAACGACGCGCCGGTCAACTTCCTGCCGATAGGCCCGGTGACGGCGGTGCAGGACACCGACACGCCGCTGACCGGCATCTCGATCGCCGACGTCGACGCCGGCGGCGACACCGTCGACGTCGCGCTCTCGGTCGAGCACGGCAAGCTCACGATCAACACCTCGGTCCCGCTCGGCGTCACGCTCGCGCAGGTCGCCGGCAACGGGACCGGCGCCGTGGCCATCTCCGCGCCGCTCGCGGCGATCAACGCCACGCTGGCCGACGCGAACGGCCTCATCTACCGCGGCGACCCGCCCTACACCGGGGACGACGAGCTGACCGTCGCCACCAGCGACGCCGGGCACAACGGCGCCGGCGGGCCGCAGACCGACACGGACATGCTGGCGATCGTCGTCCAGCCGCCCAACGTCGCGCCGGTCGCGGCCGCGCAGACGGTCAGCACGAACGAGGACACGGCGAAGACGATCACGCTGTCGGCCAGCGACGCCGACGGCGACGATCCGCTGAGCTTCGCGATCGGCGGCACGCCGACCAAGGGGACGCTCGGCGCGATCGGCGCTGTCACGTGCGACCACTTGACGCCGAACGTCTGCACGGCCGACGTGCTGTACACGCCGAGCGCCGATGCCAACGGCCCGGACAGCTTCACCTTCACCGCGAGCGACGCCCTCGCCACCTCCGCGCCGGCGACCGTCTCGATCACGATCAACGCGGACAACGACGCGCCGCAGCTCGCGGGCATCGAACCGGGTGCGCTCGCCTACACGGAGAACGACGCGGCGAAGATCGTCACCGAGACCACCACGGTCAGCGACATCGACTCGGCGAACTTCGACACGGGCACGCTGACCGTCGACTACCAGGGCGGCAGCGGGACCGCCGACGATCGCCTCGAGATCGCCAACCAGGGCAACGGCCCCGGTCAGATCGGCGTCTCGGGCACCACGGTGAGCTTCGCCAGCACGCCGATCGGCACCTTCACCGGCGGCACCGGCACGACGCGCGCTCGTCGTCACGCTCAACGCGAGCGCGACCGTGTCCGCCACCCAGGCGCTGGTCCGCGCCGTCACGTTCCGGAACGTCTCCGACGCGCCCGCCACGGCGCCGCGCACCGCGCGCTTCGTGCTGAACGACGGCGACGGCGGCACCAGCAACGCCGCCACGCGCGCCATCACGGTCGCGGCCGTCAACGACGTGCCGGTCCTGGCGAACATCGAGCCGGCCGCGCTCGCGTACACGGAGAACGGCGCGACCACGCCGGTCACGACGGCGCTCACCGTCGCCGACCTCGACAGCAACATCACCGGCGCGACGGTGACGATCGGCGACGGCTTCGCGGGCGCCGCCCAGGACATCCTCAGCTTCACCACCCAGAACGGGATCACCGGCGACTACGTCGGCGGCGTCCTGACGCTGACCGGCACCACCTCGGCGGCCAACTACCAGACCGCGCTGCGCTCGGTGACCTACCACAACGCGAGCGAGGATCCGACCACGGACACGCGCGAGGTCACCTTCCAGGTCCAGGACGGGCCCGGCACCGGCGAACCTCAGCAACACGCAGTCGCGCGACATCACCGTCACGGCGGTCAACGACGCGCCGGTGGCGGACGACGAGACGTTCAACGGCGGCAACGGCGCGATCGGCAACACGGCGCTGGTGGTCAACGATCGCCGACGACGGTCCGCCCGCGCTGAACAGCCCGAAGAAGTCGATCAGCGGCGACATCCTGGCCGGCGACACAGACGTCGACGACAGCGGCCTGGTCGTGGTGCCGGTGACCGACCAGCTGACCAACGACGGCGGCCGGGTGACGATCGAGGCCGACGGCGACTTCATCTACGTCAACGACCCGGCCGACGCCTGCGCCGACATCTCCGACTTCTTCACCTACACGGTGTCGGACCAGAACGCCACCGGGCCCGGGCCGACGCCCGGCACGGACACCGGCCAGGTGAACATCTCGATCGCCGGCTGCGTCTGGTACGTCAGCAACAACGCCACGGGCAACAGCGGCACCTCCGTCGCGCCGTTCGACACGATCGACCAGGCCGAGACCGCGTCGGGCGCCAGCCACACCGTGTTCGTGTTCGACGGCAGCGGCAGCGCCTACGCCGCGACCGGCGGCTACGCGATGAACGCGGGCGAGCGGCTGATCGGCGAGCACGAGGGGCTCGTCGTCGATCCCGACGGCGGCGGCGGACTCAGCGCCGAGACGCTGCACCC
The DNA here is from genome assembly GCA_963728465.1 of uncultured Solirubrobacteraceae bacterium. Lineage (GTDB taxonomy): Bacteria > Actinomycetota > Thermoleophilia > Solirubrobacterales > Solirubrobacteraceae > DATFQI01. The sequence goes on from CAVSJY010000005.1 coordinate 489,133, forward strand.
CGCCAACCCCGGTGCCCGCCCGACGCTCACCGCCACCAACGCCGACGTCGTCGACCTCGACGACGGCAGCGAGGTCCGCGGCTTCGACATCGACCCGCAGGGCACCGGCGGCGGCATCGCCGGCTCCAGCGGCGACACCGGCGGCGGCACGATCGACGACGTCAACATCACCGACACCGGAACCGCCGCGACCGCAGCCCGGGCTCGAGCTCGACACCACCACGGGCACGTTCAACGTCTCCAACCTCGTCGTCAGCACCAACGGCGCCACCGGCGTGCGCCTCAACAACGCCGGCTCGGTCGTGTTCAGCCCGGCGAGCCAGATCTCGATCACGTCAGCCGGGGCGCCCGGGCTCGTCGCCATCGGCACCGCGACGGGCACGAGCACGTTCGACGACATCACCGTCACCGGCTCCGGCACGGGCGGCGTGAGCCTGACGAACACGACCGGCACCACGAACCTCGGCGACGGGACCGGCACGGACCTGAGCCTCACCACCACCTCCGGCGCAACCCCGGCCTTCGGCGTGAGCAACGGCGGCACGATCGCCGTGCCGGCCGGCGGGACCGCCAACGTAAGCGCCACCGGCGGCCCGGCCGTCGACGTCACCGGCACCGCCGGCGCCGCGCTCGACTTCGACGCCGTCAGCTCGGCCAGCAGCGCCAACGACGGCATCAACCTCGGCGGCCTGGGCGCCGGGACGTTCAGCGCGGCGAGCGGCTCCATGACCGGCGCCGCCGGGATCGCCTTCGACCTCGATGGCGGCAGCGGCAACGTGACCTATCCCGGCGCGCTCAACAACGGCGCCGGCGCCGACCGCCGACATCACCAACCGCAGCGGCGGTGCCGTCACCCTCAGCGGCGCCATCGCCGACACGAACGACGCGGGCGGGGGCATCAGCCTGTCCGGCAACACCGCCGGCTCGACCACCTTCAGCAACGCGTCGAAGGTCCTCGACACCGCGACCTCGGACGCGGTCTCGTTCACCGGCAGCGACGGCCACACCCTGAACCTCACGGGCGGCGGCCTCGACGTCGACACCACCAGCGGTCAAGGACTCGTCGCCACCAGCAGCGGCATCCTCAGGGTCACCGGCAGCGCGAACACGATCAACACCACGACCGGGACCGCGCTCAACGTGACGAACACCGACATCGGCTCGGTGGCAACGGACGACTTGGAGTTCCGCAGCATCACGTCGACCGACCCGACCACGAGCGGCATCGTGCTCAACAACACGGCCTCGCCGGCCGGCCTGATCGTCACCGGCAACTCCGCGGGCGTCTGTGGTGGCGACGTGAACACGGCTACGAGCCCCGCCACGCAGACCCCGCCCGCCACGGGCGACTGCACCGGCGGCACGATCTCGAGCGCGGGGAGCGCCGCGATCAACCTGACCAGCGTCCCGGGTGGCGTCAGCCTGACCCGGATGCGCGTCAACTCGGGGCAGACGACGGCATCCGCGCCAGCAACGTCGGGACGACGAGCGCCCCGGGCATCGACCTCATCCGGACGCTGGTGCAGAGCAACGGCACCGCGGTCGGTCACCGCGGCCTCGACTTCGCGAACGTGAGGGGCACCAGCTCGATCAACACGTCGACGATCAGCGGCTCCGCCGAGGACAACGCGCGCTGGGAGAACGACAACGGCACGCTCGGCCTCACCGTCACCAACTCGACGATCTCCGACAACTCCGCCACCAGCGGCGCCGACGGGCTCCTGCTGCGAGGCAACGCCAACGCCACGACCATGACGGCCTCGATCACGGGCAGCCTGTTCCTGCACAACCGTGACGACGGCTTCCAGGTCGCCGTGGGCACGCCGCCCGCCTCGCCGAACATGAACGTCACGTTCACCAACAACGACGTGGTTCAGGGCGTCAACAACGTGCCGAACAACGCCGCGCTCTCGATGAGCCCTGGGGACGCCTCGCAGACGAGGCTGAAGCTGGACAACAACGACTTCAGCGGGAGCCTCGGCTCCGGCCTCATCCTCAACCCGGGCCCGAACTCGACGAGCGCCGCGACCACCGACGTGATCGTCACCAACAACCGCATCGGCACCGCCGCGGCGGGCTCCGGCTCCGAGAACGGCATCGGGCTCTGGGGCCGGTCGGCCGGCAACGGCACCAACAAGTTCGAGATCCGCAACAACACGATCCAGCACTTCCAGCAGCAGGGCATGTACCTGTACGGCAACGAGGGCACCGGCCAGAACACCGACTACACGGTGACCGGCAACACGATCCAGAACCCGGACGACAACGTTCACTTCCGCGTCCTGCTCGAGGCCGGCGCGACCGCCGGCGACTCCACCGACGTGTGCTTCGACTTCGGCGGCGCGACGGCAGCGCTGAGGAACACCGTCGCCAGCGGCGGGTCGCCTTCCGACATCGGCGTCGCCCGTGACTTCGCCGCCAACACGCTCACGCTGCGCGACTTCGGCGGTGGCGACCTGTCGACCTACTTCAACAGCCGCAACACCGGTACCCCGGGCGCGCTCACGGCGATCCTGAGCAACCTGGCCCCGGCGGGAAGCGCCGCGGCGTGCGCACTCCCGGCAACGCCCCCACTGCCATGAAGCTGACCACGCCCCCCGCGACGATTGGAACACCCGATGGCTGAGCCGTTCCTCGGAGAGATCCGCATGATGAGCTTCGTCTTCGCCCCCAAGGGCTGGGCGCTCTGCAACGGTCAGCTGCTACCGATCAACCAGAACCAGGCCTTGTTCTCGCTGCTGGGCACGATGTTCGGCGGCGACGGCCGCGTGAACTTCCAACTGCCCGATCTGCGCGCACGCACCCCGATCCACGTCGGCTCCGGCCACACGCTCGCTGAGAAGGGCGGGGAGCAGGCGCACACGCTGTCGATCGCGGAGATCCCGGAGCACCAGCACGTGGCGAGCGCAACGTCGGACAACGCCGTCGTCGACGCGCCGGCCGGCAACCTGCTCGCATCCGGCGCGAACCAGTACGCCGCTCCGCCTCCCAACACGGCGCTCGTCGCCAGCTCGGTGACGAACGTGGGCGGGAGCCAAGCGCACGTCAACATGCAGCCGTTCCTGACGCTGACCTTCTGCATCGCGCTCGTGGGCATCTTCCCGAGCCCCACCTAGGAGAGGACACCGGACCATGTCCCAGCCTTACGTCGGCGAGATCCGGATGTTCGCGGGGAACTTCGCGCCTGCGGGATGGATGTTCTGCGAGGGCCAGCTCCTACCGATCTCCGAGAACGAGACGCTCTTCCAGCTCATCGGTACGACGTACGGCGGCGACGGGGAGAGCACCTTCCAACTGCCCGACCTCCGCGGCCGGCTCCCGATCCACCAGGGCAACGGGTTCATCCTCGCCGAGACAGGGCGGCGCCGAGGAGATCACCCTCACCGTCAACCAGATGGCCACCCACAGCCATCCGTTGCTTGGCGACCAATGCCGTGGGCACCAGCCCCAACCCGGGGAACAACATCCTCGCCGCGGCCGGGAACATCAACCTGTACCGCGAGACTGCCGCGAACGTGCCGATGTCCAACCAGGCGATCGGACCGGTGGGGGGCTCGCAGCCGCACACGAACTTCCAGCCGTACCTGTGCGTCGACTTCATCATCTCGATGTTCGGCATCTTCCCTTCGCCGACCTAGGAGGATCCATGCCGACCCGTTCGTCGCCGAGATCAGGATCTTCCCGTTCAACTTCGCCCCGAAGGGCTGGGCGTGGTGCGACGGCCAGCTGCTGCCGCTCTCGCAGAACACCGCGCTGTTCTCGCTCCTGGGCACCACGTATGGCGGGGACGGGAAGTCGAACTTCGCGCTGCCCGACCTTCAGGGCAGCGCACCGATGCATCCGGGTCAGGGCCCCGGGCTGAGCCTGCACGACCTGGGCGAGACGGGAGGGAGCGAGACCGTCACGCTGCTGGAGAGCGAGATCCCGGCGCACAGCCACGCCATGCAGGCGAACGCGTTCCCTGCGAACCTCCAGGCGCCGTCAGACGTCCGCGCCCTCGCGCAGTCCGCGGGCGGCGTCGCCTACAAGGCGCCGCCGGCGACGATGACGACGATGAACCCCGCGGCGCTCGCGCCGGCGGGCGGCGATCAGCCGCACAACAACATGCAGCCGTACCTGACGTTCTACTTCAACATCGCGCTCCAGGGCGTCTTCCCGCCCCGCACCTAGTGGCGGAGCCGCGGCTGCGGCCGGTGGCCGGCGACGATCGCGAGTTCCTGGTCGAGCTGTACGGCAGCGTGCGCGAGCCGGAGCTCGCGCACGTGCCGTGGGACGCCGCGGCGCGCCGTGCGTTCGTCGAGCACCAGTTCGCCGCGCAGGACGCGCACTACCGCGAGCACTATCCGGGCGCGACGCTCGACGTGATCGAGGTCGACGGCGAGCCCGCGGGGCGGCTGTACGTGCACCGTGGTCCGAGCGACGTCCGCATCATGGACATCGCGCTGGCGCCGGCGTTCCGTGGGCGCGGGATCGGCACCGGCCTCCTTCGCGCCCTGATCGCCGAGGCCGAGGAGAGCGGCCGCAAGCTGTCCATCCACGTGGAGGCGAACAACCCCGCGCGGAGCGCTGTACGAGCGCCTCGGCTTCCGGCCGGCCGGCGAGCACGGCGTCTACGTGCTGATGGAGCGCGCGCCTACGTGAACACGGCCTCGTAGCGCTGGCCGGCGTCGTCGGGGCCGAGCGGGACGAGGAAGAGGTCGAGCCGGCCCAGCTTCGAGTGCTCGAGGGCGTGGATGCCCTGCGGAAGCGGCGGGCTGGGGCCGCCGCGGAAGACCAGCGAGAACTGTGCTCGCGACGGGCCCGGGTCGTCGCTCGCGGACACCTCGATCAGCTCGACCTCGAACTGCGATCCGAGGGTGAAGCGCTCATGCAGGAGCGGTTCGAAGTCCTGCGCCGTGAGGGTGGCGAGATCTGGCGGCATGCGCGCATGCTCTCACCTTCCGCGGGTCCCGAGCTACGCCAGCCCCCGCGCGGCGAACGCGGCGCGGGCGGCGCGCTCCGCTTTGACGCCGTAGAGCCTCGCGGTCCTGATGGTCTGGGCGGCCGCCGCGGGCATGCTGATGTCGGCCGTGAAGCCGAACTGGGCGCGGATGATGATCGTGTCCGCGAGCTTCGCCCCGAGCGCGTTGCGCATGTCCCACAGCGCGCGCGACCAGATCTCGCCGTCGGCGTGCACCTCGCGCGGATCGCGGAGGTCCTCCGGGTAGTGCTTGTCGGTGTCGACGCGCCTCAGGCAGTGCGGGACGTCGAACGTGTACGAGATGGAGTCCCAGTCGGCCACGCACGCCTCGTCGGCGGTCGGCGCGAAGGCGGCTGACACGGTCACGGCGAGGTAGTCGCCGAACGCCTCGCCGATGGCGCCGGCGTCCGGGGTCGTCCCGAAGCCCGGCACCTGGTCGTCCTGTACGGAGTGACCGTACTCGTGGACGATCACCTCGGCGTCCTCGGCGTCGTCGACGCCGCCCTTGCCGAGCGTGATGCTCAGCTTCCTGGTCTCGTCGCGGAAGAACGAGTTGTCGCCGCCGAACTGGTCGACCCGCAGCAGCTGCCGGCGCTTGTTGACGGCGGGCAGCGTCGAGCCGAAGCCGAGCGACTGGATGTAGTTCTGCGCCTGCGTCACCCAGTGGTAGGCCATCGTCTGCTCGAACTGGTCCTGGTTGCGCGTGTAGATGAACCCGCTGCCCGTGTCCCGCGCCGGATTGCCGGTCTCGCTGACCACCTTCGCCCAGTCGCCGGTCAGCGTGCCCGAGGCATCCAGGTTCGTGAGCGTCACGCGGTGGTACGCGCGCCTGAGCATGGGGTCCGCCGAGAAGTAATCCGCGTCCTTCTGGTCGGTCAGCGTCTGGATCCCGAGGTCGGCCACCGGGTTCGGCGCGAACACCTGGCCGGGGGCGGTGCGAGCGGGGGCCGGCGCGGCCGCGGCGGCCGCACACGCGGCAGCGGCGACGCACCCGGTTGCGAAGCGGCGCATCGGCGGACTCTCTGCCGCGGTCATGCGAGCGTCAAGGGGGGTTTACTGCTCGTTCGGGGAGGTTCGTCCCCTGACGTGGCTGAGGTCGGGGCGCCGTCACGACCTCCCGATGCGGCGCTCGCAAGCTCGCGCCCTGAGCGCATCGGGAGGCCGCGCCGCGCCCCGCCCATCCACCCACCGCTGAGCCCGTCACGTACGTCACCCTCGTTGGGAGGCCCTGGTGGGGGCAGCTACCGGCAGGCGCCCGGGCCATCTGCTCGTTGTGGGGTCGCGATCGGAATACCCGGCCGGCAGGGGCCGCTGCGGTCTCCGCCGGCCGGGTCGGGCCGGCCTGATTCAACGATCGCTGCGCTACGCGCGCCCAGGACCACCGCCTGGCCGGTCAGACCCGCACTACGTCTCCGGCCGCACTTACGGTCCAGACGACCCCCTGTGCCGAGGCCGACGTGGGCACGAACCGAATCACGCGCCGGCTCCGGCCGTCCCATCCGCTCGATGCTCGATTTCGTCGAGGCCCAGCATGCGCTTCGTGACGACGCGGGCGGCCGGCATCGCCGCTTGTCACGAACTGCATGTCAGGCGTGCACAACGTGACAACGACGACCGCGATCGCCGGTCATTGTCACGTTGCGCATCCTGCGATGCGCTATCGGGACAATCGCGCCGAGCGGCGCACGGTTGTCACGAACGGCATCGCTTCGCAACGCGATCGCTCCCGGGGTGCACTGGCACGACGCAGGCGCGCGCCAGCTCCCGATGGCGTCACGGAGTGCCATATGGCAGGCGGAGCCAGCTGATCTACTCGAGGGGGTCTCCGCTGGACGGCTACATCGCCGGGCCCGGCGGCGAGCTCGACTGGTCGGCGCCCGACGAGGAGCTGCATCGGTTCCACAACGAGCAGACGCTCGAGCTGGGCGCCCACCTGTGCGGCCGCGCGGCTCTACGAGGTGATGGTGTTCTGGGAGACCGCGCACGAGCAGCCGGGGGTCGGAGCGACCGAGTGGAGTTCGCGCGCATCTGGCAGGCGCTGCCGAAGATCGCTTCTCGCGACGCTCGAGCGCGACGCCGGCAACGCCCGGCTGGCAGCGGACAGCGTGGCCGAGGAGGTCGCAGCGCTGAAGGCAGAGCCGGGCAAGGACCGGCCGTCGGCGGCGCCGGGCTTGCCGCCGACTCGCATCGAGCTGGGGCTCGTCGACGAGTACCGGCTGTTCGTCAACCGGTGGTCCACGGCGCGCGGCACGCCGTTCTTCCCGCCGCTCGCGGACCGGGTGGACCTGGAGCTGATCGAGACGACGGACGTTCGGCTCGCGCGTGATCTACGAGCGCTACAGGCGCGCCCGCGATGAGTCGGAGTGACACCGCCGGCCTCTTCGTTCGGCGCTTGCGCGTGTCGAAGTTGGCCGGCGGTCCGCACGCACGGATAGCCCGTCGGGCGCCGATTCGCGAGCGGCCGGGCGCACGTAGCTCTGACGGCGCCGCGGGCGGCGCTCGAGTGCGTCATGCCGGTGAGGCCGTGGCGCGGCGAGAGCGTGACGTTAACGATCCGCCCCGCGGGCCGGGCGCGTCGCTGGTTCGCCACGTCGGCGCTCGACGCATCAGACCGGCCACCCCAGCCGGCACCGTAGGATTGCGACCGTGCCGTTCACGCTCAGGAACTTCAAGGAGGACCTGGAGGACGTCGGCTCCAGGTTCGACGGCGCGCCGGACCTGGAGTTCCGCTTGGCGACCGAGGCGCTCGAGCTCGAGCAATCCGGCCTGGGCTACCAGCGCGTCCCGCCCGGCTATCGCTTTCCGTACGGCCACACGCACAAGAGGCAGGAGGAGGTGTACGTGGTCCTGCGCGGGAGCGGGCGGATGAAGCTCGACGACGAGATCGTCGAGCTCAAGGAGTGGGACGCGGTGCGCGTCTCGCCCGGTACGTGGCGAGGCTACGAGGCCGGGCCCGAGGGCCTCGAGATCATCGTCATCGGCGCTCCCAATCTCGGCGAAGCTCCGCGTGAAGACGTCGAGGGACAGCGCGACTGGTGGGCTGACTAGCGCCAGGTAGGTGAACATGAAGCGGAGAGACATAAGTCACTCCGCCCGAGGGCAGTGCACGCTCCCCTTCTAGCCAACACGGGCATCGCGGGTCTGTCGCGTACGTGCGGTCGGTAGGCGTAGTGCTGGTCTGACCGGCCAGGCGGTGGTCCTGGGCGCAGCGATCGTTGAATCAGGCCGGCCCGACCCGGCCACCCGGAGACCGCCGCGGTCTCTGCCGGCCGGGTATTCCGATCGCGACCCCACAAGGAGCAGATGGCCCAGGCGCCGGCCGGTAGCTGCCCCCACCGGGGCCTCCCCCAGAGGGTGGTGTACGTGGCGGGCTCAAGCGGCGGGTCGATGGGCGGGGCGCGGCGCGGCCTCCCGATGCGCTCAGGGCGCGAGCTTGCGAGCGCCGCATCGGGAGGTCGTGACGGCGCCCCGACCTCAGCCACGCCCGTGACGCGCGTCAGCCCGGCCAGGTGACGCTGAGCCACTGCGGCGTCCGCACGTCTCAGAGCTTGGACGGCAGGCCGAAGACGCCGAACAGCGAGGGGCCGAACGTAACGATGTCGGCGATCTCGCCGCCGGCGATCGTGAGGACGTCGATCGCCATCGGGTGATGGCCGTCGTCGCCGGGCCGGTGGACGTAGCAGGCAACGGCCGGCTGCCTGTTGGCCCGCGTGATCAGGCACCGCATCGAGCCGAACGCCTCCGAGCCGAAGCCGCCGTCGATCCACCCCTGCACCACCGCGTCGCGACCCTGCCACACCCCGGGCTCGGGCGGCATCGAGAACCGCACGTCGTCGCCGAGCACCCGCTTGAGGGCCTCGGGGTCGGGTGTCTCGCTGTACCGCACGTACCGCTCGAGCAACTCGCGCTCGGCGGCCGTGACGTCCGTGCCCGGCGCCCATTCGCTGCGGCGCTCCGGCAGGTGCTCGCGCATCGCCGCCCGCGCGCGCCGGAGCGCGCTGTTGACCGCCGGCACCGAGGTCTCGAGCACGAACGCGGTCTCCTTGGCCGAGCAGCCGAGCACGTCGCGCAGGATCAGCACGGCGCGCTGGAGCGGCACGAGCCGCTGGATGGCGACGATGTAGGCGAGCTCGATCGTCTCCTTCGAGAGCGTCGCGGCCTCCGGGTCGTCCTCATCGCCGGCGAGCTCCTCGAGCAGCTCGTCGGGATACGGTTGAAGCCACAGGACCTCGCCGCTCGCCGTCGGTCGGCGCGGCCGCTTGTCGAGCGCGTCGAGGCACGCGTTCGTCGCGATCTTGTACAGCCATGCGCGCAGAGCGCTGTGCTCCTTGAGCGTGTCGCGCCGTCGCCATGCGCGCAGGAACGTCTCCTGCACGGCGTCCTCGGACTCCTCGAACGACCCGAGCATCCTGTAGCAGTGGACGTGCAGCTCGCGGCGGTGCCGCTGCACGCTCGCGGTGAACGCGGACTGGTCGAGCGCGGTGTGTGGCGTGGTGGTCATGGTAGGTGTGACGGCGGGCGCGGCGAAAACTCGTCGCGCCCGACCTCAGGCCCCGCGCCGCCACTCCACGGGGGAGCAAGGACGCCCGCCGCCAGCATGTGAAGCCGCTCCCCCGACGATCGTACGCCGGGGGCCAGACTCGCGACCTCTCGTCCACCCAGCTGGCGGCTAGGACACCCCGGCGGTGACTCTCCCTTCGGATCGGCGCGCGGCCTCCGGGACCGGTGCGTCGGCGCCGGCCTCGAGCTCGCGCGCGACCGCCGCGCGCCCCGACTCGGGCAGCAGCACCGTCGCGATCACCGTGATGACGGCGCCGGCGACGATGTAGAGCGCGATCGGCAGGGTGCTGTCGAACGTATGCAGCATCCATACCGCCAGCAGCGGCGCGGGGCCGCCCGCGACGACCGAGGCGAGCTGGTAGCCGATGCCCGCGCCGCTGTAGCGCAGGCGGGTCGTGAAGCTCTCGGCGATCAGCGCCGCCTGCGGGCCGTACTGCATGTTGTGCGGGATCAGCGAGATCGCGATCGCCACGAACACGATCGTCGAGTCCTTCGTGTTCAGCAGCGCGAAGTACGGGAGCGCCCACAGACCGGTCAGCACGGCGCCCGTGATGTACATGCGCTTGCGGCCGATGCGGTCGGACAGGTGCCCGAAGAACGGCACGAAGAACAGCGCGAGCCCCGCGGCCACCATCACCGCGTTGGTAGCGAAGGTCTTCTCGAAGCCGAGGTCCTCGGTCGCGTACTCGAGCACGAACACCGTGAAGATGTAGAACGGCATCTGCTCGGACATCCGCAGCAGCGCGCTCAGGACGATCTCGCGCGGGTTGCGCTTGATGACCTCGACGATCGGCGGTGCGCTCGACGCGCTTGGCCTCGATCTCGCGGGCGAACAGCGGCGACTCGAGGACGCCCAGCCGGACCCACAGCCCGATGCCGATGAGCAGCACGCTCGCCAGGAACGGGATCCGCCAGCCCCACGTCTCGAAGCCGTCGCCGGTGAGGTTGCTGCACAGCGTCACCGCTCCGGTGGAGAGCAGCAGGCCGATCGGCACGCCCGCCTGCGGCAGGCTGGCGATGAAGCCGCGCCGTCGCGGGTCGCCCCACTCCATGCTGAGGGTGACCGAGCCGCCCCACTCACCGCCGACGCCGATGCCCTGAAGCAGACGCAGGACGACGAGGAGCGTGGGCGCCCAGATGCCCGATCGAGCCGTACGTCGGCATGCAGCCGATCAGCACGCTCGCGATACCCATCAGCAGCAGCGTCGAGATCAGCGTCGCCTTACGGCCGATCCGGTCGCCCCAGTGGCCGAAGATCGCCGCGCCCACCGGACGAGCGGCGAAGCCGACCGCGTAGATCGCGAACGACGCCAGCGCGCCCGCGTAATGGCTCGACTCCGGGAAGAAGAGCTCCGGGAACACCAGCGCCGCGGCGGTCCCGTAGAGGAAGAAGTCGTACCACTCGACCGACGTCCCGACCGTGCTGGCGAACAGGGCCCGCCGGACCTGCCCGCGGCGCAGCGAGTCATCACCTCCGTGGCCGTTGCGTCCCGACCCGTTGGTGCGACCGTTGCCGGTGCCGTTCGTCACGCCGTCGCGCGTGAACCGTCCGCCTGTCGAAGACATAGCGCCTCCTTCACTGCGCCCGGGCTACCTCCCGCCGGGCGCCTTGACCTGCCTGGACGCCTACCCCGGCGCTTTCGGCGACCAAACTCAGCCGGCGCTCATCACTCGCCGCCGCCGCGGCCGCCGGCGCCCGCCGGACGGCGCGGCACGGCCGGCGTCGCCGTGGGGGATGTGACCGCGCGACCGTCCAACGCCGGCGGCCGTGTTCGCGCCGGGGAAACCCCCGAACCTCGCCCCGTCTCTAGGCCGTGACCGCCTCACCATCCCGCGCGAGCCACTCCTCGAAGGTCGGGCCGGCGAGCGTGGCGTCCGGGCCGGGCAGCGCCGCGCCGGCCTCGTAGCGCTCGTCCCACGTGACGCCCTCGATCCGGACGGGCTCGCCGCGCCGGGCCATGAGCAGCCTCGCCGCCTCGACCATGCTCTCCTCGCGCGGTCCCGCGATCTCCAGCATCGGTCCCGGCGCCGGCTCGAGGGCGAGGTCCGCGAGCGCCTCGGCGACGGTCCGCGCGGCGACGAGCTGGGTGCGCATCTTCGGCACGTAGCTCACGTCGCCCTGGTGGCCCCACTCCACGAGCGCGCCGACGAACTCGTGGAACTGCGTCGCGCGCAGGATCCGCGCCGGGATCGGGCCGGCGAGCGTCGCCCGCTCCTGGGCGAGCTTCGCGGCGTTGTAGCCGGAGTCCAACCGGTCGATGCCGACGATCGAGACCACGACCAGCCGCTGCACGCCGGCGCCCAGGGCCGCCTCGTGCAGGTTCCGGGCCGCGGTGGTGAAGAACTCCGTGGCCTCCTTCTCGTCGGGCGACGGCCCGGTGGCGGCGTCGACCAGGCACTCGACGCCCTCGAGGGCGTCCGCCAGGCCGGCGCCGGTGATGACGTCCACGCCGGTGGACCGGGCCATCGCGACGACCTCGTGCCCGCGCGCCTCGAGGATGTCGACGACGTGGTGGCCCAGCCTTCCGGTCGCGCCCGCGACTGCGATCTTCGTCTGCACAACTGCCTCCTGTCACATCCGTCGGATTTGGTCTGTCGACGCATTGACCCCTCGCGACGATCGGATGTGACCGGTACGTGATGTTCAGGCCGTGACGGTCGCTACGTCAGGACCTCGTCCCGTTCGCGGATGAGGTCGTCTAGAGATTGCGCCCGAACTCGACGAGCGCCCAGGCGAGGCAGCCGAACGCGAGCGTGGTGGCCAGCGCGCGGACCAGGTTCCAGCGGACCCAGCGCGGCTCGTCGAAGCGCTCGCGCACGCTGGCCGGATCGCCGGCGCTCCCCGCCGCCTTGATGGCGTCGTTGAGCGAGACGTTGACCCCGATCGTGATGGCGAACACCGCCAGGTAGAGGACGAACGCCGCGGCGATCCACGGCAGCGGGGGCTCGCCGATCTGGAGCAGCGCGGCGAGGCCCGTGAGGATGAGCGCGCCCACGAACGAGAGCAGGAAGGCCGGATTGACGATCGCGCCGTCGATCGCCTGGAACGCGCTCACGAACGCCCGGTCCTCCGTGCGACGCAGGCCCGGCATGATCGCGTTGGCGTAGATGGCGAAGACGCCCGCCATGAGGCCCATGGCGAGCGTCGACCCCACCAGGACAACACCCTCGACGACGTCCATCCGCCACGGATGGTGAACCATCCGCGCCGGGAGTGTGCGCCGCCTCACATCCCGAGCGGGTCAAACGACGCGGAAGCCGCGCCGTGCCCGGCGCAGACTGCCGGGCATGCCCAAGCTCCTTACCTTCATCGTCGCCGCGCTGGCCCTCACGGGCAGTGGCGCCGCCACCTTCGCCTCCGGCGCGGGCTCCGCGCTCGCGCCCGAGCCCGCGAGGCTCACCTCATCGCTGTCCGGCAGCACTGGCGTCAACGCCCCGGCGGTGTACGTCAACACCGCGGTCAAGACGACCGTGATCAAGTGGTCGTCGAGCTACGTCGCCGTCGTCTCGCCGCCGCCGGCCGGGACACCGTGCGCCACGGCCGACCTCGGCACGGGCACCACCACGACGCGCGTGATCCAGGCCGCGGGCGTGTATCGCCGATGCGCCTGACGAGCCTCGCGTGGATCGCCGCCGCCGTCGTCATCGGCGGCGGCTTCGGGGTCGTCGCCCAGGCCGGCGGCCTTCACCTCGTGCACATCACGAGCGGCTCAATGGCCACGGCCGTCGAAAAGGGCGACTGGGTCGCCGTCAGCGCCCTGGACGGACGCGCCGTCGAGCGAGGCGACATCGTCGAGTTCCGCTACCCGCTCGGGACCGACGGCCGCGCGATCAAGCGCGTGGCCGCGGTCGGCGGCGACCGGGTCGCGTTCAGCGACCACAGCGTGACCGTCAACGGCCGCGCGCAGCCGATCGCCGGCACGCCGAACCCCGGCCGCGACGAGACGCTCACCGTCCCGCCCGGTCAGGTCTTCCTGCTGGGCGACCACGCCGAGGTCTCGATCGACAGCCGCGCCCTCGGGCCGGTGCCGGCCCGCGAGCTCGTAGGGCGAGTCCGGTTCGTGCTGCCGGGCTGAGGACGCCCGCCTACGGCCAGAAGCCGTCCACCTTCTCGAACGGCATCTCGGGGAGCCGCACCGAGAAGATCAGCAGCTCGGCTTCGGCGTCGCTGTCGTTGTGGAGCGAGTAGGGCTCCTCGCCCGTCATCCGCACGGCGGTCTGCGGGCCGGCCTCGAAGACGTCGTCGCCCACCTTGAACGCCACCGTGCCGGCGATCACGAAGTAGACCTCCTCCTGGCCGGGGTGACGGTGGCCGTAGCTGCCGCGCCCACCCGTCCCCGGCGGCATGCTCCGCCAGCTGAACGACACCTGCTCGCTCCCGAGCGCGTCGCTGTACCAGCGCTGCTCGCCGTAGCCCGGATACTCCGCCATGAAGTCCAGCGCGTCCTCCCGCCCGGCGATCGAGTAGCCGCGGGTCGCCTCGACGCTCATCTCGTCCTCCTCTTCCTGGGCCGACGTCCGACGAAGTCTCGGTCGCACTCGCGCGCGGGTCAACCCCGCCCCGCCGCACCTGCCCTGAGGTTGGTCAGCTCGTGACGGCGCTCCGCGCCCACCGCAGCGCCGTGCCGAGCGCGATGAGGGCGAGTCCTGCCACGAGCGCGAAGCCGCCGAGGAAGGTGGCGTCGTTGAGGACGCGGTCGGAAGCGGCCTGGCCGTTCGCGTCGAACAGGTTGGTGGCGCCGAGCAGCGCGCCCGCGCCGACCGCCATCAGCGCGATCGTGCGCCAGCGGACGAGCATCGGCACGCGCGTCGGCGACGGCACGCGCACGGGCGAGGACAGGCGCAGCCGACTGCCGGCCACGGCGCGCGCGATGAGGTAGAGCACCGCCGCGGCGGCGGCGCCGAACAGGACGACGCCGACGACGCCGTTGGGATCGACGATGGTGCCGGTCAGGCCGACGGCGATGGTTCCGGCGGCCGCGGCCGTGCCGCGATCGGGCGCGATCATGCGACCACCTGCTCACGGGGCTCGGTCTCGGCCGGCAGGCCGCCTTCGGGGATGTACGCGTCGAGCATCGGCATAGCATTGCCTCTCTCCCGCGCGGTCGTCCGAGCGGCTGAATTTTGGTCGGAAAACCAAGCTAGGCCCGTGGGTTGCGTTTGTCAACCCAGGTACCATCCAGGTGATGAGCTTCGACCGCCTCGCCTACAGCGCCGAGAACTGCTCGATCCGCCGCACGCTCGACGTCGTGGGCGGCAAGTGGACCCTGCTCGTCCTCCGCGAGGCGTTCTACGGCGTGCGCCGCTTCGACGACTTCCACCGCGCGATCGGCTGCGCCCGCAACATCCTCGCGGCGCGCCTCGCGACGCTTGTCGACCACGGGATCCTCGAGCGCGACCGCTACCAGGAGTCCGGCTGCCGCCCGCGCTGGGAATACCGGCTCACCGACAAGGGCCGCGAGCTGTTCCCCGCGCTCGTCGCGCTCCTCCAGTGGGGCGACCGCTGGACCGCGGACCCTGACGGCGCGGCAGTCGAGCTCCGCCACGAAGGTTGCGGGGCCGGCGTCGGCGCGGAGCTGCGCTGTGACGCCGGGCACGGTCCGCTGACCGCGCGCGACGTGGTCCCGGAGCCCGGCCCGGCCGCGCTCATGACGCGGTACTGACGCCCGCGGGCGCAGCTCCTCCAGAGGGATGGTGCAGTTCACCCCTGGGGATGTCGAGGCGGCGGACGTTTCGCGCGATGGTCTCCACAACGTCCATGTGCTCGTGAGGAGCCGCCCGCCATGTTGATGCCCGTCGTCACCGAGATCTCGCCGCTCTCCGCCCACCACCGCGAGGCCGGGTTCGTCCGCTGGCCGCTTCCTGCTGTTCCAGAGCACGTCCTCACGCGCGGAGAGCCGGACCCGATCGACGCGCTGCGGCGCCTCGCCGCGGCCGGCACGCCGGCCTTGGCGCGCTAGCGGCGGTTCTGCTTCCGACACTCGTAGTTCTCCGCACAGCGCTGCGGGGGAGGATGCCCTCGGTGATCTCCTCCCTCAGGTCCGCCCTGGCCGGGCTCATCGCCGTGCTCGTCGCGGGGGTTGCGGCGCCGGTCGCGGTCGCGCAGGGCGTCGCGCCGGGCGCGCCGGGGGCCTCGGCCAACTGGACGACGGGCAACAAGCAGGGCCTCGGCACGGCGACGAGACGGGAGTCCAAGGTCTGGTACACGCTCTCCGGCGGCGCGATGAGCGAGGTCTACTTCCCGCGCGGCGACACGGCGAACGTGCGCTCGCTGGAGTTCGCGGTCACCGACGGCGCGTCGTTCGTCGACCGCGAGAGCGAGGACACCGACCATGAGGTCCGGCTCGCGGATCCGCGGTCTCTGACCTATCAGCAGGTCAACACCGCGAAGTCGGGCCGCTACCGCATCACCAAGACCTACGTGACGGACCCGCAGCGGGACACGGTCCTCATGCGGGTCTCGTTCGAGCCGCTGGCCGCGGGTGACTACCGGCTGTTCGCGCTGTATGACCCGGCGCTGGGCAACTCCTCGCGCCACGACAGCGCATCCAGGCAGGGGGTTGGCGGAGACGTCGCGTTGCTGGCCGCCGACGGCGATGTCGCCAGCGCGCTCGTCGCCTCCTCCGGGTTCGCTCGCACCTCCAGCGGCTTCGTCGGGGTCAGCGACGGCTGGACGGACCTGGCGGACAACCTGCGGATGGACTGGGACTACGACTCCGCGCCGGACGGCAACGTGCTCCAGACCGGCGAGCTGCCGCTCGCCGCGGGCGCGACGACGTTCACGCTCGCCCTGGGATTCGCCGAGTCCGTCGCCGGCGCCGAGCGCGCCGCGCGCGCCAGCCTGGCGAGATCCTTCGATGACCGCGCCGACGCGTACCGGCGTGGCTGGCACGCGTATCTCGACTCCCTGCGCCCCGAGGGCGGCGCGGCCACCGCGTCGGCCGCCGCGCGGCGCATGAAGCTGGCGAAGTTCCGGCTCAGGCGCCTCGGCCGCGTGCCGGGCGCCGCCCGCGCCGGCGCCCGCTTCCGCGTTCGCGGGCGTGTCGCCAACCAGCGCGGTCGCCGCGCGGGCACCGCTCGGCTGACGTTCAGCCTGCGCAGGACCCGCAGGGCGAGGCGCGGGTGGTACCTGCCGGTCAGCGGCACGTCGCGGGACCGCAACGCCGGGCAGAACGTCAGGCTCACGAAGGGCGGTCGCAGCCGGCGCTTCGTCGTGCGCGTGCGGATTCCGCGAACCGTGCCCGCCGGCCGCTACTTCTTCCGCGCGTGCGTCCGTCGCGGGAGCGGAACCATGCGAGCCAGTTGCCGCTCGCGCCGCATGCGCGTGACGCGGCTGCCGGGGCAGACACCGCAGCCCCTCACGAGGCCGCCCGACGCCCTGCCGCCCGGCGGCTCGGCGCGCGCGGTCCGCTGCGACACCGGTCTCACCGGCCGTCTGCGCACGCAGTACGACGTTGCGGTCATGACCGTGAAGGCGCACGAGGACAAGACCTATCGCGGCGCGTTCATCGCCTCGCTGACGCTGCCGTGGGGCTTCGCCGTCAACGCCGACGACGGTGGCGGCGGATATCACTTCGTGTGGGCGCGCGACCTCTACCACCAGGCCACGGGCATGCTCGTCGCCGGGGATCGGGCCGCCGCCGACCGCACGGTGACGTGGCTGTTCGAGCGCCAGCAGCGCGACGACGGGACGTTCCCGCAGAACTCCAAGGTGGACGGGACGCCCGACCAGACCAACCTCCAGCTCGACGAGGTGGCGTTCCCGATCGTGCTGGCGTGGCAGCTCGGGCGCACCGACGACGCGACGTGGCCGGGCGTCCGCAAGGCCGCTGAAGCGCTCGTGCGCGAGGGCCCTGCGACGCCGCAGGAGCGCTGGGAGGAGAGCGGAGGGTTCTCGAACTCGACGATCCCCTCGGAGATCGCCGGGCTCGTGGCCGCCGCGGACCTCGCGCGTCAGCGCGGGGACCGGGCGCGCGCCGCACTGTGGACGGGCGTCGCGGACCTCTGGCAGCGCAGCACCGAGGATTGGCTGTTCACCACCGACGGACCGCTCGGCGACGGCCGGTACTACGTTCGCATCGACGACGACGGTGACCCCGACGACGGCTCCGAGCGCGACTTCGGCAACGCCGCCGGCGTCCACAAGGAGAACGAGGTCGTCGACGCCGGCTTCCTCGAGCTCGTCCGGCTCGGCGTGAAGCCGCCGAACGATCCGTACGTCGCGGCCTCGATCCCCGAGACCGATGCGTCGCTCGCCACGGACACGCCGAGCGGGCGCGTCTGGCATCGCTACACGTTCGACGGCTACGGGGAGAAGGACGACGGCTCCCCGTGGACGTTCAACACGCAGGGCACGGAGGGGCGGGCGTGGCCGCTGCTCGGCGGCGAGCGCGGCGAGTACGAGGTGGCCAAGGGCCGCAACGGGCTGCCCTTCCTGCGCACGATGGCCAACACGGCCAACGACGGCTACATGATCCCCGAGCAGGTCTGGGACGAGCCCCAGCCCGCGCCGGCGCCCTACGGCTACCCGCCGGGCAAGGCCACGGGGACCGCTTCCCCGCTGGCGTGGGCGATGGCGCAGTACGTGCGACTCGCGTGCGCGATCGGCGCCGGCCGGCCGGTGGAGACCCCCGGCGTGGTGCGCCGCCGCTATGCCACCGGGGAGCGGCGCGAGATCCCGGCGCTGTCGGTTCGCTCGCCACAGGACCGCTCGACCGCCACCGCGCGCAGCGTGACGGTGAGCGGAACGAGCAGTGCCGAGCGCGTCTACGTCGGCGTCGGCGCGCACGTCGAGGCGGCGACGGTCCGAGACGGCACGTTCGAGGCGACCGTGCCACTCGAGCGCGGCCGCAACAAGATCACCGTCGTCGCCCAGGGCGAAGACGGCGGCACCAACATGCGCCAGGTCACGGTCGTCGCGTTCGGGGCACGGCGTCGGCGGGTTCGACGATCCGGCCGGCGATGACGACGGCCCCGGCCCCCCCGGCGGCTACCGCTATCCGACGAACCCCGTCTACGTGCCGGGCATCTTCGACCTGCGGAACCTCGACGTCTTCGTCGACGGGGACGACGCGCTCTTCGTCACCACGATCGAGGGCCCGGTGACGAATCCCTTCGGGGGCGAGGGGATCTCGCACCAGAAGTTCAACGTCTACCTGGGCACCGGCGCCGGCGCGCGGCAGGCTGCGTTGCCGGGAACGAACGCCGACATCGAGTCCGCCTGGACGACGGCGGTGGTCGGCGACGGGCGCTTCGACCAGGCCGGCGTCTACGCGCCGGGCGGGGCCAAGGTGGCCGACGGGTCGATCCTGACGGTGCCGGAGACCCACCAGATCGCCGTCGTGGTGCCGCGCTCGGCGCTCGGGGCGGTCGACCTGGCCACGGCTCGCTACGCCGTCGCGATGCTCGGCAACGCCGAGGGAGGCGAGGGCATCGGCTTCGTCCGGCCGGTCTACGACCTGGACTACTGGAGCAACCCGCCGCCGGGCATGGGCTGGGTCACGGAGTTCCGCTTCGGCGGAGGCGCCGGCGAGATCGACTTCTCGCTGCCGAGCAAGGACACCGACACGCGCGACCCGAACACGATCGACGTGATCGTCCGGGACGGCCAGCAGCAGTCGCAGGTGCTCGACTGGCAGTCGGCGTCGCCGGTCCAGCTGCCGATGCTCTCGCCCTAGCGGCGCGCGAGCGCCCCGGCGATGCCGGGGCGCCCGCGTGCTCGTCCTTCGGGCCGGCCGCGATCAGCGGCAGAAGTAGTTCACCCAGATCTGCGCGCCCGGGTGGCCCCGGTAGCTGGGGAACTTCTTCACGTTCATGCCCTGGTGCGTGTACTGCCCGTTCAGCATCGCCTGCCGGTGGGGCTGGGAGTCGAGCCAGCCTCGCACGGCGTCGCGTGCCGTGCTGAAGCCGGTCCACGTCGGGAAGACGTTCTCGGCCCACGCGCCGGCCGTGCAGTACGACTGCCAGCCGGAGTAGCGGTTCAGCCAGTAATCCACCGGGCGGCCGCACGCGGTGTGCGGGTTGGCGTCCCACTGGCAGGTGCCGATGTCACGCGCCTTGAAGTAGGCGGCGATCTCCAGGAGACCGCTGGTGGCGGCCGGCCGCACGCCGTACCTCGTGCGGGCGGCGTTCACCAGGCACTCGGCCGCGTCCGCCTGGGCGACCTCCGCGGCAGACGCGTTGGACTCGGCGTACCCGCACGTGCCGGCCGGCGGGAGCAGGTAGTCGTACTGGCCGGCCTGGGCGATGCCGGGCGCGACGGCGAGCACGGCGGTCCCGGCGATCGCGGCGACGAGGGCCGCGAGCCGGCGGAGGGGAGTGATCTCCATGTCCGATCGTCCTTTCTCAGCTCGTGGGCACCAGCGTCCAGCGCTGGTTGTAGCCGGGGTTCCAGCAGGTGCCCTGGATGACGTCGGCGGTGTGGCTGCGGCTCATGCCGTCGACGTCGAGGCACTTGCCCTTGAAGGCGACGACGCGGTAGCGGCCCCGCTCAGCCGGCTCGAGCGCCGTCCGGTTGTAGATGTCGTCCTCGGCCACGAACTTCCACATCTGGTTCGTGGCGCCCGAGCACCTGCCCTGGATGACGTCGGCACCGTGGGCGGTGCTCATGCCGTACACGTCGAGGCACATCGGGTATGGGTTGTGCCGCGGACGGATGAAGAACAGCTTCTGGGTGGGGGACACCCGCTCGAGCCTCCACTGCTGGTTCCAGCCGTTCCAGCACGTGCCCTGGATGACGTCGGCGCCGTGGAACCAGGCCTGATTGGCGACGTCGAGGCACATGCCGTCGACGTGTGCGGGCCGGAACTGGAGCCAGCCGGTGGGCGCGGCGGACGCAGTGCCCGCCAGCGGCACCGCGGCCGCGACGGCGGCCAGCAGGCCGGCGAACGCGATGCGCGCCCCGCGGCCGAACCGGCGATCGCGATGCTGTGCATAGGACTCTCTCCTGGGAGAGAGGGATCAGCGAACGTCGGCAGTCTCGATGTCGCCGTCGTTCGCTTCCGCGTCCTTTGACTCGCCGGCGGGGTGAGCGTCGTCACTCGGCTCGGTACGAGCCGCTTGCATCAGCCGCGACATCGAGCATCCGGACGCGAGCCGTCAGACGTCGGGGGCGCGAGGCGGGGAGAACGGTGCGGGGTCGTAGCGCACGAAGCGCTCGAGCTCGGGATAGAACTGGCTGGTGGTGACGGGCTCGCGCGCGAAGCGCGCGAGCGGCTCTTCCCCCTCGGCGCCGCGTCCAGGCTGGCGGAGAGCGATGCTGACCTCGTCGGCGTCGATCTCGATCACGTTGTATGACGGCGGCATGGTCCCGCGCACGCGCAGTGTCGAGACGGTCCCGGAGTGCACGACCCGGACCCCGGAGATGCTCCACACGTAGGGAACGTGGCGGTGACCGGAGAGCACGAGGTCGACCTCGAGCTCTCGCAGGATCGCCATGAAGTCGCCGGCGTCGCGGAGGTTGTTGACGTCGCGCCCGGTGCCGGGGACGGCGAGGATGTGGTGGTGGATGACGACGATCCGCGGCCCCTCGGTCCAGCCGCGCAGCTCGGCGTCGACCCATCCGTAGTGCTCGCGACCGACCTCCCCCTCGTCGAGGTCGGGCTTGGTGGAGTCGATCGCCACGACCTTCGCGCGGCCCTCGCTGACGGCGACGGTCCGGACTGACTCGCGGCCGCCGAAGAAGTCCTCGAAGTGCCGGTAGCCGACGTTGCGGGCGTCGTGGTTGCCCATCGTCACGACCACGTGTGGACACGAGAGCTCGGCCAGGAACCGGCGGCATTCTTCGAACTCGCCCCGATAGCCCTCCATCGTGAGATCCCCCGCGATCACCACCAGGTCCGGTGCGAGCTCGTTCGTCTCCCGGATCGCCGCCCTCAGCAACTCAGGTTGGAACAGGGCCGCCCCGACGTGCAGATCGGACATCTGGACGATCCTCATGGCCGGTCCAGCCTAACTCGGGTGCGCGCTAGCGCCGCAGGACCACGCGCCGGGACCGCTTGCTCGGCGCTCCGCCCCCGGCCGGCTTGAACGCCTCGACAGCGCGGGCGGTGACGACCACCTCGTGTTGTGGGGCACGCGTTTACGGTAGACCCGACCTCGGCGAGTCGCGGTCTCAAAGGACTCGAGGATGCCAGGACGGGCGAGACCGTTAGCTAGCGACGTGTCGTCGCCTGCTATGCATGCCGCTCGTAGGAGTTCGGGGTACTGTTGCCGACCCGAGTCCGTCAGACGCGGGCTCATGAACAGCCGGCCGGTTGCGATGTCCTTCTCGACCTCAGCTGTCATCTGTTGACGAGTTTCGTCATCCAGATCGACCAAGTCGAGTGCCATATAGAAATCCTATGTCGCCGAACGGATAGACGACGCCGGCCTGGGTGCATGCCGTTGCACTCGTAGCGGCGCCGACCGCTTGATCTGAACGAACTCCGCCTCGGGCTTCGACTAGGGGAATGCCATCGCCGAGTGGGGTAGGAAGTCCGGGATCCCCACTGTGCGGGGCGGCAAAGATGGAACGACTTCAGCAGCGTTCCTAAACCCGGCGTTGCGATCGCGGGTCTCTGACAGGTCAAGATCACATCTCGCCCACTAGTCAACAGGTTGGCGCGGCGGGCCGCGATGAAAGCACTACGCGAGGATCGCCCGGCGTCGCGCCCTTGCCGCCGTTCCGGCGGTTAGCGTGAGGTCGTGGCAATGTGGGGAGCACGGCTAGGGCGAGCCGAGTATCGAGTCGTCACGATCCCTACTGAGGGGCAGTTCGTCTACCGGACGATCGGCCGGAGTGAACCGTGGGACTGGGACTTCCAGTCCGACGACGGGAAGCGCCGTCCACGCGCCCCGCAGCAGGACTACGTCGACTACGTTGGCCTGTCGGTGTTCGGAACCGAGGATGCCGCTCGTGAGAACGCGATTCGGTTCCCGAAGCTGATCGCCCGCGTGCACCTCGAGGAGGGGTGTGGATTCATGATCGCGCGCACGTACGCCGATGTCGATGAGCACTACACGGTGTGGGGAGACCCCGAGGAGCTACTCGCCAGAGTGGATCTTCCCGTATCGAGGTTCGACGAAGAGCCGAGCTAGACTTGCTGGATAGGAGCGACCGCATGACCTACGTGATGCTCTATGCCGAGACCGGCGACATCGTCGGCACATACGAGTCCCGCGAGCGCGCGATGACTGATCTCGTGGCATTCGTCCGAGACCATCCCGAGCTCCAGGATGAGATCGGCCTTCGCCCGTACGACAACGGGCGCCCAGCCGGCGAGTTCGAGTCGGCAAGCGCTCTCGTCGGCGAGGACGCTCTGTCCCGGCCGCACCTCCTTTAGTCGCCCGTAGGCGGCGATCAACTTGACCGTGGAGTGGTGCTTTGTACAGCAGCGCCGGGATCGCGGGTGACTCCGGCGCGGCGAGGCGGACGGCGATCGCCGCTGCTCGCTCGCCGACCGTGGCGGCGGACAGCCGCAGCGTGGTGGCGATCTCCGTCCAGGTGCTGCCCGCGAGGCGCATCGCGAGGATGGCGTGATCGGCGGGGTCGATCCGCGCGGCGGCGCGCCCGCGGAGTCCCAGCGGCACCGGCGACGGGGTGTCGGACTCGCCGCGGATCGCCTCCAGCAGCGCCCGTTCGGTGTCGGACTTGGAGACCACCGCGTCGACGCCGGCGACCGCAGCCGCGACGGTGAGCAGCGCGCCGCCGCGGCCGCTGTGGAGGACGATCCGCGGGCGCGCGGAACGGCGCTTGAGGCGAACGCTGAGCGCCAGGCCGTGCAGTCCGGGGTGATGGACATCGAGGATGAGGACCGACGGGTCCGTGCGCTCGAGCAGCGCGTAGAGCTCCGTTTCGCCGTTGGCCGAGCCGACCGCGACCACGCCGGGCGCCGCGTCGAGGATCGCCTTCAGTCCGGCCCGTACCGCGGTGTGGTCGTCGAGCACGGCGACCCGGATCGGGGCGGTCATGCCGCACCGCCCTCGGTTGCCGGGCGGCGGAGCTCGCCCTCGAGCGAGATCCGCGGGAGTCGGCGGTCGAGCCAGGCGGGCAGCGTCCACGCGCGGTCGCCGAGCAGCGTCATCACCGCGGGCGCCACGACCATGCGCACGACGAGGACGTCGATCAGGATCGCCGCGGCGAGGCCGAGCCCGATCGTCTTGACGACAACCTCGGGGTCGGTGGCGAAGCCGGCGAAGACGCTCGTCATGATGACGCCGGCGGCGAGGATGATCCTGCCGACGCGAGACATCGCGCGAACGACGCTCTGCTGCGGCCCGGCGCCGCGCATGTACTCCTCGCGGATCCGTGACTGGAGGAAGACGTTGTAGTCCATCGAGAGCCCGAACAGGATCGCGAACATGAACAGCGGGACGAAGGAGACGATCGGGACCTCGCCGTCGACGCCGAGCAGGCCGGAGCCGACGCCGTCCTGGAAGACGAGCACGACGACGCCGTAGGCGGCTGCGATCGAGAGCAGGTTGAACGCCGCGGAGACGATCGGCACCCACAGCGAGCGGAAGACCGCCATCAGCAGCAGCACGCTGAGCCCGACGACCATCGCGATGAAAATGGGCAGCCGCCCGGCGATCTTGCCGGCGAGATCCTGGAAGGTGGCGGTGGCACCGCCGACGTGGACCTCGACCCGCGAGCCCTCCGTGGCTCGAGGAAGCACGTCGTCACGGAGGCGATCGACGAGCTGGGTCGTGCGCTCGTCCTGCGGCGAGCTCTTCGGAATCGCACTGAGGACGGCGGCGTCGCCGTTCGGAGACGGCTGCGCCGGGGAGACGACGGCGACGTCGGGGTCCTGCGCGACGGCGCGCTGGATGCGGTCAAGGGCGGGCTTGCCGGTGCCGTCGGCCGGCGTAGTCGCCGCCAGCACGAGCGGGCCGTTGAAGCCTGGGCCGAACCCTTCGGCCAGCCGGTCGTAGGCGGTGCGGGTGGTCGAGTCGCGCGGGTCGTTGCCGTCGTCGGGCTGGCCGAGGCGCATGGAGGCGAACGGCACGGCGAGTAGCACGAGCACCAGCGTGCCGGCGATGGTGGACGCCAGCGGCCGGCGGGTGATCGCTCCCGCCCAGCGCGCGAAGGGCTGCGAGGGCGCGACGTGCTCAGGTCGCTTCGGCCGCAGCCGCCGGGCGAAGGCGCCCATCAGCGTCGGCAGCACGGTGACCGCGCCGACGGCGACCGTGGCGACGATGATCGCCGAGCCGATCCCCATCCGGCCGACGAACGGGATCCCAGTGGCGAGCAGCGCGGCGATGGCGACCACGACGATCGCTCCCGCCGCCAGGACGGAGGTGCCCGCGGTGGCGTTCGCTACGCGCGCGGAGTGGGCGACGCTGTCGCCGTCGGCCAGTTGCTCGCGGTAGCGGCCGACGATCAGCAGTGCGTAGTCGATACCCGCGCCGAGCCCGAGCATGATCCCGAGCGTCGGCGCGAAGCTGGGGAAGTCGGTGAAGGCGCTGGCGAACTGGAGCAGGAGCAGCCCGCCTCCGAGCGCGATCAGCGCCGAGACGAGCGTGAGCGTCATCGCCGCCGCCGAGCGGAAGACGAGCGTGAGCACGATGATCGCGACCGCGACGCCGATCAGCTCGCCGATCGGGGCGGTGGCCTGCTCCGCCTGGTCGACGATCGCGCCGTTGCGGGACACCTCGAGGCCGGCGCGCTCGCCGATCGCGGACGCCTGCTCGAGCCGCTCGCCAGGCGCGCTGCCGAGCGCGGACGCCATGTCGTCGTACTGGACGGGCACGTACGCGATGCGGGCGCCGTCGGAGAGCCGGGCGCCGCCGTCGGCGTACGGGCTCGGGGCGGCGGTGACGTGGGGCTGAGCGGCGAGCGCCCGGACCGTCCGCTCGATCGCGGCGCGTCTGTCGGGCTCGCGCAGCGTGCCCGACTCGACCGCGAAGACGACGTTCGCGGTGTCGCCGGATGCCGCCGGGAAGCGTGCATCGAGCACGTCTGTCGCACGCTGCGACTCCGTGCCTGGGGTCCTGAAGTTGTCGACGAACGAGCCGCCGGCTGCGCCCGCCGCGAGGCCGAGCGCGACGAGCACGACGGTGACGATCGCGAGCGAGCGCTTCCAGTGAGTTGCCGCCTGGGCGGCCAGGGTTCCGAGGAGATGTGCCATGCGCTCAAGAGAACCACAGTCAGTGCGAAAATGCAATGACTGCATTGATGCTTCGTGTGCATTCTTGCGCAGAATGCAGTCGCTTCGCTAGGATTGAGGCATGCCGGAGGGACTGCGAGAACGCAAGAAGCAGCGCACGCGCGAGCAGATCGTCGACGCGGCGATGGGGCTCTTCGCCGAGCGCGGCTACCAGGCGACGACGATCGCCGACATCGCGGAGGCCGCCGACGTCGCGCCGCGCACGTTCTTCGCGCATTTCCCGTCGAAGGAGGCGGTCGTCTTCCACGACGTCGATCGCACGCTCGACGGCCTCGCGAGCACGCTGCGCGACCGCCCGGCCGGCGAGACGACCTTCGACGCGCTCCGGCGCTTCGTCGATGCTCTGTTCGACGAGCAGTCGGGCGACAAGGACGAGGCGCTGCTGCGCAAGCGGCTGTGCCGCGAGCACGGTGCGCTGGCCAACTTCGAGCGCGGCGTCCAGGCGCGCGTCCACGAGCTGCTGCTGGAGGCGATCGCGGGCGATCTCGAAACGCCGAAAGACGCCCTCCGTCCGCAACTGGTCGCGGCGGCGGCGATGGCCGCGCTGACATCGCTCGAGCGCGCCGGCGACGACCTGACGGCCGACCGCGGCCCGGGGGCCAAGACCGACGCGCTCGCCGTGCTCGACGACGCCATCGTGTTCCTGCGCGCCGGGCTCGACGCGCTTCAGGAGAAGTAGGCCCCCCTAGACTCAGCCGTGCCGGGGCTCGAGAGCATCGGCGAGCTCCAGCAGATTTCAGGAGTCGAGGGAGAAGAAGGCAAGATCCGCTTGTCCACCGACGCGCCCTGAAGAGCGATGCGGCCGTCGGCGAGGATGACGACGACACTGCGCTGGAGCACGCCGAACCTCATCGGCGGCGCCCTGACGCGCGCGGTGCTCGTCGGGCCCATCATGGGCGCAGGAGCACCTTGATCGCTTCTCGCTGGTCCATCGCGCGGTAGCCGTCGGCGGCCTGGTCGAGCGGCAGTTCGAGGTCGAAGACCTTGCCCGGGTCGATCTCGCGCCTCCAGATCAGGTCGATGAAGTCCGGCAGGAAGCGGCGCACCGGCGCCGGCCCGCCGTGTACGTGGGCGAGGCTCCAGAAGAGGTCCATGCCGTCCAGGGAAACGCCGTGCGCGACGCCGACGAAGCCGACGTGCCCGCCCGGTCGGGTCGCGTGGAGGGCCTGGTTCATCGACTCCTGGGTGCCGACGGCCTCGACCACGGAGTGGGCGCCGAGCCCGTCGGTGAGCTGCTTGATCGCGGCGACGCCTTCGTCGCCGCGGGCTTCGACGATGTCGGTGGCGCCGTACTCGCGGGCCAGGCGCTGACGTGACTCGTGGCGGCTCATGGCGATGATCCGCTCGGCACCGAGCTGCTTGGCGGCGAGCACGGCGAGCAGGCCGACCGCGCCGTCACCCACCACGGCGACGGTCTTGCGCGGGCCGGCCTCGGCCGCCACGGCGCCGAACCAGCCGGTGCCGAGCACGTCGGAGGCCGACAACAGGCTCGGGATCAGATCGTCGGAGGGCACGTCCGGGGTGGCGACGAGCGTGCCGTCGGCCAGCGGAACGCGCAGCAGCTCGGCCTGCGCGCCCAGCATGCCCATCGGGACGCGGTTGACGCAGGCGCTCTGGTAGCCGGCCCGGCAGATCTCGCACGTGTCGTCGGAGGCCCAGAAGGAGCCGACCACGAACTGGCCCGGCTTGATGGTCTGGACCTCCTCGCCGACCTCCTCGACGATCCCGGCGTACTCGTGACCCATCGGTGCGGGCCACTCGAGGTCCTCGACGCCCCGGTACGGCCACAGGTCCGAGCCGCACACGCAGGCGGCCGACACGCGGATGATCGCGTCAGTCGGCTCGACCATGCGCGGCTGGTCGCGCTCCTCGACGCGCACGTCGCCCGGCCCGTACATCACTGCTCCACGCATGATCGTCTCCTTCTAGTCGATGCCGAGCCGGACCTGGAAGTCGCTGCGCTGGGTGTGGTGGCGCCAGAGCACGTCGGCGACGTCGTCAAGTTCAGGCCGCCTGATGCAAGCGGTCGAGCAGCCGTGGTTCGAGCTCGTCGAGCGCGTGGCGGATCGCGCCGACGAGCACTCCTCTCTCTGCCAGCGAGGATGCCTCGAGTCGTGGCGGCAGGCGCGCCATCTCGCCGAGCCGGCGGCGAAGGGGATCGACGAGCGCGTCGCCTGCTCCTGCAACGCCGCCGCCGATGACGACGAGCTCGGGGTTGAGGACCAGCGCCATCGTGACGATTGCCCGACCGGCGCTGCTGATGGACTCCTCGATGATCGCCTGCGAAGCCGGATCGCCGGCGCGGGCGGCCGCAAACACCGTCTCGGACTCGACGGCGTCGGGGTCGCCGCCTGCGAGCTGCCTGAGAGTGCTTGCGGCGGCGTCGCCGCCGCGGGCGGCCTCGCGGCCGAGCGTGCGCGCGAGCAGAGCGACCCCCTCGGCGCCATGGTGGGCTTCGTAGGCGCCTAGGAATGCCATCTCGCCCGCGGCGCCCGCGTGACCGCGGACGAGCTGGCCGCCGACGACGATGCCGGCGCCGAGCCGCTCGCTCGCGAGGACGCAGATGACGTCGTCCGTGCCGCGGGCCACTCCGCGCCATCGCTCGCCGATCACTGCGAGGTTGCAGTCGTTCTCGAAGATCAGTGTGTTCCCGAGTGCCCCGGTGAGCTCGGTGCGGAGGTTCAGCCGCTCCACGCCCGCGAAGGCGCTGGTGAACAGCACCTTGCCGCTGGCGGGGTCGATGCCCCCGGTGCAACCGACGCAAGATGCCAGCAGCTCGTCGCGCGAGACGCCGGCAGCTTTCAGCGACGCTCTCGCGAGCCGCCGGATCTCTTGCAGGCGCACCCGGGCATCGTCACGTTCGTCGAAATGCTGAAGGCGCTCGTCGACCACGTCGCCGCGCAGATCGGCGAGCGCGACGCGGACCTTCATCTCGCCGATGTCGATCGCGGCGACGTGGCCGGCATCGGCCCGGAAGACGAGGCGACGGGCCGGGCGGCCGCGCGTCGGGGGCAGCTCGCGGCCGACCTCGCGGACCCAGCCCAGGCGCACGAGGTCGTCGGCCACCGCATCGACGGTCGGTCGCGACAGTCCCGTCATCGCGACCAGGTCGGTGACCCGGAGCGAGTCCGCGTCTCGCATCGCGTCGAGCACGACGTGGGCGTTCATCCGGCGCAGCAGCTTCGGAGAGGTGGCGGGGGTCCCTGGGACCATGGCAAGAGTATTTCATAAACACTCCTTGACATTAGGCGCGCCATGGCGTAGACCTCCGGGCGAGGAGATTTCTAACGACTCTTTGGAAACTATTCGCGCGGCGAGCAGGGTCCGGGAAGAGAGAGAGGGGGAACCGTGGCGAGCGTCACGTTCGATGGCGTGTCGAAGGTCTACGACAACGGCTTCCGGGCCGTGGACTCGCTGGACCTCGAGATCCGCGACGGCGAGTTCATGGTCCTCGTCGGGCCATCCGGCTGCGGGAAGACGACGGCCCTGCGAATGCTGGCCGGCCTGGAGGAGATCAGCGAGGGCGAGCTCGTGATCGACGACCGGGTGATCAACGACGTCGCGCCGCAGAAGCGCGATATCGCGATGGTGTTCCAGAACTACGCGCTCTACCCGCATCTGAGCGTGTACGACAACATGGCCTACGGCCTGAAGATCCAGAAGTTGAGCAAGGCCGACATCAAGCAGCGCGTGAACGAGATCGCGGGCGTGATCGGGCTCCAGGACCTGCTCGACCGCAAGCCGAAGGCGCTGTCCGGCGGCCAGCGGCAGCGCGTGGCGATGGGCAGGGCGATCGTCCGCAAGCCGAAGGTGTTCCTGATGGACGAGCCGCTGTCGAACCTCGACGCGAAGCTGCGCGTTCAGATGCGCTCGGAGGTCGCGCGCATCCAGCACGAGCTGAGCGCCACGACCGTGTACGTCACGCACGACCAGATCGAGGCGATGACGATGGGCGATCGCGTCGCGCTCATGCGCCGCGGCGTGCTCCAGCAGGTCGACACGCCGATGCGCCTCTACAACGCGCCCGCGAACCTGTTCGTGGCGAGCTTCATCGGCAGCCCCGCGATGAACCTCTTCGAGGCGCAGCTCGAGCGCAAGAACGGCCACCTCGTCGCTCGCACCGGTGACCAGTTCCTGCGCTTGGATCCGGAGGCGCTCGCCGACCCGAAGGACCTCGAGCGCCATATCGGCAAGAAGGTCGCGCTCGGCGTCCGGCCCGAGCACCTCGAGGACGCCGCGGTCGAAAGCGGCGCGCCGAGCGAGCGCCGACTGCACGCGACGGTCAAGAACGTCGAGGCGCTCGGCGCCGAGCTGATCGCGCACCTGGAGATCAGCGGCAAGCCCGTGCTGACCGAGGAGGTCAAGGAGGTCGCGGCGGATCTCGACGACACGGCGATCGCCGATCTCGAGGCCGAGGCGCATGACGCCAAGCTGCCGCTCGTCGGCCGCTTCGCCGTCGAATCACGCGCCCGCACGGACCAGCCGATCGAGGTCGTCGTCGACACCAGCCGCATCCACTACTTCGACATCGACACCGGCAACGCCATCGGCGGTCATCCGGTGGCAGGGGTCTGAGTCATGGCGACCACCGCTGTAGGGCGCCATGCAACCGCGCGACCCAAGGCCAGGCGGCGCGGCGCTGCGCTTCGATTCCGACACGCGGGCAGCGGCGCTGTTCCTGCTGCCGGCCTTCGTCGGCTTCGTGGTCTTCTACGCCTATCCCGCGCTGCGCGGCTTCTACCTGAGCTTCACCGACTTCGACCTGCTGCGCAACTCCGGGAGCTGGGTCGGCCTCGACAACTACCAGGCGATGTTCCAGGACACCCTGTTCTGGAACGCGCTCTGGATCACGTTGAAGTACGTCGTCATCAACATCGGCATCCAGACGGTCCTCGCGCTCGCCATCGCGGTGCTGATGCACCGCCTCACCCAGTCGGTCGTCGTGCGCAGCATCGTCCTCGTCCCGTGGCTGATCCCGAACGCCGTCCTCGCGCTGCTGTGGATGTGGATGCTCGACCCGAACCTCGGGATCGTCAACAACTGGCTCGACGCGATCGGCATCGGCACGCAGGGCTTCCTCGGCGACTCGGATCAGGTGATCCCGACGATCGCCGGCATCAACATCTGGAAGAACATGGGCTACACCGCGCTGCTGCTGTTCGGCGGCCTGGTGATGATCCCGAAGAGCTACTACGAGGCCGCGGCGCTGGACGGCGCGAGCGAGTGGCGGATGTTCCGCACGATCACGTTGCCGCTGCTGCGGCCGGTGCTGGCGCTCGTCCTGGTGGTCACCGTGGTCGGCTCCTTCCAGGTGTTCGACACGATCCAGATCGCCACCGCCGGCATCGGCGGCGGGAATCCGGGCGGCCCGGGCAACTCCAGCCGCGTGCTCTACATGTACATCTTCCAGCAGGCATTCGAGTTCAACGCGCTCGGCTATGCAGCCGCGCTCTCGGTCGGGCTGATCGCCCTGCTGGTCTTCGTCGCCGCCATCCAGCTGCGCCTGCTGCGGGCGGGCGAGTCCGACCTCGCCTAAGGAGTGACCATGGCAAAGACCGTCTCACCGGCGCAGCCGCCGACCGCCGACCTCGGTGGCGCCCGCCCGGACCGGGTGCGCGCCCAGCGCGGGGTCCAGTGGGGCCGCATCGCGGCATGGTGCGCGATGGGGCTGCTGCTGTTCGTCAGCCTGTTCCCGTTCTTCTGGATGATCCGCACCGCGCTGTCGACCAACGCGGACCTGATCACCGGCTCACAGTCGATCGTGCCGGACAACCCGACGCTCCTCAACCTGCGGCAGGCGCTCGGCTCGGCGTCGACCGCAGAGCTGGAGGCGGCCGGCACGCTGACCTCCGCGGACGTGAACTTCTTCACCGCCCTGCGCAACTCCGTGATCGTCTGCACGCTGATCACGATCGGGCAGGTGACGTTCTGCGCGATGGCGGCCTACGCGTTCGCGCGCCTGCGCTTCCCGGGCCGCGACAAGCTGTTCTTCCTGTTCCTGACGGCGATGATGATCCCGCCGATCTTCACGCTGATCCCGAACTTCGTGCTGATCAAGAACCTGGGCTGGCTCAACACCTTCCCGGGGATCGTCGCGCCGTTCTTCCTGATGACGCCGTTCGCGGTGTTCTTCCTGCGCCAGTTCTTCCTGGGCATCAGCCGCGAGGTGGAGGAGGCGGCCCTGCTCGACGGCGCTGGACGCTGGAAGATCTTCCGCCAGCTCATCCTGCCGATGATGGCCGCGCCGCTGGCCACGCTCGCGGTGCTCACCTACATCACCGCCTGGCACGAGTACATGTGGCCGCTGGTCACCGGTGACTCGGAGAACGTGCGCGTGCTCACCGTCGCACTGAACGCGTTCAAGTCATCGACGCCAACCGAAGCGCCGCCATGGGCACCGCTGATGGCCGGCACCTTCCTGGCATCGCTGCCGCTGATCATTCTCTTCATCGCGATGGCCAAGAGGATGGTCGACGCGATCGGCTTCTCGGGGATCAAGTGATGAGACGACTCCTGACACTCCTCCCGCTCGTCGCCATCGTCATCGCCGGCTGCGGCGGCAACGAGCAGGGCGAACGTACCGCCGACGGCAAGGTCCTGCTGCGCTACCAGCTGTGGGATGCCAACCAGGCGCCGGTGTACCAGAAGTGCGCGGACGCCTTCGAGCAGCAGAACCCGGACATCAAGGTCCAGATCGAGAACAAGAACTGGGGCGACTACTGGAGCGGGCTTGCTCGCGGCTTCATCGGCGACACGGCGCCCGACGTGTTCACCGACCACCTCAGCAAGTACCCGCAGTTCGTGCAGAGCGAGGTGATCGAGCCCGTCAACACGCGCACCGTCGACATGAACCAGTACCTCCCCGGCCTGGCCGAGCTGTGGCAGTCGCCCAACGGCAGGCAGTACGGGTTCCCGAAGGACTGGGACACGGTCGCGATCATCGTCAACGAGGACATGCTGGCCGACGCCGGCGTCACGAAGGAGCAACTCGACACCGCGACATGGAACCCGGCCGACGGCGGCACGTTCCAGCAGATCGCCGCCAAGCTCACGGTCGACAACAACGGCAAGCGCGGCGACGAACCGGGCTTCGACCCGGGCAACGTCAAGACCTACGGGCTCGGATTCGACCCGAACGGGCTCACCTACGGGCAGACCACGTGGGCCGGCTTCGCCGCCAGCCTCGGCTTCAAGCTGCTGAACGAGAACCCATGGGGCACCGAGTACCACTACGACGACCCCAGGTTCGCCCAGACGTTCACCTGGTGGCGCACCATGATCGAGAAGGGCTACATGCCGCCGCTGGAGGAGGCCCGCACGCTCGGCCAGACCGGCGCCTTCCAGAGCGGGAAGATCGCACTGGCGATCGACGGCGACTGGACGATCGGCACGTACACCTCGACCGAGGGGATCAAGGTCGGCTTCTCGCCGCAGCCGCGAGGCCCGGAGGGAAGCTGGAGCATGTACAACGGCCTGGCGGACGCGATCTGGGTCGGGAGCAAGAACAAGGCCGAGGCCCGCAAGTGGGTCGACTTCATGGCCTCGAAGGACTGCCAGAGCATCGTCGGCACCGAGGCCATCGTGTTCCCGGCGATCGAGAGCGAGGTCCCGAAGGCCGTCGCCACGCACGAGAAGAACGGCGTCGACGTGAGCGCGTTCACCTCGTACATCAAGTCAGGCAACACGGTCCTGTATCCGATCACCGACAAGGCACCGCAGATCAACCTCGTCGTGCAGCCGAAGCTCGAGGAGTTCCTGACCGGCGACGAGGACGCCGCGAAGGTCATGAAGGACATGAACGAACAGGTCAACAACGTGCTCGAGTACGCCTCCGAGTGATGACCCTCTCGTCCCCCACCCGTGCGGCGGTGGCGGCGCATCTGACGCCCGTCACCGCCGCGCTCGCGGCCTTCGCGAGCCACGACCCGTTCGTGCGAGCCCACGGGCGCGCGGCGCTGCGCTTCCACGTTTCGCTGGCCGTGTACTTCGCGGCCATCTACGCGGCGCTCATGCTGACGCGCGGGTCGCTGGTCGCCGTCCAGCTGATCCCGTTCCTGTTCTTCGTGAGCCTCATGCTGGTCCTCAACTGGCTCCTCTTCACCCTGGTGGCAATCCATCGGGCGGCGACCGGACAGACGTTCACCTATCCCATGAGCATCGGAAGGCCCTGATGCCCAAGATCGCATTCATCGGAGCCGGCTCGACGGTCTTCACGCGCAACCTCGTCGGCGACATCCTGAGCCTGCCCGAGCTGCGGGACACGACGACGTTCGCCCTGATGGACGTCGACCGCGATCGCCTGCGGACGTCCGAGGTCGTCGCGTCCAAGCTGATCGACGCGCATGGCGCGAAGGCCACGGTCGCGGCCACGCTCGACCGCCGCGATGCGCTGGACGGCGCGGACTACGTCGTGACCTCCTTCCAGGTCGGCGGGCTGGAGCCGTCGACGATGGTGGACTTCGAGGTGCCGAAGCGGTTCGGGCTGCGCCAGACGATCGCGGACACGCTCGGCGTCGGCGGGATCATGCGCGGGCTGCGGACCATCCCCGTGCTGCTCGACGTGTGCCGCGACATGGAAGAGCTGTGCCCCGACGCGTTGCTGCTCAACTACGTCAACCCGATGGCGATGCTGTGCTGGGCGGTGGCCGAGGCGACCTCGATCCGGACCGTCGGGCTGTGCCACTCCGTGCAGCACACGGCCGGCGAGCTCGCCGCCGACCTGGCCGTTCCGGCGGACGAGCTCGACTACCACGTGGCCGGCATCAACCATGTCGCGTTCTTCCTGCGGCTCGAGCGCGGAGGGGAGGACCTCTATCCCGATCTGCTGCGCGTACTCCAAGACGATCGGGTCCCGGACTGGAACCGCGTGCGCTACGAGTTGCTGCGCCACTTCGGCTACTTCGTCACAGAGTCCTCCGAGCACTTCGCCGAGTACGTCCCGTGGTTCATCAAGGCCGACCGTCCCGACCTGATCGAGCGCTTCAACATCCCGCTGGACGAGTACCCGCGCCGCAGCAGAGCGCAGATCGCGGAGTGGGAGGCGCTGCGCACGCGATCTCGAGCGCGACGATTCGCCCATGGGCGTGCGAGCGGAGCGCCGAGTACGGCGCGGACATCATCCGCGCGTGCGAGACCGGCGAGCCGTTCGCGTTCAACGGCAACGTCCCCAACCGCTGCGGACGGCGCCTGTTGATCGACAACCTGCCGGCCGACTGCTGCGTCGAGGTGCCGTGCGTCGCGTCCGCCACGGGCATCGAGCCGCAGGCGGTCGGCGCGCTCCCGCGTCATCTCGCGGCGCTGATGCAGACCAACATCAACGTCCAGGGGCTCACGGTCGAAGCCGCCCTCACCGGCCGGCGCGAGCGCGGTCTATCACGCCGCGATGCTGGACCCGCACACCGCCGCGGAGCTGTCGCTTGACGAGATCCGCTCGCTGGTCGACGACCTGCTCGACGCCCACGGCGACTGGATCCCGCCCTTGGAGCCGGACCGCTCTCGCGCCGCACTGCCAACCCGGACCGCCTGACCACGGCCGTGGACAGCGGCTTCGCGAGAGCCGACGCGCAGGCCGACTTCGCCCGTCAGCGCCGCCGCCGGGCGCTCGCGCGCATCGGCGCGCGGCTGCGCCAGGAGCCTGACGACGTCTCGGTCATCCTCCCGTTCGACGAGGTCGTGGCGGCGCTTGGATCGGTCGGCGAGCACGACCTCGGCCTGCGGGAGATCCGGCTCGAGTCGGTGGTCGGGACGGTCGACCGCGACCGGACCGAGTTCGACCGGTCGTTCCTCCCGGTTTCTCCCGGACCGCAGGAACGCTGGCAACGCATCGCCGCAGCTCGTCGCCGCGGCGCCACTATGCCGCCGATCGATGTCTAT
This sequence comes from uncultured Solirubrobacteraceae bacterium, assembly GCA_963728465.1. Classification (GTDB taxonomy): domain Bacteria; phylum Actinomycetota; class Thermoleophilia; order Solirubrobacterales; family Solirubrobacteraceae; genus DATFQI01. The sequence continues at coordinate 524,671 of CAVSJY010000005.1, forward strand.
CGGGTCGGCGAGATCCACTTCGTCAAGGACGGCCACCACCGCGTGTCGGTAGCCCGCGCGATGGGCGACGAGACGATCGAGGCGCGGGTCGTCGAAGTCAGGACCAGGCTCTCCGCGGGGCCGCAACTGCGGGTCCGCGACCTGCCGCTCAAGCGCCATGAGCGCGTCTTCGACGAGCGCATCCCGCTGCCGCCGGCGGCACGCGCGCAGATCGAGCTCTCGGACGAGTGGCGATATGCGCAGCTCGCCACGCTCGTCGAGGCGTGGGGCCTGCGCGCGAGCCACGATCGGGGACGCCTGCTGTCGCGTGAAGAGATCGCGACGGCGTGGTTCCACGAAGAGTTCGAGCCGGTGGTGCGGGTGCTGCGCGACGCCGAGATCGGCGGTCCCGGCACGGAGACCGAGCGCTACCTGCGCATCGCCATGCTCCGCTACCTCCTGCTGCAGACCCACGACTGGACCGATGAGGTCGTCGGCCGACTGCTCGGCGAGTTCCGTCCCCCCAACCGGCACGACGACACGATGGTGCACCAGATCCTCGACGAGCTCCGGTGACCGGGCCTGGCTGAGGTTGCCGAGTATCCCGGCCTGTGTTAGCGTGCCGCCCACCAGCGGGATGACAACGTTGTCATCTTCTCGAGGGCCAGGGGAGGCGTGCCCATGCGAGACGATCGAGCCG